>NZ_BMNH01000005.1:0-231206 GCF_014646355.1 Nonomuraea cavernae
GCCCCCGTCACAGACTGTCTTAGATCAACAGCCAGTGTCATGGGGTCACGAGCTCTCGCACGTCAGGCCACGCCGACGTCCTTCCCCCTCAAGATCGAAGAGCCCCATATTCCCTACTATCAGCATCTTCGCCCGGCCGGCTACGGTGACGTCGCTGTCGGTGATTGTTGCAGCGCTGCTATATGAGGAGAGCGAGCACCGGGCATGTTCAACCATCTCCTGCAGAGCTGCCGTTCAAGCCCTGTATGTCTCTGACGAGGTCTTCCCGTTCATAGCTACCAAAAATAGAACTAAGTTGGCTAAGGAGAATCTCGCGATGCTGAGCTCCTAATGGCGCGAGGAAATCTTTGATGATCTCCGCAACACGCTCGACTGCCAGTGCTTCTTCTGGAGTGGTAGTCGATCCCATACCATCCTGAACTAGTCCAACAACCTGCTCGAAATTATTGCCCATCTTGAGAAGTTCCGGCAGTTTTTCGGCCTTCCCGTCGAGCCACCAGAGCCTAGCGACCTGGGCATCGGCGAGTAGGTGATCGCGTACATAGCGAGATTGACGCGCCTTCATCGCATAAGTTGCTTCCGTCAGAGCGCTCTGGCGTAGCTCTTTCTCGAAATCCTCGGCATAGGTTTTTATGTTATCGTTCGCCCACAGCCTTATTTGAACGGACGTTAGGCGGCGATCGATTCTGCGAGCTTGCCTGTAAACCGCGATTTCGGCTTCGCTCTGCGCTTCTCCTTCTGACAGAACGGAGAATTTAGGTGTGACGCGTTCCAATATTTCGCGAAGTTGACTATGCGCTCGATAGGTCTCCTCCATATTTGGTGGGCTGCCCTCGCCCGTTATCGTCCACGTAAGTTGAAGTGATGCCTCAAAGTATGCCTCTGGCAAGGAGCTCGGAAGAGGGCGCACTGAAAAGCTGCTCTGATGATGCTGCTCGATAGGCGCTTGCTCATACCTAGAGGCGAGCAGATTGCGGATCCAAGCCAATACGCCCACCGACGTCTCCTACATCTCTTCATACGTGTTGCGACATGATCGGTTCCAAAGGTCGGGCCGCAAACCCTCGATTCTAGCTAGCAGTTCCTCGTAGAGTGCCTCGCGTGGCAGCACTGACGGCTCATGAGAACTGTGTGCCCAACGCCTAGCGAGCGGGATGATTATTCCGATATCGTAGCTGCTCCTACATGCTGTAGCGAAGATTTCAGTGATGACTTCACTAGATGCTTGCATCTGGACGCTGGCTTCCATCCATGCCATGGCAAGTGTGGAAGCGCCAGCTGTGGTTTGAGAGTTTCGG
The DNA here is from genome assembly GCF_014646355.1 of Nonomuraea cavernae. Taxonomy (GTDB): domain Bacteria; phylum Actinomycetota; class Actinomycetes; order Streptosporangiales; family Streptosporangiaceae; genus Nonomuraea; species Nonomuraea cavernae. The sequence continues at coordinate 1,299 of NZ_BMNH01000005.1, forward strand.
AGAGTTGCGCGCCACCCCTGAGCGAGGATATCGATTAGGTCTTGATCTGCAGGAGGGAGAGGAATAAAAGCAAATCGTTCCTCTATGTGTTCCTTGGCCAAAGTTGCGAATGCAAGAGCACCAGTGGTCTGGCGTTCCGACGTGCTATTGGTCCAATCTACAACTTCTTTGAGGATTATTTCTCTAAGGCTGTCGTCTTTGCCGAGTGCGGCAAGTGCTGCACACACGGTACCTTTGACGCGAAGTGAATCACGGTCTGCAAGGTGCCGAAGACGCGTTAACGCTACCCCGGGAAAGAAGTTTCCGAGATTTCCTCCGCAAACTTCTGCCACGGTGACCTGAATGTCTTCCGGAGTTAATGACAAGACCGACCATTGATATAGAGACTGTCGGATGCTCCGTCCTATCTCAGTGCTAAGTGCCGCGTTATCCAGCAACTGTACTGCACGTGCTCGACTTGTATACCTGCCCGCCCAGCTCGTAACCGCATCGACTATCAGATTGGGCGCATTATGAGAGTCCGCAAGATGCAGTAGCGCTGAGACTATGTGGTCGCTCCCATTTTTATCGCCGAGAGAAATGATCCAGGGGTCTAGATGCTTGCGTAAGTAGACTTGATCCCCCCAAACATAATCAAGAACGGGCAAGGCGTAGTCTGTTCGGCGAAAACGAACTACTCCGTCGACTAGTTCTGCGTCTATGGAAGCCAACAGCCTGGATGCACCTGGTCCAAAGCTGCCACGCCCGGGATATTTTTTTAGCTCTAGTAACTCTACGAGTTGCTCTGTCGCGGAGAATACTGCATCCGGTTGCGCACCCTCCAGGGCAGATGCGGCGAGTACAAGCGCGCGATCATATTCGGACTGGTCGGTGCTTGTGCTGCCAAACAAATCTCTTACGCCTGCGTTGGCTCGCTCCAAAAATTCAGCTAAGACTTCTTCGATCGTCTCTTCGGAAGTGCAGTCCTTTTCGTCGGCTCGCTTCCTCGCCAGGCTAGCGAGACGTGTAGCTTCACGAGGGGTGGCGCCCTGCAGAGCATCTTTAAATTTGGGGTAGGCGGCATACTGATCCGCGTACCACCTAGAAGTTGCGCACGCTAGATGCGAACGAAACACGGACTCTGCGCGTGGACCAACGATCGACACCACCGAGTCGTCATCTGGATCAAGCAGGCGGCATTCTTTAGAGGTTGCAATGATGACGAGGCCGGATGTGGCAGACCGAATGCGGGCAACGTAGTCGCGGAGGACCTTGGATAGTCTCCTGACAGTTTCTTCTTCGAGCTCACCAAGATCTATGAGATGGCCCTGTCCGTTCTTCGCGATGAGGGAGCGTTCGATTTCGTCAGGATCCAGAAGTATCTGTACGGGGTGTAGTTGAGTGGCAAGTATTGCGTTTACTGAGGTTATGAAGCGACCGGTTCCTTCGTCTCCAGTGATGACGACGAATCTTTTCTGACGCAGGACTCTTTCTATCTCGCTCGCCTTGTCATCTCCATTCCGATCATTACGTACGTATGTGTCGCTCATTTCTTGTAGGACGTCTGGGTGGAGTACTCTGGTCGCAACATTTTTTCGAGCTTCGCCTAAGTTGACGTGTCCGATGCGAGCGCCAACGAAAGCGGCGCCCACGGCCTCCTGAAAACTATTTTGAAGGAGTAAAGGTTCTTGTGGTTCTGCCTGCGCCTCGTCAGGTTTATCTTCAGATGCTTCGTCATCAACCTCTTCCTTGGCCTCGGATAGATCCGGATCAGGTGTGGGTTCGATCTCTTGCGCCGAGTGGGCTTGGGGCGAAGATTCTGTGTCCGTCACTACTCCTGCTCCTTCTTTCGACGAGATTCAAAAAATCCCTCCGGGAGGTCTATATGAACTCCGTCGTGAATTTCGCTTGCAGTGATGTTCCCCCCGACGGGGCCATGGAAGATGGCCGTAGCGCTTGGGGATGGTACCGATGACTTGGCTGCACTCGGCTCTGTGGTGGCCGCGTGTGATTCCAGACCCCGGCGTGAGCGCCGCGGTATGTATAGCCACGCAGACTGACTAAATCCTTTGTCTGGAATCGCTGCGGTAACTGGTTCAAACTCTGTCTCGTGTAGCTGTATATATCCAGCCTGCACTACATCTTCAAAAACGCGTTGAGAGATTATCGAACCGACTAGAGTCACGTCTGGTTGGCTCTGCCTCAGCGCTTCTTTTAGAGGGGCGGAGTCTAGTAATCTGCATGCGTATATCGTTGGTTCGCTGATCCGATCCCGGAGCTCGTCACCTTCGTCATGTATAGGCCCGATATGTATGCTGACCCGCAGGCGTAGATCGAGAGACCGCTCTTTGGCGCGCAGACCGGGCGCGAGCTCATACAGCACATCTTGTAAGCCCGGTACAACTCGGTCGATGAGAGCAGGGACGTATCTTGTCTTGGTGCCGAAGATGTATCCGTCCCCTGTAGCCTGTGGGAACCGTCGCTTCTCCCATACTTGCGGTATCCCACAACGGGTTAATGCCGTTTGGAGCGCTTCCGGTATTGCGGCGCTTAGGTCGGGAAGATAGACACTTTGGTGCTTGCTAAATTGAACGCAATCGACCGCAATCAACCCGCGATAAGGCGGAAGCCGCCGGCTGGAGGTCTCTCTAGATGCTGGATGCATTGCGCTTCCCTTCGCCGTGAACTCGTTCTCCAGTTGCGACCTGCGACCTGCGACCTGCGACCTGCGGGTCGTCGGATGAAGCGTGGCTAAAGATCCCGGACGGTTCATCCATGAACTCATCCATACGTTGCTCGCCGCCTTTTGACAACTCCCGTAGGGGCCAAAAGAGTCTTTGTGCTTCTATGTCCGAATCGCACCTCGTTGGTGGAGTGTCAGGTCATCGGGATGACGGTGTTCAGTGAGACAGAGGCGAGAGTTGCAATGAGCGCCAGCAACAACAGCCAAAAGCCCCAGCGGACGAGGCGGTACTTGCGTCGGACGATGCCTGCCACCTGTCGCAACTGATCAGACACTCGCCCGAGATCGAAAGTTCGGGAGCGCAAGAGTGCCTCAGCGACCTGTTCGGTCGTGGTGTATGGCAGGACATCCGCCCAGTAGCTGACCATGTCAGGACGTAGGGTGCCCCATCTAGTGGTGCGTGGGTAGACGGCAGCTGCTAAGCATACGAGTGCTAGAAGGGCTGCCCCGGAGCCGATCCACCACAGCCACTCGATGCCGTTCGACAGGGAGAATGGTGACCAACTACCAGCGAATAGTCCGCCAGCGGTGGCACCCAGCCCGAGGCCGACAATTCCTAGTAGCACTTGAGCTTTGGCGTCCGCCCTGTTCAGTTCCTCCCGCGCCTCGCTAAGGAGCAGCGCTCCGTAAGCGCACGCATCCTCCTCGGCTAGATCGCGTGGGCTGGAGTTGGGGCGTGCCAGGATGGCGAGGACTCGACGAAGCATGATTGATCTTCTCCCGAACAGGGACGGCTACTAAGGGGAAGCCATAGATCTCGATCTAACGCGGGGATGGTCCCTCAAGCACGGAAGTGTCAGCACCTACACGAACGTGCCCCCCGCGCACGCGGTGCTCGGCGCCGGGGTCTTCGGAGATGCTCAGCCTGTTGTCCGGTCGCCGGCTCTACTGTTGCTGACGCCTATTCGCCGTCTACGTCCCAGACCAGGACCGTCCGGTCAGCGGGCAGAATGCGGTTGCGCTTGCGGGGCTGCTTGAGCACGAACACCGGCACCCCCTCGGGGATGTCCAGCTCCTTCCGCTCGTCGGGAGACGGCATGCGAGCGCTGACCTCCGCGGCCCCTTCGACGGAAACTCGTTCAACGGGCACCTGTGGTCGGACGTAGGAGCCTTCACGCTTCACGGTGACGACCAGTCCCTCGCCCCGTAGAACCCCCAGCGCCTGCCGCACGGCGACGCGGCCAAGCTCGTACTCCTGCATGAGCCGGGTCTCGGAGGGGAGCGCCTGACCAGGCTTCAGCCTGCCGGCGACGATCTCCGCGCGGATGATGTCGGCGAGCTGCCGGTGCACGGGCCGATCGGAGCTGAAGTCGATCACAGCTGTTAATCATCACAACCCCACTACCTCATATAGCCTTGTAGGCATATGCTCATAAGCGTTGACGTGGAGAAACGTTGCCATAACGCGATGGGGAGGGTTGCCGCTATGACCGAGGTTCTCGATGTGGAGCTGGACGCTTGGCCATGCCCGCAGCTCGCGCCCCACCCGCCGGCTCGCACTGGTGGTCGCGTGACCTGTCTTGACTGGGCAGCCGAGTCGCCGGCTCGTGCCCGAGTCGTGGATTACACGTGCTCATGCCGGGTGATCGTGTACGAGCTGCTCGCCTCCGGTGGCACCTACGTGATCCGTCGCACGCACCAGACCGTGCCTCCCAGGGTGGCCTACGCCGGCCCGTGGCTTCGCCGCCCAGCGGATCGCATGTGGATGCTGATCCTCACAGGTGAGGCACGTTGACGACCCGACCCCGGGAGCGGCGAAGCCGCCCGCCCGCGCGTCCCAGAGCCCAGGTCAGGCGACGGCCCGCGCGCTCATCCCCGCCGACACCCGCTCGCCTTAGCCTTGAGTCCGTTGTTGCTCGGCAAGGGAGCCTCATGACTCAAGGCAAAGCTCAGCCCACCTATGCCGTCCTGGCCGGCGACCTCCGTCGGCGGATCACGACGGGGGAGTACCCGCCGGGCGGGATGATCCCGTCGGAGACGGCGCTGATGGAGGCGTACGGCGTGGCCCGCGGGACGGTGCGCCAGGCCCTCGCGGAACTGGAACGCGAGGGCCTGGTCGTCAGCCACATGGGCCGAGGGCGTCGCGTTCAAGGCCAGGCCGCGGACGCGAAGCCTGCTACGCGCTACGAGGACGTGGCCAACCAACTTCGTCTCGCCATCAAAGCCGGCGAGTTCCCCCCAGAGGTGCGTCTGCCTGGTGAACCTGTCCTCGCAGAGAGGTTCGGCACGGCGCGCATCACGGTACGCAAGGCCCTGGAACTGCTTCAGCGAGAGGGCCTGATCGTCGTCATTCCCAGTAAGGGCCGCTATGTGGCCACCGGTCCCCCACCTCCCGATACGAACAGCGAGGGCTGATCCATGACCGAGATCTACACCGGGCGAGGCTTCTCCCAGTACGACGCATTCAGGGCGCTCGTCGCGGCCTGCGAAAATGTCGGCCTGGACAGCCGAGGCGCGCGTCTCATACGGCTGGGAGAGAACGCGCTGTATCGCCTCGCGTCGGCTCCGGTCGTCGTGAGGATCGCTCGGAGTGTGGATCTGCTGCCCGATGTCCGTAGGGAGGTCGCGGTGGCGAACTGGCTCAGTGCGGCCGGCTTTCCCAGCGTGCAGCTCTGGCCGGACTGCCCGCAGGCGACAGTCCATGACGGCAGGGTGGTGACGTTCTGGCGCCACGTGGACACCGACGGGCCGGCTCCCGGGTTCGTGGACCTGGCGGTGATGCTCAAGGAGCTGCACGGCCTGGCCAAGCCGGTGGACCTGGTCCTGCCGCTGTTCGATCCGCTGGCCCGCGTTGAGGATCGCCTGGACTGCGCCTTCACGGTCGCGGACGAGGACCTCGGGTTCCTGCGCCAGCGGGTCAAGGACCTCTACGCCGAGTACATCGCGCTCGACTTCGCGTTGCCCACCGGCCACATCCACGGCGACGGGCACAAGGGCAACCTGCTCCGCACCACGGGCGGGAACGTGATCATGCTGGACTTCGAGGCGTTCGCGTGGGGGCCTCGCGAGTGGGATCTCTGCACTGGGGTGGGGATTCCGTTCAGAGGGTTCCGCTGGGTCTCGCCAGAGGAGTACGCACAGGCTGTGGACGCGTACGGGTTCGACATCACCGAGTGGCCTGGCTTCCACACCCTGCGCCGTATCCGCGAGATCACGATGACCACGTGGCTCATGCAGAACGTGGACCTGAGCCCTGACATCCGCGCCGAGTTCGACCACCGCATGGCGTCACTGCGGCATGATGTGCTGCCGCGCAGCTGGCGGCCCTTCTGAACGGGGTTCGTAGCTCAGTAGCGATGGCTGGGCCAGTGCGGGTCCTCCCAGCGGGCGGGGCCGGTGAGGCTGAGCAGCCTTACTCGGTGCAGTAGTTGCTCCGGTGCGCCTGAGGCGCGTAGGCGCGCTGGAGCGTGGCGTACCAGCCAGGCGGTCAGCGTGATGCGGAGGTCTTCCTCGTCATACCGGGTATCCCAGGGGAGCAGGTCTCCGAGCAGGTCGTACTCCCACTGGGCTACGGCTTTGGCGAGGTGCTGGTCGGCCACGGGGTCTGTTGATGTCTCCCAGATGTCGAGCCAGGGGGCGAGGGTGGCGGATGCCTCGGCGCACAGCGCGAGCACCTCGTGAGCAGGTACGGCGGCGTCGGGCGTGATGAGGCTGTGGGCCCACCAGGCGTGCAGGAAGGCCCTGACTGCGGCGGCCTGCTCGGCCGGCCATTGCTGCCAATTGCCGCGAGCCAGCGAGCGGCCGACTTCCTCCATGCCGAAAAGCGGCTCTACCTGGCCGCTGACCAGGGCGGATGCTAGCTGGGGCAGGATGCGGCGCAGAACTGATGCGGGGTCGTCCCAGTCGCTGGCCTCCCAGGTGCGTCGCAGCAGGTCAGGATCCAGTTCCACGTCCGGCACCTTCAGGCGGGCCAGGTCTTCGGCGCTGCCCCAGTGGCATGAGCAGTTGTGTTCGTCAGGGTGGGCGGTCATCCCGCGAAAGGTAGTGGCCAGGTCCGCCAGGGCGGCGTCCAGGTGACGCTGTGCTGGCGTCTGCGCGGGGGTTGTCATGGGCGTCCGCCTTGGGGAACTCCGGCAGCCGACGCCAGCCGAAGATCACCACTTTATCGACTCAAACCGCCATCGTCATGAGGGAATCCCCCCGTAGAAGCCAGCGAACACCCGGAGACCAATCACAAGATCCGCGACAGGATCAGAGCCCGCCTTCGCGCGGCTACCTTGCCGCGCCCGCCTCTGAACGGGCGCGTGCGAGCCGGGTCTCGGCGAAGGTCTGGAACTCCCGTACCAGCGGGTCGTTGCCGTAGCGCGCGAGTTGCTTCATGAACTCCTGGACGTAGCGCCGGGTGCGTGTCGATCGCAGGTCGGCCACGGTGGCGACCACTTCGCGCGCTACGGCGATGCCCTGTTCCAGGTCGCCGCCGGCCACGTGGCTGGTGGCGAGGATGGTGCGTACGAAGGACAGGCTGCGCACGTACAGGGACTCCGACAGGGTCACGCTCTCCAGGACCCGGTCACGCGCCCGATGGTGATGCCCGAGGTCGCGGAAGCAGTGGGCGAACTCGGCCGCCAGCTCCGCCTCGTCGAAGTACGTCAACCAGACCGGATCGTCCTCTGAGTTGCGCCGCTCGAACCAGCGCTCGGCCCCCCCGAGGGCGCGGCAGCATCCGGCCTCGTCGCCCTGGGAGGCCAGCGCCCGTGCCTCCATCGCGTTGAACAGCGCCATGGCCGTGGGCGTGGCCGCGCCGTCGGCGCCCATCCGCGCGGCGCGTGCCAGGTTGACCGCCATGCCGTAGTGGCCGAGGTAGTTGGCCTGGTGACTCATGCCGGCCAGGATGCGTCCGCCGAGCATTCGGTTGCCCGCCTCGCGCGCCAGCAACAGCGCCCTGGTCATGTAGCGCTGGGCCAGGCCGTGCCGCCCGGTGTCGTACGCCATCCAGGCCGCGAGCCGGAGCATGGCCGCCGTCTCGGACAGGAACTGCTTGCCCAGCGCCGTGTCCGGCGTGACGTGCTTGAGCAGCGGCTCGACCTCCATCGCGATGTACTGGACCACCGTGGAGCGGGCGTGCCCGCCGCCGAACCGGTAGTCCAGTTTGGCGAACATCCCCGTCGTCTCCCGTACGGCCTCGACGCTGGCCGCCGTGATCAGCCGTTGCTCAGCCAGAGGCCGGGGGATCGGTACGGGGTTCACCAGCCACGTGACCATGGAGTCGTTCCAGGCGTCCGAGGACACCTCGCTCTCGACCACCTGAGGATTGGCCGACAGGTCACCCGAGACCAGGATCGTCACGCCGTCGGCGAGGCCGCCCGCCTGCCGCGGTTTGCGGGCCACGAAGGGCGTGGCTTCGGCGTACCTCATGCCGATCTCCCGCACGCTCACCTGCTCGCCGAGCTTGCGGCTGAGGGCTTCGGCGATGAAGTGCGGCGTCAGACCGCGGGGGTGCATTCCGTCCAGCCAGCGTTTCACCGACACGTGATCACACCGCAGGTCCGTGCCGTGATGCGTGGCCACGTCCTGTACCCGGCGGGCGAGGCCCTTGTTGGAACAGTCGGCTCTCGCCATCACCGCCGCGAGCTGGTGGTTCGGCTCTCGGACGTTCATGCCTCTCCCGACTCGCGGAGGAACGGCGACCCTCTGTGATCACTATGTCGCCGTCAGTTTGCACCCCCTCCTGGCGCCAGTGCACCCCCCTTTGTCGAATTGCACCGCCTTTTGAACACTGCCGTACCCCCTGACCTGCGCGGTTTTCTAGTGCCACGAACACGGCGGGCCCCGAAAAGGACCTTGACGGACTCGCCATTCCTGTTCTATACCTGTACAGGACAGGCTCTCGCGAAGAGGGCCCGTCACCAGGAGGGACAGGCCCGGCCACACCAGAAGGGATTACCACCCATGCCTGCTCTCCGACCTCGACGCTTCCTGCCCACGGTGCTGATGATCCTCGCGGCCTTCTTCGTGATCACTCAGCCGCACAAGGCCGCGATGGCGGTCAACAGCGCCGTGGACGGCATCCAGACCATCGCCCAAGCCCTGACCACGTTCAGCAACGGTCTCGGCTGAACCAAACAAAACAAGCCGGGGCGCGGCTCACAGTCGCCAAACCAGTTCCGCACCCCGGCACCCCATTACGAGAGGTGTCCTCATCATGACCTACGGGTCCAGCAACACACAGCCTGACCTCGGCCTCGTCCCCGTCGACGTCTCGCAGACGCAGTGGACCTGCCTCGTCTGCGGCGGTGCCGAGGAGATCGAGACCAACGAGGAGGCGCCGGTCCCGCCGATCTGCTCCACGTGTCACCGGCTCGCCGTCGCCGAGGCCCTCGCCGGCCTGCTGGGGGTGCGGCGATGAAGGAGCCGGCCGCCCGCCTGAGTGATGCGCAACTGGTCGACCTCCGCGACGACCTGCTCAACGCCGACCCGGCCTGCGAGACCGGTGACGCGGAGCTGTTCACCGGACCCGACCTCTTCGACGACGAGCCGGAGGAGGTACGGCAGGCGCGCGAGGCACAGGCCAAGGCCGTGTGCGCCGGATGCCCGGCCCGGACCGCCTGCCTGACGTACGCGCTGGCCATCCGCCCGAAGGCGGGCGTATGGGCGGGGCTGACCATCGACGAGCTTCGCGCCGCTCGGAAGGTGGCCGCTTGATGACTCGCTTCCAGTGCACCGACTGCGGCAACCGCTCGCGCAGTGCCTACCGCTGCCGCCGCTGCGGCACCCGCCGCCAGGTCGAAGTCTGCGCCTCGCACGGCGCCCGCTGCCTGGCCGGCTGCCGCCTCTGCCGCATCCTCACCCGCTCACAGTCCGGCATCTGAAAGGGGGATCCATGCACCACACCACTCGCGCCGTGTCGCCCTGGCTCGTGAAGCGCTGCCCGCGCTGCGCCACGCGCCTCGACGGCGGACCCGTGCAGTTCTACTGCGCCGGGTGCCGCCGCACGGTGTTCGCCGCCGACCTCGACCACGAGTTCCACGCCCTGCTGAGGAGGGCTGCATGATCTCCGTCCTGCTCCACCTGATGGTGTTCGCCGCCGGGTTCCTCGCCTGCGAGCTGGTACGCATCTGCCAGGAGCGCTACCGCCTGCGCCAGGCAGTGCGTTCCACGGTCCAGACCGCGGGATCACCCGACATGGTGCTTCGCATCTGGTCCGGCCACCGGGCCAACTGGTGCGACCGGCCCGGCTGCCCCCGCTGCTGGGGACGGTGGGGCCGATGACCGCCACGACCTATGGACCGCGCCCGCTGACCGAGGGCGAACACACCGCCGTCTCGGTCACCACCGCCGCCGTGGCCGCCCTCGGTCTGCTGGGGTTCGTCATCAGCTTCGCCACCGTCGCCAGGGCCGCCGGACCGTCGTTCGGCACGATGGCCTGGATGGTGCCGCTCGGCATCGACCTGGGCATCGCCGTTTTCTCCGCGCTGGACATCGTCCTGGCCCGGCTCGGCATGCGGGTCCGGCCGCTCCGGCTGGTCCCGTGGTCCCTGACCGGTGCGACCGTCTATCTGAACGTGGCCGGTGAGGACACCGTGTTCGGAATGGTCGCCCACGCCATGCTCCCGCTGCTGTGGGTCGTGGCGGTGGAGGTCGGCGCGTGCGCCGTTCGCAAGCGCGCCGACCTGGCCAAGCCCGACCGCATGGAGTCCATCCGGCTTTCGCGCTGGCTGCTGGCCCTCCCGTCCACCTTCGCCCTGTGGCGGCGGATGGTGCTGTGGGAGATCCGCTCATACCCGGACGCGCTCAGGCGCGAGCGTGACCGCATCCTGGCCCGCACCGACCTTCAGGATCGGTACGGCAGGCTGTGGCGGATCAAGGCCACCCGCCGCGAGCGCGCTCTCTACCGGCTCGGCGAACTCGTTCCCGAGGGCATACGCCTCGCACCCGCGACCACGCGCCCCACCCTGCCGACGGCCCCGGCGCGCAGGCCGACCGCCAGGACCACACGCAAGGGCGGACGGCCCCGCCGTACTGCTCCCACCGACGTGGACGACCTGATGCCGCTCGGTCGGCAGATCGCCGCCGACCACCAGACGCGCGGCATCACGCTGTCACGCGACCGGCTCCGCGACGCCATCCGGCGGACCGGCCAGTCGATATCCACCGACCGCGCTGGAGCCCTGCTCGCCCGCTTGCGGGCCGAGACACCGACCGCCGATACCGACGCGGACGGACCGCACGGTCCGACCGCCGACCCACCACCGGACGAGCCGCGGTCCGACCGCGCACCGTCCCCGACCGACACGCAGGGCGCGGCCCCCACTCCGCCAAGAACAGTGGCCGCGCCCCGCAACCCCGCGACCGTCAAGGCACACGAGGTGTACTCATCATGACCCACGACCCGCACGACCCCGACAGCCGTCCGGCGCCGGGACGTGAGCTGAACGGCTTCGCGTTCACCGACCGTCCGGACCGGGACGGCACGGCCGAGGTCGTCCCGCTCGACTCCCGCCGCCGCGCCCGCCCGGCCGACGAGACCACCCCGGACGACGACCAGGAGGACGCGTTCTTCGACCGCGAGACGATCGCCGTCGCAGACCGCGTCACCGGCCCGCCGGTCGACCCGCCGGACGAGGACGCCGCGCCGTACGCGTCGCTCACCACGCGGCGCCGCGCGCCGATCGTCCCCGCGTGGCTGCGGACCTGGCAGTCCGTCCGCGCGATGCTCACCTGGCAGACACGCGACGCCGGTTACGTGCTCGGCTATCACGCCGTGCGCTCGCCGAAGTACCTGGCCAAGACGCTCTGGTACGCGCTTCCCGGCGTGTTCACCGCCATCGGGCGGATGCTGCACTGGGCGACGGCAGAAGAGGGCAACTGGGCCCTTCGCCAGTACGCCGCCGACCGGAACGACGCCGAGACGTGGCTCAAGCTGGACAAGCAGCGCCAACGGCAGTCTCGCTGGCGGTGGTCGATCCTGATGGTGCTGAGCGTCGTGGCCCTGCTCGGCCTGCTGGTTCTCCTCGTGGCCGACGTGCCCGGTTGGGGCCGGCTCGCCGCGCTGGCCGTCGCCGTGCCGCTGCTGGCCCGCGCGGGCAGGCCGACCGACAAGCCGATCACGGACCGGGTGAGCGAGGCGCCGCGCTATCGCAAGCTCACCGCCGAGCTGGTACGCCGCGCGCTGCTGTCGTGCGGCATCTCCGGCATCACGCAGGCCGTGTCCAAGGACCCGAACGCCATCAGCTTCCCGCAGGAGATCCACCGCGACGGCCCCGGCCACCTCGCGATCGTGGACCTGCCGTACGGCGTGGAGGCCGCCGAAGTGGTCGCCCGGCGCGGCCGGCTGGCGTCGGCGATGCGGCTCCCGCTCGACCAGGTCTGGCCCGAGCCCGCAGTCGGCCACCCCGGACGCCTGGCCCTGTGGGTCGGCTACGAGCCCGCGTCCCAGATGAAGCAACCGGCCTGGCCGCTGCTGCGGGACGGGACGGCGGACGTGTTCAAGCCGTTCCCGTTCGCCACCACTCCACGCATGGAGACCGTCCAGGCCGAGCTGATGTTCCGCAACTGGCTCGTGGGCGGGCAGCCCGGCTCCGGCAAGACGTTCGGGCTCAGGCTCGCGGTGCTGGCCGCCTCGCTCGACCCGCGCGCCGAACTCAGGGTCTACGAGCTGAAGGGAGTCGGCGACTTCAAGGTGCTGGAGCCGGTGTGCACCGAGTACGGCAACGGCTTCGACGACGAGACGATCGCCTGCTGCGCCGCCATGATCGGCTGGCTGTACAAGGAGTGCGAGCGCCGCTCCAAGCGCATCGCCCACTACCACGCCCTCGGCAAGGCGCCGGAGAACAAGGTCACGCCCGAACTGGCCTCGCTCAAGGGCTCCGGCCTGCACCCGCTGATCGTCGCCATCGACGAGGTTCAGGAGCTGTTCCTGCACCCGAAGTACGGCAAGGAAGCGGGGGAGATCTGCGAGAAGGTCATCAAGCTGGGCCGTGCTCTCGGAGTGATCATCATGCTGGGCACGCAGATCCCGGACAAGGACTCGCTGCCGACCGGGATCACCCGCAACGTCAACACCCGCTACTGCATGAGCGTGGCCGACCAGGTGGCCAACGACATGATCCTCGGCACCTCGGCCTACAAACAGGGCTACCGCGCCACCGTCTTCGAGCCGGTCACAGACGCCGGTTGGGGCATCCTCGCCGGACTGGGCAAGGCGGCCGCCCGCCGGTCCTTCTACCTCGACACCCGCGACGCCGAGAAGGTCGTCGCCCGTGCCGTCGCCGCCCGGGTGCAGGCCGGCACGCTGCCCGAACCCGGTACTCAGGCCCGCCAGGACGCGCCGGTGTTCGACCTGCTGGCCGACCTCGCCGAGATCTGGCCCGCAGGCGAGAACGCCGCCTGGAACGAACTGCTGTGCTCCCGGCTGATCGAGCTGCGGCCCGAGATCTACACGGGCTGGAAGTCCGAACAGCTCACCAGCGCCCTCAAGCCGTACGGCCTGCGAGTGGGGGACATCGGCCGCCGCATCGACGGCAGGCCCGTCACCAGGCGCGGCATCCGCGTAGACGACCTGACCGAGGTCATCGCGGAGCGTAACCGCCAGAAGCGTTCCGGCTGACTCCCGAAGGGCTGCTAGCGCTAGCGACCGACCCTGCTAGCGCTAGCACCCCCGCTAGCACCAGAAATAAGCCCTGATCAGGCCGTTAGACCGCTAGCGGCCCTCCTCGACCACGCCCGGAAACCGGCCCTGGAGGCGGTCATGACCCCTGTCGTACTCGTTGCTAGCGCAGCGATCATCAGCACGCTCGGTTACGCCCTGCTCTGCTACGCCAGCCCGTTCGGCCGCTGCCGCAAGTGCAAGGGCAAGCGTCGCGTCCCCAACAGGATCAGGCGCGGCTCACGCCACTGCCGCCGTTGCGACGCCACCGGCCTGCGCCTACGCCTTGGCCGCCACGTCTGGAACTCCATCCGCCACCTCCACCACGACGGCACCGGCCCGCGCCACACCAAGTGAAGCCGACCAGGAAGGGCCCCGGCGCACAGCCACCAAGCACGACGCCGGGGCCCACGCCCCAACCGATCACCGGCCACGCGAGGCCGGCGCAAAGGAGCACCACCAGCATGACATCCGATCCGCACCGCCAGACACTGCGCTACGCGCTGGCCGCCGCCGCCCGCGGCTGGCACGTCTTCCCGCTCACATCGGGGGACAAGGTGCCGCTGAAGGGCTGGAAGTGGACCGAACACCACACCACAGACCCCGAGGTCATCGGCCGGTTCTGGGCTCGCGCGCCGTACAACGTGGGCATCGCGACGGGCCCCTCCCGGCTCGTCGTGATCGACCTCGACACCCCGAAGGACGGCGAGCAGCCGCCACTGCCTTGGGACCTGCCCGGCGTCAACGACGGCGCCGACGTCCTGGCCCTGCTCTGCGAGCAGGCCGGACAGCCGCTGCCCCTGGAAACCTTCCAGGTCCGCACCCGGCGTCGCGGAACACACCTGTACTTCCAGGCCCCCGAAGGGCTGCCGCTCGGCAACACCTCCGGGGCCAAGGGACAAGGTCTGGGCTGGCTGATCGACACCCGCGCCTGCGGCGGCTACGTGGTCGGCCCCGGCAGCCTCGTGAACCTGCCGGACGGCGCAGGAACGTACGACGTGATCCACGCAGCCGATCTCGCGCCGCTCCCGCAATGGCTCGCCGCACGGCTCACCGCGCCCACGCCGGCACCCGTGAGGGTCTCGGCCGGGGACGTTCTCGCCTCGCTCGGTGACCGGTCGACGGGCTACGCGCTTGCCGCGCTCCGCAGCGAGGTACAGCACGTCCTCGACGCCGCGCCGGGCACCCGCAACCACACCCTCAACGCCGCCGCCTTCGCCCTCGGCCAGCTCGTGGCCACCGGCCTGCTCCCGTACCGGCTGACCGAGGACGCCCTGCACACCGCCGCCCAGGCCATCGGCCTGTCCCCCCGAGAGGCCGCCGCCACCATCCGCTCCGGGCTCACCTGCGGAGCACGCCAGCCACGCCGGGGGATCGCATGACCAACCCACTCGACGCCAACACCATCCTGGAGAACCTCGCCGCCGATGCCACCATCCACCGCCTGCACCGCGACGCGTCCGGAGAGCCGAGCATCGGCCTGCCGGTGCCCGCGCCGGCCGCAGACCCGGCCATGTTCTACGGGCTGCCCGGCGAGCTGGTCGCAGCCGCCGACCCATCCACCGAGGCCGATCCCGTGGGCGTGCTGGTCTCCGCGCTGGCCGCCTGCGGAGCCGTCATCGGCCCCGGCCCGTACGTCCAGATCGGCAACACCCGCCATCCGCTGCTGATCTGGCCACTGCTGTTCGGCCGCACCGGCTCCGGCCGCAAAGGCCAGGCCACCGACACCGCCGAGATCTTCCTGCACCACGCCGGGATCGGCTACGGCGAACTGTGCGTCACCGGCCTGTCCTCCGGCGAAGGGCTGATCGAACGCATCCGCGACCCCGACTCCCCGGAAGACCCCGGCGGAACGATGGACAAGCGGCTGTCGGTCACCGAACCGGAGTTCTCCACCGTCATGGCCCGTGCCAAGCGCGAGGGCTCCACCTTGGGCACGATGCTCCGTCAGGCGTGGGACGGGCGCACGCTCGCCGTGCTCACCCGCAACGCCTACCGGGCCTCCAACCCGCACATCGTCATCATCGGCCACATCACGCCGAAGGAGTTCCGTCTGCGGGTCGCGGAGGCAGACATGGCCGGCGGCTCCTACAACCGCTTCCTGCCCATCTATGTCGAACGCTCCAAGCGTCTGCCCATCCCGGAAGGCGTCTCGCCTGACTTGTTGGCCACTCTCAGCGGCCGGCTCCACGACGCCGTCAAGCAGGCCCGCAAGGTCAAGCGCATCGCTCTGGACGACGCCGCCCGCGTCCTCTGGTCCGCCGAGCTGTACGAGGAGTTCACCGCCGCCGACGACGAAGACCACGCCTGGACCGAGTTCACCCGCCGCTCGGCCCCGTACTGCCTGCGCATCGCCGCCCTGTACGCCGCTCTCGAAGCTCGCCCGCTGATCACGCCCGAGGACCTCAAGGCCGCCGCTGCCCTGGTCCGCTACTCCATCGCCTCAGCCGTCTTCGTGCTCGACAAACAGATGCGCGACCCGAAGATCGACCGCATCCGCCGCGCGCTCGACCAGGCCGCCGACACCGGCCTGACCCGCTCGGAGATCTCTGCCCTGTTCTCGCGCAACGTCCCGAAACAGACCCTCGACGAGCTGTTGGCCAGCCTCACCGCCACCGGCCAGTACGAGACCACCACGACGCCCACCGGTGGCCGCCCGTCCATCCGCTACCGCCGCACCAGCCCGGACGAAGAAAGAAGAAACAAGCCCTCATGACCCGCACGACCCACCACGCGGCAGCAGAGGCGCGATCACCGGAGGACTGACCTTCTTTCGTCGGCCACGAACAAAGCCGATCACCACCATCCCGACCCCAGCACGTACCGGCCCGTTCTTTCTTCTTTCTTCGTCCTGATCAACACCCGGCCCACAGCCACCAAGCACGGGGCCGAACACACCCAACCGTCCTGATCCGCAAGGAGTCGCACTTGGCCACCGGCACTACCCAACGAGGAATGCTCACCCTCGCCGACCTCTGCACCGAACTCCAGATCTCCCGCTCGACCTTCTACGACTGGCGAGCCAAGGGCCGCGCCCCGCGCTGCCTCAAGCTGCCCAACGGCGATCTCCGCATCCGCCGTGCCGACCTGGATCGCTGGCTCACCACGATGGAGGACGCCGCCTGATGAAGGACATCACCTACAACGTCCGCGTCTACGCGATCGAGACCCGCAAGAACGCGGCCGGCAAGGTCACCTCCTACCGCGTGGCCTGGCAGACCACCACGAAGACCTGGAAGCGCTCGTTCAAGAACGCCGCCCAGGCCGACACCTTCCGCGGCTCCCTGCTCACCGCCGCCCGCAGCGGCGAAGCCTTCAGCACCCTCACGGGTGAGCCCGTCTCCTGGGGACGTACCGACCGCCCGGAGATGAGCTGGTACGACTTCGCCTGCAAGTTCGCCGACATGAAGTGGAAGAACGCCGCCGCCAAGTACCGTCAGGACATCGCTCGCGCCCTCACCGCTGCCACACCTGCCATGTACGCCACCACTCGTGGCAAGCCAGACGACCGTGCCCTGCGCTCAGCCATGCACCGCTGGGGCTTCAACACGAAGCAACGCCAGGAGGCGTCCGACGAGACTGGCGCCATGCTGCGCTGGCTGGCCGACAACACCAAGCCCGTCTCGGCACTCATCGACGACGCTGGCCTTATTCGTGACCTATTGGAGTCCGCCACGTCCCTGCTGGACGGCACCCGCGCCGCTCCTAGCACCGTACGCAAGCACCGCATGCTGCTGTCCAACGCCCTCGACTACGCCGTGGAACTCAAGCTCCTGCCCGCCAATCCGATCAAGACGCTGAAGTGGAAGCCGCCAGCGAACGCCTACGAGGTGGATCGCCGCAGTGTCGTCAACCACGCCCAGGCCAAGGCACTCCTTGCAGCTGTGGCCGTACAGAAGCCGAGCGGCGAACGGCTCACGGCGTTCTTCGCCCTCATGTACTACGCTGCCCTACGCCCCGAGGAGGCCGTCAACCTCCGCCGAGATAACGTCACCCTTCCACCGCTGCACAAGAACACAGAGACCGGGCAGATGGAGGAACCAGCCAACGCCTGGGGAGAACTCCACCTCCTCAAGGCTGCGCCCTACGCCGGGCGAGACTGGACAGACAGTGGCCAGGCACGAGAGGAACGCGCGCTCAAGCACCGCGCGGTCGGTCACAGCCGGACCGTGCCGATCCCGCCGCCGCTGGTGCGCATCCTGCGCACTCACCTCACGACCTTCGACAAGGGGCCACATGGTCGCCTCTTCTACGGCGTCAAGGTCGGCGAACTACCGTTCATCACCTACCGCCGAGCCTGGAAGGCCGCGCGCAAGGCGGCCCTGACGGACAAGGAAATCGCTTCACCGCTGGCCGCTCGGCCGTACGACCTACGCCATGCCTGCGTCTCCATGTGGCTCAACGCCGGAGTCCCCGCACCCCAGGTAGCCGAATGGGCCGGACACAGCGTGGATGTGCTCCTCCGTATCTACGTCAAGTGCATCGTCGGCCAAGACGAAGCCGCCAAGCGCAGAATCGCTGTTGCTCTTGCCGAATAAGATTGCATATGGGGAGCCCGATGAATGTCGGGCTCCCCATGCCTTCACGCCTACCAGGTAGCGAACTCGTACTGATCACGGCAACCAGAGACCGCTACCGGAGGTTCTCATAGCCGTCAACCAATCTTTGAGAGCAGTTCGATTTACTTCCTTCACTGGGTAGCTTCTGGTCTTTACGACCTCTCTCGCTCCAGGCGCCCAGTCAGCCGTGGCTACCAGCAGGCCCTGCTTGGCCCCTTCCCACATCACATCCGCCGCTAGAGCCTTGACAACGACTTTTTGAATCTTATGTTTTTCTCGCTTACATTGCACGATAATTGTCGGTGCTGAGTCCTCATCTATTGTTCCGGACTCCCAGATTCTTAGATCAACGCCGTTATCATTTCTCCCCGCGCCGAGTTCGACCTCAAAGCCCTGTCGATGGAAGTGCTCGGCTGTAAGTGCTTCGAACTTTCTCCAGTTGATCTGACCGATCTGATTGAAATTGGCAACCAGGTAGTCTATGAATCGCTGATCGAAGAATCTGCCGTATGTGGCGATAGTGGATTCTGAGTCGAATAGCTCGGCAAGTTCTAATGAATCCTGCCAGACCCTTTCGGGGGCACCCAATGGGATTACGCTTCTTGTATATCTGAAAGCCAGCTCTTCAAATGCTATTGCAACCGCATCACCCAATGCCTGCCCTGCAAGTTCGCGGGCTTCTTCGATGATTTCTCGAACACGCTCTGGCTCAACGTGGATCGGCATAATGTATGCAGCCAGCGGGAACGAGCCCAGACTTTCAAGGTGAGGCTGTCCCACGGGATAATATATGTGCCCGATCATGAACTCCGTGGCACGGATTGCTAGATCAAAGTTTCCCAGTCTTTCGCTGATTCCAGCAACGATCGGCTGGTCGATTGCTCGCAGGGCACCGTGGAACCCGAAGTTCTCGAGAACTGCCGCCTTCAGCCTGGAATGTACTGCTTTATATTCGACGCTGGTTCCCAGGTAGCGCTCCACTAAGTATAAGTTCTCCTTGGCGGCTTGCTTGATCTGATTGTCAGTTGCTGCTAGGCCGAGTTTTATCCCGATTACTTCGGATAGGAGCTCTATGAATGAACGGTCGTTGACCCAGTCCCATGGCTTGCTCATAGTGGCCCTTCTTTAGGCTCTTCGCCCTCATCGAGCTGCTGTTCTTCTCCACTGTTTGAAGACCTGTTGATCAATTGATCAAGCTTCTTCTGCATATCGACGATGGCGTGCACCAAGTATTCGCGGTTCGAAAGGAGATTCTTGATATCTTGGTTGGCGCGCTCCAAAGCTTTCCTGGAATCGGCCACAACCTCGACAGCACTCTGTATTGCTTCCTTAGTGTCAACGCCGTATAGCTGCTTATAGAGGCGATCCATGCGCTGTGCCCACTCGCCGTTGAGTCCATCCGCGCCCCGATCGTGGCCAGAGGACCAAGTAGACAAGTAGGTTTCCAGAGGAGTCTGGCCAGGAGCCTTCATCTTGCGGAGTTCGGTGACGGTCCAGGCGGACGCCTCTTCTACGGCGTGCAGGGCGGTGAACTGCCATTCATCACCTATCGCCGCGCCTGGAAGGCCGCTCGCAAGGCGACCTTGACCAAAGAGGAGACCGCCTCCCCACTGGCCGCCCGACCGTACGATCTCCGGCACGCCTGTGTGTCCACCTGGCTGAATGCTGGGGTGCCGGCGCCTCAGGTGGCCGAGTGGGCAGGCCAAAGCGTGGACGTGCTGTTGCGGATCTACGCGAAGTGCATCGTCGGTCAAGACCAGGTCGCTACAGTAAGCGTCGGATCTCCAACGCTCTCGACGAAGGATCGCGTGGGAGCTGTGAACAAGACCCGCCGCAAACGGCGTGACAGCTGAACACGGTTGACGCGAAGTAGGGCCCCTGGCTGGCGTTTTGCTGGTCAGGGGCTAACCGCGCTTGGCTGTCAGCTCATGGGGTGTGAAACGAGAATTACACGCGGCCAGCCTTGCCTAGAGAGGGCGTATCGACTAGAAAACAACTTTCTCCGCGAAGGGCGCATATGTGGCGGCGTTGATTCTGCGAGCAGAAACCACCAACGAACGGAAGCTATTCACGGCCTTGGCAACCGCCTCTCGGTTTCGCAAGGCTCCCGGTGTGGTCAATGGCTCCTTAAGCTGATCAGGGGCGAGCGCCAGCAGGGACTCAACTATCGGCTCCCAGACACCTATCGCCTCGGGAACCGTCAGGTTGGCCTTGAAGCGTAGAGCGTACCTATCGCTAATCGCCGAGGCCAGTACGGTTTCAAACGAAGCGCCAATAGCTTCCACGACAAGCATAATGGACCCCCGCAAACCGAACCATTCCAAAAGGTCGATTTGGTCGGCTGTTCGCTGTTGCGGGAGGACCTGTCCAAGTTGAGTCTTCTGTTCCTCCACGGCACGTAGCAGGCTAGAGACGAAGAGGATATGGGATGCATCAATGCGGTCAGGAAAGATGCTGCTGTAGATTGCGTCCTGTTCCCATATCTTACTTTTCTCGTGATATGCGATATCAGATCCTCCATGGAAGGCGGCCAGCGCCTGCGCCGCGATCGAGGTTGATAGCTGATTTTCACCTGGCCTTCTGATGACGTCTTCAGCCCCGCCTCGACGTCCTCCGGTGTAGCCGACAACGCCCAATGTAGCGAATTCCTTGACGAGGCGCGTCTGGATGCCGTCGTTACTACGGAAATCTGTCGCTTGGGTTGGATTCTGTCGGTTGTTGTACCGGACAATCCTTAGGACCGTCTCGGGGTCGTTGCATTGAATAAACCGCGCCATCAGGCGGCTAGCCCCGACCTCGCTTGCTGTAATAGATCCGATTGCTCCTGTTGTCTGGGCGCCGTTGACAATTGTGAGCCCAGTAATTTCGACAGTTCCGCTACTTGGATCGAATCGAAAATTGTGAACTAGAGCAGTGATGCCGTTGTTGTAAGGCCAAAGCTGTCCGGGTTCTTCGCGCACGGTCTGCTGAATACCGTTGTTAATGTTGCTCTGTGATCTGCGACTCCCTAGGTAGCCGCGCACATTCGCCGAAAACAGATCTGCGCCGTAAATTTGATATTTTTCATGAACCCAAGACGCGGGTACGCTGGTGCACAATGCCGTCCACTTGTCTCCGGTCTCTTCGAATGCACCCGGCACTTGGACGGTGAATGAGTCGGAGACCAGTATCGGGGTGCGCGATGCCACATAGCGATCATTTAGTCGAGTCCGACCATACTCAACTGAAGATACATTGATACCAACGTCCGGATAGTTCTGCCTTAGCAGCGCCCGCGCGCCATCGCGTGCAGCAATCAGCTCTAGCTCGACGTTTTCCGATTCTGGAAGGTTGTGAACG
Organism: Nonomuraea cavernae; assembly: GCF_014646355.1. Taxonomy (GTDB): domain Bacteria; phylum Actinomycetota; class Actinomycetes; order Streptosporangiales; family Streptosporangiaceae; genus Nonomuraea; species Nonomuraea cavernae. The sequence goes on from NZ_BMNH01000005.1 coordinate 22,504, forward strand.
TACCAAATTTCGAGTTCATCGATCGCAGCATCGGTGAGCGCTTCATGCAATTCACGCCAAGCACTCAAGAGGACTTCTGACACCCCAACCGGCTCATTCTTGCTCAGTAGCCAATTGACGGCTTGACCTAGGCTCGCAGCTTTAGCTGCCTTCGCTTCTGATTTGGTGGGGTTCAGGGACTCGTAGCCCTGCGCGAGAACAACTCGGCTGGTGCCGCGATCAATATAAAGGAGATCGCAAGCCTTGTCGTTCGAACCGTCAGTAAGAGCTGAAGTCGCGACCGTCTCGATGTCGTCGATACCGTAGACCATCTGGAGGGCAAAGAGTAGACGCTTGTTACTGCTGTATTTGTCAAGGTCAACTCGTTGCAACAGGGCCACTTCTAGTGTGTCGGTCATCTCACCAACATACCGTTTTAATGTAGAGCTACTGGTAAGTAGCGACGAATCGATACGGTAGCGGCAGGAGACGCGAATTATGTCTGCTGCGGGCGGCCGGCGTGAGCGTTACGTTTCCGTGATCGTGATGACCAGTTGGCCGTCGCCTCGCCAACTGGTCGCGCAGGCAAGCGCCGCAGGGTCGTCTTCTACATCCGTATCGGCCCGCCCTTCAGGGCGAACGTCCAAGACAGCATGTCGCCCCCCCAGCTGGCCAGGTCGCGCGGGCAGCGGACCGCGGATTCAGCGAGTGGCCGAAGTCGTGGGGAGGCATTGGGGAAGGCGGGTCGGTGACGATCGTTGACAGCCGGACACTGCCGGACACATCAAAAATCCCTCGACCCGCGTTTCCGCTGGTCAAGGGCGCTTTGCTGCTGGTCGAACGTGGTGCCCCCGGCAGGATTCGAACCTGCGGCACCCGCTTTAGGAGAGCGGTGCTCTATCCCCTGAGCTACGGAGGCGGACTCCCGTAAGCCTAGCGAAAGTCAGGCACTGCGTGGACCACCCGCCAGACACGACTTCGCCCCGGCAAGTCATGGCTGCTCTGAGCCGCGGTAAAGACCTGCCCACCGTCCCCCGTACAGGCCGTGGGGCGTGGCTACCGTCGGCCGGGTGACCAGAAGGCGGCGGCAGGAAGTGCATCGGAGGCCGGTGGTGTTGTTCGCGGCGTTGCTGGCGCCCGCGATCTTCGCCGGCGGGTTGCTGGCCGGCGAGCTCGGCCGTTTCCAGGAGGTGGAGGTACAGCGGGAGGTGAACGCCGGAGCCGGCGGCCGGCTGCCGCTGGAGCCGGTGCTGTTGCCCGCCCCTTCTCGCCCCGACCGGCGTTACAAGGACCTGGTCCCGGCCTTCGTTCCGCCGGCGCCCTCACCCATCCCCTCACCCGTCCTCACTCCCATGCCGACGCCGATGCCGGTGCCGACGCTTGGTGTCAGGGCGTCGCCCACCGTGCCGGTTCCCGTGAGCCGGGAGGAGTCGGTGCCTGTGGAGGAGCGGGAGGAGTGTGCGGGGGAGTGGGAGGACACCTGGTTGTGGGAGGTCTGCAAGGATCGCGAGCGGGCGCCGGCGCAGAAGGCCTCCGCGAGTGCGTCGTTGCCCGGGTTGCTGGGGCTGTCGTCCGGCGGAAGGCGGTCGTCGGCCGAGAGGGGGGCCAGGTGATGATCGAACCGCCGGCCCGTTCGCGGCGTACCCAAGAGTAGGACGCGATCTACCCAACAGCAGGACGGGCGCATCGGTCGAGTCGCAGATGACTCGACTCTGTCGTACAAAACGTTCTTTTGTGTCATAACGGCTCGCTGGAGTTCGGTCCGGACACTTGGGGGGCTGTAGTAACGTGCGTGCCGGACCCAGGTAACGAGCCCGCAAACGGAGGAGTCGGACGTGCCATCCCCACGATCAGCGGGTCTGATCGCGGTTGTCATGGTGGTGACGTCCCTGGTCGCGCTTCCCGCGAGAGCCGCGTCTCCCGCGAAAACCGCCGAGAACGTGCTCCTCGTCAACGCCGCCGGAGCCGGCGGCAAGGATCCGTCCAATCTGACCGAGCTGCGCAAGGAGGCCGAGAAGTCGGCCAAGGAGCTGGAGGAGGCGACCAGGGCGCTGGAGAAGCGCCGGGCGAGCATCGCGGCCTCCGAGAAGGAGCTCAAGACGAAGCTCGACTCCCTCCAGCAGGCCGAGTCGCGGCTGCAGTTGATGCGCCAGCCGGTGTCGGAGATGGCCGAGCTGCTTTACCAGCAGCCGGTGGGCGCCGACGGGGTCGCCTCGTTCCTCGCCGGTGATGCCAGCAAGGACACCTTGCGGGCGATGGCGAACGTCACGCAGATCGTCCGGGAAAGGCAGCACGCCGTCGAGCAGACCGCTGTGCTCACCCGCGACACGCAGCGGCTGGCGAGTGAGGCGCAGGAGCTCCGGGCCGACAACCTGCTGGCCGAGGCGCAGATGTCGGCCGAGGTCGACACGCTCAGACAGCGCTCCGACAAGGTCGTGAAGTCGTTGACCGCGGCCCTGGTGAAGCTGGGCATCAAGATCGACAAGGTGGGTACGGCGGCGCTCAAGTGCAATCCGCTGCGGATCGCGACGGCCAACAGCTATCCGAACGGCTTGATCCCGAGCAACATGCTCTGCCCGTTGCAGCAGAGGGGGCACAGCCTGCGGGCCGACGCCGCGATCGCGTTCGTCAGCCTCAACGAGGCCTACCGCCGGCGCTTCGGCAGGTACATGTGCGTCACCGATGCCTATCGGAGCCTGGCCGAGCAGCAGTCGGTCTACTATCGGCGGCCCGGGTTCGCGGCCGTGCCGGGGCGCAGCAACCACGGCCTCGGACTGGCCGTCGACCTCTGTGGCGGGATCGAGAGGTTCAGGTCGGTGGAGTTCGTGTGGATGGAGCAGAACGCCAAGAGGTATGGGTGGTTCCATCCGGACTGGGCCTACAGCAGCCCGTTCGAGCCGTGGCACTGGGAGTATGACCCGAAGATCGACTCGGTGCTCTAGACGTCTCCCGCATGGATCCGCTCATGCGGGAGATCGCGGCAGGATGGTCACGGTAAGTCAGGGTTGATGGTGATCGAGAGGTGGCCGCCGGTCTGGGCGGCCGCCAGTCGGGCCGCCTGGTCGGGGGTGGTGGCCAGCACGATCAGGGCGCCGTGGTCGTCGTCGGCTCTGGGGATGGTGATCACCTTGACGTCGTCGGCGACCAGCTCGGCCGGCTGCCCCTCCCAGGCGGCGAGTACGCCGATGGTGGAGCCGGGGGAGATGAGGCCGGCCACGTCGGCGTCGGCGATGCGCACCGGAGTGGCCACGCTGCCGGCGGGCAGCCGCAGCGAGTGCAGCAGCCGGACGTCGGTGAGCGGCTCGCCGCGCCGCATCGGCCCGGCCAGCACCCGCCCGGTGGCGCCTGAGCGCAGCGCCCCGTCGGGGGGATGCTCCAGCGCGACGGCGCGCAGGTCGCCGGGCCCGAGCACGCCCGGCGACAGGTCGCGTGCCGCCACCAGCACCAGAGGCCCCGAAGCGGGGCGTATGGCGAAATATCCGAGCAGAACGGCGAAGCCTGCCACAACGGCCGCCACCAGCCGGCGGCGCCGCCCGAGCCGTCGTGGCCAGGCCCGGATCACGGCAGCTCGATGGGCAGCTTGAGGCCGTCGAGCGTGGACCCGCACGGGCAGGTGCGCTCGGCGGGCAGTGCCTGGACCGCGTCGGACACCAGGGTGCGCATACGCGCCACATTCTGCGCGAAGAACTCCAGCACCTCCTCGTGCGTCACGCCCTCGCCCGCCTCGATCCCCGCGTCGTGGTCGGTCACCAGCGACAGCGTGGTGTAGCAGAGCGCCAGCTCCCGGGCGAGCACCGCCTCGGGGAACCCGGTCATGCCGACGATGGTCCACCCGTTGGAGGCGAACCACCGAGACTCCGCCCGGCTGGAGAACCGCGGCCCCTCAATGACCACGAGCGTGCCTCCGTCGACCGTCTCCCAGCCCCCCGAACGGGCGGAGGCGACGGCCACCGCGCGCCCCGACGGGCAGTAGGGGTCGGCGAACGACACGTGGACCGCGCCGCCCTTGTCGTAGTAGGTCTGTACGCGCCCTGACGTGCGGTCGACGATCTGGTCGGGGATCACGATCGCGCCGGGCCCGTGCTCGGCCCGCAGCGAGCCCACGGCGCTGGGCGCGAGGACCTGACGCACGCCGAGCGAGCGCAGCGCCCAGAGGTTGGCGCGGTAGGGGATGTCGTGGGGCGGGAACCGGTGGTCACGCCCGTGCCGGGGGATGAAGGCGACCGAACGCGAGCCGATGCGGCCGACCGTGACCACGTCGCTCGGCGGCCCGTAGGGGGTGGTGAGCACTCTCTCTTCGGCGTCGTCGAGCAGGGAGTAAAACCCCGAACCGCCGATGACGCCGATCTCTGCGCTATTGACCATGGCGCCGAGAGTAGTGGCAAGGGAGGAGGGGGAGGAGGGCCCGAACGTGGCTCTGTGGATAACCTCGCCACGCCGGACGACGCCGGACGACGCCGGACGACGCCGGACGACGCCGGACGACGCCGGACGACGCCCGACCACGCCGGACAATTCATCACACCGGACAGCGTCGTCGCGCCACGTATCCGTACAGTCGCGATGAGTGAGATCGGTCGTGTGCGGCAGAGGCGTCTCGGGCTCGTCATCAGCGCCGACGCTCGGCAGCCTGCGCCTGACCTCGCGGGGGCAGGAGTCGGCACTGCGGCTGCTGTGCTCGTCACGCGAGGGTCTGAGCAGGCTAGTGGCCGACTGGGGGCCGCATCCGCAGATCGAGCAGCTCTGCGACGAGCTGACGCCCGAGCTGCTGGGCGCGTTCGCCGACCGGCCGGCCGGCCGGGGTTAGCTGGACGCCGCGGCGGGGGCGGCGGGCGTCGACGCGGTGGTCGAGGACGAAGAAGACGAGGGCGTGGTCGAGGACGTCGAGGTCGACTCGGCCGCCTTGCCGCTGGTGGAGGTGGTGCTCGCGGGCGTCGAGGACGACCGGTTGTCGGTGCGGTAGAAGCCGGAGCCCTTGAACACGATGCCCACGGCGGAGAAGACCTTGCGCAGACTGCCCTCGCACGCGGGACATACGGTCAGCGCATCGTCGGTGAACTTCTGAACGACTTCGAGCTGGTCACCGCAGTCGTTGCAGGCGTACTGGTAGGTCGGCACGCGCCCCTCCTTCAGGTTCTGGCACTCGAGCGATGCGACTGCTAATGGTAACCGATTCGGTCAAACACCTATTCCACTCCCTGCTCTCTGTACCACCCGGCGAGCTTGCCCCGGCGGCTGACCGCGCGCAGGCGGCGTTCGACCTGGTCGCGGCAGGCCGCGGTGGCGACCACGAGGAGCTGGTCGTCGGACCGGATGCGGGTGGACTCGGCGGGTACGAACGATCTGCCCTCGCGCACGACCAACGTCACCGCGGCCCCCGCCGGGAGGCGCAGCTCGAAGATCTCCACGCCGTGCAGCTGGGACCCGGGCGGCACCTTGACCTGCAACAGGTCGGCGTTCAGCTCCTCCAGCGGCGCCGACTCCACCTCGAGGTCGTGCGCCTCGCCGGGAGCCGTCACCTTGAGGACCTTGGCCACGAACGGCAACGTCGGCCCCTGGAGCAGCGTGAACACGATCACGATGATGAACACCTCGTTGAAGATGAGCTTCGAGCCCTCGACCCCCTCCGCCCACGGGATCGTGGCCAGCACGACCGGGATCGCGCCGCGCAGCCCCGCCCACGACAGGAACGCCTGCTCGCGCCAGCTGATCCTGCTCAGCCGCAGCACCCGTGCCAGCAGCGCGCAGAATGCCACCGACGCCGGTCGTACGAGGAGCACGAGAAGAGTTCCCGTGATCAGACCGGGGACGATGGCCGAGGGCATCTCCTTGGGGGTGGCGAGCAGGCCGAGCATGACGAACAGCCCGATCTGCGCCAGCCACGCCGAGCCCTCCGCGAAGCCTCTGGTCGCCGCCCGGTGCGGCAGCCGCGAGTTGCCCAGGATCAGCGCCGTCAGGTAGATGGCCAGGAAGCCCGAGCCGTGCAGCAGCACCGCGCCGGCGTAGGAGACGAAGGTGAGCGCCAGCGCCGCGATCGGGTTGAGGCCCGAGGCCGGCAGGGCGACGCGGCGCAGCGCGTAGGCGCCGGCGGGGCCCACGACGAGGCCGACGACGGCACCGATGAGCAGCTCGATCGTGGTCTCGAGGACGAACGAGCCGACGCTCGGCGGGTTGGCGGCGGCGGTGCTCAGCAGCACCACGGCGATCACGGTCGGCGCGTCGTTGAAGCCGGACTCGGCCTCCAGGATGCCCGCGAGGCGCGGCGGCAGCGGCAGCCGGCGCAGCACGGAGAAGACCGCCGCGGCGTCGGTCGGGGCCAGCACCGCCGCGAGGATCAGCGCGGTCGTCGGCTCCATGCCCAGCAGCCAGTGCACGAGCAGGGCCAGGAACGCGATGCTGACCGCCACGCCCACCGTGGCCAGGATCAGTGCCGCCGGCACCGAACGCTTGACGTGGCTCCAGTTGGTGGTCAGACCACCCTCGGCGAGGATCAGCGCCAGCGCGGTCATGCCGATCTGCCGGGCCAGCTCCGGGTTGCTGAACGGGATGCCGAACCCCGCGTCGCCCAGCGCCAGCCCGAGCCCGAGGAACAGCAGCAGGCTCGGCAGGCCGCTGCGATGGGCGATCCGGACGGAGCCGATGGCGGCGATGACGATGACAGAACCAAGAAGGAGCCAGACGTCGATCGGCATCCGGCCCCCTCTCGAATGTTCGGTCACATAAGACTAATGAGTCCCTCAGGGCTGATCACCCAGCGGACCCGCTGGTCGTGTTCCTCGGTGGGGATGCCGTCGATCAGCTCGCCGTCGTGCAGCAGGGCGACCGTGGGGACGTTCGGGCCGACCCTGGCCAGGGCCCGGTCGTAGGAGCCGCCGCCGCGGCCCAGCCGCACCCCCGTACGCCGGTCGACGGCGAGGGCGGGGACGATCACGAGGGCGGCGGTGCGGATGGCGTCGACGCCGCGCCGCGTGTCGACCGGCTCCATGATCCCGAACCGGCCCGGCGCCAGCGTGTCGGGCCCGTCGTAGACCGCCCAGTCGAGGTCGTCGTCCTCCCGCAGGACGGGCAGGATCACGGTCGCGCCGTGCTTCCACAACGCGAACACCAGCCCGTGCGTCTCCGGCTCCGTGCCGACCGACCAGTAGCAGGCGACGAGCCCGGCCATCTGCGCCCACGGCTGGTCGAGCAGGGTCTCGCGAATCTTGACGGAGTTGGCCCGGCGCTGCTCGGGGGAGAGGCGGGCACGCGCCGACATGACCTGGCGGCGGGCGTTCAACTTGTCCACAGGTACCTCCACTAGGGTCTATGCATGGCTGACTTCGACCCTGTGACGAAAGCCGTGGTGCCCGCCGCGGGTCTGGGCACCCGGTTCCTTCCGGCGACCAAGGCGACACCCAAGGAGATGCTGCCCATCGTCGACAAGCCCGCGATCCAGTATGTCGTCGAGGAAGCGGCCTCCGCCGGGCTCCTCGACGTTCTCATGGTCACGGGCAAGAACAAGCGCTCGATCGAAGACCATTTCGACCGGGCGTTCGAGCTGGAGGAGGTGCTCGAAGCCAAGGGCGACGAGCACAAGCTGTCCCAGGTCCGTGAGCCCGCCGCCCTCGCCACCCTGCACTACGTGCGGCAGGGCGAGCCCAAGGGCCTCGGCCACGCCGTCCTCTGCGCCAAACAGCACGTCGGCGACCACCCGTTCGCCTGCCTGCTCGGCGACGACCTGATCGACTACCGCGACGAGCTGCTCAAACGCATGATCGAGGTGCGCGACCGGTTCGGCGGCAGCGTCATCGCGCTGATGGAGGTGCCGAAGGAGCAGGTCTCCCTGTACGGCGTCGCCACGATCGAGGCGACCGACGAGGACGACGTCGTCCGCGTCACCGACCTGGTCGAGAAGCCGCCGGTCGACGAGGCGCCGTCCAACTGGGCCATCATCGGCCGATACGTCATCGACCCCGCGGTGTTCGAGGTGCTGGAGAACACCCCGCCCGGCCGCGGCGGCGAGATCCAGCTCACCGACGCGCTCCGCACGCTCGCCGGATACTCCTCCGACAAGGGCGGGCCCGTGCACGGCGTGCTGTTCCGGGGGCGTCGCTACGACACCGGTGACAAGCTCGACTACCTGCGCACGGTGGTGAAGTTCGCGGCCGACCGGCCCGACCTGGCGCCCGACTTCGTCCCCTGGCTGCGAGAGTTCCTCGATGAAATCGGTTGACGCGCACCTGGCCGACATCCTGGCCACCGTACGCCCGCTCGCGCCGCTGGAGCTGGAGCTGGAGCGCGCCCTGGGCACGACACTGGCCGAGGAGGTGACCGCGCCGCTGCCGCTGCCGCCGTTCGACAACTCCGCCATGGACGGCTATGCCGTACGAGCCGCGGACATCGCCGAGGTGCCGGTCACCCTGCCGGTGATCGACGACGTGGCCGCCGGGTCCGACGAGCTGCGTGCCGTCGGCCCCGGCCATGCCGTGCGGATCATGACCGGCGCTCCGGTGCCGGCGGGCGCCGACACGGTCGTACCGGTCGAGTGGACCGACGGCGGCACCGCCTCGGTCACGATCGAGCGCACCACCGGTCCCGGCAACGCGATCCGCCGGGCCGGCGAGGACGTCCAGGCGGGTGAGGTGGTGCTCGCGCCGGGCACCGCCATCGGCCCGGCCCAGCTGGGCATCATCGCCGGGGTGGGCCGCCGCCGCGTCTGGGTGCGTCCCCGCCCCCGGGTCGTGGTGCTCGCGACCGGCGCCGAGCTGGTCGAGCCGGGCCTGCCGCTCGGGCCCGGGCAGATCTGGGATTCCAACAGCTTCACCCTGACCGCCGCCGTCCGTGAGACGGGCGCCGAGGGCTTCCGCGCCGACACCGTCGGCGACGACCCGGCGGCCTTCCTCGACCAGCTCGACGCGCAGCTGGTGCGCGCCGACGCGGTCATCACCAGCGGCGGCGTCTCGATGGGCGCCTACGAGCCGGTCAAGGAGGCGCTCGGGCCGCTCGGCACGGTCCGTTTCGAGAAGGTCGCGATGCAGCCCGGCATGCCGCAGGGGTTCGGCGTGGTGGGCGAGGACCGGGTGCCGATCTTCGCGCTCCCCGGCAATCCGGTCTCGTCGTACGTGTCGTTCATGCTCTTCGTACGGCCGGCGCTGCGCAAGATGTGCGGGCTGCCGGCCGGGCCGCCCGAGACCGAGACCGCGCACGTCATCGGGGCACTGCGGTCGCCGCAGGGGCGGCGTTCGTTCCTGCGTGGCACGCTGGCCTCCGACGGCACCGTGTCGCCGGTGCGCGGGCAGGGCTCGCACCAGTTGGCCGCGTTGGCCTCGGCCAACGCGCTCATCGTGGTGCCGGAGGACGTGACCGAGGTGCCGTCGGGCACCGCTGTGGAGGTGATCCGGCTGTGAGTGAGTTCACCCATCTCGACGAGACGGGCGCGGCGCGGATGGTCGACGTGTCGGCCAAGGACATCGGCGCGCGCACCGCCACGGCCACCGGGCGGGTGCTGCTGTCGTCCGCGGTGGTGGAGTTGCTGCGGTCGGGAGAGGTGCCCAAGGGCGACGCGCTCGGGGTCGCGCGGATCGCCGGCATCATGGGGGCGAAACGGACGCCCGACCTGATTCCGCTCTGCCACCCGATCGCGTTGCACGGGGTGAAGGTCACGCTCGACGTCGAGGACTGGGGGGTGGCGATCACCTGCCGGGTGAAGACCGCCGACCGCACCGGGGTGGAGATGGAGGCCCTGACGGCGGTGTCGGTGGCGGCGCTGGCCCTGATCGACATGGTCAAGGCGGTGGACCCGGCCGCGGTCGTCACCGATGTGCGGGTGGAGGAGAAGACGGGCGGCAAGACCGGTGTCTGGACGCGGCCGTGATCCGGGCGCTCGTGGTGACCGTGTCGAACCGCGCCTCTGCCGGCATTTATGAGGACAAGTCGGGGCCACTTCTCGTGTCGCTGCTCACCGAGGCCGGGTGCGAGGTCGAGGGGCCCGTGGTGGTGCCCGACGGCGAGCCGGTGGAACGGGCGCTGCGGGAGGGGGTCTCCGCCGGATACGACGTGATCGTCACAACGGGTGGCACGGGGCTGACGCCGACCGACCTCACGCCGGAGATGACCGCCCGGGTCATTTCTCGGGAGATTCCCGGTATAGCCGAGGCCATCCGCCAGGCGAACCGCGACAAAGTGCCCACCGCCATCCTCTCCCGTGGTCTCGCCGGCCAGGCGGACGACACGATCATCGTCAATCTGCCCGGCTCCTCCGGCGGCGTACGCGATGGCGTCGCCGTACTCGCTCCTGTGCTCCGGCATGCGGTGGAGCAGGTACGCGGTGGCGATCACCCGCGCTGACACCCCACGATTCGGTGTGCTCAGGGTCACCAGTGATGGTCCGTGGCGACATCGTGCCCGATAGGGGGATGATGAGAACGTGGATCGACTTCGTGGCTGGCCTGCGACCCTAGCGGAGGGATCGGTCGGCCTCCGGCCGCTACGGCTGGCCGACGTACGAACATGGCGCGAGACCCGGCTGCGCAACGCCGACTGGCTGCGCCCCTGGGAGCCCAGCAACCCCGAGACGCCGCTCTTCCGCACCGGTCTGGGCCCGTACGTCTCCATGGTCGGCACGCTGCGCCGCGAAGCCAGACAGGGCCTGGCGCTACCCTGGGTGATCACTTACGGTGGCCGCTTCGCCGGTCAGCTGACCGTCGGCGCCATCGTCTGGGGCTCGGCCCGCTCCGCCCAGGTCGGCTACTGGATCGACGGCGCCATGGCCGGCCGGGGCATCACCCCCACCGCCCTCGCCATGGCCGTCGACCACTGCTTCTTCACCACCGGGCTGCACCGCCTCGAAGCCAACATCCGCCCCGAGAATCAAGCCAGCCGCAGAGTGGTTGAGAAGCTCGGATTCAGGGAAGAAGGCATTCGGCGTCGTCAACTCCACATCGATGGGGCCTGGCGCGACCACATCTGTTACGCGTTGACCGTCGAGGACGTTCCCGGCGGGCTGCTCGTACAGTGGCGTCGCGCGCGTGAAGCAGCCGCTCACGGTGGGTCTCCAGTAGAAGAGGTTTGACGATCTCGCGACACACCGCACCGAATGCTCGTCAATCAGTGACACGCGGTCTTACGGTGCGTGACGTGAGCACATCGAGAACGCCGACGACACCAAGGCGTTTTCGTCGTGCCCGGAGGTGGTCGTGAGCAGCGTCCTCCTCTATCTGGCCATCGTCGTCATGTGGCTGTGCGTGCTGATCCCTATGTGGCTGCGCAGGGACAAGACCAACCTGGCCGAGCTGGTCGAGCTCGAGGAACACTACACCGGCGAGCACCAGCTGCCCGACCTCGAACACTTCGCGATGGACACGGGAGAGGTCGCCGAATCCGACGACGACGCCATGCCGCTGGAGAGCGAGCGGATCGACCCCCGGCAGTTCAGGGCCCGGCGCCGCGCCATCATCGTGGCCCGGCGCCGCCGCCTCCTCTTCTTCACCGCGCTCCTCGTCATCGCCTCGGTGGTGACCGCCTCGGTCGACATGATGCCGTGGTGGGGGGTCGCCCCGGCCGTGGTCGTCATGCTGTCCTATCTGGCCTTCCTGCGCATCGCCGTACAGGTCGACCAGGAACGCCGCCAGCGTGCCGCCCAGGCCCGCGCCCGCCGGCACCGCGAGCAGCGGCACGCCGAGCGGCTCGCCGCCGAGCAGGCCGAGGCCGAGATCATCGATCTCGCCGCCCGGCAGGCGGACGTACTCTTCGACCAGTACGCCGAACCGCCGAGGCGAGCGGTGGGCGACTGAAACGGTGGCGCGAGAACCTCTTGGAGTTTGCTAACCTGGTCGAGGTTCATGGGGATGTAGCGCAGTCCGGTAGCGCACTTCGTTCGCATCGAAGGGGTCAGGGGTTCGAATCCCCTCATCTCCACCCAGGTCAAAGGCCGCTTCCCGGTTGTGGGAGGCGGCCTTCTGCGTAACTGGGTGACTACGTGTCCTCAGCCATCTCCGCGGTGATGGCCCACCGTTCGTGGTCTCTCCATGCGCCGTTGATGTACTGGAAGGCTGGCGAGTAGCCCTCTCGACGGAAGCCGAGGCGCTTGACCAAGTTCAGCGACGGCGTGTTGTGCGGTGATTGTCGCGGAGAAGGCTTCGAACTCGGCGGGTGGGACGTGGCCGAGCTCGCCGTGAAGGCGGCGCTGGTTGAACCAGTCGATGTACTCGGCGACGGCAATCTCGACATCGTTGATGCCGGTCCATGGGGTTTTGCGTTCGAGCGCGCTCGAAGTCCTAGCGTTACCGCCATGACGACACAGACCTGGATCATCACCGGCGCGTCCCGCGGTTTCGGGCGCGCACTGGCGGAGTCGGCGCTCGCGGCGGCCGACCAGGTGGTGGCGGCGGTGCGCCGGCCCGAGAGTGTGGCCGATCTGGAGGCCAAATACCCGGACAACTGCCTGATCGCGAAGTTCGACGCCCGAGACATTGCCGCGGCCGCGGACCTCGTGCGGGACACCTTCGACCGCTTCGGTCAGATCGATGTGCTGGTCAATAACGCGGGCCGGGCCGTGGTCGGCGCGGTCGAGGAGGTCAGCGACGCGCAGCTGCGCGAGTTGATGGATCTGCACCTGTTCGGCCCTGCCGCGCTCGTCCGCGCAGTGCTGCCCGTGATGCGCGAGCGGGGCACCGGGACGATCGTGCAGATGAGCAGCCAGGGTGGGCGGACGTCGTTCCCCGGCGTGTCGGCGTACTCCGCGTCGAAGTTCGCCCTCGAAGGCTGGTCCGAGGCCCTGGCTGGGGAGGTCACGCACTTTGGGATTCGGGTGATGATCGTCGAGCCCAGCCGGTTCAGGACTGGCTTCAACGGGGGTGACGTGCTCGAGTTCGTTGAGTCGTCCGCGACTTACCGTGACTTGCTCGCTGACGTCCGTGCGGACATGGCCGGGACCGACGGCCGTCAGGAAGGTGACCCGGTGCGGGCGGCCGAGATCATCGTGTCCCTCGCGCACGGCGACGAGGTGCCGCTGCGGCTGCCGCTGGGGCGCGAGGCGGTCGAGCGTATCTCGGGTGCTTACCGGCGCGGCCTGGACGAGGTCGAGCGGTGGGCCGAGACCGCCCGCAGCGCCGACTTCGAGGGTGTCCCTGCATCGGTACGGCCCATTTAGGCTCCTGGTCATGGCCACCGACGATTTGATGACCAGGGCGCTCGAAGCGCTTGGGGACGATGGTCCGCTATCGGTCGAGGCGATCCACCGCCTCGCCGACCTGGGCGATCTGCCCGAGATGATGACGATCGCCGAGGTTGCCGACCTCCTCGACATCTCGCCTCACACGCTGCGCTATTACGAGCGGGCCGGGCTGGTCGAGGTGGCCCGCGACGGCAACGGCCATCGCGTCTACGACGCCGAAGTGGTTCGGCGCATGGTGTTCCTCACCCGGATGCGGCTGTCCGGTATGCCGATGCGTGACCTGCGGCACTACATTTCGCTCGTCGACTCCGGAGCGCACACGGTGCCCGAGCGGCTTGATGTGCTGGTCGAACATCGCGACACCATCCGCCGCCGGATCCGTGAGCTGACCCTTTCCCTCACCGCGGTCGAATACAAGATTGCCACGTACGGGGGCTCGACCGGGCCGGACGTTCAGACCCTCGGCACCACCACCGGTACCGACCGCATGGCGATGCCGGACGAGCCGCTGCGACGGGCAGTCCCGGCAGAGTGAGGGACGCCGACGCTCGCCGGGCTGCTAGTGGTAGTCCGGCCTCCTTCCGATCTCCGGCCACAGCCCCTGCGGGAAACGATCACCTCCCTGCTGGGAAACGATCTTCAAGGCCTCGCATTCGCCAAGCTCAACCTTCTGCTTCGGCTGGAACCGCCATAGTGCGACCTTGCGGACTGAGTCTCGGCCCGTCAGATAGCCGTACATCGCGAGCATGGCGTCCTGCTTGTCTCGCGTGAGAAGCGTGTCCGAGGCTATTGCTTGTTCAACCTCGTTCGAGAGCTCTATCGCGTGGTCCCAGTACTGGCCCAACGGGATTTCAAGAACGCCGAAGCCTTGACGAAGCTCCTCCACGACGCGGGCGGTCGCGTCTCCGTCGTCGGGTTCTCCCTCGGCGCCCAACTGACGGTCCTGCTCGCCGCGCACCGGCCCGAGCTCGTGGAACGCGTGGTCGTGGTCAGCGCCAGGCGCGGATGCGCCGGTTCTTGTGCGCCGACAGGTTGTCCAGGATCGAGCAGATCGGGCCGCCGCCGAGGCGGGCGGCCCGGCTCACCGTCCTACTGCCGCTTCGCGGTGGGGCGAGGCGCTTGTGTCATCCGCGTCAGTGGACCGATTCGAGGTCGTCGACGCCCAGGTGGGCGGTGAGGAAGTGGGCGGCGCGATCGAGTGCGGCGTCCGCCTCATCGAGGCGGCCGTAGTGGTGCTGGAAGACGTGCGGGAGGCCGGCCCCGACTTCGAGCGTGACCTCGACATCGTCGGCGCCCGCGCGGCCGGCCAACCGGATCGCGTCGTCGAGCAGCACCTCGTTCGCCCCGACCTGTACGAGTAGCGGCGGCAGTCCGGTGAGGTCGGCGAACACCGGGCTGGCCAGGGGATGTGCCCGGTTGTCTGCGCCGACATAGAGATCGGCGTAGGCGCGCACGTCGGCCTCGGTGAAAATGGGGTCGACGTCCTCCTTGGAACGGATGCTTCCTCCGGCAAGGGTGAGGTCGACCCAGGGAGAGAAGACGACCACGGCGGCCGGTTGCGGCAGCCCGGCCTCCCGGGCCGCGAGCAGCGTGGCGATGCTCAAGCCGCCACCGGCGGAGTCACCGGCCATGACGAGGTCGCGCGGGTCGGTACCCGCCGCCAGCAGCTCGCGATAGGCCGCGAGCCCGTCGTCGACGGCCGCGGGAAAAGGGTGTTCGGGCGCCAGCCGGTAGTCCACCGACATCGCTCGCAGCCTGGCGCGGCGGGCCAGTTCACCGACCAGCCCCGCATGGGTGTCCGGTGAGCCGACGACATAGCCGCCGCCGTGCAGGTAGAGCAGCCGCCCGCGGCTGGAGGCTTCGGCCGGTTCCAGCTCCAGGGTCGGCCGCCCGCCCAGGACGGTCCTGCGGGTGATGACGTCCTTTGGCGCCGGACGGGTGAGGGCTGCGATGAACCCGCTGCGCTGCTCCTCGACGGTGGGTCGCGTCTCGCTGCGAGGGGCGGAACGGAGCAAGGCGTCCAGGGCGTCGCGTTGCTGTTGGGACATGTCGGGCTCCATGGGTTGTGGTGTGAGAATGGATTCCTGGGAATCCGTCTGCCTGAGCCCAACCAGATTCCAAGGAAGATGATTCCCGGGAATCTATCGGAGGTTATTGTGAGCTACGTCACTCCGATCTTCAGCGACCTCGTCCGCGTCGAGACCCGGCTCTACAACGCGGTGAGCGCCCGGCTGCGCGCCGAACACGGGCTGGGGCTGGGACAGTTCGAATTCCTGGAGATCATCGACCGCGTGCCGGGATGCCGCGTGCTCGACATCGTCGGCGAACTGGCGATCACCGTGGGGGCCGTGAGCAAGGCGGTCGACCGGCTGGTGACCGCGGGCTGGTGCCTGCGAGTCGCGCACCCCCAGGACCGCCGCTCGTCCGTCCTCCGCCTCACCTCCGAGGGTGAGAAGCAGCTGGCCGCTTCCCGCCCCACCGTCGAAAGCGAACTCATCTCGCTGACCGCGACGGTTCCCCCTGGCGACCTGGCCCTCATCGCCTCAACCCTGGCCACCCTGCGCGCGACCCTCGAAGCGGGCTCCCACGGCCGGCCGGGCTGAGGAGACATCACCTGCTGAGCTTCCCCGTTTTTCCGGAGGCGCTGGGAGCGCGTGAAGGGCTGGCGGCAGGGATCACCGTGCCCCCTGATGGGTGTCCGCCAGGTCAGTGGCTGGACAGGCGGTCCCAGAAGGCCAGTTCGTGGAGGGCGTCCTGATCGTAGACGCCGACGCCACCGGGGCCTGGGGCCAGGCGATGGACGTGCCCGGTGCGCACGGGGCTCCAGCGCGGCAGGCCAGGAGCGTTGGGGTCGCCGGTCGCCGCGAAGCGCGACCAGTATGTGATCATCATGTCGCCGAGCTTCCGCTGCTCGCGGGTGAGCGGGGCCCCGGGGAACAGGAACGACAGTTCCGATCCGTGCGAGGCGAGCGGCTCCACGCCACCGGGAAGGGGGAAGATCGGCGGCGCGGTACGGTCGGCGAACCCGTAGGAGTAGACCGGGGTGTGCTCACTGAGCATTCGGTCACTGGCACGACCGGCCCACGCCCAGTCGAGATCGCTCATGATCGCCGCTACGGCTTGCGTCGGCCGCCCACGGGACGGGTACTTCGCCGCGATCGCCGCGGCGTTGTCACCGAAGATGTGCCGCAGGCCCTCCTGGTATCCCTGCTCGGTGAGACCGGGGAAGATCAGCGCGGTGAACAGGGTCCCCTCGTCACGGGTGATGCCGGTGAGGATCGGCACGCGGTGGAAGCGGCCCTGCGCGAAGACGGTCGCGGGATCGGCAGGCAGCACGGCGTTGCCGTAGCCCGGAAGGGCGAGCGGCTCCTGCGCGAGGAGCTTGGAGACGGGCTTGCCACGCAGGCAGGTGACGGCTGTCTTCGGATCGGTGCAGCCGAGCGCGGTGGCGGTGGTGGCTCCGTGCGCCTCGTGGGCGGCCTTGGGAACCCACATCGGGAGGTCCACGACCGGCCTCAGGCGGCTGCCGGTGAAAGCGGTCTGGGAGCAGAACGTGCTTTGGGTGATCGCCCGGTGGAAGAGGCCGGCGGCGGTGGGCGACGCCAGGTGGGCGCACACCGAGTGCGCTCCGGCGGACTCCCCGAACAACGTGACGTTGCGTGGGTCGCCTCCGAAGGCCGCTACATTGCGCTGGACCCAGCGCAATGCCGCCTGCTGGTCCTCCAGCCCGTAGGCCCCGTTGCCCGCCAGTCCGGGATGCCCGAAGAAGCCGAACACGCCAAGCCGGTAGTTGACGGTGACCACCACGACGTCGCCGCGCGTGGTCAGGCGGGTGGCGTCGTAGTCGCTGCCGGCCCCCTTCGTCAGGCTGCCGCCGTGCAACCAGACCATGACGGGCCGGGGGCGGCGCGGAGTGGCCGAGCGCGGGACGGTCACGTTGAGGTACAGGCAGTCCTCGCTGTCGCTGGCCGGCAATCCCCACAGATCCGTGGACTGGGCGCACCTGTCACCGGGGCGTGTCGCGGCGCGGACACCACGCCAGGCAGTCACCGGCTGGGGCGACTGCCAGCGCAGGTCGCCGACCGGAGCAGCGGCGTAGGGGATGCCCTGGAAGATCCGGTGGTCCCGGGCGACCTCGCCTCGCACCCAGCCCGTATCGGTCCGTACGACATCCCGCGAGGCCGCATCCGCCGGCGCGGCCCCTGCCATGACGAATGCCAAACTTAAAACAGCTGAGCTGAGAGTACGCATCAATGTCATGCCGCGAGCCTAGGGACGGCGGTACGAAGGGGTAATGGCGCTGAATTCCGGCCTGGGGTGCACCTAGATACACCCATACCAGCGATCAGCCCTGGTCCAGGCTCTCTCTGTCTCACAGCAGTCTGACAAAGAGGGGGGCCGTCGTCGGTTTCTCCACGACTGGGCTGGGGGGAAGTCGGCGAACACAGCCCGAGCGCGGTCGTTGCGGCCGCGGGAGCCTCAGGTCGTGGGTGACAAGCGCAAGCCCTCGCCCGCGGGCTGGGCGAGGTAGAAGATGGTCTCCTCCTTAGTGGTGAACCGCTTGCGCTGCTCGGTGCCGCTCTTGTCGGTCCAGGTGCCGAGGAAGCCTTCATCGAGGTCCGAGATCGAGCCGAGCAGCCCTGCCGGACGAGGGACGCCCGTGAGACACGGGCGCGGAAGGGGACGGCTCATCAGGTTGCCGCTAGGTCATTCCACTTGCCGGCCCGGCTGCCCTGGCCGGCCGGACGTTTGTGGTCGGGGGCCATACTGCTTGCTCGCACCATTGCCAGCTCCATCGCGCGAGGTGCCCGTCCAATTCCGACAAAGATCTTTGTGTTGACAATATAAATTGTCGGTGGATACCGTTGGGGCGTGTTCGAAGCCGGGGTGATCGAAGAGGCCGGTGTCGAGGGGGTGGCGCGTGGCCCGATCCGGGCGCGGCCGCCGGTGCTGCCGATGGAGGCGTGCCCGGCGCTCGGCCTGGCGGCGATCAACGGGCTGCTCCGGCAGGAGGCGAACCGCCACCTGGAGATGCTCCGACACCGCAGAGCGGCCCGGCGGCACTGAACACAAAAGAGCCCTGATATGTCGTTTGAATTCCGTGAGGAGAACACCATGGGCATGATTCATATCGACCTGTTCGCGACGGTCGACCTGGTTGGCCAGGCGCCGGGTGATCCGGGCGAGGATCCCGACGGCTTTCCGTTCGGGGGATGGCAGGCGCCCATGTTCGACGAGACGGTCGGCCGGCAGGTCGGTGCCGGAATGGAGGGCATGGACGCCCTGCTCCTGGGCCGCAGGACCTACGACATCTTCGCCGCGTTCTGGCCGAACCAGGTCGACGGCGTCGACAGTGGGATCGCCACGCTATTCAACGGCGTCCCGAAGTACGTCGCCTCGCGGGGCAATCCGGATCTGGACTGGGCGGGCTCGACCCAGTTGGGGCCCGACCTGGTGAGCGCCGTGCACGAGCTGCGTGACAAGCATGAGCACGTCCACGTGATCGGAAGCTTGAATCTGGTGCAGACCCTCCTGCGGAAGCGCCTCTTCGACCGGCTCGACCTGTGGATCTTCCCCATCATGCTCGGCGTCGGCAAGAAGGTGTTCGACGGCGGTGTGGTGCCCGCCAACCTGGTGCTCCTGGAGCCGCCCGTCACCTCGTCCAAGGGCGCCGTGCTCCTGAGGTACGGCCTCGGTGCGGGGACTCCCGGCAGTGGGGACATGCGGCGCGAAGACCGCGGCGTCGGCTGAGCCGAAGAGACCAGCCCGGCCACTCATGAGGTTTGGACTGCCAGCACAGCCCATCTGGCACCATGCGGCGCCTTGATCATCAGCGTCTCTGCTTCCGGTGTCGAAGCGGGGTGATTGTCGACCGTGTACGTCCCGAAGCCGGCGCTGCACTGCCGTACCGTCTTCCAGCCTTTGCGGGGCACGATCATCATCGTTCCCTGGGAGCCGACGCAATCGACAGCGACCTTGTACGAGTTCCCCACCTTCAGCTTTCCGGCCCATTCAGCCTGGTCGCCCGAGTCGGCGACATAATGCAGAAGAATCTTTCCCTTGACTTCTGTTCGTAGATCGACCAAGGGGCGCGTCAGTGTGGAGCTTTCGGACACGGAAGGCGCGCGAACATGCGTGGACGGGTTCGAATTCGCAGGTAACCGCGCTGAACAGGCGGCCATGAACAGCATGACCATGATGAAGCCGACCCAAGAGCGGCCGACACGCCCAGCGAGAAGATCAGGAAGCGGCACAGCAAGCACTTCAACGACCTGCGGAGCGGGTGTCCGGGAGGGCCTTTCGTCCTGCCACTGGCTAGCTCCACCAGTCCCGCTCGGGCAGTCTGAGCCAGACGTCGGGTTGATCTGTGATCGAGCGGGCGTCGGTGGGCTGCAGGCCCGCGCCGGCGAAGCAGTAGGCCACTGCTTGTGAGTGGTAGAGGTAGGCGGTGAGGATGTCCTCCGTGGGGTCGTCGTCGGATACGGCGCCCCCGCCGGGATGGGTGTCCCATTCCTCGATGACGCCGTCACGGGCGACGGCTCCCTGGTTGCCGCTCTTGGGGTTGGCGAACATGCCGTAGCAGACGGAGCCGACCGACAAGCGCTTCATGACGCCAGGGGTCGATGCGTTGTATCCCCACGGCTGGAAGACGACGCATCCGCCCGGCACGTCCGTGATGCCGATGAGGGACAGGCTGTCGTCGAAGTCCGAGAACGGGTCATCCGTGATCTCTTCGACGTCGTCTTCATCGGCCGGTGTGGCCTCCAGCCGCCGTGCCGCCTCGGCGGCGGTGATGTCGGCCACACAGGCGACGCTGAAGCCGTCATCTTCCAAGCGGCCCAAGGCGGTGATCAGATGCCTGGCCGCGGCGACGGCGGCGGTCTCGGCGGCAGATAAGCCGGCCTCGCCGGGAGGAAGAGTGAACAGGTCAGGGGTCGGTGTGGCCAGGCTGAGGCGTCCGGGGGACCAGCCGTTCATCATCGGCCGCCACGGGTCCGCTCCGGCGGCGGCCAGGGCGCGGGCGTTGTCGGGGCGGTTGTTGAAGACGGCTTCCCAGAGGGCGGTACGGCCTTCGTGTTCAGCGTCGACGTCGTCGACTCGTTGGGACAGCTCGGCGACCACCTCGGGTGAGCCCTGTTCGGCGGCGGCGTGCAGCGGTCGTCCCTGGATGTACACGCCCGTGTTGGGGTCGGCGCCCGCGTCGAGCCGGGCGCGGATCAGACTGAGGTTCGTCCAGCCATCCCAGCCGATTCCGGACCAGTCGGTTCCATCGTTGACGACCATGACACTCCTTGTGGGGACGTAGGGGATCTTTGGCGGCCGATCATGGCGTACGGGACCGACAACTTCCGGCTGGCGGCCCGCCGGGCTGCTCATCGCGACGGCGGTGTGGGTGACTACCGAGGCAGGCGAAGGCGGACGCTACGGAACGTTGAGGAACCGGCGATGCCGGTCGAGGGGGCGCATCCCCTCGTCTCCACCCAGGGACGGCTGAAGTCGACGGGATCCGTTCGATCGGTTGATCGGGCGGGATCTTGGTCGTTCTGGTGGGTGGAGCGCCGGTTCGCTCAGTACCCGCTGCGGCGAGGGGCGGCGGTCGGGCGGCGGGAGAGATTGGTCGGGCCCGTGGGTTTGACGTCGCGCGCCGGCTGGTCGTGGCGGTGCGACGATCGGGCCTGATGCTCGGTCTTGGCCTGGGTGATCGTGGCGGGGAGTTTGATATGCATGTCTCCTCCTTGGGGTGCTAAGCCCTGGTGAGCCAGGTGACCTGGGCGCCGTTGTCGAAGGACTCGCGCCGGTTCGGGGCGAACAGGGTGGGGCGGAACTGCCCGGAGAACATGGTGATGCCCGCGCCGGCCACCACGGGGTAGCTCTTGAGGATGAGCTCGTCGATCTCCGGAAGCAGGGAGGCGGCGAGTTTGCCGCCGCCGCAGAGGTAGATGTCCTTACCGGTGTCCTCGGACTTCAACCGCCGGATGAGCTCGATCGGGTCGCCGGCCTCCACCTGCACCGTGGGGTCGTCGATCGTCAGCGTGCTGGAGACGACGTACTGGCGTAGGTGGGAGTACGGGCTGGTGGTGGGTACGTCCAGGGCCGGCTCGTAGGTGCCGCGGCCCATCACCAGCGTGTCGAAGACCTTGTTGGGTGTGCCGTCCAGGCCGACGAGCTTGCGGACGTGGGTGGGGAGCGTCTCGGGGTAACGGTCGTTTATCCAGGCGACCATCTGATCCGACACGGGGTAGAAGTCGAACTCGTCGTTGGGTCCGGCGATGTACCCGTCGAGCGAGACGGCGATGTAGTAGACAAGCTTTCGCATATCGATTCACTCTCTATGTAGTACTCTGTTTGGAGTGGTCAAAACGTAGTACTACAGACGGAGTGGTGTCAAGTGCGGAAGAATCCCGAGCGGCGGCAGGCGCTGATCGACGCGGCCATCGAGGTGCTGGCCAGGGAGGGCGCGCGAGGGCTGACCTTCCGGGCCGTCGATGCGGAGGCGGCGGTGCCCCCGGGCACGGCGTCCAACTACTTCGCCAACCGCGACGACCTGTTCACCCAGGTCGGCGGACGCATCTATGAGCGGTTGCTGCCCGACGAGGCCACGATCGCCCGCGGCCGGGAGGGCGTGCAGGACGAAACCCGCTACACCGAGCTCATGCACGAACTGGTGGATCGGGTCTCCGCCTTCAACTCCGGCTACCTGGCCCTGCTCGAGCTCCGGCTGGAGTCCACTCGGCGTCCTGAGCTGCGCGCCGTGCTGACCAAGCGCATCCGCGAGGACATCGACGCCAACATCGGCTACCACGCTGCTTCGGGTCTGCCCGGCGACTCGACCGCGGTGGTGCTCCTCTACCTCACTCTCAACTGGCTTATCGTGGAGCGGCTGACACTGCCCGACATCTTCACCGAGCAGGAGATCCACGAGCTGGTGGACGCCGCCGTGCGAAGATCGCTGAATGCCTGACCTGTGAGGCCGCCCGGCGATTCCGGGATACGATCACTCCTCGCCTTTCGCGGCCTGCGCGATCCGGGCCATGCGAACCGTCGCAGCCTCCACGCCGTCACCGAATCGACGAGCGGCGAGACGCCTCAGGTCAGCCGGCCGGCATCCGGTTCGCTCGTCTCCCCCGATCTCGGCAGTTTCGCCGGGTTGACCACCAGGTTCAACTCGGTGATCCGGCCACCGCTGATCTCGAGGCCGACCACGCCGATCACCTTCGCCTCCAGGCTCAGCACGACACCGTCGCCGCCGGCCAGTCGTACCGGCCGGACGGCCACGCCGGCGTAGCGGCGGGCAAGCCCGGCCAGCAGCGTCATGACCTGCTTCCGGCCGTGCACCGGCACGCGCGCCGCGTGAACCGCGCCACCGCCGTCGGAGCGGAGCACGACCTGGGGATCGAGCAGGTTGACCAGTTCCGCGAGGTCCCCGTCCGAGGCGGCCTTGAGGAAGGTGGCGGTGATCCGCCGGTGCTCCTCGGCGGAGACCGGTACCCGGGGTGGCGCGGCGGCGCGAACCCGCCGACGCGCCCGCGACGCGAGTTGCCGGCACGCCTGCGGGGTGCGGTCGACCACGGTCGCGAGCCGGTCGAAGTCCATGCCGAACACGTCGTGCAACACGAACGCGACCCGTTCGGCAGGCGTGAGACTCTCCAGCACCAGGAGAACGGCCGTGCGTACCGACTCCCGCATCGCGCTCACCTCGCCCAGGTCCGAGTCGTCGTAGGCGAGCAGCGGTTCGGGCAGCCAGGTGCCGACGTAGGTCTCGTGGCGGGCGCGGGCCGAGCCCAGCATGTCGAGGCAGATCCGGGAGGTCACCGTCGTGAGCCAGGCCCGCGGGTGCTCCAGGTCCGCGGGCGCGGAGGTGCGCAGGCGGATGAACGCCTCCTGCACGGCGTCTTCGGCATCCGCGGAGCTGCCCAGCAGGCGGTAGGCGACGGCGAACAGGTAGCGGTGATGCTGGCCCCAATCGTCCATGTCACATGATTCTCGTCTACGTCGTCATCCGGTCATGAAGAGGATCACTGTTGTCGGCGGCGGGTTCGCCGGGCTGGTCGCCGCCATCTCCTGCGCCGAGGCCGGAACACAGGTCCGCCTCCTGGAGGCGCATCACACACTCGGCGGGCGAGCCCGCGCCACCGCACCGCCGTACGTGGCCCACGACGGCCCCCACGTGCTCTACCGCGACGGAGCCTGGTGGCGATGGCTCGCCGAGCGCGATCTGCTCGGCCCGCACTCCGGCGTACCGCTACTCGGTCTGGCCGGATTCCGGTTCCGCCACGGCGATCGGCTGCGCCGTACCCCGCCGCCCGCGCTGTCGCGGGTGCTGGCACACCGCCGTCGACGCGCACCGGTCGACATCGACTTCCACACCTGGATCCGCGGCCACCACGGAGAGCAGGCCGCGTCGGTCGCGTCGAACCTCATGGGAGTGGCGACCTTCTACGCGGAGCCGGGCCGGCTCTCGGCCGCGTTCGTCTGGGAGCGGCTGTTGCGCGTGTTCGCGCCAAGGCCGCCCGCCCGCTACCTCACGGGCGGCTGGAACGGCCTCATCGACCGGCTCGCCGCCCATGCCCGCGCCCTCGGCGTCAGCATCGAGACCGATGCGCGCGTGACCGACCTGCCCGCGCCACCGGTCATCGTCGCCACCTCGCTGGACGCCGCGGGCCGCCTGCTCGGCACGACGCCGCCCAGCGTGGAGAGCGGCCGGACGCTCCTGCTGGACCTCGCCGTACGCGCCGATCGTCGCGACGTCTTCGTCGTGTCCGACCTGGACGCGGCCGGCTGGCTGGAGCGCTACAGCCTGCCTGACCCGAGCCTCGCTCCGCCCGGCGAATCGCTGATCCAGGCCCAGCTGCCCCTGCGGGGAACGGAAGGCAAGGCCGACGCGCTGGTGCGGCTGGAGGAGTTGGTCGACCAGGCGCTGCCCGGCTGGCGCGAGCGGACCACCTGGCGGCGTCACAGCGTCGCCAACCGCCGCACCGGCGCGCTGGACCTGCCCGGTCAGACCTGGCGCGACCGGCCGGCCGTAGACCGCGGCGACGGCGTGTTCCTCGCCGGTGACATGGTCGCCGCGCCGGGCCTGCTCAGCGAGGTGTCCTTCCACAGTGCCATCGCCGCCGCGCGCGGCGCCCTCGGCGAGCCCGCGAGGAAACCGACCGCCCCGCCCGCGATCCACTGACCTCCACCGAGCCGGCCGCTGCCCCGGGCGGGCGGACGCCCGCCCGGGGCTGTCGCTCGCCCGCACCCGCACCGCGTCGTAATGCATTCCGGGGTTCGGTCAAGTACAAGGTGTAAGCACTGTTGGACGAAGGGAGCCCGGCTCGTGCGGCTCAACGAGGTGGAACCGGCGGACCCGTTAGCCGGGACGCAGGCTTTCGAAACCTTCTACCTGCGGCATTTCGACGCGATGACGCGATTCGTCGCACGGCGGGTGACCGACCCGCACGCGGTGGCCGACCTGACGGCGGAGACGTTCCTCGCGGCGCTGCACTCCCGGGACACCTACCGGCCGGGACGGGGCAGCGAGACCGGATGGCTGTACGGCGTGGCGCGGAACGTGCTGTCGCTCCAGCGACGCCGCAGCGAGCGGGAGGCCCGCGCCGTCGAACGGGTCGTCGCGCGCCGGCTGCTGGACGGCGACGACATCGCCGACCTGACCGACCGCATCGACGCCGAAGAGCCCGCCCGGCGGGCACTGTCGGCCATGGCCGACCTGCCGGAAGGGGAGAGGGCGTTGCTCGAACTCGTGGTCATCGACCAGCTGACGGTGGCGGAGGCGGCCCAGGCCCTGGGCATCAGGGTCGGCACGGCCAGAGTCCGGCTGCATCGCGCCCGCCGGACTCTGCGGAAGGTACCCGGCGTAACGGCGGCTCTCGTGACGGAAGGACTGTGATGACGGTGTCGTTCAGGGACAAGCTGCTCGAGGAACTGCGCGCGGAGGCCGCCACGGTCCCGTGGGAACCCCGGCCGGCGCGCCGACCCGCACGCCCGCTGGTGGCCGTGGCGGGGTTGGCCGCAGCGGTGGTCGTAGCGGTGGCGGTCGTCGTGCCGCTGATGTCGGACACGCCGGCGTTCGCCGTCGTCAAGAATTCCGACGGTACGGTCACCGTGCGGATCAACGAGTTCGTCAGGCCCAAGGAACTGGAGCAGAGGCTGGGAGAGGAGGGCGTGCGAGCAGTGATCGATTACGTCCCCCACGGACAGACCTGCCGCGAGCCGCGAGGGGAGATCGTGCCTCAGCCGGACAGGATGCCGCTGAGACGAGCTGAGGACTCGATCGACTTCTCGGTCGATCCGGAGGATTTCGGGCCGGACGAGACGCTCGTCGTCCAGATGCACTCCGCCAACGGCGACCCGGTCAAGAGCCATGGAGGCAGCGTCGGGGTCATCCGCGGACCGGTCGCACCCTGCGAACTCGTTCCAGCCGAGTTCAGCGGCGTCGAACGCGAGTGACCCGGCCCAGGTGCAGCGGGGCCAGTTCGGGAGCAGGCTGGAGCCGAAGAGGCAGAGGGGCTGATCCAGCGCGCGCGGCCAGTGGGCCGTCCCTGCGGCCGGGATGGCCCCCGGCGCGAACCCGACCCGGCACTAGATTGCCGACGTGGACTGGACCGACATTTCACAGCTCATGGGCTGCGACGATCCCGCCGAGGTCGACGCGGCCTTCGAACGCCGCGAGCCGTTGACCGGCGTGGCGGTGCTCGGTCTGGCGCTGAACGTCCTCGATCCGGGTCTGGTCGCGCCGCGGCTGCAGAGAGCCATGGCCGACACCGACGCCGAGATCCGGCGTTGCGGTGCGTTGGGGGTGGGACACATGGCCCGGCTCAACGGGACCGTGGATGACGAGTCGATCGCCCTCCTGCGGCAGCTCGCCGAGGACCCGGTGCCGATCGTACGCGGGACCGTGGGCGATGCGCTCGACGACGTCCGCATCTTCGTTCGACGCTCTGACCTGCCGTGATGGGTATGGCGGAAGCGCAGGGCCCGCTTTGAAGGCTGGAAGGAGACGATCGACTCCGAAGAGGTCGTCGACGGGCCGATAATCTCGTCATTCATCGTGGCCCCGCGTGACCGAGCGAGCGGCGGTGGACTACTACCTCGTGCTGACGGGACCCGCGTCGCCGCCGGCTTCGTCGCGAGGCACCAGTCGCCCGTGGCGTATCGAGTCGGTGCACCTGTTCGATGCCGAATGGTTGCTCGCTGAGCTACGGGCACGCGGCGTCAGGATCGGCTCTGCTTCCAGTGTGCGAGCCGCGCAGTGGTCCGCAGCCGAGATCTACCCTCGCGCCAGTAACCAGGCGCTTCCCGTACGCCCCGAGCAGGCTGAGCTACTACGCCTCTTAGCCCTTCGATGAGCGTGGGCTGATCTTGCCCAGGGCGACAGGGTCAACGCCGGGACCGGTTCGAAATGGTTGATATCAAAACCATCCCGTGAACGACAACCCGTGAACCGGCTGGAAGAGCCTGATGGGTGCCCTGGCGATCGGTTCGGTGATGTGACCTGATCACGAAAAGTGGGCCAGCGCCCAGGTTTCGAGCGGCGTTGACAGAAAATCCGCATTTCTCCCCCCTGGGTTGAGGACCGGATTTGCGTGCCTATGTCCCTGATATGGGGTGCAACGGACGAGTCGCAGGAAATGTCGGATAGCTGATGTTCACTGAGTGCCAGGGATTGCCACTTCAAGCCAGCTGAGAAAGGTGCTTGGTGGCGCGGCGGCCTGGTCCTTCCGCCGCCGGTGCCGCATTCCTGCTCGCGGCTCGCTCGTCACGCGCGGGCCGGGGGCTGTGGCCGACACGCCGCCGACCGTTCGGAATGGGGAGCGACGGTGATCACTTCGGTGCTACGACTCGACGACGTACCGGTCAGCGAACGGTTCGACTTCTGGTGGCAGGCCGTGGCCCGATCGGTGGTCTCGGTCAGCGCCTCCAGTGACCGGGAAGCCGACTTCTGGGCCGAGATGACGACGATCGACCTCGGTTCGGTACCGATCTCCCGGATCAAGTGCGTCGGCTTCGAGGCGCACAGGAGCATGAGCAGGATCCGCAGTTCGGATCCCGAGGCGTACCTGATCTCTCTCGTCTTACGCGGCATCGCGGGGATACAACAGGAGGACCGCGAGACGCTCCTGGCGCCGACCGATCTGATGCTCTGCGACACCTCCCTTCCCTACAAGGCGTGGACGGCGAGCGATCCGCGTGACACGGCGACGGCGCGGCACCAGGCCGGCTCGGACGGCATCATCTTGCGGATCCCGCATGACGCTCTGCCGTTTCCCGTCCCGGAGATCCGTCGTCTGCTGGCCGCCGGGATCACAGGCCGGCAGGGCGTCGCCGCGCTGCTCAGTGACCTGCTTCGCGGAATCGTGACCCGGTCCGACGAGCTGTCGGTCGCCGACGTGGGTCGGCTGTCCACCGTCACTCTCGATCTCGTCATCGCCGTGCTCGCCCACGAGCTGGAAGTCGCCCCCACTCCGCTTCTGACCGACCCCAGCAGGACACTCACTCTGCGGATCCGGGCGTTCATCGAGCAACGGCTGGGACAGGTCGATCTGTCGCCCGCCGTCATCGCCGCCGCCCACCACATCTCCCTGCGCCATCTGTACCGGATGTTCCAGCAGGAAGGACATACCGTCGGCGGCTGGATCCGACAGCGGCGGCTGGAACGCTGCCGTCGCGCCCTGGCCGATCCCCGGCTGGACGGCATACCGATCAACGCCATCGCCGCTCGGTGGGGTTTCCCGAACGATTCGCACTTCAACCGCACCTTCCGCAGGGCCTTCGGCGTCACCCCGGCCGGTTACCGGTGGCAGGCGCGGAAGGGGCGGCTCATCGGGGACAACTGACGGCCGGCCCGTTCGTCACCGCCGCTGACAGGGATCCGGGGGCGGTCAGCGAGGGCTGGGGGCGGCCGCGCGGCGGACCACCACGCCGAGCAACCGGTCGCCGGGGACGTAACCGCAGTGGCGGGAGTCGTAGGAGTCGGCGGCGTTGTCGCCGGAGACGACCAGGCAGTCGTCGGGGACGGTCGTCTCGGGGACGCGGGCGAGGGCGTCGAAGCCGCTCCTGGGCACGGGGTCGCCGGGGGCGGCGGTCACGCGCTTGATGCTCCAGGGCTCCCTGACCGCGAGGTTCCAGGCCGGGGGATAGCTGAGCCTGACCACCACCACCTGGCCGGTCCGCACCGAGCCGATCGGGGCGCGGCGGACCCAGACGCGGTCGCCCGAGCGGTAGGCGGGTTCCATGCTCGTGCCGGACACGGAGACCATGACGTAGCGGAGGCGCAGCCACAGGACGGCTCCCGCGACAGCCGCCGCGCACACCGCCAGGCTCACGACGACGACGCTCACTGCGGGAATCCCTCCGGTTGGCGCGTGGCGGTTTCGGCGTAGCCCTGGGCCTGGAGCCGGAACATCCGCGCGTACGTCCCGCCGGCGGCGAGGAGTTCTTCGTGGGCGCCCTGTTCCTTCACGGCGCCGTCGCCGAGCAGGACGATGAGGTCGGCGTCCCGGACGGCCCCGAGCCGATGGGAGATGAGCAGGCTGGTGCGGCCGGACCTGATCATGCGGAGCCGGGTGTGGATGTCGTGCTCGGCCTCCGCGTCGAGGCCCGCGCTCGGCTCGTCGAGGATCATGAGGTCGCGGGACCGGCGGAGGAAGGCCCGGGCCAGGGCCACGCGCTGCCACTGGCCGCCGGACAGCACCACTCCCGTCTGCGTGTCGTCGTCGCCCGAGTCGCCGAAGAACATCCGGGTCAGCAGGGTGTCGTAGCCGAGGGGCAGCCCGCGAAGGGTCTCGTGCACGCCCGCCGTGCCGGCGGCCGTCTCGATGCGGCCGCGGTCACCGAGCGCGGTGAGGTCGCCGAGGGCGACGTTGTCGGCGGCGCTGAAGTCGTAGGCCATGAAGTCCTGGAACACCGCGCCGATGCGTGCGCGCAGCGCGGCGGGATCCATGTCCCTGATGTTGACGCCGTCCCACAGGATCGCGCCCTTCGTGGGGTCGTAGAAGCGGCAGAGCAGCTTCACGATCGTGCTCTTGCCCGAGCCGTTGTGGCCGACGAGCGCGAGTGTCGTCCCGGCGGGAAGGAACAGGTTCACGCCGCGCAGCACCCACGGATGCCCGTCGCTGTAGCGGAACCACACGTCGCGCAGCTCGATGCCGTGGCGCAGCGTGGGACTGTCGAGCGGTTCCGCCGGGGCGGGCAGGTCGGGCCCGTCGTCCACCACCGCCGCGTAGTGGCCGAACATCATGAGCTGCTGGTGGCCGCCGGCGATCGAGTCCACCACGGAGTCCAGCGCGCCCTGCACGCCCATCACCGCGGCCACGAACATGGACACGTCGCCCACGGTGAGCTGCCCCTGGACGGCCGCGAACACGGTCCAGGCCAGCCCGGCGCCCGAAACCGCCGCCGACAGGGTCGCGAGCGCCGCATGGACCAGTTGCTCGCGCCGGTCGAGGCGGCGGCGGGCATCGTTCGCGGCCATGCGGTCGGCGAGCATCCGCCCGCGCAGGAAGACGCCGAGCCCGAACAGCCGGACCTCCCTCGCCGCGTTCACGCTGGTCAGGAGGTCGCTGTAGAAGAACTCGCGGCGCTCGGTCGGGCCGATCGACAGCAGCACCGCCGCCCTGAGCCGCGAGAGCCGTACGGACATCATCAGGGCAGGAACCCCGGCCGCCAGCACGATGAGGGTGATCGCCGTGTTGATCACCAGGAGCGATCCGACGAACCCGGCGAGGGTGAGCAGGCCGCGGACGAAGCCGAGGACGTAGTCGACCAGCCGCCCGGGGGTGTTCGCGCTCTGCTGGGCGAGCCGCAGGCGGTCCAGGAAGGCGGGGTCCTCCAGCCGGCTGACGCCCACGGCCCGGTCGAGGGCGGTGAACAGCTCGTCCTGGGCGGAGAGCCCCACCCTGCGGTCGATCTCCCCCCGCAGGTACTGCGTCGCGTACGGCACGGCCGCGTTCACCAGGCCGGCCGCCGCGAGGCCGGTCACCAGCCCGGCGACCGCCGAGATGGAGCCGGCCGTCACCACCGTGTCGAGCGTCAGCTTGGTCAGCCAGGCGATCGCCACCGGGAACGCGGCCGTCAGCAGGGTGACGGCAAGGTAGCAGGCCATGGCGGAGGGGGCCGACCGGCAGGCGAGAACGATCGCCCGGATCAACCCGGCCGCCAGCGGGCGGCGGTCGGACGCCGTCATCTCTCGGCGGGCGCCGCGAGCCTGGCGACGTCACGCTCGACCGCGAGGACCGTCCCCTCGCTGTTGACCAGGCAGAACGCGGGGTATTCGGTGACGGAGAAGGCCCTGGCGACCCCGCCGGCGTAGTCGTCGTCCACGACGACCGTCGCCACCTGCCGTAGTTCGGCGGCCATCTGCGCCGTCGCGGCCTGCTCCCC
This sequence comes from Nonomuraea cavernae, assembly GCF_014646355.1. GTDB lineage: Bacteria > Actinomycetota > Actinomycetes > Streptosporangiales > Streptosporangiaceae > Nonomuraea > Nonomuraea cavernae. The sequence continues at coordinate 53,018 of NZ_BMNH01000005.1, forward strand.
GGGCGCCACGATCGCGAGGATCAGGCGGCGGCCCCCGATGCGCTCGCGGGCGTGGGCGAGGAATCCCGGCAGCTTTTCCACGCAGGGCGCGCAGCCGGGGCTGAAGAACGCCACCAGCGTCTCACCCGACAGGGAACTCCTGCCGATCTCCTCCCCGTCGAGGGTGGTCGCGGTGAACTCCTCGACGGCGGTCCCCACCGCAGGCAGCCCGCCCTCGAACGTCCCCGCGGGCCCGGCCCGCAGCAGCCCTTCGAGATGGGCGGTGTGCTCTTTCAGCCGGCGGACGATGCCGAGCGTCAGGACAAGATCCAGTGCGCACACCGCCCCGACCAGGACGATGGCGGCCCACATCACGGCCATTGCGTGCTCCCTTCGAGCGTCCCGACGGCTACGACAGCCTCGGGCCGAACAGTTCGCCGAGTTCTTCGAGACGTACGACGATCACGGCCGCCGCGAGCGCCGCGGCCGCGGTGACCGCCAGCCCGGCGGCCTCGGCCGCGCCGAGCGGGCCGGGGTCGAACGTCAGCCCCGCGGCGACCGCGCCGAGGAGCAGTGCGTTGCGTACGAGATGCCACCCGCTCAGCGGCGCCGACCCGCCGAAGCACCGGCAGGCGGTGGCGACGCCCCGGCGCAGGGCCAGCGCGATGGCCAGCCCGAAGGCGGTGACGAGTACGCCCGCGAGAATCAGCGCCACGAAGGGCGCGGGGGCCAGCAGCAGCACCACGGCCGCCTCGGCGGCCACGACGAGGGGGGCGACCAGCCTGGCGGCGGCAGTCGGGGCGCTCCCCGAAGGAAGGAGGGCGCCCAGCAGTTTCCGCGTCGACTCCACGAACTCCCGCCGGTCCCCCCTGAGCTTGCTCACGACGGAGACGGCGAAGACGAGGGCGACGAGCCAGCGACATCCGAAAGCGAGATATTCCACGCGTACTCCCAGCGCGAATCCGACCGGCCGGTGATTCCGGGGCCGCCGTGCCCGTGGCGGGCCACGGCGGCCCCGTGCCTCCCGCCGGTCAGCAGAACCGCCGGTCAGCAGTAACCGCCGGTCAGCGGTGATCGCCGGTCAGCCTGCAGCCCGTGCACGCCGAGCGGCTGAAACGGTGTTCGACGACGGTGTTCGACGTACGTGCCGTCGCTAGCAGCTGCCGCTGGTCGCCGTGCAGCCCGTGCACGCCGAGCCGCTGAAGCAGTGTTCGATGTAGGTTCCCCTCCGGCGGGTGCCGTTGCTGTAGACGATGCAGCAGGTGCGCACGCACTGGCAGGGACCCGACGCGAGGACCGTCATCCTGGGGACCAGCCGCTCCAGCAGCCTGTCGCCGAACCTCGTGATCGTTTCGGTCATGGACATTCACCTCCCTTCGAGATCTCGTGTGCCGAGGCAGTCGCGTGACCGTGAACAAAGAGGTAAAGGGGATGGGGGCGCCCGGGTCCGTGTGGCCGTCGGCGCCGCCGGTCATCGGGGTGGTGAAGAGTACGATCCGGCCGGTTGCGGGTGCGGTGTCTGCCTCATGAGGCCATTCCCCGTTCGATCGCTCCTGGCCATGAGCATGGCACGGGCGGGCATCCGCCGCTTTTCCGTGCGTGCCACGCCTGTTGCTCGTGCGTGCCAGGATTCGCGAGGGAGGGGGGTCACGGCCTCCTGGCGGCGAACCTGGCCGTCGCGTCGTCGCCACGCACACGTCGCAACCCGGCCTTCTCCAGGACGCGGACGGAGGCCACGTTCGCCAGGTCCACGTCGGCGAACACCTCGTCCACGCCCGGAGCGGTGAGCCCGAAGGCGGTCATCGCCCGGGTCGCCTCCGTGGCGTACCCGCGCCCACGCCGGGACTCCACGATCCCGTACCCGACCTCGATGACGCCGTCGTCGGGCGGCCAGAACAGCCCGATCGCGCCGACGGCCAGACCGCTCTCCCGTTCGACGATCTGACGCTGGCCGTACACGTTCATGGCCTCGGGGCGCTCGGCGATGAAGCCGGCGATGCGCCGGTCGGCGGCGGAGGGGAAGTCCTGCGCCCAGTGCGCGAGCCGGCGGCCGCCGACGACCGCGGCGACGTCGCCGGGGGGCCACAGACGCAGCACGAGCCGCTCAGTGGTCACATCCACGCCGGTCGGTGAGAAGGAAGGGGACACGCGGCACTCCTGATCGTTCGTACGCCTCGGGGACGCGGCCCCCGGGCGAGGACGGACTCATCGAAGGAGCGATCGACGTGGATCCATCCCTATCGAACCACGATTCGGAGACCGTCGTCCTGTCGGTGCTTCAGGGATCGACGGCCGCCCGACGACCGGAGGGAGCGTCACGTCTCATCGCGGCTGGATCCGATCGAGCCGCCGCCACCGGTCGTCGCTCAGCCGCAGGTTCGCCGCGGCGACGTTCTCCTCCAGGTGACCGATCGCGCCGGTGCCGGGGATCGGCAGCACGACGGGCGAGCGGTGCAACAGCCAGGCGAGCGAGACCTGCGCCGCCGTGGCGCCGAGTTCGGCCGCCACGGCGGTGATCTCGGCGGTCGCCCTCGCCACCGCGGGGTGGACGGGGCGCCAGGGCAGGAAGGCGATCCCCGCCTCGGCGCAGGCGTCGAGCACGGCCTCGTGCTCGCGATCCAGCATGCTGTAGCGGTTCTGGACGCTCGCGACGTCGATGATCCGCAGCGCCTGCTGGAGCTGGCCGACGGTGACCTCGGACAGTCCGATGTGACCGATCTTGCCCTCGGCCTGGAGGTCGCGCAGCGCACCCAGCTGGTCGGCGAGCGGCACCTCCGGGTCGACGCGATGCAGTTGGAGCAGCTCGAGCCGGTCGACGCGTAGCCGGCGCAGGCCCTGCTCGACCTGGTCGCGCAGGAAGTCGGGCCGTCCGCAGATCGCGGCCTCGTGCGGGGGGCTCGGCGGCGCGACCCCGACCTTCGTCGCGATGAGCAGGTCGTCAGGATAGGGGTGCAGCGCCTCGGCGAGGAGTTCCTCGTTGGCGCCCCAGCCGTACAGGTGCGCGGTGTCGATCAGGGTGACGCCCAGCTCGACGGCGCGCCGGGCTACGGCGATGGCGGCCTCGCGAGCCGGTCGGGGTGCGGTCGGCAGGTGCATGGCCCCGAACCCGAGCCGTCGCACGCTCAGCTCACCCCCGATGCGGAACGTGCTCGACGGCAGGTGCCGGGGGAACGTGTCCAACTCGTTGTTACTCACCCCCGCAACCTAGCGGCGCCCGGCACGCTTATCGTCGCCCTGTCAGGGCCACTCTCCCTACGCGCGCCGGCCTCGATGGCCGGGAGGCTCTGCTCGCCATGATGGTGGTGGCGGGGACGAGCCAGACCAGGAAGAAGGGGTGGAGGACGAAGTTCAGCCGGCCGCCAGAGGCAACGACCGAGACCCACGATCAAGATCCGGAGTGTGGCGGCGGTGTGAAGGTATGGGGCAGGTAGCGTGCAACCCGTGGCGCCGACGGGGCAGCGCTCCTAGCGTCGCAAGGTATGCGGACAGTGGACGTCCTGGTGGTGGGTGCGGGCCTGGCCGGCCTGCGCACGGCACTCCTGCTCGCGCGGCGCGAGCTGAACGTGATGGTGGTCGACCGCCGCAGGTCGCTGTCGGCGGGCATCCGCACGACGGGGATCTTCGTACGCCGCACTCTCGATGACTTCGACCTGCCGGAGCACCTGCTCGGGCCGGGTATCCGGGACGTGCTGCTGTATCCGCCGTCGCGGCGGGCGCCGATCCGGCTCACCAGCGACCGGGACGAGTACCGGGTGGCCGACATGGCGGCCGTCTACGAGCACGCGCGTCACGAGGCGGAGTCGGCCGGGGCGCGGGTCCTCCTGGGCGTACGGTATGTCGGCGCGTCGAACGGTTTCGTACGGTTCGCGGGTGCGGAGCCGGTGACGGCCCGGTTCGTCATCGGCGCCGATGGCCCCCGCTCGCGGGTGGCCCGTGATCTCGGCCTCGACGTCAACCGGCGCTTCCTCGTCGGTGCCGAGATCGTTCACGCGATCGAGTCGGGCGCGAGCGTCCCGGCGTTCCACTGCGTGCTGGACCCGCGGGTCGCTCCCGGGTACCTGGGCTGGGTCATCGACGACGGCCGGCATGCGCATGTCGGCGTCGCGGGATATCCGAACGCGATGCGCACCGGCCTCCGCCACCTGCTGGACGCCTTCGCCGCGGACGCGCCCGGCCGGGTGACGCCGGCCGGCCCGGTCGAGCGTCGAGGTGGTCCGATCCCGGTCGGCGGGGTGCTGCGACGGTTGGCGAGCCCCGCCGGGCTGCTCGTCGGAGACGCGGCGGGCGCGGTGTCGCCGCTGACGGCCGGTGGGCTGGACCCCTGCCTGCGCATGTCCGAGCTGGCCGCGGCGGTCACCGCCGGCTACCTGCGTACCGGTGACCAACGCCTGCTCAGCCGGTACGACGGGAACACGTTGCGGGCCAAATTCCGAGGACGGCTCTGGCTGCGCCGCGTGTTCGCCGGCATCCGATCCCCCGCTGCGGCGGAGGCGGCGGTGACCGTGCTGCGGGGGCGTGCCGGTCGTGCGTTGGCGGCCCGCGTCCTGTTCGGCGACGGCTCGTTTCCCGAAGTCGACCCACGGCTCGCGGATCTGGCGACCGGCCACCGTCGCCGGTGACGCCGACCGGCTCGCGATCACGTCGTGCTGCTCGTCGTACCGGTCTGGCCGGGGTTCTCGGCGCGCAACCGGCAGGAGATGGCGACGAGCCAGCTGGAGATGATCACCGCGCCGGCGGCGAAGCGCAGGCTCGCGCTGTCCTCGCTCCACGGCGGGACCGTGAGAACGAAGGTGGTGATGCCGGCGGCGGCGCTGTACGCCGACCAGCCGCGCCGTCCTTGACCGGCGAACCGCCGGGCGAACACGAGACCGGCCGCGATCAGGGACAGGAAGGCCGCGGCGGCGAAGACCGTGTGCAGGGCGCTGTTCACGCTGAGGTGCTCGGGCACGCCCTCGGGGGCGCCGACCGGCCAGCCCAGGGCGGGGTCGGGGGCGAAGAGTCCGCCGCCGATCATTCCCACGCCGTAGACGCCGACCAGAGCCGGCCCGAACCTGCTCGCCCGTCCGGGACGCAGCGTTCGCCGGAGGCCGACCGCGAAGAGGATGGCCAGCAGGCCCGTGACCACGAAGTTCGCGACCTGGATCCAGCCGAGGTCGCCGAGGGTCAGCGAGCTCAGCGCGTGCCGGGGGAGGTCGAAGCCGTCGCGGGTGAAGGCCTGCGCGAACGAGGTGACGGGGAAGAGCACCCCGGCGACCGCGCCGCAGCTCAGTAGGAGCGCGGTTCGTCGGTGCTGGGTGGGCATGATGCCCGTGGCGGATGTCGCGGTCAAGTGCTCGGTCCTTTCACGACAGGGGCGTCCCGTGTGGCGGCGCCGTACGGCATGACTACGAACGGGAGGCGGCCGGATGGACACACGTCCGCGGATTCACTGAACGGGCGGCGGGATGGACACACGTCCGCGGATTCACTGAACGGGCGGCGGGATGGACACACGTCCGCGGATTCACTGAACGGGCGGCGGGATGGACACGCGTCCGCGGATTCACTGAACGGGCGGCGGGATGGACACGCGTTCGTGGATTCGAACGCGCTCGGTCGGGTCGTGGAGTCAGGCGCCGGGCTGCTCGACCGCGTGCAGCCTGCGGCGCAGGTGGGCGCGCTCGGGCTCGGCGCCGGCCAGGCCGAGCGCCTCCCGGTACGCCGCCGCGGCCTCGGTGAGCCGGCCGACCCGGTGCAGCAGATCGGCCCGCGCCGTCGGGTAGGGGGCGTAGCCGCGCAGCGCCGGCTCGTCGGCCAGTCCGTCCAGCAGCGCCAGCCCGGCCTCCGGTCCGTCGCGCATCGCCACCGCCGCGGCCCGGTTCAGCGCGACGACGGGAGACGGCGTCAGCGTGAGCAGCACGTCGTAGAGCGCGACGATCTGCGGCCAGTCGGTGGTGGCGAGGGTCGCGGCCTCGTTGTGCAGGGCGGCGATCGCGGCCTGTACGCCGTACGGACCCGGGAGGCCGCCGGTCAGGGCGGGCGGCACCAGGCCACGGCCCTCTTCGATCATCGTGCGGTCCCAGCGGCCGCGGTCCTGCTCGTCGAGCAGCACCAGCTCGCCGTCCGGGCCGGTCCGGGCGTCGCGCCGGGCGTGGATCAGCAGCATCAGCCCGAGCAGCCCGGCGACCTCCCGTTCGGCGGGCATCAGCCTGCGCAGGATCCGGCCCAGCCGGATGGCCTCCTCGGCGAGGTCCAGCCGCTGGAGGCGCGGGCCCGAACTGGCCGCGTACCCTTCGGTGAAGATCGAGTACACCACCTGGAGCACGCCCGGCAGCCGCTCCGGTAGCTCGTCCGCGCCGGGCACCCGGAACGGGATCCGGGCCTCGCGGATCTTCTTCTTCGCCCGGACGATCCGTTTGGCCATCGTCGCCTGCGGGACGAGATAGGCCCGCGCCACCTCGGGGGTGGTCAGCCCGGCCAGGCAGCGCAGCGTCAGCGCGCCGCGGTCCTCGGCGGGCAGAGCCGGATGAGCGCAGGTGAAGAACAACTGCAGTCGCTCGTCCGGCAGGTCACCCTGGGCCACGTCCACGGTCGGCGCCGCCCGTTCGGCCTCCACCTGGAGGATGGCCAGCCGGGCGGCGAACGCCTGGTCGCGGCGGAGCCGGTCGACCGCCTTGCGGCGCGCCGTGGTCATCAGCCAGCCCCCCGGCTTGGGCGGGACGCCGTCGACCGGCCAGCGGGTCAGCGCCGCCTCGATCGCGTCGGAGGTGACCTCCTCGGCCAGGTCGAGGTCGCCGAAGCGGCGGACCAGGGCGGCGAGCAGCCGGCCGTGTTCCTCACGGAACACCGCCTCGACGGACGCCACCGGCGCCCCGCCGCCGGCGGCCCGGTCGCCCATGGGCCTCAGCCGCCGAACTCGGCGACCGGCCGCACCACGACCGAACCGCCGCCGCGCGCGCCGGGGCAGCGGGCGGCCCAGTCCAGCGCGACGTCCAGGTCGGGCACGTCGATGACGTAGAAGCCGCCGAGGATCTCGCGGGTCTCGGCGAACGGGCCATCCGTCACCGTCCGCCCGCCGTCCCGGCCGACGCGCACCGCCGTGGCGGTGAGCAGGTCCGCCAGCGACTCTCCGGAGACCCAGATCCCCGCCTCCCGCATCTCCTTGTCGTAGGCGATCCAGTCCTCGACGGTGCACTCGTCGGCGGCGTCGGCCGTCTCGGCGGACGCACTCTGGATCAGCAACATGTACTTCACGATCGCACTCCTGTCCTGTTGTGGCGTGTGCGGCGGTCTCGCCGTACGACATCACCACGAATGGGACACGGCCAGATGGACACGTTCGCGAAGAATACTTCTACGACCTGACACCGGCACCTCCTGCTCGCCCGCCGAGACCTGCCCCGACCTGCCAAGACGGTCCGAGACGGTCTGAGACAGGCCGCGACGGACCGCGACGGGCCGAGACTCGCCGACGGACTGCCGCAGCGGTCCTGCATCCTCGACCTGGCGCTCATCGGCGCCGCGACCGCCGCTCCCGACGGCCTGGACGCGTTGACGATCATCAGCGAGCGGCTCGTCGCGGTGGTCCCGGCCACGCATCCCCTGGCGCGCGGGACCGGGTCACCCTGGCCGAGCTGGAGACCCATCCGATCGTGTGCATGTCACCGGGCACCGGCCTGCGCGCCGTGTTCGACCAGGCCTGCGCGGCGCGGAACCGGCACCCGGTGATCGCGCTGCAGGCCAGCGCGGGCGACGCCATCGCCGACCTCGCCGCCCGCGGGCTCGGCGTCGGCATCCTGAGCGAGTCGATGGCCGCCCGCTACCGAGACCGGCTCACCGCCCGCGCAATCCCGCCGTACGTGAGCTGCTCTCGTACGGCCGGCGCGCGTTCACGGAGCACTGATCAGTCTCGTACGACGCGCGGCCCGCGGCTTCTCGAAGTCGTCGAGGGTCGCCGGTCATCGGTTGCGAAGCTGGCTGAGCGTGTGGCCGGTGGCCTGCTTGAACAGGTATTCGGCCCGCTCGTACGAGAGCCTGCGACGGCCGGTCTCCGGGCACAGGTCGGCCGGAGCGGGCCGACGGCCGGGGCCGGGCCTCCGGTCCGACAGGAACAGGGGGCCACGGCGGCGGCCCGCGACGAGGCCGGGCAGGAGCTCGGCGGTGCCGGACCGCCAGCTGATCCAGCGGGACCCGGCGGCCGTCTTCCCGCGCCGACCGGCCAGGTCGAGGTCCTCGACGTTGAGGGCGAGCACCGAGCCGACCGGCGCCGCGCTCTCGTGCAGCATCAGCCAGAGCGCGCGTTCGCGCAGGCCGAGACCGGGGCGCTGCCACAGCGCGGCGAGGCGCGGCGGGTCGATGGGACGGGTGCGGCCACGGGGCTCGGAGCGGCGGATCAGCCCGGCCGCCAGATCGCCGGACAGCAGACCGTGCGCGCCGGCCCAGGCGGAGAAGGAGCGGATGGCTCCCCGGTGCCGGTTCCACGTGGCGGCGGCGGCGTCTCCCCACGCGGACGCGCAGATCTCGGTGACCCGCGCCGCGTGCACGCCGCGCAGCGGGAGGTCGTCGCCCAGCTCGCGGCGGAGCCGGCCCAGGGTCTGCCCGTAGGAGCGGACGGTCGCGGGGTCCAGCTCGGCCCGGCCCAGGAAGGCGGTCGCGGCCTCGGCCAGGGTGCCGCCCACCTCGGGGACGGCCGCGGCGGCGCAGGTCGCGGCGCGGTCGAGCAGGATCGTACGCTCGGGCAGGTTGAGGGTGAGAGCCGCGGCCCGCTCGAACTCCCGCCTGGCCTCCTCGTGCCGGCCGAGCCTGGCCAGCAGGTCGCCCCGCACGCTGGGCAGGCGGTGATAGCCCTTGAGCGCCGGCTCGGCGAGCAGGGTGTCGGCCAGTTCCAGGCCGGCCTCGGGGCCGTGGGCCATGGCCAGCGCGACCGCCCGGTTGAGCTGCACGACCGGCGTGGGCAGCACCTGGGCGAGCAGCGCGTAGAGGGCGGCGATCTGCTCCCAGTCGGTCTCCTCCGCGCTGCGGGCCCGCGCGTGGCAGGCGGCGATGGCGGCCTGCAGCACGTAGGGGCCGAGGGGGCCGCCGGCCTGCCTGGCGCGCAGCAGGGCGGTGAAGCCGCGGCGGACGAGCAGCAGGTCCCAGCGGCCGCGGTTCTGCTCGTGCAGCGCGATCGGCTGACCCTCCGGCCCGGTGCGGGCGGCTGACCGTGACGCCTGGAGCTCCATCAGGGCGACCAGGCCGTGCACCTCGGCCTCGTCAGGCGCGAGCCGGGCCAGCAGGCGCCCCAGGCGCAGCGCCTCGTGGCAGAGGTCGTGACGGATCCAGTCGTCGCCGGCGGTGGCCGTGTAGCCCTCGTTGAACACCAGATAGATGACCTCGAGCACCGACGACAGACGGACGGCCCGGTCCGGCCCCGCCGGGACCTCGAAGGGCACCTTGAGGTCGGCGAGCGTGCGCTTGGCCCGGACCACGCGCTGCGCGACGGTCGGCTCGGCGACCAGGAACGCCCGCGCGATCTCCTCGGTACGCAGGCCGCCGAGCAGCCGCAACGTCAGAGCCACCCGGGCGTCGTGGGACAGGGCCGGGTGGCAGGAGACGAACATCAGGCGCAGCACGTCGTCGCCCACGTCGTCGTCCAGCGCCGCGTCGAGGTCGGCCTCGGCGGTGTCCGGCCGGACGGCGAGCTCGTGCGCGAGCTGCTCGTGTCTGACATCGAGGCGCTGGTCGCGCCGCAGGTGGTCGATGGCGCGACGTTTGGCGACGGCCATGAGCCAGGCGCCCGGATTGCCGGGGGTGCCCGACGCGGGCCACTGTTCGAGGGCGGCGAGGAGCGCGTCCTGTGCGAGCTCCTCGGCCAACCCCACGTCGCCCACCATCCGGACGAGCCCGGCGATGATCCTCGCCGACTCCATCCTCCAGACCGCGTCGACCGCGCGGTGGGTGTCTCCGGACGTCACGTGCTCGATGAGAGCATCCGCCCGGTCGCGCACGCAACCCGCCGATCAGTCCTCCGGGCCGAAGACCTGCTGGATGTTGCCCTCGCCGGAGCCGACGACCTTCCAGAAGCGCCGGGAGAGCTCGATGGCCTCCTCCTGCGAGCGCGCCTCGATCAGCGCGAAGCTGACGATCGCCTCCTTCGCCTCGGCGAACGGCCCGTCGGTGACGGTCATCGTCCCGTCGGTGGCCGTGACGTGGACGCCCACCGGGTCCAGGCCGCCGGTCGCCAGCAGCACCCCGGCCTGGGTCATCTCCTCCACGAGCTTGGCCATCTCCGCGTAGACCGCCTCGTCCGGGGCCGCCGCGCCGTTGGCCTTGGTCGTCATCAGGAATCGCATCGTGGTGTCTCCTCGCGCTGGTCGGGGTGATCGGTCCGTGCCGATCTCTGGCTACGCATCGATCGGGCGCCGCGGAAATCGACACTAACCGTCCGACCAGGCGCTCCTCACCCGATGTGACAGGGAATGCAGTCTTCCGCGATGTGACAGGGAATGCAGGCCGAAGCGCGTTCGCCCAGGTCGGAGGCGTGGAGGCGGGAGGTGTCGAGTCCGGACCGGTCCGTTCGACGCGTCAGCGAGGCCGGATGAAACCGGCCTCGGAACACGGGCAGCCGGCGGATCTCCCGCCCCCCGCGAAAGGACACACACCATGACCACCGTCCAGCTCCACACCGCCACCCCGGCGACGCGCACCCTGCTCGCGGGCTCCGTCGTCGCCGCGCCGCTCTTCGCGGTCGTGTCGCTGACGCAGGCCTTCACCCGTGAGGGCTTCGACCTGCTGCGCCACCCCATCAGCATGCTGAGCACGGGCGACCTCGGCTGGCTCCAGATCGCCAACTTCCTGGTCAGCGGCGCCCTCACGGTCGCCGGGGCGATCGGGTTGCGCCGCGTTCTGCGCGGCACGCCCGGCGGGACGTGGGCGCCGAGGCTGGTCCTGGTCAACGGGGTGGCGATGGCCGCCGCCGGAGTCTTCGTCATGGACCCGGGCGACGGCTTCCCCGCCGGCACCCCGCTGGGCCAGACGGGCACGATGAGCTGGCTCGGCGTCATGCACATGGTCGCCGGCTCCATCGCGTTCACCGCGCTCATCGCCGCCTGCTTCGTCCTGGGCCGCCACTACTCCCGCGCCGGGCGTCCCGGGTTCGCCGCGGCCTCGCGGCTCGCCGGGCTGATCTTCGCCTTCGGTGACGGCTGGGCGATGGCGGGCGGGCGCGCCGGCTCCCTGACCCTGTGCGTCGGCGCGATCACCGCGATGGTGTGGATCGCCGTGGTCGCGGCGGACCAGCGGGCCAGGGCGTGAGACAGGGGGTTCGCCGTCGCGCTCTGGGTGACGGAAGCGAAAAGCGCATTCCGGCGCGAGAAAGTAGGACTTATGATGATCGCTCTGTGTCCGCCTGAAAACGGACGACCGACCGGCAAAAGGGGATCGCGTGAGCGACCAGGACCGTGTGCCCGCCGGGATCGACGCCCGCGTCCCGAGCGTCGCCCGCATGTACGACTACTACCTCGGCGGCAAGGACAACTTCGCGTCCGACCGGGAGGCGGCCGAGAAGGTCATCGAGATCGGCCGGCAGATGGGCAACGACGCGGGGGAGATCGCCCGGGCCAACCGCGCCTTCCTCGGCCGGGCCGTACGCCGGCTGGCCGAGGCGGGAGTGCGCCAGTTCGTCGACCTCGGCGCCGGGCTGCCCACCCAGGACAACGTGCACCAGGTGGCGCGGCGGCACGCGCCCGACGCGCGGGTGGTCTACGTGGACAACGACCCCATCGTGCTGATCCACGCGCGGGCGCTGCTCGCCCGTGACCCCGAGACCATCGCCCTGCCCGGCGACCTCAGAGACCCTGACGCGATCATGGACGATCCGCAGCTCCGCGCGCACATCGACGTCAAGCGTCCGTACGCCGTGCTGATGGCCGCGGTGCTGCACTTCATCCCCGACGACGCCGAGGCGGCTGGGATCGTCCGGCGGATCCGCGATCGGCTCACCCCCGGCAGCTACCTCGTGGTGTCGCACATCTTCCAGGGCAACGCCGCCGAGGACGTGGCCACGGCGGGCAAACAGGTCTACACGACCACGACCTCGGGCGGCATCACGGGCCGCGGGCCCGACCAGCTCTCCGGCTACTTCGACGGCCTCGACCTGCTTCCGCCCGGCGTGGTGCCGGTCGCCCACTGGGATCCGGAGAAGCCTCCGGCCTCGCCCGTCGACCTCAGCCGTCCGGGCATCCTGGCGGGCGTCGGCCGGGTCCCCGATGCCGGGTAGAGTTCCCTCCCGTACTTGGTGAGGGGATATGTGGTGTCGAAGATCTCGGTGATCGCGGCGGTGGCGGCCCTGGCCGCGCTGGTGCTCGCCTTCGTGGTCTCCGAGCCGCTGCTCGTCGCCGGGCTGTGCCTGTTCGCGCTGCTCTGCCTGGTCGGCTGGTACGTGCTGGAGCGCCGCGACCGATCCTGATCGGCGACCGGGGCCCCGGCCACCGCGTTCTGCGCGCCGCGATGGCCGGGTAGCGAGAGATACGCGGGCGGCGACCGCCCGGTTCAGTCGCGGGGCCCGGTCAGGTGGAGTTGACGTACTTGCGGGGCCGCAGGGCGTGCGCCCGGAGCGCCGCCAGCGAGGCCAGCTGCCCCACCCGGGTCATCCGGATCGCCAGCTCGTCGCCGAAGGCGAGTTCGAGCGCCGTGAGCTGCTCGACCAGCTCCGCGACCGGCTTGGTGACGTCGTCGAGCCCGGTCCGCGGGTGCCAGCCCTCGCCACCCACCACCTCGGCGACCCGCTCGCGCAACTGGGCGGGCGACATCAGCACACCGTCGGCGAGCAGCATGAGCGCCGCCTCGCGGGCCGACACCTCGAACTCGTGCTCGCCCCGCGCCAGCAGCAGCCTGGTGACCGCCTCCCACATGGCCTCAGGCGAGTCGAGCAGCCGCCTGCCCTCACGGGTGAGGGTCAGGGTGGCGCCGTCGCGGCTGAGCGCCCCCAGCTCGCGCTCGGCCAGCTCGCGCAGCCGCAGCGCAGGCGCGGAGGGGGCCAGCCGCATGGGGATGCTGGTCTCGGACGCGGCCAGCGCCAGCAGCCGGCGCAGGGCGGGGATCGGCTGGGCCTTCACCGGCGCGTGCAGCCGCACCTCGAACGGCTGGGCCAGCTCCCGCCTTGCGGGGCCGCGCCCCAGCACCCAGCGGTTGAGCCGCTCGCCGTGGACCCGGTGCAGCCAGTTGTCGCCGCCCAGGTCGGCCCGCGGCTGGGTGAGCCAGCGCCTGGTCAGCGCGACCCGGTCGACGTCGTCGCCCGAGATGATGGCCAGCTCCAGGGCGGCCGAGCAGGCGATGTGGGCGCCCAGCTCCTCGGGCCCCATGATCATGCTCCACTGCAGGTCGGGCACGTTGGGAGGGAGCACTCCCGTGGCCTCCAGCGCCTCCTGGTAGGCCGCGGTGCCCGCGTCCTCGCCGTCGCGGGCGTACGTGCGCAGAATCCGCGCGGTCGTCGGTGACTCGCACAGCGCGGCGTAGCGCTGCATGCCCCCGAGCTGGAGCAGGCGGCCGAGCGAGCGGGCGAGCCGCTCGTGGTCGCCGCCGACCTTGAGCGGCAGGGTGTACCAGAGGAACTCGCAGACGTCGAGTTGGGTGACCGTCTCCAGGGGCTCGCCGCCTGTCAACCACTCGACGGCGGTCCTGGCCTCGTCGGCCAGGTCTGGATCGGAGCGCTCCAACTCAGCTAGGAGAGCGGTGACGTCTGGTGCACTCATGCCTCGAAGTTTGCCGTATCGACCCCGGGGCTGACGATGACCGAAACCGGTGCGTATTGGGTCTTGCACAGCAACTACCCTACGGAATCACTATGAGCGGACTGTAATCGGGCTAGATCCACCGTTTGTCGAACAGCATCCTGGCCTTCCACTCGGTGTAGGGGATGAGCTCGGCGGTCAGGATCGGGTGGAGCCACCAGAAGTTGATCAACGCGAGGAGCGCGAACGCCCCGACGGCGGCGGCGCCCAGGGTGCGTCGCATGGGCAGGGGGCCGCCGAGGCTGTGCGTGGACGGTCCGATCAGCACCCCGGCGCAGAGTGTGATGGCCAGCACCATGAACGGCACCATCGGGATCGCGTAGAACAGGAACATCGTGCGGTTCTGGGCGATGGCGAAGTAGAACCAGGGCAGCCAGCCCATGGCGTAGGCCAGCAGGACGGCCCCGGCCCGCCAGTCGCGTGAGGCGACGTACCAGGCGATCAGCGCCACCAGCGCGGCGAGCGCGCCGAACCAGATCACCGGCGTGCCCACGCCCAGCACGGCCTCCGAGCAGTCCTTGGCCCCGCAGGTGTTGTCGCGGCCCTCGTAGTGGAAGGCCACGGGCCGCAGCAGCAGCGGCCACTGCCAGGGATCGGACATGTACGGATGGGAGGTCTCCAGCCCGTTGTGGAAGGAGAAGACCTGCCACTGGTACTGGATCCACGACCGCATCGAGTCGAAGAGGAAGAACCCCGGCCCGGACGAGGTGGCCTGCTCCCACTTACGGCCGTAACCCTCGGCGCTGACGAACCAGCCGATCCAGGTCGCCATGTACGTCATGAACGGCGCCATGACGAAGGCCGCCAGCCCGGTGGGCACGTCCTTGGAGAAGGCGCCCAGGTAGGGGTGACGCAGGCCGACGGCCCGGCGGGCGCCGAAGTCCCACAGCAGCGACATGATCGCGAACGCGACCGCGAAGAACAGCCCCGACCACTTGACGCCCATCGCCAGCCCGAGGCAGACGCCCGCGGCGATGCGCCACGGGCGCAGGCCCAGGTAGGGGCCCTGCGGGGTGAGCGGGGAGGTCTCGTACCAGTCGACCAGCCGCTCGCGCGCCCGGTCGCGGTCGACCACCAGGCAGGCGAACGCGGCCAGCACCCAGAACATCAGGAAGATGTCGAGCAGCGCGGTCCGGGAGAGCACGAAGTGCAGCCCGTCGAGCGCGAGCAGGAACCCGGCGAAGCAGCCGAGCAGGGTCGAGCGGGTCATCCGGCGGGCAACGCGGGCCAGCACGAGGATCGACAGCGTGCCGATGACCGCCGCGGCGAACCGCCAGCCGAACGGCGTCATGCCGAACAGCCACTCACCCGCGCCGATCATCCACTTGCCGACCGGCGGATGGACCACGTAGGAGGCGCACTTGTCGAGGGCGTCGGCGGCGCACTTCTGCCAGATGTCGGTGTCGCCGGCCAGGATCGCCTTGTCGGCGTCCTTGATCGTGACCCGCTCCACCAGCCACGTGATCAGGGAGTAGGCGTCCTTGGCGTAGTAGGTCTCGTCGAAGACGACGGCCTTCGGGTGGCCGAGGCCGGCGAAGCGCAGGACGCCGCCGAAGATCGTGACGATGATCGGCCCGAGCCAGCCCCACAACAGGCTGCCGCGCATGGGCGGGACCATCCGGTCGCGCACGGATCGCGCCCGGGAATCGTTCTCGTCGGCCTTCGGCTTGCCGAAGGCTTGGTACGGGAAGTCGGTCACCGCCATTCGGACATCGTACGGGCCTCAAGCCGGTGGTTACCCAAGAAACACGGCCCAATCGGGATGCCCTGCCACAATGGTCCGGTGACGGATGAGGGCAGGTTGGTGCTGGCAGGGGCCCCGATAGGCCAGGTGGGCGATGTTTCGCCGAGACTGCGGGAGGCGCTGGCGAGCGCCGACGTGGTGGCCGCCGAGGACACCAGACGGCTGCGCAGGCTGGCCACGGAGCTGGGCGTGGAGATCGGCGGCCGGATCGTCTCCTACTACGACGCCAACGAGGCCGGGCGGGCCAAGGAGCTGCTCGAAAGCCTCAGGGAGGGCCGCACGGTGGTGGTCATCACCGACGCCGGGATGCCGGGCGTGTCCGACCCCGGCTACCGCCTGACCCACCTCGCGGTCGAGGCCGGCATCACGGTGACCGCGCTGCCGGGGCCGAGCGCCGTCACCACCGCCCTCGCGGTGTCCGGCCTGCCCAGCGACCGCTTCTGCTTCGAGGGTTTCCCGCCCCGCAAGGCGGGTGAGCGGGCCCGCCGCCTGGCGGCGCTGGCCGCCGAGGAGCGCACGATGGTCTTCTTCGAGGCGCCGCACCGGCTGCGCGACTCGCTGGCGGCGATGGCCGAGGCCTTCGGCCCCGACCGTCCGGCCGCCGTCTGCCGCGAGCTGACCAAGACCTACGAGGAGGTACGCCGGGGCGGCCTGGCCGAGCTGGCCGAATGGGCCGCGGCGGGCGTCAAGGGCGAGATCACGGTCGTGGTCGCCGGGCACGTCGCGGGCGAGACCGAGCCGGACGTGGCCGCGCTGGTGGCCGAGGTCGAGCGCCGCGTCGCCGCGGGCGAGCAGCGCAAGGCGGCCGTCGCCGAGGTCGCCAAGGGCTCGGGCATGCCCAAACGGGAGCTCTACGACGCGGTTCACAGGAGATCCCCCACGCCCTAAGGTTTCCCATCGTGAGGAACTGGGGGGTTTCACCGCAAAGGCTTGTGCCGCCGATGCAGGGAAGCGCCCTGTGGGGCTGGATCGGCCCGCTCCTCGTCACGATCTTCGGCGGGGTCCTCCGCTTCGTCCGGCTGGACGAGCCCAGGGCGGTCGTCTTCGACGAGACCTTCTACATCAAGGACGCCTACTCCCTCATCACCTACGGGGTCGAGCGGGTCACCCTGGGCGACACCAAGAACCCCATCGCCGACCGGCGTCTCCTCGCGGGCGACACCGACATCTGGAAGCACTGTCCCGAGGCCGCCGACTGCGCCTCGTTCGTCAGCCACCCGCCGCTCGGCAAGTGGATGATCGGCGCGGGCGAGTGGCTGTTCGGCATGACGCCCTTCGGCTGGCGGTTCGCCGCGGCGGTCATCGGCACGCTGTCGATCCTGGTCCTGGCCCGCGTCGCCCGCCGGATGACCCGCTCGACCCTGCTCGGCTGCCTGGCCGGGTTCCTGCTCGCGCTCGACGGGCTGCACCTGGTCCTGTCCCGGACCGCGCTGCTCGACATCTTCCTGATGTTCTGGGTGCTGGCCGGGTTCGCCTGCCTGGTGGTCGACCGCGACCGGGCGCGCGAGCGGCTGGTCGACTGGTACGAGACCTCCCCGCTGTCCGCGTGCGGCCCCCGGCTCGGGCTCCGGCCCTGGCGGATCGCCGCCGGGGTGTGCCTGGGCGCCGCGTGCGCGGTGAAGTGGTCGGGAGTCTTCTTCCTGATCGCCTTCGCCGTGCTGAGCGTGGTGTGGGACCTGGGCGCCAGGCGGGCCGTCGGGCTCCGCCGGCCGTACCAGGGCGTTTTCTCGCTGGACGTGCCCGGCGCGGCCGCGGCCCTCGGCCTGGCCCCCGTGGTGACGTTCGTGGCGACGTGGACGGGATGGTTCGTCACCGCCGACGGCTACGGGCGCGGCTGGGAGCAGGCCACCTCGTCGGGGCCGGTGTTCTTCGTGCTCGACTCGGCGCGGTCGTGGCTGAAGTATCAGACCGAGGTGCTCGGCTACCACACCGGCCTGGACGACTACCACCCGTACATGTCGGACCCCTGGACCTGGCCGCTGCTGTTCAGGCCGGTCTCCTTCCACTATCCGCCCGCCCTGCCGTCCTCGGTGTGCGGGGCCGACAAGTGCTCGCAGGCCGTGCTCGGCGTCGGCACCCCGGCGCTCTGGTACGCCGCCGGGCTGGCCCTGCTCGGCCTCGTCGCGTGGTACGTGGCCACCAGGGACTGGCGGGCGGGCGCGGTGCTGCTCGTGGCGGCGGCGGGCTGGCTGCCGTGGTTCTACTACGCCGTCGCCGACCACCGCACGATGTACCTCTTCTACATGATCCCCGTGGTGCCGTTCATGGTGCTGGCGCTCGTGCTGGTCGCGGGGCTGGCCATCGGGCGGCGGGACGCCCCGCCGGGACGCCGGGCCCTCGGCGCGGCGACCGTGGGAGCGCTGGCGCTCATCGTGCTGATCAACTTCGGGTGGCTCTACCCCGTGCTCGTCGCCGAGACGCTCACCCAGGCGGAGTGGTGGGCGCGGATGCTGATGCGCTCATGGGTCGTCCCCGCCCCCAAGTGACGCCCCCAAGTGACAGGCCGGGTGTGCAGCGGGACACAGGTGAGGCCCAAGTGCGGCGGTCCAGGCTGGACGCATGGATCTGGCCGACGCCCTCAACCTGCTGAACGTGGACCTGAACACCGGCTCCGGCTCGGGAAAGCCCTCGCGAGGGGGCGGCGGCGGCCGACTGCCCGGACGGGTCGGCATGACCGTCCTCCTGCTGTGCTGGCTGCTGCTCGGTGTGGTGCCGTTCGCGGTCGCCGTGCCCGACTTCCGGCTCGCGACCGGCGAGATCGGCACACCGGGCACCCTCACCGTGGTCTCCTGCACGGCTCTCGGCAAGGGCCGTTACGACTGTCGGGGACGGTTCGTCCCCGACGACGGCGGCGCCGCGACCATGGTGGCCGCCTCACCGGACTCGGCGGCGGGTGACGTCGGCCGGGCCCAGCTCACCCCCGAGGGCGACCGCGCGCTGCCGTCGGGCACGAAGGGCGTGCTGAGCGCGATGGCCATGCCCGCCCTCGGTCTCTGCGTGCTGGCCTTCCTGCCCTACTCCGTCATGTACGCGCTGCGCGTGCGGCGGGGCAGGAAGGCCGCCGTGGTCGGCGGCGGCGTGGTGACCGCGGCGTCGCTCGTCCTGCTCGTCGTGGCCGTCGTCGCCGCCTCCTCGTGACCGAGGCCGTACGCCGCCGCGACGCTCAGGCGGGCACGGTGGTGGACTCGGACTCCGACGCGCCGGCGGGCCGTGCGCGGCGCCACGAGACGCGGCTCAGCGTGATGGCCGCCGCGACGCAGGCCAGCGGCACGGCCGGCAGCACGTAGCGGTAGTCGAACTCCGCCGTCGCCGCCGGCGCCAGCAGCAGCCCGAACGCGCCCAGCCATGGCAGCACCACCGGCCCGCCCAGCGTGCGCCAGCGGACCGCGATGCCGTACAGGCCGACCAGCATGATGCCGCCCAGCACGATGCCGCGCAGGTAGAAGACCTGCTGGTAGCCGCTCATGATGTCGGCCCACGGCGAGACGATGCGCGTCTCGGGCGGGCCCTGCTCGTAGGCGAAGGCGTCGGTGTCGGTGCGGCCCTGGAACGACGGCCACGTGGGCAGCCGCTTCGGCCGCCCGGCGGCGTCGAGATCGTAGTAGGGCCTGAACTCGTACATGTTGTAGGTCGCCTCGTCGGGGAAGCGCGGGCGGTCCCAGTGGAAGGCGCGGAAGAAGTCGCGCGCCACCACGCGCAGGTAGTCGCCGGGCTGCGACAGGATCGCGCGCGTCGCGAACGCGCTGGCCGCCTCGTTGGTGATCTCGGTGAACTTCTTGCCCGCGCCCCAGCGGTGCAGGACCTCACCGGTGCCGGCGCCGGCGCCGCCCTGGCCCCACAGATACCACTGCGCGTACTCCTTGCGCTGGTCGACCGGGTCGTTGATGCACAGCAGCAGGAGCTCGACCTCCTGGTACTTGTCGATGTTCATCCGGTCGCAGTCGGCGAAGATGGCCGTACGCATGTAAAGAATGAGCCCGTCGCTGTTGGTCATGGCGAATTTGCCCATGCTTGACGCGAACCAGCCCATGTACGTGAGGATCGGCAGCGAGCAGGTCACCACCACGGCCACGATCGGCTTCCAGCCGACCCGCTTGACCAGCAGGTAAACCACCACGAGCGCGAGAATCGGCGCGCCGATCGAGCGGGTCAGCCAGGTCAGTGCCAGCAGCAGGCCGACCACCACGCCGACCTTCCACGACATCCTCCGGTGCCACAGCACCAGCGTGATCGCCGCCACGACGAGCAGCGTGAACATCGAGTCGGACATCACCAGCTGCTCCAGCTGGATCTGGTAGGCGTCGAACAGCACCGGCGCCGCCGCCAGCGTGGCCCCCCACTTCGGCAGCCCGAACTTCCGGCGCAGCAGCGCGTAGATCAGCACGGCCGTGGCCAGGCCCATCAGGTGCTGGGTGAACACCACCAGCGTGAAGCTGTGGAACGGTTTGAGCGCCAGCAGCCAGAACCCGTAGCCGTCGGGCCTGATCGGGTGTGGCCTCGGGTGCAGCGCCACCGAGACGTACTCGTAGGAGTCGTTGAACCACATCGCGGGGCCGTAGCCGAGCATGGTGATCAGCCGCAGCACCGCGCCCAGCGCGAAAGCGGCGGCGAACAACCGGTGCCGACGTAGGAACAGCAGCACACGTGCCATCCGGCCAGGGGCGGAGTGGTCCACAGGGGCTATCTCCGCGGCGCTCACCATGCTGTAAAGAATGCCAGTCGTTTTTAGGACTTGACCCGGCACACTCCGGGCACAGGGCATGATGGTGTGCTCTGGGAGCAGTGACTGAAGGGTTGAGACGTGGAACTGACGGTGGTCATGCCCTGCCTCAACGAGGCGGAAACCGTGGAAGTCTGTGTGCGCAAGGCATTGGCGTGCATGGAGGAGCACGGCATCGAGGGCGAAGTCCTGATCGCCGACAACGGGAGCACGGACGGCTCGCAGCAGCTCGCCCGTGACGCCGGGGCCCGCGTGGTCCATGTCGACGAGAAGGGCTACGGCAACGCGCTCATGGGCGGCATCCGTGCCGCGCGTGGCAAGTACGTCATCATGGGCGACGCCGACGACTCCTACGATTTCACCTCGTTGCTGCCGTTCGTCGAGCAGTTGCGTGACGGTGCCGACCTGGTGATGGGCAACCGCTTCAAGGGCGGCATCTCACCCGGCGCGATGCCGCCGCTGCACCGCTACCTGGGCAACCCGGTGCTGTCGTTCATCGGCCGGCTGTTCTTCCCGTCGGCCATCGGCGACTTCCACTGCGGGCTGCGTGGCTTCCGGCGCGACTCGATCCTGCGGCTGCAGCTGCAGACGGGCGGCATGGAGTTCGCCTCCGAGATGGTGGTCCGCTCCACGCTGTCGGGGCTCGACGTGCGCGAGGTGCCCACCACGCTCTCGCCCGACGGCCGCAGCCGCCCGCCCCACCTGCGCTCCTGGCGCGACGGCTGGCGCCACCTGCGCTTCCTGCTCCTCTACAGCCCCAAGTGGCTGTTCTTCTATCCGGGCCTGGTGCTGATGCTCGTAGGGCTGGTCGCCGGCACCGCGCTGACCTTCGGCCCGGTGGAGATCGGCGAGCTGGCCTTCGACGTCGACACCCTGGTCGGGGCCTCGGCGGCGGTGGTGATCGGCTTCCAGGCGGCGCTGTTCGCGTTGTTCACCAAGGTCTACGCGGCCGAGGAGGGGTTCCTGCCGGAGTCCTCACGCGTCCGCAAGCTGATCGACATCGTGTCGCTGGAGAAGGGCCTGATCGCCGGCGGCCTGCTGGCGCTGGCCGGTCTCGTCGGCCTGGTGATGTCGCTGGCGCACTGGCAGGTGCGCAGCTTCGGCGCGCTCGATCCGCGCGAGTCGCTGCGGCTGGTCGTCCCCTCGGCCACGGCCCTCATCATGAGCTTCCAGACCATCTTCGCCGCCCTGTTCGTCAGCATCCTCGGCATCCGCCGGACCCGCGAGAGCTCCATCGACGTCGCGGCCAAGGCCGCCGAAGAGGCCGCCGAGGCCGTCTCCCGCGAAGACTCGCCCACCTACTGAGCTTTCTCGGTCGCCCTGCCCACCGGCGCCGAAGGTTGCCTAAATCCGTTCGAGGCGGCTATCCGTGCGCCTTAGGCTTGGAGCTATGTCCCAGCACATCTTGACCGCCGTCGCGTGGCCGTACGCCAACGGCCCCCGTCACATCGGGCACGTCTCAGGGTTCGGCGTGCCGTCCGACATCTTCAGCCGCTACCAGCGGATGGCGGGCAACAAGGTGCTGATGGTGTCCGGCACCGACGAGCACGGCACGCCCATCCAGGTCCAGGCCGACAAGGAGGGCGTGAGCGCCAGGGAGCTGGCCGACCGCTACAACCGGGTGATCGTCGAAGACCTGACCGGGCTGGGCCTGTCCTACGACCTCTTCACCCGTACGAGCACCGCCAACCACTACGCCGTCACCCAGGCCGTCTTCAAGGGGCTCTACGACAACGGCTATATCTTCCCCAAGACCACCATGGGCGCCATCTCGCCCTCGACCGGGCGCACCCTGCCCGACCGCTACATCGAGGGCACCTGCCCCATCTGCGGCTACGACGGCGCCCGCGGCGACCAGTGCGACAACTGCGGCAACCAGCTCGACCCGATCGAGCTGATCAACCCCAAGAGCCGCATCAACGGCGAGACCCCGGTCTTCGCCGAGACCGAGCACTTCATGCTCGACCTGCCGGCCTTCGCCGAGGTGCTCGGCTCCTACCTGCAGTCCAAGCAGGGCGAGTGGCGGCCCAACGTGCTCAAGTTCGCCCTCAACCTGCTGGGCGACCTGCAGCCGCGGGCGATCAGCCGCGACCTCGACTGGGGCGTGCCGATCCCGCTCGACGGCTGGCGCGACCAGCCCAACAAGCGGCTCTACGTCTGGTTCGACGCCGTCATCGGCTACCTTTCGGCCTCGATCGAGTGGGCCAGACGCTCCGGTGACCCCGACGCGTGGCGGCAGTGGTGGCAGAATCCCGACGCCCGGGGCTACTACTTCATGGGCAAGGACAACATCGTCTTCCACGCCGAGATCTGGCCGGCGATGCTGTTCGGCTACAACGGCCAGGGCGCGCGAGACGGGCGGCCCGGGGCGCTGGGCAAGCTCGACGTGCCGTCCGAGGTGGTCTCCAGCGAGTTCCTGACGATGGAGGGCCGCAAGTTCTCCTCCTCCCGTCAGGTCGTCATCTACGTCCGCGACTTCCTGGCGCGCTATGACGCCGACGCGCTGCGCTACTACATCGCCGTGGCGGGCCCCGAAAACCAGGACACCGACTTCACCTGGCAGGAGTTCGTCAACCGCAACAACGGCGAGCTGGTCGCGGCCTGGGGCAACCTGGTCAACCGGTCGATCTCGATGGCGGCCAAGAACTTCGGCCAGATCCCCGAGGCCGGCGCGCTGACCGACGCCGACCGGCGGCTGCTGGAGCGTTCGCGGGCGGCGTTCGGCCCGGTGGGCGCCGAGCTGGGCCGCTCGCGGTTCAAGAACGCCATCACCGAGGCCCTCGACGTGGTCCGCGACGCCAACCGCTACCTCGCCGAGCAGGAGCCGTGGAAGCTCAAGGACGACGCCGAGCGGCAGAAGTCCATCCTGCACGTCGCCCTCCAGGTGGTCGACGACGCCAAGACGCTGCTGACGCCGTTCCTGCCCAGCTCGTCCAACAAGGTCCACGCCATGCTGGGCGGCGAGGGCGTCTGGTCGGGCATGCCGGAGATCCACGAGGTCGACGAGGACGGCGGCGCCTCCTACCCGGTGATCACCGGCGACTACCACGGCGAGGCCCGCTGGGAGCACCGGCCGATCAAGCCGGGCACCCCGCTGGCGACGCCGGTGCCGCTGTTCAAGAAACTCGACCCCAAGGTCGTCGACGAGGAGCTGGCCCGCCTGGCCGACTGACACCGTGCGCGGCTCGGGCGACTGGACGGGCGGCTCAGGCGCGGGGACGGGGACGCTAGTTTAGGCTCCGTGAGCAAGATTCCCGCAGCTCCCGAGCCGCTTTCGGCTCCGGTCTTCGACAGCCACTGCCACCTCGACATCATGGTGGGCAACCGGCAGGCCTCCTCGGGCGATCCGGTCGCCCAGGCCGCGCAGGCGGCCTCGTCCACCGTGCGCGGCATCCTCGACGACGCCCGGGCCGTCGGGGTCACCCGGCTCGTCACCATCGGCTACGACCTGCCGTCCTCCCGGTGGGGCGCCGAGGCGGCGGCCGAGCACGACGACGTCTACGCCGGGGTGGCCGTGCACCCCAACGAGGCGCACGCCGCCACCCCGGAGACGCTGGCCGAGATCGAGGCGCTGGCCGGGCTGCCCGAGGTGCGGGCGGTGGGGGAGACCGGGCTCGACTACTACCGTGACTGGGCGAGCCGTGACGACCAGCACGCGAGCTTCCGGGGGCACATCGAGATCGCCAAGCGCACCGGCAAGGCGCTGGTGATCCACGACCGTGACGCGCACGACGACGTGCTGAAGGTGCTCGCGGCGCAGGGGGCGCCGCCGGTGGTGGTGTTCCACAGCTTCTCCGGCGACGCCGAGCTGGCCAAGAAATGCGCCGACGCCGGATATTTCATGTCATTTTCTGGGCCTGTCACGTACAAGAACGCCGGATACCTCCGCGAGGCCGCCCAGATCGCGCCGGTCGAGCTCATGCTGGTCGAGACCGACGCCCCCTACCTCCCGCCGGTGCCGCACCGGGGCAGGCCCAACGCCCCCTATCTCATCCCGCTCACCCTGCGCTGCCTGGCCGAGGTCAAGGGAATGCGGCCCGACGAGCTGTGCGAGGCCATCAGCGCCAACGGGGTCACGGTCTTCGGCCCCTGGTGACCGGCTCGCGGACCGTCAGCCGCCGAGCGACATCCCGAAGTCGGCGCCCTTCGCGGGCTGGAGCGGCCTCGGCTCCTCCGCGTTGCGCCCCGCCACCAGGACCCTCCCGTACGGCGCGGCGTCGGGCTGGCCGATGTAGATCTTGTTGCCGCTGAAGGCCAGCGAATAGCCGAAGAGCTCACCCATGGAGGCGATCCGCCTGTCCTCGCCGCCGTCCTTGAGCGAGATCACCCGCACCCCGCCACCGTACGGCGCGCCGATGGCCAGCCTGCCGTCGGGGGCCGCGGCCAGCGAGAAGCCGAACGCCTGCCTGCCGCCCTGCCGTACGGTCCTGGTCGGGGTGAGCTTGGTGTCGAGTAACTGCACGTAACCGGGGCCCGGCGCGCTCACCGCGAGCCCCGAGCCTTCCACGTAGGCCACCGCGTAGCCGTACCTGTCGTAGGAGGCCCCGGTCGGTGAGTCCAGCTTCGTGCTGACGAGCTCTCCCGCCAGCACGTCGTTGATCACGACGACCGAGCCCGAGTCGATCTTCCCGCTGCTGACCTGGCGCCCGGTGCCGTCGTCGTTCTCGTACGGCACGCCGACGATCAGGGAGTTGCCCGCGCCCATCGCCAGCGACCAGCCGAACTGGTCGCTCACTTCGCTGTTGCCCCGGACGGTCTCCGACTCCTGGCTGATCCGGCGCAGCCTTCCCTCGCCCTTGCGCACGTAGACGGCGCCCACGTCGGACAACCGCGCCTCGTCCTCGTAAGGGGCGCCGATCGCCACCAGGTCTCCCCTGGCGGCCACCGACCAGCCGAAGTGCGCGCCACGCTGGATCTCGGTGGAGACGAGCCGGACCGGAGGCGCGGCCGCGCCGCCGTAGACGAGGTAGGCCGCGCCCGAGTCCTCGGCGCCCTGCAGGTCGGTGAAAGGGGCGCCGACGATCAGGTCGGCGCAGGCATCGGCGTCGACCCTGGCCAGGGTCACCGACCAGCCGAAACCGTCGCCCGGGTTCAGGCCGGGCACCGAGACGGACACGACCTTCTCGCCGGAGATCACATGCACGGCGCCCTTGTCGCCGTCGCCGAACGGGTCGCCGACGACCACGTCCTCGACGCCGTCACCGTCGAAGTCGGCGGGACCCGAGCAGGCGACCGCCGACGCGGCGCCGCCGGGGACGAGCGCCGCCGCGGCCAGCAGCAGAGCCAGGAACGTCGATCGGATCATCACAGCTTGACCTCGACTTGCTTGCCGTCCTTGAGGAGGGTCGCGGTGAGCTCGACGGGCCTGCGGTAGAGAGGCATGTCGAAGACGAAGACGCGGTCGATGCGAGCTCCCGGCACGATCGCCTCCGGCAGCTGCACCGCGGGCGGCTCGTGGCGGGCGCCCTTGTCGTCCAGCAGGGTCACGACCGGGCTGCCGATCAGGTGCAGCGCGCCACCCGGGTTGATCATGGACCAGCGGACCACGCAGAGCTGGCCCTGGGTCTGCTGGACGTCCTGGTACTGCTTCAGGCCGCACTGCGGCGCCGTCGCGACGATCAGCTGGGGGTCGTCGAACGCGTTGCCGAGGGCGTACCTCCGGCCCACGTCGGTGGACGGCTGCCCGGTGGGGGCGGCGGCCAGCGACTGGGCCGGGCGTGGGGCGTTGCGGCTGGAGGTGACGATCAGCGTGCCCGCCGTGACGGCGATGGCCAGCACCGCCGCGGCCGCCGCGATCAGCCAGCGGGTGCCGCGCGGGCGCTGCTCCTGGGCCTCCCGGGCCTCTTGAGCCTCTTGGGCTTCTTGTGGCGGAATCGTGAGCAGCGAGTCGGGGGACTGTCCCGCGGGCGGCTGGTCCTGCCGTGGTCTTACCTCCCAGCGGGCCAGCTCCTCCCGGGCCGCCTGCTCCTCCCGCCGGGCGGCGTCCTCCAGGGGCGGCTGGGTCGGTGCCTGCCGCACAGGGGGGGTTTGCCGGCGCGCGGTGTCCTGGCGGGCGGGCGCATCCTGCTGGTGGGCCTGGGCCTGGGCCTGGGCCTGAGTTTGGGCCTGAGTTTGGGGCCGGCCCTGGGCCTGGCGGGGCTGGTCTTGCTGAGGTGTGCCCGGCTGGCTGCGCTGCTGGTCAGGCCGGGACCCGGCGTCGCCCTGGTCCTGGCGGGGCGGGGCGTCCTGCGGTAAGGACTGCGCGGATGGCGAGGACTGCGGGATCTGCTCCCGCAAGGTCGCACCCTTGCCGCCAGTGGGAGGCTTGGCCATGGTGTCGCTGGGCGGCGGGGTGGCGAACGTGGCTGTGATGTCGGGTTCGTCCACCACATTCTGCGGGGGTTCCCATTCGTTGAGCAGCTCTGTCGCCACCAGCGTGGGCGGGTCGGCAGCCGCGGGCGCCGGAACGCTGCCTCCGACCAGCGCGATCAGCAGATCCTGGGCCGAGGGCCGGGGACCTGGCTCCATCGACGTGGCGAGCCGTACGAGCTCGTTGAGAGGCGCGGGCAGCGCGCCCAGATCGGGCGGGGTGTGCAGCACCCGCGTGGCCATCGTGATGGGGTCGCCACGGCCGAAGGGGTGGCGGCCGTTGCCCGCGTAGGCGATCAGGCAGCCCCAGGCGAAGATGTCGGCCGCCGGGCTGACCGCCTGGCCGCGTACCTGCTCGGGAGCCCACCAGCCCGGGCTGCCGAGCAGCTCTCCGGACATCGTGAACCCGGTCTCCCGGTCGAGCGCCCTGGCGATGCCGAAGTCGATCACGCGCGGGCCGGAGAGGGAGAGGATGACGTTGGCCGGCTTAAGGTCGC
This sequence comes from Nonomuraea cavernae, assembly GCF_014646355.1. Taxonomy (GTDB): domain Bacteria; phylum Actinomycetota; class Actinomycetes; order Streptosporangiales; family Streptosporangiaceae; genus Nonomuraea; species Nonomuraea cavernae. The sequence continues at coordinate 80,054 of NZ_BMNH01000005.1, forward strand.
GATGGACCAGCCCGGCCACGTGGATGGCGGCCAGCGCGGCCGCGACCCCCAAGGCGACGCCATGCAGCGGCCCCGGATCCAAGGCGCCATATTTCGAGATCTGGTCGGACAACGGGGTGCCCGCGATGTATTCGGTCACCATGTACGGTCGGCCGTCGCCGGTGTTGCCGTTGTCGAGCACCTGAGCGGTGCAGAATGACGCCACCCGGCGCGCGTTCTCCACCTCGGCGTGAAACCTGGCCGCGAACCCCTCCTGGTTCGCGAATTCGGCCTTCACCACTTTGACCGCGACGAACCGCCCCGTAGGCGCACGAGCCAGGAACACCGTGCCCATGCCACCCTCGCCCAGTCGCCCGAGCAACCGGTAGGGGCCGATTTCCCGCAGATCCGTCGGGCGAAGCGGCGCGGCGCCCGTTGGCTCCATGAGGGTCGTCCCTTCCTTTTCCAACGCCATCCTCCCCTGTGGTGCCCCCGTCCGCCATCGCAGGTTCTTCGATGCGGGAGACTGGTTGGATGATGAGGCTGTTGGGCCCTGCAGAAATACGTATTTTGGCGGACAAGCTGGATCTGCGTCCGACAAAAAAGCTGGGCCAGAACTTCGTGATCGACGGGGGAACCGTCCGGCGCATCGTAAGGGTTGCAGACCTCACGACGGAAGATGTGGTGATCGAAGTGGGGCCGGGCCTCGGCTCGCTCACTCTCGCGCTCCTGCCGTCGGCCCGCCACGTGGTGGCCGTCGAGATCGACCCCGTCCTGGCCGCCCAACTCCCCATCACGGTGGGCGAACGCGGTCTCGGAGACAGACTGACCGTCGTGGGCGCCGACGCGATGAAGATCGTGGCCGCCGACCTCGGCGACCTCCAGCCCACGGCTCTGGTCGCCAACCTGCCGTACAACGTGGCGGTCCCGGTGCTGCTGCACCTGCTGGAGGTGTTGCCCTCGCTGCGCAAGGGCCTGGTCATGGTGCAGACCGAGGTGGCCGACCGGCTCGCGGCCGGTCCCGGTTCCAAGGTGTACGGCGTGCCGTCGGTCAAGGCCGCCTGGTACGCCGACGTGCGCCGCGCGGGGCCCGTGGGGCGGACCGTGTTCTGGCCGGTGCCCAACGTGGACAGCGGCCTGGTCTCGCTGACACGCCGCGATCCGCCTGTCACCAGCGCGTCGAGGCAGGAGGTGTTCGCGGTCATCGACGCCGCGTTCGCCCAGCGCCGCAAGACCCTGCGGGCGGCGCTGGCCTCCTGGGCCGGCAGCCCGGCCCAGGCCGAGACGGCCCTGCGCGCGGCCGGGGTCGAACCCTCGGCTCGGGGTGAGCAACTGGACGTCGAGACATTCGCCCGCATCGCCGAACACAAGCCGTAGCGGGTAAGGCGCTGGCCAGGGCGCGAGAGCGCGCCGGGTGCGCGCCGGGTGCGCGCCGGGTGCGCGCCGGGTGCGCGCCGGTTATCCACAGCCGCGGCGCGAACGTGCGCCCACTGTCCACAGAACCACGTTCGGGTCCCCGGCCGGATGGGCCGGCGGATGATCCTGAGGCCTCCACTCCTCTTTCGGCACTGGAGGCCTTCCATGAACACTCGCTTCTTCGCGCGGAGTTGCTGCACGTGGCTCACGCTCGGCGGAGGGCTGTTGGCCGGGCTCGCCGCGCTTGCGGGCCCGGCGGCGGCCGCCACTTCGTATCCTCTCGGCCAGCGGGTGGCCACCGCCTGTCTAGGCGTGATCACCCTGCCGGGTGCGTATGCCCGGCTGCTCGACGGCTCTCGCATGCCGAGACCTGACCGGTCGGCCCGACGCCCCCGGTCTCACACCCTCGCTCCGCCCAGGGCCGACGCCATGCCGGTGTCCTTCGCCGTCCGCCTCGAAGGCGAAGCCTCGGCCGATCCGCCTCTCAAGGTTCTCCTGACCCTGCCCGCCGAAGCATGCGCTCGTCAGGGGCGAGTGGCCGAGGCGCTGGTCCGCGCGGGCATCTCCCCCATCGGTCCGGCCGCTCCACCGGCGGTGACTGGAGCAGGGCCCACGATCAGGCCCGTCGTTCGTCAAGACGCACCATCGACCCGTCCCTGGTTCGTCTCCAGGCCGCCTGCGGAGACCTCTCCAAGCGCGGCCACATCGGAGGTTGTCAGGCCTTGGCACATCGAGGCCGGGGACGTCAGGCCCTGGCACGCGGGGATCGACGAGTTCAAGCTTCGGGACGGTGACTTCGGCGGCGCCATGAAGCTCTGGGCCGAGAGGCTCGGCGGGCTCAAGCCCCGGGATGGGGAGCCTGGGGGGTGGGAGCCGCAGGTCGGGGAGCGTGGCGGCATCAGGGGCCGAGATGGAGGGCTCGCGGCGACCAAGGCTCGGGATGGCGAGCCGGCAGCCGGCGGCCCACGTGTCGGCGGGGAGCAAACCCCCAAGACTTCTACCGGCACGTCAGGGAGCCCCGAGGCCGGAAGGGGCGGCAAGGCCGGAGAGAGCGGCGATGCCACACAGGCAGGGAGAACCGGCAAGCGCGCGGGGACGACGGTGACCTTCAAGGGCGGTGTCGCGGCGGTCGCGGCCGTCGGCCAGGTGGGCACCCCTTTCTCCTGGGGCGGCGGCTCTTCCACGGGCCCCACCAAGGGCATAGGCAGAGGAGCGTCCACGACCGGCTTCGACTGCAGCGGCCTGACCCTCTACGCCTGGTCGAAGGCGGGTGTGCGGCTCGCCCACTACACAGGCTCCCAGTTCCGCCAGGGCCGCCGGATCGCCCTCGGCGACCTGCGCGAGGGAGACCTGGTCTTCTTCGGTGGCGGCGCCGGCGACCCGACGCACGTGGGCCTCTACCTGGGCGACGGCGTCATGGTCCACTCCCCGAAGACCGGTGACGTGGTCAGGAAGACCCGCTTCCTTGACTCGTCCTACTACCGCCCGATCTATCGCGGTGCCGTACGCCCAGGCTGAGACCATACCGGCAGCCGGTTCCGCCCCAGGCCGCTCACGGTCCGGCGAATCCTTGGCGTGATTCGGGTGCGTCGGCGAGCACGACGGCCAGCGCTGGGTCCCGTCGGCGGCCTGTCGTGCCCGTCGATCAGGCCGGGAGGGTGTCAACTCCTGGCGCAGACCTCTGCCAGCGCTTTGACCAGCGGGGCCAGGAGGTCCTGGTCCTCGGGGCGGCTCGGCTCGTACTCCGTGATGCCCAGTCCGGCGACCTCATACCGCTCCGCCACAGCCGTGACCATGGCCAGGAGTTCATCGGGGTGAAACCCGTCGGGCTCAGGGCAGCCGACGCTCGTGAAGATGCGAGGGTCGAGCACGTCCAGATCGATGTGGACGTACACGGCCTTGCGGCCCGAGTCGGCGTGATCTTGCCCCGGGCTCTGCCGACTCCCGAGGAGGGGGCCGGCGATCGCGGCGGTGAGCGCGGCGGGGTCGGCGGCACGGATGTGCCGGATGCCGCTGGCCTCGATGAAGGCGGCCTCGGCCGGATCAAGGGCGCGCACCCCGGCGAGCACGATCTGGTGAGGTCGCACGGGCTGATCCGGGACGAGACCCTCGGGTCCTTCGCCGGTGAGGGCGCGCAGCACCATGCCGTGGAAGGCCCCGGATGGCGAGCTCGAAGGAGTGTTGAGATCCCCGTGCGCGTCGAACCACACGACCATCAATCGGTCCCCGTGCCGTCGCATCGCCTCGGTGATCGGCTCCAGTTCGACCCCGCAGTCACCGCCGATGGTGACCACCAGTCCGTCGGCCTCGGACAGCGCCGAACGAACCTTGGAAGCGGTCGTGGGCAGAGAATCGTCCACGTCCACGCGGAGGCGGCGGGCGGCGGGCACCATTTCGGCCAGCAGTCTTGCCCCGTCGTGGAGCCGTTCGGCCGTAGGCGAACCAGATCCTCGCCACTGCGACACCTCGATAAGCGTCATATCGGGCATAGCGGTCATGCTAGTCATGGAATCTCGTGAAAGATCATGCTCGGCATGCCGCTGGTTTGCCGGTCCGGCCGTGACATCTCGTGTCGTGTCTGAGCGTGTGTCCAGGACCGTCGGGTCGGACGCGGCACGCGATGTGTTCCCGCGTGGCGGTCAGCCGAGCCAGCGGCCGTCGCGCATGAGGTCGCGTCCCCGCAGTTCGTTCGCCTCACGCCAGGCCTGGATGCGCCGCGGCCGGATCAGGAAATACTGGTAGGGCTCGTCGAGCTCGCGCGGGTCGAACCCTGTCCTCGCCGCGAACGCGTCGCCCGTCTCGGGGGCGAGGTCGGCGATGTCCACCGGCTCGGCGGTGCCTTCCACGACGACGACGTCGCGGGTCGGCCCAAGGCTGAGTCGCACCCGGCGGTCCGCCAGCAGGTTGTGGCTCGTGACCGAGGCGCGCGGCGTCGAGATGAGGAACACGGTCCCGTCCCAGAGATACGAGAGCGGGATCAGGTGGACGCCGCCAGGGGAGCCCGACGTCGCGACCCAGAGATCGACCTCGCTCTCCAGTTTCGCGCGGGTGTCCCGCAGCCTCTCGTCAAGTCCACGCGGCGGCGCGCCTGTCATCGGATTTCCTTTGCTGAAGACCCCGGGCTTCAGCCCTGGGAAGGCCAACCTGCCGCGGAGCGGCGCGAGGGTTGGCGATTGGCCGTCAAGGACAGGTAGCAGTGACACGTCAGGGCAGGGTCGCCGGCGATGCGGCCTCCCAGGCGAACCCGTCGGGGTCGGTGAACGGCCCGGCATCGCCACCGATCATGAGCCGGTGCGATCCGGTGCCGTCGGGAGAGACGCCGGCGTCCTTGGCAAGGGCACGGCGCCTGTAAAGCGCCAGCTTGACGGGGCTCGACTCGCTGGCGAACTCGACGTACACGCGGCCGAAGCTCTTGGCCACGGCAAGGCCTCGGTCGGTGTAGAACCGCTTGCTCGCGGTCACGTCCGCGACTCCGAGCAGGAGCACGAGCTGGTCGATCTGCCGGGTGGCCGGGCCGGTGTCCTTCTTCGCCGAGGTCGCGACCTTCCAGATCGTCCCGTCCGGGGCCTGTACGACGCCGCCGTAGCCCCAGAGCGACTTGGTGACCGGCTTCAGCGACGTGGCGCCGGCGTCGAGGGCGGCGTCGATGAGGCCGTTGACGGTGGACGGCTGGGAGACCGTGAGCGAGAGCGTGAACCCACGGAAGCCGGTGGTCGGTGCCTCCGAGGCCCGCAGGCGAATTTGCGTGTCCAGCCCGAAGGCCGTGGCGTAGAAGTGGCCGGCGGTCGTGGGGTCGGCCACGTCGAGGGTGACGGATGCGATGGATGCCATGGTCATCACGCTATTTGCGGCTCGGCGACCGGCGCTTCTTGATTCCTGATCGGTCTCGTCACCTGTTTGGCCACACACGGCGGCATCCCCGCCGCGGCGCTCATCGCGCGGCGCCGGTAGACGCTGGGCGGCATGCCGACCAGCTCGGTGAAGCGGGTGCTGAAGGTGCCCAGCGATGAGCAGCCGACCGCGAAGCAGACCTCGGTGACGTTGAGGTCGCCACGACGCAGCAGCGTCATCGCGCGCTCGATGCGCCGCGTCATCAGGTAGCTGTAGGGCGACTCGCCATAGGCCAGCCGGAACTCCCTGCTGAGGTGCCCGGCCGACATGTGAGCGCCGCGGGCGAGAGCCTCGACGTCCAGCGGCTGCGCGTAGTCCCGGTCGATCCGGTCGCGGACGCGGCGCAGCCGCGCGAGGTCACTCAGGTGCGCGGTGCGTGCGCGCCCCCATGCGGGGTGACACATGAGAACTCCTCTCGATGTCCGGAAGGCTCGGACGGCTCAGCGAAGCTCCTGGATGCGGACCAGGTTGCCCGCGGGATCGCGGAAGGCGCAGTCGCGGATGCCGTACGGCTGCTCGGTCGGCTCCTGGACGACCTCGGCGTCGCCGGCCTGGACCCTCTCGAAAGTGCCGTCGAGGTCCCGGGTGGCCAGCAGGATCCAGCCGTAGGTGCCCTTGGCCATCATCTCGACGATGGTGCGGCGCTCGTCCTCGGTGATCCCGGGGTCGGCGGCCGGCGGCGCCAGGAGGATGGACGTGTCGGGCTGGCCGGCGGGGCCGACCGTGATCCAGCGCATCTTGCCCTGGCCGACGTCGCTGCGGACCTCGAAGCCGAGGATGTCGCGGTAGAAGGCCAGGGACGCGTCCGGGTCGTCATGCGGCAGGAAGCTCGTGTGAATGGTGATGTCCATGACGATCAGGCTAGGTGCTGCTCCGTGACCTGCGCTTCTCGATTCCTGACCGATCCGGCCACCTGTTCGGCCATGCACGGGTCGCATCCCCGGCTGTCGCGCGTGCCGCACTGGGAAGCCCGCGTGGCGGGGAAGCGGGTCCGTATAACATCGGATGTCCTTGAGCCGGCGGCGATGGAATGGCAGAAGATTGATGAGTTCGGTGACCGTACGGGTGCCCGCGAAGGTCAACGTGCAGCTGTCCGTGGGGCCGCTGCGCGAGGACGGCTACCACGACCTGGTCAACGTGTTCCACGCCGTGTCCATCTTCGACGAGGTGGTGGCGAACGAGTCCGAGTCGATCACCGTGTCAGTCGTGGGCGAGTGGGCCGACCAGGTGCCGGTCGATGACGGCAACCTGGCTGTTCAGGCCGCTCGGGCTCTGGCCAAGCACGCCGGCCGCGCCTATGGGGCGGACCTGGTGATCCGCAAGGCGATCCCGGTGGCGGGCGGCATGGCCGGGGGCAGCGCCGACGCGGCGGGTGCGCTGGTGGCGTGCAACGAGCTGTGGGGTCTCGGCCTGCCGTTCGAGGATCTCCTGGAGATCGCCGGCGACCTGGGGAGCGACGTGCCGTTCGCGCTGCTGGGTGGCACGGCGGTGGGCACCGGCCGGGGTGAGCAGCTCAGCGAGCTGCCGACGGGTGGTGTCTTCCACTGGGCGTTCGCGGTGGCCGACGGCGGGCTGTCCACCCCTCGGGTCTACGCCGAGTGCGACGCCCTGCGCGCGGCGGCGGGGGCCGAGGCGCCGTGGCCGCAGGCGGACGAGGCACTGCTGGCGGCTCTCCGTACGGGTGACGCCCCCGCGCTGGGCGCCCGTCTCGCCAACGACCTGCAGCCGGCCGCCCTCGCCCTCCGCCCCGAACTGGCCGGCATCTTGGCGGCCGGTCGCGATGCGGGCGCGCTCGGCGGCCTCGTCTCCGGCTCCGGCCCGACCTGTGCCTTCCTCGCGGCCGACGAGGAGCACGCTCGGCGTCTCGCCGACGCGTTGTCCGAGTCGCCCTCCTGCCGCACCGCTCTGACCGCTCACGGCCCCGTCTCCGGCCCCCGCCCGGCCTAGCACCTTCCGTTCTGCCGGACCATGCCAGGCGCTGGTCGCGACGTGAGTGGCCTCGGCAGGCCGGGGCGACCTCAACCAGCGAGGTGAGTGGCCTCGGCAGGCCGGGTGCCTCGACCAGCGAGGTTCAGCTCAACCGGGCGTGCGCGTAGGCGAGCATGGCGTCGCGCATGTACCCGGACAGGCCCTCGGCGATCCGCTCATAGTTCGCACCGAACCGCTCGTCGTCGACCTGCATCCGAGCCAGGTGCGTGTACTCCGCCGCGGTCGGCGACCAGAACCGGGTCAGGTGCCGGTAGTGAGCGTCGAGTTCGGCGAGAACCGTGGGGTCGTCGGTGGGGGTGCCGGCGGTCATGAACTCGGCCATCCGCATCATTCCCGCCGTCGCCTCCTGGCCCAGGCGGTCGATCTCCTCGGGAGGCAGGGTGTCCAGGAGCTCCTGTTGCCCGGACCGCTCCCAGTGCTCCGGCCACCGCTCGCGGGCCTCCGCGCCGTAGCGCACCCCGTCGAACCCCTCGAACAGGTTCTCCGGCCTACTGATTCTGGACATGCCGCCCTTCCCTTCGCTCTCCTGGAGTTCGGTGATGGTGCGGGTCACCATGCGGGCCACGGCGTCCAGCCGGTCGCGCTCCCGCAGCAGCCGCCGGTGGTGCTCACGCAACGCCTCCACCGGGTCGGTGTGCCGATCGATGATCTCCTTGATCTCGGCGAGACCGAGGTCGAGCTCACGCAGCACGAGGATCTGCTGCAACCGCAGTAGCTGGTCCTCCTCGTAGTGGCGATAGCCGTTCCCGCCGACCCAGGCGGGTGTCAGCAGCCCGATCTCGTCATAGTGGCGCAGAGTCCTCGACGTCACTCCCGACATCCGCGCCACCTGTGCGATCGACCATGCCATGGCCCGCTCACCCGTTCCCTGCCCATCACCGAGCCGGTTCTTCCGGCTCGTTCACGACGCTAGATGTTGACGCGACGGCAAGGTCAAGCACCGCTGCTCGACAGCGAGCCGGGAGGGCGCAGGGAGCCGATACCCTGGAAGCGCGATGAATCTGGTCAATCTCGAGTCTGTCTCCCATGCCTACGGGCCCAAGCCGCTGCTCCACGACGTCTCCCTCGGCGTCGAGGCCGGAGAGCGGATCGGTGTCGTGGGCCGCAACGGCGGTGGCAAGACCACCCTGATGTCGCTGATCGCAGGGGATGCGAAGCCCGACAGCGGGCGGGTGACGCACACGCGGGGCCTGAGGGTGGGGTTCCTGTCGCAGCGCGACGACCTCGACCCCGACCGGACCGTCCGGGAGCTGGTGCTGGGCGGCAGGGCCGAGCACGAGTGGGCCGGCGACCAGGGCGTTCGCGAGCTTCTCGGCAGCCTGATCGGCGATCTCGACCTCGACGCGCGGGCGAGCGAGCTGTCGGGCGGGGAGCGCCGCCGTACGGCGCTGGCCCGGCTGCTGATCGACGAGCACGACCTGATCATGCTGGACGAGCCCACCAACCACCTCGACATCGAGGCCATCGCCTGGCTGGCGGCTCATCTGGCCGCCAGGAAGAGCGCGCTGGTGGTCGTGACGCACGACCGCTGGTTCCTCGACGCCGTGTCCACCCGCACCTGGGAGGTGGTCGACGGGCGGGTCGAGCGCTATGAGGGTGGATACGCGGCTTACGTGCTGGCGAAGGCGGAGCGGGCGCGCATCGCCCAGGCGTCCGAGGAGCGCCGCCAGAACCTCATGCGCAAGGAGATCGCCTGGCTGCGGCGCGGCCCGCCCGCGCGCACGTCCAAGCCGAAGTTCCGCATCGAGGCCGCTCAGGCGCTGATCGCCAACGAGCCGCCGCCCCGTGAGAGCGTCGAGCTGGTGAAGTTCGCCACGGCGCGGCTCGGCAGGACCGTCTACGACCTGGAGGACGTGACCCTCCACGCCGGTGGGCCCGGCAGCGGGCCTCTGGTGCTCGACCGGACCACCTGGCAGTTCGGGCCGGGCGACCGCATCGGGCTGATCGGCGTCAACGGCTCCGGCAAGTCGTCGGTGCTCCGGCTGCTCGCCGACACGGTCCAGCCCGACTCCGGGCGCGTGGTCAGGGGCAAGACCGTGCGGATGGCGCATCTGTCGCAGGAGCTGGCCGAGCTCGACCCCACCCGGCGGGTGCTGGAGACGATCGAGGACGTACGCAAGTACATCCAGGTCGGCAAGAAGGAGTGGACCGCCTCCCAACTGCTCGAACGCCTGGGCTTCAAGGGTGACGCGCAGTGGAAGGTGATCGGCGACCTGTCGGGCGGCGAGCGACGGCGGCTGCAACTGCTCCGGCTGCTCATGGACGACCCCAACGTGCTGCTGCTCGACGAGCCGACCAACGACCTCGACATCGAGACCCTCAACGAGCTCGAAGACCTGCTCGACGGCTGGCCGGGCACGCTGATCCTGGTCAGCCACGACCGCTACTTCCTGGAGCGGGTGACCGACCGCAGCGTCGCGCTCCTCGGCGACGGCAGGTTGTCGCTGCTGCCCGGCGGGGTCGACGAATACCTCCAGCGCCGGGCGGCGGGCGCCGCGCTCACGGCCCGGGTCGGTTCGGCCGTGCCCGCCGAGCGGGTGGCGGCCGAGGCGCCGGCCCAGCCCGCGGGGATGTCGGCCAAGGAGGAGCGGGAGCTGCGCAAGGAGCTCAACCGTCTCGAACGCCAGCTCGACCGGCTCAGTGACAAGGAGGCCAAGCTGCACGCCGCGATGGCCGAGGCGGCGAGCGACTACGCCCGGCTCGGTTCTCTGGACGCCGAGCTGCGCGACCTCCTCAGCCAGAAGGACAGCATCGAGGCCGAGTGGCTGGAGGTCGCCGACAGCCTCGGCGACTGACCGCGCACCTCTTCAGGAGTCGAACGGTGTGAGGAGCGTGCGGAGGAGTGCGGCGAGGGTGCGCCGGTCGTCGGCGCCCAGGCCGGAGAGCAGCTCCCGCTCCCGCCGCAGCAGGTCGGAGAAGGCGGCGTCGACGCGCGCCTGCCCCGCCTCCGTCAGGGTGACCAGGACGCCGCGCCGATCCTCCGGGTCGGGCCGGCGGACGACGAGACCGGCCTGAGCGAGCCGGTCGATGCGGTTGGTCATCGTGCCCGACGTCACCAGGGTGGCGCGGAGCAGGCTACCCGGGCTCAGTTCGTACGGCTTGCCGGCCCGGCGCAGCGCGGTGAGCACGTCGAACTCCCAGGGCTCCAGGTCATGCTCGGCGAACGCGGCCCTCCTGGCCCGGTCGAGGTGCCTGGCCAGACGCGACACGCGGGAGAGCACCTGGAGCGGCTCGACGTCGAGGTCGGGGCGCTCCTCCCGCCAGGCCCGGACGAGCCGGTCGACCTCGTCCTGCGGATCCTCGGTCATGACCCAAGTGTACTGTCTTGACATCGAGATAACTATCTCGCTATCAATTATCTCTATGTCGAGAGATATCTGGGATCCAGCGACGTATGCCAGATTCGCCGACGAGCGGTCGAGGCCGTTCCACGATCTGATCGCCAGAGTGGAAGCGGACCGTCCCGATTATGTCGTGGACGCCGGCTGCGGCACCGGCGAACTCACCGTGGAGTTGGCCCGGCGCTGGCCGGAGGCGACCGTGGAGGGCTTCGACGCCTCGCCGGCCATGATCCGGAAGGCGAGGGAGCCGGCGGCGAGGCCCAGGTTCGAGGTCGCGAACGTGACCACCTGGCATCCGGACCGGCCGGTGGACGTGATCGTCGCCAACGCCGTGCTCCAGTGGGTGCCCACGTACCGTGACGTGATCGAGCGCTGGGTGGAGGCGCTGAGCCCCGGGGGCTGGCTGGCCTTCCAGGTGCCCGGCAACTTCGACGCCCCCAGCCACCGCGTCATCCGCGAGCTGTGCGCCTCGCCCACCTGGTCCGACCGGCTCGGCGACCTCGACCGCGACAACCCCGTCGACGATCCGGTCGGCTACCTCGACCTCCTGTACGGTCTCGGCTGCCGGCCCGACGCCTGGGAGACGACCTACACGCACGTGCTGCGGGGGGAGAACGCGGTGCTCGACTGGGTCTCGGGCACCGCGCTGCGGCCCGTCTTCGATCGGCTGGACCCGGCCGAGCGGGACAGGTTCGCCGCCGAGCTGGCCGGGCCGCTGCGCGAGGCCTATCCGAGCCGGGAGTACGGCACGCCGTTCCCGTTCCGGCGGATCTTCGTGGTGGCGCGGAAGTGAGCATGGGGCCCGGTGCGTACGTCGCGGATCTCGTGGGCGATGGAATCGAGCTGCTGCGGCCGCGGTGATCATCCTGTTCCAGTGGCATGATTGTCCTCGAAACGGACCTTTTGCGAGGTGCTGTGGGCATCGAGATCGAGGACAAGTTCGACGTTCCGCCCGACTTCGAGATTCCGGATCTGAGCGGGCTGGCCGAGGTCGTCGGCCCGAAGAGCCACCGGCTGGTGGCGCTCTACTACGACACCCCGGATCTCCGCCTGGCGGCGCGAGGCGTCACGCTCAGGCGCAGGCGCGGCGGCGACGACGCCGGCTGGCACCTGAAGCTGCCCAAGGCCAGGGGAGTCCGCCAGGAGATCGCCCGGCCGCTGACCCCGAGCACGAAGGTGGTGCCGCCGGAGCTCGCCGAGCTGGTGCGCGCCTACACGCGCGGCGCGGAGCTGCGCGCGGTCGCCGAGCTCGACACCCGCAGGAGCGTCACCCTGCTGCGTGACGGCGACACCAGGTTGATCGAGGTCGCCGACGACCAGGTCAAGGGCACCGTGCTCGGCGAGGAGCGCAGGATCGCCCGATGGCGCGAGGTGGAGGCCGAGATCCTCGACGGCGACCGCGCCCTGCTGGCCAAGGTCGGCAAGCGCCTCAGGAAGGCGGGCGCCACCCCGTCCGACGCGGTCAGCAAGCTCGCCAGGCTCCTCGACCGGCCCCCTTCGCCCGTGGCGGACACCGAGCCGGGCAGCGCGGGCCGGGTCGTCGTCGACTACCTCGCGAGCCAGGTCGCCGCTCTCCTCTCCCAGGACCCCCGCGTACGGCGGGCCGAAGAGGACGCCGTGCACCAGATGCGCGTCGCCTCCCGCAGGCTGCGCAGCGCGCTGAAGGCGTTCAAGACGATCGTGACCGACACCCGCGAGGTCCAGGAGGAGCTCAGGTGGCTGGGCACGGTGCTCGGCGAGGCCCGGGACCTGGAGGTGATCAGGGCCAGGTTCGACGGGCTGCTGGACCGGTTGCCGCCCGAGCTGGTCGCCGGCCCGGTCCGGGGCAGGCTCGCCGACGACCTGCTCACCCGTGAGCGGGAGGCGTACGCGCGGATCAGGGACACCCTGAGCGGCCGGCGCTACTACGCCCTGCTGGACCGGCTCGACACGCTGGTGACCGAGCCGCGGCTGGCCAAGGCGGCGGCGAAGCCGGCCCGCAAGACGCTCACGAAGGTGGCGACCGCCGGCTGGGACCGGGTGACCAAGGCGTACGACATCGCCCAGGAGACCGAGGATCCGGCGCAGCGGGTGATCGCCCTGCACGACGTGCGCAAGGCGGCCAAACGGGCCCGTTACACGGCGGAGGCGCTCGAACCCACCCTCGGCGACCAGTTGGGTGAGCTGGCCGAGCTGGCCGAGGGCGTACAGGAGGTGCTGGGCGCGCAGCGGGACGGCCTGGTCGCGCAGCAGACGCTCGCCGAGGAGGCGGAACGCGCCCGGCGGGCGGGGGAGGACACCTTCACCTACGGGCTGCTGATCGGCCTCGAACGCGCCGCCGCCGAGCGGGCTGACACGCGGTTCCCCAAAGTGTGGGCGCGGACCGTCAAAGCTGTTAGGAAGGTGATATGAATGACATTCCCATCGTGCCCTTCGCACGCAGCGACCCGCTGAGCGTCCCCGCGGCCTACCGCGAGCTGCGGGAGCGGGAGGGCATCGCCAAGGTCCGCACCCCGATGGGCGACGAGGTCTGGCTGGTCAGCGGCTACGAGGACACGCGCGCCCTGTTCGCCGACGGCCGGCTGAACCGCTCCCACCCCGAGCCCGGGAGCGCGGCCCGCGTCTCCGCCTCCGCCCTGATCGGCGGCCCGCAGGGCGACGCCGCGACCGAGAAGCCCGAGCACGACCGGATGCGCAGGTTGTTCGTGCCGTCGTTCTCGGCCCGCCGCATGAAGGCCCTCAGAGAGCACGTCGGCACCCTGGTCGACGAGCGGCTGGCCCATCTGGCGAAGCTGACACCGCCCGCCGACCTGCACGCCGAGCTCTCCTTCCCGCTTCCCGTGCTGGTCATCTGCGAGCTGCTCGGCGTGCCCTTCGAGGACCGCGACTACTTCAGCGGCGTCTCGGCCCGGATGGGCGACGCGACGGACGAGGCCCTCGGCCTGGCCGCCCGCGAGGAGATGGGCGCCTACATGGCCGATCTCATCGAACGCAAGCGGCACACCCCGGGAGAGGACGTCCTGTCCGACCTGGCCGGTGAGCTGGACGACGACGGGAAGATCGCGCAGCTGGCCGGCGGGCTGCTGTTCGCCGGGCACGAGACGACGGTCAACCGCATCGACTACGGCGTGCTGCTCCTGGAGATGAACCCCGGCCAGCGCGCGCTGCTCAGCGCCGACCCGGGGCTGGCCGCCGCCGCCGTGGAGGAGATCCTCCGGCTGGCCGCGCCGAGCCTGCACGGCCTGCCGAGGTACGCGCACGACGACATCGAGCTGAGCGGGGTCACGATCCGCAAGGGCGAGGCGGTGCTGCTCATGACCGGCGCGGCGAACAGGGACGAGCGCGTCTTCGCCGAGCCCGACGCCTTCGACCTGCGCCGGCCGTTGAGCGATCCGCATCTCAGCTTCGGCTGGGGACCCCGGTTCTGCATCGGGGCGAGCCTGGCCCGGGTCGAGCTGGAGGCCGTGTTCGGCAGGCTCTACCAGCGCTTCCCCGACCTGCGCGTGGCCGTGCCGGTGTCGGAGCTGCGGCGGTCGGAGGGGCGCATCACGGAGGGGTTCGCGGAGCTGCCCGTCACGTGGAGTGCCGCTCCACGCTGATCACCCGCTCGCCGATCCGGTGCACCACGGCGAACGCGCCCTTGCGTAGCCGCGTCTCCTCGCCGGTCAGCGCGCGGATCAGGCCGGGCAGCACCTTGCGGTGGCTGCACACGGCCGCCGGCCGGCGCAGCGACCGCACCAGCGCGGGCGTCTTGCCCGGGTCCTGGCTCTCCTCGCCGAGCAGCGGCTCCAGACCGATCTCCATGCCGTACGGCTCCAGCGTCTGGACGCAACGCAGGCTCGGCGAGCTGAGCAGCGTCTCGGGCCGGTAGGCCGGCAGCACGTTGGCCAGGGTCGCCGCCTGAGCTCGGCCGTCGGGGTCGAGCGGCCGGAGCGCGTCGTCGCCGCCCCACTCCTGCCGGGCGCCCGCGCTCGCGTGCCGTACGAGGACGAGGGGGACGGTGTCGAGCGGCGCGGCAGAAACGGCGCGCAGCAGGCCCGCGTCCCACTCGTAGCTGAGCAGCGCGGCGGCCTCGTCGGCCGGCAGCCAGCGCAGCTCGTCCACCTCGTCGCCCGGGACGAAGTCGTCCCGCGCCAGCACGCGGCCCACCCAGTAGTCGACCCGTTTCGTCCGGCCCTGGCGCAGGTAGTGGGCAGGCGGCAAGGGGCGGCCGAGCGACACGCTCAGGCCCGTCTCCTCGCGCACCTCGCGCAGCGCGGCGGCGATCACGTGCTCGCCGGGCAGCAGCTTGCCCTTGGGGAAGGTCCAGTCGTCGTAGCGCGGCCGGTGGATGACGGCCACCTCCGGACGGCTCTCGTCGCCCCGCCACACCACGGCTCCCGCGGCCCGCAGCGGATCAGTCGTCAACGGTCCTCCAGCGGTGGGTGCCGATGAGGTGACTCTGCAGGTCCTCGCCGGGGTGGCGGGCCCACGTGCCGTCGGCGTTCAGCCACCACGTGTTCGTGGTGTCGGCCATGGCCAGGTCCATCAGCCCGATCAGGTACGCCTTGTGCTGCTGGGCGGTCACCTTGACCAGGGCCTCCACGCGGCGGTCGAGGTTGCGGCGCATGAGGTCGGCACTGCCGATCCACACCTCCGGCCGCCTGCCCAGGCCGAACTCGTAGACGCGGGAGTGCTCCAGGAACCGCCCCAGGACCGACCTGACCCGGATGTTCTCCGACAGGCCGGGCACTCCGGGGCGCAGGATGCAGACGCCGCGTACCCACAGGTCCACCGGCACGCCGGCGCGGGAGGCGCGGTAGAGCGCGTCGATGACCGGCTCGTCCACCAGCGAGTTGGTCTTGATCCTGATCCGGGCGGGGCGACCGGCCCGCTGGTGCGCGATCTCCCGCTCGATCCGGGCCAGCAGCCCGGCGCGCAGCGAGTGCGGCGCGACCAGCAGCCGGCGGTAGGCCGAGTGGTGGGAGTAGCCGGTCAGGTGGATGAACAGGTCGGTGACGTCCTCGCCGACCAGCGGATCGGCGGTGAGCAGGCCGAAGTCCTCGTACTGCCGGGCGGTCTTGGGGTTGTAGTTGCCGGTGCCGATGTGGCAGTAGCGGCGCAGCTCTCCGGAGGGCTCCTGGCGGACCACCAGGGCCAGCTTGCAGTGCGTCTTCAGGCCGACCACGCCGTAGACCACGTGGCACCCGGCGCGCTCCAGCTTGCGGGCCCAGCTGATGTTCGCGTGCTCGTCGAAGCGGGCCTTGATCTCGACGACGACCACCACCTGCTTGCCCGCCTCGGCCGCGTCGATCAGGGCGTCGACGATCGGCGACTCGCCGCTGGTCCGGTAGAGGGTCTGCTTGATCGCCAGCACTCTGGGGTCGGCGGCGGCCGTCTCGATGAACTTCTGCACGCTGGTCGAGAACGAGTCGTACGGGTGGTGGACGAGCACGTCGCGCTCGCGCAGCAGGCCGAACAGGTCCTCGTCGGCGCCCACCGCCTCGGCGGGCACGAAGGGCCGGTAGCCGAGCTCGCCGCGTTCGAGGTCGGCGATGGCGTGCAGGCCGGTCAGGTCGAGCGGGCCGGCGATGCGGTAGATCTCGTACGGCGCGACGCCCAGCTCCTCCACCAGGAGGTCCAGCACCTCGGGGGAGATCGTGTCCTCGACCTCCAGCCGGACCGGCGAGCCGAAGCGCCGCCTGAGCAGCTCCTTCTCCAGGGCCTGCATGAGGTTCTCGGTGACGTCCTCGTCGACGTCGAGGTCCTCGTTCCTGGTCACGCGGAAGACGTGATGCTGGACGATCTCCATGCCCTTGAAGAGCTGCCCGAGATGCGCCGCGATGACGTCCTCCAGCGGGACGAACCGGTCCTTCGACACGGGGACGAACCGGGGCAGCTGCGAGGGCACCTTCACCCGCGCGAACACCGTCTGGTCGTCGGCCGGATTCCGCACGACGACCGCCAGATTGAGGCTGAGCCCGGAAATATACGGAAACGGGTGGGCAGGGTCGACGGCGAGCGGCGTCAGGACCGGCCGGACCCGCTCCCTGAACAGCTTGCGCAGCTCCGTGCGCTCCTCGCGGCCCAGGTCGTCCCATCTGACGATCGCGATGCCCTCGGCGGCGAGCTGGGGGGAGATCTGCTCGTGGAAGGCGGCCGCGTGCCGCCTGGCCAGCCCGTCGGCGATCGTCGCGATCCGCGTCAGCTCCTCGCGCGGTTTGAGCCCGCTCTTGGTCCGCAGCAGCAGACCGGTCGCCATGCGACGTTTCAGCCCCGCGACGCGGACCCGGAAGAACTCGTCCAGGTTGCTCGCGAAGATGGCCAGGAACCGTACCCGTTCGAGAAGTGGTACGGAGGGGTCCTCGGCCAGTTCGAGCACGCGCTCGTTGAACTGCAGCCAGCTCTCCTCGCGGTTGAGGAACCTCTCCTGAGGCAGGGCCGGCTCGCCGTTCCGATCGAGCATTTCGACGGACATATCCGGAATATGCCCCGTCAGATTGAACGGAACGTTAACTGCGCCGCAACGGCTACTCCTGCTGGTCAGGCTGGCCGGGCCGGGCGGCGAGCCGAGCCTCCCGCTGACGCAGCTTGTCCTCGCGCTCGCGGGCCTTCTCGGTCTCCTTCCGGAGGCGTTCGCGCTCCTTCTCCGCCTCCTTCTGCAGGCGTTCGCGCTCTTTCTCCGCCTCCTTCTGCAGGCGTTCGCGCTCCTTCTCGGCTTCCTTCAACAGGCGTTCGCGCTCCTTCAGCTCACGAGCGCGGAGCTTCTCGGCCTCGCGGAGGTCGCGCTGGCGAACCTTCTCCGCCTTCTCCAGCTCCCGCTCCCTGGCCTTCTCCAGCTCGCGTAGCTCCTTGTCGCTGGAACGGGGCTTGGCGGCGGCCGAGTGCGTCCGGGTGGTGACGGTGATGGCCGGCTGCGGATTGAGGTTGGTCAGGCCGTTCCACGCCAGGTTCACCAGGTGCGCGGCCACCTCCTCGCGCCCCGGCTTGCGCACGTCGAGCCACCACTGCCCGGTCAGCGCCACCATGCCGACCAGCATCTGGGCGTACATGGGCGCCAGCTTGGGGTCGTAGCCGCGGCCGGCGAACTCGTCGGCGAGCACGTCCTCGACCTGACTGGCGATCTCGCTGATCAGGCTGGCGAACGTGCCCGTGCCCGACGCGGCGTGCGAGTCGCGCACCAGGATGCGGAAACCCTCGCTGCTCTCCTCGATGTAGCGCAGCAGCGCGAGCGCCGCCCGCTCCAGCTTGATCAGCGAGTGGCTGGCGGACAGCGCCTCGGTGATCATGCCGAGCAGCTTCTGCATCTCGCGGTCGACGACCACCGCGTAGACGCCCTCCTTGCCGCCGAAATGCTCGTACACCACCGGTTTCGACACCTGGGCGGTCGCCGCTATCTCCTCGATCGAGGTCCCGTCGAACCCCTTTTCAGCGAACAGCGTGCGGCTGATGTGGATCAGCTGCTCTCTTCGCTCTCTTCCGGACATGCGCCTACGAGATCGGGATTCGGTCACGGTTTCCATAATGGCGCTGCCGGGCGCGGGACCGGTCACCAAGGTGCCGGGGTCAGGCAACCCGCTTCGCCGCCAGCCGCTCCGGCGTGGGCCAGCGCACGTCGTGGGCCCAGCCGAGCTTCTCGAACATCCTGATGACGCCCGCGCTCAGGTCGATCTGCCCCTTCAGCACGCCGTGCCTGGCGCAGGTGGGGTCGGAGTGGTGCAGGTTGTGCCACGACTCGCCGAACGACGGGATGGCCAGCCACCACACGTTCCGCGACTTGTCGCGGACCTGGAACTCCTCCTCGCCGAACACGTGGCAGATCGAGTTGATCGACCACGTCACGTGGTGCAGCAGGCCGATGCGGACGAGGGTGCCCCAGAAGAACGCGGTCAGCGCGCCCTGCCACGACCAGGTGAGCAGCCCGCCGAGGATGCCGGGCAGCACGAGCGAGGTGACGGCCAGCGCCGGGAACGCCTTGTGCAGCCTGACGACGTCCGGGTCCTTGCACAGGTCGGGCGCGTACTTGTCGCGGTTGGTGCGCTCGGCGTCGAACATCCAGCCCATGTGCGCGTAGAGCAGGCCCTTGGACATCGACTTGAAGCCGGGGCCGAAGCGCCACGGGGAGTGCGGGTCGCCCTCCTTGTCGGAGAACTTGTGGTGCTTGCGGTGGGTGGCCACCCAGTCGAGCACGGACATCTCCAGTGAGAGGCTGCCCGCGATGCCCAGCGCGATCTTCAGCGGGCGCTTGGCCTTGAACGATCCGTGGGTGAAGTAGCGGTGCAGCCCGACGGTCACGCCGAGTCCGGTGACGACGTAGAAGACGAACGCGATCGCGATGTCCGTCCAGCCGAGCCCCCATCCCCAGGCGACCGGCACGGCTGCCGCGATGGCGATCAGGGGCAGTCCGACCACCAGTGCGAAGGTGACGAGCTCGGTCTTGGTGCGGACTTCTGGGTCGGCATCGGGTTTGGGCGTCGGCGTCGGACGCTCGGAGAGAACGGTCATGGGCTACCTCTCACGGCATGTATGGGGATGATTGTCCGGCTACGCAACCGTAACCTACGCCATCGTAAGTTAGGAAGACCTAAGCCACGAATATGAGATAGGTGACGCTCCGCCTTGCGATGAGAGTCGGATTCGTGGCTTGCCGGTGGTCCGGTTTTCTGCTAGCCGACTGCCCTACCCATCGAGGGCGGGGCCAATCGGAGGAGCCGATCGGCCGTGACATGACGGTGATCCGATGCGACGCGAATCCCGGCGCGCGCCGACGCGCGGGATCGGTATCGTAGATGTGTCGGACGCGGCCAGTGTCCGATTGATCCCGGATCGTCTAATCGGCAGGACAAGTGGTTTTGGTCCACTTTGTAGGGGTTCGAGTCCTCTTCCGGGAGCTCTGAGATTCTCCCCCGGCGCGAATGAGCCGGGCCCAGGCAGGTATCCTCACGGTGTCGGGAGGGTTGCCGTGCGGTGGTCGTACGAATGCCCTGATCTGTCCAGCCACAGGGAGCCTCAGTCCGTGAGTGTGCCGCGCCCGGCAGCCGTCATCGTCCTCGCCGCGGGCGAGGGCACCCGGATGAAGAGTCAGACCCCCAAGGTCCTGCACGAGGTGTGCGGCCTCGCGCTGGTCGACCACATGCTCGCCGCGGCCCGCGACCTCGGGCCCGAACGGCTCATCGTGGTCATCGGCCACGCCCGCGAACGCGTCGGCGCCCACCTGGCCGAGTCCAGCCCCGACGCGCGCGCCGTCGTCCAGGCCGAGCAGCGCGGCACCGGCCACGCCGTGCGCACCGTGCTGGAGGAGGTCGGCGAGATCGACGGCACGGTCCTCGTCACCTACGGCGACGTGCCGCTGCTGCGCACCGAGACCCTCGCCGAGCTGCTCCAGCGGCACGAGGGTGACGGCAACGCGGTCACCGTGCTCACCGCCGAGGTGCCCGATCCGACTGGCTACGGGCGGATCATCCGTGACTCCGCGGGCGCCGTGCTGGAGATCGTCGAAGAGAAGGACGCCAGCGCCGAGCAGCGGGCCGTCAAGGAGATGAACTCCGGCATCTACGCCTTCGACGGGCGACTGCTGGCCGACGCCGTCAAGCGGGTGTCGACCGACAACGCCCAGGGTGAGGAGTATCTCACCGACGTGCTGTCCATCCTGCGCGAGGACGGCCACCGGGTGGGCGCGCACGTCGCGGGCGACTACGCCGAGGTCGAGGGCGTCAACGACCGGGTCCAGCTGGCCTTCGTCCGTCAGGTGCTCAACCGGCGGCTGCTGGAGCGGCACATGCGCGCCGGGGTCACGGTCGTCGACCCGTCCAGCACCTGGATCGACGTCGGCGTACGCATCGAGCCCGACGCGGTCGTCCACCCCGGCACCCAACTGCACGGTCACACGGTCATCGAGGCCGGCGCCGAGGTCGGGCCGGGCACCACGCTGACCGACACCCGGGTCGGCCCCGGCGCGGTCGTGCGCAACGCGGTCTGCGACGACGCCGTCATCGGACCACGGGCCAGCGTCGGCCCCTACGCCTACCTGCGGCCCGGCACCGTGCTCGGTCAGGCGGCCAAGGCCGGTACGTTCGTCGAGATGAAGAACACCCAGGTCGGCGACCGTTCCAAGGTGCCGCACCTGTCCTACGCGGGCGACGCCACCATCGGCGACGACGCCAACATCGGCGCCGCCGTGATCTTCGTCAACTACGACGGGGTCGCCAAGCATCGCAGCATCGTGGGCGACGGCGCCTTCGTCGGCTGCGACACCATGCTCGTCGGCCCGGTGACGGTCGGCGACGGCGCCTACACGGCGGCGGGCTCGATCATCGACGGCGACGTGCCCCCCGGCGCGATCGGCGTGGCGCGCGCCCGGCAACGCAACATCGAGAAATGGGTCTTGCGCAGGCGCGCGGGCACGAAGTCGGCGGCGGCCGCCGAGCGGGCGCTGGCCGAGCAAGAACAGCAGGAGAGTGGCAAATGACCGGGCATGTTGAGGTCATCAACAGGCACCGCACCGAGGTCATGAGACCGACGAAGGAGAACTCATGACCAGCATCAAGCAGCCGGGCGAGAAGAACCTCATGCTCTTCTCCGGCCGCGCCCACCCCGAGCTGGCCGAGGAGGTCGCCGAGCACATCGGCGTCTCGCTCACCCCCACCAAGCTGATCGACTTCGCCAACGGCGAGATCTACGCCCGCTACCTCGAGTCGGTCCGCGGCTGCGACGCCTTCGTGATCCAGAGCCACACCGTCCCCATCAACAAGTGGATCATGGAACAGCTCATCATGGTCGACGCGCTCAAGCGGGCCTCCGCCAAGCGCATCACCGTGGTCATGCCGTTCTTCGGCTACGCCAGGCAGGACAAGAAGAGCCGCGGTCGCGAGCCCATCACGGCCAGGCTGATGGCCGACCTGTTCAAGACCGCCGGCGCCGACCGGCTGATGTCCATCGACCTGCACACCTCGCAGATCCAGGGCTTCTTCGACGGCCCCGTCGACCACCTGTTCGCGATGCCGGTGCTCGAGAGCTACCTCAAGAACCGGCTCGACCTGGCCAACACCACCGTCGTGTCGCCCGACACCGGGCGCGTGCGGCTGTCGGAGCGCTGGGCCGACACGCTCGGCACCCCGCTCGCCTTCATCCACAAGCGGCGCGACCTCGACGTCGCCAACTCGGTGAAGGTCAGCGAAGTGGTCGGCAAGGTACGCGGACGCACCTGCGTGCTGATCGACGACATGATCGACACCGCGGGCACGATCTGCAAGGCGGCCGACGCCCTCTACGAGCAGGGCGCCACCAACGTCATCACCGCGGCTACCCACGCGATCTTCTCCGACCCGGCGGTCGACCGGCTGAAGAACTCCCGCATCAGCGAGGTCGTGGTGACCAACACGCTGCCGCTGACGCAGGCCGCCCGGTTCGACAAGCTGACCGTCCTCTCCATCGCCCCGTTGATCGCCCGGGCCATCACCGAGGTCTTCACCGACGGCTCGGTCACCAGCCTGTTCGAGGGCGACACGTGACCGGCGGAGGCCGCCGCCCGAGCCGGTAGACTGGCCAGGTTGCGCTCGTAACGCCTTCCGCTAGGGCGGGTGAGGGGGAGCGCCCAACATCCGATCTCGCATCCCTAGGAGATGTCGTGTCCGAAGTACGTATCGCCGCCGAGCCCCGCACGGAGTTCGGCAAGGGCGCCGCTCGCAAGATCCGCCGCGCCGACAAGGTGCCCGCCGTTCTCTACGGGCACGGCATCGAGCCCAAGCACCTGACCCTGCCCGGTCACGAGGTGCTCCTCGCGCTCCGCACGGCCAACGTGCTGATCCGCCTCCACGGTGACGGCGTCGACGAGCTCGCGCTGCCCAAGGGCGTCCAGCGCGACCCGATCAAGGGCTTCGTCGAGCACGTCGACCTGCTCCTGGTCAAGCGCGGCGAGAAGGTCACCGTCGAGATCCCGGTCACCACGGTCGGCGACGTCAACTCCGAGGGCCTGCTCGACCAGCAGCTCGTCTCGATCGCCGTCGAGGCCGAGGCCACCCACATCCCGACCGGTGTCGAGGTCGACGTCGAGGGCCTGGTGATCGGCACCGTCGTCACCGCCGGCGACCTCAAGCTGCCCAAGGGCACCACGCTGATCGCCGACTCCGAGGCCGTGGTCCTCCACGTCATCGCCAAGCCGGTCGAGGCGCCGGCCGAGGAGGAGGGTGTCGAGGGCGAGGCCGCCGAGGCCGCCGAGGTCGCGGGCGCCGAAGAGGCCGCCTCCGCCGAATAGCCATCGGGCGACGGGGCAGCCGATCCGATCGGCTGCCCCGTTTCTCTTAAAGGTCGCTCGAAGGTCGCTGAGGTCGCTTGAGGTCGCTGAGAGGAAACATGGACCGCTGGTTGATCGTCGGACTGGGCAACCCGGGTGCCGAATACGCGGGCAACCGGCACAACGCCGGCTTCATGACTCTCGACGAGCTGGCCGCCAGGGCCGGTGGGCGGTTCAAGGTCCACAAGAGCCGGGCCGAGGTGCTGGAGACCCGCGCCGCGGTGCTGGCCAAGCCGCTGACCTACATGAACCTGTCCGGCGGCCCCGTCAAGGCGCTGTCCGACTTCTACAAGCTCGCCCCCGACCGGCTGATCGTGGTGCACGACGAGCTCGACGTCCCCTACGGCGCGCTGCGGGCCAAGCTCGGCGGCGGCGACAACGGCCACAACGGCCTCAAGTCGATCACCAAGTCCCTCGGCACCCGCGACTACCTGCGCGTCCGCTTCGGCATCGGCCGTCCGCCCGGCCGCATGGACCCCGCCGCCTACGTGCTGAAGGACTTCGGCACCGCCGAGCGCAAGGATCTGCCGTTCCTGGTCGACCGCGCGGCCGACGTGGTGGAGTCGCTGATGGAACGCGGGCTCGAAGTCACCCAGAACGAGTTTCATCGGGCCGATCTCAAGATTTCCGGCCCTCCTCGCTGATCACCGCATACAGCCGTTCGGCTGCCTCGGCGGTCGCATACCGCTACCATCTGGTGACTGTCTGCTATCCGATGGTCACGTGGAGGCGCGTTGAGCGACGGCGAAGGGCTGATGACCGTCGTCAGTTTCGATCCTGACGCGTCCTGGCGGGTCAGCCCGCGCCTGCCCGGCTGGGTGCGCGCCTACCGTGCGCGGGCCGTGGTGATCGACTTCCTCGGCGGCGCCGCCGGGGCCAGCGCCGCCTTCTTCGGGCGGTTCGGTGAGATCACCCCCTACGTCACGCCGTACATCCTGGTGAGCGCGGCGATGCCGCTGGTGTGGGTGTGCGCGGTCGCGCTCAACCGGGCGTACGAGCCCCGCATGATCGGCATCGGCTCGGAGGAGTTCCGCCGCGTCCTGCAGTGCGGCGTCGCGCTGACCGCCGCGATGGCCATCGGCTCCTACCTGACCAAGACCGACATCGCCCGCGGCTACGTCGTGCTGGCCCTGCCGCTGGTGACACTCCTCACCCTGGTCTTCCGCTACGCGCTGCGCCGCTCGCTGCACCGGCGCAGGGCGCGCGGGGCCTGCATGCGCAAGGTGGTGGCGGTGGGCCACGCCGCCTCGATCGGCGAGCTCGTGGAGCTCTTCCGCAAGGAGCGTCACCACGGCATGGAGATCGTCGCGGCCTGCCTGCCGCGCGACGTGCCTGGCGACCTGGTCGCCGGCGTGCCGGTCGCCGGTGACTTCAGCGACGTGCCGATCGTCGTCGACCAGCTCGACGCCGACACCGTGGCCGTGCTCGCCTGCCCCGAGATGGACGGCGTGGCGCTGCGCCGGCTCGCGTGGCGGCTTGAGCGCACGCACACCGAGCTGGTCGTGGCCCCGGCCCTGATGGAGGTGGCGGGGCCGCGCACCACGATCAGGCCCGCCGCCGGGCTGCCCCTCCTGCATGTCGAGCACCCCGAGCTGGCCGGCGCCCGGCAACTGGTCAAGAACGTCTTCGACCGGCTGGTCGCCGCCGTGCTGCTGGTCGCGCTGGCCCCGCTGCTCCTCGTGATCGTCGCCGCGGTGCGCGCCACCAGCCCGGGGCCCGCGCTGTTCCGGCAGACCAGGGTGGGCAAGGACGGCCGGCCGTTCACGATCGTGAAGTTCCGCACCATGCGACTCGGCGCCGAGCACCAGAAGTTCGCCCTGGTCAACGAAGGTGACGGCGTGCTGTTCAAGATCCGGGACGATCCGCGGGTGACGGCCTTCGGCGCGCTGCTGCGGCGCCACTCGCTCGACGAGCTGCCGCAGCTGATCAACGTGGTCTGCGGGCACATGTCCCTGGTCGGGCCGCGCCCGCCGCTGCCCGAGGAGGTCGCCCGCTACGGCGACGACGTGCGCCGGCGACTTCTGGTGCGGCCGGGGCTCACCGGGCTCTGGCAGGTCAGCGGCAGATCCGACCTGTCCTGGGAGGAATCCGTACGTCTCGACCTGCGTTACGTTGAAAACTGGTCCCTCACGCTCGACCTCCAGATCCTGTGGAAGACTTGGTCGGCTGTCGCCCGCGGGCAAGGAGCATATTGATGATGATTCGCGACGATCACGCTCTCGCCGCCGACCTGGCGACAGAAGCGGGCGAGCTGTTGCTGGGCATCCGTGAGCGTGACGGCTTCGGCGACCCCTCCGCGCTGCGAGCCGAGGGCGACCGCGCCTCCCACGTCCTGCTGATGGAGTCACTCGCACGGCTGCGGCCGAGCGACAGTGTCCTGTCCGAGGAGGCCACCCGCGAGGAGCGGCTGGACCCGCGCAGGCTCGCCGCCTCCCGCGTGTGGATCGTCGACCCGCTCGACGGCACCCGCGAGTTCGCCGAGGAGGGCAGGGCCGACTGGGCCGTCCACGTGGCGCTCTGGGAGCAGGGCGGGCTGGCCGCCGGAGCGGTGGCGCTGCCCGCTCAGGGACGCGTCCTCACCACGGCCGAGCCGCCCAAGTCGCCCACGTTCGAGGGCGGCCGGTTCCGCATCGCGGTGAGCCGTACCCGGCCGCCCGAGTTCGTGCAACGGCTCGCCGCTCTCGTGGGCGCCGACCTGGTGCCGATCGGGTCGGCGGGCGCCAAGATCTCGGCCGTGCTGACCGGCGAGGTCGAGGCGTACGTGCACGCCGGAGGCCAGTACGAGTGGGATTCGGCCGCGCCCGTGGCCGTCGCGCAGGCGGCCGGGGCCCACGCCAGCCGGATCGACGGCTCGCCGCTGACCTACAACCAAGCAGACCCGTCCCTACCCGATATCCTGGTTTCCCTACCTGACTTGGCGTCAACCCTGCTCGCCGGGATTCGGGACCTGCACCGCTAGAACGCCGGAGGAAGCTCTCATGCTCCAGCGCGACTACACGACGTCGCAGCTCGACGTGCTCGAAGCCGAAGCCATTCACATCATGCGCGAAGTGGCCGCGGAGTTCGAGCGTCCGTGTCTGCTCTTCTCCGGCGGCAAGGACTCCATCGTCATGCTGCGCATCGCGGAGAAGGCCTTCTGGCCGGCGCCCATCCCCTTCCCGCTGATGCACGTCGACACCGGGCACAACTTCGACGAGGTCATCGAGTTTCGCGACCGGCGCGTCCAGGAGCTGGGCGCGCGGCTGATCGTGGCGAGCGTGCAGGCCTCGATCGACGCCGGGCGGGTGGTCGAGGACACCGGACGACGCGCCTCGCGCAACCGGCTGCAGACCACCACGCTGCTCGACGCGATCGAGGACCACGAGTTCGACGCCGTCTTCGGCGGCGCCCGGCGCGACGAGGAGAAGGCCCGGGCCAAGGAGCGGGTGTTCTCCTTCCGTGACGACTTCGGCCAGTGGGACCCCAAGAACCAGCGCCCCGAGCTGTGGAACCTCTACAACGCCCGGATCCGCAAGGGCGAGCACATCCGGGTGTTCCCGCTGTCCAACTGGACCGAGCTCGACGTGTGGGACTACATCCGGCGCGAGGGCATCGAGATCCCGTCGATCTACTTCGCCCACACCCGCAAGGTCTTCGAGCGCGACGGCATGCTGCTGCCCGACGCCGACGTCGTCCACCGCGGCGACGACGAGCCGCTCATCGAGGCGGTGGTGCGCTATCGCACAGTGGGCGACATGACCTGCACCGGCGCCGTGCAGTCCACGGCCGCCACGGTGGAGGAGATCATCGAGGAGATCGCGGCCACCCGGATCACCGAGCGCGGGGCCACCAGGGCCGACGACCGCGCGTCGGAGGCCGCCATGGAGGATCGCAAGCGGGAAGGTTACTTCTAAACCGATGGACATTCTGCGTTTCGCCACGGCGGGAAGTGTCGACGACGGCAAGTCCACGCTGATCGGGCGCCTGCTCTTCGACTCCAAGGCGATCTTCGAGGACCAGTTGGAGGCGGTCGAGCGCACCTCGCGCGACCGCGGCACCGAATACACCGACCTGTCGCTGCTCACCGACGGCCTGCGGGCCGAGCGTGAGCAGGGCATCACCATCGACGTGGCCTACCGCTACTTCGCCACCCCGCGCCGCAAGTTCATCATCGCCGACACGCCGGGGCACATCCAGTACACCCGCAACATGGTCACCGGCGCCTCCACGGCCGACCTGGCGATCATCCTCATCGACGCGCGCAAGGGCGTTCTGGAGCAGTCGCGCCGCCACGCGTTCCTGACCTCGCTGCTCCGGGTCCCGCACCTGGTGCTCGCGGTCAACAAGATGGACCTGGTCGACTACTCCCAGGAGCGCTTCGAGGAGATCCGCGAGGAGTTCACCGCCTTCGCCTCCAAGCTCAACATCGGCGACCTGACGTTCATCCCGATCTCCGCGCTCAACGGCGACAACGTGGTGTCCCGCTCCGAGAGCATGCCGTGGTACAACGGCTCCTCGCTGCTCCACCACCTGGAGAACGTCCACATCGCCTCCGACCGCAACCTGGTCGACGTCCGCTTCCCGGTCCAGTACGTGATCCGCCCGCAGAAGGCGACCGATCACGCCTTCCACGACTACCGCGGCTACGCCGGCCAGGTCGCCGGCGGGGTGCTGAAGCCCGGCGACGAGGTCGTCCACCTCCCCTCGGGCCTGGCCACCAGGATCGCCTCGATCGACACCTTCGACGGGCCGGTGGAGGAGGCGTTCCCCCCGATGTCGGTCACCCTGCGCTTCGAGGACGACATCGACATCTCCCGGGGCGACATGATCGCCCGCCCCAACAACCAGCCGCAGGTGGCCCAGGAGCTGGAGGCGATGGTCTGCTGGATGGGCGACAGCGTCAAACTGGCCCCGCGTTCCAAGCTCACCATCAAGCACACCACCCGTACGGCCCGCGCCCTGGTGCGTGACCTCCACTACCGCCTCGACGTCAACACGCTCCACCGCGACGAGGAGGCCACCTCGCTGGGCCTCAACGAGATCGGCAGGGTGTCGCTCCGGGTCACCCAGCCGTTGTTCGTGGACGACTACGCGCGCAACCGGCTCACCGGCGGCTTCATCCTCGTCGACGAGGCCACGAACGGCACGGTCGGCGCCGGCATGATCACCGACGTCCGCTGACCCGATCACCCTGACGGCCCCCGCCTCGCCGGGGGCCGTCAGCGTTTCC
Organism: Nonomuraea cavernae; assembly: GCF_014646355.1. Classification (GTDB taxonomy): domain Bacteria; phylum Actinomycetota; class Actinomycetes; order Streptosporangiales; family Streptosporangiaceae; genus Nonomuraea; species Nonomuraea cavernae. Next base: position 108,129 of record NZ_BMNH01000005.1, read on the forward strand.
CCACGTCGGCAGGTAGATCCTTAAACCGTTCACGAATCACGCAATTACTCTGCGCGCTAGAGTCTGTACGTTCCGTGTTCATCTTCCTGAGGCGTCATCTGTGATCGACCCTTCGACCGCCACCCGGGTGGTCTTCCTGGGCGGCCTCGGCCGCAGTGGCAGCACCTTGCTCGAACGGCTGCTCGGTGAGCTGCCCGGAGTTGCTCCCCTCGGCGAGGTGGTCCATCTGTGGGCCCGTGGTGTGCTGGCCGGCGAGCCGTGCGGCTGCGGCGAGCCGTTGCCCGACTGCCCGTTCTGGCGAAAGGTCGGCGAGCGGGCCTTCGGAGGATGGACCGGCTCGCTGGCCGAGCGAATGCTGACCCTGCGGCAGCGGGTCGATCGCACCCATAGGGTGCTCCGCATCGGCCACCCCGACCTGGCCGAATACGTCCAGGCCTATCACCGCGTCTACGACGCCGCGGCCGAGGTGGCCGACGCCCGCCTGGTGATCGACTCCAGCAAGCACGCCTCCCTGGCCCACTGCCTGGCGGCGGACGGCTCCGACCCGCACGTGATCCAGGTGGTGCGCGACCCGCGGGCCGTGGCCCACTCGTGGCGCAGGACCGTGGCGCGGCCCGAGGACGGCCGCCCGATGGCCCGCTGGGGCCCCGGCCGCACCGCGCTCCACTGGACGGCCCAGAACCTCGCCCTCGACCTGCTCGCCCGCCGCGGCGTCCAGGTGACCCGGGTTCGCTACGAGGACCTGCTCGCCGCCCCGCGCGCCACGCTGGCGTCCCTGGCGGAGCGCCTGGGCCTGCGGACCGAGCTGCCGTTCATCACCGACACGACCGCCCACCGCACCACGGCCCACCTCACCACCGCCCACACCGCCTCCGGCAACCCGATGCGCTTCACGGTGGGCCGGGTCGAGCTGGCCCTGGACGACACCTGGCGCTCCGCGCCCCGTCAGGGCCTGGTCACCGCGCTCACCTGGCCGCTCAGAGCCCGCTACGGCTATCGCGGGATCGCGGTGTGACTCCTCGATCAGGAAGAAAGACGATGCGACCATCTGTCGGCGTGGTGATCCCCACCCGGGGAGACCGGCCCCAGCAGCTCCGCGCCGCCGTCCTGGCGGCGGCGAGCCAGGACCACCCCGGCGAGACCTCCGTCGTCGTCGTGGCCGACGGCGTCGCTCCCGAGGCGGTCGCTGCCCAGCTGGCGGGTCTGGAAGCCGGGGCGTTCGCCGAGCGTGTGACGGGCTTGGAGGCTGGGGCGTTCGCCGAGCGTGTGACGGGGTTGGAGATCGGGGCGCTCGCGGGGCGTGGGTCGGGGTTGGAGGTCGGGGCGGTCGCCGGGCAGGAGTCCGGCCGGATCCGCGTCCTGGCCAACACCCTCACCCCTGGCCTGCCGGGCGCCCGCAACACCGGCATCGCAGCGTGCGACACCGAGCTGGTCGCGTTCTGCGACGACGACGACCTGTGGCTGCCGGGCAAGCTCGCCGCCCAGGTCGCCGCGCTGGAGAGCGGCGACGCCGAGTTCGCCAGCTGTGGCATCGAGGTCGAGTACGGCCGCCGCCGGGTGCCGCGACTGGCCGGGACGAGCACGGTCACCCGCGACGACCTGGTCCGCTCCCGCATGGTCATGGTGCACGCGTCCACGTTCCTGTTCCGGCGCGGTGCCCTCTGGGCGGACGAGAGCGCCCCCGGAGGCCAGAACGAAGACTGGGACCTCGCCCTGCGCGCCGCCAAACGGCGGCCAGTCGTCAACGTCGACCGGCCGCTCGTCCGGGTCCGCTGGGGATCGTCCCACTACGTCACTCGCTGGGCTGACCGCATCGCCGGGCTGGAGTGGATGCTCGCCCGGCACCCCGAGCTGGCCGCCGACCGGCGTGGCGCGGCCCGGGTCTACGGCCAGCTCGCCTTCCACCACGCCGCGCTCGGTCACCGGAGGCAGGCTGGGCGGTGGGCGGTGCGCGCCTTCACCGCCCGCGCCGGGGAGCCGCGCGTGCCGCTGGCGCTCGCCGTGGCGACCGGGCTCGTTTCCGCGCCCGCAGTGCTCGCCCTGCTGCACGACCGGGGGCACGGCATTTGACCAGCTCGCCACAGATCGCGCCGACGTCCGACGAGCCGCCGCCCGTGTCCGCCCAGTCGCCACTCGCCGCCGAAACGCCGTCGGCTCCGCCGGCCGCCTCGCCTGGTTCGTCAGCAGCTCTGCCGGCAATGTCGCCAGCAGTGCCACCAGTAGGGCCAGCGGCAGTGCCGTCGGCAGGGTCACCAACAGTGCCGTCGGTAGGGTCACCAGCAGTGTCGGCAGCAGGACCGTCAGCAGTGTCGGCAGTAGGGCCACCAGCAGTGCCGTCGGCAGTGTCGGCAGTGGGGTCGGCGGGCCGGGCGGTGGGACGGGTGGCCGTCGCCGGCGTCATGGTCGATCCGCTGACCGAGTCGCAGGTGGTCGAGCGGGTCGCCGCCGCGCTGGAGGCCGGGCGCGGCGGCCGGATCGTCACACCGAACGTGGACATCTGCCGGTCGGCCGCCCGCGACCCCGCCCTCAGAGAGCTGGTCAATACCGCCGACCTGGTCGTGGCCGACGGCATGCCGCTCGTGTGGGCCGCACGGCTGCTGGGCACCCCGCTGCCCGAGCGCGTCACCGGGGCCGATCTGATCTGGTCGCTCAGCAAGCTGGCCGCCCGCCGGGGCTGGCCGATCTACCTGCTGGGCGGGCCGCCCGGCGTCGCCGTCGCCGCGGCTCGGGAGCTCACCGGCTGCTACCCGCGGCTGCAGGTCTGCGGGGTCGAGTCGCCGCCCTACTCCTTCGACCAGACCGGCCCTGGCCGGGAGCGCGTGCTGCGCAGGGTCGTGGCGGCCAGGCCCGGACTGGTGTTCGTCGGACTCGGCTTCCCCCGGCAGGATCTCCTGGTCGCGCGGTTGCGTGAGCGGCTGCCCGGGGCGTGGTTCGTGGGCTGCGGGTCGGCCATCGCGTTCGCCTCCGGAGCGGTGCCCAGAGCGCCCGGCTGGATGCGGCGTTCAGGGCTGGAGTGGTCGTTCCGGCTGTTGAGTGAGCCGGGGCGGCTGGCCCGCCGCTATCTGGTGGACGACCTGCCGTTCGCGCTGCGACTGCTCGGCGGCTGCCTGGTCGAGTGGCTTCGCGGGGCCCGGCGGCGTCGGCTGTAGACCGCAAGTCACCGTAGGTCACCGCAAGTCACCGTAGGTCACCGCAAGTCGCCGTGAGTCACCGCGTTCATCGCGTGATGGCGGCCAGCATGAGACGCCGTGCGCGCGCCGGCGCGGTGGCGTCGCCGAGTAGCTGAATCTCCTGGTTGGCCGCCATCGCGATCCCTGTCAGGGCCGTCACGAGATCGTCCGCGTCCAGCGTCGTGGTGATGTCGCCCGCTTCCTGCGCGATCACGATCTGCTCGCGCAGGAAGGCCCGCCATCGGGTCACCGTGGCGAGGAGGAAGCTCCGCAACTCGCCTGGCCGGCCGTCCAGCTCACAGGACGCGGCGGTAATGAAGCAACCGTTGGGAAATGGGCTGCTATCCAGGTAGCCGCACCACAGATCGATCATCACGCGCAGGCGCGGCAGGCCCGACTCCACCTCCATGCTCGGCGCAACGACGGCGGCGATGAACATGTCGGCTGCCTTGGTCAGAACGGCGAACTGCAGTCCGGCGCGGGAGCCGAAGGGGCCGACGATGCCCGCCTTGCTCATGCCGAGAGCTTCGGCCAGGGTGCCGATGGTCAGCGCGGAGAGGCCGTCGGTGGAGGCCTTCGTCACGCCGGTGGCCACGATGCGTTCGCGGGTCAGCTGAGCCGCCTCGGCAGATCTCCTCATGGTTGACGAGCTTAGCAAACGATCGTACGCTAACCAGCCAACGAACGATCGTACGCTAAAGGAGTCCGGAAGATGCGTGTTCGGTGGCTGGGCTGGGCCGGGGTGGAACTGGAGGCGCAGGGTCACAGCGTGGTGATCGACCTGCTCGGCCGCCCGGAGGGAGTGTTGGAGGGCACCCCGTTGTCGGCGCCTATGCCGACGGTCGTCCGGCCGCGTACCGAGGGGGACGTGATCGCCGGGCTGTGCACGCACCTGCATCGAGACCACACCGATGCCGCGGCACTGGCCGAAGCGCTCCGCCCTGATGGCCAGGTGTTGCATCCCGCGTCCTTCGGTGGCGACGACCACGAGAACCTGTGGACGCTCAAGGCCGACCGCGAGCTCGACGAATGGAACCTGTCCCGGCGCCCGATGGGGCTGTGGGAGACCGTCACGATCGGCCCCTTCACGATCGCGGCCGTTCCAGCCGTCGACACTCTGGGTGATCCGCAGGTGTCCTGGGCCGTCGAAGCCGGCGGAAAGCGCGTGCTACACCTGGGCGACAGCATGTTCCATGGCTACTGGTGGCGCGCCGCCCACCGGTTCGGGCCGTTCGACGCGGTGCTCACCCCCATCAACGGCCCGATCGTGTGCTTCCCGCACTGTCAGCCCCCGAGCCCCTATCCGGCCTCGCTCGACGCCGGCCAGGCGGCCGTGGCGGCGCGCCTGCTGGGAGCGAAAATCGCGGTGCCGATCCACTACGACGGATTCCAGATCGACGGCTTCTATGACACGCGGCCCGATGAGCTTTCCCGTTTTCTGGACGCGGCCTCGGCCGAGACCTATGAGGTCGCCGCCCTCAAGCAGGGCGAGGACATCACCGTCTAGACCTATGGCCCGCAGCATCGGCGGCGATCAGGTGGTGAGCTCGCGTACCCGCGACACCTGGGCGGGGGTGAGGCCGCGGGCGGCTGTTTCCAGGGCGCGGCGCGAGTCCATCGGGCGAAAGGCGGTGCGTGACAGACCCGACCAGGCGAACCCTCGCTCGGCCGTCGCGGCGCCGGTGCACGCCAGGCCCACCCGGCGCTCGACGGCGGCCGACCAGGTCAGGCCCGCGTAGTCGTACAGGCGCCGGAAACCGGGCACCGGGTCACGCGCCAGGTCCTCGTAGGCGGTGACCAGGACGGCCGGGGTGCGGGCCAGGATCCGGTGGGTCACCCGCCACAGCGCGGCGGCCTTGGCGACGCGGTCCTGGGAGCCGACGAGGGCGCGGAGCTCCAGCAGCTCGGGATGGTCGCGGACGAGCAGGGGTTGTTCGAGCAGCTCGTGGAAGTAGACGGTCCAGCCCAGCCGCTGCCAGCTGGCCACGAACGACACCGGATCACGTTCCAGGGCGATCACCCGGCAGCCGAGCCGCGAGGCGAACCAGCCGGCCGACAGCACCGCGAACGGGTCGTCGAGCAGAGCCCGCCGCCCGGCCACTCGGCCCCAGGTGAAGGCGGTGCCGTACCTCAGCAGGCGGGCGAGATCGTACGGCGAGCGGTTGGCGCGGAGCTCGGACAGGAAGCGGTAGCGCAGCGCGGTCGTGTCGCGGAAGGCGGGCAGCCAGCCGGCCGAGTTGTCGTCGCAGATGTACTGGAACCGGTGCGTGACCTCGGCCCGCAGCACGCCGGGGCAGCGGCCGGGCGGGTGCTGGGGGTTGAGCGGCTCGTTGACGTAGACGAGCTCGCCGCCGGCCGCCAGCATCTTGCCCGTCCAGCTCGTGCCGCTCCGGGGCAGGCCCGTCACCAGGATCGGCGGTCGTCCGGTCATGCCGCCGACCACGAGCGGATCCGCAGGGCGGCAAGGCTGTGGCGACCGAAGGGCCGCAGGCCGTAGCGGTGGTGGAGCTGCCAGAGCGGCAGCAGGTTCTTCGCCAGCATGCCGCCCGACCAGCCCAGCGCCGCGCCGAGCGCGCCGTGCGCGGGGATGAGCGCGATGTCGAGCGCGATCGTGATGGCGGTCGCCGCGACGAGGTTGAGCAGGCTGGCCGTGGTGTGCCCGGCGGCCGTGAGCACCACGTCGACCGTCCCGCAGGCCGTCGCGACCATCATCGTGGTGGCCAGCACCAGGGCCACGGGGGCGGCGGAGCCGTACTCTGAGCCGAGCAGGCGCAGCAGCCACGGCGCCAGGGCGGCGTATCCGAGCCAGACCGGCCAGGTGAGCAGCACCAGCCAGACGGTCGTGGCCTGGTAGAGCTCGCGGGCGCGCGCCAGCTCGCCGTCGGCCAGCGCGCGCACCAGGCGTGGTTGCACGGCCTGCGCCAGGCCCTGGTTGGCGAGCTGGCCGACCACCTTGAAGCGGGTGGCCGCGGTGTAGACGGCGGCCTGCGCCGGGCCGCCGAGCAGGGCGACGATCACGATGTCCAGCCGCTGGAACACCGCCTGGATCGCGCCCGCCACCGACCGGGGAGCCGTGTAGCGCCACAGCTCGCGGCCGGTGCCCGCCAGCTGGCGGGTGCGCGGCACCCGGCCGCGCAGGCAGCCCGCGGCCAGCAGCAGCACGGGAAGGTACGGCAGCGCCCAGGCGACGGGCAGCCAGCCGGGGGCCGCGACGACGGCCGCGACGGACACGAGCAGGAGCTGGCCGGCGGGCAGCAGCATGCCGTCGAGCAGCACGGTGGGGCGCATGGCGCCGAACCCCCGGGTGGCGGCCAGCAGGATGTCGGCGGCGACCATCGCGGGCAGCGCCAGGGCGAGGAGGCCGAGGTGGGGGAGGAGGGCGACGGTCGCGACCATGGCCACGGCCACACTCGGGACCAGGGCCGCCCGGATATATCCGGAAATGCCCTGATAATCGGACGACCTGGCTCGGGCGATGAAGTACACCAGACCGTTGCCCGCGTCGAGCTTGGCCACCCCGGCCGCCATCAGCGCCAGCGCCGTGGCGGTGAAGAAGGCACCGGCCTGCTCGGCGCTGAACGCCCGGGTGACCACCACGACCAGCAGGAACTGGGCCAGCGCGCTGGTGGTGGCCCCGGTCACCCCGGCGGCGCCGCCCCTCGCCAGCCCCGTCAGCGCCGCCACGACGGGTCACCGCCCAGCCAGCGGACCAGGTGCGTGTCGTACACCTCGAAATGGTCGCTCAGCGCCTGACGCACCGAGTCGGGCAGCGGCTTGGGCCGCGACCGCCCGTTGTGCCGCTCGAACTCCGGATAGCCCAGCCGCGGCATCCCCAGGAAGTCGAGCACCTCGTCGTAGACGTGCTCGGGCTCGGCGAAGAACCGGTGGCTGTCGAGGACCAGGATCCGCTCGCGGCCGAACAGCGGCTCCAGCCGGTCGAGCTGCTCGGCGTAGCGGCCGCGCGCCAGGTAGGCGTGGTGGCGGTGGGAGTGGTGGACGGAGTGGGGATGTGCCCGCAGGCTCTCCTCGGCCCCGGTCAGCCGCTGGGCCTCCAGCTCGACCGCGTACTCGAAGTGCGACTCGGTCTCGAACCCCCTGGCCAGCTCGTGGGCGTGGGCCGAGCAGGCCCGCTCGACCGGGTCGCGCACCAGCACGATCAGCTTCGCCCCGGGCAGGTCGGCGGCGATGCGCTCACCGGCCAGCGGATGGAACAGGTAGTAGGGCGACGACTCGAAGGCCAGCGGCCGGACACCGTACCGGCTGGTCAGCAGCTCGGCGCTCATCCGCAGCTGGAAGTGCGCCTGGTACCAGGACAGCGGACGGGAGTAGCCGACGTCGAAGTAGTGGACGCCCTTGTGCAGCACCGGCTTGAGCAGCAGCGGATGCTGCGCGAGCGCCCGGTAGAGCGAGGTGGTGCCGCACCGCTGCGCCCCTGCGATCAGGAACGACGGCAGGAGCCGCGAGGCCGACGTGATCCGTCCCGCCGCCCGGGAGATGGACAGCACCGACTGCTTCAGGGCCTTCACGTGAGCAACTCCTGGTGGTCGAGGAGCGGGTTGAGCCAGACGTCGGGGGAGCCGAGCGGGGAGTGGCCGTCGGCGGCGTGCCGGTCGGCCAGCGCGATGAGGTAGTGCAGCGCGGTCAGCCGGGCCTGCGCGGCCGACAGCCCGAACGGCGCGAGCACGCCGACGGACTGCGCGAGGCAGGCGCGCGCGGCCGTCGCCGGGCTCATCCGGCGCAGCGCGCGCTGGAAGAGGTGGTGCAGGGCGTCGAACCCGCAGGGCACGCCGACCGCGTAGCGCTCCCAGTCCCAGACGAGCAACCGGCCGTCGGCGGAGGGGGAGATGTTCCACGGAGACAGGTCGCCGTGCCAGGCCGCGCCCGCCGGGCCGCCGGTCGCGGCGATCTCCCTGATCGCGTCGGTGAGCAACGCCGCGGGGACCCGGCCCCGTCTGACCGGCAGTGGAGACAGCGCCAGCACCTCCAGGTCGCGCCAGCGGCCGTGGTGCAGCACCGTCGGCACGACGACGGTCTTGAACGCCTGGTCGGCCATCCTCCGCAATGCGGCGGCCTCGTGTGCGACCAGCTCGCGGGCCCGCGCGGTGTCGCCGATCTTCACGTACGCCAGGCGCTCGCCGCCCGACCAGGCCTCCAGGATCGGTTTGCGGTTGGCCCGCCGGGCGGGGCGTACGTGGAGCACGGTCTCGATCGGGGCGCCCAGGACGTCGCTCAGGTGGGCGGCGATCGACCCGTCGGCGGCAAGTACGAGCTTGCGGCCGGGATGCCACCACCGGCGGGGCGCCAGGCGGCGCGGCAGCAGCCGGTGCGGCAGCACGCTGTAGGCCCGGGGCGAGCCGGAGCCGGGATGGAGCAGCCGCACGGTCTCGTCGAGATAGCGCAGCCGGATCTTCGCGTCGTTCACGGACGGTTCCTCCACAGAAGGGCGAAGGAGATGAGGTAGAGGATGAGTGGCGTGACGAGCCCGTCGTAGATGAACATGTAGAGCAGCACGAGGGCCATCACCAGCACTCCCGCGAGCCCGACCGGGCTGCGGTCGCTCCAGTGACGGCGGATCGCGCCGACGAAGAACGCCACGTACAGGGCCGCTCCCGCGAAGCCCTGGGTGATCATCAGCAGCCAGAGCTGCCCGTCGCTGCCCAGCGGCGGGTGGCCGCAGCCGCCGCACCACGCCGTCTTGCCCGTGGTGATCGTGCGGTGGTTGCCCATCGCGTTGCGGGTGTTGCCGTAGCCGATCAGGGGGGAGTGGCCGGCGGCGCTGATCGTCGCCGACACGGTGAAGGCCCTGATGTCATTGGAGTGGGGGTTGTCCAGCCGCTGGGCGACCAGCGCGGCGAGCGGGCTGAACGCGAACACCAGCGCTCCCGTCACGGCCGCCGCGCACACCGCGAGCCTCGTCCGGCCGCCGACCCGGACGACCAGGTAGAGGGCGCCCAGCCCGAGCCCGATCCACAGCCCCCGGTTGAGGGAGTAGACGATCGGGATGGCGGCCAGGCCCATGAGCACGACCGCCACGGCCCTGCGCTGCCGCCCCCCGTGGACCCACCAGCCGACCACGAACCAGATCAGCAGCACCGACACGTTGCTGCCCCAGGCGTTGGCCCATTCGAACGGCGCCTCCGGGCGGGGGGAGGCGTAGCCGAGCACCTTCTGCGTCTGCGCGGCGGTGGGGTGGATCAGGTTCTGGACGAACGAGTTGCCGCCGATCCAGTCGGGCAGCGCCAGCTCCAGCGGCGAGGTGAACGAGAAGCTCGGGAAGAACACCCCGAGCAGCCCGCCCGCCACCGTCGTCACGAACAGCACTCCGAGCATCCGCACCAGCCGCAGCTGGGGCAGCTCCCGCTCGCTCAGGTTGCCCAGGTAGAGGACCATGACCAGCATCGACACGTAGAGCGCGAGTCGCATCAGGTAGCCGATGACGCGGCCCGCCCCGAACTCGCCGTAGGTGTCGGGCGGCATCTCCGACAGCATCAGCGCGCTCAGCCCGTAGCCGGCCAGCAGCAGCAGCCAGAGCCCGAACCCACGCGGCACCCTGATCGGTCTGCGCCGCCAGAGGATGACCGCCATCGGCACCGCCAGCACGATCACCGCGAGCCCGCCGAACCCCAGGCCCCACCACACGGGATAGCCCACGAGCAGCGCGGCGATGGGCCAGGCGGGCCCTTTCACGTCAGCGTGCCCGGCGGACGCGGCATCGCCTGCATGGGGGAGGTCTCGGGGTTGAGGCCGGGATCGAGCTCGGCGCCGGCCACGAGCTTGCCGAGGGAGGAGTGGGAGCGCGTGGTCACGGTCGGGGGGAACACCGGCTCGCGGTCGGCGGTGAGGACGCCGATGATCGGCACGTGCTGCCTGGCCAGCGGGCGGACCGCCGCCCTGACGTCCGCCGAGGTGGCGCGGCCGAGCCCGACGACCAGCACCGCGGCGTCGGCCCTGGCCAGGTCGCCCACGTCGGAGCCGTCGAGCACGGTCAGCAGCGTGGCGTCGGCGAGCGGCGCGGCCACGGCCGCGGCCGCGAATCCGATGGGCACCGCCCTGACCAGGAGCCGTTTGCCCTGGCAGCCGGCGATCACGGTGGAGGCCAGGTCGTGCAGCGCGCCGTGGTCGGGGCGGTGCGGCAGGTCGGCGATGACCGGCAGCCCGGTCAGCCGCTCGACGTCGGCGGCGGTGCGCAGCAGGGTGTCGAACCGGTCGCGCAGGGCGGCCCCCGCGGCGCCGAGAAGGAGCCCCAGCATCAGCCCGGTGCCGAGGTAGAGCGGCAGGCTGGGGGAGCTGGGGCGCTCGGGCGGGACGGCCTGGCTGAGGATCGAGCCCGGGGACACGGTGAGCGTCTTGAGGGCGTCGTACTTGGTGGTCAGGTTGTAGGCCTGCCGGTTGAGCACGCTCTGCCGGTGCTGGGCGAGGGTGTGCTCGGCGGTGCCGGCGGGCAGCGTGGGGAGCTCTCGGACCACGGTGTCGAGGTCGGTGTTGACCTGCTTGAGCTTGGCCAGCATGGCCTTCTGCTGGAGCGTGATGGCCGCCTGTGCGCTCTCGGCGCGAACCGCCAGGTAGGCGTCGGCATAGGCCTGCGACTGGGCCGCCGCGGTGGCCGGGTCGGAGGCCGTCACGGAGATCGACAGCACCGCCGAGTTGGGCGGCACGGTCACCTCGACCGGCTCGGGCTCGGTGGTGCGCAGCAGCTCGGCCGCCTTGGCGGTCACCACGGCCGACTGCGCGACCTGTGCCTCGGTGTCGAGGTTGAGCGGCTCACGCTGCCGGGCGGTCACCTGGTTGCTCTGCTCCTGCGCGCCGACCGCCGTGACCAGGACCTGCGTGGTCGCGGTGTAGGCGGACGGCACGACGCACAGCAGGACCAGGCCCGCCAGGCCGCCGGCCAGGACGAAGCCCAGGAAGTGCTGCCAGCGCCTGCGCAGCAGGGCGAAGTGCTCGCCGAGACCGGTGCCGGAGCGGTGGGCCGGGAAGTCCGGCGACAGGCTCATGAGGCTCCCAGGGGTGTGCGCGATGTCATCGTGTGGCGACTCAGCGTCACATGTCGAGGCGCCCGCCCACTATAGGCCGGGCAGATATGGCCCAAGCTTATTACGGAAGATTTTCTCCGCTCTCGTCTGCGATTCGCCCTTCGAAAATACGAAATCGGAGGGAATTTCTGGTCGGATTGCAGCCGGCCTCATCAGCCAGAACACCCACACCGGCTGACGTCAAGGGAACGGCGTGGCATGGTTCAGCATTGACAGGGCGGGGGTCCTGGGAAAAGGGGGCGGAGGGTGCTGATGCTAAAAGACATTTCGTTTATGTCCAACAAAAAGGGCATGATTCTGCTGGTCGGGTCGGTAGGGCTGGTCGTGAGCCTCGTCATGGGGCTGACCGGGTGTTCGGGCCCGGCGGACACCCGTGAGGGGACGGCGTCCCCGGTCGACCCCAAGCCCAGGAAGGGCAAGGCCGCCTGTACGGTCACCGACAAGCTCATCCCGTCCTGCGGCGCCTGGTGGGGCATGGCGCCCGAGATCTTCACCGGCGTGCCCGTGGACCAGGCCATCCGCAGCGCCGAGCAGCGCATGGGCACCCACGCCGACGTGGTGCACGTCTATCACCGCACCAGCGAGCTGTTCCCCACCGACCGGGAGATCCGGCTGGCCCGCGACCCCGCCCGCCCGAGGCTGCTGCTGGTCAACTGGAAGCCGTCGTTCGACCACACCTGGGCGGAGATCGCCGGGGGAGCTCTCGACCACCGGATCGACCGGCTGGCCGCCTACATCCGGCGTACGTTCCCCGAGCGGTTCTTCCTCACCATCCACCACGAGCCCGAGAACGACGTCCGCGCCGGTCAGGGCTCGGGCATGCAGGCGGCCGACTACGCGGCCATGTACCGCCACGTCGTGCTCCGGCTGCGCGAGAAGGGCGTGAAGAACGCGGTCACGGTCATGACCTACATGGGCGCCCCCAACTGGGCGGCCAAGGCCTGGTTCGAGGAGCTCTACCCGGGCGACGACGTGGTCGACTGGGTGGCGATGGACCCCTACGCCGACAGTGACGTGCGCGACTTCGCCGGCCTGGTCAACAAGACCCGGCCCGACTTCCCGCGCTGGCCCGGCTTCTACCGGTGGATGCAGCTGCGCTTCCCCGGCAAGCCGGTCATGGTGGCCGAGTGGGGCGTGTTCGAGGACGCCGGCTCGCCCAAGGGCGCCTTCTACCACTCCGTACGCGCCCAGATCCGCAACTATCCGCAGATCAAGGCCCTGATCTACTTCGACTCACCCCAGGCGCCGCGCGGCAACACCAGCTTCGACACCGAGCCGATGACCGGCAGGGCGTTCACCACGCTGGCGCGCGACCCGCACTTCCGCTCGACCCGGGTGCCGCTGCCCTGACCCCCGCCGGTCAGCGCACCCAGCCGCCGGACCGCAGCGCGCCCAGCACCTGGGAGACCGCCGCCTCGATCGACAGGTGGGTGGTGTCGATGACCAGGTCGGCGTCGTCCGGCTCCTCGTAGGGGTCGGAGACGCCGGTGAACTCAGGGATGAGCCCGGCCCGGGCCTTGGCGTACAGGCCCTTGCGGTCGCGGCGCTCACACTCCTCCAGCGGGGTGGAGACGTGCACGAGCAGGAAGTCGGCGCCGACCGACTCGACCATCTCGCGCACCTCCGCGCGGGTGGCCTCGTAGGGGGCGATGGGCGCGCAGATGGCCAGGCCGCCGTGACGGGCAGCCTCGGCGGCCACGAAGCCGATGCGCCGGATGTTGAGGTCGCGGTCGGCCTTGGAGAACGTCAGGCCCTTGGACAGCAGGGCGCGCACCACGTCGCCGTCGAGGTAGGTGACCGTGCGGGTGCCGAGCTCCAGCAGCGCGTCACGCAGGCCGCGGGCGACCGTCGACTTGCCCGAGCCGGACAGCCCGGTGAAGAACACCACGAGACCGCGCCGGTGCGGGGGGCCGGGTATGCGCACCGGCTCGGGCCCGGCCAGGTGCTCGGTCGCGCCGTAGGCGGTGGCGACGTGCTCGCGCAGCTCCAGGTCGATCTCGGGCTCCTCGCGCGGCGCGAGCGGCACCGGGACGACGAGGGTGCCCTCGGGCAGGTGGTCCCTGGCCCGCAGCGCCGCTCTGACCACCGACGGGCCCTGCTCGCCGTACGAGAGGGGGAGCAGCACGATCGCCGCGTCGAGCTCCTTGGCGGTGGCGATGATCTCGGTGAGGTCGTCGAGCGGCCCGCGCATCGTGACGACCAGCGCCGGGCGCCCGCCGAGGGCCTCGCGCACCTGGGACGGGGTGCGGTGCAGCCGGGCGAACGGGCCGTGCTCCGGCGCGCCGAGGCCGCGGACCGGACCGGCGGTCAGGCCGTCGGGCTCGTGCTCGGTCACGGTGAGAACGGCGAGCGGCACGCCCTCGGGGTCGAGCAGCGTGACCTCGTCGCCGGGGGAGACGTCGGCGGGCAGACGCAGCGTGACCGGCGCCGGCCAGGGCGTGCCGTCGGCGAGGATGCCGCGCTCGGCGACCGTGTGCAGGTCGTCGTGGCCCAGGAACCCGGTCAGGGGCTGGAACGCTCCGGACAGCAGCAGCTCGAGATCGGCCAGTTCGTGCGCGTCGGGGGTGTGCTCCACGTTCGAATCCCAAGTGCTCCGGTTAGATGACCGTCATAGTGTGTCACTAGATGAGACGTGCGAAGTGGTTCTGCGGCTTCCTGATGACCATGGTGATCTCGTCGTGTGACGAGGGATAACGGCCGCGGCTCAGCCTGTCGGCCAGCGTGACGGCCGTGCGGCCGAGCCGGCCCAGGGCGGGGCCGCTGGTCCTGGTCTCGTCGTCGGTGATCAGCAGGCCGCGGCTGAGGCAGAAGGCGTGGATGCCGTCGTACGAGGTCAGTGGCTCGTAGACGGCGGGCAGCGGGCCGGGTGTGCCGTCCGCCACCAGGTGGCGCCAGAGCGCGCGCCGCAGCCACCCCGGCGTGAGGCGGTCGCACAGGCCGTAGGCCGACCTGCGGTCGCGCATCCGCAGCAGCACCAGGCCGCCGGGCCGCAACGCCTGGAGCAGCCGGTCGAAGACCAGCTCCGCGTGGTGGATGCGTTCGAGCAGGAACGACAGCTGGATCACGTCCACCGACCGGGGCGGCACCGGCGCGGACCGCAGGTCGCCCAGCGACCAGGTGGCCAGGTCGGCCCGCTCCTCGACGACGCTCCTGATCACCGGCAGGTCCTCGTCGACCCCGGTGAGCCGGGTCTCGATCCGGTCGAGGGCCAGCGGCTCGTCGTGGGCGCATCCGGCGATCAGCAGGTCGAGCCGCCTGCCCAGCTGACCGGCCCACTGCTCGCGGATCCGCTGATCGAAGAGGCCGCCTTCCGGCGCGACCGACCGCACTTCAGACATGTCACTTAGAGTAGTCGGATCATCGCGAGTGGTGAGGGATTTCCCCTGCCGGCGTTCGTCGGCCTTCTGTGGCGGGGTATGCGGTCGCGCGGGGCGAGGTGGACAGTACCCTGGAGAACTGACACCCCCGCGACCTTCCCGGCCGGGGGTAATCGTGTTGCCGTCGTGGGGCTGTGGGCGTATCTGATGAGTCTTTCCGGGCTACTTGACCTTGTTGCCGCCGACCCGAAGCTGACCGCCGCGCTCGAAGAGGGCGGCGACGTCTCGCTGGTGGCGCCCTCGGCGTTGCGCCCGTTCGGCGTGGCCGCGCTGACCGGGCACGACCAGCGCACCGTGCTCGCGGTGACCGCGACCGGCCGTGAGGCCGAAGACCTGGCGTCCGCGCTGACCAGCCTCATCGAGCCGAGTTCCGTGGCGGTCTTCCCGGCCTGGGAGACGCTGCCGCACGAGCGGCTCTCGCCGCGCAGCGACACGGTCGGCCAGCGGCTGGCCGTGCTGCGCCGGCTCGCCCATCCGGTCAAGGGCGACTCGGCCGCCGGGCCGCTCAGCGTGGTCGTCGCTCCGGTGCGCGCGCTGCTGCAGCCGATCGTGAAGGGCCTCGGCGACCTGGAGCCGATCCGGCTGAGGGCGGGCGACGACGCCGACCTCGAGACCGTCGTGGACGACCTGGTGGGCAACGGCTACCACCGGGTGGACATGGTGGAGAAGCGGGGCGAGGTCGCGGTGCGCGGCGGGCTGCTCGACGTCTTCCCGCCCACCGAGGAGCACCCGCTCCGGCTGGAGTTCTGGGGCGACACCGTCGAGGAGATCCGCTGGTTCAAGGTGGCCGACCAGCGTTCGCTGGAGGCGGCCGAGGACGGGCTGTTCGCGCCGCCCTGCCGCGAGCTGCTGCTGACGCCCGAGGTGCGGGCGGCGGCGAGCGAGCTGGCCGGGCGTTACCCGGCGCTGGCCGAGGTGCTCGACCAGCTGGCCGAGGGCTCGCCGGTCGAGGGCATGGAGGCGTTCGCGCCCGTGCTGGCGGGCGAGATGGACCTGCTCGTCGACCACCTGCCCGCCAGGGCCGCGGTGTTCGTCTGCGATCCCGAGCGGATCAGGGGCCGGGCCGAGGAACTGGTGCGTACGTCCCAGGAGTTCCTGGAGGCGTCGTGGATCAACGCGGCGGCGGGCGGCGAGGCGCCGATCGACCTCGGCGCGGCGGCCTTCCGCGGCCTCGACGAGATCCGCGACCACGCCGGCGCGCTGGGGCAGCCGTGGTGGACGATGGCGCCGTTCGGCACGGGGGTCGAGCTCGACGCCCATGACTCCGAGGCGTACCGGGGAGACACCAGGAGGGCGCTCGACGACGTCAAGGGCTGGCTCGCCGACGGCAAGGCCGTCGTGCTGCTGAGTGAGGGGCACGGCCCGGCCGAGCGCATGGTCGAGGTCCTCAAGAGCGTGGACGTTCCCGCCCGTCTTGTGAAATATCTGGACAAGGCACCTGAGGCGCAGGTCGTCCACGTCACGACCGGTCTGATCGAGCACGGCTTCGTCACCCCCGACCTCGCCGTGCTCACCCATCTCGACCTCGTGGGCCAGAAGGCGTCCACCAAGGACATGCGCCGCCTGCCCTCCCGCCGCCGCAACATGGTCGACCCGCTGCAGCTCAAGGTCGGCGACCACGTGGTGCACGAGCAGCACGGCGTCGGCCGCTACGTCGAGATGGTCCAGCGCACCGTCCAGGGCGCCACGCGCGAGTACCTGGTCATCGAGTACGCCAAGGGCGACCGCCTCTACGTGCCCACCGACCAGCTCGACGAGGTCACCCGCTACGTGGGCGGCGAGGCCCCCACGCTCAACCGGATGGGCGGCGCCGACTGGGCCAAGGCCAAGTCCCGGGCCAAGAAGGCGGTCAAGGAGATCGCCGGCGAGCTGATCCGGCTCTACTCGGCCCGCATGGCCTCGCCCGGCCACGCCTTCGGCGCCGACTCGCCGTGGCAGCGCGAGATGGAGGACGCCTTCCCCTACGCCGAGACCGGCGACCAGCTGGAGGCCATCGACGAGGTCAAGCGCGACATGGAGCGCGGCGTCCCGATGGACCGGCTGATCTGCGGCGACGTCGGCTACGGCAAGACCGAGATCGCGGTGCGGGCCGCGTTCAAGGCCGTGCAGGACGGCAAGCAGGTGGCCGTGCTGGTGCCGACCACGCTGCTGGTGCAGCAGCACATGTCGACGTTCACCGAGCGCTTCTCCAGCTTCCCCGTGACGCTCAAGCCGGTCTCGCGCTTCCAGACCGACGCCGAGGTCAAGGGCACGCTCGAAGGGCTGCGCGCCGGCGCCGTGGACGTGGTCATCGGCACCCACCGGCTGCTCAGCCCCGAGGTGCGGTTCAAGGACCTGGGCCTGATCGTGATCGACGAGGAGCAGCGCTTCGGCGTCGAGCACAAGGAGGCCATGAAGCACCTGCGCACCCAGGTCGACGTGCTGGCCATGTCGGCCACGCCGATCCCGCGCACCCTGGAGATGGGCCTCACCGGCATCCGGGAGATGTCGACCATCCTCACGCCGCCGGAGGAGCGCCATCCGATCCTCACGTTCGTCGGGCCGTACGACGAGAAGCAGATCGGGGCCGCGATCCGGCGTGAGCTGATGCGCGACGGCCAGATCTTCTTCGTGCACAACCGGGTCGCCTCGATCAACCGGGTGGCCGCGCGGCTGCGGGAGCTGGTGCCGGAGGCGCGCATCGCGGTGGCCCACGGGCAGATGAACGAGCAGCAGCTCGAAAAGATCATGGTCGGGTTCTGGGAGCGGGAGTACGATCTGCTGGTCTGCACCACGATCGTGGAGTCGGGGCTCGACGTGCCCAACGCCAACACGTTGATCGTCGACCGGGCCGACAACTACGGACTGTCCCAGCTCCACCAGCTCAGGGGCCGGGTCGGGCGAGGCAGGGAGCGGGGCTACGCCTACTTCCTCTATCCGCCGGAGAAGCCCCTCACCGAGACCGCGCACGAGCGGCTGGCGACGATCGCGCAGCACACGGAGATGGGCGCCGGCATGTACGTCGCGATGAAGGACCTGGAGATCCGCGGCGCCGGCAACGTGCTGGGCGCCGAGCAGTCGGGCTTCATCGCGGGCGTCGGCTTCGACCTCTACGTCCGGCTCATGGCCGAGGCCGTACAGGAGCAGAAGGCCAAGCTGTCCGGCGAGGAGGCGCCCGCGGAGCAGCTCGACGTCAAGGTCGAGCTGCCGATCAACGCGCACATCCCGCACGACTACGTCACCTCCGAGCGGCTGCGGCTGGAGGCGTACAAGCGGATCGCCGCCATCTCTGCCCCCGTGCACATCGACGAGGTGCGCGACGAGCTCACCGACCGCTACGGCAAGCCGCCGGTCGAGGTGGACAACCTCCTGGAGGTGGCGAGGTTCCGCATCGAGGCCCGCCGGGCCGGGCTCACCGACGTCACCCTGCAGGGCCCGAACATCAAGTTCGGCCCGGTCAGGCTCAAGGAGTCGCAGCAGGTACGCCTCGACCGGCTCTACAAGAAGGCCATCTACAAGCAGGCCGCCGAGACGCTGCTCGTGCCGGTGCCCAAGACCAAGCCGCTGGGCGGGCAGCCGCTGCGCGACCTCGAGTTGCTCACATGGTGCGGCGACCTGGTCGAGGCGATGTTCCTGGAACCAGCACGGGTAAGCTAGCGGCGGTTTTTGTCGGAAAGGGATGCATGTGAAGTCGATTCGAGTGGCTGTGGCCGCTGCCGCGCTGGCTGTCGTGATGACCGCCTGCTCCTCTCCCATGGAGGCCGGCTCCGCGGCCGTCGTCGGGAACGAGCGCATCTCGGCGAGCGACCTGACCAGAAACGTCCAGGAGTACGAAGCCGCGCTGCGCAAGGCCGGTGTCCAGCCCGACCAGATGGGGCTGCCGGGCAGCGTGCCCGAGGTCGTGCTCTACCAGCTGGCCAACGTCAAGCAGGCCGAGCAGCTCGTGCGCAAGGCCGGGGTGCGGGTCAGCGAGGGCGAGGTCGACCAGGCCATCGACGCCGCCCAGCAGCAGGGCGCCACCCTCGACCAGAACATGCTCTCCCGCGGCATGGCGCCGAGCCTGGGCCGCGACTACATGCGCATCTCGGTCGGCATCCAGAAGCTGCTCCAGCAGTACGGCGGCGGCACCGACGAGGCGGCCCAGCAGCGCGGCAACGAACGGCTGCAGAAGGAGGCCGCGACCATCTCGATCTCCTTCAACCCGCGCTACGGGAAGATCAACCAGCAGCGCACGGAGGAGAACCAGGCCCTGTTCGTCGACGCGGGCCGCTTCGGCAAGGCCGCCGAGCCCGCCCAGCCGCAGCAGCAGCCGCAGGGCTAGCCGTGCCGCTGATCGTCGTCACCACCTCGCCGCGGATCGCGCCGGGCCTGCTGAGTCACCAGGCCTGGCAGGCGCTGCGCTCCGGCCGGGTGCTGACCGGCTCGGAGGACCATCCGCAGCTGCCCTACCTGGCCGAGGCGGGTGTCGAGGTGACGGTCGTCACGCCCGACCCTCCGCGGCTGGCGGCGGAGGCGGTCACCGAGACCGTCGTGTGGCTGGCCGACGACGACGAGCGGTTCATGCGCGATCTCGGGCACGCGGCGATCGCGCTGGACGAGCCGCCGGTGATCGAGGTGGTGCCGGGCTCCTACGACCTGCCGGGCGCCCGGGTGCTCGACCTGGTCGCGGTGATGGACCGGCTGCGCGCGGAGTGCCCGTGGGATCGCAAGCAGACCCACGAGTCGCTGGTCCCGTACCTGCTCGAAGAGGCGTACGAGGTGCTGGAGACGATCGAGCAGGGCGACTATCCGGCGCTCCGCGAGGAGCTGGGCGATCTGCTGCTGCAGGTGGTGTTCCACGCGCGGGTGGCGGCCGGCTTCGACATGGACGACGTGGCCGCCGGGATCGTCGAGAAGCTGGTGCGGCGCCATCCCCACGTGTTCGGCTCGGTGCGGGCCGACAGCGCCGACGAGGTCAACGACAACTGGGAGGCCATCAAGGCCGCCGAGCGGGCCGCGAAGGGCGAGGAGACCTCGCTGCTGGACGGCGTGCCGCTCGGCCAGCCCGCCCTGTCGCTGGCGGCCCAGCTCGTCCGCCGCGCCGAGCGCGCGGGCGCGCCCGAGAGCCTGGCCGCCGCGGTCGGCCAGGGGGTGGGCCGCGAGCTGTTCGACCTCGTCCGCCGTGCCCAGGAGGCCGGTGTCGACGCCGAGGCGGCGCTGCGGGCCGCCGCCCGCTCCTACCGCGACCGGGTCCGCGCCTGGGAGTCCCGCGAGTCCTGACCGGGGAGCGCCTCCTCGGGGAGACCGCGCGTCCTGAGGGCGGGCGCGCCGACGAGGTGAGGCCGTACCGATAGGCTCTGAACGCATATTGCCTTTCGATTTAGGAGCGCATCCCGTGGCTACCATCGAGGTCGTTTACGCACGCGAGATCCTCGACTCCCGGGGCAACCCCACGGTCGAGGTCGAGGTGGTGCTCGACGACGGCAGCAGCGGCCGCGCGGCGGTGCCCAGTGGCGCGTCGACCGGTCAGTTCGAGGCGGTCGAGCTGCGCGACGGCGGCGAGCGCTATGCCGGCAAGGGTGTCGAGAAGGCCGTGCTGGCCGTCACCGACGAGATCTTCGACGAGGTCAACGGCGTCGAGGCCGAGGACCAGCGGATCATCGACCAGATCATGATCGACCTGGACGGGACCCCCAACAAGTCGAAGCTGGGCGCCAACGCCATCCTGGGCGTCTCGCTGGCCGTCGCCAAGGCCGCCGCCGACAGCGCCGACCTGCCGTTGTTCCGCTACCTCGGCGGGCCCAACGCCCACCTGCTGCCCGTGCCGATGATGAACATCCTCAACGGCGGCGCCCACGCCGACACCAACGTGGACATCCAGGAGTTCATGATCGCGCCGATCGGGGCCGAGACGTTCCGTGAGGCCGTGCGCATGGGCACCGAGGTCTACCACGCGCTCAAGGGCGTGCTGAAGGAGAAGGGCTACGCGACCGGGCTGGGCGACGAGGGCGGGTTCGCGCCCAACCTGCCGTCCAACCGCGACGCGCTCGACCTGATCCTGGTCGCGATCGAGCGGGCCGGCTACACGCCGGGCGAGGACGTCGCGCTGGCGCTCGACGTGGCCGCCTCCGAGTTCCACAAGGACGGCGTCTACACGATCGACGGCAAGGGTCTGTCGGCCCAGGAGCTCATCGCCTTCTACGCCGACCTGGTCGACAACTACCCGCTCGTCTCCATCGAGGACCCGCTCGACGAGGAGGACTGGGCCGGCTGGAAGGCCATCACCGAGGCGCTCGGCGACCGGGTCCAGCTCGTCGGCGACGACCTGTTCGTGACCAACCCCGAGCGGCTGGCCCGCGGCATCGAGCACGACACGGCCAACGCGCTGCTGGTCAAGGTCAACCAGATCGGCACCCTGACCGAGACGCTCGACGCGGTCGACCTGGCCCACCGCAGCGGCTACCGCTGCATGATGAGCCACCGCTCGGGCGAGACCGAGGACACGACGATCGCCGACCTGGCCGTGGCCGTCAACTGCGGCCAGATCAAGACCGGCGCGCCCGCCCGCTCCGACCGGGTGGCCAAGTACAACCAGTTGCTGCGCATCGAGGAGACCCTCGACGAGGCCGCACGCTACGCGGGTCGCGCGGCCTTCCCGCGGTTCCGGCGCTAGTTTCGGGTACGGCTCGCGGTGGCGGTCCGCCGCGGGCCGCTACCAAGGGGGGTGCGGCATTGGCGAAGAGACCACAGTTGACCGGACGGGCCGCGATCCTCGCGGTCGTGGTGTGCGCGATCGCGATGAGCCTGGCCTACCCTGTGCGCGAGTACATCG
This sequence comes from Nonomuraea cavernae, assembly GCF_014646355.1. Lineage (GTDB taxonomy): Bacteria > Actinomycetota > Actinomycetes > Streptosporangiales > Streptosporangiaceae > Nonomuraea > Nonomuraea cavernae. The sequence goes on from NZ_BMNH01000005.1 coordinate 129,499, forward strand.
CCCAGCGGCGTGGCATCGCGGAGCTGAGGGCGGAGAAGGAACGGGTCGAGGCCGAGCGGCGGACACTGGACGCCCAGGCACGTCAGATCCAGGATCCCAACTGGATCAAGCGCACCGCCAAGGAGCGGCTCCACTACTGCGGCTCCGGCGAGAAGTGCTTCGTGGTGACGGACCCCGGGCTGGGTAAGGGGCAGGCCGTGGCGAAGCAGCCGGCCCCGGTGCCGCCGTGGTACCAAACGCTGTGGACGTCCGTCAAAGCCGCCGATTCGGGCACCGGCCTGCGGGCGGGCGCAGGAGAGAAGGAGAGTGTTGAACAGTAGCGAGGCCCCGGCCGAGAGCGACGTCGAGGTGGTGCGCCGGCAGCTCGGGCGTCCGCCCCGAGGGATGCGCGGGGTCGCTCACAGATGCCCGTGCGGCAATCCCGACGTGGTCGAGACCGCGCCGCGGCTGCCCGACGGGTCGCCGTTTCCCACCCTCTACTACCTGACCTGCCCCCGGGCGGCCTCGGCGATCGGCACGCTGGAGGGCTCCGGCCTGATGCGCGAGATGCAGGCCAGACTGGCCACCGACCCCGAGCTGGCGGCCGCCTACCAGGCGGCCCACGACGGCTACGTCGCCAGGCGCGACCAGGTGGCCGAGGAGGAGGGCGTGGAGCCGTTGCCGCGCGGCATGCAGAGCACCGGGGGGATGCCGCTGCGGGTCAAGTGCCTGCACGCGCTCGTCGCGCACGAGCTGGCCGTGCCCGGCGCCAACCCGTTCGGCCGGGAGGCGCTCGACGCCCTCCCTGACTGGTGGAGTGACGGACCATGCGTGTAGCCGCTGTCGACTGTGGCACCAACTCGGTGCGCCTGCTGATCGCCGATGTCTCCGATGACACGCTCGTCGAGGTCGAGCGGCTGATGGAGATCGTCCGGCTGGGTCAGGGGGTCGACGAGACGGGCCGGTTGGCGCCCGAGGCGCTGGAGCGGACGTTCGGCGCGATGCGCGGCTACCGCAAGCTCATCGACCAGCACGGCGTGCGGCACACCAGGGTCGTGGCCACCAGCGCGACCCGCGACGCGGCCAACCGGCAGGAGTTCGTCGACGGTGTGCGTGAGATCTTCGGGGTCGAGCCCGAGGTGGTCACCGGCGGTGAGGAGGCCGAGCTCTCGTTCACGGGCGCGACCAGGGGGCTGCTCAGCCTGTCGCCCGAGACCGGGCTGCCGGAGGGCCCGCTGCCGCCCTACCTGGTGGTCGACGTCGGTGGCGGCTCGACCGAGTTCGTGGTCGGTTCGCGACACGTCGACGGCGCGGTCTCGGTCGACATCGGGTGCGTGCGACTGACCGAGCGGCACCTGCGCGAGGCGGGCGACCCGCCGTCGGCGACCGCGCTTGAGGCGGTGGTGGCCGACATCGAGGCGGCGCTCGACCGCGTGGCGGAGGCGGTGCCGGTCCAGGAGGCCCACACGCTGGTGGGGCTGGCCGGCTCGGTGACGACGGTCGCGGGCATCGCGCTCGACCTGCCCGCCTACGACCCGGAGCGGATCCACCACTCGCGCATCGCCGCGGGTCAGGTGCACGACGTCACCCGCCGGCTGCTGGCGATGACCCATGACGAGCGGGCCCGCATACCCGTGATGCATCCGGGACGGGTGGACGTCATCGGGACGGGTGCACTGATTCTTGATCAGATTGTGAGACGATTCGGGTTTACGCAGGTTGTCGTGAGTGAGCACGACATTCTTGATGGAATCGCCTGGTCAATCACTTAAAATCCGGTCAAATTGGGGCATTTCGGGATTCATGCCGTAGTTGAGCACGCGATCACTTTTGTGCTTAGGTAAAGGAGCATTACGGGGGCTTTGCCATATTGCCGGACACGGATGATGTCGGCGTGGCGACCGTTCCCGAGCGCATCTTTTCCCTCACGGAATGGAGCACTCTCCCATGATGTCCTCTCCCTTAGCACGGAAAGCGGTGGCGTTCGGCGCCTCCACTGTCGTGCTGGCCGGCATGGTGGCGGCACTGGCCGCCGGTCCCGCCCAGGCCGGCCCGAAGGTGGGCCAGGTCGGCCCGGCCGCCGCCCAGGCCGGCCCGAAGAAGCCGCAGCCGAAGGTCTCGGTCTCCACCCCCAAGGCCACGCAGCGCGACTACGCGGGGGCCTGTCCCATCAAGGTCAACGTCTCCGCCAAGATCAGCGTCAAGGCGACCGGCAAGACCACGCTGGCCTACCGCTGGCTGCACGGTGACGGGTCCAAGAGCAAGGTCAAGACCGTCCGGATCAAGGGTCACGGCACCAAGACCGTCACGGTCAAGCAGTCGGCCACGTTCAAGGACGACGTCAAGAAGGGCTGGGAGGCCGTACAGGTTCTCAGCCCCCGCAAGGTGACCTCCAAGAAGGGCTACTTCTCGGTCACCTGCGCCAAGGTCGTCGAGCTGAAGGAGGTCACCAAGGTCTCCGTGCGCGCGTGGGCGAGCCCGAGCTCCTACGTCGGCTCCTGCACGCCGGGCACCAAGATCGACTTCACCGGCCTGATCAGGGTCAGCGACCCGTCCTGGGTCCGCTACCGCTGGATCCTCAACGGCAAGGTCGTCGACTACGGCAAGACCAAGGTGTGGCGCTCCAAGAAGGTCGGCTTCGGCATCTCCCCGCGCAGCAGCGAGCACGGCTACGCGGTGCTCCAGGTGCTCGGCCCTGACCGCGCCTACTCCAACAAGGCCCACTACAAGGTCCTGTGCAAGTCCGAGGCTCCGGCCACCCGCGTCGCCGTCACCGACCTGGTCACCGCGACCAACCACGACGGCTGCAAGGTCGGCGCGCACGCCGTCGTCCGGTCGACCGGCCCCGGCCGCGTCGAGTACGTGTGGTCGCTGAACGGCCAGCGCGTCCTCAGGGGCGACACCGTGTTCAACCACGGTGGCAAGCGCACCGTCACGCTGCCGGAGAAGGTCCTGACCGGCGCCGCGACCAAGGGCGGCAAGATCACGCTGACGGTCTTCGGGCCGCGCAACAGCGACTCGATCACGCAGTCCTACGCCGCCTGCGAGGCCCCGAAGCCGACCGTGTCGGTCTCGGCGGTCACGGTGGCGGGTCAGCGCAACGAGATGTGCGCTGACAAGCGGGGTCCCGGCGTCGACTTCAAGGCGACCCTCACCAGCACCGGCCCGACCACCGTCAAGTACTACTGGGTGGTCAACGGCAAGCGCGACCACAACACGCTCGAGCGCCAGGTCAACGGCAGCCTCGACGTGCAGTGGGGCGTGGGCGGCACCCATGGTGCCTCGGTGACCTCGGGCTCGATCGAGCTCGTCGTCATCAGCCCCAACGCGACCTCGTCGGGCGCTGCGCAGTTCACGGCGACGTGCCCGGCGCCGTCCACCCCGGCGCCGGCGGCCACGCCGTCCGCCTGATCGGTCTCTCCGACCGGTTGACCTGACCGGGCGGCGCCCCTGTGGCGCCGCCCGGTTTTTCATGTGCCCCGACCGCTCCGCCCTGGTCCGAGGAAGTCCGGCCGATCGGGCACCATCGATGTCATGAGCTTCGTACCTCCCGGCACCGGCTGGCCGGACGATCCGGCGACCGCCGACACCCCGGTCGCCCATGACCCCGCCGACGTCCGCCGCCTCGCCGCCACCAGCCCCACCCTCGCGGAGCTCACCGCCCGGATGTCCGTCTGCCGCGCCTGCGCCCGCCTGGTGGAGTGGCGCGAGGAGACCGCCCGGGTGAAGCGGCGGGCGTTCGCGGACGAGACCTACTGGGGCCGGCCGATCGCGGGCTGGGGCGACGACCATCCGCGCATCCTGATCGTCGGGCTCGCGCCGGCCGCGCACGGGGGCAACCGGACCGGGCGGATCTTCACCGGTGACCGCAGTGGCGACTGGCTGTTCGCCTCACTGCACCGCTGCGGCCTGGCCGTACAGGAGACCAGTGAGCACGCGGGCGACGGTCAGAAGCTCATCGGCGCGCGGATGCTGGCGTCCGTGCGGTGCGCGCCGCCCGCCAACAAGCCCACGCCGGACGAGCGCGACACCTGCCGGCCGTGGATGGCGCGCGAGTTGGCCATGGTGGCGTCGAGCGTGCGGGTCGTCGTCGCGCTCGGCGGGTTCGCCTGGCAGGCCATGTGGCCGGCGCTGAAGGAGGCGGGCTACGGCCTGCCGCGCAGCAGGCCGCCGTTCGGGCACGGGGTGGAGGTCCCGGCGACGTACGGCGAGGCGCCCGTGACCCTGATGGGCTGCTATCACCCCAGTCAGCAGAACACGTTCACCGGCCGGGTGACGGCGCCGATGCTCGACGACATCTTCACCAGGGCCGCCACTCTGGCGTTGTGACGCGCATGACAGGTCACGGATTGGTAATTGGACGGTCTCATGACGTAGGCTATTTGTGAAAGCTTTCACAAGCGTTCCCGTGAGGGTGGGCCCGAAGGATGACCAAGCACATTCTGATCGTCGGCGGCGGCTACGTCGGCCTGTACACCGCGCTGAGACTGCAGCGCAGACTCCACCGTGAGCTGCGCGACGGACAGGTGCGCATCACCATCATCGACCCCCAGTCCTACATGACCTACCAACCGTTCCTGCCGGAGGCGGCGGCCGGCAACCTCTCGCCCCGGCACGTGGTCGCGCCGCTGCGGCGGGTGCTGCCCAAGGTCCGGATCCTCAACGGCGCCGTCACCCGGGTCGACCACGCCGAGCGCACCGTCACCTTCCAGCCCGCCGAGGGCGAGGCGCGGCGGATCGGCTACGACCTCATCGTGATGGCGGCCGGCTCGATCTCGCGCACTCTGCCGATCCCCGGTCTCACCGACATCGGCATCGGGCTCAAGACCGTGGGCGAGGCCATCGCGCTGCGCAACCGGGTGCTGCACCTGCTCGACGTGGCCGAGTCCACCGACGATCCCGAGGTGCGGCGCCGCGCGCTCACGTTCGTCGTGGTCGGCGCGGGCTTCGCGGGCGTCGAGGTGCTGGCCGAGCTGGAGGACATGGCCCGCGACTCGACGCGCTACTACCGCAACATCAAGCCGTCCGACATCCGCTGGGTGCTCGTCGAGGCCACCAGGCGGGTGCTGCCCGAGGTCGGCCCCGAGATGGGCAAGTGGACGCTGGAGCAGCTGCGCGAGCGGGGGATCGAGGTCAAGCTCGACACCCGCCTGGAGTCGTGCGTCGGCGGCCACGTGGTGCTCTCCGACGGCTCGGCGTTCGACGCCGAGACCCTCGTGTGGACCGCCGGGGTCAAGCCGAGCACGGTCGTGAACGCCAGCGACCTGCCGCTCGACGAGCGCGGCCGGATCAAGACGACCACCATGCTGACCGTCGCGGGCACCCCTGACGCCTTCGCCGCCGGCGACGCGGCGGGCGTGCCCGACGTCACCAATCCGGGTCAGTACTGCGCGCCGAACGCCCAGCACGCGGTGCGCCAGGCCAAGGTGCTCGCCGACAACATCGTCCGCCGGCTACGCGGCGAGCAACTGGTCGAATACCGCCACAAGTATGTCGGATCGGTCGCCGGTCTCGGCCTGCACCAGGGGGTCGCGAACGTCTACGGGGTCAAGCTTCGCGGATTCCCTGCGTGGTTCATGCACCGGACCTACCATCTGTCGCGGGTGCCGACGCTGAACCGCAAGGTCCGTGTCGTCGTCGACTGGACCCTCGCACTCTTCTTCAAGCGGGAGACCATCTCGCTGGGTGAGATGGAACACCCGCGCGACGGGTTCAGGGCAGCCGTGGCGACGACCCATCGCTAGTCCTGCAACGGCAGCGCCCCGGCGTCCTCGCGCCGGGGCGTTCTCGGCGCCCGCGAGATCTCGGACGAGAGGGGATCCTCGGGTGGGGCTCTCTGCGGTGACCGTGCTCGGCGTCGACCGGCCCGGCGTCATCGCCGCGGTCACCGGCTCGCTCGCCGACTGCGGAGCGAACATTCAGGACTCGACGATGACCCTGCTCGGCGGCCACGTGGCGATGATGCTGCTGGTCTCGGGCGACCTCAGCTCGGAGCAACTCGTCAAGCAACTGGACACCCTCGACCTGGTGGTGACCGCCTCGGCCGTCGACGCTCGCCGCCACTTCGGCTGCAAGGCCGGAGGGCTCGGCTACGTGCTGACCCTCCACGGCCCCGACCGGCCGGGCATCATCTCCGCCGTCAGCGGCGTGCTCGCCTCGGTCGGCGGCAACATCACCGGCATGAGCACCCGGCTCACCGGACGCCTCTACGTGCTCATCGCCGACGTCGACATCCCCGAGCCGGTCGACGTGGCCGCGCTCATGTGCGACCTGGCCACCGTGGGCTCGGGTCTCGACCTCGAGATCACCTTCCGCCCCGTCGAACCGGACCTGCTGTGAAGAGGGCCGCCGGCCGGGCGCGCCACGTGCTCGACGCCCCGCACCCGATCCTGTCCACGGCCGCCGAGCAGGTCGACCCCGCCGACCCGAACGTCGTCGCCGCCGCGGCCGACCTGCTCGCCACCCTGCGCGTCGAGCCGAGCCTGACCGGCCTGGCCGCGCCCCAGATCGGGCTGAGCTGGCGGCTGATCGCCTTCGACGCGCGCCGCCACCCCCGCAGCCGGTCGGGGGCGGGCGAGCTCGTCGTGGTCAACCCGCTGCTCGCCCAGGCCGCCGGTTGGCGCGGCGGGCGCGAGGGCTGCGCCTCCATCACCGGTCTCACCGCGGAGGTACGCCGCGCGACCCGCATCACCGTGCACGGACGGCTACCGGGCACGGGCGATCCGGTCACCATCGATGCCGATTCTTTCGAAGCTCGGTGTATTCAGCACCAACTGGACCATCTAGACGGTTTACTCTTCCTTGACAGAGTCCCCAGGGCTCTGGCACTTCACCGCAAACTTCACAGTTGTGACAGCTGATGCGAAGTTGTGCTCCTCGGGAGCATGGTCCCTTTCGTATGATTGCGGCGCCCCCGTAGCCCAATGGCAGAGGCAAACCCCTTAAAAGGGTTGACGTGCGGGTTCGAATCCCGCCGGGGGCACCGGCCTCTACCCCTGGCGAACCGATCTTTCACCCGTCACCCTCGACCTGGGAACTTCACCGGCGAGACGTTCGTTCTCTCGCTGCTGAAGTCTCGAAACCACATAGATCTGAGCGCGAGTCGACCTTGGCGACGCCGGGTCTCGTAGGCTCGGCGCAGGAGGCATCGATGGAGAGTAGAAACCCCGTTTTCAACAGGTCCCGGCAGCAGCCCGGGGCGTGGGCGCCCCCCGCCCCGACCCCCGACCAGTTGCAGCACATGTACGACTCCCCGTCGTACGCACCACCGGCGGGGCCCGCCTATCGCACGATGACGATCGACGACGTCGTGGTCCGCGGGTTCATGACCCTGGGCACGCTCGTCGCTACCGCCGCCGTGGCGTGGTACTTCCAGGTCCCGATGGCCGTGGCCGTCGGCGCGGCGATCGTCGCCCTGGTGCTGGGGCTGATCGCCTCGTTCAAGCAGAGCACCAGCCCGGCCCTCATCCTGGCCTACGCCGCGTTCGAGGGCGTCTTCCTGGGCGCGCTCAGCAGCCTCTTCGAGTCGTTCTTCAACGGCATCGTGCTGCAGGCGATCCTCGGCACCGCGTTCGCCTTCGGCGGCGTGCTGACCGTCTACGCGCTGCGCATCGTGCGCGTCACACCCAAGCTCACCAAGTTCGTCATCGCGGCGGCCATCGCGGCGATCGGCCTGATGGTGGTCAACCTGCTCGTCGGCTTCTTCGTCGACGGCGGCATCGGCATCCGCACCGACTCACCGCTCGGCTGGATCTTCAGCATCGCGATGATCCTGCTCGGCTGCTTCTTCCTGCTGCTCGACTTCGACGCCGTCGAGCAGGGCGTCAAGCAGGGCGCTCCTGAGAAGTTCGCCTGGCAGTGCGCGTTCGGCCTGACGCTGAGCCTGGTCTGGATCTACCTCGAGGTGCTGCGCTTCATCAGCTACTTCAGCGGCAACGACTGAGACTCGACGGTGCAGAGGGGCCTCGCCGATCCGGCGGGGCCCCTCTGCTGTCTCAAGCATGAACTTCATGTAACGAATTGGTGCCGACTTGGGGGTTGCCTTTCCGGTGGCGGTGTTGCAGTGTCGAGCAAAGGACCTTAATCCGTGGAGGTGCCCATGTCCTTGAACCACTCACCGGAGACGCAGATCAAGCTCATCGCAAGGGTCCCGACGATAACGGGACGCCAGCTCCCCGAGTGGTTCCAAGCCATCGACAACGGTCCGTCGTTCCTCAGATGTGATGAGCGGGCCAACTGGCTCGCCGACGAGCACGGGCTGACCCACGGCTACGCCGCCGCGATCGTCCACGAACACGAGCGGCACCGCCGCAATCGCATGGGCTTCATCTAGAGGCTCCCACATGCGCGCCCGCGCCTGAGGCGCGGGCGCGTCATCATGGGGGGATGGATCTAGACAAGGCACGAGAGTTCCTCCGGCACAACCACCGCGCAGTGCTGCAGACCAGACGTGGCGACGGCGGCGCGCAGTTGTCGCCGGTGACGGTCGGCGTCGACGCCGACGGCCACGTGGTCATCAGCACCCGGGAGACGGCGGTCAAGACACGGAATGTCCGCCGTGATCCCCACGTGTCGATCTGCGCCTTCACCGACGCGTTCTTCGGTGAGTGGGTCCAGGTCGACGGCCAGGCCGAGGTCATCTCGCTGCCGGAGGCCATGGACCATCTGGTCACCTACTATCGCGACATCGCGGGCGAGCACCCCGACTGGGACGACTACCGGGCCGCGATGATCCGCGAACGCCGCGTCATCCTCCGGGTCACGCTCACCCGCGCCGGCCCCGACGTCCAGGGCTAGGCCGTCCAGGGTGGGCGGCAGGTCGCCCCGGCCGTCCGAAGGCCGGGGCGAGACCGGCCGCTAGCCCAGCCGCTCCAGGATCATGGCCATGCCCTGGCCGCCGCCGACGCACATGGTCTCGAGCCCGATGGACTTGTCGTGGTGCTGGAGGCTGTTGATCAGCGTGGAGGTGATGCGGGCCCCGGTCATGCCGAACGGGTGCCCCACCGCGATCGCGCCGCCGTTGACGTTGACGCGGTCGAGGTCGATGCCCAGCTCCCGGTAGGAGGGGATGACCTGGGCCGCGAACGCCTCGTTGATCTCGACCAGGTCGATGTCCTCGATCGACATCCCGGCGCGGGCGAGCGCCTGCTTCGACGCCTCGACCGGGCCCAGGCCCATGATCTCCGGCGACAGGCCGGTGACCCCGGTGGACACGATCCGGGCCAGCGGCGTGATGCCGAGCTCGGCCGCCTTCACGTCGCTCATCACGATGACCGCCGCCGCGCCGTCGTTGAGCGGGCAGCAGTTGCCGGCCGTGACCGTGCCGTCGGGCCGGAAGACCGGCTTGAGCGTCGACACGGCCTCGTAGGTGGTGCCGGCGCGCGGCCCGTCGTCCTTGCTGACCACGGTGCCGTCGGGCAGCGTGGCCGGGGTGATGTCCTTCTGCCAGAAGCCGTCGGCCAGGGCCTTCTCGGCGAGGTTCTGGGAGCGTACGCCGAACTCGTCCTGCTCCTGGCGGGTGATGCCCTTGAGCTGGGCGAGGTTCTCGGCGGTCTGGCCCATGGCGATGTAGATGTCGGGCAGCGCGCCGTCGTCGCGCGGGTCGTGCCAGGTGTGCCCGCCCTCGGCGAAGGACTTGCTCCTGGCCACGGCGTCCTCGAAGAGAGGATTCTGCGTGTCGGGCAGCGAGTCGGAGTTGCCCTTGACGAAGCGCGAGACGGTCTCGACCCCGGCCGAGACGAAGACGTCACCCTCGCCCGCCTTGATCGCGTGGAAGGCCATCCTCGTGGTCTGCAGCGACGAGGAACAGTAGCGGGTGACCGTGGTGCCGGGCACGTTGTCCAGGCCCAGCATCACCGACACCACCCGGCCCATGTTGTAGCCCTGCTCACCGCCGGGCAGACCGCATCCCAGCATGATGTCGTCGATCGTGGTCGGGTCGAGCTGGGGCACCTTGTCCAGCGCGGCCCTGATCATCTGCAGGGTCAGGTTGTCGGGACGGATGTCCTTCAACGAACCCTTGAACGCACGGCCTATGGGAGAGCGTGCGGTCGCGACGATGACTGCCTCGGGCATGTGGCCCCTCCTTTGTCAGCACTCTTCTAGAACTATATTTCAGTATTGCCGACATGCCCGCCGCCCCCCTCCCGGTAATTTCCGGCCGATTTGCACGAACCTGTGAGATCGGAGCTTCTAGCCGTACATGCCCGGCGCCGTGACGGTGCTGTCGTTGAGGGCGTGCATCGCGCCCTTCTCGTCGCGCCACAGCCGCCAGCCGTCCTGGCTGCCTGTGTACCAGGCGGGCGGCGCCGACGAGCTCGGGACACGCTTGCCCGTCGCGAGGTCGTAGTCGCAGACGGCCGCGACCGAGTAGAAGCCGGGAGCCTGGCCGCGCAGCGGGAGGGGCTTGGGGTCGGTGACGCAGAACGACCAGCCGCGCTCCTCCTCGACCGGCACCTGGCGGCCCGTGGCCAGGTCGAAGGCCGTGCCCTTGGTGTCGTGCTGCAGGAAGCCCAGCTTCTGCATGCGGTCGGGGAAGGCCAGCCACCAGCCGGAGCCCGGCACCTCCGAGGCGGTGATCTGGCCGACCACGCGCCCGGTGGCGGAGTCGAGCCGGGCGAACCCGCCGTAGGCGCCGTGCTGGTCGACCGGCCGGACCACCGGCGCCAGCCCCGGGCTGCCGCTCGGGTAGACGCGCACCACCGACGGGCGCATCCAGTTGACGGTGCCGTCGGCGATCTTGATGGAGAAGAGCCCGAACGCGGACGCCTTCTTGGTGCGCGGGTTGGTGTAGGGGGCGACGTAGCCGACCAGGTCGTCGCCGGTCGAGCCGAAGGCCCAGCCGCCGGACAGGTCGATGCCGGGCCCGAGCGCCTGCTCGATCGGCTGCTGCCACTGCAGCTTGCCGGTCTTGAGCTCGTACGACTCGATCATGGGGCTGGACGAGAGCCGGAGCAGCAGCACGCGCTCGGCGTCGGACCACTCGACCTCGGCGATGCCGGGCAGTTTCCACATCAGCTTGCCGGTGGCCGGGTCGAGCACGACCACCCGCGCGGACGACAGCGCGGTCTGCTCCGGCAGGCAGACGTAGGGGCCGCAGCGCTGGGGGCCGAAGGTGGAGTGGACGGGCCTGGTCCACTTCTGCCTGCCGGTGCGGGCGTCGCGGGCGATGAGCGTGGCGTTCCACTGGCTCGTCCTGGCCGGGTCGAGTGCCACGACGACGGCCTGGTCCTTGCCGGTCGGCACGATGGCCGGCGCCGAGACGCCCATGCCCGGCAGCCGGCCCGCCATCGTGGCGGGATGGGCCCACAGCTTCTTGCCGTTGGCGAGGTCGAGCGCGGCGGTCTCCAGGGTGCCGTCGGGCTTCATGGACGTGGCCGTGACGACCCCGCCCGCGCTGGTCATCCGGCTGACGGCGTTGACCTCGGTGTTGTGCCAGGTGGGGAAGGCGGCCGTGGCGGCGTCGCTGTCGGAACAGCCGGCCAGAGCCAGGATCCCGGCGAGGGCCACGGCGGGTTTCGCGAGGGGCCGGAGCACGATCAATCCACTCCAAAGGGGACGGGGAGTGACGGCTCTGACGCGAAAGGTGACCGGGATCAGGTGTCGTTGAGCATCTCGCCGTCTCGCCTGCGGAACAACGTCGCCCATCTGCCGTGGGGACCCGTCGCCCGCCCTGCGACCCGGGTCGGGGACACCTCGGTGCCGGACTCCTCCGCGGCAGTGGCCGCCGCTAGGTAAATCGGTTGCAGTCCTTCGCCCAGCGCGGGTCGCGGCTCAGGCCACAATCCCAACGCAGCGCATACAGAAGGTAGCACCGCGTAAGCGGCCTGTGCGTAACCTCGGTCAGATGGATGGAAACGATCCGGTCCGAACATCTCGCCCGGATTTGTTGCGAATTCGGGGCCCAGGAGGTCGGCGAACGCCACCGTACGCCCGCCCGCGTCGACCACCGCGACCGTCTGCGCGGCCGCCAGCTGGCGGCTCCAGCGCCTGGTCACCCAGCGCAGCGGCTGGGCGATGGGGCGCACCGTGCCGAGGTCGGGGCAGGTGCCCACCACCACCTCCGCGCCGGCCTCGCGCAGCCGCCGCACCGTCTTGGTGAGGTGGCGTACGGCCGTCGCCGGCGGTGTCTTCGTGACCACGTCGTTGGCGCCGACGAAGACGACGGCCACGTCGGGCCTGAGCCGCACCGCCTTGTCCACCTGCTCGGCCAGCTCCGCCGACGAGGCGCCCGACTTGCCGAACACGCCGAGCCGCACCGGTCGTTCGGCGATGGCGGCCAGGCCGTTGGCGATCAGCACGGCCGGGGTCTTGCCCGGCTCGCTCACGCCCAGGCCGATCGACGTCGAATCGCCCAGCATGACCAGGGTGAGCGGGACGCCGGGGAACTCACCGTAGAGGCCGTCGGAGGCCGGGCCCTCCAGCCCGTGCGGGCGGCCGATCACCTTGCGGGCCAGCATGCTCTCGGCGATCAGCAGGCCGTAGGCCGTGGCTCCGAGCGCGGTCAGGCCGCCGCCGCCGAGCGCGGCCGCTGTCGCGATCCTGCGTGCGGCTCGCGCCACACCCGCCGACCAGACCACGTGCCCCCCTCATCGGAACTCGACGGTAGCGTTTGCTTGAAACTAGCCGAGTGCCCGCCACCCATACGCGACCTCGGCATCCGGCAAGCTGATCAAGCTTCGGCAAAGAAGGTGAACACCTCGGTGCGCGTTTATGATTCCCTGGTCGAACTGATGGGCAACACACCCCTCGTCCGGCTGCACAAGGTCACTTCCGGCCTGCCCGCCCAGGTGCTCGCCAAGGTCGAGTACTTCAACCCCGGCGGCTCGGTGAAGGACCGCATCGCCGTACGCATGATCGAGGCGGCGGAGGCGTCCGGAGAGCTGCGCCCGGGCGGCGTGATCGTCGAGCCGACGTCCGGCAACACCGGCGTGGGCCTGGCCATCGTGGCCCAGCAGAAGGGCTACCGGTGCCTGTTCGTGGTGCCGGACAAGGTGGCCCAGGACAAGATCGCCGTGCTGCGGGCCTACGGGGCCGAGGTCGTGGTCTGCCCGACCGCGGTCGCTCCCGACCATCCCGAGTCCTACTACTCGGTCTCCGACCGGCTGGCCCGGGAGATTCCCAACGCCTGGAAGCCCGACCAGTACTCCAACGTCAACAACCCCGACTCCCACTACCACTCGACCGGCCCCGAGCTGTGGGAGCAGACCGAGGGCCGCATCACCCACTTCGTCACGGGCATCGGCACCGGGGGCACGATCAGCGGCACCGGCCGCTACCTCAAGGAGGTCTCCGGCGGCCGGGTGAAGGTCATCGGCGCCGACCCCGAGGGCTCCGTCTACTCCGGCGGCTCCGGCCGGCCCTACCTGGTCGAGGGGGTCGGCGAGGACATCTGGCCCGCCACCTACGACACCGGGATCTGCGACCGGATCATCGCCGTCTCCGACAAGGACTCCTTCAACATGACCCGCCGGCTGGCCCGCGAGGAGGGCCTGCTGGTCGGCGGCTCGTGCGGGATGGCCGTGGTCGCCGCGCTCCAGGTGGCCGCCGAGGCCGGGCCCGACGACGTGGTGGTCGTGCTGCTGCCCGACGGCGGCCGGGGCTACCTGTCGAAGATCTTCAACGACGACTGGATGGCCGACTACGGCTTCCTGACCACCTCGTCCGACGAGGGCCAGGTGGCCGACGTGCTGGCTCGCAAGGGGCCCGGGCTGCCGGAGTTCGTGCACGCGCACCCGCACGAGACGGTCGGCACGGCCATCTCGATCATGCGCGAATACTCGGTCTCGCAGCTGCCCGTGATGAAGGAGGAGCCGCCGGTCATGGCCGCCGAGGTGGTCGGCTCGATCGTCGAGCGCGACCTGCTGGAGGCGCTCTACCGCGGCAAGCTGTCGTCCGACGACCCGATCGGCGAGCACATGTCCTCACCGCTGCCCACGATCGGCGGGGGCGAGCCGGTGGCCCGCGCGGTCGAGGCGCTGGAGAAGGCGGACGCCGCGGTGGTGCTGGAAGAGGGCAAGCCCGTCGGGCTCATCACCCGGCAGGACCTGCTCGCCTTCCTGGCCAACCACTAGGAGCTCCGGACCGCGGCGCCGCGCTGAGCCCGGCGCCGCGGTCACGGCAGCGGAAACTCCGCGACGACCTCCCAGCCGCCCTCGGGCACCGGTCCCGCGTGCAGCCTGCCGCCCAGCGCCTCGACCCGCTCGGCCATCCCGACCAGCCCGAAGCCGCCGCCGAGGCTCGCCGTCCTGGCATCGGACGCCGAGCCGAAGTCACGCACCCGCAGCCCCGCCACCTGGTCGGACAGATGCAGACGGGCCTCGATCCAGGCCGCTCCCGACGCGTGCCTGCGCACGTTGGTGAGCGCCTCACGCAGCACCCGGTGGAGCGTCGTCATCACCTCGGGCGGCAGGGTGGCGTCGTCGATGCCCGGCCCGATCTCGAACGCGACGCGGGGACCGTTCGCCGAGAACCGCTCGGTCAGCAGGCGCAGGTCGGCCAGCGAGGTGCCCGGCGTGCGGGCCGCCTCGTCGTCGTCTCGCAGCACGGTGACCAGGCGCCGCATCGAGGTGAGCGCCTCGCCGCCGGCGCCGGCGATCGCGTCCAGGGCGGGCAGCACGGCCTCGGGTCTCAGCTCGGCGACCGTACGGGCGGCCTGCGCCTGGACCACGATGCCGGTGATGTGGTGGGCCACCAGGTCGTGGAGCTCCCTGGCCAGCTCCAGACGCTCGCTGCGTCGTACGGACTGGATGGCCTCGGTACGGCGCTCCTGCTGGAAGCGGAGGTAGCCGCCGACGCCGGCGGTCAGCGACCAGCCCGCGAACAGCAGGAACGAGAAGGCCAGCCCGTTGTGCTGGAGATCGCGCCCCGAGCCCTCCGCCAGGAGCACCACGAGCACGCCCACGGACAGCGCCGCGGCCCGCCAGACCGGCTCGACGTGGCGCAGCACGCCGAGGGTGAGCACGAGCAGCGCGCCGCTCTCCGCGCAGCCGGGCGCGCCGCCGAAGCCGGTGACGCCCATGGTCAGGGAGACGCAGGCGGACAGGGCCAGCAGGACGGCGAGACTCGCCAGGCGATGGCGTCGCCGCAGCATCACGGCCACGACGCCGGCCGCTCCGGTGGCCGGGGCGAGCCACTGGAGCCCGCCGAGGCCGGTCGCCATGGCCAGGTCGATCAGCAGCATCAGGCCCAGCCAGCCGAGCATGGCGAGCTCGCTCAACCGGCGGATCCAGTAGACGATGCGTTTGGAGTCCCCCACCTCACGCAGCCTAGACCGGAGGTCGTAGCGGCCGTATCGGCCGTTCGGCCGACCGGGCGCACGAGGACCGGCCCTTCAGCGGAGGCGCGGCCGGGCGGTCGGCGGCGATGCTGGATTCCGGAGAAGGGGGACGGAGACATGATGGTCGTCGGGTTCGCGTTGCTGGGTGTCGGGCTGGTCATCGGAGTGTTGCTCGCTCTGGCCGATCCGGTGCTGCTCTCGCGCGTCAACGGGGAGTACGCGGAGGGCGGCAGCGGTCGCCACCTCGATCGGTCCGCGGTGGTGCGGCTGGCCGAGCGCGGCGGGCCCGGCAGGGACGAGCGGGCCGCCGCCTGAGGCCGCTCGCGCGGGCCGCTTCCGTTACGGTGGCCGTATGACCAACGGTTTCGAAACTCTGGCGATCCACGCAGGTCAGGAGCCCGACCCGCTGACCGGCGCGGTCGTGCCACCGATCTATGCGACGTCCACCTACAAGCAGGATGGCGTGGGCGGCCTGCGTTCCGGATACGAATACAGCCGCTCGGCCAACCCCACCAGGACCGCGCTCGAAGAGGCGCTGGCCGCGGTGGAGGGCGGAGCGCGCGGGCTGGCGTTCGCGTCCGGCCTGGCGGCCGAGGACACCTTGCTGCGCGCCCTGTGCAAGCCGCAGGACCACGTGATCATTCCGAACGACGCCTACGGCGGCACCTACCGCCTGTTCGCCAAGGTGCACGCGCGCTGGGACCTGCACTTCGACCCGGTGCCGCTCGGCGACCTCGACGCCGTGGCCGCCGCGATGACGCAGAAGACCAAGATCGTGTGGGTGGAGACGCCCACCAATCCGCTGCTCGGCATCGCCGACCTCACCGCCCTGGCCCGGCTGGCGCACGAGAACGGCGCCCTGCTGGTCGTGGACAACACGTTCGCCTCGCCGTACCTTCAGCAGCCGCTGGCGCTGGGCGCAGACATCGTCGTGCACTCCACGACCAAGTACATCGGCGGCCACTCCGATGTGGTCGGCGGTGCGCTGGTGGCGGCGGACCAGGCGCTCGGAGACGAGCTGGCCTACCACCAGAACGCGATGGGCGCCGTGGCCGGGCCGTTCGACGCGTGGCTCACGCTGCGCGGGCTCAAGACGCTCGGCGTGCGGATGGACCGCCACTGCGACAACGCCGAGCGGGTCGTCGACCTGCTGCTCGCCCACCCGCGCGTGACGCAGGTGCTCTACCCGGGGCTCGGCGAGCACCCCGGGCACGAGGTGGCCGCCAAGCAGATGAAGAGGTTCGGCGGCATGGTGTCGTTCCGCGTGGCGGGCGGCGAGGCCGAGGCGGTCGAGGTGTGCGACCGGGCCAAGCTCTTCACGCTCGGCGAGTCGCTCGGCGGTGTCGAGTCGCTCATCGAGCATCCGGGCAGGATGACGCACGCCTCCGCGGCCGGGTCACCGCTCGAGGTGCCCGCGGACCTCGTGCGGCTGTCGGTCGGCATCGAGACGGTCGGCGACCTGCTCGCCGACCTCTCGCAGGCGCTGGGTTAGGTCGGCACCACCATCAGGAACAGGATGACCAGCCAGATCACCGCCAGCAGCCCGCTGATGGCGGCGATCCGGCCGTTCTGCACCTGAGCGTCGTCGGCCGGGGTCTCGCTCGCGAGGGCCCGGACGGCGGTGCGCAGGTCGCGGTCGATGATCACGACCAGCACGATGGCCACGATGAACAGTGTCATCGACGCCGTCATGTACCACTTGCCGAGCACGCCGCCGCCCATGACCACGCCGAGCGCGATGCCGAAGATCAGCACGCCGAGCGAGCCGATGGCGTAGACCCGCGTGGTGCGCTGGATGTTTCGCAGGACGGGCACGTTCTTGGTGCGGATGGCTCGCGGTGCGGCCATCGTCACCGCGGTGAGCGGGCCGATGGCGAAGATGGCGAAACCGATGTGCAGCCACAGAAGCAGGGACATGCGGGAGAGACTAGTCCCCGACGATCTCGGCCGGGGACTCGACACACTCCTTCTGCTCCGAGGTGCAGCGCATGACGAGCTCCATGGCGGCGATGGCAATGATCATCAACGCGATCAAAAGAATCATGGCAATCATGAGGCACCCCTCCTTCCCCGTGTCAGACGGAAATATCGTCCGTTATGACTAGAGGCTGCGGCAACGGAATAAGTTCAGCGCGGGTAGGGTTGGAAATCGCTGTTTTTCTCTTACCCTCCGGTTACAAAGGAGTTCCTTCCGTGGCCATCAGGCATGTCGAGCCCTACACCGACGAGTGGCTGCAGCAGCCCGCCTGCTACGTGCGCCGCGTCGTCGGCCGGCTCGGAGCCGAGGTGACCGACTGGTGGGAGGGGCCCTGCGATCCGCGTGACGCCACCATCCGGTTGGCCGACGGCAGCGCGCTGGTGTGGGACGAGGAGAGCGGCTGGCGCCTCGGCCGCTTCGTCTCCGGCGGGCGCGACCGGCACACCGAGCTGTCCGGGGTCCGCTATCTGGGCGGCGGCCTGCTGCCCCGGCCGGAGCGGGTGCCCGCGGCCCTGGCCGACGCCCGCGCGGGCGTCGGCGCGAGCAGCGCCTGGCGTCCCTGCTACCGCTCGCACCGCAACTGCCGCGACGGGTTCGACGTCGCCCTCGACTTCTACGCCGGGCTCATCGACGCCTGACCCTCGAACGCCTGGGCCTCAGCCGCCTGGGCCCGGACGCCGGAGCCTCTAGCGGGCGCGGCGCAGCCGCAGGAAGTCGCTGACCACGTATTCGCCCAGCCGGTCGGCGCTGGGCGAGAAGACCCGGCCGCCGTTGCGGCGCGCGAGCTCGTCCACGAACTCCTGCAGCCGCTCGTCGGCCGCCAGCATGAAGACGTTGATCGTCGCCCGCCGCCGCGTCATCTTGTCGACCTCCGCCAGCGTGAGCTCCAGCGTCTCGCTCGACGGGGGCCACTCGAACGCCGAACGGCCGTTGCGCATCAGATGGGCCGTGGGCTCGCCGTCGGTCACCACCAGCACCACGGGCTCGAAGTCGGGATGACGGTCGAGGTGACGCCCGGCGATCAGCAGGGCGTGGTGCAGGTTGGTGCCCTGGACCATGTCCCAGTCGAGCCCGGCCAGCTCGTCGGGCTGCAGCACCCGCGCGTAGTTGGAGAAGCCGATGATCTGTACGGCGTCCTGCGGGAACTTGGCGGCCACCAGCGCCTGCAGGGCCAGCGCCGTCTGCTTGGCGGCGGCCCAGGTGCCGCGCAGGGCCATCGAGTAGGACAGGTCGACCAGCAGGCAGACGGCGGCCGCGCTGCGCCGCTCGGTCTCGGCCACCTCGAAGTCGTCCACCGACAGCCGCACCCCACCGGCCGTGCCACCGGGCCGGTGGCGGAGGCCGCCGTTGCGGACCCCGTTGACCAGCGTGCGCACCACGTCGATGGGCTGCTCGTCGCCGAACCGCCACGGCCGTGACGACCCGGTCAGCTCGCCGGCCGAGCCCGCGTCGCGCTGGTCGTGATCGCCTCGGCGGCCGGCGTCGAGCGAGGAGAACACCCGGCGCAGCGCCGTCTCACCGAGCCGCCGCACGGCCTTGGGGGTGAGCTCCAGCTTGCCGCGGCGGCGCAGGAGGTAGCCCTGCTCCTCCAGCTCCCGCTCGATCCGCCGCAGTGCCTCCAGATCGTCGACGGCCGAGCGGCCGAGGGCGCGGCGGACCGCGGCCTCGTCGATGTCGTCGAGCCGGGCGCCCGGGTAGTCCTGGCGCAGCGCCGCCTCCAGCTGGGTGAGGTCGGCCAGCTCCTCCAGCGCGGTGACGGAGTCGCCCATGCCCAGCGGCTCCTCGCCGGTCAGCCGCTCGGGGGAGTTCCAGGCCAGGTCGGGGCGGCGGGCCTGGAGGGCGTCGCCGAGCCTGCGCATCTGCTCGGCCAGCCCCTCCTGGTCGAGGGCCTGGTTGATCAGGTTGGCGAGCTCCTCGCGCTGGCGTGGCGTCAGCGAGGCGAGCATCCGCTGGGTGGCCGCGGCTCGCCGGGCCAGCAGGTCGACGAGCTCGTCGAGGGTACGCGGCCGCTCGGGGAACAGGTCACCATATTTCGCCATAAAGGCGTCGAATTCGGCCTGGGTGTGCTCGCCTCGGGCGTCCCTGTCCAGCATGTCGTTCAGATCCGACATCATGTGCCGGATCCGTTCCATCGCGGCCGGATCCGGATGGGCCAGCGCGTCGCGCAGCCCCTTGAACTGACTGTCGAGCACCTCGCGCCGCAGCAGGTCGCGCAGCTCCTCGAAGGTCTGCCGGGCGGCGGCCGAACGCCACTCGTAGGAGCTCAGCTGCTGGATCGCGCTCGCGGTGTCGTCGGGCAGCCCGTCGAGCTCCGACTCGCGCAGCCGGGCGTCGTCGGAGGGGTCGGGGAAGAGCTCGGCGCGCTCCTGGCCGATGGCCTTGTCGAGCAGCGCCCGCGCCTTCTCCAGGGTGCCGTCGAGCCGGCCGCGCTCGCGCAGCTCGCGGCGGCGGCGGCGTACCTCTCTGAGCATGTCGTCGAGGCCCTTGCGGTCCTGCGTGCCCGGCAGCCCGCGCTTGAGCAGGTCGCGCAGCGCGTGCACGGGCGTCGAGCCGGACAGGATGGCGTCGCCCATCTCGTCGAGCGCCGCACGCACGTCGTACGGCGCGGCAAGGGGGTCAGGGCCGTCGAAATACTCGCCATAGCGGTAGGCCATCACGAATCCACGCTAACCCGGGAATCCCGGCCACGCGCCCCCCAGGCGGCGCTCACGTGCGGTAGACGGTGACGCCGTCGAGGTCGTCCTTGGACAGGCGGCGCATGAGGTAGAGGCCCTCCAGCGCGAACTCCAGGGCGGCCGCGGCGTGACCGGGTGACTCCTCGCCCGCGCCCATGCCCAGCTTGGACATGATCTTGGAAAGGCCGTCCACCGGACCGATGCGGTGCAGCAGCTCGCCGGCCGCGACCAGCTCGCCCGACTCCACCTGGTTGCCCTCGGAGAACTTGTCGGTCAGCGGCGACAGCTCCACCCCGCCCAGCCGGCTCCGGAACGTCTCGGCCGTGGCCCGGCGGAGCAGGTGGGCCAGGATCTCGGTCTCCCTGCCCTCCTCGCTGACCTCGAACTCCACTTTGCCGCGCAGGCTGTGGACGACGTTGGCCAGGTCGCACACCCGCGTGACGGCCCGCTCCTCGCCGGTGATCGCCGCCCTGCGCACGGCCGAGGCCGAGGCGGTCTCGGCCGCCGCGATCGAGAACCGCGCCGAGACGCCCGACCGCGCGTCGACGGAGGTGGACTCGCGGACCAGCCGGGTGAACCGGGCGATCACCTCGACCAGATGCTCGGGGACGTCGGCCCCGATGTCCGGCACCGACTCCTGGCGGATCAGCTTGAGCTCGTCGTCGACGGTCAGCGGGTAGTGGGTGCGGACCTCCGCGCCGAAGCGGTCCTTCAGCGGCGTGATGATGCGGCCGCGGTTGGTGTAGTCCTCGGGGTTGGCGCTGGCGATGAGCAGCAGGTCGAGCGGCAGCCGCAGGTTGTAGCCGCGCACCTGGAGGTCGCGCTCCTCCAGCACGTTGAGCAGCGACACCTGGATGCGCTCGGCCAGGTCGGGCAGCTCGTTGACGGAGAACACGCCGCGGTTGGTGCGCGGCACCAGCCCGTAGTGGACCGTCTCCGGGTCGCCGAGCCGGCGGCCTTCGGCGATCTTGATCGGGTCGACGTCGCCGATCAGGTCGCCGACGGAGGTGTCGGGCGTGGCGAGCTTCTCGCCGTAGCGCTCGTCGCGGTGCTTCCACGCCACGGGCAGCTCGTCGCCCAGCTCCCGTGCCAGCGTGACACAGCGCGTGCAGACGGGCGCGTAGGGGTGGTCGTTGATCTCACACCCCTCGACCACCGGGGTCCACTCGTCGAGCAGACCGGTGACCGTACGGATGAGCCGGGTCTTGCCCTGACCACGCTCACCGAGCAGGACCAGGTCGTGCCCGGCCAGAAGGGCCCGCTCCAGATGGGGCAGGACGGTGTCGTCGAAGCCCACGATGCCGGGAAAACGGGGCTCACCCGCTCGCAACTTGGCCAGCAGGTTTTCGCGGACCTCTGCTTTCACGGTGCGATGAACGTGACCGCTCTCTCGCAACTCGCGGAGGTTTAGAGGCTGATGCACGGGATCGAGACTACGTCCCCCAGAACGAAAGCGGCAGGGACTTTCGCATCTGGCGGAGATCTCGGACCTTGACAATTGAGTCACGGCACATGTGCGTGCTTGTTCCTTTAGTGGGGAGAATCGGGCCGAGGGAACTAAGACGTGTCGAGGGAGGCGGGAAGCGTGGCCCTGATGACGAGCCGCTTCGCAGACGGCCTCGCCGTGGGCGCCGACCTGGCCGAGGTGGCCGAACGGGCTGTCGGCCAGGCCCTGTCGAGGCTCGGTGACCAGGCGGACCTGGTCTGTTTCTTCATCTGCGGCGACGACCCCGACGACGTGGCCAGGGCGGGTGAGCGGGCGATGAGGCTCGCGCCCGACGCGCACGTGATCGGCTGCAGCGCCACGGGAGTGATCGGCGACGGGCAGGGGGTCGAGCTGGCGCCCTCGGTGAGCGCGTGGGCGGCCACCCTCGGAGAGGCCCGGCTGACCACGTTCGCCCTGGAGACGCTGACGACCGAGGACAAGTTCGTCGTGGTGGGCCTGCCGGAGCGCAGCCCCGACGACCATGTGGCGATCCTGCTGACCGACCCCTACTCGTTTCCGACCGACGCGTTCGTCGAGCGCTCGGTCGACGTGCTGGGCGACCTGCCGTTGATCGGCGGCATGGCCAACGGCCTGCAGGGCCGGGGCTCGGTCCGCCTCTTCGCCGACGGCGAGGTCTACACCGAGGGCGCCATCGGCGTGCTGCTGAGCGGCGACATCCGGGTCAGCACGGTGGTCAGCCAGGGATGCCGGCCCATCGGGCCCACCATGGTCGTCACCGGCGCCGAGGAGAACCTCCTGCTGGAGCTGGCCGGGCAGCCCGCCCTGGCCCGGCTGGAGGACATCGTCAGCGACCTCGACGAGGACGACCGCGAGCTGGTCGCCTCCGGGCTGCAGATCGGCCTGGCGATGGACGAGTACGCCGATCGCCACGAACGCGGCGACTTCCTGATCAGAGGGGTCATCGGCATCGACCCCGAGCGGGAGGCGGTGGCCATCGGCGACGTCGTCGAGGTCGGCAGGACCGTCCGCTTCCAGGTGCGCGACGCGGCCACCGCCGACGAGGACCTCTACGACATGCTCGACGCCCACCGCGAGGAGCTGGGCCGGGTCGACGGTGCGCTGCTGTTCTCGTGCAACGGCCGGGGCTCGGCGATGTTCGGCACCGCCGACCATGATCCGGTGGCGCTGCGCGACACGCTCGGCCCGGTCGGCATGGCCGGCTTCTTCGCCGCCGGCGAGGTGGGCCCGGTCTCCGGCCACAACCACGTCCACGGGTTCACCGCGTCGGTGCTGGTCTTCTCCTCGGGCGCGGCGGGCGGCGAGTGATCCTCGCGATCGACGTCGGCGGCACCAAGCTGGCCGCCGGCCTGGTGGGGCCCGACGGGGCGGTGGCCGCCTCGGCACGCGTGGCGACCCCGCAGGACACCGACGCCGAGACGCTGTGGGAGACGCTGGCCGCTCTCGTCGAGCCCTTTTCCGGGGCGGTCGACGGGGTGGGGGTGGGCTGCGGCGGGCCGATGGTCTGGCCGCGCGGCGAGGTCTCCCCGCTCAACATCCCGGCCTGGCGGGCCTTCCCGTTGCGGGCCCGGCTGGCCGGACGGTTCCCCGGCCTGCCCGTACGCGTCCACAACGACGCCGTCTGCCTGGCCGTGGCCGAGCACTGGCGGGGCGCCGGCCGGGGCAGCCGCGACATGCTGGGCATGGTCGTGTCCACCGGGGTGGGCGGCGGGCTGATCCTGGGCGGCCGGTTGATCGACGGCGGCACGGGCAACGCCGGGCACATCGGTCACGTGGTGGTCGAGCCGGACGGCGGGCCGCCCTGTGGCTGCGGCGGCCGGGGCTGCCTGGAGGCGGTCGCCCGGGGGCCCGGGCTGACCGCGTGGGCGGTGGCGCAGGGCTGGCGTCCCGGCCGGGGTGTGCCGGAGGGCGACGACGAGGCGTACCGAGAGGATCGGGTGGTGACCGGGCGGGCGCTGGCGGCCGACGCGCTGGCCGGCGACGAGGTGGCCCTGGCGGCGATGCGCCGGGCCGGACGCGCGCTGGGCGTCGCGATCGCGTCGGCCACCCACCTGTGCGACCTTGAGCTGGTCACCGTCGGCGGTGGGCTGTCCCAGGCGGGGAAGCCGTTGTTCGGGCCGCTGGAGGAGGCGCTGCGCGAGCACGCCCCGATGGACTTCGCCCGGCGGGTCCGGGTCGTGCCCGCGGCGCTCGGCCAGGAGGCCGGGCTGGTGGGGGCGGCGGCGCTGATCCTGGCGGGGGAGACCTACTGGGCCACCCCCCATTCGGCGGCGACCCGCTCCGACAACGCCGCGTGCCGTGGGTTGTAGACACGGAAGAACTCTCTGCCGCACTCGAGATCGTCGAGGGCCGAGGCGATCTCCTCGTGCAGGAAGGGCTCCGCCTGCTCCGGGGTGAGGCCCGCGTTGTCGCGCAGCATCGTGGAGAAACGGTCGCGTTCGAGCGTCGCGATCGTGCTGGGCACCGCCGAGCCGACCGGGTAGCCCCGGCCGGCCAGGCAGGCGCCGTAGCCGCGGGCCAGCTCGACCAGGCGCGGATCGGTGTCGAGCTCGCGTTGCCGGGCGCGTTGGACCGCCCTCGTGTACTGCCGCCGGAAGTGCGGGACGTCGGTGACCTCGCGGCCCAGGACCTGCTTGACGGCCTCGACGTAGCAGGCGGAATGCGGCTCGGACAGCGTCGAGACGAAGCCGTCGTCGAGCCAGGTGTCGGAGCCGTCGGCGCTCGGCACCTCCGGGTAGAGCACCGTGGCGAAGACGCCGTGGCCGTAGCGGTCGCGGTAGGCGCGCAGCGCGGTGTAGTCGCCCTGGCGGCGCCTGAGCTGCTCGGCCGTCGGCGTGGGCATGTCGGGCGCCCACGGGATCTGCTGGATGCCCCGGGCCTTCAGGCAGGCGGCCGCCACGTGCTCCTGCTGCCACCGCTTGCTCGTGCCGCTGGGCAGCGCCTCGGAGGTGGCGCAGCCCGTCAGGAGGATGGCGACCGCCAGCACCACGAGGATCTTGGGCATGGGGGTCACATTAGAGGGTCAGGTGGGCCAGGCGGGCTTGTGGGGCTGGAAGAGCCAGACGTCGAACAGCGACCGCAGATCCTTGCCGGACAGCTGCTGGGCCAGCGCGATGAACTCCGGGGTGGTGGCGTTGCCGTACTTGTGCTGCTCGGTCCAGGTCTTCAGCAGTTCGAAGAACGTCCGGTCGCCGATCTCCTTGCGCAGGGCGTGCAGCGTCATGCCGCCCCTGGTGTAGACCGACTCGTTGAACAGGTTGCGGGGCCGGGCCTCGCCGGGAGGGTAGCTCCAGATCCGGTCGCCGGCCGGCCGGGCGAGGTTGCGCCGGAAGGTGGCCTCGGTGGTGCTCTTGCCCGTGTGGTCCCACCAGAGCCACTCGGCGTAGGTGGCGAAGCCCTCGTTGAGCCACAGGTCCTTCCAGCGCTTGATGCTGACGCTGTTGCCGAACCACTGGTGGGCCAGCTCGTGGGCGATGATGCCGTCGTCGGGGTGGAACCCGCCGTAGAGCGGCTTGGTCTGGTTCTCGAGCGCGTAGCCGGCCGCGAAGTTGTCGATCACGCCGCCGGTCGAGGAGAACGGATAGGGACCGAAGATCTTGGCCCAGTGGTCGGTGATCCGGCTGGAGTTGGTGTAGAGGCTGTCGAGCGAGCCGCGGTAGGCCGGGTCGACGGCGGTCACGTTGGGGATGCCGCCGGGAGTCCTGCCCTGGCGCAGCTCGAAGTCGCCGAGCGTCGCGGTGGCGAGGTAGGTCGTCATGGGGTGGCCCTCGCGCCACCGGAACGTGGTGCGGCCCGCGGAGGTCGTCGGCTTGCCGGCCAGCTCGCCGTTGGCCAGCGCGGTCAGCCCCTTGGGCACCGTGATCTGGAAGTCGAAGGTGGCCTTGTCGGCCGGGTGGTCGTTGGCCGGGAACCAGGTCTTGGCGCCATTGGGCTCACAGGCCACGAACGCGCCGTCGGACGTCGGGATGAAGCCGAACGTGCCCAGGTTGGCCGCGTCCTTGAG
Source organism: Nonomuraea cavernae (assembly GCF_014646355.1). GTDB lineage: Bacteria > Actinomycetota > Actinomycetes > Streptosporangiales > Streptosporangiaceae > Nonomuraea > Nonomuraea cavernae. The sequence continues at coordinate 154,876 of NZ_BMNH01000005.1, forward strand.
CGGCTGCGGCCGCCCGGCGTAGGAGACCTGGACCTTGAACGCCGCGCCCGGGGCCAGCGGCTTGGCGGGCGCCACGGTGAGCTCGTCGCCCTGGCGCGTGAACGTCGCCGCGGCCCCGTCGACCGAGACCTTGCGCACCTTCAGCCCGGAAAGGTCGAGATTGAACCGCGACAGCCACTGGGCCGCCCTGGCGTCGATCGTCGCCACCCCGTCGAGGAGCCTGGTGGCGGGTGTGTAGCCGATCGCCAGGTTGTAGTGGGCCACGTCGTAGCCGCCGTTGCCGTCCAGCGGGAAGGCGGCGTCGCCGATGCCCGCCGCCCCCGCCCCCGGAGGTGGGGACGGGGTGGGATGCGCGGCGGCCCCGTTGCCGGGCGAGCAGGCCAGCACGCTCAGCAACGCGATCACCGGCATGCCCGCATAGCGGTTGAACCCCATGGCCCCGACTCCCCTCCGTAGCGTGGTCGGCAGTTTACGCTGCGTAGGGGAGGGGTGAGGGTCGTCCGGCGATCAGAGATTGCCTCTGCGCTCCTGCTCGCGCTCGATGGCCTCGAACAACGCCTTGAAGTTGCCCTTGCCGAACCCGAGTGAGCCGTGCCGCTCGATGAGCTCGAAGAACACGGTCGGCCTGTCCTGCACCGGCTTGGTGAAGATCTGCAGCAGGTAGCCGTCCTCGTCCCGGTCGACCAGGATGCCGCGCTTCTTCAGCTCCTCGATCGGCGCGCGTACCTCGCCGATGCGGGCCCGTAGCTCGGGATCGTCGTAGTACGAGTCGGGCGTGTCCAGGAACCGCACCCCCGCCTCGCGCATGAGGTCGACCGTGGTCAGGATGTCGTTGGTGGCCAGCGCGATGTGCTGCACGCCGGGTCCGCCGTAGAACTCGAGATACTCGTCGATCTGCGACTTCTTGCGGCTGACGGCCGGCTCGTTGAGCGGGAACTTGACCTTGCGGGTGCCGTCGGCCACGACCTTGGACATCAGCGCCGAGTATTCGGTGGCGATGTCGTCGCCGACGAACTCGGCCATGTTCGTGAAGCCCATGACCTTCTGGTAGAACTCCACCCACTCGTCCATCTTGCCCAGCTCGACGTTGCCCACGCAGTGGTCGACGGCCTGGAACAGCCGGCCGTTCCTGGTGGCCGGCGGGGCGACGAGCGGCTCGGCCGGCTGGTAGCCGGGCAGGTAGGCGCCGCTGTAGTTGGACCTGTCGACGAGCGTGTGCCGCGTCTCGCCGTAGGTGGCGATCGCCGCCAGCACCACCTTGCCGTGCTCGTCCTCCAGCGTGTACGGCTCCGCGAGCCCGCGAGCCCCCTGCGCCACGGCGTGCCGGTAGGCGCCCTCCACGTCGGGCACCTCGATGGCCAGGTCGATCACGCCGTCGCCGTGCTCGGCCACGTGCCGGGCCAGTTCGGTGCCGGGCCGGACCGAGGCCCTGAACTCGAACCTGGCGCGGCCCGAGGTGAGCACGTAGCCGACCTCGTCGCGGCTGCCGGTCTCCGGGCCGCGGTAGGCCACCAGCCGCATGCCGAACGCGGTGGAGTAGTAGTGGGCCGTCTGCTTGGCGTTGCCCACGGCGAAGACGACGGCGTCCATGCCGTTGACCGGAAAGACATCACTCATACCGCTCACTCTCGTAATACCTGGACGAGTTGTGCAAGAGTTACTTCAAATGGTGCACAATTTGTCCAGTATCAGCCCGTCGAACCCGGAGAATCTGTACACCATGACGATTGACGACCTGGACGCCCGCCTGATCGCGCTGCTGGCCGCCGAGCCCCGGCTGGGCGTGCTCGAGTGCTCGCGCCGGCTCGGCGTGGCCCGCGGCACCGTCCAGGCCAGGCTCGACCGGCTGGTCGCCAGGGAGGTGATCACCGGGTTCGGCCCCGACGTCTCGCCGGTGGCGCTCGGCTACGACGTGACGGCGTTCATCACGCTGGAGATCAGGCAGGTGGCCGGGCACGAGCCGGTGTCCGACGGGCTGGCGCGCATCCCCGAGGTGCTGGAGGCCCACACGATCACGGGAGGGGGCGATCTGCTCTGCCGGGTGGTCGCGCGGACCAACGCCGACCTGCAACGGGTCATCGACCGGATCGTGGACGTCAAGGGCGTGCTCAGGACGTCGTCGGTCATCGCGCTCGACACGCCGGTTCCATACCGAGTGCTGCCGTTGGTCGCCGATGTCCCCCGGCACGGCTCTCGTTCGACGTAGCATCGTCGGAAAGGCCGAGGCACCGATATCAGTCGTTTACCCTTGACATTCGCCCAGCTGACGGGGGTTTGGCGCGGTGCGGAGTGGTGGTGGAGAAGGCATGCGGAAGCGGCGCGTCCTCCGGCGGCTGCTGATTGCTTGTGGGCTGGCGATCGTGGGGGCACTCGCCCTGTTCGGCATCGCGTGGGCGATGACCCCGATCCCCGACAGCACTCAGGAGCAGGCCACGGCCCAGGGGTCGATCATCTACTACCGCGACGGCAAGACGGTGCTCGCCAGGCAGGGCGTCGACCGCCGCAACGTCGAGCTGGCCAAGGTGCCCGAGCACGTGCGCGACGCGGTGATCGCCGCCGAGAACCGCTCCTTCTACCAGGACAGCGGCGTCTCGGTGAAGGGCACCAGCCGGGCCCTGTGGTCCACGCTCACCGGGCAGCAGCTCCAGGGCGGCTCGACGATCACCCAGCAGCTGGTCCGCAACTACTACAGCGGGCTCAGCCAGGAGCGGTCCGTCACCCGCAAGTTCAAAGAGATCATGATCTCGATCAAGGTCGACCAGTCCAAGCCCAAGGACTGGGTGCTGGAGCAGTACCTCAACACCATCTACTTCGGTCGTGGCGCCAACGGCATCCAGGCAGCCGCCCAGGCCTACTTCGGCAAGGACGTCGGCAAGCTGACCGTGGCCGAGGGCGCCTATCTGGCCACGGTCATCCAGCAGCCGAGCCGCTTCGCCGACCCCGAGGGCGACGACCTGGCCGCCGCGCAGGGCCGCTGGCGGGCGGTGGTCGCGGCCATGGGCGAGACCGGCGCGCTCGACGCCGAACAGGTCGCGGCGCAGCGGTTCCCCGACCTGAAGGCGCCGAAGAAGCCGTTCGTGCTCAAGGGCCAGGCCCAGTACATGCTCGACCAGGTGACCGCCGAGCTCAACCGGCGCGGCTACTCCGACGAGGACATCAACGGCGGTGGCCTCCGGGTCGTCACCACCTTCGACCGGAAGCTGATGGACGCGGCCGAACGCGCGGTCAGGGAGGCGGTGCCCGAGTCCACGCCCAAGAAGGTGCGCACCGGGCTCGCCGCCGTCGATCCGGCCACCGGCGAGGTCGTCGCCTTCTACGGCGGCGACCCCCGGCGCTCCGACTACGACAACGCCTTCTCCGCCAAGGTGCCGGCCGGGTCCACGTTCAAGCCCTACACGCTGGCCACGGCGCTCGACAACGGGTTCGGCCTGTCCACGCGGGTCAACGGCAACTCCCCGATGCGCGTCGCCTCCGATCCCGACCACCCGATCCCCAACGACAGCGGGCGCTCCTACGGCCAGATCAACCTGGTCACCGCCACGCAGAACTCCGTCAACACCGCGTTCGTCGACCTCGGCCAGAAGGTCGGCCTGGACAAGGTGGCCGCCACCGTCAAGTCGGCGGGCATCCCGGCGGACCAGCTCCGGCAGCATCAGGCGGCCGCCGCGTTCCCGCTCGGCGTGGCCTCGGTGAGCGCGGTGCAGAACGCCTCCGGCTTCTCCGCCTTCGCCAACGGCGGCATCCACATGGAGGCGCACGTCGTCAAGTCGGTGAAGGACGCCGACGGTGTCAAGAACGTGATCAAGCCGGTCGCCACCAAGGTGGTCGGCGAGCAGGCCGCGGCCGACACCACGTACGCGATGCAGCAGGTGGTGAAGTACGGCACCGGCACCGCGGCCAGGCTCTACGACCGGCCGGTGGCCGGCAAGACGGGCACCACGGACGATTCCGTGTCGGTCTGGTTCAACGGCTTCACCCCGCAGCTGGCCGTCGCGGTCGACATGTTCCGCGACGACAACAAGACCGTCACGATCCCCGGCTACGGCGTGCAGTTCGGCGGCCAGCTACCGGCCCAGATCTGGCGGGCGTTCATGACCGAGGCGATGGCCGGCAAGCCGGTCGTGGACTTCCCCGAACCCTCCGAACTGGGCTACGGCTACTCCACGCCCGACTGGGAGCGGAGCGTCCCCGACGAGCGGGAGACCCGCGAGCCGGACGACTGGGGCAGCCCCGAACCCGAGTTCACCGAGCCGCCCGCCAACGACCCGACCGTCACGCAGGAGCCCGAGGACAACGGCGTGCCGGACGAGTCCGGGCCGCCCACGGAGCAGCCTGAGGGCCCGCCCACGTTCGGCCCCGACCAGGGGCTCGGCAGATCCCCGGACGAATGAGCCCGTTTTCCCGCACGTCACCAGGTCAGGGGCCGCGTCGACCACGGCCGATGCCGGATCGGCTGGGGATGACCACGTCAGCGCTCGGCGAGCTGCGCGCGTAGCGCCTCGGGGCTGGTCACGGGCAGCCGGCAGGTGAAACCCCTGCACATGTAGGCCGCCGGAGCGCCGTCGATCGGCCCGCGCCCGTCCAGCAGGGCCGGACGCGACTCGTCGTCGGTGCCCGGACCGGGCGCCACGACCAGCCCGGGGACGTCGGCCAGCAGCGCCTCGCGGTGCAGGGCGCGGGTGCGCGGGTCGCCGGGCGGGCCCACCACCGCCACCTCGACCGGCCCGTCGAGCGCCGCCCGCGCCACGGCCAGCCCCCAACCGGCGAACCGCGCGTGCTTCCCGGCCAGCACCGACACCGTGCCCAGCGCCGCATGGGCCGCGTCACGATGCCGCGTGGAGCCGCTCAGCGCCGCATAGGACAGCAGCGCCCCGGCGGCGGCGTACTGGCCCGAGGGCGTGGCGTTGTCGGTGGGGTCCTGCGGCCGCTGGAACAGCCGCTCGGCGTCGTCCGCCGTGTCGTAGAACCCGCCCGCGGCGTCGGCGAACCGGTCGAGCACGACGTCGAGCAGCGCGCCGGCCAGCCGGAACCAGCGCGTGTCGCCGGTCACGCCGTAGAGCGCGACCAGCCCCTCGGCCACGTTGGCGTAGTCGTCGAGCACTCCGGCGTTGGCGCCCGCGCGGCCGTCGCGCGAGGTGCGCAGCAGCCGGCCGTCCGCCAGGTGCACGTCCTCGATCAGCGCGGCGGCCGACGAGGCCGCCTCGACCAGGTCGGGCCGGTCGAACACCATGCCGGTCTCGGCCAGGGCGGCGATGGCCAGGCCGTTCCAGGAGGCCACCACCTTGTCGTCGCGCGCCGGGCGGACGCGCCGGGCCCTGGCGGCGAGCAACCGGGCGCGGACGGAGCCGCACCGGCCGACATCGTCCGGGTCACGAGGCAGCTGCAGCACCGACGTGCCGTGCTCGAACGTGCCGGTGACCTCGAACACCTGCTCCGCCCAGGCCGCGTCGGCGGGCCCCAGCACCTCGCGGAGATCCTCGGGGCTCCAGACGTAGAACCTGCCCTCCTCGCCCTCGCTGTCGGCGTCGAGCGCCGACGCGAAGCCGCCCTCGGCGGTGCCCAGCTCGCGCAGCATCCACTCGGCGGTCTCCAGCGCGACCCTGCGGGCCAGCGGGTCGCCGGTCGCCTTCCACCAGTGCGTGTAGACGCGCAGCAGCAGGGCGTTGTCGTAGAGCATCTTCTCGAAGTGCGGCACCACCCACGCGGCGTCGACGCTGTAGCGCGCGAAGCCGCCGCCGAGCTGGTCGTACAGCCCGCCGCGGGCCATCGCCTCCAGGGTCGCGCCGCTCATCTCCCGCTCGCCGGACCGCAACAGGAACTCCAGCGCCATCGACGGCGGGAACTTGGGCGCGCCGCCGAACCCGCCGCGCTCCGGATCGAACGACTCACGCAGATTTCGTACGGCCCGCTCCAGCGTCTCCGCGGTGGGCAGCGGCCCCGTCGGCAGCGCGGTGGACCTGTTGAGCGCCTCGACGATCTTCGAGCCCTGCGCCAGCACGGCCTCCCGGTCGTGGCTCCACGCGTCGTGCACCCCGGCGAGCAGCCGCTGGAACTGTGGACGCGGGAAGTAGGTGCCGCAGTAGAACGGGTGCCCCTCGGGCGTGGCGAACACCGTCATCGGCCACCCGCCCTGCTGGGTCATGGCCTGGGTGGCGTTCATGTAGACGGCGTCGACGTCGGGCCGCTCCTCACGGTCGACCTTCACGTTGACGAAGTGCTCGTTCATCAGCCGCGCGGTCTCGGTGTCCTCGAAGCTCTCGTGTGCCATCACGTGACACCAGTGGCACGCCGAGTAGCCAACGCTGATCAGCAACGGCACGTCCCGCGACCGTGCCTCGGCGAACGCCTCCCCGCCCCATGGGTGCCAGTCGACAGGGTTGTCCGCGTGCTGCTGCAGGTAGGGGCTCGTCGCGTCCTTCAACCGGTTCATCAGGACCTCCTGTCTTCACCCTAGACCGCCCGGCCGGTGTCCTCCGGAGCGGACGATGGCCGCGTCGCGGGCCTGGCAGGTGTGGGGACGGGCGCGGAGGCGTAGGTTACGGAGAGTGGACCTGGATTTCGTCTGCACGCACGCGGGCCGGCGCGCCTCCGCCCTCACCAGGAGAGACGTGGCGCGGGCCCTGCTCGACGTGCCGTCCGGGATGGCGCTGGTGGGGCTGCCCGAGCTGCGGCGCGCGATGATGGCGGCGGGCAATCCGCTGTCCGTGGTGTTCTGGGAGTCGGCCAGGACGATCCTCAACTCGATCGAGTCGGGCGTCGCCACGGTCGGCGACGTGCAGCGCTGGATCGAGTCGACCGGCAGCGAGCCGATCCTCATGACGCCCGGCTACTTCATCTGGCCCGAGGAGGACGAGCGCGGGCCGGTGTCGACCGAGATGTTCGCCAAGCTGGTCCACTACCTGGAGGCTCGCGTCCAGGCCGGCGAGGTCGACCCTGACGCGCTGGTCCGCGGTGACCAGGCGGCCCGGCGGGCGTACGAGGAGATGCAGGAGGAGTGGCTGAGCAGGCCGCTGCCCGACGGCCGGGTGCCCGGGTTCGCGGTCAACGACGAGCAGGACGAGGAGCTGTTCGCCGCCTGGGGCGAGGAGGAGGCGCTGGCCCTGGAGGAGCTGCGGCGGATCATGGGCGAGCTGCCCGAGCCGCCCGAGCCGCCCGCCGCGGAGCTGGACCGGGCCGGCGCGCGCCTGCGGGCGCTGCTGAGCCTGCCCGGCTATCCGGCCAACGTGCTGCGGGCCTGCGCGGGGTTCGAGGAGAGCCCGATGCCCGACGACGACCGCGCGCTCTGGCTCGCCGTGGTCGCCGGCATCGCCGCGCCGATCTCCGATCTGTCGGAGGAGGACGACACGCTGGAGGAGTGGACCGACCTCGAAGGCGAGCCGCGGCACGAGGACACCGTGCTGGCCCACATCTGCGCCATCCAGCACGCCGACTGGCTGGCCGCGGTGGCGGCGCTGGCCAGGCTCGGGCCGGGAGTGCTCGCCTCGCCCGAGCGGATCGCCCGGCTCATCGCCGAGTCGGAGGACATCGACGTCGACGAGCAGGACGTCGCGCTGGACATCGACGACGTGGCCGCGACCGAGAGCCTGTTCGCGCCGGTGGTGACGCTCTGGGGCTATCTCGGCGTCGTCGACCCGGACGACGTGCTGACCCCGCTCGGCTGGTGGGGGCTGCCGAAGGCGCTGGAGCGCGCCTGGTCACCCCGTGACTGAGGCGTCGAGCAGGTCTTTGTACTCGGGGTTGCGCTCGATGAGCCGCGTGACGTAGGGGCACTGCGGCACGACGGTGAGGCCGGTGTCGCGGCTCACGTCGAGCGCGTGCTTGATCAGCCTGCTCGCCAGGCCCTGTCCTTCGTACTCGGACCGCACCTCGGTGTGGGTGAAAACGATCTTGGTGGGCAGGAGGAGATAATCGGCGAACCCGGCGACCTTGCCGTCCACGAGAATCTCGAAGCGGCTTTCGGCTGCGTTGTCGACTACTTCGATCGGCATCTATTCGGCTTTCGTGTCGTCCTTGTCGGCCCCGCGGGGAACCTTGATCTTCGACATCTGCTTGTTCATCGACTTGATCAGGAAGTACAGGGCCACCCCGATGAGGGCGACGACGGTGAAGCCGAGCAGGCCCGGACTGACATCACCAGCTGCTAGAACTGTCACCCCTTCAGTCTGCCACCAAGGGGTCGTGGTCGGGTCAGTGGCAGGCGGCCGAGACCTCCTCGGCGTGGATGCCGGCGAACAGGTCGTCCTCGGGCAGCCCGGTGTCGACCAGCGAGCGCGCCAGATGGTAGTCCTCGGTCGGCCAGATCTCCTGCTGCAGCTCGCGCGGGCAGACGAACCAGAAGCCGTCGGGGTCGACCTGGGTGGCGTGGGCCAGCAGCGCCTGGTCGCGGATCTCGAAGTAGTCGCCGCACGGCACCCGGGTGGTCACCGGCCACTTGGCCGGGCGGTCCTCCCAGCGGGAGATCCAGTCGGAGTAGGGGGAGCCCATGCCGCGCGTGGTCATCGCCTCGTGCAGCGCCTCGAACCGCTCCTTGGTGAAGCCCATCTGGTAGTAGAGCTTCAGCGGCTGCCACGGGTCGCCGGCGCCCGGGTAGCGGTCGGGGTCGCCGGCGGCCTCGAACGCCTCCACCGACACCCTGTTGGTCATGATGTGGTCGGGATGGGGGTAGCCGCCGTCGTCGTCGTACGTCATGACGACGTGCGGCCTGAACTCACGCACCGCGGCCACGAGCGGCGCCGAGGCGACCTCCAGCGGCTGCACCGCGAAGCAGCCCTCGGGCAGCTCCTCGTCGTCGTTCTCCGGGAGCCCGGAGTCCATGAAGCCCATGAACCTCTGCCGGACGCCCAGGATCTCGCGCGCGCGGTCCATCTCGGCCCGGCGAACCTCGCCGATGTTCGCCACGATCTCGGGGCGGTCCATCTTGGGGTTGAGCACGGACCCGCGCTCTCCGCCCGTCAGTGTGCAGACCAGCACCTCCACGCCCTCGCGGACGTAGCGCGCCATCGTCGCGGCGCCCTTGCTCGACTCGTCGTCGGGGTGCGCGTGGACGGCCATCAGCCTCAGCGGTGCGCTCACGGGCTCGATGTCTCCTCTGTCAGGACCTATCACTAGCCCGGACAGGCTAGTTTCTGCTGGGCGGTCGCGAGGGCGTGACCCCCGCGGGCGACAATTGTCTCGGATAACGCTGAGGGAGTGCAGGGAGATTCCGCCATGGTCACCAGAGATGTCGAGAACGGGCCCGTTCTCGGCACACCCGACGACTTCCCGGACCGTCCCAGGCGAGGTGGTCGTCTCGTCGTGCACGTCGTGATCGGCGTGCTGGTGGCCATCATCGCAGGTGGATGGGGCTACGTGATGTGGTCGATGACCGGCAGCAGCACCGGTGCGGGCTCGCAGGTCGTGACGTTCACCGTGGAAGGCCCCACTCAGGCCGAGATCACCTTCGACGTCAGCAAGCCGACCGAGCGTGCCGCGGTCTGCCGGATCAGGGCGCTGGACGTCAACCACGCCGAAGTGGGCAGCAAGGAAGTAAAAATTCCGGCTGGTGAGGGTATCAAACGTCTCACGGAGCGGGTCAGCACCAGCGTGCAGGCGACTTCCGTCCACATCCAGTACTGCAATCTCGTATGATGAGACGTTTGGGGAAGCGTTCGCGCGGCTGACTTGTTAGCCTTTCGCAATTAAACCGCACGCTACCTCAAGTGATCCAGGGCCCCCTAGGCAGCAAGGAGAACCCGTGGCCGACTCTCGCGATGAGAACGTCACATGGCTGACGCAAGAGGCGTACGACCGCCTGAAGGCGGAGTACGAGTATCTTTCGGGCCCCGGGCGCGTCGACATCGCCAAGAAGATCGAGGCCGCCCGCGAGGAAGGTGACCTGAAGGAGAACGGCGGCTATCACGCGGCCAAGGACGAGCAGGGCAAGATGGAGGCCCGCATCTTCCATCTCCGGCAGATCATCGACAACGCCCAGGTGGGAGAGGCGCCCAAGGCCGAAGGCGTCGTCGGGCCCGGCATGACCGTGACGATCCGGTTCGTCGGTGACGACGACGAGGTGACCTTCCTGCTCGCCTCCCGCGAGGAGAGCGGAGCACCGATCGACGTATACTCGCCCAAGTCTCCCCTCGGGGCGGCGATCAACGGCAAGAAGATCGGTGAGAAGGCGACCTACAGCATGCCCAACGGCCGTCAGAACACAGTCGAGATCCTCGAGGCTGTGCCGTACATCGGCAACTGACACCCGATGACACCAACCGCCGGGTCCACGCTGGCCCGGCGGATTTTTCGCATGGTTCCGGCATCCGCGGCGACCTGAGCTTTCTGGTCCGCTCCCGCAAACGGCGTGACCACCGGCGGCTGGTTCCGTTCATCGTGGTCACGCTGGTCGCGGTGCTGACCGCCGACCTGCTGTTACTCGTGCAGCCCGGCCGGCCGGTGGCGACCGAGGCCGTGCGCGCCCGGCCGGACTCCCGGCAGACGCCGGTCGCCGAGGTCAAGACCAGGCAGCCGGTCAAGCCGCTGGGCACGCTGCGCAAGCCCCACCTGTTCGTGGTGACCCGCAAACCGTTCACCACGCGGATGCTGAAGCGGGTGGCGCGGCTGCGCGGTGTGCGGGCTCTGGAGCTGGCCGACGCCGCCTCGATCATGCTCGACGGCAAGCGCGTCCAGACGCTCGCGGTCGACCCCTCGACCTTCCGGGCCTACACCCCCAAGGTGACGGCCTCCTCCGACCCCCTGTGGAACAACGTGGCCGCGGGCGACGTCGCGGTCTCGTTCGTGCTCGGCAGCGACGGAGGTCTCGCGCTGCACAGCCGGGTGTCCGGCCCCGCCGGGCCGCTGCGCATCGGCGCCTACGCCACGACCGGCTTCGGCGCGGTCGACGCGGTGGTCTCCCGTGACACGGGCCGCTCACTCGGCCTGCCGAAGGACAACGCGCTGATCGTCAGCGCCCCCAGGACCGACTCGGCCAAGCTGCGCAGGAGCCTGCTGAAGCTGCTGCCCAAGGGCTCTCAGGTGGCCATGGTCAACCCGGTGCTGCCCCCGGCCCAGACCCAGCCGCGCGCCTGGGCCGCGGGTTCGTTCATGTCGGGCGAGCAACTGACGGTGGCGCTGCGGGCGGCGGTCTCCAAACTCGGCCGGCCCTACGTGTGGGGCGCCGAGGGGCCCGACACGTTCGACTGCTCGGGGCTGGTGCAGTGGGCCTACAAGCAGGCCGGCGTGCGGATGCCCCGGGTGACGCACCAGCAGTGGGTGACGGGGCCGCAGGTGCCGCTCTCGCAGGCGCAGCCGGGCGACCTGCTCTTCTGGCGCAACGACCCGACCAACCCCGCGTACATCTCGCACGTGGCGATCTTCTGGGGCGGCGGCAAGATGCTGCACGCGCCGCGCACCGGTGACGTGGTCAAGCTGGTGCCGGTCAACACCCGCAACCTGGCCGGCGTGGTGCGGGTGAGCCCTGCCGTGGCGTCCGGGGTCAGGTAACCGTAAGAGTTCCGTACCTGTGCGGGTGCCGTACGTGCTTTTCCGGCGCAACTGTGTAATTCTGATTACATGGAGAGCGACGAGATCACCGCGCAGATCCGAGGCTGGTTCACCGGGCGCCTGCCCGAGGGCTGGTTCACCGGGCCGCCGGAGATCGTCAGGGACCGCGAGGAGATCGCGGTGTTCGGCACGCTGCCCGAGCCGCCCGGCGACCTGCCCGAGGCCGAGCGGGCCGCTCTCGTCGACGGGCTGATCCGGAGGTTCCGGGAGGAGACCCGCGAGCGGCGGATCGAGATCGCCAAGGAGGCCGAGCGCGCATTCCGGCAGAAGGTGTCGTGGGGCGTCGTCTGCGGCGACCAGACCGTGACGTTCACCACACTGTCGGTGCCGGTGATGACCCGGCTGCGCCAGACCGAACGGCAGGTCCTCGACACGCTCGTGGCCGCCGGGGTGGCCCGCAGCCGCAGTGACGCGCTCGCCTGGTGCGTGCGGCTGGTCGGCAAGAACACCGACACCTGGCTGGCCGAATTGCGCGACGCGCTGCAGCACGTCGACCGAGTTCGCTCCGCCGGGCCGGACGTCCGATCCTGAGGGCACGCAGCGCGAATCGTCCGGGCACTGGTTTATACCTCTCAGCGAATTGGTTTAGACCAAATAGATTGGCCTAAACCACTGCTCTGACGAATTCTTTTAAAACGCTTCCGCCTGGGTAGGCTCCCCCAATCGTCAAGGCCGCTGCCTGCGACGGAGCTCGCGCGAACAGGTCTATGCCAATTGGCTTTCGCGCGGTCTCGTCGTTAATGATGGCGGGGCCCTGAGAAGTGTGGAGGAGCCGGAGTCGTGTCCCTTTCCGTGGAAGTACCAGCCCCGACCAGCAATGGCGAATTGGTCGCGTGGGTGAGCGAGATAGCCGCCCTGACCCAACCCGACCGGATCGAATGGTGCGACGGCTCGGAGGAGGAGTGGACGCGTCTGACCAACCTGCTCGTCGAGCAGGGCACCATGACGCGTCTGGCGAAGCGGCCCAACAGCTTCTACGCCAAGTCCGACCCGAGCGACGTGGCCCGGGTCGAGGACCGTACCTTCATCTGCTCCGAGCGCGAGCAGGACGCGGGCCCGACCAACAACTGGATCCCGCCCGCGGAGATGCGCGACACGTTCGGCAAGCTCTTCAAGGGCTGCATGCGCGGTCGCACGATGTACGTCGTGCCGTTCTCCATGGGCCCGCTGGGCGGTGAGATCTCGCAGCTCGGTGTGGAGATCACCGACTCCGCCTACGTCGCGGTGTCCATGCGGATCATGACCCGCATGGGGGAGCGGGCGCTGCGTCTGATCGAGGAGCGCGGCGACTTCGTGCGCTGTGTGCACAGCGTCGGCGCGCCGCTCGAGGACGGGCAGGACGACGTCCCGTGGCCGTGCAGCTCCACCAAGTACATCAGCCACTTCCCGGAGACCCGCGAGATCTGGTCCTACGGGTCCGGCTACGGCGGCAACGCGCTGCTGGGCAAGAAGTGCTACGCGCTGCGCATCGCCAGCACCATGGCCCGTGACGAGGGCTGGCTGGCCGAGCACATGCTCATCCTCAAGCTCACGCCGCCGTCGGGGGAGACGCGCTACATCGCCGCCGCCTTCCCCAGCGCGTGCGGCAAGACCAACCTCGCCATGCTCCAGCCGACCATCCCCGGCTGGAAGGTCGAGACCGTGGGCGACGACATCGCCTGGATGAGGTTCGGCGACGACGGCCGGCTCTACGCCATCAACCCGGAGGCCGGCTTCTTCGGCGTCGCGCCGGGCACCGGCCAGACCACCAACGCCAACGCGGTCCAGACGCTCTGGGGCAACAGCATCTTCACCAACGTCGCGCTCACCGACGACGGCGACGTGTGGTGGGAGGGCCTCACCGACGAGGTTCCCGCGCACCTCACCGGCTGGAAGGGGCGTTCCTGGACGCCTGACAGCGATGAGCCCGCGGCCCACCCGAACGCCCGGTTCACCACGCCGGCGTCGCAGTGCCCGACGATCGCACCCGAATGGCAGGACCCCAAGGGCGTGCCCATCTCGGCGATCCTGTTCGGCGGTCGCCGCGCCACCGCGGTGCCGCTCGTGACCGAGTCACTGAGCTGGGAGCACGGCGTCTTCCTCGGAGCCAACGTCGCCTCCGAGAAGACCGCCGCCGCCGAGGGCAAGGTGGGCGAGCTGCGTCACGATCCGTTCGCGATGCTGCCGTTCTGCGGCTACAACATGGGCGACTACTTCGCCCACTGGCTGAAGATCGGCCGTCGCGAGGGTGCCCGGCTGCCGCGCATCTACTACGTCAACTGGTTCCGCAAGAGCGCCGACGGCCGCTACATCTGGCCGGGTTTCGGCGAGAACAGCCGCGTGCTCAAGTGGATCGTGGAGCGCCTCAACGGCGAGGCCAAGGCCGTGCCCACGCCGATCGGCCTGCTGCCCGAGACGCTCGACACCGAGGGTCTCGACCTGCCCGAGGAGGACCTGCGCACGCTGCTCTCCGTCGACCGCGAGGTGTGGCGCGAGGAGGCGGCGCTGATCCCGGACCACTTCGAGACGTTCGGCTCCCACCTGCCCAAGGAGCTGTGGAACGAGTACAACGCCCTGCTCGACCGCCTGTCCTGATCCTGTCCGGTACGGCTCGACGCGACGAGCCGTACCGGTTGATCCCGTTCTGTCCGGGGCCAAGGTACGGTGTGCTCGTACTTCAACCAAGCGCTTGGACGGGAGGCGGGATGCGGATCGTCGACCTGGGCGGCGGTGCACTCGGGCCGGGGGACGAGGCGCCGCACGAGCCGGGCCCCGAACTCCTGTGGAACGAGTCCTACTACTTCGACTTCGTCTCCGAGGACGGCGAGCTGGGCGGTTACGTCCGGCTCGGCCTCTACCCCAACTGGAACCGCGCCTGGTACTGGGCCTGTCTGGTCGGTACGGACGGCCGGCGGCACATGGTCGTCGACCACGACGCCAAGCTCCCGACCGGCGCCGACCTGGACGTCAGCGGCGACGGCCACACCGCCACCCAGCGGACCGTCGAGCCCATGGAGGCGGTCCGTCTCACGCTCGCCGCCGACGACCTCCGGCTCGACCTGGAGTGGCGGACCGCCGGCGGTGTCTACGGCTACGCGCTCACGTCGCGCTACGAGATCCCTTGCCGGGTGAGCGGCACCGTCGACGGCCGACCCTTCGCCGGCCACGGGCAGCGTGACCACTCCTGGGGCGTGCGCGACTGGTGGTCGGTCTCCTGGCTGTGGAGCAGCGGCCGGCTGGAGGACGGGACGTACCTGCACGGCATGCAGGCCAACGTCGGGGTCGCGCTGCCCTGGCCGGCGTTCACCGTGCCGCCCGGCGGACAGGTCGAGCACGTCGAGGGGTTCTCCGCGGCCACCGAGTTCGCGGGCGACCGGCCGAGCACCGCCCGGCTGGCCTTCCCCGGCCTGGGCACGACCGTCGAGCCGCTGGCCGACGCCCCTGTGGAGCTGACCTCACCGGACGGGGCCCTGGCCCGGTTCTCCAGGTCGATGTGCCGGTTCGTGACCGACGACGGGCGGGTGGGCCACGGCTGGACCGAGTGGCACCAGCCCCCGGGCTGGCGCGAGCACGGCTGGGGTCCCTTGCTCTGACGTGGCCGGACATCCTAGGTTCGGTGCATGATCGTGGACGCGCACCAGCACTTCTGGGACCTCGAAACCGGTTCCTATCCCTGGCTCACTCCCGAGGCCGGAGTGCTCTACCGGACCTATCGCCCGGAGGATCTGGCGCCCGAGCTCGCGGCGGCCGGGGTCGAGGCCACGGTGCTGGTGCAGGCGGCCGACTCCTACCAGGAGACCGACGGCCTGCTGGCCCTGGCCGACGCGCACGACTTCATCGCCGGGGTCGTCGGCTGGGTGCCGCTGACCCGTCCCGACGAGGCCGGCGAGGCTCTGGAGCGCTACCGCGGACATCCGCGCTTCTCGGGGATCCGTCATCTCATCCACGACGAGCCCGACCCCGACTGGGTGGTCCAGGACACCGTGCTGGAGTCACTCGGGCTGCTCGCGGAGGCCGGCCTGACCTTCGACGTCGTCTCGCTGCTGCCCCGTCACCTCGACCACGTGGTCACCGTCGCCGAGCGTCATCCCACCCTGCGGATCGTCATCGACCACCTGTCGAAGCCGTCCATCAAGGACCACGTGTGGGAGCCGTGGGCCTCCGGGCTGGCCCGCGCCGCCGCCTGCCCCAACGTGTACGCCAAGGTGTCGGGGCTCGTCACCGAGGCCGACCACGCGGACTGGACGGTGGAGGACCTGCGGCCCTACGTCGAGTACGCGGTCGAGACGTTCGGGCCCGAACGCCTGATGGCCGGCAGCGACTGGCCCGTCGCGCTGCTCGCGGCCGACTACCAGACGGTCTGGCAGGTCACGTCCGCCCTGCTCAGTGGCACGGACCGGAGCCTCGTCCTCGGCGGCACGGCGGCGCGTTTCTACGGGTTTAGCTGACTTTCGGGGGGAAACCCTTGTGTGGTGGGCGGACTTCGTTGCGTCGACGGATCTTTCCTGACCGTCACGCCCGTCGCGTGCACGGACAGCGTCGGCGCCCCGTACGAGATCACTCTGGAGCTCCGTCGCGACGGCACGCCGTACGGAACGGTGGGTGAGCGGTGCGGGTGGGTGCTCGCGCGGGTGGCGCGCGGCGTCGACGAGGCGCGGCAGGGGCGCGGAGAGGCGCGGCGCTGGTCCGACCCCGACGACAGGTTCCCCGACGAGGCGCCCGACAGTGAGCTGTTCTCGTTCCGCTATCGCACCCGGTCGGGCACCGTCGGCGGTGGCGAGCTGCGCTGCCAGCTGCGGACGATCCCGATGTGGGTGCCCGGACGGGAGCGTCCGGGCACGTGGCGGCTGACGCGGCGGGCCTTCGTCGAGGCGTGGGGCGCGGGCGGCGTGGGCATGCGGGCGGTGCTCACCTCGGCGGAGCTGGCATCGTTCGTACGGGAGCTGGTCGACGAGGCCGAGGGGTGTCTGGGGGGCCGCAACCTGGCCCGCAATCCGGTCGAAGATCTCGGCAGGAATCACATTGAGGGGGCGGGCAGGGGCTAAACCCGGTGATAATTGCCTGTTAGGTCATTCGACCCGAGGCACAGCACCGCTGGGGAGGACTCCGTGGGCCTGCGCGACCTGGTCTACCGGGTGTACGAGCACCGCTTGGAGACCAAGCTGTCCAAGGACAGTGTGCCCCGGCATGTCGGGGTCATCATCGACGGCAACCGCCGCTGGGCGCGTGCCATGGGCATGCGCGACGTGGCCAGCGGGCACCGCAAGGGGGCCGACAAGATCTCCGAGCTGCTCACCTGGTGCCACGAGACCGGGGTCGAGGTCGTCACGGTCTGGATGCTCTCCAACGACAACCTGAACCGGCCCCGCGAGGAGCTGGAGCCGCTCCTGCGCATCATCGAGGACGTGACGCAGGAGCTGGTGGACGCGGGCTGGCGGATAAGTCCGGTAGGGGCGCTCGACCTGCTGCCGGACAGAACTGCCAATGTCCTGAAAAATGCAAAAGAAGTTACATCACACCGTCCGGGCCTGATTGTGAACGTTGCAGTTGGGTATGGAGGAAGACGTGAGATTGCCGATGCGGTGCGCTCACTCCTCCAGGAGCATGCCAGCAAGGGTGCCAGCATCGAGGACCTCGTCGAGGTACTCGATGTCGAGCACATCGCGGAGCATCTTTACACTCGCGGCCAACCCGACCCGGACCTCCTCATCCGGACCTCGGGCGAGCAGCGCCTGTCGGGCTTCATGCTCTGGCAGAGCGCTCATTCCGAGTTCTACTTCCACGAGGCCTACTGGCCCGACTTCCGCAGGGTGGACTTCCTGCGGGCGCTGCGCGATTACGCTGCGAGACATCGACGTTACGGTTCATAACCGGACATCTGGGTATGATGCACGTAACGTTGTAAGTGTTCGACCGCAGGTCGGACGCTACGGAGGGGGCCCGCCTTTGCGCCAGGACACTGCCGAGGGGGGCCGGCACCCCGGCACCACCGGCCGGTCACGGCCGGAGATCCCGGGCCCGGTCCGAATCCCACCTCGTCTGCAGGGCGCCCGTCCTCTTGGGCGCCCGGGGGAGAACGTGTGGCAGTGTCCTCGAGCAACCCTTCGACCAAGCCCGCCAAGCGCACCTACGTTCTGGACACCTCGGTCCTGCTCGCCGACCCGGCGGCCATGACCCGCTTCGCCGAGCACGAGGTCGTCCTCCCGATCGTGGTGATCACGGAGTTGGAGGGAAAGCGGCACCATCCCGAACTCGGCTACTTCGCGCGGAAGGCCCTGCGCTACCTCGACGACCTGCGCGTGCAGTACGGCAGGCTGGACGAGCCGATGCCGACAGGGGATGGCACGATCAGGGTCGAGCTCAACCACAGCGACCCATCCATCCTGCCCGCCGGGTTCCGTCTGGGCGACAACGACACCCGCATCCTGACCGTGGCCCGTTCGCTGGCCGCCGAGGGCTGCGACGTCGTCCTCGTCTCCAAGGACCTGCCCATGCGGATCAAGGCGGCCTCGATCGGCCTGGCGGCCGAGGAGTACCGCGCCGAGCTGGTCGTCGAGTCCGGATGGACCGGCATGGCCGAGATGCAGGTGACGACCGAGGACGTCGAGACGCTCTTCGAGCAGGGCACCGCCGAGGTGGAGGAGGCTCGCGAGCTGCCCACGCACACCGGCCTGAGGCTGCTGTCGTCCAAGGGGTCCGCGCTCGGCCGGGTGCTGCCCGACAAGTCGGTGCGCCTGGTGCGCGGCGACCGCGAGGTGTTCGGCCTGCACGGCCGTTCCGCCGAGCAGCGCATCGCGCTCGACCTGCTGATGGACCCTGAGATCGGCATCGTCTCGCTCGGCGGCCGGGCCGGCACGGGCAAGTCGGCGCTGGCGCTCTGCGCGGGCCTGGAGGCCGTGCTGGAGCGCCGCCAGCACCGCAAGGTGATCGTCTTCCGGCCGATCTACGCCGTGGGCGGCCAGGAGCTCGGCTACCTGCCCGGCACCGAGGGCGAGAAGATGGGCCCGTGGGGGCAGGCCGTCTACGACACGCTGGGCGCCATCACCTCGCCCGAGGTGATCGATGAGGTGCTCGACCGCGGCATGCTGGAGGTGCTGCCGCTCACCCACATCCGGGGCCGCTCGCTGCACGACGCGTTCGTGATCGTGGACGAGGCGCAGTCGCTGGAGCGCGGCGTGCTGCTCACCGTGCTCAGCCGGATCGGCGCCAACTCGCGGGTGGTCCTCACGCACGACATCGCCCAGCGCGACAACCTCCGGGTCGGTCGGCACGACGGCGTCGTCGCGGTGGTGGAGAAGCTCAAGGGCCATCCGCTGTTCGCGCACGTCACGCTGACCAGGTCCGAGCGGTCGCCGATCGCGGCGCTGGTGACCGAGATGCTGGAGGACATCACGCTCTAGAGCATTCGAGAGCGGATCATTTGAGATCGCCGCAGATGAGCCGCCCCTCCGTCTTGGGGGGGCGGTTCCTGTACGTGTGGATGATCTTGACCTGTTCGAGGGCGGCGTCCTGCTGGGCCGTACAGACGATCTGAGCCATGGCCGGCCTGCTCAGCTTGCCCTCGCCCCTGACGTAGACCGTCAGCGTGGAGGTCCTGGGCAGCTGGACCTCGTCGCGCTGTACGGGATTGAGAGAGTCCTCGATGCGCTCCAGGGTGAATCCGCGCAGCGCGGTGTCCAGCTCGCCGAGCGGTTGCGAGGAGGCCGCGAACAGCGCGGTGAGCAGGCTCTCCACCGCGTCGGACTCGACGTCGGCCGGCTCCCTCGTCAGCTTGCCGTCCTTCAGCAGGAAGATGGTCTTGGACGGGGGCGGGACTTGGATCACCGGGGGTCTGGTCCGCTCCTGGACGTCGTTGGGCGAGATGCCGCAGCCGGCCACCGCGAGCCAGGCGGCCAGCACGAGTGCCGTACGGGTCCTCATGGCCGCGGCAGCCAGACCGTGAAGAGCGTCCCCGGGTCCTGGGCGCGTACGGAGATGGTGCCGCCGTGCAGGTGGACGTTGGCCCGTGCGATCGACAGGCCGAGACCGCTGCCCTGGCTGCGGGCCCGGCCCGCGCCCGCCTTGTAGAAGCGGTCGAAGACGTGGGCCAGCGCCTCCGCCGGGATGCCCTTGCCGTGGTCGCGCACCTTCACCTCCAGGCCGTTCTCGGTGCCCCTGGCGTTGACCAGCACGGGAGGCTGCCCGTGCTTGAGCGCGTTGCCGACGAGGTTGGCCACGACCACGTCGAACCTCCTCGGATCCAGGTTGACCGTCAGATTCCGCGGGGCGTTGACCCGCACCTGATCGCTCCAGCCGCGCACCTCCAGGCAGTCCTGGATCGCGTCGGCCACGTTGACCGGCTCCAGGTTGAGGGTCGCGGTTCCGGCGTCGAAGCGGCTGATCTCGATCAGGTGCTCGATCAGCTCGCGCAGCCGCTCGATCTCGCCGAGCACCAGCCGCACCGCCTCGGCCGACTCCTCGGGCAGCCGGTCGGCCTCGTCGTAGAGCACGTCGGCCACCGCGGTCATCGCGGTCAGCGGGGTGCGCAGCTCGTGCGAGACGTCGGCGACGAACCGGCGGGACATGGCCTCCAGCGAGCGCAGCTCGGCCACGCTCAGCTCCAGCGCCGCCGCCGCGTCGTTGAACCTGGCGGTGAGCTCGGCCAGCTCGTCCTGGCCGTGGACCGGCAGCCGGGTGTCCAGCCTGCCCTCGCCGAGGGCCTGGGCGGCCGCGCTGAGCCGCCTGACGGGCAGCAGCACCTGGCGGGCCGACAGCCAGGCCACGACGAGGGCGATCAGCACGATGACCGCGCCGCCCTGGGCGAGCGTGCTCCGCAGCGTGCTCAGCTGGCTCTCCTCGTCGCGCAGCGGGAAGAAGACGAAGGCCCGCAGCCCGGTCGGCTCGGCCGTGGGCCCGCTCTGGCGGTAGACCTCCGAGCCGACGATGAGCCAGAGCTCGCCGTGGATCACCTTGCGCTGACTGACCATGTTCTGCTTGGCCCTGCCGTACAACTCGTTGGGCACGTCGGCCATGGTCAGCGGGCCGTCGGCGTAGGCCAGGTTGCGGTACTCCACGGTGACGCTGCGGCCGGGGCCGTCGAGCGCCTGGGCCAGGTCGGCGAGGTTCTGGCTGGTGGGCGGCGCCTCGCCCTGCCTGAGCCGGCCGACGGGGAAGGTGATCCGGTTCAGCTCCCGGGCGACCACGTCCAGGGCGGTGTCCTCGGCCCGCTTGACCAGGGCGGCCTTGGCGAGTTCGAAGCCGATGGTGGCGACCAGGACCGAGGCGGTGACCGCGACCAGGGTGAAGGTGATGACCAGGCGCGCCCGCAGTCCGGTGGGCAGCGGGATCACGGTGGGCTGAACCGGTAGCCGAACCCGCGGACGGTGTGGATGAACACCGGCTCCGCCGGGCGTGGCTCGATCTTCGCCCGGACCCGCTGCACGCAGGCGTCGACCAGGCGCGAGTCGGCGACGTGCGTGTGGTCCCAGACGGCCCGCAGCAGGTAGCGCCGGTTGAGCACCTGGCCGGGATGCCGCACCAGCTCCAGCAGCAGCCGCAGCTCGGTCGGCGTCAGATGGATCTCCTTCTCGCCCAGCATGACCTTGAGGGCGCCCCGGTCGATCATCAGGTCGCCGAACGCGATGCGGTCGGAGGCGGCCGACTCGGCCCGGCGCAGGATGGCCCGGATGCGGGCGTCCAGCACCCGGGGCTCGACCGGCTTGACCACGTAGTCGTCGGCGCCCGCCTCCAGGCCCACGACCACGTCGAGGTCGTCGCCGCGGGCGGTGAGCAGGATGACGGGAAGCTGGTCGAGCCGGCGGATCCGGCGGCACACCTCGACGCCGTCGATGCCGGGCAGCATGACGTCGAGGATGGCGATCTCGGGGCGGCGCGACCGGATGTGGTCGAGGGCCTCCTCGCCCGTGGCGTAGGAGGTGACGGAATGTCCCTGTCTGGTCAGCGCGAGCTCGAGAGCCGTACGGACTGAGGGATCGTCTTCGACGAGGAGAATTCCGGCCACGCGCACATTATTCTTCCAACCTGCCTATATGTAGGTTGTGTCATAGAACTGTGACATGCCACGCACATGACCACAAAGAGCGCGCGAGACCCTGAAATACGGCCCTCCCTTCGGTTACGGGAGCCCGAGGGGCGGGCCAACCATGTGATAAAAGTCACACTATTTACGAAATGCCACGATAGCGCCATGGTTGCCCCGTGGAAGGTAAACCGAATATCCCGTTTCGGTTGCGGACCACCCCCCCACACAGGGCAAGCTCATAGGTCGTGAGCCCAGGTCCGCAGTTGAGAGAGCGCCGTGCGCCCGAAAGCTCCCGCTCGCGCCGTTCGTCCTCGCGGCTGACCCCGAAGCGGGTGCTCGGTGTCGGCCTCACCGTGGTGATCGTCCTCGGTGGCGGCGGCTATGTCGCCTACCGCGCGGTGCAGAACGCCAACACCCCGCCCACCCCGTTCTCGGCCGAGGAGTTCGGCAAGATCGCCAGCGGCGACCTCAACGCGCCCGACCCGGAGACGGACGCCCTCAAGGAGGCGGCTGTTCAGGCCTACAAGGCCGACGAGCTCAAGAAGGGCCGCGCGGGCGGCAGCAGCAAGGACTTCGACTGGGTCGAGGTCAAGGAGAGAGGGCCCGGCGGCAACGGGTTCCCGCCCGCCAACTTCCCGCCCGGCAGCAACCCGTCCCCCGGCAGCAACAAGGCCGCCGCCAGGGGCATGCTGGCCTCGTTCGGCTTCGGCGCCGACCAGTGGGGCTGCCTGGAGAGTCTCTGGCAGAAGGAGAGCGGCTGGAACGAGCGGGCGATGAACCGCTACTCCGGCGCCTACGGCATCCCCCAGTCACTGCCCGGCAGCAAGATGGCCAGCGCGGGCGGCGACTGGCAGACCAACGCCGTCACCCAGATCAAGTGGGGCCTCGGATACATCAAGGGCCGCTACGGCACGCCGTGCGGCGCCTGGGGACACTCCCAGGCCAGGGGTTGGTACTGACAGGTCATCATTTCCCTCTGTAATCGGCAAGCCGTCGCGCCCGGCGAGATAGGGCGGCGCACGCTGACCCCATGGGTGTGAAGGTCAGTGTGATCGTCAATGTCCACAACCCGGGTGATACGGCCGACGCGTGCCTGCACTCCGTGCTGGAGCAGACTCTGCCCGCGGACGACTATGAAGTGATCTTCGTGGACGACGGGTCCACGGACGGGATCGCGGAACGGCTCGACACCGTCTCCGCGGTGCGCCGGAACGTGAAAGTGCTGCACCTGCCCCACACGGGCTCGCCGATGCGGGGCCGCAACGTCGCCATCGCGGCCGCCCAGGGCGACTACGTCTACCTGATGGACCAGTGCGACCGGCTGGAGCGCGACGCCCTCGCCCGGATGTACGACAGGGCCGTCGAAACCGACGCCGACGTGCTCGTCGGCCGGCTCGTACGCGACTGGGGTCCGCCGGTGGCCGCCTTCGAACAGAGCAGGGCCCGCGCCGACATCCTGCGGGACCGGCTGTTCAGCCTGCTCACCCCGCACAAGCTCTACCGCCGGGCGTTCCTGGAGGAGCACGGCCTGGGCTTCGCCGTGCCCGGCGGGCGCGTCGCCGAGCAGGCGTTCGTGGTCCGCGCGTACCTCCAGGCCAAGATCATCTCCGTGCTGGCCGAGCACGTCTGCTGCCACCTGGGCGAGCGGACCGAGCCGGAGGACGACCCGCGCACGCTCGTGGCCGAGCTCCGGTCGCTGCTGGACGACATCGACGCCTTCATCGGCGAGGGCCGCCACCGCGACCGCATGTACGGCCACTGGTTCCGCTCCACCGTGCTCAGGCCGTTCGTGGGAGCCAGGTTCGCCGCCTCGTCCGTCGACCGCAGCCTGTACTTCACCCTGCTCAGGGAGCTCGTACTGGAGCGCTTCCCCGAGCGGCTCGACCGTTACCTGCCCGTCCAGCTACGGGTCGTGGCGGCCCTGCTGCGCCTCGGCCGGCTCGATCAGCTCGTCATCCTGGCCAACTCCAGGGGACGCACCGGGCTGCGCGCCGACCTGACCGAGGTCCGTTGGGACGCCCAGGTGCTGGTGCTGGAGCTGGCCGTCGAGCTCCTCGGCAACGACGGCCAGCCGGCCAGGTACCGCACCGAGAACGACCGGCTCTACTGGATCCCGCCCCGCTCCGTCGACGCCCGGCTCCTGCCGGACGACGTCACGGAGGTCAGCTCCGCCGTCGAGCGCGCCCGCATCGAGGTCTACGTACGGCACGCCGAGACGGGCGTGGTGCACTTCCTGCCCGTGGCGTACCGGGTGGAGCGGTTCAAGGACGGGCGGCGGCACACCAGAGTGCGGATCCTCGGCGAGGCCCGGGTCGACGTGACGGCGGCCGCCCTGGGAGAGCCGCTGCGACCCGGCCAGTGGGAGGTGCACGTCCGCATGTACGGCGGGGCGCACCAGGCCAGGAGCCGGGTCGGGCGGCCCGAGGGCCCGCTCAACTGCATGGGCGTGCTGTCGCAGCGGCCCAGGACGCGGTTGGTGGTGCCCTGCTGGAGCGACGTGGGGGAGCTGGGCCTGGCCATCGAGCCGCGCTCGTTCTCCGAGTCGGTCGCGCTGGTGTCGCCGGGCGTGTCCATCCGGCGGCTGGACGGGCACGTGTACGTCGTGCTGCCGGTGCCGTACGTGCCGCCGAGCGGCGGGCCGCCGGTGGAGCTGGTGCTGCGCAACGCCGCCAGACGGTCGCGTGAGGTGTCAGCGCCCGCCCTGGTGGAGCCGGGGCTCCCGGGCAGGCTCGCCGGCCAGCTCGTCGCCAAGGTGCCGGTCAAGCGGATGCTGCCGGGACGCGACCAGCTCGGCCCCGGCGCCTGGCTGTCGTCGCTGCGCACCGCCGACGACGAGATCGGACTACGGTTCGGGCTGGAGGTGCGCAGGGGGAAGATCCTGGTGCGCCCGTCGGCCGCCGTCGACCCCGAACGCCGCTCGCCGATGGGCAGGGACACGGTGTGGCACCGGCTGGGCCGCCGCCTGCCCGGCGCGCGGCACCTGGTGCGGCTGGCGCGCGCGGGCAAGCACCGCTACCTCAGGGACTGAGCCGCTGCTCGGTCGGCGAAGGAGTACCCGAAGACGGGACGCCCGGCAGCACTTCCTGATCGCGTGATCACGAGCGGCTGATAAACTGGCGTCATGACCGCGTACCTGTCCAGCTGGTGGCCCGCCTCCTAGGCGGCATCCGCAGCGACAGTTACGCGTCCGGCCGCCTCGACGAGGCGGCCGTCGGCATTTCCAGGGGCGTCCCGTCGAGCATCTCGACAGACGAAAGGCACAACCCGTGACCACCACCTGGGCCGCACTGCTCGGCACACTCCTCGACGGCACCTCGCTCACCACCCGGCAGGCCGCCTGGGCCATGGAGCAGATCATGTCCGGCGCCGCGACGGACGCGCAGATCGCCGCGTTCGCGGTCGCCCTGCGGGCCAAGGGCGAGACCGTCGCCGAGGTCGCCGGGCTCGCCGACGGCATGCTGGCGAGGTCGTCCGCCATCCGCGTCTCGGGCGACACCGTCGACCTGGTCGGCACCGGCGGCGACCGGGCCAACACGGTCAACGTCTCGACCATGGCCGCCATCGTCACCGCGGCCGCCGGAGCGCGGGTCGTCAAACACGGCGGCCGGGCCGCCTCGTCCTCCACGGGAGCCGCCGACGTGCTGGAGGAGCTCGGCGTCCGGATCGACCTGCCGCCCGCCGCGGTCGTCCGGGTCGCGGAGGAGGTCGGCATCACGTTCTGCTTCGCGTCCACCTTCCACCCGGCGCTCAAGCGCGCCTCCGGTCCCCGGCGCGAGCTCGGCATCCCCACGGTGTTCAACTTCCTCGGGCCGCTCACCAACCCCGCCCTGCCGGCGGCCCAGGCCGTGGGTGTGTTCGACCCGGGCATGGCTCCGGTGATCGCGGGCGTCCTGGCCGAACGCGGCGGCTCCTCGCTCGTCTTCCGCGGGGACGACGGCCTCGACGAGCTCACCACCTCGGGCCCGTCCACCGTCTACGTCGTACGGCGGGGCACGGTCACCCGCACCGCCCTGGACCCCGCCGACCTCGGCATCCCCCGGGCCCGGCCCGCCGACCTGCGGGGCGGCGACCGCGCGCACAACGCCCGGGTGGTCCGCGCGGTCCTCGCCGGCGAGCCCGGCCCGGTCCGTGACATCGTCCTGCTGAACGCCGCCGCCGCACTGGTCGCCGCCGAGGGCGCCCCGCCGCCGGCCGACCTCACCTCGGCTCTGGGGGCCGCCCTCAAACGCGCCGCGGACGCGGTCGACTCCGGTGCCGCCGCCGGCCTGCTCTCCCGATGGGCCGCGGCGACCTCCCGCTGACTCCCGGAGCCGTCAGGACGGGGGCCTGGTCATGGCCAGCACGTCGAGGGCGGCGTCGAGCTGCTCCTCGGTGATGCGGCCCTCGGCCACGTGGCCCCGTTCGACGACGACCTCGCGGATGGTCCTGCGTTCGGCCAGGGCCTGCTTGGCGATCTTGGCGGCCTCCTCGTAACCGAGATACCGGTTGAGCGGGGTGACGATCGACGGCGAGGACTCCGCGTACTCGCGCAGCCGTTCCACGTTGGCCGTGATCCCCGACACGCACCGGTCGGCCAGCAGCCGCGACACGTTGGCCAGCAGCCGGATCGACTCCAGGACGTTGCGGGCGATGACCGGAAGCTGCACGTTGAGCTCGAAGGAGCCCGAGGCGCCCGCGAACGTGATGGCGGCGTCGTTGCCGATGACCTGCGCCGCGACCATGGCCGTGGCCTCGGGGATCACCGGGTTGACCTTGCCGGGCATGATGGACGAGCCCGGCTGCAGATCCGGCAGGTTGATCTCGCCGAGCCCGGCCCGAGGGCCCGACCCCATCCAGCGCAGATCGTTGGCGATCTTGTTCAGGGAGACGGCCACCACCTTCAGCTGGCCGGAGAGCTCGACCATGGAGTCCTGGGCGCTCTGGGCCTCGAAATGGTCCATCGCCTCGCGGAACGGGATGCCGGTCGCCTCGCGCAGCCTGGCGATGGCCTTCTCGGCGAACCCCGGCGGCGTGTTGATGCCGGTGCCCACGGCGGTGCCGCCCAGCGGCAGCTCCAGCACGTGGCCGAGGGCCGACCTGACCCGCACCAGTCCGTGCTCGATCTGCGAGGCGTAACCGCCGAACTCCTGACCCAGTGTCACCGGTGTCGCGTCCATCAGATGGGTCCGGCCCGACTTCACCACCTGGTCGAACTGGATCGCCTTGGCCCGCAACGCCGCCGCCAGATGTTCGAGGGAGGGCAGCAGATGGTAGGTCACCTCGGTCGCGGCGGCCACGTGGATCGAGGTCGGGAACACGTCGTTGGACGACTGCGAGGCGTTGACGTGGTCGTTCGGGTGCACCGGACGGCCCAGCCGCTCCTGGGCGAGCGTCGCGACGACCTCGTTGACGTTCATGTTGGACGAGGTGCCCGACCCGGTCTGGAAGACGTCGATCGGGAAATGCGCGTCATGCTCGTTCTCCGCGACGTCGGCCGCCGCCTGCGCGATCGCCTCCGCGATCTCCTTGTCGACGACGCCCAGCTCGGCGTTGACCTCTGCGGCGACCGCCTTGATCAGGCCCAGCGCGGCGATGTGAGACGGCTCCAACCGCCGCCCGGAGACCGGGAAGTTCTCGACCGCCCGCTGCGTCTGCGCCCGCCATCTGGCCCCCGTGGGTACGCGCACTTCGCCCATCGAGTCATGTTCGATACGGAACTCGCTCATGCCTCCAGTCTGACCCACGGGTGCCGGATCAGCTCGGCCCGAGCCCGCCGGATCGGCTCGCGCACCGGCCCCGCCAGGTCAGCCCGACAGCACGGCCACGATCAGAATGGCGATCACCACGGCGGCCGCCGCGGCCACGGCCATCAGGATGAGCATTCCGGTGCGGTTGCCGCTCGACGGCTGCTCGGGCCCGACGATCGAGAACAGGTCGGTGCCGAGCCCCTGGGCGCGATCCTCCTCGCGCGAGGGCAGCGGGGCCGGGATCTGCTGCGGCCCCGCCGGCGACATCGGTGGCGACATCGGTGGCGAGGGCAGCGGGTAGACCTGCTGTCCCGGCGAGTTGTTGTGGGGTTTGGGCTGCTGCACGCGCCGGGTGGTGACCGCGCCCTCGTCGCCCGGCCAGCCGGGAGCGGGGCTCTGCGGCAGCGGCGTCTTGGGCCGCATCATGCTGACGGTCCGCTCGGGATCGTGACCGCCCTGAGCCTGGGGCCCGGGAGCGGCTCCGCCCTGCGTGGGCCGCGGGACCGTGCCGGGCCCGCGCGGGCCGGCCGTGTCCGCCTGCTGCCCGAACTGCTGCGGGCCTCGCCCTCGCGGTTCCTGCGGGCCGGGTCCTTGCGGGGAACCCTGCGGACCCGCCGGGCCACGGCCGTAGGCGGCGTCGGCACCCGGCCCCTGCGCGCCGGGCCCGCGCGGACCTGGCGCCTGCGGACCGGGACCGTGCGCGCCAGGTCCGTGCGGACCTGGCGCCTGCGGACCGGGTCCGTGCGGACCTGGCGCCTGCGGACCGGGGGCGTGCGGACCGGGGGCGTGCGCGCCGGACGCGGAGCCGCGGCCATGGGCTGGCTCACCACGCACCTGTTCGTACGGCGAGCCGGGCCCGGTGCCCGGACCGAACGCGCTGGGCGCCTGGTCGAATGCGGAGCGCGCTCCCTGGAAGGGCGGCTGGGCATGGGGCACGGGGGCCTCCCGAGCGGTCAAGGCCTCCGCCGTGATCGCCGGCATCTCGTTGGTGGGCGTGTCGGCGACCATCCGGAGCAGCGTCTCCGCCTTCGCCGCGGACAGCCGCTGCTGGTAGTCCTTGTTGAGCAGCCCGACGAGCACCGGCCGGAGCTGACCGGCCTGGGTCGGCGGATCGGCCGTCTCGCTGAGCAGTGCCGCCAGCGTCTCGGCGATCGTGGCCCGCTCGTAGGCGGGACGCCCCTCCACGGCGAAGTAGAGCGTGGCGCCGAGCGACCAGATGTCGGACTCGGGGCCGGTGTATTCGCCCCTGGCACGTTCCGGGGCGGTGTAGCCGGGAGACCCGATCACCATGCCGGTCTTGGTGAGCTTGGGGTCGCCCTCGGCCTTGGCGATGCCGAAGTCGGTCAGCACGACGCGGCCGTTCTGGGTGATCAGCACGTTGCCCGGTTTGACGTCGCGGTGCGTGATGCCCTGAGCGTGCGCGGCGCGCAGCGCGCCCAGCAGGTCGACGCCGATCTCGGCCACCAGCCGGGGCGGCAGCGGACCCTCCTCGTCGATCACCTGTTCCAGCGAACGGCCCTCGATGAGCTCCATGATGATCCACGGGCTGTTGCCGTGGATGAGCACGTCATGGATCGAGGCCACGGCCGGATGGTTGATCCGGGAGGCGATGCGCCCCTCGCGGACCATGCGTTCGCGCAGCTCGGCGCGTTGTTCTTCGGTGAGCCCGGAGTCCTGGCGGATCTCCTTGACAGCCACCTCGCGCCCCAGAGCACGGTCACGGGCCCGCCACACGGTGCCCATGGTGCCTCGGCCGAGCGGCGAGATCAGCTCGTAGCGCTCTGCGAGCAGGCGTGTCTGCTGTTCCGGCATGAAAAGAAGATATCGATTCTCGCTTGGGAAGTGCTTTAGCCTCGCTTGCGAAGTTCTCTTGGCCAGAACCGTCGAGGGAGGCACAACTTTATCACCGTCGTCTTGAAACGGGCATAAGCGGAAGGCACCGGTCGCGCTTCGACTCGTTTCCGGTGCACTCCCTCGCCGGCCTTGCGCTCCTGCCGGGGCGCGGGCACGGTGACCGCCACCGGCTCGGCCCGATGCAGGCCGCGATGCGTCGATCTGCGGGCGAACGCGGGCGTCGGGGGAGCGGCCGGTGAGCGTACGGGCCGCCGCGCGGCCAGTGGCTCCTCGGCCGAGCCGCCCGCCGCCACGCGCGCCAGCATCAGCGAGGCTCGTACGGAGTCGAGCCTGGTCTGCGGGTCGATGCGGAGCAGCGCGTCGAGCACCGGGGCCAGCGGGCCCGCCTTGGTCATCGGGATCGGCTCGCCGCTGGTGAGCGCGGCCAGCGCGGCGGCGGCCGTGCGGCGGCCGTGCAGGCCCCTGCCCTCGACGGCCGTGTAGAGCGTCGCGCCGAGCGACCACAGGTCGCCGGCGGGGCTCGCCTTCGAGCCGAGCACCCGCTCTGGCGCGATGTAGCCGGCGGAGCCGAGCACGATGCCCGCCTGGGTGATGGAGACGTCACCCTCCAGCGCGGCCAGACCGAAGTCGGTGAGCACCGCGCGATCCTCGGTCACCAGCACGTTGCTGGGCTTCACGTCGCGGTGCAGGATGCCCTTGGCGTGGACGGCGCGCAGCGCGCCGAGGATCTGCCGGCCGATCTCCGCCGCCTGGCGGGGGTGGAGCGGTCCGTTCTGCTGCACGAGCTGCTCGAGTGACCTGGCCTGGAGCAGCTCCATCACGATCCACGGGCGGTCGTCCTCGGTGACCACGTCGAACACGGTGATGACCGACGGGTGCGCGACCATCGCGGTCGCCCTGCCCTCACGCTCGGTGCGCGCGCACAGCTCGGCCCGCAGCTCCTCGTCGAGCACGGCCGGCAGGCGCACCTCCTTGACCGCCACGTGACGGTCGAGCAACTCGTCGTGCGCCCGCCAGACGGTGCCCATGCCGCCGCGTCCGACCGGCTCCAGAAGCCGGTAGCGCGCGGCGAGGAGGTAACCGGAGGGCGCACGCATGCCTGGCAGCTTACCTATTTGTGTAAACCGACCAGTAGAGGCGTGGCCGATAAAATGTTGCGATTATGAGTCAACCCGCCTGACTCGGCGCGTCAGTAAAGCGACGGTCATATCAGGCCGGCCGACCCCGGCTTTCCGCCGTCGGAGTGACGGCCGCCATGCCGCCTTTCGGGCCGGCGAGGCCGCCGAAGCCCTGGTCGATGCCGGGTCCGGGCGACGGACCGGTCGATCATGGTCGCGATCCGAGGAGGCCGGTCCGGCGTCTGACCCGGAGCCTGATGCGGCGGCCCCGACTCGCCGGGACCTCCCGCCGCCACGGGCCTCCACGCCGCTTCGGGGGCCGCCCGGACGGCCCCGTCAGGGGCTCGCTTCCCTGCCGCCGGGCGCCGGGCGCGGAGCCCGGACAGTGCCGGGACCCGAATGCGGACGTGTTCGCGCAGCTCACCGCATTGTGTGCGCTGTCCGCTCACTTCGTACGAAAAGGTGTGTGTTGCCCAGTAACTGCTTCGCAGGTGTCAGGCCTGGTTGCTGACAAGAACTCTCCGGAAGGCGTCAGCAGGTTGTAAGGGTGCCGTAAGGGGCCGGGGGCAGAGTGAGGGCACACGTAAGTAAGCCCGGTGAAGAGGTCCGGAAAGCGCCGCCTTCTGAAACCCGCGCAACAGGAGCGTCATCTGAGAGGTGCACCATGTGCAGTCACTTCCCCCTTTGCCCCAGCGCCGACTCGCCCGACCGTGAGGCGTCGCACGTGATCTCGGCCCACCCCGACCAGGGGTGGAGCCTGCTCTGCAACGGCGTGGTGCTGTTCGAGGACACCGGCCTGCTGCTGCCCGACGGCCGGGTCGTCGCCCCCCACCGGGCACCCGTCGCCGCGTGAGCCCCCGGCGGGTGGTGCCGAGCGGCGGGAGCGCCCACCCGGCACCTTCGCGGCCGCCCGCCTAGCGGCGGCCGATGCTCAGCACCGGCCCCGTGGTGTCGGTGAAGAAGTCTTCGCCCTTGTCGTCCACGACGATGAACGCGGGGAAGTCCTCGACCTCGATCTTCCAGACCGCTTCCATGCCCAGCTCGGGATACTCCAGGACCTCGACCTTCCTGATGCAGTCCTGTGCCAGCCGGGCCGCCGGGCCGCCGATGGAGCCCAGGTAGAAGCCGCCGTACTTCTGGCACGCGTCCGTGACCTGCTTCGACCTGTTGCCCTTGGCCAGCATCACCATCGAGCCGCCCGCCGACTGGAAGCGTTCGACGTAGGAGTCCATGCGTCCGGCGGTCGTGGGCCCGAACGAGCCGGAGGCGTAGCCCTCGGGCGTCTTGGCCGGGCCGGCGTAGTAGACCGCGTGGTCCTTCAGATATTGCGGCATCTCGCCGCCGTCGTCGAGCAACTCGGCGATCTTCGCGTGCGCGATGTCGCGGGCGACCACCAGGGGGCCGGTCAGGGAGAGCCGCGTCTTGACCGGATATTTCGTCAGCTCGGCCAGGATCTCGGGCATCGGGCGGTTGAGGTCGACCGAGACGACGTCGTCCGAGAGGTGCTCGTCGGTGGTGTCGGGCAGGAAGCGGGCCGGGTCGGTCTCCAGCTGCTCCAGGAAGACGCCCTCAGCGGTGATCTTGGCCAGGGCCTGCCGGTCGGCCGAGCAGGAGACGGCGATGGCCACCGGGCAGGAGGCGCCGTGCCGGGGGAGCCGGATGACGCGGACGTCGTGGCAGAAGTACTTGCCGCCGAACTGCGCGCCGATGCCGAGCTTCTGGGTCAGCTCGAAGACCTTCGCCTCCAGCTCCAGGTCACGGAATCCGTGCCCGGCCGGCGACCCTTCGGTGGGGATCGAGTCGAGGTAGCGGGCGCTGGCGTACTTGGCGGTCTTGAGGGCGTACTCGGCCGAGGTGCCGCCCACGACGATCGCCAGATGGTACGGCGGGCAGGCGGCGGTGCCGAGCGAGCGGATCTTCTCCTCCAGGAAGGCCAGCATGCGCTTCTCGTTGAGCACCGCCTTGGTCTCCTGGTAGAGGAACGACTTGTTGGCCGAACCGCCGCCCTTGGCCATGAACAGCAGTTTGTACTCGTCGGCGTGGCCGAAGGGGTCTTCGGCGTAGAGCTCGATCTGGGCGGGCAGGTTGTCGCCGGTGTTCTTCTCCTCCCACATGGTCAGCGGGGCCATCTGGGAGTAGCGGAGGTTGAGCTTGGTGTAGGCGTCGTAGACGCCGCGCGAGATGTGCTCGGCGTCGCGGCCGTCGGTCAGCACGTGGCGGCCGCGCTTGCCCATGACGATCGCGGTGCCGGTGTCCTGGCACATGGGCAGCACGCCGCCGGCCGAGATGGAGGCGTTCTTGAGCAGGTCGAGCGCGACGAACCGGTCGTTGCCGCTGGACTCGGGGTCATCGATGATCTTGCGGAGCTGGGCCAGGTGCGACGGCCGCAGGTAGTGCGAGATGTCGTGCACGGCCGTCTCGGTGAGCAGCCGCAACGCCTCGGGGTCGACCTCCAGGAACGTACGGCCCGCTGCCTCGACTCTCCGCACCCCCTCCGATGTGATCAGCCGGTATGCGGTCTCGTCGGCGCCCAGCGGAAGCAGGTCGGTGTAGTCGAACTCGGCCATGACCATCCTTTCGATTGCCCAAAGGGTACGCCCACGGCCACCCGCGTTCGTGCCATGGGGGCGTACGGTATGGGTGGTCTGTCAGGTGGCGTCGGCGGTGAGCCGGACCGGCTCGGGGGTGCGGTCGGCGGTGAGACCCACCACGATGCCCGCGATCACCAGGCCCGCGCCGAGCAGGTCGTAGCCGGAGGGCGTGGCGACGCCCAGCACCAGCCCCGTGACGATCGCGCCGACCGGGATGAGCCCGGCGAACAGCCCCGCCCGGCCGGGCCCGAGCTTGGGCAGCGAGGTGTACCAGAGGAAGAACGCCAGCACCGTCACCACCGTCGCCAGGTAGCCGAACCCGAGCGCCTCGGCCGCCGTCGGCGTCCGCAGCATTCCGGTGCCTTCTCTGACCAGTCCGATCAGGGCCAGCATGGGCACCGCCAGCATCGTCGAGCAGGCGCTCACCCGGATCGCCCCCAGCTTGGGCAGCAGCGGGATGGCCAGCAGCGAGAAGCTGATCTCCCCGGCCAGCGCGCCGAGCGCCCACAGCAGACCGGGCAGGTTGCCGCTGCCGAGCCCGGTGGCGAGCGTCGCGCCGGTCACCACCACGCCGGCCCCGGCGAGCAGCCGGGGTGAGGGCCGGCCACCGGCCAGCGCGAGGGCCAGCGGCACGGTGCCGAGCACGGTGCCGACCAGCGCGGGGCCCGAGGCGCGGGTCGACTCGATGACGCACACGTTGAAGATGACCAGTCCGAGCATGGCCAGCCCGCCGAGCAGCGCCCACTCCTTGGCGGTGAGCCGGACGAACCGCAGGCCCATCGCCCAGGTCACGATGAGCAGGATGACCGCCGCCACCAGGTAGCGCACGGCCTGCCCGCCGTAGAGGGGGTAGTCCGCGATCAGTCCGGACACGCCGGCCAGCGTCCCCACGATGAACATGGCGCTGGCCGCGCCGGTGACGCCGTTTCTCATGGAACGGATGGTAGGGAGACAATGGTTCTACTAAACAGTCCAATCAGCCGACATGTGAGAGGACCAATGTGGCCGACCTTCATGTGTCGATCAATCCTGCCGAAGGGGGCATCGCCGCGCAGATCGCCGCCCAGCTGCGCGAAGCCATCCGGCGCGGGCGCCTCACTCCCGGCATCCGCCTGCCCGCCAGCCGTGACCTGGCGGCCGACCTGGCGGTCTCGCGCGGGGTCGTCGTGGAGGCGTACGAACAACTGGTGGCCGAAGGCTTCCTGATCTCCCGCGTCGGCTCCGGCACCCGGGTGGCCCCCGCCGCCGCCCGCCACCCGGCTCCGCCGGCCCCGTCGGCACCCGAGGGCGCCGGCCCCTACTACGGCCACCGTCCCACCTCTCCCGACCTGGGTCACTTCCCGCGCGAACGCTGGCTGGCCTCCGTCAGGCACGTCCTCACCACCGTGCCCTCCGACGCGCTCGACTACGGCGACCCGGGTGGTGTCCGGGAGCTGCGCGAAGAGCTGGCCGGCTATCTCAGGCGGGTGCGTGCCGCCGACGTGGCCCCGGAGAACCTGGTGATCGTGGGCGGCGTGGCGCAGGGTCTCAGCCTGGTCCTGCACGTCCTCACCCAGCGGACCGGAGCCGGGCCGTACACCCTGGCCGTCGAGGACCCGACCAGCCACCGCCAGGTCCCGCTGCTGCGACGGGCGGGCGCCCACCTGCTGCCCGTGCCGGTCGACGACCAGGGCCTCGACGTGGCGGCGCTGCGCGGCGGGCGGGCCGAGGGGGTGCTCGTCACGCCCGCCCACCAGTACCCGACCGGCGTGGTGCTCTCCCCGGCCCGGCGGGCCGCGCTCATCGCCTGGGCCCAGGCGGCCGGCGGCTTCGTGCTGGAGGACGACTACGACGCCGAGTTCCGGTTCGACCGTGACCCGGTCGGCTGCCTCCAGGGGCTGGCCCCCGGCCGGGTGGTCCTGTCGGGCAGCGTGAGCAAGGCCCTGGCGCCCGGCCTGCGGCTGGGCTGGGTGGCCGCGCCCGCCGAGCTGGCCGAGGCGGTGCGCCGGGCGCGCGGCGAGCTCGACCTCGGCTCCCCGGTCGTCGAGCAGTACGCGCTGGCCCACTTCCTGCGCACCGGCGGCTACGACAAGCACCTGCGCCGGATGCGCCGCGAATACCATCGCCGCCGCGACGCCCTGGTGGCCGCGCTGGCCGAGCACCTGCCCGAGGTCCGGGCGCACGGCATCGAGGCGGGCCTGCACGTCCACCTGGCACTGCCCGACGGCTGGGACGAGAGCCGGGTGTCCGAGCTGGCCCAGGAGCAGGGGCTGGCCGCCGAGCCGGTCGCGCCGATGCGCTTCGCGAAGGGCGGCCCGGCCGTGGTCGTGGGCTTCGCCCGGCTCCCGGCCCACCGAGCGGCGGAGGCCATCCGAGGCTTAAAGGTAAGAATGTCTGGACAAATCATTGACTGAGGGAGAAATTCTCGCTTACAAAGAAAGCCCACTTCCCTTGGAGGCGTCATGCGTGTGGGACTGCTGGGCCTGGGCCGGATCGGCGCGTTCCACGCGGCCACCCTGGCCGCGCATCCGCTGGTGGACGAGCTGATCGTGGCCGATCCCGTCCGCACGTCCCCGTACGGCCGGCCGGGTGATCCGTTCGACGCCGACGCCGTGGTCATCGCCACCCCGACCGGCACGCACGCCGAGCTGCTGATCGAAGCCTGCCGCAGGGGCATCCCGGCCTTCTGCGAGAAGCCGGTGGCCGGTGACGTCGAGCGAACACGGGAGGTGCTGGAGGCGGCCCGGGGCAACCGGGTGCAGATCGGCTTCCAGCGCAGGTTCGACGCCGGGTACGCCGCGCTGGCCCGCGCGCTCCGCGACGGCGAGCTGGGGGAGTTGCAGCGGATACACATGATCACCGCAGATCCGGCGCCTCCGCCGCCCGAGTACATCCGGCTCTCCGGCGGCATCTACCGCGACTGCCACATCCACGACTTCGACATCCTGCGCTGGGTGACCGGCCGCGAGGTCGTCTCCGTCTACGCGACCGGCTCCAACCGGGGCGCCGCCTTCTTCGACGAGGCCGGCGACGTGGACAACAGCGCCGCCGTCCTCACGCTCGACGACGGCACGCTGGTCACGCTGCAGGGCTCCCGCTACAACGGCGCCGGCTACGACGTGCGCATGGAGGTGGCGGGCACCAAGGGCACCCAGGTCGCCGGGCTCGACCCGCACGTCCCGCTGCGCTCGGCCGAGGGGCTGCAGCCGTCCGGGGCGCCCTGGCCCGACTTCGTCAGCCGCTTCCGCCAGGCCTACACCGACGAGATCGACGGCTTTCTGCGCAGCGACCGCAGCCTGTGCTCGATCGAGGACGCCCTGGAGGCGCTCTACATCGCCGAGACCGCCGAGCTGTCCCGCCGCGAGGGCCGTCCCGCCCGGCTGCACGAGGTCCGTACGACCGACGAGAACGAGGTGCCCAGGGTTGGCTGACTACCGGGAGCTACGCGAGACCAGGGCGAGGTTCCCGGAGCGCGTCGCCGAGGCGGCCGCGGCCCGGCGGCGCAGGCCGCTCTTCGGCGCGCGCGACCAGCTACTGATCATCGCCGCCGACCACCCGGCCCGGGGCGCCCTCGCCGTGGGAGGCCGCCCGCTGGCCATGGGCAGCCGCGTCGAGCTGCTCCAACGGCTCACCGTCGCGCTGTCCCGCCCCGGCGTCGACGGGCTGCTGGCCACCCCCGACATCGTCGAGGATCTGCTGCTGCTCGGCGCGCTCCATGACCGCGTCGTCATCGGCTCGATGAACCGGGGCGGCCTCCAGGGAGCGGTCTTCGAGTTCGACGACCGGTTCACCGCGTACGACACCGGCACGATCAGGCGGATGCGGCTCGACGGCGGCAAGATGCTCTGCCGCATCGCCCTCGACGAGCCCGGCACCGCCCCGACGCTGCAGGCGTGCGGCCGGGCGATCACCGAGCTGGCCGAGAGCGGGCTGGTCGCGATGATCGAGCCGTTCTGGTCCGGCAGAGCGGGCCACGACCTGTCCCCCGAGGGCGTGATCCGGGCGATCAACGTGGCCCAGGGCCTCGGCGCGACCTCGGCCCACACCTGGCTGAAGATCCCCGTCGTCGACGGCATGCAGCAGATCATGCAGGCCACCACGCTGCCCACCCTGCTGCTCGGCGGTGACCCCGGGGACACTCCCGACCTGGCGTACGCCTCGTGGCGCAAGGCGCTGCGGCTGCCCGGCGTGCGGGGGCTCGTGGTCGGCCGGGCGCTGCTCTACCCGCCCGACCACGACGTGGCGGCGGCCGTGGACACCGCCGTGGCTATGCTCGGGCCTTGACCGCCGGCTCGAAACCCCTGGCCAGTGCGATGATCGCGGCTGCCAGCACGAGCGGCGCGGCGAACGCCACCCGCATGTCCGCGGCGTCCGCGATGCCGCCGACGAGCGCCGCGCCGACAATGAAGCCGACGTAGTTGAACAGGTTGACCCGGGCGATCGCCACCCCGGTGCCCGCCGGGTCGAGCCTGCCCGCCGCCGAGAACGACTGCGGAGCCACCACCGACAGCCCGACACCGGTGAGCCCGAACGCCACGATGGCCAGCGGCTGGCTGGGCGCGAAGACGATGCCGAGGAACCCGAGGGTCGCGATGGCCCCGCCGATCCTGACGATGGCGGCCGGGCCGTACCTCCGCACCGCGAGGTCGCCGCCGAGCCGTACGGCCAGTGTGGTGGCCTGGTAGGCGGCGTAGCCGAGCGGCACCACGCTCGCGCCCGCGCGCAGGACGTCCTGCATGAAGACGGTGCTGAAGTTGGAGACCGCGGCGTCGCCGACGTACAGGAAGCCCATCGCCAGGCAGAGCGGGATGATCGGCTTCCACGGGAACCGGCCGGCGACGGCCTGCATGGACTCGACTTTCTCCTCCTGGATCGTGCAGAGCCGCGGCCCGGCGTAGACCGAGCCCGCCACCGCCAGCAGCATCGGCGCGCTCATGATCACGGTCAGGTCGAGCGAGGCCGCGGCGGACGCCCACAGCGCGCCGGCCAGGCTGAAGACGCTCCACACGCAGTGGAAGCCGTTCAGCACGGCCCGCCCGTACCTCCGCTCGACCGCCACGCCCTGCATGTTGATGCCCGCGTCGACGGCGCCGACCGCCAGCCCGAAGAGCAACAGCGCGAGCACGAGCAGCACGACGTCGGGCGCGAGCCCGGCGAGCACCACGCCGGACGCCACCGCCGGCTGCGCGGCGCGCAGCAGCGGTTTACTGCCCTTGTGTGAGGCGAACGCGCCCGCGGCCACGCTGCCGATCCCGGCGAAGACGGGGACGATGAGCAGCAGCAGGGTCAGGGACCCTTCGCTGAGGTGGTGCTTGTTCTGCAGGTTCGCGACCTGGGTGAGCAGTGTCGCGAACGACAGCCCCTGTACGGCGTAGGCGACGAACGTGGCGATGCGGGCCTGGCGATCACGCGGGGTCGGCACGGAGGCCTCCAGATGGGGGGAATCAAACGTGAGGCGCGGTCAGGTTATTCGCTTCACCGGCGCCTCCGCCAGCAGGCGCCGGCCGGTGCCGGGCGCCCCACACGCCGAGGGCGACCACGGCGGCCACCTCGGTCGCCGCGAGACCGCGTTCGACCAGGCCGAGCGGCATGACCTGCCACCAGGACAGGCCGGCGCGCGTCCCCACCAGCACCGTCGCGCCGATGCCCAGCACCCAGAGCACCGACAGCAGACCGAAGCCGAAGGCGAACCGCGCGTGCCCGCGCCCCTCGGTGTGCCGCCAGGGCCGGGCGATGACCAGAGCCGCCAGCGGCAGGCCGAGGAACGCCACCAGACTGCCCGCCCGGTGGATGCTGCCGCTCAGGCTCGGGCCGACCGACCAGTCGTGCTTGGGAAACCAGGCCGTCACCAGCAGCCCGGCGCTCCACGCCATCAGCGCGAACGTGCCGAAGATCCCGGCCAGCCGGACCCGGGCCAGCGCGACGCCGATGGCCGCGGAACCGCCCGCCAGCGACGCGACCGCGAAACCGAAGATCCACCCCTGCGCGCCGAGGCCGTGCTCGCTGATGGTCCGCCGCAGCGGATTGATCTCCCCGAGGCTGACCAGGTCGAGACCGGCGATCACCACCACACCGGCTCCCACCGCGCCGAGTCCCCACCGTGCCGCCTGCCGCACGACCACCCCTCTCCGTACGGGCCGGGAGAGTCCTCCCTGCGGCCGGTCTCCGCGCTCGCGCGGGCCGGTCTTCACACCGGTCTTCACACGGGTCTTCACACGGGCCGGAAGAGTGCCCGGAACCACCGGTCCTGTCCGGTCAACGGGCGAATGGCCCGGCGGATTCCGCGGTTCGGCCGCTGGTGCCGACGAATCGGATGACACGGTCCAACAGACCTGAGCGAACATCCCGCCTGCCGGATATCGTCGGAAGTGTGAACGAACGCCCGGGGTCTTGGCTCCCACGCCTGCAGGAAGTCGGAGAGCGACTGGCCGAGGAGTGGGTCACCGCGCGTCGATCCACGCCCAAGCAGGCGGGGCCGCAGCCGCACGAGCTGCGCGCCTCCGACTACGACCGCGAGCGCATCGCGCAGGTGCTGCAGGACGCCCACGCCGACGGCCGCATCACCCTGGAGGAGCTCGAGGAACGGCTCGGCACCGTCTACTCC
This sequence comes from Nonomuraea cavernae, assembly GCF_014646355.1. Classification (GTDB taxonomy): domain Bacteria; phylum Actinomycetota; class Actinomycetes; order Streptosporangiales; family Streptosporangiaceae; genus Nonomuraea; species Nonomuraea cavernae. The sequence goes on from NZ_BMNH01000005.1 coordinate 194,286, forward strand.
GCCCGCACCCTCGGCGAGCTCGCCGGAGTCACCGTCGACCTGCTCCCCGCCGAGCAGCAGCCGCTCAACCTCGACGGCCGACCGGTGTCGGCGATCTTCAAGCAGCAGGAGCGGGGCGGCCGGTGGGTGGTGCCCGCCGAGCTCGACGTCACGGCCATGTTCGGCACCACCAAGCTCGACCTGCGTGACGCGATCCTGCAGAACCACCGCATCGTGATCAACGCCACGCTGGTCTTCGGCGGCCTGGAGATCCAGGTGCCGGCCGACCTCGAGGTCGTCCGCGTCGCCAAGGGCAAGACCGTGCGGCTGACCAAGCAGCCCACCGAGCCCGGAGCGCCCGTGGTCGAGGTGCGCACCAACAACTTCGCGGGTGACGTCAAGGTCAAGGAACCGCCCCGCCGCAAGCGCCGCCGCTGACCGGCCCCTCCGCGACCGGCCCGCGGCCGTCCTGCCCTCATGCCGTTCCGCCCGCGATCGGCCCGCGGCCGTCCTGCCCTCAGCCGCTCAGCCGGCGGAGTCGAAGTTGATCGCGCTGTAGGCCCGCAGCTTCCACAGCTGGTGCTCGCTTTCGACCTTGCGGATCGTCCCCGAACGCCCGCGCATCACCAGCGAACTGGTCCGCGCGACCCCGCCGCTGAACCGTACGCCCTGCATGAGCTCGCCCTGGGTGATGCCCGTCGCCGCGAAGAACACGTCGTCGGACCTGACCAGGTCGTTCGTGGTGAGCACCTGGTTGAGGTCGTGCCCGGCGTCGAGCGCCTTGCGGCGTTCGGCCTCGTCGCGCGGCCACAGCTTGCCCTGGATGACGCCGCCCAGGCACTTGAGCGCGCACGCGGCCACGATGCCCTCCGGGGTGCCGCCGATGCCCAGCATCAGGTCGATGCCGGTGCCGTCGCGCGCCGCCGTGATCGCGCCCGCCACGTCACCGTCGACGATGAACTTGATCCGCGCCCCGGTCGCCCTGATCTCCTTGACCAACTGCTCGTGCCGGGGACGGTCGAGCACGATCACGGTGACGTCGGAGGCCGAGCAGCCCTTGGCCCTGGCGACCGCGTTGATGTTGGCGGACACGGGCGCGTCGATGTCGACCACGTCCGCCGCCTGCGGGCCGGTGACCAGCTTCTCCATGTAGAACACGGCTGACGGGTCGTACATCGACCCGCGCTCGCTCACCGCGATCACCGACACCGCGTCGGGCATGCCCAGCGCGGTCAGCCGGGTGCCGTCGATCGGGTCGACGGCCACGTCGCAGTCGGGGCCGCTGCCGTCGCCGACCTGCTCGCCGTTGAACAGCATCGGGGCATGGTCCTTCTCACCCTCGCCGATGACCACCACCCCGTTCATCGAGACGGTGTTGATCAACTGGCGCATCGCGTTGACCGCGGCTCCGTCGGCGCCGTTCTTGTCACCCCTGCCCACCCACCGTGCGGCGGCCATCGCGGCGGCCTCGGTGACGCGGACGAGCTCAAGGGCGAGGTTTCGATCAGGGGCGTGCTCGCCCGTGGCCAACGCGGGAGGGACGGACGTCTGATCGGACATGATGAAGGGACCTCCTTGTGGGCAACTGTCTCGATGGTAGTTGTCCCTGTATCCCCGGTCAGCGGAGGATAATGTGCCTGCCATGAGCAGCGATGTGGAACAGCCGGTCACACCACGCATCTCCGAGCGCGGTGCGGCCACGCGCGGCGCGCTACTCAAGGCCGCCCGGGAGGTCTTCATCTCCAAGGGCTTCGCCGAGGCCGGGGTGACCGATGTGGTGGGCCGGGCCGAGGCGAGCGTCGGTAGCCTCTACCACCATTTCTCCGGCAAGGCCGACCTCTACCAGACGCTGTTCGAGGAGTTCCAGGCCAGGCAGTCCCAGCGGACGAAGAAGGCCGCCCGCGAGACCAGGGCCGCGGGCGAGAACGACCCGATGCGGGTCTTCGTCGGCGCCGCCCGCGCCTACCTCGACGGCTGTCTGGAGGAGCGCGAGCTCGCCGCCCTGTTCATGCGCGGTGACGGCCCGCCCGGCTTCGAGGTCGTCATGCGCGACCGGCTGCGCACCTGGGCGCAGCGCAACGCCGCACTGTTCGACGACGACGAGGCCGCGCTGGTCGTGGTCATCACGGGAGCGCTGGCCACCGCCGTCTCCGAGGTCGTGGCCTCGGGTGACAGAGGGCTGGCCGAGGAGGTGCTCGCCATCATCGGACAGATCCGTCCGGCCGCTTCGGCAAGCGGCCCCACCAGCGGGTAACCTCACCAGATGTGCGACGGTTCACCGAGGGTTTCTACGGCTACGCGGTAGCAGTGTTCGTATGTCTCGCGGCAGCGGGGCTGTTCCTGCTGATCGCGCCGCAGAGCCGTGAGGAGCACATCCCTCGGCGCGAATACTCGATCACCGTCGCCAACTTCGGCCACAGCGTCCCCTACGGCGTGTGGGCTCCCGCCAAGGACCCGGCCGGCTGGGTGCCCAACAGCAACCGCATCGCCAAGGGCGAGAACAACGCGCAGGTCCTCTCGCTCGGCTACGCCACGGCCAAGCGCGAGCACGCCATGTTCGTGCAGAGCGACGAGAAGCCGGCGGCCGCCTTCGCCAGCCGGATGGCCAACTCCGAGCGCGTGGTGGGCACCGAGCAGGTCGCCGGCCAGACGTGGGAGCGGCGCCTGCGCGAGGACAAGGACCAACGCTCGCTGGTCCGCATGCTGCCGGAGGTCACGCTGGTGGTCACGGGCACGGCCGACTGGCCCGAGCTGGCCGAGCTGGCCGCCTCCCTCCAGCAACGTCCCCGCGGCTGACCGCGATTGTCGGCCGCCGACCCTAAGGTGGTGCCTGTGGCAGACGAGAAGGCACCCTCATACGAGCAGGCCCGCGAGGAGCTGACCGAGGTCGTGCGCCGCCTGGAGACGGGCGGCCTCACCCTGGAGCAGTCGATCGAGCTGTGGGAGCGCGGCGAGAAGCTGGCCGCCATCTGCGAGGAATGGCTCCAGGGCGCCAGAGTCAAGCTCGCCGCCGCCATGGCCCGCCGGTCCGACCCGACCGCCTCCCGAGACGACGACGCTCCCTTCTGAGCTGTTCCGGGCCGCTTGTGGAGCCCGTTTCTGGCCCCCTGAGCCGGTTCAGGCCTTCTCCTGTGGCGGTCCCGCGCGCCAGACCTTCGGGGGCCGGTTCTACGCGCCGGGGCTCGGGCGGCTGGGAGTCCAGGCTCAGGCGGTCGTACGCTCCCGCTCAGGCGTTCTGGCGCTCCAGGGCGACCACGGGGATGCGCCGGGTGGTCTTGGCCTCGTAGTCCGCGAAGCCGGGCGCGATCTCGACCATCCGGGCGTAGAGCCGGTCGCGTTCCTCGCCGTCGATCACGACCGCCTCGGCCTCGAACGTCTCAGTGCCGATCTCGGCCGTGACCCTCGGGTTGGCCCGCAGGTTGTGATACCACGCCGGGTGGTTGTCGGCTCCGGCGTTGGAGGCGATGACCACGACCCTGTCACCGTCGCGCAGATACATGACCGGGGTGGTGGCCGGCCGGCCGGTCCTGGCTCCCCTGGTCGTGAGCAGGACCAGGGACGAGCCCTCGAACGCCCCGCCGACCCGGCCCTCGTTGGCGCGGAACTCGTCGATGATCTGCTGGTTGAAGTCGTTCGGCATGCAGGCTCCCATTGAATCGGAGGGTTCTCCGCTTATTTCAGGGAAGCCTATCCGGAGGCTTTTCCGGTTACAACCGATAAGCTCTCACGCGTGTGCGGACGCCGACCGCTGCCGATGATCGGACAGCCCCCACCCGAACGTGCCGACGCCGCGCGCAACCGCCAGAAGATCATCGAGGTCGCCTCCCGCATGATCGCCGAACACGGCGCCGACCAGCTGTCCCTCGACGAGGTGGCGAAAGAGGCGGGCGTCGGCGTCGGCACCGTCTACCGCCGCTTCGGTGACCGGGCGGGGCTGGTGTGGGCGCTCATCGACGAGCGGGAACACCGCTTCCAGCAGGCGTTCCTGAGCGGGCCGCCACCGATCGGCCCCGGAGCCCCGCCCGCCGAACGCATCCGCGCCTTCCTGAGCGCCGTCGTCGACCGGGTGATGGACCAGGAGGACCTGTTCCTGCTGGTGGAGCTGGGGTCGCCGAAGGCGCGCTTCGGCGGGCCGTACAAGGTGCATCACACCCACCTGGCCGGCCTGCTCGCCCAGGCCCGTCCCGGCGCCGACGCCCGCTTCCTGGCCGACGCGCTGCTCGCCTCGGTCAACGCCTATCTGATCCGCTATCAGCGTGACGAACGGGGCATGTCCGTCGAGGCCATCAAGTCGGCACTCGACGACCTGGCCCTCTCGGTGACCGGCGGTCCGCCCACCTCGCGCCGGCGCGGCTGAGACCCCTCAGGCCGGGTCGGCGGGCTTCTTGCGCGGTTTGCGCGGCTTGGCGGCGGGGGTGTCGTCGCCGCCCGGTGCCTCCGCGCGGACCGTCAGGCGGTCGTCGGTGAGCCGGATCGTCAGCAGGGCGCCAGGTGAGACGTCCTTGGCCAGGCGTACGACGTCACCGGACGGGTGCTGGACGATGGCGTAGCCGCGTTCGAGCGTCGCGGCCGGCGACAGGGCGACGAGACGGGCGCGCAGGTGGGACAGGGAGTCCTCGGCCCGGTCGAGAGAGCCGGCGAGCGAGCGTCTCGCCCGGTCGCGGAGGGCCTCGGCCTGCTCGGCCCGGCGTTCGAGCTCGCGTACGGGATCGGCGAGGGAGGGGCGGGAGCGGACCGACGTGAGCCACGAGGTCTCCCGGTCGAGCCAGCCGCCGACGACCCTGCGGCCCCGGTCGCGGAGCTGGCGCACCAGGGTCAGCTGCTCGCCCACGTCGGGCACGACCTTCTTGGCGGCGTCGGTCGGGGTGGACGCGCGCACGTCGGCCACCAGGTCGAGCAGCGGACCGTCCTGCTCGTGACCGATCGCGCTCACCACGGGAGTGCGGCAGGCGGCCACCGCGCGGACCAGCGTCTCGTCCGAGAACGGCAGCAGATCCTCCAGCGAGCCGCCGCCACGGGCGATGACGATCACGTCGATCGACGAGTCGGCGTCGAGCTTGCGCAGCGCCTCGGTGACCTCGCCCACGGCGTAGGGCCCCTGGACGGCCACTTCCTCGACCTTGAAGCGCACGGCGGGCCAGCGGCGCCGGGAGTTCTCCAGCACGTCGCGCTCCGCCGCCGAGTCACGCCCGCAGATCAGCCCGACCGTGCCCGGCAGGAACGGCAGCCGCCGCTTGCGATCGGTGTTGAACAGCCCCTCGGCGGCCAGCAGCCGGCGCAGCCGCTCCAGGCGGGCCAGCAGCTCGCCGACGCCGACAGGGCGGATCTCCAGCGCGGTGAAGGCGAACGAGCCCTTGTTGATCCAGAAATCGGGCTTGACGTGCACCACGACCCTGGCGCCGTCGGCGGGACGCGGCAGGGCCGCCTCGTAGACGCCGCGCGGTGCGGTGACCCGGGCCGACACGTTGGCCACCGGATCGCGCAGCGTCAGGAACACCGTGCCGCCGCGCGCCGTCAGGTCGGTGATCTGCCCCTCGACCCAGACCGTGCCCAGCTTGCCGATCCAGCCGCCCACCATCTGCAGGACGGTGCGGATCGGCAGCGGAGACTCGGGCGACGTCTTCGAGGTCATGCCGGAAGACTACGGTGCCGGACCGACTATTCCCCGGCGCGCAGCTTGGTCAGCCGGTTCTCGAACATCCGGATGACCTCGGGCCGCGCGGCCGTCGCCTGCTCGTACGCCAGCAGCTCGGTCATCTGCTCGGCCGACTTGCCGCGCATCCTGGCCCGCAGCGACGCCACGGTGAGGCCCGAGTAGCCCGGCAGCGGCTCGGCCGGCCCGGCGCCTCCGGCGGCAGCCTTCGCCGGCTCCGCCACCGCCTTGGCCTCGTCCTCGGTCTTCGCGGCGGTTGCGGCCTTTCCGGCACCCGCCGTCTTGGCGGCGTCCTCGCCCTTCGCGGCGGTCTTGGGCTTGGCCGCGGTCTTGGGCTTGGTGGCGGCCTTCGGCTTGGCGGCAGCCCTGGACTTCGTAGCCGCCTTCGGCTCGGCCACGGGCTTGGCGCCCGTGCTGGCGGCCGTCTCGGCCACCGGCTCAGTGGTGGCTTCGGTGGCGGGCGTCACGGCCGTCGGCTTCGGCTTGACGGGCTCGGCACCGGCGGGCGGCTCGGCCGCGACGGCGGGCTCCGCCGTGGCGGCGGCCGGCTCAGCACCGGCCGGCGGCTCGGTGGTCGTGGCCGCGGCGGGCTCGGTCTTGGCGGCCTTGGCCTGCTCCGCGGGCGCGGCGGACGCGGCCTTGGACTCGCCGGCGGGCGCGGCAGGCTCGCCCTTGGCGGACTTGGCAGGCTCGCCCTTGGCGGGCTTGGCGGGCGCGAAGATGACCGGCTCGGGCGTGGTCTTGGCGGACCCGTTGGCGGCGGCCGGCTCCGCCGAGGGGCGCGGCGCGAAGATGACCGGCTCCCTGCGCGCGGGCTTGGTCTCCTCGACCGGCGCGGGCGCCGCCACCTGGTCGGCGGCGGAGGGGCGGGAGTCGTGCGACTCCTCCTTCTCGCCCTTGCCGGCCAGGCCCTTGAGCGAGCTCTTCATCCGGTCGACCAGGAGCAGTGCCTGACCGGCGGCGCTCAGCGTGGACTGGACGACGAGGAGCGGAAGCTCTTTCGCCTTCTCCTTGTCGGTGACGGACTTGGTGATGTTGCGTATCACGTCGCTAAGGGACATGACATCTCCCTGGGAGGTCAGTATTGGACGGCCAGTCTGGCAAACGGCGGGCAAGCGTGCACGCGCGGGCCTGTCGGCCGCTCCACGTAGCATAAGAAGTATGGAGCCCCAGTCCCGCACTTCCCGCCGTGTCCTTGTTGCCAAGCCGCGCGGCTACTGCGCCGGAGTCGATCGAGCCGTGGTAGCGGTCGAGAAGGCTCTGGAGCAGTACGGTGCGCCGATCTACGTGCGCAAGCAGATCGTGCACAACACCCACGTGGTCAAGACACTCGAGGCCAAGGGCGCCATCTTCGTCGAGGAGACCGAGGAGGTGCCCGAGGGCGAGATCGTCGTCTTCTCCGCCCACGGAGTCTCGCCCGCCGTGCACGGCGAGGCGAAGCAGCGCGGGTTGCGCACCATCGACGCTACCTGCCCGCTGGTGACCAAGGTGCACAACGAGGCGAAGAGGTTCGCCGGCCAGGACTACGACATCCTGCTGATCGGCCACGAGGGTCACGAGGAGGTCGAGGGCACCTCGGGTGAGGCGCCCGACCACATCCAGCTGGTCGACGGCCTCGAATCGGTCGGCAAGGTTCAGGTCAAGGACCCGTCCAAGCTGGTCTGGCTGTCGCAGACCACGCTGTCGGTCGACGAGACGGTCGAGACGGTCGCCCGGCTCAAGGAGCGTTTCCCCACGCTGATCGACCCGCCCAGCGACGACATCTGCTACGCCACCCAGAACCGCCAGGTCGCGGTCAAGGAGATCGCGGCGCGGTCCGAGCTGGTCATCGTGGTCGGCTCGGACAACTCCTCCAACTCCAAGCGGCTGGTCGAGGTGGCCAAGGAGTACGGCGCCGACGCCGCCTACCTGGTCGACAACGCCACGTTCATCAAGGACGAGTGGCTCGACGGCGTCACCACGGTCGGCGTCACCAGCGGCGCCTCGGTGCCCGAGGAGCTGGTCGACGAGGTGCTCGCCCGGCTGGCCGGCCACGGCTTCGCCGACGTCGAGCAGGTCGAGTCGGTGAAGGAGAGCATGAGGTTCGCGCTGCCCCACGAGCTGCGCAAGGACCTCCGGGCCTCCTAGTCCTCGCCGCGCGGCGTCCCGTAGACCTTGGGCTCGAAGTAGCCCTCGGGCTCGGGCACGAACGGCTGGCGCGGGCGCGGCACCTCAGCGCCCGCGCGGAGCTCGTCACGCAGCTCGCGTACGTTGTCGCGCAGGCCGCGCCGCCAGGCCACGCCGAGCACGACGGCCGAGCCCGCGAACAACCAGGGGGCGCCGTTCGACAGCGAGCTGTACAGGCCGAGCGCGAGTGACTGCGCGATCGAGATCGAGACGAGCGCCCGGCCGAGCTCGACGAAGAACGTCGCCGCGAAGAACACCAGCGGCGGCGTGACGACCAGCGACAGCAGCTCGCGCGGGTTGACCAGCAGCACCCCGAGCAGGCTCGCCAGCACGAACGCCACCCCGGTGACGATCGGCAGATCGACCAGGGCGGCCAGCACATAGCCCGCCAGAGTGGCGATCAGGGCGAGCGCGATGGCGCCGCGGGCGGTCAGCTTCACCGCTGAACGCCGGCCTTTCTCACTCACTGGCCCCGCCCCCCTTACTGCGACCCGTGGGCCAACTTACCGTTCACGTGCGAAATGAGAGACGAGGTTTCGAGCAGTTCGGGCGAGGCCAGCGGCCTGGGCAGGTCTTCGAGCATCTCGGGGGAGTCGAGCTCACCGTCGACAACTCCCAGATCGTGAAGTTTGCGCGCACTGACCAGGACGCGGCTTTCGAGCGATCCCACAGTCTTGTTGTACGCCTCGACCGCCCGGGTGAGCGACTTGCCCAGCGACTCTACATTCCTACCCAGTGACGACAGCCGTTCGTACAGCTCCTTGCCCAGCTCGAACACCGCGCGGGCGTTCTCGCTGAGCGCGGCCTGCTGCCAGGCGTAGTGCGCGGTGCGCAGCATCGTGATCAGTGTGGTCGGGGTGGCGATGTGCACCCGCCTGGTCATCGCGTACTCCAGCAGACCGGGATCGCGCTCCAGCGCCGGCGCCAGGAACGCCTCGCCGGGGATGAACAGCACCACGAACTCGGGTGACGGATTGAACGCCTGCCAGTAGGTCTTGGCGGCCAGCCGGTCGACGTGCTCGCGTACGTGCCGGGCGTGCGCGTCGAGGCGGACGGTGGCCAGTGACTCGTCGGACGCCTCGGCGGCCTCCAGGTAGGCGGCCAGCGACACCTTGGAGTCGACCACGATGTTCTTGCCGCCGGCCAGCCGCACCACCATGTCGGGCCGCATCGCGCCCTCGGTGACCTGCTCGTCGAAGTCGCAGTGGCGCTGCATCCCGGCGATCTCGGCCACCCGGCGCAGCTGCAGCTCCCCCCACCGGCCGCGCGCCTCGGGCCGTTGCAGCGCGCGCACCAGCGCCGTGGTCTGGGAGCGCAGCTCCACGTTGCTCTGCCGGACGAACTCCATCTGCTTGGCCAGCTCGGCGCGGGCCGCCCGCTGGCCGGACTCGGTGTCGCGCAGCTGCGCCTCGACCCGGGCGAGCGCGTCCTTCAGCGGCTCGACCAGGTGCTCGACGGCCTGCCTGCGCTGGTCGAGGTCGCCGGTCGCCTCCACGCGGCTGGCGTTGAGCCTGGTCTCGGCCAGCTCCAGGAAGCGGAGGTTGTTGACGTCGAGCGCGCGCGCCGACAGGGCCTGGAAGCGCTCGGTCAGCTGCTCCTCGACGTAGACGAGCTTGTCGGCCGATGCCTTGGCCCGCGCGTCGGCCTCGGCCACCCGGACCGCCGCGCGAGTGCGGGCCACCAGGAACCCGATGGCGAACCCGGCGACGAGTCCGAGGAGAAGCGAGACGGCGTCCACTCCATCGATGATTGCAGGACATCGGGCTCGGATCCGCCAGACACGCTTGCGCGGCCCCCCATCGTCACGCACAGTATCCCTATGATTACGGGGATCCGCATGGTGGTGGCACTCCTCGCGACCATCGCCATCGTGTCCGGGGTGGTGGCCGCGGCGTTGGCGCTGACCGGAGGCGGCGCCCGCACCGGCTCGCCGGAGCCGTCGATGAGGGTGGTGTCCGCCCAGCCGCTGCGGTGGTCCCCGGGCGCCTGTGTGCGCAGGTCCGGCGACAGATATGACCTGACAGGGTGCGACAGCGGTCAGTCCGAGGTGGTGGCCGTGGCCGCCGACCCGCCGGGCCTCGGTCAGTGTCCCGACGACACCGATGACGTCGTCCGCATCGGCGACGCCCGTACGGCCTGCGTGCGTGACTTCCGTGCTCCGCACGCGGGCGTCCCGGGCGGTGGCGGCGGGGTGCTCAGGGCCGGCGACTGCGTCGCGCTCGACGGCCGCGAGCGGCCGTGTTCACGACCCGGCTGGTACGGCAGGGCCATCGCGGTCACCCGCGAGGCGGCCGGTTGCCCCGCGGCCACCCTCGACACGTTGACCGCGGACGGCGTGATCTGTCTCGGCGGCGGCGGCCGGGTGCTGGAGCGCGGCATGTGCGTGTCCCGGCCCGCCCGCGACGTGGTGACCAGGTCGGCGATCACTCGCGTGGCCTGCTCGTCCGGCCGGGCGTGGGCCCAGGTGAGGTCCTTCGAAGCGGCTCCCGCGCGCTGTCCGAAGGGGGCCGACCACTACCTGGAGAGCCGGGGGGCCTACCGGCCGGTGACCTGCCTGCGTCTGCGCAGCAAGTAAACTCGCTGCACGTGAGCGAGCGTAGCGAGGCAACCATCCAACACTGCAGCCCAGGGCGCGTGCGGCCGGTTAAGGAGGAGGCATGAGCCTCTCGATCGGCATCGTCGGCCTGCCCAACGTCGGCAAGTCGACGCTCTTCAACGCGTTGACCAAGACCGGCAACGCGCTCGCCGCCAACTACCCGTTCGCCACCATCGAGCCCAACGTGGGCATCGTGGGCGTTCCCGATGATCGGCTGCCGGTGCTGGCCGGGATCTTCGGCTCGGCCAAGGTCCTGCCTGCCAAGGTGGAGTTCGTCGACATCGCGGGCCTGGTCAAGGGCGCCTCCGAGGGGCAGGGGCGGGGCAACCAGTTCCTCGCCAACATCCGCGACACCGACGCGATCTGCCAGGTGATCCGGGTCTTCGGCGACCCCGACGTGACGCACGTCGACGGCGAGATCTCCCCCAAGCGCGACATCGAGACGATCAACACCGAGTTGATCATGGCCGACCTGCAGACGGTCGAGAAGGCCGTTCCGCGCCTGCAGAAGGAGGCGCGCAACAACAAGGACAAGAAGGCCGCGCTGGAGGCCGCCGAAGAGGCTCTGAAGGTCCTGGAGACCGGCAAGACCATCTTCGAGAGCGGTCTGCTCGACCGCGAGGAGCTGCGCGAGCTCCACCTGCTGACGGCCAAGCCGTTCCTCTACGTCTTCAACCTCGACGCCGACGAGCTGATCGACACGGCGCTGCGCGAGCAGCTGTCTACCCTGGTCGCCCCGGCTGAGGCGGTCTTCCTCGACGCCAAGATCGAGTCCGAGTTGGTCGAGCTCGACGAGGAGGAGGCGCTGGAGTTGCTGCAGTCGGTGGGCCAGGACGAGTCGGGCCTGTCGCAGCTCGCCAGGGTCGGCTTCGAGACGCTCGGTCTGCAGACCTACCTGACGGCCGGCCCCAAGGAGACCAGGGCCTGGACGATCCGCAAGGGAGCCACCGCCCCCGAGGCGGCCGGTGTGATCCACACCGACTTCCAGCGCGGTTTCATCAAGGCCGAGGTGGTCTCGTTCGACGACCTGGTCGAGGCCGGTTCGATCGCCGCCGCGCGTTCGGCGGGCAAGGCGCGCATCGAGGGCAAGGACTACGTCATGCGCGACGGCGACGTGGTCGAGTTCCGGTTCAACGTGTAGGGCGGGTCAGCGGACCAGCGCGCGGCGCAGGCACCAGCTGCCGAGCGCGAAGAGCACCGCCGCGTAGCCGGCCAGGACACCGAGCTGGGACGAGATGCCGGGCAGGTCGGCGTCGTGCCGCACCAGCTCGGCGAAGCCGTCGTAGCCCCAGGCGTGCGGGGTGAGGTGGGCGATCGTCCGCAGGGTGCCCTCGAAGGAGTCGAGCGGCACCATGGTGCCGCCGAGCGCGCCGAGACCGAGCCCCAGGATCACCGACACGGAGATCGCCACGCCCTCGTTGCCGACCAGCGCTCCCAGGAGCGTCGCCGCGCCTCCTCCCACCAGTGCGAACAGGATCACCATCGCGGCGGCGCCGAGCGGATCGCCCCAGTCGACCCCGAACAGCACGGCCGAGCCCAGCATGATCAGCAGGCTCTGGAGGAGGGCGATGGCCAGCCGCCCGGCCGCCTCTCCCGCGACGATGGTCCTGGCGGGCGTCGGCGAGGCGTACATCCTGCGGGAGATGCCGAGCCGACGGGTCTGGACCAGCCCGATCGAGGCGGTCAACGCCGTCAGGAAGGTGTAGAGCAGCAGCAGAGGCGGCGCGGAGAAGGCGAACTGGCCGAACCCGGGTGGGATCTCGCTCCGCCCGACGGTGACCACCTTCACGTCCACCCCGGCGTTGCCCGAGGCCAGGCGCAGGCTCTCGTCGAAGGCGGAGGCGGCTCCGGCGTCCGCTCCTGCGTCCGCTCTGCCTGCCGTGCCGCCTTCCGCGGCGCCGAACTGGGCCGCCTTCAGCACGGCGGCTTCCCGTGAGACCGCCCACCGCACCCGGCTGCCCAGGTCCGCGGCCGCGGGGTCACCGGGGCGGCTCACGTATCTGACTTCCGCCCGGCCGCCGGCGCGGAGCGTGGCCTCGTACCCGGCGGGGATCACCAGTCCGCCGTGCAGCCGGCCGCGTTCGACGTCGGCGAGCAGGCGTTCCTCGCTGCCGAACCGGGCGACCTGGATGCTCGGCGAGCCGAGGGAGGTGGCCAGCCGGTCGGCGAGCGGCGTCGTGCCGCCGGCGACCCCGACGTGCAGTTGACGGCCGCCGCCGAACAACAGTCCCATCAGGAAGATCATCACGAACGGAGTGATGATCACGAAGAAGATGTTGCTCCGGTCCCGGAAGAGCCGGCGCACGTTGAGAAGCGCGATGGCGAGCGGTTTCATCGGATGTCCTTTGCTGGAGACCCGGGCTTCAGCCCTGGGGGGTGAGTCACGTGCGGGTCATCCCGCCGACACGGGTCAGGGCGAGCCCGCCGGTGGCGGCGGCGATGGCGAGCAGGACGAGGACCGGCGTCAGCAGCGCGCCGGGCGACAGACCGGCTGCCAGGTCGGCCAGACCGGTCAGAAACCACCGGTGCGGCGTGAGATGGCTCGCCACCTCCAGCACGCCGAGCTGGGGGATCGGGAACAGGGCGCCGCCGAAGACACCGAGAACCATGGCGACCACGGATATCCGGTTGGCGGCCTGTTCGGAGGTGTTGGAGAAGCCGGCGACCGCCGCCGCGATGCCGGTCACGGCCAGCACGCCGGCGATGACGAGGGCCACGACACCGAGCGGCGGCCCCCATCGGGCGCCCATCAGCCAGGTGGAGGCGGCCACGACCACGGCCATGCTCATCAGGCCGATGAGAATCCCGCATAGCGCCTTGCCGCCCAGGACCGCGGCCCGGGGGACCGGAGCGGCGAGGACCCGGGCCAGCACCCGCGAGCGCCGCTCCTCGAAGACGGCGGCCATGACGAACATGGCGACGAAGAACTGGAAGAAGATCGCCATCCCGGCGGCGTGGTAGGTGGCCGTGTCGAGCTGGCGACGGGTCGCGGAGGTGTCGGAGACCAGCGTCAGGGGCGCGGCCACCTCCTGCGCGCGTCGGGCGAGGCGGCTGTCCCGTTCCTCGTCCACCGGCAGGCCGCGTGAGGCGGCGAGCACGGCCAGCCGGATCGACTGCCGTTCCATCGCGAAGGCCTGAGCCATCTCCCTGGCGACCTGTACGGCGATCGGGGCGTGCGCGCCGCCGATCACCTCCGGCGTGGTGGCCGAGGAGAAACCGGCTGGGATCACGAACACCGCGTCGGCCTCCTTCCGCTCCAGCAGGCGGGCACCGTCCTGGACGGAGGAGACCCGCTGGAGGCTGACGGTGCCGCGCCGCTCCAGGGGTTCGAGCACCTGCCCGACGAAGGCCGTGGCGTCGGGGCCGCGGTCGAGGTCGGCGACCGCGTACCGGGCGTTGAAGCGGCTGCCGTCGCCGCCGCCGAGCATCAGACTGAACAGGAAGGCCAGGCCGAGCGGCAGGAGGACGCCGAAGAGCAGGAGCGTGCTGTCACGTGAGCGCTGCCGGAGATCCTTGAGGAGGATGGCCATGACGGGAGGCATCGGTCGGCTCCTCAATCCCGCAGTGCTTTGCCGGTGATGTGCAGGAAGACCGATTCGAGGTCCGGCTCGCGCACCTCGACCGACCGCACCTCCACCCCCGCCTCGCCCAGCGCGCCGATGATCGCGGGTAACAGGCTGCGCGCCTCGTTCACGATCAGCTCCAGGTCGCCGTCCTCGCCGCCCGCCTTCAACACCCCCGGAAGGTCCCGCAGAGTGGGTACGGCTCGCGCCGCTCCGTCCGCGACCCGCAGGATGACCCGGTCGTGCTCGTCCAGCAGGCCGACCAGTTCCCGGCGCGTCCCCTCGGCCAGCATGTGGCCGGCGTCCACGATGCCCACCCGGTCGCACAGCCGTTCGGCCTCCTCCATGTAGTGCGTCGTGTAGAGGGTGGCCACGCCCTCGGCCGCCAGGCGCTGGACGCTCTCCAGGATCGCGTTGCGGCTGTGCGGGTCGACGCCGGCGGTGGGCTCGTCCAGCACCAGCAGGCGTGGCCGGTTGAGCAGCCCGATGGCGATGTTGAGCCGGCGCATCATGCCGCCGGAGTACTTCGTTACGGCCTCGTCCGCGCGCTCGTGCAGCTCGACGAGCTCGAGCACCTCCGTGATCCGCATTCTCGCGGGGCGGGCGGTCAGGCCGTACAGGTGCCCGAAGAAGCGCAGGTTCTCCCTGGCCGTCAGGTCCGGGTACAGGGCCAGCTCCTGCGGCACGTACCCGATCAGTGCCTTGGTCTTCACGGACGTCACGTCGTGCCGCAGACCGTCGATCAGCACCTCGCCGCCGTCGCGGTCGAGGACGCCCACGACCATCGAGATCGTCGTGGTCTTGCCCGCGCCGTTGGGGCCGAGGAGTCCGTAGGTCTCGCCCTCCTCGACGGCGAAGCTCATGTGGTCGACGGCGAGGAGGTCGCCGTAGCGCTTGGTCAGGTCGGTGATCTCCAGGACTGGCATCATGGCCCTTTCGTTCTCTGGTTCACTACACTAGTAATGAACCAGAGAGGCCAGGAAAAGTCCAGCGGGCATTGTCTGATTCCGGGACAGATGAGACGTCAACCACCGTGCTCCCCCGCGCGTCGAATCGTCACGGCGTTCACGCTGACTCGGGAGGCCCCCTCATGATCCGTCGCATCATCCAGAAACGACGTCCCGCCCCGTCACTGGCGGGCATCAGCCTCGAAGAGGAGCTCGCCCTGCTCAGGGTCGAGCTCATGTACGGCCTGCGCGTCAACCGCGAGGCCTACCTGCGAAGGAAGGTGGACGAGCGAGAGGAGCTCGCGTCGCGGTTGCGTGAGCGCGACGCCACCGCGATGCTCGCCGACCTGCGTGGCTCGCTCGAGCGGGCGCTGCCACGCAACGGGCCGGCGGCGCCCGTGGTGGACCTGCGCAGCAGAAGGCAGCCGACCTCCCTTCAGGATCCCGAGCCGGCCTGACCACGCCGTACGGACCGGCCGCATGCCCTCGGCGGGTATGCGGCCGCTCGCGTCTTATACCAAATGCGTAGTTCGGGACAGTCCCTACGCCAATCGGACAGGAATGTCTGGCCGGCGGGTAATGCGGTCAGGCGTCTGGCCTGGCCAAATGCCAATTGGGGATGATTGTGGAGGTACTGGGCACTCCTTCGCGTCATGCGTACTCGGTTTGCCCCCGGACGGCGATGCCTGCAGCATGGGCGTGGCTTTCCTGGAACAATGGCGGAGACCGGATAGGGTGACTGCTTCACCACGGATGATGGGGATCGGCAACGGACGACACCGCGCCAGCCGGGGGGACGGGCGCGAGCGGAGGCGTGATGGCTCGTAGGTCAACCGTCCAGCACGGTCCTCGGATCGCTGGCGACCCCGAGCTTTCGGCACGCCCGGACATGGCCGACTACGACGCGCCGCCGCCGCGCAGGTCGCGGCGGGGCTGGTCGGGCGGCGGCGGGCGCTGGCTGGTCTGGATGGGGCGCATCATTCTTTGGGCGCTTATCGTGGTTATCGTCGTTAATGGGGTCCGTGCCCCATTTGAGAGGTTTACTCAGCAGGAGGCCGCGGCGCCGAATGGCGTCGTCGACGTCCACCACGGATTCCCGGTCGACCGGGGCATGGCGTTCGCCGCACAGTTCGCCGGCGTTTATCTGAATTTCAACCCGGCCGACGCCGCGAGCAGGGCGGGCAAACTCGAGGCGTTCCTGGCCGAGGGCATGTCGCCCCAGCTGGGCTGGGACGGCAATGGCAAGCTGTCGGCCGTGGCCATTCAGCCCTACGACATCCGGGCCGACGATGCCAGCAACGCCGTCGTCACGGTGTCCTTCCAGTCGGGGGCGCGCAGGCTCATGCTGTCCGTCCCGATCTACTACTCGGGTGACGACGATGACGGCGGCAGGTTCGTGGTGTCCGGCCGGCCCGCCATCCTGCCCGCGCCCGCACCGGCCGACCTGCCCCAGATCGCCGAGCCGGAGGGTGACGACGTCGCCGCCGCCGAGCTCAAGCCCCAGCTGGAGGGGTTCTTCAAGGCGTACGCCTCGGGTGACACCGCGGGGCTGCAGCGCTACCTCGCCGTCGGCAAGAGCCTGCCGAGCTTCGGCGGCGCGTTCACGTTCGGCGGGCTTCAGGAGCTGGTGGTGCCTGTGGGGGGTGCCACGCGAGAGATCAAGGCAGTGGTGGTGTGGGTCGTGCCGACCGGCGCGGCGCCACCGACCGACCCCAACGCCACGGACCCGAGCGAGGTGGCCGGCCGCCTTGAGCAGGCCTACCACCTCACCGTCGAGAAGCAGGGCGACAAGTGGTACGTCAACGACATCCGCGGCGCCGGTCGGGCTGTTGGGTAGACGTACGACCACGCTGCTGATCGGCACCCCCCGGGAGGACAAGAAGTGATCTTGAAGACCGTAGTGCTCAACCTGATCGAAATGACGCCGTCACCCGCTCCGACCGGCGTCAACACCGAAGGACTCGCCAGCTTCCTGCGCGCGTTCTTCGCCCCGCTCTTCCTCGTCGTCGTCTCGGTGGTCGCGCTCTTCTTCCTCTTCACGCGTGAGATCACCCGATTCGTGCAGTTCCTCATTCTGGCCGTGGCCATCGGCGTGATCTTCTACGTTCCCAACATTATCGAGGTGACGGCGAAGGCAATCGCGGGCGCATTGGGCATCAAGTAAGGGGTTGGGACCGCTCCGCGGCGGTCATGAACGAGCGGGTGGAGAGGAGGACCGCGTGGACCTGCCCACGTACACCAACATCTGGCGAATCGAGAAGCGGCTCTACAAGCTGTACGACCTACGGCTGCCGATGCCGCTCCCCATCGTCTGGATCGGCGTGTTCGTCGGCGTGTTCGTGCCGTGGTCGCTCCTGTTGTTCCTGGTCGGCGTGCCGGTGGCGATGCCGTGGCACGTTCTCTATCTCGTGCCGCCCGGGATCGTGACCTGGCTGTCCACCCGGCCCGTCATCGAGGGCAAGCGCCTCACCGAGCTCCTGGAGTCGCAGCTCCGCTACCTCGGGCAGCCGCGCGCCTGGTACCGTCTCGCGCCCGCCACCGAGCCCGAGACGATCACCTTCTCCGGCCGCGTCTGGCACACCATGCCGGCCCGCGTACGCGTGAAGAAGCGGCGCAAGGCGCGCCAGCCCAAACGCTCGGCCCAGCGGGCGGGCGGGCCGCGCCAAGTGCGTCCCGCCGTGGCCGCCGCCGCTGCCGCGGCCGCCCAGGCCCCGCTCGCCGAGCCCGCGTCCAGCCGCTCAGCCCGGGGTTCCGCCTCCCGCCGAGGCACCGCCCCCGCCCTCTCACAGGATCTTCACGCGGTGCGTGGCGAGGTCGTCACGAAGGACGTCTCGCCCATGCGGTGGGGGGAGTTGTCCGTTTCCGGCGATTCCCCAGGCGTCACTCGGGCCCTCGATGCGGGCACCGGCGCGCCCCCCGCTACGGAACTGTCACCGGCCGGAACATCCCCCGTCCGGAGCGCCGCGACGGGTGCCGCCCAGCCCATGACGGGGACCGCCCAGCCCGCTACGGATCGCTCGCCGCGTGGCCCCGAGAGACGTGCCGCCCGGGATGCCGGGCCCACGGAGGCGCGTGAGCGGTCCGGGCCCACGGTGGGGAAGCCCATCGACACCGAGGCGTTGCGGCGGCTGCGCAGACTCGCGGCGACCGCCGACGCCCAGCCGTCCACACCTTCGCCGACGTCCGCGGCAGCCTCTCCCGTCTCCGACCGCGCGACCTCCGGAGCCTCCACGTCGTCCGGACCGGCAACTGACGGCTCCGCCTCCGATGACTCGACATCCGCCAAGCCCGTGCCCGCCGGACCGGTGTCCGCCGAATCCGTGTCCGTCGAGTCCGGGGGCGTTGGAGCCGCGCCGGATCGGTCGGTGTCGGCCGGGTCCGCGGCTGTGACGTCTGGGTCCGGAGAGTCCGAGTCGGCCGGGTCCTCCTCCGACGAGCCTGCGGTGGCTGACGCGACCTTCGGAAGGTCTACGTCGCCCGGGTCAGCGGCTCGTGGGTCCATGTCGGCCGGGTCTGTGTCCGATGGGTCGGCGGTCGGCGATTCGGGGGCCGATGAGCCGGTGCCCGCTGAGTCCGCCTCCACCACGTCCCCGTCGGGTGAGCCCGCGCCGGCCGAGCCGGTGGCCGGAGAAGCGGTTTCCGCTGGGTCGGCGTCCAGCGGGTCGGCGTCCAGTGGGTCTACGTCCGGCGGGTCCGTGGCTGGTGAGGTGGAGACGGCCCGTGAGGACGAGGTCGCGCGGATGCAGCACCGTAAGGGGCAGCCGCCCCGGCAGGTGCCGCCGCTGGACGCGCGGCGGAGCCGGCCGCAGGCCGGTCAGACGGTCCGTCGCGACCAGGGAGCCGGCGCCCCGGTACGGCGGGCCGGTGAGGGCGTCTCGGCCGGTGCTCGTCGCGACGAGGACACCAGGCGGAACGACACGGCTCCGGCGGCCCGTGAGGGCAGCGCACGGCGGGGCGAGGGGGTCGCCGACACCGGCGTCACCAGGCGAAACGAAGGCGTGGCGGCTTCGGTGGCTCGTGACGGGGGCACCGGACCGCGGCCTGTGGTGACCGGGTCGCGGGAGGCACGGGTGCGCCGGGTGGAGTCCGTCGTGGGACGTGACTCCGGCGGGTGGCGGCGGATCGCCCAGGTGGTCGTCGGCGGCGGCGGGGTGCGGAGCGACGGCTCGGAGATCGACGAGGCCAGGGCGAGAGGGGTGTTCAGCGGCAGCCGCCGGATCGTGGTGCTCGGTTGCACGGGCGGCGCCGGACAGAGCACGACCGCGTTGATGCTCGGCCACACGCTGGCCACCTACCGAGACGACAAGGTGATCGCCGTCGACGCCAACACCGGCGGCAACACCCTGACCAGCAGGATCACGCCGGAGACGCCGGAGACGCTCGCGTCGCTGCTGGCCGGGCTGCACCAGGTCAGCGGCTACCTGACGATGCGCGGCTACACGACCCGTACGGCGTCGGGCCTGGAGGTGATCGGGGCCGACTCCGACGCGGAGGCGGAGCAGCGGCTGACCGATCGCACGCTGTTCTCCGACCACCGGCTGGGGCAGGTCATGCACCTGCTCGACCGGCACTACAAACTGGCCGTCATCGATCCGGCGGCCGCGCTGGCCGCGCGGGTCCTGCCGTACGCGGACCAGCTGGTGCTGGTGGTGCCCGCGAGCGAGGAGGCGCCGGAGGCGGTCGCGATGACGTACGAGTGGCTCGACGGGCACGGGTGCGCGGACCTGCGGCGGCGGGCGGTCATGGTGGTCAACGGGGTGAGCAGGCGTTCGATGGCCGACGTCGAGCAGGCGGAATCGGTGGCCAGCGGCAGGTGCCGGGCCATCGTCAGGGTCCCCTGGGAGGACGACCTGGCGCCGGGTGGCGCCGATGTCGTCGACCCGGGGCAGTTGCGCGCGGCCGGGCGGCGGGCCTATCTCGCCCTCGCCGGTGTCGTGGTCGCGGGCTTTTCGGCACAGACGGTGCGACCGAGCGAGGAGGAGTTGGCGAGTGACCCCCCGGGCACGAGAATCGGTGAGCGATAAGTGAACAAGCGAGCAGGTCTGGCCCGTTCATGCGCCGAGGGGGCGGCATGAGCAGGGCGTCGCGAACGCATCAGCGTCTGGCGGTCCGCTACTTCGACGACCGCATCCTGCTCAACGACACCAGCGCATGGGCGTACTTCCGCCTGCCGACGGTCAGTTACGAGTTCGTCACGCCCGAGGAGCGTGAGGCGCTGGCCACCAACATCACGATCGCGCTGGCCGCGATCAGGATGCCCGACGCCGAGGTCCACCTGAGGGTCGCGCACCGCACCTACCCGGCGGCCGAGTGGGCGATGGCCCTCAACGGCACCTCCGACGAGGGCCCGGGATGGCGCGACTACCTGGAGGAGATGTACCGCCACGTCTGGGCGAAGGACTTCTGGTCCAAGGAGGTCTATCTCGGGGTGCGCCTCGGGGTGCGCGGCAAGCAGCTCGGCAGCGGAGTGCTGTCGCAGCTGTTCGGGTTCTACCAGCGGACCGAGAAGGCGCTCGGCCTCGAGGACGACAACGTGCCCGCCGCCGAGATCGGCAGATGGACCGAGCAGGCCGAACGGCTCGGCCGGGCACTCGCCTCCAGCGCCCTCTACGCCCGGCACGCCACCTCGGTCGAGGTGGCGTGGTTGTTCCAGCACGCGGCCATGGGCGCGCTCGGCGACCCGCCGCCGTCGGCCAGCCCGAAGCGGCGCTGGGGCAGGGGGGAGATCGAGTCGCTGGTCGAGGGGGAGATCCACAACGGCAGGTCGCTGCTGCGCGTCGTGCAACCGCAGGGCGACTCCTTCGTGGCCCACCTGTCGTTCGCCCGCTTCCCCGACCTGATGCCGTTCCCCGACGGCGAGCCGTGGATGCACTTCGCCGACCAGTTGCCGTTCCCGGTGGAGATCTCGTCCAGGATGCGGCTGATCCCGCCGGTCAAGGCGTCCAAGGACGTCGCCCGCAAGCTGGCGCACGCCCGTGACATGGACATCCACATCCGAGAGGCGGGCGCCGAGGCGCCGATCGCGCTGGCCGAGCAGATCGACGCGGCCCGCATGCTGGAGCACGGCATCACCAAGGAGCGGCTGCCCTTCGTGTACGGCTGGCACCGCCTGATCGTGTCGGCCCCGACCGAGGACATCTGCGTGCAGCGGGTCGAGGCGGTGGTCGAGCACTACCGCGACATGGGCATCGACGTGGTCAACTCGACGGGCGACCAGTTCTCGCTGTTCCGTGAGGCGTTGCCCGGCGAGAAGGTGGGGGTCAACGCCTACGCGCAGCGGCAGCCGCTGCGCACGATCGCGGGCGGCATGTGCACCGCGACCGTGGATCTCGGCGACCGGCTCGACGACGGCGCCGACGGCTGGCTGGGCCCGTACATCGGTGAGACCGTCGGCCGGGCCCGCAGCATCGTGCACTTCGACCCGCTGCTGGCCGCCTCTCGCAACCGGCCGACGGCCATCGCGATCACCGGCGAGCCGGGCGGCGGCAAGACCACGCTGGCGCTGCTGATGATCTACCAGATGGCGCTGCGCGGGGTCACGGTCGCGGTGATCGACCCCAAGGGCGACGCCGAGTCGCTGGTGCGGCTCCTGCGGAAGCGGGGGCGCAAGGCGCGGATCATCCCCCTGGGCTCGGCCTCGCCGGGCCTGCTCGATCCGTTCTCGTTCGGCGACGATCTCGCCGCCAAGAAGACCATGGCCACCGAGACGCTGCGGCTGCTGCTGCCGCGCATGTCGGAGGAGCGCGAGTCGGCGATGATCCAGGCCGTCGCGGCCGTCTCCAACGGCACCGACCCGTCGCTGGGCAAGGTCGTGGAGTTCCTGGAGCAGTCGCCCGACGCGGCGTCGAAGAACCTCGGCGCGGTGCTGCGTTCGATGTCGGAGATGCACCTGGCCAGGCTCTGCTTCGACCCGTCCGGTGGCGAGCAGATCGACAGCGAGGGCTGGACCACGGTGTTCACGCTGGGCGGGCTGACGCTGCCCGACGTGGCGACGGGCCGCGACGACTACTCCTACGAGCAGCGCCTGTCGGTGGCCCTGCTCTACCTGGTCTCCCAGTTCGCGCGCAGGCTGATGAACGGGCTCGACCGGCGCGCGCCCAAGGCGATCTTCCTGGACGAGGCGTGGGCGATCACCTCGACTCCCGAGGGCGCCAAGCTGGTGCCCGAGGTCAGCCGGATGGGCCGGTCCCGCAACACCGCGCTCGTCCTCGTCTCCCAGAACGCCGGTGACCTGCTGAACGAGCAGGTGACCAACTGCCTGTCGTCCGTGTTCGCGTTCCGGTCCACCGAGCGGGTGGAGGTGGACCACGTGATGTCGTTGCTCGGCGTGGAGCCGTCCGAGGAGCACAAGGCGGTGCTGCGCTCGCTGGGCAACGGCGAATGCATTTTCCGCGATCTGGATGGCAGGGCGGGGCGCATCGGAGTAGACCTGATCTCCGAAGAGCTGCTCCGCTGGCTCGACACGAATCCAACGCACGACAAACCCGACGACAGCGGGCATGATGATCTTCAAGGGGGAGTGGGCACCAGAGCGCAGGAGGTGCGGTCATGAAGATCCGGCTACCCAGGCGGCTCGCGTTCGTCCTGGCTCTCATCGTGGGCATCCTCGTGGTCCCGGTCGTCGTGGGCGGCTTCTCGCCGGCCGCCGCGGCTCCGTGTGACCTGTCGCCCGAGCTGACCCCCGAGGTGATCAACAGCGGCGTCGACGGCATGATCCAGCCGCCGACGCCCGAGGGCACCGCCCCGGCGCCCACCACCAACTACGCCCAGTTCGGCATGAGCGGCCAGTTCTGGCACACGTACGATCTGGGCTGTTCCGACATCGCCGCCGTCATGGGCAACGGCTGGGCCAACACGGTCTTCCTGTGGGCCAAGGCGATCGACCGGGTGACGATCACGACCTACCAGGCCGCGGCCACCGAGGGACCGCTCCAGTCGATCAAGGACGTGGTCGACGACATCGTGATCAACCTGTCCAACGCGATGTACTGGCCCTACCTGCGGCCGATCGTGATCCTCGGCGCCATCTGGCTGGCCTGGTACGGCCTGATCCGCAAGCGGGCCACGACCACGGCCGAGGGCGTCATCTGGATGGTGCTCGCCGTCACGGTGGCGACCTGGTTCTTCAGCAGGCCGGGCGACTTCACCGGGCTCGGCAAGGTCGTCACCGACAAGACGGGCGAGGTCGTCAACTCCGCCTTCTCCGGGCTGCCCGGCGCGGGCGGCGCCTCCTGCCTGCCCGGACCCGGCCAGAGCAATCCCGAGGTCAAGGCGGGCGGCTACGGCCAGGTCGGCACTCCAGGCGTCGACCAGAACGCCGACGCGCTGTGGTCCACGCTGGTCTGCAAGCCGTGGCTGGTCGGCATGTTCGGCACGTCCGACCCCAACGCGCCCGTGGTGCGCGACTACGGCCGGCTCATGCTGGAGACCCAGTCGATCCCCATGCCGCAGGCCGGTCAGGCCGCCGCCGACCCGGCCGCCCACCAGGCGAAGTACGCCGAGATCGCGGAGAAGCTCAAGGGTGATCCGCGCTTCGCCATCTTCCAGGGCAAGGACTGGACCAGCCGGCTCGGGGTGGCGATCGGCGCGCTCATCGCCGCCCTGGTCGCCGGGGTGCTCATCTTCCTGGTGGCGGTCTCGCTACTGGTGCTGAAGGTCGGCTTCCTGCTGTTGCTGATCCTCGGGCCGGTGTTCCTGCTGATCGGGGTCCATCCGGGCAGCGGCCGGATCATCGCGATGCGCTGGGTGGAGATGCTGGTCGGCACGCTGCTCCGGCAGGCCGTGCTGGCGCTCGTGCTCGGCGTGCTCGTGTACGGCTACGCGCTGATCATCTCCACCGCGATGCCGTGGGGGCTGCAGATCCTGTTCATGGCCCTGCTGACGATCGCGGTGTTCTTCTACCGCAGGCCGTTCCAGCATCTGTTCGCCTCGATGAACGGCCACACGCTCACCACCCGGATGCTCGGCGACGCCGCCAGCTCGCGCACGCTGGAGCGGTCGTCGGTGGCGCTGCCGCCGGTGGCCGCGGCCCGCATCGGGCGGTGGGGCGCGAGCAAGGCCGAGCCGCTCGTCCAGGCGGCCGCGACGGGCACCGCGGCCGGTGCGGCCGCGGCGGCGGGCGTCGCGCAGGTTCGGGCCCGCGGCGAAGAGGCGGGCGGGGCGGGAGTGCAGCCGGGCACCCGGGTGCCCGCCACGGCCGCGCCGCTCAACACCGACCAGCAGGGCGGGAAGGCGGCGGGCCGGCAGGTCCCCGCACCGCGCAAGGGCGCGGCCCCGCCGCTCAACCTCGGCGGCACGCCGACTCGCACGCGCGGCGCCGCCGCCCCGGGCGGCCCGCCCGTGTCGTCGGGCGGGAGCGCTTCGGGGAGTGCTTCGGGCGGGAGCGCTTCGGGTGGTTCCGCGGGCGCCGGCGCCCGGGGGGGCTGGTTCGGCGGGCGTTCGGGCGGTGGGTGGGCGCCGCGCGCCGGCTCCCGGCCCCGGTCGAGCGGCTCGGGCGGTTCGGGTGGTTCCGGCTCTGGCGCGGGCGGGCTGCTCGGCGGCGGTTCGCGCTCCGGTGGCGGGTTGTTCGGCGGCGGATCCCGTTCGGGTGGTTCCGGCTCGGGTGGTTCCGGCGGTGGCGGGTTGTTCGGTGGCGGATCCCGGTCCGGTGGTCAGGGTGGTTCGCGGTCCGGTGGTGGTTCCGGTTCGGGGGGTTCCCGGTCCGGCGGCTCGGGCGGCTCCAGCAGCCGCCGATCCTCGGGCGGCGGGCCGTTCGGCGGCTCCTCGCGTGCCGCTGACGTGCCGTCGCCGCGCTCCGAGGCGCCCCCGCTCTGGCTGCCCAGCCGCCGGAGCAACGGCTCGGGCGGTGACGACCCGCCGGTGCCCTTCTGGCTCAAGCCCAACAGCCCGGACAAGGACTGAACATGGCTCAGCAGGGTGACAGGCGGGGGCTGGCCTTCGCCGCCATCGTGGTGGTGATCGCCGCCGTCGGTCTCTACCTCACGATGTGGCCCGATTCTGGCGAATCGTCCGGTGAGCCTGTCGCGACCGCCAGCACGAGCGGCGCGCCGGCGGTTCCGGTCAACACGCCGCTGGCCACCGCGAGTGACGCGCCGTTCGACATCTACTCCTTCCTGCCCATGTCCAAGGAACAGCTCGCGGCGGCCGCCGACCTGGCTGAGCGGTTCACGGCCGCGTACGGCACCTTCAGCTACGAAGAGGACCCGGTGGCCTACGCCGACCGGGTGAAGGTGTTCACCACGGCCGACCTCGGCAACGTGCTGGCGAGGACCCTCTCCTCGCCGGGCACGGTCGACCGCAACCGCGCCGACGAGGTGGTCTCCACGGCTACGGCCAGGACGAAGGAGATCAGGTCGGTCGAGAAGACGTCCGTCGTCCTCGTCGTCACCGGCACCCAGCAGATCACCGCCAAGAGCGGGTCCAGGCAGCTCACCGAGGACTACGCCGTCACCGTGAGCCAGATGGGCACCGACTGGCGGGTCTTCGACCTTCAGCCGGCCGGTGACGGCCAGGACGGGGACACCGAGGGGTGAACTTCTCCCGCACCCGCGTGGTCCTGGCGTTAGGCGTCGCCGGGGCCCTGCTGCTCGCACTGATCATCATCTCGCCGATGCTCATGACCTCGATCCCCTCGTTCATCGGCGACGGCGCGACGGACCCCGACTGCACCGGCGGCTCGCAGTCGGAGGAGGCCTCCGACTCGGCCGCCTCCGACATCCCGGCCGACTACCTGAAGCTCTACAAGGAGCACGGAGAGAAGATCGGCGTGCAGTGGAACATCCTGGCCGCGGTCGGCAAGCGGGAGACCGACCATGGCCGATCCGAACTGCCCGGCGTCAAGAGCGGCACCAACTCGTCGGGCGCGGCCGGACCCATGCAGTTCCTGATCAGCACCTGGGGCGGCAAGGCCAGGATCGAGATGTCCTCCCGCTTCAACGGCTACGCCTCCGACGGCGACGGTGACGGCATCGGCGACGTCTACAACCCGGCCGACGCCATCCTGGGCGCCGCCAGGATGCTCAAGCGCAACGGGGCCCCGGAGCAGGTCCGGCGGGCGCTGTTCGTCTACAACCGGGCCTGGTGGTACGTCGACCAGGTCGAGGAGATCGCCAAGCGTTACGCCAAGTCCGGCGAGGTCGAGGTGCCGCCGCAGGCCGACGACTCGTGCGACGAGCCGCTGGTCGAGGCCGCGCCCAACGACGTGGTCGCCAAGATCCTGTCCTTCGCCCTGGCCCAGCGCGGCAAGCCGTACCTGTGGGGGGGCACCGGGCCCGACGCGTTCGACTGCTCGGGCATCATCTACGCGGCGTACCGGACGGCGGGGCTGTCGATCCCGCGCACCACGTTCGGGCAGTGGCCGTTCGGGGTGAAGGTCTCTCAGGGCAGCGAGCAGCCGGGCGACCTGGTCTTCTTCAACTCGGGGCCGGGCACGGGGCCCGACCGGCCCGGGCACGTGGGAATGGTCGTGTCGAAGGGGCAGATGATCGAGGCGCGGTGCCGCCTGTGCGGGCCGATCAAGGTCACGGGCTACGCGTCACGGGGCAACATCGTGGGCTTCACCCGGCCGCTGCAGAACTCCGACGTGATCGAGCAGCTCACAAGGCTGCGGAAGGCCTCTCTATGACAGTCGTCGTGGTCGCCGCGGTGATCATCTCGTCCGGCGCGCGGGTGCTCGCCGCGCAGCGGGCCGAGCCGCCCGCGCTCGCCGGGGGCTGGGAGTTCCCCGGCGGGAAGGTGGATCCGGGGGAGAGCGAGTTCGAGGCGCTGGTGCGGGAGTGCCAGGAGGAGCTCGGCGTGCGGATCGCCGTGGGCGAGCGGGTGGGCGGCGACTGGCCGCTGACCGACGGGTACGTGATGCGGGTCTGGCTGGCTTCCGTGGCCGAGGGGACACCTGAGGCCAAGGAGCATCTGGCGTTGCGGTGGCTGGCCCCCGGCGAGTACTACGACGTCGAGTGGTTGGGTGCGGACCACGAGATCATGAAGGCCGTGGAAAGAGTTCTCCAGCAGGATTAGCCCGTCGCTCTCTGCTACATAACGATTACTAGGTGTAATTTGTCGCAGCGGGGGGAAACGCGGCGTGATCAATCGAGGCTGGATCGTGACGGGGGCGTTGATGCTGGTGGCAGCGCCGGTCGTGCCTGCTGCGGCGGCCGGGATGGCGATGGTGCTGGAGCGCGTGGACGTCCCCGCCGGGTTCGGGAAATGGGTCAGGACCGGCGACGTGCTGCGCTTCCAGGTGCGGCTCGAAGGGACCACCGGCGAGGTCCGCGTCGCGGTCGCCGCCAGCCCGGTCCGCGCCCTGTCCGCCGTCACCTGCCCGGCGGATCAGGAGCCCGTACGGCCCTTCGACGCCGCCCGGATGATCGCGCAGAGCCGGCCGGTCGCGCCGGCCCCGGCTCCTGCCGCCTCCGGTGAGCTGCCGGCATCAGCGCCGGGCATGTCGGGGATGATGCCGACGGCGGCTGCGGTTCCAGACAGGTCCGGGATGATGCCGACGGCGGCTACGGTTCCAGACAGGTCCGGGTCGGCGCCGACGGCGGCTGTGGTCTCGGGCGGCTCCGGGGCGGCGCCGGCACTGGCTCCGGCTTCCGCGTCCGGGTCGAAACCGGCTCCGGTCGTGTCCGGGGTGCTGCCACGACCGGCTCCGGTCGTGTCCGGGGTGCTGCCACGACCGGCTCCGGGGGAGGCCGGTACGGCGCCGGCTTCCATGCCGGGAACGGCGCCGATTCCGGAGGTGTCCGGGTCGCCGGTCGACACGGGATTGATCCTCAGGAATGAACGCAGATCGGTGGAGGATCGGGCGTTGGCCGCGGTGCGCGCGCCGGTTCGCCGGGCCGCCATGAACGTGGCCCAGGTGTGTCACCTGGGAGACAGCGCCGGGCAACAGACCGTTGACGTGCGGCTCACCGTGCCGGAAGGGGCGGACGAGGTGGTGCTCGCGAGCGCCGCCCGGATGCCCGGGGCGTCCGGTGGGGCCACGACTCTGAGCGGCACCGCCACGACGTCCGTCGACGGAGCCGCGCCTCCTGCCGGGAACTGGCCGGAGCCTCCTCCCGCGACCTCCGCGATGACCGGCCACGCGACCCGCGTACCACCCCGATCGGGCGATCCGGGGCGCGCGCTGGGCGAGAGTGGACGCACCGGGACCTCGGCCGCCCCGAGCCCCGCCGACGCTCATACCGGCAGGTCGAGCGCGCCGGGCCGGGGCGATGGTCGTGCCGGCCTGCCTGGTGTGGCGGGTCGCGGCGGCCGGGGACAGGTGGCGACCCGGGCTGATCGTGCCGCCACGGCCGACGTCGCGGGTCGCGTGGACGGCGGTGCCGGTAGGCCGGGTGTGGCCGGTCACGATGGGGCGACGGGTGTGGGTGGCCTGGCTGCCGTGTCCGGGCGTGCCGCCCAGCGTGCGGGGATGCGAGCGGTGAACACCGGGGAGAACGCTGTCGCCGAGATGCGTGCGGGATCTTCCGGAACGGGTGCGGCGATGCCTTCGCAGCAGGCGGGGATCAGTACGACGCCGTCCGGCGGGCAGCCCCTCGTCATGCCGCAGGCCCAGCAGCAGCCGGTTGACGCGGCCCCGCAGCCCTTTGTCGCCGCGCTCGAAAGCAGCGGGTCGGCCGAGCTGGGAGCGCCGTTGCCGCGCCAGATCGCCGTCTCCACGAGGCGGGCGCAGCGGCTGGAGCCGGCGAATCCGCTGGCGGGGGCACGGGGGGCGCCGGCCGTCGCGGGGGGCATCGCGGTGCTGCTGGGCGGACTGTGGGTGGTCGCCTGGAAGCAGCGCGCACGTATCCGGAAAATGGAACAGTAGATCGGTCTTTACTGTTACTTTGACCCGACTAGTATTCCCTTGACTATTGTTCGGGATTACGCGGAGGGCACTGGTGGCACGCACGCGAGCGACGGCCGTCTCCGCCATGGTCTTGGCCCTGGCCTTGACCGGTGTCGGCACGGCGCCTTTCATCATGCAGAGCGCGAGTGCCTCGGTGGCGTACGACCCCGGGGTCGAGCCGTGTGAGGCCGGTCAGGCGTGCGAGAGCGACCCGCAGGTCACGGTGACGGTCACCACGACGCTGGGCACGCCCACGCCAGACGAGCCGGAGACCACGATCACGCGGACCGTCACCAAGTCGCCCTCGAAGGCCCCGACGCCGAAGAAGACCACGTCCAGCCCGCCGCAGAACCTCCCGGAGCCCACGCAGGCGCAGAACCCGCAGCCCTTACCGACGCAGAGCGTCCAGGTGCCGGTCCCCAGCAGTGAGCCGACCGAGGAGCAGTCCGTCGAGATGCCGACGGTCGCCGGTAGCGAGACTCCCGTGGAGACCCTGTCCAGCGCCGCGCCGGAGATCACGACCAGCGAGCCGGTCCAGCTGGAGGTGCGCAACGCGGCGCCCGAGTTCGACCAGCGGGACGTGACGCAGAAGCTCAGCATCCCCGCGCTGATCCTGGTGCTGCTCGCGCTCTTCGCGGTGCTGATCTTCGAGGGCCGGCTGCGCCGGTTGGCTCACGCGGCGGCCGTGCGCCGGGCGGGCCCCTACCCCGGCGCTTCG
The DNA here is from genome assembly GCF_014646355.1 of Nonomuraea cavernae. GTDB lineage: Bacteria > Actinomycetota > Actinomycetes > Streptosporangiales > Streptosporangiaceae > Nonomuraea > Nonomuraea cavernae. The sequence continues at coordinate 223,733 of NZ_BMNH01000005.1, forward strand.
GGCGAGGCCGCCGGCCACCCCGCGGGCCCTGGCTATCCCGCGGGTCCCGGCTTCCCGCCGGGTCCCGGCTTCCCGGGCGGTCCCGGCTATCCTTCCGCCGGCTACCCGGCGGGTCCCGGCTACGCGAGCGTGGGCTATCCGGCGCCGCCCGGCTACGCGCCGTACGCGCCGATCATCAGTTTCGTCCCGGTCCATACTCCCGGCGGCCCGGTGCAGTACGGCGCCGTGTACCAGGACCCCGCGTACGTCCCCGAGGCCCAGCCCGAGCCCGTGGTGCTGCACCCGGACGAGTACACCAGCGAGGAGGAGTCCTATCGGGCCCCCTTCGAGCCGCTGGTCCCGGTGGAGGAGCCGCCGGCAGACATTCCGGCGGGTGGCGCGGAGCCCTATGACGACTCGCCCGAACGCCCTCTGGGGGCCGCGTCGGCGGCGGAGACGGGCGACTCCGAGCCCTGGCAGCAGACCGTGCAGGAGGCGCGGCCGGCTGAGGCCGGACCGGGCGTTTCGCAGCCGGTGGCCGACGAGGTGACGGCGGTGCAGCCGCTGCCTCAGCAGGAGGAGCGCGGGCGCGGCTGGTGGCGGCGCTCCAAGTGATGTTCTCCGGCCGGTGGGGCCAACGCCCCACCGGCCCGGGAGTGGTTACTTCGCGCGCTTGAAGATCTTGTTTCCCAGCCACACGATCGGGTCGTACTTGCGGTCGACGACGCGCTCCTTCATGGGGATGAGGGCGTTGTCGGTGATCTTGATGTGCTCGGGGCAGACCTCGGTGCAGCACTTGGTGATGTTGCAGTAGCCGAGCCCGTGCTCGTCCTGCGCCGACTGCTGCCGGTCGGCCACGTCGTACGGGTGCATGTCGAGCTCGGCGATCCGCATGAGGAAGCGGGGCCCGGAGAAGCTGGGCTTGTTCTCCTCGTGGTCACGGATCACATGGCAGACGTTGTTGCACATGAAGCACTCGATGCACTTGCGGAACTCCTGGGACCGCTCGACGTCGACCTGCTGCATGCGGTATTCGCCGGGCCGCACCCCGTCCGGAGGCGTGAAGGACGGGACCTCCCGGGCCTTCTCGTAGTTGAACGAGACGTCGGTGACCAGGTCCTTGATGACGGGGAAGGTCCGCATCGGTGTGACCGTGATCGTCTCGTCCTCCTCGAAGGTGGACATCCGGGTCATGCAGCCCAGCCGCGGCTTCCCGTTGATCTCCATCGAGCAGGACCCGCACTTGCCGGCCTTGCAGTTCCAGCGGACGGCGAGGTCGGGCGCCTGTGTGGCCTGCAGCCGGTGGATGATGTCGAGGACCACCTCGCCCTCGTTGACCTCGACGGTGAAGTCCTCGAGTTTGCCCTCGCCGCCCTCACCACGCCAGACCTTGAACTTTGCCTTGTAGCTCATGACTTCGCTATCCCGTCGAACTCGGCCATCTCTTCGTCGGTGAGGTACTTGGACAGCTCGTCCCGGTCGAACAGGGAGATCAGGTCGTCCCGCATCGAGGGCTGGACCCTCTCCTCGACCTTGACCGACGAGCCGTCGGAGGTGGAGCAGACGAGCAACTTGCGACGCCACTCGGGGTTCATACCGGGGTAGTCGTCGCGGGTGTGCCCGCCGCGGCTCTCCTCGCGCAGCAGCGCGGCGCGCGCCACGCACTCGGAGACCAGCACCATGTTGCGCAGGTCGAGCGCCAGGTGCCAGCCGGGGTTGTAGATGCGCGAGCCGGCCGCGCCGACCATCCGCACCCGCTCCTTGAGCTTCTCCACGACCTCCAGGGCCTCGGACACCTCTTCGGCCTTGCGGATGATGCCGACCAGCTCGTTCATCGTCCGCTGGAGCTCGTGGTGCACCTCGTAGGGGTTCTCGCCGGCCCGCTCCAGGGGCTCCAGGGCCTCGGCGCGGGCCTCCGCGACCAGCTCCTCGACGACCTTCGGCCGGGTCGGCAGCCTGTCGACGTACTCGGCCGCGCCCGCGCCGGCCCGGCGGCCGAAGACCAGCAGGTCGGACAGCGAGTTGCCGCCCAGCCGGTTGGATCCGTGCATGCCGCCCGAGACCTCGCCCGCGGCGAACAGCCCGGGCACGGCCGCGGCACCGGTGTCGGCGTCGACCTCGACCCCGCCCATGATGTAGTGGCAGGTCGGGCCCACCTGCATGGGTTCGGCGGTGATGTCGACGTCGGCCAGCTCCTTGAACTGGTGGTGCATCGACGGCAGCCGCTTCTTGATCTCCTCGGCGGGGAGCCGGGTGGACACGTCGAGGTAGACGCCGCCCTGGGGTGAGCCGCGACCGGCCTTCACCTCGGCGTTGATCGCGCGGGCCACCTCGTCACGAGGAAGCAGCTCCGGAGGCCGGCGGTTGTTGGCCTGGTCGGTGTACCAGCGGTCGCCCTCCTCCTCGGTGGTGGCGTACTTGTCCTTGAACACCTCGGGGATGTACTTGAACATGAAGCGCTCGCCCTCGGAGTTGCGCAGCACCCCGCCGTCACCGCGGACCGACTCGGTGACCAGGATGCCGCGCACGGACGGCGGCCAGACCATGCCCGTGGGGTGGAACTGGATGAACTCCATGTTGATCAGGTTGGCTCCGGCCAGCAGGGCCAGGGCGTGCCCGTCACCGGTGTATTCCCAGGAGTTGGACGTCACCACGTAGGACTTGCCGATGCCGCCGGTGGCCAGCACGACGGCCGGCGCGTCGAACAGGATCAGGTTGCCGGTCTCGCGCCAGTAGCCGAACGCGCCCGAGATGCGGTCGCCGTCCTTGAGCAGCCGGGTGATCGTGCACTCGGCGAAGACCTTGATGTAGGCCTCGTAGTCGCCGTGCGTCTCGTAGTCCTCCTGCTGGAGGGCGACCACGCGCTGCTGCAGGGTGCGGATCAGCTCCAGGCCGGTGCGGTCGCCGACGTGCGCGAGACGGGGATACTCGTGCCCGCCGAAGTTGCGCTGGCTGATCTTGCCGTCCTTGGTGCGGTCGAACAGCGCGCCCCAGGCCTCCAGCTCCCAGACCCGGTCGGCGGCCTCCTTGGCGTGGAGCTCGGCCATCCGCCAGTTGTTGAGGAACTTGCCGCCCCGCATGGTGTCACGGAAGTGCACCATCCAGTTGTCGTCGGGGTTGACGTTGCCCATGGCCGCCGCGGCGCCGCCCTCGGCCATGACCGTGTGCGCCTTGCCGAACAGCGACTTGCAGACGATGGCCGTGCGCTTGCCCTGCTGGCGGGCCTCGATCGCGGCCCGGAGCCCGGCGCCGCCCGCGCCGATGACGACGACGTCGTATTCGTGTCGCTCGATTTCCACTGAAAGATTTCCTTACGCGTACGGGAAGGCGATGATGCCATGGGCGACCATGCGGACGTAGAAGTCCGCGATCATGACGGAGAACATCGAGGCCCACGCGAGCTGCTGGTGCTTGGCGTTGAGCTTGGAGACGAACGTCCAGGCCCGGTAGCGCAGCGGGTGGCGGGAGAAGTGGTTGAGCCGGCCCGCGGTGATGTGCCTGCAGGAGTGGCAGCCGAACGTGTAGCCGAGGATGAGCACCGCGTTGACGATCAGGATCCAGGTGCCGAGGCCGAGCGGCTTGTGCACGAGGGCCAGGATCGCGTCGTAGGTGAGCACGAAGCCGATCAGCACCGCGAAGTAGAAGAAGTAGCGGTGGATGTTCTGCATGATCAGCGGGAGGCGGGTCTCACCGGTGTACTTGCCGTGCGGCTCGGCCACCGAGCAGGCGGGGGGCGAGAGCCAGAACGAGCGGTAGTAGGACTTGCGGTAGTAGTAGCAGGTCAGCCGGAATCCACCGGGCAGACCAAGGATCAGCAGCCCCGGCGGCAGGGTGTACCACTCGCCGAAGGGGGCCCATCCCAGGAACCGTGCTCCCTCGGGACATGATTCGGCCAGGCACGGCGACGAGAACGGGGCGATGTACTCGGCCCCGGCCACGTAGTAGTTGCCGTCGAGGATCGCCCACACACCGTAGACGAGGAACGAGCTGAGCCCGAGGAATGTCAGCAGTGGGGCCAGCCACCATCTGTCGGTGCGCAGGGTGCGCACCTTGATCTGCGCACGCTGCCTTCTGACCGGCGCATCGGGCGTCGTCTGGGTCATCGCGGACCTCTCCACCTCCCACGGACCCGCACGCCTGGGATCCGGGTTGTTCGCTGGGCGCGCGTACGGCGGGGCGTCGTCTCCGCTCGGGCGCGCATTGGTGCGCCATACGTTACGACGCCAGCAGGGACATTTGTGAGAAGGGTCACTCACTTTTTGGCTGACCTGCTGTGATTCCCATCACGTCGCCCGTCAGGGCGTCCGTCAGAGGCGCTGCCCGTGGGTCGGCAACTTAACCACAGAGACGAAAAAATCATCGATTTGTCGGACAACTCGGATGAATTGCTCGAAATCCACGGGCTTCGAGACGTACGCGTTGGCGTGCAACTGGTAGCCCCGGAGGATGTCCTCCTCGGCCTCGGAGGTGGTCAGGATCACCACCGGAATCGTCCGGAGATCGGCGTCGGCCTTGACCTCGCGCAGCACCTCCAGGCCGTCCATCCGGGGGAGATTGAGGTCGAGCAGCATCAGGTCGGGGCGTGGCACGTCCTTGTAGGCATCCTCGCGGCGCAGGAACGCCATTGCCTGCTCGCCGTCGTTGACCACGTGCAGGCGGTTCTTCACCTTGTTGAGCTCGAAGGCCTCCTGGGTGAGCAGGATGTCGCCCTGGTCGTCCTCCACCAGGAGCACCTCGATCGGCCGCCAGTCGCTCATTCGTCCTCTCCAGCCGGGGGCAGGGTCCAGCGGAACGTCGTCCCGGGCCCCTCGGCGTCGCCGTCGAGCCAGAGCTGACCACCGTGGAAGTCGATGATCTTGCGGCAGAGGGCCAGCCCGATGCCGGTTCCTGGATACACGTCCCGCGGATGCAGCCGCTGGAAAATCAGGAAGATCCGGTCAGCGTACTTGGGTTCGACTCCGATCCCGTTGTCGGAGCAGCTGAACTCCCACATCTCGCCCGCGCGCCTGACCCCGATGTGCACGCGCGGCGGCGCCTCGGAGCGGAACTTCACCGCGTTCTCGACGAGGTTCTGGAAGAGCTGGGTGAGCTGGAGGCGGTTGCCGATGACCTTGGGCAGCTCGTCCGAGGTGACGACCGCCTCGGAGTCCTCGATCCTGGCCGACAGGTTGCTCAGCGCGAGGCGCAGCGCCTCGCCCGTGTCGATGACCACGCGCTCGCCGCTCACCCGGCCGACCCTGGAGAAGTCGAGCAGGTCGTTGATGAGCAGCTGCATCCGCTTCGCGCCGTCGACCGAGTAGTGGATGTACTGCTTGGCCCGGTCGTCGAGCTGGTCGCCGTAGCGTTGTTCGAGCATCTGGGTGAAGCTGGCGATCTTGCGGAGCGGCTCCTGGAGGTCATGGCTGGCGACGTAGGCGAACTGCTCCAGCTCTCCATTGGACCTGCGCAGCTCGTCGGCCTGGTCCTCGGCGGTGCGCCAGGCCGTCACGACGCGTACGCGCATGGCGTCGATGTGGCTCGACAGCTCGGCCAGCTCGGCCGGCCGGTCGACCCGCAGGCGCTGGTCGAAGTCGCCGGACGCGACCTGGCGCACCTGCTCGGTGAGCTGCGCGATGGGTTTGAGCACGGTGTAGCGGACGATGACCGCGAGGCCGACCGCGACGGCGACGACCACCACGAACAGCACCACCAGCGCCGCGTTCAGCCGGTCGAGCTGCACCTCGACGACGGGTCGCGGCCCGGCGTCGCGGACGGCCTCGATCATCAGGACGGTGAGCACGATCCCGCCCGCCAGGGCGATCACGGCGGCCAGACCCGTCGCGACGAACCAGCGGGCGACGGGCAGCCGGCCGAGCCCGGTCGGCTGCTCGGGCGGCGGCAGCGGGTGGATGCTCACTCGGGTCCCCTTCGTACGAGCACCACGGCGAGGTCGTCGCTCAGGGTGCCCACGTGTGTGATGAGCCGATCGAGGTCGATCGAGCCGTGTGCGCGGATCAGATCGACCAGCCCGTCGACCCCGAGGAGCTCTTTGTACTCGCCCACGACCGCCTCGATGAGGCCGTCGGTGTAGAGCATCATCGACCATTCCTCGCCCAGCGGGACGTCGAGGATCCGCCACTCGGCGTCGGGGAAGATGCCGAGCGGCGGGCCGGACGGCGTGTCCGCGACCACCTCGACCCTGCCGTCGCGCACCAGCACAGGCGGCGGGTGGCCGACCACCCGCATCCGGGCGTGCCGCAGGTCGGGGGTGATCGTGGCCATGCAGAGCGTGGTGAAGATCTCGGGAGCCTGGCGCTCGGCCCGCAGCACCGCGTCCAGCGTGCGCAGCATCCGGTCACCGGTCTGCCCGGCCAGCACGAGCGTGCGCCAGGCGATGCGCAGCGCCACGCCGAGCGCCGCCTCGGCCGGACCGTGCCCGCAGACGTCGCCGACCACGATGTGCACGGAGCCGTCGGGCGTCTGCACCGTGTCGAGGAAGTCGCCGGCGAGCAGCGAGCCCTGGCTGCCGGGCAGGTAGCGAGTGGTGTGCCGCAGCGCGTCGGTGTGCAGCAGCGGCACGGGGAGCAGCCCGCTCTCCAGCCGGGAGTTCTCCTTGGCGGTCAGCTCGGCCGCGACGAGCGCGAGGTGCGCCAGGTCGGCGCGCTTGCGCTCCATCGAGTAGCGCACGGCCCGGGCCAGCAGCCGCGCGTCGATGTCCTGCTTGACCAGGTAGTCCTGGGCTCCCGCCTTGACCGCGGCGACGCCCACGTGCACGTCGCGCAGGCCGGTCAGCACCAGCACGGCCGCCTGCGGGGCCATGGCCAGCACCTGCTCCAGCGCCTCCAGCCCGGTGGCGTCGGGCAGGGTCAGGTCGACGAGCACGCACTGGATCTGGGAGGTGAGCTTGGCCTTGGTCTCCCGCAGGCTGCGCACCCAGGTGATCTTGGGCGGCGCTTCGGCCTGCTTGAGAAGCTCTTCGACCAGAAAGGCGTCACCGTCGTCGTCCTCGATGAGGAGCAGCGTCAGCGTTTCGGAGAGAGTTGCCGTCACACACGCCTCTTCGTGCCGGGGGGATCGTTGTCGCTCATCGAATCTCCTTGAGGCTGGAGACCCCGTCCTTCAGGGCGGGGAGGAAAGCCGGAACAATGCCATCAAATCGAACACGTGTACGAGATTTGGCGGATCTTGCAGTAGGTTGTGCGGCGTGGCGCAGATCGTGAAGCGGGCCTACAAGTACCGCTTCCACCCGACTCCCGAGCAGGCAGTGGAGCTTGCCCGGACGTTCGGCTGCGTGCGCCTGGTCTACAACAAGGCGCTTGAAGAGCGGACCCGGGCCTACCGGCTGGAGGGCCGCGGCGTCTCCTACGCGGAGTCGTCGGCGGCGCTGACGGCCTGGAAGCGCACCGAGGAGCTGAGCTTTCTGGGCGCGGTGTCCTGCGTCCCGTTGCAGCAGGCGTTGCGTCATCTTCAGGCGGCGTTCGCCGGTTTCTTCGCCAAACGGGCCGGATACCCGGTG
>NZ_BMNH01000005.1:231346-300322 GCF_014646355.1 Nonomuraea cavernae
TGCGGAGCCGTCCACGGTTACCGTGTCGAAGGACGCGGCCGGACGCTGGTTCGTGTCCATCCTGGTGGAGGAGATGATCTCCCCGCTGCCCCCGGTCGCACAGGTGGTGGGAGTGGATGCGGGGATCACCGCTCTGGTCACGTTGTCGACCGGGGAGAAGATCGTCAACCCCCGCCATGAACGGGCCGACCGTCGCAGGCTGGCTCGCGCTCAGCGAGCGCTGGCCCGAAAGGAGAAGGGCTCGGCCAACCGGGCCAAGGCCCGGCTGCAGGTGGCCCGCGTGCACGCGCGGATCGCCGACCGCAGACGCGACTTCCTGCACAAGGTCACGACACGGCTTGTTCGCGAAACTCAAGTGATCGCCGTGGAAGACCTGACCGTCCGCAACATGGTCAAGAATCACCGGCTGGCGCGCGCCATCTCGGATGCGTCCTGGCGGGAGTTGCGCGGCATGCTGGAGTACAAGAGCCGCTGGTACGGGCGGCGGCTTGTCGTGGTGGATCGCTGGTTCCCGTCTTCCAGGCTGTGCTCTGTGTGCGGGACTCTCCAGCCGTCCATGCCGCTGAACGTCCGGACCTGGGTGTGCGCCTGCGGCGCACACCACGACCGCGACATCAACGCGGCCAGAAACATCCTCGCCGCCGGGCCGGCGGAGAGCCGAAACGCCTGCGGAGCCGGCGTAAGACCTCAAGGGAAGTCCTCCTTCCTGGCGGGCGACCGGCGGTGAAACAGGAACCCTCACGGGCGACCGTGGGAATCCCCCTCGTTCACGAGGGGGACGAGGTCAATGTGTTATGAGTTCGACTCCTTGTGGAAGCGTGCCTTCCTGACCCGCCTCGATGACGAAGGCCAGAAGTGTCGCCCGGAACGCCTGAGCGGCTCTGGTGGGCTCCACGTCGCGGCGATGGGCCAGCGCGATCGTCCGGGTGAGCCCGGGAGGCGCCAGCGGGACGCCCCTCAGCCCCGGCCGCCCGTCGAGCACCATCGACGGCACCACGGCCACGCCCAGCCCGGCCTCGACGAACCTGAGCACCGCGTCCATCTCACCGCCCTCCACGGCCAGCCTCGGCTCGAACCCGGCCTGGCGGCACGCGGCCAGTGTCGCCTCACGTAGGTCGTAGCCGCGCCTGAACATCACCATCGGCTTGCCCCGCAGGTCGGCGATGCGCTGATACGGCCTGCGGGTGGGCTCGTGCGAGGGCATGGCCACGACGAGATTCTCCCGCAGGACGTCCTCGGTCACCAGAGAGGGGTCGTCGCTCTGCAGCGGCATGATGATCAGTGACAGGTCGAGCTGGCCACGGGCCAGCGCCCTGACGAGGTCGCGCGAGCCGCTCTCCTCGACCAGCAGCTCGATGCCGGGATAGTCGCGGTGGAAGCGGGCCAGCGCGTCGGCCAGCAGCCCGGCGCACAGCGACGGCGTCGCGCCCAGCCGCACCCGGCCCCGGCGCAGCCCGGCCAGCTCGGCCACCTCCTGCCGGGCGGTGTCGGCGTCGGCCAGCATCCGGCGGGCGAGGGGGAGCAGCGCCTCGCCGGCCGGGGTCAGCGTGACGTTGCCGCGCGCCCGGGAGAACAGCGGCGCGCCGAGCTCGGCCTCAAGGGCCTTGATCTGCTTGCTGAGCGACGGCTGGGCGACCCGCATCCGCTCGGCCGCCTGGGTGAAGTGCCTGGTCTCCGTCACGGCCACGAAGTAGGCGAGCTGCTGCAACTGCATGTGATATTCCTCGCACCGGGGGTGCGGATTCGCGACCGCAATCGCCGTACAAACCAGACATCATAGCCGAAGGCTATGAAAACGAGGCCCGTGATGACTTGGACGGGCCATCGCGGGATACCTAGCGTCAGAAGACGTGACTGCCACGATAGAGCGCGGCGCCGCCACCGCGCCTGTGTCCTCCCCCAAGTCCGGCCGGCCCGCGAAGAGACCAACGGCTCGCAGGCCCGGAGGGTTCCTGGGCTCCTCGAACGGCAAGAAAGCCGTCATGGCCGTCACGGGCGCCGTGATGGTGATCTTCCTCCTCGCTCACATGCTGGGCAATGTCAAGATCTTCTTCGGCAGGGAGTCGTTCAACGCGTACGCGCACGGGCTGCGCACGCTGCTGGAGCCCATGGCGCCGTACCGGCTGCTGCTGACGGTCCTGGAGATCGTGCTCGTCGTCTCGGTGGTGGCGCACATGTGGGCCGCGATCTCGCTGGCGCGGCGCGCCCGCAAGGCCCGGCCGGTGAAGTACGTGGCGAAGAAGTCGCAGGCCGGGGGCTACACCACGCACATCATGCGGTTCGGTGGCGTCACGATCGTGCTGTTCGTCGTCTGGCACCTGCTCGACCTGACCTTCGGCGTGGTCAACCCCAAGGGCTTCGACTCCACGCCCGCCGACCGCATGATCGCCGGGTTCGACGCGTCGCGCTGGTGGGTGACGCTGCTCTACGTGGTGGCCGTCGTCATGATCGGGCTGCACCTGCGGCACGGCATCTGGAGCGCCTTCCAGACACTCGGCCTGGCCAACCGCGCCCGCTACCGGGCGCTGAAGGCGGTCGCCGCGCTGGTCTCGGCCGCCCTGGTCATCGGGTTCCTCGCCCCGCCGCTCGCCATCACGTTCGGAGTGATCAAGTGAACTACGTCGAAGGGGCGCCGATCCGCGACACGAAGGCTCCCGCCGGGCCCATCGAGGAGCGGTGGGAGAAGCGGAAGTTCGGCGCGAAGCTCGTCAACCCGGCCAACAAGCGCAAGCTCAACGTCATCGTGGTCGGCACCGGTCTGGCGGGCGGGTCGGCCGCCGCCACCCTGGGCGAGCTGGGCTACCGCGTCAAGTCGTTCTGCTACCAGGACACGCCGCGGCGCGCGCACTCCATCGCCGCGCAGGGCGGGATCAACGCCGCGAAGAACTACCGCGGCGACGGCGACTCCATCTACCGGCTGTTCTACGACACCGTGAAGGGCGGCGACTTCCGCGCCCGCGAGTCTAACGTCTACCGGCTGGCGCAGGTCTCGGTGAACATCATCGACCAGGCCGTGGCCCAGGGCGTGCCGTTCGCCCGCGAGTACGGCGGCCTGCTCGACACGCGCTCGTTCGGCGGCGCGCAGGTGTCGCGCACCTTCTACGCCCGCGGCCAGACGGGACAGCAGCTGCTGCTCGGCGCCTACCAGGCGCTGGAGCGGCAGATCGCGGCCGGGACCGTGGAGATGTTCACCCGGCACGAGATGCTCGACCTGATCGTCGCCGACGGCCGGGCCAGGGGCGTCATCGTCCGCGACATGGTGACCGGTGAGATCGAGCGGCACGTGGCCGACGCGGTCGTGCTGGCCACCGGTGGCTACGGCAACGTGTTCTTCCTGTCCACGAACGCCAAGGGCTGCAACACCACGGCCATCTGGCGGGCGCACGAGCGGGGCGCGTACTTCGCCAACCCCTGCTACACGCAGATCCACCCGACCTGCATCCCGGTGTCGGGCGAGTACCAGTCGAAGCTGACGCTGATGTCGGAGTCGCTGCGCAACGACGGCCGCGTGTGGGTGCCGCTGCGCAAGGGCGACGGCCGCGCGCCCGGGGACATTCCCGAGGACGAGCGCGACTACTACCTGGAGCGCATCTACCCGGCGTTCGGCAACCTCGTCCCCCGCGACATCGCCTCGCGCGCGGCGAAGAACGTCTGCGACGAGGGCCGCGGCGTCGGTCCCGGCGGTCTCGGCGTCTACCTCGACTTCCGCGACGCGATCGGCCGGCTCGGCCGGGACGCCGTGGAGAAGAAGTACGGCAACCTCTTCGAGATGTACGAGCGCATCACCGGCGAGAACCCCTACGACGTGCCGATGCGCATCTACCCGGCGGTCCACTACACGATGGGCGGCCTGTGGGTCGACTACGACCTGCAGTCCACGATCCCCGGGCTGTTCGTGATCGGCGAGGCCAACTTCTCCGACCACGGGGCCAACCGCCTCGGCGCGTCGGCCCTGATGCAGGGCCTGGCCGACGGCTACTTCGTGCTGCCGACCACCATCGGCGACTACCTGGCGGCCGGGCCGTTCGGCGAGGTCGACGAGGAGGCCGTGGCGGCCGCCGAGATCAAGGTGCGCTCCAGGATCGACCGGCTGCTCGCGGTCAACGGCACGCGCACGCCCGACTCCTTCCACCGCGAGCTGGGCAAGCTCATGTGGGAATACTGCGGCATGGAGCGTACCGAGCAGTCGTTGCGCAAGGCCCTGGAGCGCATCCCCGAGCTGCGCGAGGAGTTCTGGCGCGACGTCAAGGTCTCCGGCACCGCCGAGGAGCTGAACCAGGTGCTGGAGAAGGCCGGCCGTGTCGCCGACTTCTTCGACCTGGCCGAGCTCATGTGCCTGGACGCCCTCGTCCGCACCGAGTCGTGCGGCGGCCACTTCCGGGCCGAGTCGCAGGACGCCGACGGTGAGGCGCTGCGCGACGACGAGACCTTCGCTCACGTCTCGGCCTGGGAGTACTCGCCCGAGGGCGAGCCGGTGCTGCACAAGGAACCGCTCGAGTACGAGTACGTCAAGATGACCCAGCGGAGCTACAAGTGAACCTGACCCTGAAGGTCTGGCGGCAGAGCGGCCCCTCCGACGCCGGACGGATGGTGACCTACCGGGTCGAGGACGTCTCGCCGGACATGTCCTTCCTGGAGATGCTGGACGTGCTCAACGAGCGGCTCATCCTCGAAGGCGACGACCCGGTGGCCTTCGACCACGACTGCCGCGAAGGCATCTGCGGCATGTGCGGCATGGTCATCAACGGTGTCGCGCACGGCGAGCAGCGCGCCACCACCACCTGCCAGCTGCACATGCGCCACTTCGAGGACGGCGCCACCATCACCATCGAGCCCTGGCGGGCCGCGCCGTTCCCGGTGGTGAAGGACCTGGTCGTCGACCGCTCGGCGTTCGACCGCGTCATCCAGGCGGGCGGCTTCGTCTCGGTGCCGGCCGGCTCCGCTCCCGACGCGCACAGCATCCCGGTGCGCAAGGAGGACGCCGACGACGCCTTCGACGCCGCCACCTGCATCGGCTGCGGCGCCTGCGTGGCGGCCTGCCCCAACGGCTCGGCCTCCCTCTTCACCGCCGCCAAGATCACCCACCTGAGCCTGCTGCCCCAGGGGCAGCCGGAGCGGCTCTCACGCGCCAAGGCGATGGTGGACCAGATGGACGCCGAGGGCTTCGGCGGCTGCACCAACACCGGCGAGTGCACCGCGGTCTGCCCCAAGGGCATCCCGCTGGACACGATCGCCCAGATGAACAGCGACTACCTCAAGGCCAACGCCAAGTAGCGCGCGAAACGGGTCCGGCCTCCCGCCCAGGGGACGGGAGGCCGGGGTCAACGGGTCAGGAGTGCGGGCAGGTGTCGCGGTACTCCTCGATGTCGCTGCGCCGGGGCGCCGGGCAGAGGAACCGCTCGTAGCGGGTGTCGTCGTCCACGAACCTCTTCAGCCAGGCGACCATGTACTTGCCGGTCGGGGTGTTGGTCGTCTGCGGGAAGAAGTGGCTGGCGCCGTTGAGCTCCATGTACGCCTTCTCCGACGAGGCGGGGATGCTCTCGTAGAACGGCTGGGAGTGGGTGGTCACGGAGGCGACCGAGTCGTTCTCGCCACCGATGATCATGGTCGGGACCCGTACACCTGACCAGCTCTTGGTCAGGTTCCACGGGGCCAGCGGGACCGCGGCCTGCAGGCTGGGCCGATCGTTGGCGGCCTCCAGGGAGCCGCCGCCGCCCATGGAGTGGCCCGCCACGGCGAGCCGGGAGGCGTCGATGCGGCTGCGGACCGCCGTCGGGCTGTCCTCGACCAGGTAGTCCAGGGCGGCCAGGAGCTGGCGGCCGCGGCTGGCGGGCTGGTCGTAGCGGGTGTTGGTCTCGATGCCGATCACCACGAAGCCGTGCGAGGCGATGCGGGGGCCGAGCCAGGAGATGCTCGACCACGAGGCGGTGTAGCCGGGGGAGATGGCGATCGCCCCGAACGTGCCCTGACTGGTGTCGTTCGGGTAGTAGATCTGGCCGCCGCCGAACCCGCTCACGCTGAGCGAGGAGACGGACTGCTGGGAGGTGGCGAACGGGCCGCGGCTCGCCTCCAGGACGGAGTCGGTGGGGTCGGGACCGCGCTCGTACGGGCCGGCGGCGTGGGCGGCGGGGGTGAGGGCGAGGGTGCCGCACGCCAGGGTCACGGCCATGGCGAGCTTCGTGAGGGTTCGCGCGGTGGGGAGAGACACGTCGGGAACTCCATGTTCGCTGGGGGTTCGCTGGGGAACCTGGTGGGGGGAATCCGGGAACCGGTGTCCGCCGACATTGTTGAGCCCGCCTGTCAGCACCCGCATCGCGTGAATCGCCGGTCTCAGGAGAGGCGGCACGCCGGTTTCGCGGGACTTGCGTCGCCGGCCTCAGGAGACGTGGCACGCCGGTTTCGGAGGACGTGCGTCGCCGGTCTCAGGAGAGCAGCCGCGCCAGTTCCACCCGCGAGCGCACGCCCAGTCTGACGAAGACGTTCCTGAGGTGGTGGTCGATCGTGCGCGGGCTCAGGAAGAGCCGCTCGGCGACCTCCCTGTTGGTCGCGCCCTCCGCGACCAGCCGGGCGATCCGCAGTTGCTGCGCGGTGAGCAGCCGCTCCGGGTCTCCGGCGGGTGAGACGTGGACGACGGCCTCGCCGGAGGCACGCAGCTCCGCCCGGGCCCGCTCGCTCCACAGCACCGCGCCCAGCCGCTCGAACGTCTCCAGCGCGCCGTGCAGGTGCTCCCGCGCGGCGCCGGGCCGCCGCTCCCTGCGCAGGGCTCCGCCGTACAGCAGTTGGGTGCGGGCGGTCTCGAACCGGCAGGCGCCCTGGCGGTGCAGCTCCAGAGCCTCGCAGAACAGCTCGCCCGCCTCGCCCGGCGCGGCGAGCAGCGCCCGGCAGCGCGCCACGAGCGCGAGCCGGTCCGGGCTGCCGGTGCTGGCCGCCCAGCGCTCCAGCACCCGCAGGGCCGCCGCGGCCCGCCTCCTGTCACCGGTACGGGTCGCCGCCTCGATGAAGTGCGGGCTGGCCATGACCCGGATGACGACGTGGTCGTTGCCGTGCCGGCCGCGCAGCCGGGCGGCCGCCTCCGCCGGACGCCCGATGGACAGGTCGAGATGGGCCAGCGCCCAGTTGCCGAGCGTGGTGGCGATGCCCAGGCCATGGGACTCGGCCAGCTCGATCGCGGCGTGGGCCCGGTCGCGGCAGCTCTCCGCGTCGCCCTGGACGGCGGCGGCGTGCGCCAGCCAGGCCAGGTGCTGGGCCGCGGCGTTGAGCTGGCCCGACTCCTGGGCCAGCCGCAGCCCCTCGGTGGCGTGGGCCGCGACGGAGGAGTAGCGGCCCAGCCAGAACTGCGCCTGGATCATCGACTCCAGCAGCTGCGGCACGACGCTGACCGCGCCGCGCCGCCTCGCCGTGTCGACGGCCCGGGCCGACAGCTCGATCGCCGTGGCGTCCTCGCCGAGCAGCAGGCTCGCCACGCACGCCCAGACCAGCGTCACCGGGCTGCTCACCGCCGAGGCCAGCTCCACGACCCGGCGCAGCGGCCCGGCGGCGGCCCGGTGCCGGCCGCTGAACGTGGCCGCTATCCCCTCCAGGTACTCGAACATGAGCTGCGCGGTCACGCAGTCGTCGCCGCGGCGCAGCACCGCGGCCTGCCCGGCGATGGCGTGCAGGGCGCGGATGTCGCCGGCCAGATAGCTGGCCTCGGCCGCCTGCAGCAGCGCCTTCACCCCGACCAGCCGGTCGTGTTCGACCAGCCAGCCGGCCGCGGCCAGCAGCTTGTCGCGGGCACTGTCGGCGTTGCCGCTCAGCAGCTCCAGCCGGCCGTACATCAGCTCGGCCTGACCGCGCGAGGAGTCGGACGCCACGGGGCGGCGCAGCCAGGACAGCAGCGACCTGGCGCGCGGGAAGTCGCCGGACACCCACGCGTGGCGGGCGGCCGCGGCCAGCCATTCGGCCCTGCTGGCGTCGTGGCCGGTCAGCCGGGCGGCGCGTTCGTAGGCCAGGGAGGGGCCGGGATGGCCGTGACGCGTGGCGGTCGAGGCGGCGGCGGCCAACTCGGCGGCGAGCCGTTCGGGCGGGCCGTCCAGCGCGACCGCTCGGTGCCAGGCCCGGGCCAGCCGACGGCTCTGCCCGTCGAGGAGGTCGCCGAGCAGCCGGTGCGCGGCCCGCCGCCGGGCGAGCGGGGCCTCGGCGTAGGCGACGGCGCGGACCGTCTCGTCGGTGTAGACGTACCGCTCGCCCTCGGCGCGGATCACCCCGGCGTTCTCGGCGGGTGCCAGCAGGGACAGCGGGTCGGCCGGTTCGGCGGCCAGGATCAACGTCGCCGTGTCGAGACCCGGATCGGCCGCGAGGAGCAGCAGCAGGAACCGGGTGTCCTCGGGCAGGCCCGCCAGCCGGTCGGCGTGCGCGCGGTGCAGCCGCCCATGGACGGGCAGGCTGTCGGGCGCCGGCGCGAGCCCGGCCAGCTGCTCGGCGCTGAGCGACTCCACCAGCTCGCGCAGGGCGAGCGGGTTGCCCCGAGAGAGCCGCTCCAGGCTGCCGCGCAGGTCGTCGGAGAGGTTGCCCGGCAGCAGCTCCGCCGCCAGGGCGCGCGTCGCGGCCTGGTCCAGCGGCTCCAGCGTCCGCACCGGGACGTCGCCCGGCAGCTCGCCCGGCGGCCCGGCCGCGTCCCACGCCGTGAACAGCAGCGCGATCCGCTCCCCGGCCACCCTCCTGGCCGCGAACGTCAGCGCCTCCCGGCTGGCCGCGTCGAGCAGGTGCAGGTCGTCGACGCAGACCAGCACCGGTTCCGGGCCGGCCAGCTCGCGCAGGAACTCCAGCAGCGCGGCGGGCAGCGCGACCCCGCCGTCGCTGCGGCCCAGCCGGAGCGCCCAGGTCAGCACGTGTGACCGGATCAGGCCCGCCACCGGGTGCAGCAGCGCGTGCAGGCCGGACAGCGGCAGGTGCGTCTCCTGGCGGATCCCCCGGACGCGCAGCACGGCGAAATCGCCCGCCAGGGTGCCGGCGAGGTCGAGCACGGCGGTTTTGCCGATGCCCGGCGAACCCAGCAGGGCCAGCGCGCCGCCGGCTCCCTGACGTGCCCGGTCGAGCAGCAGCCGGACGGCGGCCTCCTCGGCGGCGCGTCCGTGCAGGACGCTCTGGCGCGTGACAGCGGCTGACGACATGACCAGAGTGTTACTCGCGGGTGTCAACCGATAAAGGGGGGCGGTGTAAAGACATCCGGGACCGGCGAAATCGCCGATGCGCGGTCAGCGGGCGGTCCAGGCGGCGGTGGTCTCCAGGTGGTGGCGCCACAGCTTCTCGCCCTCGCCGCCCGGCTCCCGGCGCGCCGCGAAGTCGAGCAGGTCGCGGCAGCGGGCGAGCATGGCCGCGTGCCGCCGCTCCCACGGCGGCACCGGGCCGTCGTAGGCGTCGAAGAAGGAGGCCAGAGACGGCACGTGCGCGGGATGGTGGGTGCGGACGATCCATTCGCACCAGGCGAGGTCCTCGAGCGGCACGCCCTGGTGCGCCCACTCCCAGTCGAGGATCGCGGCCGTCTCGAACGTCTCGGGGTCGAACAGCAGGTTCTGCGGGCCGAAGTCGCCGTGGACGATCCCCAGTCGGTGGATGCGGGTGAGCGTGCGCCCGCAGCCGGCCAGCACCTCGGCCGCCCGGCCGTCGTCCAGCAGGTCCTCGCCGTGGACGCCGTCGACGAACCGGATGGTCAGGCTCGTCGCGGTGATCTGGTGGACGGCGGGCACCGGCAGCCGCCCCTTCAGTCTGCGCAGGAACCTGCTCTCGGTGCGCAGCCGCGTGGCCGCGCCCGGCCCCTGGTAGCACTTGACCACCAGGGCGCCGTCGCCGACCGTGCTGTTGGTGTAGCCGTGCCTCACAGGCAACGATTCTGGCCTACCGGCGGCCCGGACATCACCCGGCGCGCCAGGCGCATTTGGCATACCCCGCATCACTACCGTATGTGACGACATGTTACAGATGGTGTATGGCAGAACTGCGCAGCGGTCAGACGCACAACCTGGTCCTCGCGACCTCGGCGTTCGCCCTCACGTTCTGGGCGTGGAACCTGATCGGGCCGCTGAGCAGCAGCTACACCAAGAGCCTGCACCTGGC
Organism: Nonomuraea cavernae; assembly: GCF_014646355.1. GTDB lineage: Bacteria > Actinomycetota > Actinomycetes > Streptosporangiales > Streptosporangiaceae > Nonomuraea > Nonomuraea cavernae. Next base: position 241,442 of record NZ_BMNH01000005.1, read on the forward strand.
GCCGACGCAGACCTCGCTGCTGGTCGCGATCCCGGTGCTGGTCGGCTCGCTGGGACGGATCCCCGTCGGCGTGCTGGCCGACCGGTTCGGCGGGCGGCGGATGTTCGCGGTCATCTGCTTCCTGTCGATCGTGCCCGTCCTGCTCGTCGGCTGGTCCGACTCGTACGGATGGCTGCTGTTCTGGGGGTTCCTGCTGGGGATTCCCGGCACCTCCTTCGCGGTCGGCATCCCCTTCGTGAACGCCTGGTACGAAGCTCCGCGGCGCGGCTTCGCCACCGGGGTGTTCGGGGCCGGGATGGGGGGCACGGCCCTGTCGGCGTTCTGCACGCCCCGGCTGGTCGAGGCGCTCGGGCGCGGGGCCACGCACGTGCTGATGGCGGTGGCGCTGGCGGCGATGGGCCTGATCATGCTGGCGTTCAGCCGCGACTCGCCCGCGTGGCGGCCCGCGACCCAGCCGGCGCTGCCCCGGATCCGCGAGGCGCTGAAGGTCAAGGCGACCTGGCAGTGCTCGTTCCTGTACGCGGTGACGTTCGGGGGGTTCGTCGCCTTCTCCACCTACCTGCCCACGCTGCTGGAGAACGTGTACGCGTACGTCCAGACCGACGCCGGGCTGCGCACCGCCGGATTCTCCATCGCGGCCGTGCTCGCCAGGCCGTTGGGCGGCATCCTCTCCGACCGGATCGGGCCGGTCCGGGTGCTGCTCATCTCGTTCGCCGGGGTCGTGGTCATGGCGGTCGTGCTGTGCTTCCGGCCGCCGCCGGAGCTACCCGCCGGGGTCACTTTCGTGTTGATGGCGCTCCTGCTCGGTCTCGGCACCGGAGGCGTGTTCGCGCTGGTCGCCAAGGTGGTCGAGGCGTCACGGGTGGGCACCGTCACCGGTCTGGTGGGGGCGGCCGGAGGGCTCGGCGGCTACTTCCCGCCCCTGGTCATGGGCGTCGTCTACAGTGCCACGGCGGCGTACACGCTGGGTTATCTGCTGCTGGCCCTGACCGCGCTGGTGGCGCTCGTCTACACGTTCAGGGCGTTCAGGGCGCTGCCCTCCTGACGCGAAAACCGTTTGCCTGGTCAACCCGCGCCTTGCCAATCTTGACAGGCTATGCGCTCCCTTCCTCAAGCCGATCCCGGCGTGCCCGACATCCGCGGTCCACTGCGCTACCTGTGGTGGAACGCACGCTCCCAGTTGCCCTCCCTCCTGGCCGGCATCGCGTTCGCGATCGTCTGGTGGCTGGTGCAGGCGCTGGTGCCCGCCGTGCTGGGCAAGGGCATCGACGCCGTCACGGCCAAGGACACCGGGGCGCTGCTGACCTGGTCGGCGATCATGCTCGGGCTCGGCCTGGTGCAGGCGGGCTCCGGCATCATGCGGCACCGGATGGCCGTCTACAACTGGCTGGCCGCCGCCTACCGCACCGTCCAGGTGACCGCCAGGCAGGCCGCCCGCCTCGGGGCCACGCTGCCCAAGCGGCTGTCGACCGGAGAGGTGGTCAGCGTCGGCAACTCCGACATCGCCCACATCGGCACCGCGATGGACATCCTGCTGCGCGGCACCGGCGCGGTCGTGGCGATCGTCACGGTCACCGTGATCCTGCTCTCCACCTCGCTGCCCCTGGGCCTCATGGTGCTCATCGGCGTGCCCGTCATGGCCGTCGCCGTCGGGCCGCTGCTCAAGCCGCTGCACCGGCGCCAGAACCTCCAGCGCGACCTGACCGGCGACCTGTCCACCCGCTCGGCCGACATCGTGGCCGGGCTGCGGGTGCTGCGCGGCATCGGCGGCGAGCAGGTGTTCGCCGAGCGCTACCGCGAGGAGTCGCAGCGGGTCCGTCACGCGGGAGTCGGCGTCGCCAGGGTCGATTCGCTGCTGGAGGGCGCGCAGATCCTGCTCCCCGGCATCCTCATCGCCACCGTCACCGGCGTCGGCGCGTCGTTCGCGGTCGGCGGTGAGATCACGGTCGGCCAGCTGGTCGCCTTCTACGGCTACGCCGTCTTCCTGATCGGCCCGATGCGCACCCTCACCGAAGCCGCCGACAAGCTGACCAAGGGCCACGTGGCCGCCCGCCGGGTGGTGCGGATCCTGTCCATCGAGCCCGAGGTGTCGGGCGGCACCGGCGCCAGCAAGGGCGGCGTGCTCCGCGACTCCTACAGCGGCGTGACCGTGCGGCCGGGCGTGCTGACCGCCGTCGCGGCCGCCACGCCCGAGGAGGCGATCACGATCGCCGACCGGCTGGGCCGCTACGCCGACGGCGACGTCACCTTCGGCGAGGCCGACCTCGCGACGCTGCCGATCGCCGAGATCCGCTCGCGCATCCTGGTCGCCGACAACGGCGCCCGGCTGTTCACGGGCAGGCTCCGCGACGAGCTCGACGTCCGTGGCGGCGCCTCCGACGAGCAGGTACGGCAGGCGCTGCACACGGCGTGCGCCGAGGACATCGTCGAAGCCCTGCCCGAAGGGCTCGACGCCGAGGTGGCCGAGGCCGGGCGGGAGTTCTCCGGTGGTCAGCAGCAGCGGCTCCGGCTGGCCAGGGCGCTGCTCTTCGACCCCGAGGTGCTCGTCCTGGTCGAGCCGACCAGCGCGGTCGACGCCCACAGCGAGGCGCGCATCGCCGACCGGCTGGCCAAGGCCCGCGCCGGCCGGACCACGCTGATCTGCACGACCAGCCCGCTGGTGCTCGATCGCACCGACCATGTGATCTACGTCGAGGACGGCAGGATGGTCGCCGAGGGCGCGCACCGCGACCTGCTGGTCTCCTCACCGAGATACGCCGCGACCGTGACCAGAGGGGAGGACTGACGATGGCCCGCGAGATCCTGCCCGTCGCCGACGAGAGACAGGTGCGCGCCTACGCCAGGCGGCTGACGCTGAGATATCCGCGTCAGCTCACCGTCGCCCTGGTCCTGCACGGGCTCGCGGCGGTCGCCGGGCTGGCCGTGCCCTGGCAGCTCGGCGCGCTGGTGCAGACCGTACGCGACGGCGGCGAGGTGAGCGTCGGCCTCGTGGTCCTCGGCATCGGCGGGTTCCTGCTGCTGCAGAGCGTTCTCATCCGCTACGCGGTGCTGGCCTCGGCCCGGCTCGGTGAGAAGGTCCTCGCCGAGCTGCGCGAGGAGTTCGTCGACCGGGTGCTCGGCCTGCCGCTGTCGACGGTCGAGCGGGCCGGGGCGGGCGACCTGATCACCAGGACGACGCGCGACGTCGACTCGCTGTCCAGGACCGTTCGCCACGCCGTGCCCGAGACACTGATCGCGGTGGTCACCTTCGCGATCACCATCGGGGCGATCGTGCTGGTCAGTCCGTTGCTCATGCTGCCGATGCTGATCGCGGGCCCCATCCTGTGGTGCGCGACGCGGTGGTACCTCAACCGGGCCCGCGACGGCTACCTGCGCGAGAACGCGGCCTACGCCGACATGACCGAGGGGCTGGCCGAGACCGTCGACGGCGCGCGGGCGATCGAGGCGCTCGGCCTGCACCGGCGGCGCGAGCAGCGCACCGACGACGACATCCGCGGGTCGTTCGGCGCCGAGCGCTACACCCTGCGTCTGCGCACGATCTGGTTTCCCGCCGTGGAGCTGGGCTACGTCCTCCCGGTCTGCGCCACGCTGTTCGTCGGCGGGCTCTTCTACACCAACGGCTGGGTGTCGCTGGCCCAGGTCACCGCGGCCACCCTCTACGCTCAGCAGCTGATCGACCCGCTCGACCGGTTCCTCATGTGGATCGACGAGCTGCAGGTCGGCGGCGCGGCCCTGGCGCGGCTGCTCGGCGTGGCCAACGTGCCCGACGACCGGGCGCCCTCCGCCACCCGCCCCACCGGCGAGCTGATGGAGGCCGACGATGTCCGCTACGCCTACCGCGAGGGCCGCGACGTGCTCCACGGTGTCTCCCTGACCGTCAGGCCGGGCGAACGGCTGGCCATGGTCGGCCCCTCGGGCGCGGGCAAGTCGACCCTCGGCAGGCTGTTGGCCGGCATCCACGGCCCCCGCACCGGCGCCGTGTCGGTCGGCGGGGTGCCCCTCGTCGACCTGCCGCTCGACGAGCTGCGCGGCCACGTCGCGCTGGTCACCCAGGAGCACCACGTGTTCAAGGGCACGCTCCGCGACAACCTGCTGATCGCCCGGCCGGGGGCCGACGACACGGCGGTCCGCGCGGCGCTCGACGCGGTCGACTCGCTCGACTGGGTGCTCGGCCTGCCCGACGGCCTCGACACGGTCGTCGGCTCGGGCGGCCTGGCCGTCTCGCCCGCCCAGGCCCAGCAGCTGGCACTGGCCCGTCTGGTGCTGGCCGACCCGCACACGCTGGTGCTGGACGAGGCGACCTCGCTGATCGACCCGCGCGTCGCCCGGCACCTGGAGCGGTCGCTGGCCGCGGTGCTGGAGGGGCGGACGGTCATCGCCATCGCGCACCGCCTCTACACGGCCCACGACGCCGACCGGGTCGCGGTGGTGGAGGACGGCCGGATCAGCGAGCTCGGGTCACACGACGAGCTGGTGGCGGCGGGCGGCTCGTACGCGGCGCTGTGGAGCAGCTGGCACGGCGCGCCCACCCGCCCCCCGCACGAACCGGTGCGCTGACGCCGCTCGCCCGGCCGGTCCAGGGCGGTCACGTTGCTCGGCCGGTCCGGCGGTCACGTTGCTCGGCCGGTCCAGGGCATCACGTTGCTCGCGTGACGCCCTGGACCGAGGCGACAGGTCAGCGGGACGTCACTCGCCCAGCGACTTCTTCAGGAAGTCGACCTGGAGCAGCAGCAGGTTCTCCGCCACGACCTCCTGCGGCGTCATGTGCGTGACACCCGACAGCGGGAGGACGTGGTGCTGGCGGCCGGCCGCGAGGAGCGCGGACGACAGGCGGAGCGTGTGGGCGGCCACCACGTTGTCGTCGGCCAGGCCGTGGATGAGCAGCAGGGGGCGGTCCAGCTTGGCGGCGTCCCCGAAAAGCGAGGAGTTGTCGTAGACCTCGGGCTGCTCGTCCGGGTGGCCCAGATAGCGCTCGGTGTAGCAGGTGTCGTACAACCGCCAGTCGGTCACCGGGGCCCCGGCCACCGCGGCGTGGAACACGTCGGGCCGGCGCAGCACCGCCAGCGCCGCCAGGAAGCCGCCGAACGACCAGCCGCGGATGGCCACCCTCGTCAGGTCGAGATCGTCGGGATACTGCTCGGCCACGCCCTGCAGGGCGTCGACCTGGTCCTCCAGCGCCGGAGTCGCCAGGTCGCCCAGCACCGCACGCTCGAACCCCGGGCCCCGGCCGGGAGTGCCCCGCCCGTCGGCCACGATGACGGCGAAGCCCTGCTCGGCGAACCACTGGCTCTCCAGGTAGCCGCCGCGCCGGTTGAGCACCCGCTGCGCGTGCGGCCCGCCGTACGGGTCCATGAGGACCGGCAGCCTGCGCGAGCCCTGCTCGTGCCAGGAGGGCAGCACCACGGCGGTGGCCAGCTCGCGACGGCCGGAACGGCCGAGCGAGACCCGCAGGTCGAGACCGGGACGCTCGGCCACGGACGGGATCGGGATCGCCACGCCGTCGCGGCGCACGACCGTGGTGGAGACGCCCTCGGCGTCGAGCGTCTGCTCGCTGAGCACACCGACGCCGCTCGCCATCCGGCCGGAGAACACGCCGGAACGGGTCGAGACCGGCAGCAGCGAGTGGCCGTCCCAGGTCCACAGCTGGATCTCGGTGGGGTCGCCGCTGGCGGTGAACAGCACGCTGTCGTGGTCGACGTCGAGCACCGCGCGCACCTGCAGCGTCGGCGGGGTGACCGCGCGGTCGCCGACGAACAGCCGGTTGCCGCCGTCGGCCTGGGCCACCCAGACCAGCGACCCGTCGTCGAGGTGGGCGGGCACACCGGTGAAGATGTCGACCCAGGCCGGGTCGGTGTCCTCGCGGACCAGCGTGGAGCGGCCGGTGGCCGGGTCGACCGCGAACAGCCGCAGTGCCTTCTGGTCGCGTGGCATCGTCACGATCGACAGCGCGTGGGAATCCCAGGCGGCTGTCGTAAGGTACTCGTCGTCGTACGGCACCGCCACGCGCGACCCGTCGAGGCCCAGCACGAACAGCTCGGTGACGGCGTTGGGCGTGCCGGCGGCCGGGTAGCGCTGGGTCACCGCCGGGCGGTCGGGATTGGCCGGGTCGGCGATGTACCAGCTGCGCACCGGCGCCTCGTCGGCCCGCTCGACCAGGAGCGCGTCGCTCGACGGAGACCACCAGTGGCCGCGCATCCGGTTCATCTCCTCGGCGGCGACGAACTCGGCCAGGCCGTAGGTGACCGTCGGCGACTCGGGCGTGGCCAGCGCCCGGTCGTCGCCGGAGGCCAGGTCCTGGACGCGCAGGGCGCCGCCGGTGACATAGGCGACCAGGCGGCCGTCAGGGGAGACGCGCGGGTCGATGGCCGAGCCGGGGATGTCGAGCCGCCGCGTCCCTCCGCTCGGCAGGTCGGTGACGTAGAGGCCGCCCGACAGGGCGAAGACGGCCGTGGTGACCGCGGTGTCGGTCGTGTAGGCGACCACTCCGCCCGCCTGCTCGCGGCTGCGCTCGCGCCTGGCCCGCTCCTCGGGCGGCAGGTCGTCGTCGGCGTCGAGCGTGCGCGGGTCGACGACCAGTCGCTCGATGTGCGTCTCGGTGTCGAGCTCCCACAGGCAGGTCACGGGGTCGGTGCCGGACCTGGTGCGCAGGAACACGACCCGGGCGCCGTCGGGGGAGATGGTGAAGCCCCTGGGCACCCCGAGGGTGAACCGGCGGGTCCTGGCCGAAAGTCGCGGGAAGCTCTCACTCATGGTGCCAATCCTGCCAGCAGAAGGGGTTGGTCAGGCTCGGACGGATGACGGATTCTGCCAGCAGCAGGGGTTGGTTAGGCTCTGACGCATGACGGAGAGCGAGGCGCCGGCCGGCGAGCGAGTCCACGGGCGTGATCGGCGGCTGCTGCTCGTGCACGCCCATCCCGACGACGAGTCGATCGGCACCGGCGCGACCATGGCCCGCTACGCCGCCGAGGGCGCCCACGTCACGCTGGTGACCTGCACGCTCGGTGAGGAGGGCGAGATCATCCCGGCCGACCTCGCCCATCTGGCCGCCGACCGCGACGACGTGCTCGGCCCCTACCGGGCCGGCGAGCTCGCCGGCGCGTGCCGGGCACTCGGCGTCGAGGACCACCGTTTCCTCGGCGGCGCGGGGCGCTGGCGCGACTCGGGCATGATGGGCCTCGCCTCCAACGAGCGGCCCGAGGCGTTCTGGCAGGCCGACCTCGACGAGGCCGCGGGCGAGCTGGTCAAGGTCATCCGCGAGGTGCGGCCGCAGGTCCTCGTCACCTACGACGCCAACGGCTTCTACGGCCATCCCGACCACATCCAGGCGCACCGTGTCTCCCTGCGCGCCGTCGAGCTCGCGGCCGACCCGGAGTTCGGCGAGGGCGAGCCGTGGCGCATCGCGAAGGTCTACCACACGGCCATGGCCGTCTCGGTCATGCGGCGCTCGGCCGACGCGCTGCGCGCGGCCACCGACGTGTCGTTCGTCGCCGAGGACGTCGACAAGGCGCCGTTCGGCAGTCCCGACGAGGTGATCACCACCGAGATCGACGCGCGGCCGTGGGTGGGCCGCAAGCTCGACGCGATGCGCGCCCACGCCACGCAGATCAGCGTGCGCGACCCGTGGTTCGCGCTGTCCAACGGCATCGGTCAGCTGGCGGTCGGCGTGGAGCACTTCATCCTGGCCGAGGGAACAGCCGGCCCCGACGTGCCCGGGCTGCCGGTCGAGGCGGGCGGGCTTGGCGAGCCGGGCCACCGCGAGAACGATCTGTTCGCCGGCATCCACTAACCTCGGTCGGCATGGAGCAACGCAGCCAGGCCGAGTCGGCGCTGGGCGGGGCGGCCTACGGCATGCTGTTCGTGCTTGGGCTCGTCATGGGGGTCGTGGGCGGGTTCACGCAGGACGCGTGGAATCTGGGGCCCTTCCCTGCCGCGGCGGTCGCGTGGGTGGTGGGGCTCTTCGGTGTCTGCGTGGGGGCGGGCAGGCTGATGCGCGCCCGGATGGGGGCGGCGGTGACGGCGGCCGGGTGGCTGCTGGTGTCGATGCCGTTCTCGCTGCAGTTGTCGCAGGGGGATCTGGTCATCGCGGGGGGCGCTGCCGGATATAGCTACCTATATGGGGGGATGTTGGCGTTGGTGGCGGCCTTCTTCCTGTCCCCTTCCACCTCCCCACCCGGCTCCTGGCTCCTCCGCGGCCACCCCTGACTTGTCGACCATTTTTATCCGCCCCTTTATTACGGCGAAGCACGGCAAGACCCACCCGCCGCTCGTGGCCGACCCCCGTCCAGGGGCACGCTCCTCCGGTTCCCCGGCTTGCCGCCGTGACGTGCGCCCCCTGGGCCCCGGCCGTGGTGCACGCCTGACCGGGGCCCAGATGACGCCTGCCTGGCCGGGACCCGGGTGAGCCGGGCTCACGGGATGCGCTTGGCCGGGGTCCTACGGGGTGCCTGCCGGGGTGGGGACCGCCTGGCCGGGTCCCGCGGGATGTGTGCGGGCCCGGCGGTCAGGGGTTCTACTGGGCCGGGGGTTCCGGGAGTGGGGGCTCCGTCGGCGCGTCGGTCGGCTCGTCCGTTGGTGTGTCCGTAGGCGCGTCGGTGGCCGTGGGGCAGATCGGGATCGGGTCCACCGGGGGCGGCGTGTCCGTCGGGACTCCGGTCGGTTCCTCGGTGATCGTGAGGGAGGGCGTCGGGGTCGGTTCCGGCACCGTCGGCAGCGATGGAGTCGGTTCGGGGGTGATCGGGAGTGATGGAGTCGGTTCCGGGGTGGTCGGGAGCGACGGGGGAACCGTGGGCGTCTCCGAGGGCGGGATCACCGGGATCTCCGGCCGGCAGGTCTGGGTGACCGTCGCCGTAACCGTCACCGGAGGCGCCGTGACCGTCTGGGTGACCGTGGTCGTGACCTCCTGCGTCGCCGTCTCCGTCACGGTCGCCGTGACCGTCTCGGCCGGCGCGGTCTCCGTGACCGTGGCCGTCGGCGTGGCCGTCACCGTGCGGGTCGGCCAGGGCAGTACCTTGACCTTGACCTTCGGCTTGCCTCTCAGCTTGTACGCGCCCTTGCCGAGCTTCTTGCTGGCCTTGCCCGCGCCCGTGGTCACGGGGAGTTCGGCGGCGGTCGTACGGCAGGACTTGCCCTTGCAGACGCGCTGGCGGATCGTGAACCTGGCGGCGCCGTCGTACTTGACGGCCACGTCCAGGTAGGAGGTGCCTTTTTTCTTGACGACCTTGGTCGTGGCGGTGTACTTACCGATCTTGGGGGTGGGCGTCGACGACGCGATCACGACGCGGAGCGGGGCCTCGGATGACCCCAGGGGGTCGCTTGCCGAGGTTTGAGTGATCGCGATTCCGCCGGCGCCGGCCAGAGCCATGGCGCCGACCAGCGCGCCCAGAGTGGAAAATCTCATGATCCTGCTCTTTAGGGAGATTTCAGGACGTCGATCATTATTCCGGGTTGTCAAGATTGGTCAAGACTGAGATGAGACGCATGAACAGGCGACACAGGTTCCGCCGGGTGGTGAACTATTTGAATCTGGCCACCCCGCTAGGTTTGCTGATCTCCGTCATCGGCGGCGCCACCCGGCAGCCCGGTCCCGACGGGCTCGTGCTCGCCTTCGGCTACCGCTACCGCTTCCCCATCGCGGGGGCGTTCACCGTGGGCAACGTCGTGCTGACCAGGCGAGACTCGCTCGACGACCGGCTCATCCTGCACGAGAGCAGGCACGCCACCCAGTGGGCGTGGTGCGTGGGCCTGCCCATGCTCCCGCTCTATCTGCTGTCCATGCTGTTCTCGGTGCTGCTCTGCGGCCACCAGGCGTCGTACAACGTGTTCGAGCGGCTGGCCGGCCTCGACGACGGCGGCTACCCGCGCGCGGCCCTGTGGTGGCGACGGCGCGCGGGAGAGCGGCAAGGCGGGTGAGTCCTGTGCGGATGAGTCCAGTGCGGATGAGTCAGTGTGAGTGAGTCCGGTTCGAGTGCGTCAGTGTGGGTGAATCAGAGCGATTGAGTCAGGGTGTGAGCCGCAGCGTGTGCACCGCCGCCTCGCGCACCGACTCCTTCCGCGAGTACATCGGCAGCAGCCCGCCCTCGGCCCAGAGCGTCGCCTGGTCCCAGTAGTTGTCGTGGAAGGCGTGGCCGGACGCGCCGGTCAGGTTGATCCAGCGTGACTTGTCCAGGTCGCCCAGGTCGACGACCATCCGCATCGACGGCACGGCGGTGACGGCGTAGCCCTTCTGCACGTTCCAGCCGGTCGCGTTGACCGCGTCCTTGTTGCCGGGCACCGGCAGCGGGCCCCGGTTGAACAGGGCCTCGATCGGCCCGATGCCCGACGTGCCGAGCGAGCCATGGGTCAGCGACAGCTGGTGCAGGTCGCCCCAGCGCCAGGAGCCGACGTCGTCGCCGAGCAGCCCGGACACCTCCTGGTAGGCGTCGGCCAGCGCCTGGCGGAGGATGTCGTCGCGGGTCTCGGTGACCTGCTCGGTCGTGGTGTCGTCCCAGAACAGGTCGTCGGGGGCGGCGAGCAGCCGTCTGACCACCTCGTACCAGCGGTCGCCGCCGCTCGGCCGGGCGGCTTCCGGCAGGTCGTCGTCGAAGGTCAGCTTGAGCAGGTGTCGCCAGACCGCGTTGAAGTAGGCGGCGGGGGCCGAGTCGAGGCCCTGCGAGCCGTCCCAGCCCTTCAGCAGCCCCCTGGCCCGCGCGCTCGGGCCGGCCAGCTCCACCTCCATGAGCGCGGGGACCAGCGTCGTGGCCAGGCCGTTGTTGCTGTCCTGCTGGATCCTGGACATGGTCGCCGCGTCGACCTGGCCCTTGTCGATCTCCTGCTTGAGCCGGTCGGTGATGCGCTGCGAGCGGTAGCCGTAGGACCAGTCCTTGGTCAGCAGCGGCTGGTAGCGGCGAGGGTCGATGACCGCGTTGTTGGCGGTGACGATGTAGCCCTCGGCGGGGTTCTCGACCGAGGGGAGCTGGTCGTAGGGGATCGGCGCGGTCTTCCAGTCGTACTCGCCGGTCCAGCCGGGCACCGGCCAGGTGCCGTCACCCTTCTCGCGCACCGGGATCCAGCCGGGCGCCTGGTAGCCGATGCCGCCCTCGGTGTCGGCGTAGACGAGGTTCTGGGCGGGCACGTCGAACAGCGCCGCCGCGGCCCTGAACTCGTGCCAGTCGGCGGCCTCGTTCAGCGCGAAGATCGCGTCGGCGGTCCGGCCGGGCATCAGCGCGGTCCACTGCAGGGCCACCGCGTTGGCCCCGTCGCCCGGCTTGACGTCGTCCATCACCTCGTTGATCAGCGGCCCGTGCCGGGTGCTTCTGACGTCGATCGTGACGGTGGCGCCACCCGCCACCTTGATCTCCTCACGCCTGGTCTCCAGCTTGACCTGCTCGCCCTTGTACAGGTACGTGTCGCCGGTGACCTGCTCCATGAACAGGTCGGCCACGTCGGGCGCCAGGTTGGTGAAGCCCCAGGCGATCTTGTCGGTGTGCCCGATGACGACGCCGGGCAGGCCGGCGAAGGTGAATCCGGTGACGTCGAAGCCGCACTGCTCCGTGATCTCCCTGCAGTGCAGCCCCGCCTGGTACCAGACCGACGGGAGCTGGGCCGACAGGTGGGGGTCGTTGGCGAGCAGCGGCTTGCCGCTGGCCGTGTGGCGGCCGGAGACCACCCACGAGTTGGAGCCGATGCCCTCGTGGTCGGGGCCGCCCATCGTTGCGGGCAGGGCGTCGAGCGTCTTCCTGGCCTGGGCCAGCGCCGCCGCGCCCCGCGCGTCGGTCGCCGGCTCCTCCTGCCGCGGCTTGGCCTGCTGGTCGAAGCGCTCCTCGACGATCGCCCCCTGGGTGACGATCGGCTCGTGCTCGTCGAACGGGTAGCCGGGGTAGAGCTGCTCGACCCGTTCCCGGGGGAGCTTGGTGAGGGCGAGCGCGCGGTCGATCTCGTCCTCCAGGTTGGAACGCAGGTCCCAGGCCATGGCCTTGAGCCAGGCGATCGAGTCGACCGCGGTCCACGGCTCGGGGGTGTAGCCGCCGTTCTGCACCTTGAGCACGGAGTATTCGAGGCTGCGGTCGGAGGCGTTCGGGTTCGCCTGGAGCCAGGCGTTCACGCCCTTGGAGTAGGAGTCGAGGTAGCGCCGGGTGCGCGCGCTCAGCTCGGGCAGCTCGCGTTCGGCCACCTGGCGCCAGCCCATGGTCCTGATCGCCTTGTCGGTCTCGACGGTGGCCGCGCCGAACAGCTCCGACAGCCGGCCGGCGGTCGTGTGCCGACGGAAGTCCATCTCCCAGAACCGGTCCTGCGCGTGCGCGAAGCCCTGCGCCATGAACAGGTCCTCGGAGGAGTCCGCGTAGATGTGCGGGATACCTGATTTATCGCGATAAATCTCTACATTCCCGCTTAACCCCGACAGCCGAAGCGTCCCCTCCACCTGGGGGAACGACTGCCGTACGGTGTACACGAGCACCCCCGCCAGCACCACGGCGAGTGCGAGGAAGATGGTCAACACCCGTGCCAACCAGCGCAACGGCCACGGCAGCCAGGCATAGGGCCTCAACCTCACCAAAACCTCCAAACTCCCCGCGATGCACCCTAAGTCTGGCAGTCCGCGGTCACTGCTCTCACCGCCACGGCGACCGGCCGTCAATGTCCGCCGAGCACCCAGACCTGCCCGTCGGGCGTGTCGGACACCAGCACGCCGACCTCGGCGAGCGAGTCGCGCAACCGGTCGGCGACGGGCCAGTCGTGGGAGTCACGGGCCCGCGCACGCTGGTCGAGGAGCTCGGCCGCGCCCGGCGGCAGCACCGGGGCCCTGCCGATCTCGGTCGAGAGGTCGAGCGCCAGCACGTGGTCGAGATGCAGGAACGACTCGAACTTGGAGCCCGGCGGCACCGACTCGTCGTGTTCGAGCTCGCGCAGGATCCGCAGCGCCGCGGGCGTGTCGAGGTCGTCGTCGAAGGCCGCCTCGGCGCGCTCGACGTGGTCGCGGGCCATCGGCGCGCTCGGTGACTCCGCCCACTCGGCCACCCGGCCCCGCCAGCGCCGCAGCGTGCGGTCGGCGGCCCGCAACGCGTCCCAGTCGAGGCTGACCTGGTGACGGTAGCGCTGCTCCATGAACGCCAGCCGGACGGCGAGCGGGTCGAGCCCGGCCTCCACGACGTCGGACAACAGCACCACGTTGCCGGTCGAGCCGGCCATCGGGCGGCCGTCGAACAGCAGCTGCTCGCCGTGCACCCAGTGCTTGACCACCTCGTGCCCGGCGGCCGAGTCGGACTGGGCGCGTTCGTTCTCGTGGTGCGGGAAGCGCAGGTCGATGCCCCCGGTGTGGATGTCGACGCGCTCGCCGAGGAAGCGCAGCGACATGGCCGAGCACTCGATGTGCCGGCTGGGAAGGCCGCGGCCCCACGGGGTGTCCCAGGTCGGCTCGCCGTCACCGGGCCTCCACAGCGCCCAGTCGGCGTGGAAGCGCTTGCGCGGGTCGACGTCGCCGTGCCGGTGACCGGGCTTGAGGGCGTCGAGCCGGTTGCCGGAGATCTCGCCGTAGGTCGGGAAGGACGCGGCGTCGAAGAAGACCGAGCCGTCCGAGACCGCGTAGGCGTGGCCCTGCTCGATGAGCTTGGCGATCAGCTCGACCATGGGCTCGATCGTCTCGCCGGCCCGGGGGGCGTGCTCCGGCGACCGGAGGTTCAGCGCGGCCGTGTCGCGTTGGAAGGACTCCTCGTGGTGGCGGGCGACCTCCGTCACCGGACGGCCCTCGGCCCATGCCGGGGCCCCGTCGGCACCGGCCTCCGCGTCGCCGGCGAGGAGACCCACGTCGGTGATGTTGCGGCAGACCACCAGGCGCACGCGCCGTCGCTCCAGAACCCGGCGGATCAGGTCGGACAGCAGGTGGGAACGCAGGTCGCCGATATGGGCGGGCCGGTGGACGGTCGGCCCGCAGGTGTACATGCGCAGCGCCCGCGCGGGAACGATCTCCTCGGTCCGCCTGGTCCTCGTGTCGTAGATCCGCGCCATCCTCCGAGCCTAGCCCTCGGCCCGGTCAGGAGGTCAGCCGCCCAGGAAGCCGACGATGTCGCGGTCGCCGCGCTCGCGCAGCCGGGCCAGCACCTCGTCGCGCGAGGTCGCGTCGGGCAGCCCGACGCGGGCGCCGATCAGTCGCAGCCCCTCCATCTCGGAGGTCACCGGAGCGGTGTAGCCGATCAGGTAGAGGGCGCGGTTCAGCGGCGGCATCCCCGCCGGAGCGGCCGGCAGGTAGCGCGTCAGCAGCTCGCCGCCGTCGGAGACGGTCAGGAACACGTGGTCGCCCTCACTGGCCTTGAAGTCGGCCAGCACGTTGCGGATCGAGCCCATCGTCGGCTGGTTGTGCCAGCTGATCACCACGTCGCCGGACGGCGTCGAGGCGGTGAGCTGGCCACCGGGCGCCATGCCCAGGTAGGCCGCGAACCCCGTGGGCAACGGCGAGCCCGAGCCGCGCAGGTGCTCGGCGTTGACGTCCACCCGGTGCCACCAGCGCCCGTCGCGGCTGCGGAAGCTGCGCCGGGTCTCCGACACGTCCTTACGCGGTTGGTACGGCTCCGCCTCCCCGGTGGGGGAGGTGCCCGCCACCCGGATCCATCCGCGCTGGGTCCGCTCGAACCCCGGCCCGCCCGAGTAGGCCCGGACCGAGCTCTCGCTCACGTCGTAGCGGGAGGTCAGGTTGGTGACGATGGTGCTGACCGAGGCCTCGCCGCCGGCCCGCTCGATCTCCCTGGCGATCATCTCCCTGATGCCCAGGTACTCGTCGCCACCCCACTTGGTCAGGCCGTACTTGTTGCGGTCGACCCGGTGGAAGCGCCCGTCGGCGGTGAGCTGGTTGCGGATGCCGACCAGGCTGTAGTCCTCGCCGATGCGCTCCTGGATCTCCTCGGGCGACAGCGGGCGTCCGGCCACCAGCAGCACCGCCTCGGCCTTCTCGTTGATGCTGCGCGGCCACGGCACCACGTGCTGGTCGAGCACCCGAAGCTGCGGCACCGACGCGATCCACCGCTCGGCCACGTCCTCGCGGATGCCGAGCTGCGTGACCATGGACACGGCCTCGCCGAGCGGCCGGGGCCCGTCGGCGAACAGCTGGCGCGTCTTCTCGCGCAGCTCCTCGGCCCCGCCCGCGATCAGCCAGCCGTCGGCCTGCTCGTAGCCGGTCAGCAGCGTGCGCACGAACCGCCAGGCCGGGATGCCCAGCGTGCGCAGCTCGGCGCGATGCCACGGCACCGCCGCGGCCAGATCGTCGGCGGGCACCGCCGAGCCGAGCCGGCCCCGCAGCCACGTGACGTGCGCGACCAGGGCGGTGGCCTCCGGTCCGCCCAGCCAGGCCTCCACATGGTCGCGCAGGTCGCGCTCGATCTGCCTGATCCGCTCCCGCGTCACGGAGAAGCGCTGCGCCAGCTCGTCGAGCGTGGCCCGCTGCACCGCGTAGAGCCGGTCGCGCGCGATCGCCCGCTGCCGCTCGTCCAGCGCCGCGAACAGCCCGTCGACCAGGTCGGGCAGCGGCTTGTCGGGGCGGGCCGGCGCGGGCTCGGGCACCGGCTCCAGCAGCCGCTCGAACACCCCGCCGAACAGCTTCTGCACCACGTCCTTGCCCAGGGTCTCGGGTGCCCGCTCGGCCTCGGCCGGGTTGGAGAAACGCAGCAGCGGCAGGATGTCGCCGAGCAGCAGATGGCCCCAGCAGGTGACCGCGAGATCGGCGAGACGGCCGGCCACGGCCTGGGCGCCCACGATGGCGCACGCGCGGTCGAGTGGGATCGCCTGCCACCAGGCCTCGGGCAGCTGGGGATCCTCCGCGATCGGCGCGATCTGCCCAGGGGAGGTCCAGCGCAGGGGTGGCGCGAGGTCACTCAGGCTGAGGTTCATTGAGGTCCAACCGGCGAAGGGAAGATATCCGCAGTTCAGAGTATGTGATCAGAGCTACAGAAAGGGGCTACCTCTTCCCGAATGGGATATGTAGAGCATCGAGCGGGCTCGCGTGCAGGCGACGTACAGCATGCCCCGCTCCCGCTGCAGGAGTCGCGCGCGGGCGCCGGGATCATCGGGTGGTGTCTCGGGCACGATACCCTCCGCCACGCCGATGAGGGCGACGCGCTCGAATTCGAGCCCCTTCAGATTCTGGAACGTCGACACCCGGACCTCGGCCTCCGCGAGCGCCCGCCTGGCCGCCCGCACCAGTTGCGGCGTGCGGGCTCCCACGGCGATCTGCCCGGCGGGCACGCCCTCCTCCAGCCAGGACGCGACCGTCTCGGCCAGCCCGGCCAGCTCCGCCTCGGGCGAGTCGTAGACCCGGATCAGCGGGTGCTCGCCGTTGCGCGTGGCGCGGAAGCCGTACAGGCCGGACACGCCCTTGACCAGACCGTCAGCCGGCCCGCCGCCACGCAGCCGGACGCCGAAGGAGAGGAGCTCCTGCGGCAGCCTGCGGGAGACCCACAGTGAGTGCAGGGCGGCGGGGATGCCCACGGCGCCGAGCGCCACGCGCGTGTCGGTGACCCGCTGGTGCGGATCGCCCACGATGAACAGGTCGTCGTGCGCGCGCGGCACCGCCGCGCGCAGCAGCCGCCACTGCGCCGGGCTGATGTCCTGCGCCTCGTCCACGATGATGTGACGGTACGGCTTGTGCCCCGGCTCCACATCGTCGAGCAGATCTCCCGTCGCCCTCGACAGCAGCCGCAGCGCCTCGTCGGTCAGCTCGGCCAGGGTCCGGGCGCCGGGGCCGACCAGCACGGGCCGCCGGCCCTCGGCCTGGCCCACGATCCGCATCGCCAGCCGCTCGGCGTTGTCCACCTCGACCCGCTTACGCGGCACCTCGTCGACGAGCAGCCTGTCGAGCCTGGTGGACAGCTCCTCGCCGAGGCTCTGCGAGTAGGTCACCAGCAGCACCGGCCCCTTGCCGTGCGTGGCCAGGTGGGCGGCCCGGTGCAGGGCCAGGAGCGTCTTGCCGGTGCCCGCTCCGCCGATGACCAGCACCGGATTGTCGTAGCGGGCGGCGCGGGCCAGCCGGTGCTGCTGCGGATACAGGAACGTGCACCACGCGGGCGACTCCAGGACCCGTTCCAGCTCCAGTTTGTCGGTGACGAAGACCGCCCGGTCCGGGCTGCGGCGCAGCGCCGCGTGGAAGTCCTCGCCGTCGATCGGCCCCGGGTCGCCGTCGTAGGGGCGGTGGCCGTCCAGCTCCCGCCAGGCGTCGGAGAGCGAGCCGCCGCGTGCCAGCACCGCCAGCGGAGCGTGTTGGGTGACCGGGAGAAGTGGTTCGAGCGCCTCCACGTCGGCCTCGGTGGTGATGAGCCGTACCAGCCGTAACGCCCGCACGTCGATGCCGAGGGCGAGCAGGTCGCCGTCACAGATCGGGTCGAACAGCCGCGAGGCGCCCGCCGACCTGCGCAGCGCGGGCTCCACCCGCTCCAGCGCCTCGGCGTCCCACTCCTCGACCACCCCGATCACCGGGTTGATCCCGTAGCGACGGCGCCGCGCGTACGACCAGGCGTCCGGGTCGGGCAGCAGTGTGAGCAGCCAGTAGACGTCCCGCTCGCGCACCACGACGCCACGGAGCCCCTCGGCGAGCCGCAGGGTCGCGATCCGGGCGTCCCGGGCGCCCCTGACCCGCTCGGGATGCGGACCTCCCGTGACGTTCAGCAGGAAGCGGCGCAGCGCGACCACGGCGTCCCTGCGCACCGGCGGGGCCAGTGCGCTGAGCTCCCGGGGGAACTCCGGGCCGATCGCGAGCCGCGGCACGGCTCAGTCCAGCAGAACGAGCAGGTCGCGGTCCCCGCGCTCGCGGAGCCTGGTGAACAGGTCGGGCAGGGCCACCGGGCCGGTCATGCCGATCCTGGTGGCGATCACTCTGGCGGCCTGGTCCTTGGTGCCGCCCGGCGCGGTGTAGCCGACCAGGCGGAGCGCCCTGGTGATCTTCTCGGCGCTCTGCGCGGCGACCGGCAGGTGCCTGGCCCGCAGCACCCCCTCGTCCGACAGCGTGAGGAACAGGTGACCGCCCTCCTTCGCGCCCACGTCCACGAGCAGCCGCTCGATCGACTCCAGCACCGGCCTGCCATGCCACGTCATGGTCAGCGCGCCCGCCGCGCTCCGGACCGACCGGGTCTCACCGGGCGACAGGCCCAGGTAGGCCGCGAACCCGGTGGGCAGCGCGCACTCGCCTCCGGCCAGTTGCTCGGCCGTGACGTCGATGCGCAGCCACCACCGCCCGTCCGGCTGGCGGAAGCAGCGCCGCGTCTGCGAGACGTCCTTCAACGGCTGGTACGGCTTCGCCGGCTGCTCGCCCGACCCTCCGTTGGCCTCCACGGGGTGGGCCTCCACGTGGGCCTCCACCGGGTGGGCCTCGGCGGGCGTGGCCGGCGCGAACGCCTGGAACAGCGGCGCAGGAGACGGAGCCCCGTTGGCCGGAGCCGGCCGGGCGAACGCGGACGGCACCTCGGGCCGCATCCCCGCCGCCTCAGACAGCGCCCCCGGCTTCTCGGGCCGGGCCCCTGGCTCGTCGTCCGGGTGCGTACGGGCCGGCAGGGTCGCCAGCACGAACTGCCAGGCGGGCACCTCCAGCGCGCGGATCTCCTTCGCGTGCCACGGCGCCGCTCCGATCAGCCGCTCCTTGGGCGCGGCCGGGCCGATCGACCTGCGCAGCTCGTCCAGGTGCGCCCGGTACGGCGCCGCCTCGTCGCTGGCCAGCCACTGGTCGAGCTGCGCTCTCAGCCGCGTCTCGGTCGCGGCGATCTCGGCGGGGGGCACGGCGAACAGCTTGGCCAGCTGGTCCACCGCCGACGGCTCATCGGTGAACACCCTGTTCTGCGCGACGGCCCAGCTCTTGTCGTCCAGACCGGCGAACGCCGTCTCGATCAGCTCGGCCAGGTCCCCTCCGTCACCGGATGGCCCGTCCTCACCGTCACGCCCGCTCCCAGCGCCGTCGACATCCTCGTCCCGGCCCAGCACCGCCGAACCGTCCGCGCCGACACCCCGCCCCTGCGGGTCACCGGCGTCCCGGTGGGCCTCGGCGATGTCCACTTCCGCCGGCCGGTGATCCGGGCCACCCTCGGCGAGGCCCGCCTCCGCCGACGGGTCATCCGCGTTGGCCTCAGCGATGGCCGCCTTCGCCGGTGAGTCAGCCGCGTCGGCACGGTCAGCGTCACCGGCGTCGGCGTCGGCGTCAGCCTGCGGGCCGGCCGCATTCGCCCGGTCCGAGTCGGCGGGGTTCGCGTCGGCTACCTCCGCGTGTTCGGCGTCAGCGGCGTACGCCTCCGAGCCGTCGTGGCCGTCGGCGGGCTCCGGTTCGCGGGACTGCGATTCGCCGCGACCCGCGCGGTGCGCTTCGACGGCCTCGTCCGCGGAGTCAGCCTGCCGGCGCGCCGCTGAGGCAGAGTTCGCCGCCTCCACGGAGTCGTCGAACCGGCCGTGTGCCTGGGCGGCTTCGTCGGCGACCCGCTGGTCCGGTTGGGCGTCGGCGGAGTCCGTACCGGACGGCGAGACGGCCTGGTCCGACGGCGAGTCGGACGGGTCGGACGGCGAGTCGGCTGTGGTGGAAGCCGGGGGTTCGGCCAGGGACAGGCCGGGGGAGTCGGCTGGTCCGGCCGCGTCCTCGGCGGGCTGGCCGTGTGGGTCGACGGCCCGGAAGCGGGGACGGAAGACGTCGGCGAGGCCGTCGGCCGGGGACGCACCGCCGGGGGAGGGGTCTCGGGGAGGGCCGTCGAGGACCCGGGGGCGCAGCGGGCCCGAGGAGTCGGCCGAGGGCACGTCCGCGTCGACCGCGAGCTGCGGCTCGGAGGCGTCCTCGGTCAGGGGTTCGGCGTCGGCGTCGAGCACCGGCTGGGAGTCGTCGGTGGCCGGTTCGAGAACCACGATCTCGGCGCCGGGCGCCTCGGCGGGCGTGGAGACGGCCGTGGGACGGGCGGGGGCGAGTCGTACCAGGACCGAGGAGAACAGCGTGGTGAGCACGGGGCGCGCCTGGATGAACGGCTGGTCGACCAGCTCCCTGCCCGTCAGGGCGAGCAGCCCGGCCCAGGAGCCCGCCCGGTCGAGGGCGATCGCGACCTGCGGCTCGTCGGCCTCATCCGGATCGAGCACGTGCAGCGCGGGCAGGACGTCACCCACGGAGGCGGCGGGCCAGTGCTCCAGCGTGATCTCCGTGAGGAGCTCGGCCAGCGACTCCGGGGCGATCGCCGCGAGGACCAGCGGGAGGGGCAGGCTGCGCCACCAGGCGTCCGGGAGGTCCGGCTGACCGGTGAGAAGCGTGATCGTGGACGCGTCGCTCCACCTCAACGGTGGTACGAGGTCGCTCAGGCAGAAATTCATCCCGTTCCGTTCACCAGCCCCTCACTCCGCCGAAGCGGTGCAGCCATACTCTCGCCGCCCACGGAACAGACCATAGTCCGGCAAAACGGCACTACGCATCATGGACGACGCATCAACGCCGTACGGCCGCGAAGCGCAGGCGTACATAGTCGGCCATCCAGCCGGTCTCCCTGCGCAGCGCCGGCGCCGCCAGCTCGTTGACCCGCCGGAGCAGGGGTTCGACGATATCCGGCGGCAGCCCTTCGAGTACCGAGGACGCGAACATGCGCACCCAGTCGGCGGCTCCGCCGGGGCACTCGTCGAGGGGCGTGGGGCGGTCGAAGTATTCGAGCAGCCGCACGACGAAGCCCTCGCGTTCCAGGCGCTGGGCGTAGTCGGCGGGCGTGGGGAAGTACCAGGGCAGGTCGGGTTCGCGCAGGCCGTACTCGCGCCAGGCCGTGAGCATGGCGGCGGTCAGCTCGGCGCAGTTGCCGGCCCCGCCCATCTCGGCGACGAATCTCCCGCCGGGCGTGAGCGCCTCGCGCACGCTGGCGATGACCGCGCCGGGTTCGCGGCTCATCCAGTGCAGCGCGGCGTTGGAGAAGACGGCGTCGTAGGCCTGCGCCACGGTGAAGTCGTGGCCGTCGCCGACGATGAAGTCGATGCCCGGATACTGGGCGAGGGCCTTCTCGATCATCGCGGAGGACCCGTCGATGCCGAGCACGCGGGCCCCGCGGGAGGCGATCTGGGCGGTCTGTACGCCGGTGCCGCAGCCGAGGTCCAGCACGCGCTCCCCCGGCTGCGGGTCGAGCAGGTCGACGAGGGGAGCGCCCTGGGTGGAGACGTAGCCGAAGCTGCCGTCGTAGGCGCGACTGCTCCACCGCTCCAAGCTCGGTGTGTCATAGCGCAAGACGATCAGCTCTCTTCGTCAGACATCGGGCCCCCGTGGCCGTGCTGTCCATTCACTTTAGAGGCTGAAAGTCTCTATGACATACCAAGTCACATCGGTCTCATCCGCCGCTCTTTGTCCATTCCTTCTTCAGATAGGACTTGCCGGCGTCCGTCTGCGGGATCGTGAGCAGGATGGGCGGTCCGGGGGCCGCGGGCAGCTGGGCCGCCTGATGGGTGTCGAGCGTGCCCCGCGTGAGCATGGCCTCGCCGCGAGCGGGCCGGGCGAACCCCTTCTGCAGGAGGTTCTGGCCTTCGTCGGAGAAGACGAACTCCTGCCAGAGCCGGGCGGCGGCGGGATGCGGCGCGTGCTTGCTGATCGCCTGGACGTGGTAGGCGCCGAGCGGCGCGTCCTTCGGGATCGTCACCTTCCACGCCTCGGGGTCATGGGCGCTGCGGATGGCGTTGAGGTGGTCCCAGCCGACGACGACGTTGGCCTTGGCCGGCTCGGTGAGCCGCCCCTCCCGCTTCAGCTTGCGGAACAGCTCCACCCCGCGCTGCGGGCGCGGCGCGCCGTGCAGCAGCGAGGCCGCCATCACGCCCTCGAAGGCGGCCATGGACCGCAGCGGGTCGCCGTCGAGCGCCACCACGTACCCGGGCTTGGCCAGGTCGGCGAAGGAGGCGGGCGCGGACACCGTGCGCGGGTCGTAGCCGATCGACATGTAGCTGCCGTAGGCGGCGTACCAGGCGCCGGACGTGTCCTTGACGTCGTCGGGCAGGTCCTGCCAGCCCTGCACCTTGTACGGGGCGAACTTGCCGGCGTTGGCCACCGCCACGTCCAGGGTCAGGTCGAACACGTCGGGCTTCAGCCGCCCGGCGGCGTCGATCTCGCGCTGGCTGCTGGCGTTCGGCTCGAACTCGTTCACCTTGATGCCGTACCTGTCGGCGAAGGTGTCGATGAGCTCGCCGTAGTTGACCCAGTCACGCGGCAGGGCGATGACGTTGAGCTCGCCCTCCTGCTTGGCGGCCTCGGCGAGCCGCTCCAGGCTGCCGAAGCCCGCCTTCATGGAGTCGGCGTTGGCGTTGACCGGAGGCAACGGCTTGGTCTCTGTGGTCGTCGACGCGCCGCATCCGGCGCTGACGAGGATGGCTGCGGCAGCGGCGCAGGTACGTACGGTCACAGAGTGAATACTTACGGTTACGAAGCTCCAGGTCGAGGAGGCGCGGCGGGAACGACTCGGGCCGCCACCAGCGACTCTTCGGGGATCTCCACCAGCGTGCCGTCTCTTTTACGAACCTTGAGCACTCCGTCGGCCCACGATTCGAGGACGCCCACCGTGTCGCGGAAACCCGCCGGATCGCGTCTGCGCGTGGTGATTCGCGTCCCCACGTCGGCTGCTGTGATGCTGATCACGAAGCGACCGGCCACGAGTTTGCCACCCTCCGTTCCGGCCAGTTGGCAAGCACGGCAATACTAGGGCGTAGCAAACCGCGGTCAGAGACATGCCATGGTGGCGGAGAAGAAGGAGCTCGAGGTGACCTACGTCATCGCGCAGCCTTGCGTGGACGTCCTGGACAAGGCGTGCATCGAGGAATGCCCCGTCGACTGCATCTACGAGGGCGAGCGCATGCTTTACATTCACCCCGACGAGTGCGTGGACTGCGGCGCGTGCGAGCCAGTGTGCCCCGTCGAGGCCATTTTCTACGAGGACGACCTTCCTGAGCAGTGGAAGGAGTACTACCGGGCCAACGTCGACTTCTTCGAGGACCTCGGCTCGCCCGGTGGCGCCTCCAAGGTCGGCAAGATCGAGAAGGACCACCCGGTCGTGGCCGCGCTGCCCCCGCAGGGCGAGGGCCACTAGCCTTCGCAGGGCGTGGGCCGCCCTTCGGGGCCGCCCACCCGCGGGTCTTCCCGGGCGCCGTCTCGGGAAGACGCGACCGGCCGAGTTCCGGCGCGCGTCGAGTCCCGCCGCACCACCGAGATCCTGGAGCCTCGTGAACACCCTGCCTGACTTCCCGTGGGACCGGCTGGAGCCGTACAAGGAGCGTGCCCGCGCGCATCCCGAGGGCATCGTCGACCTGTCGGTCGGCACGCCCGTCGATCCGGTGCCGGGCCTGGTCCAGAGCGCGCTGTGCGCGTCAGCGGACAGCCCCGGCTATCCGCTGACCCACGGCACCGCGGAGTTGCGGGAGGCCGCGGCGGGCTGGCTGCGCCGCAGGCACGGCGTCACGGTCGACGCGCGCGACGTGCTGCCGCTGCTCGGGTCCAAGGAGTTCGTCGCCTGGCTGCCGACCTATCTCGGCGCCAAGCGGGTCGTCTTCCCCGAGCTGGCCTATCCCACCTACGACGTGGGGGCCCGGCTGGCCGGAGCGGCGGCGACGGCGGCCGACGGCCTGCTGGCACTCGGTCCCCAGCACGTCGACCTGGTCTGGGTCAACTCCCCGGGCAACCCCACGGGCCGGGTGCTGCCGCCCGAGCACCTGCGCAAGGTGGTGGCCTGGGCGCGCGAGCGCGGCACGGTGGTCGCCTCCGACGAGTGCTACCTCGAGCTCGGCTGGGAAGAACAACCGGTCTCCATCCTGCATCCCGACGTCTGCGGCGGCTCCCACGAGGGGCTGCTCGCGGTGCACTCGCTGTCCAAACGGTCCAACCTGGCCGGATACCGGGCGGCGTTCGTCACGGGCGACCCCGCTCTGGTGGGCCGGTTGCTGCACGTGCGCAAGCACGCGGGCATGCTGATGCCCGGCCCCGTGCAGGCCGCGATGACGGCCGCGCTGGGCGACGACGAGCACGCCGACGCGCAGCGCGAGCTCTACGCCGCCCGTCGTGCCCGGCTGCGTCCGGCGCTCGAACAGGCGGGCTGGCGCGTCGATCACTCGACGGCCGGACTGTACTTCTGGGCGTCCAACGGAGAGAACGCCTGGGATCAGGTAGGCAAACTCTCCGAAATCGGCATTTTGGTCGCACCAGGCGATTTCTACGGACCAGCAGGTAAGCGACATGTCCGTATCGCCATGACGGCCACTGACGAAAGGATCAGTGCGGCGGTGCGCCGCCTCCAGTAGGATCCCGCGTCATAGTCAGCTCGCAATTGCGAGCAAGCATAAATTGATAAGGGCGTTTGCCGAGGCAGACCGCGAGTGGAGCGAGCTGATCGATGAGCATGACCTCCATGGTCGTACTCGGGCTGAGCATCGCCACCGTCCTCCTGCTGCTGGGAGCCTTCTTGGCCACCCTGCGCCAGGACAGGAAGGACCGCACAGCCGCGCCGCCGGTTGAGGTCGCTCCCGTTGAGACCCCGTTACCGGCGCCGGTGAGCGCGGCTGGGCATGCGGGGTCCGACTACACCGATCCCCGGACCATCCAGGTCGGAGACCGAATCCACGTCCACGGCTCGCCCGCGCGCGTGCTGGGCGCGATGTTCATGTCGTGGCAGGGCCAGCAGTGGACCGAATACCTGCTCCGCGACCGCACCCGCCGCTTCCAGTGGCTGTCGGTGGAGGTGCGCCAGGGTCTCGCCCAGGGCGATCCGCCGCACCTGGAGGTGCTCCTCTGGACCGAGGTGCCCACCCAGGGCATGGTCCCCGCCAAGAGCATGCTGATCATGGAGGGCGTCGAGTTCTTCCCGATCGAGCGGGGCACGGCGGCGTTCCGATGTGAGGGCGACACCGGCAACCCGGAGCGCGGGCTGCTCGACTTCGCCGACTACCGCGCCTCCGACGGGCGGCTGCTCTCCTTCGAACGCATCCAGGGCAGGGCGTGGACCGCCAGCTACGCCCGGCCGCTGCCGCCCGGCTCGATCGACATCGTCAGCCGCGCGTCCTAGGACAGCTCGACGCGGCGGTCGCCCGCCTTGCCGCCGGACCGCCAGTCGTCGGCCTCCAGGTCGTTGGACCAGGTGGCCCCGCTGAACCCGACCCGGCTCAGGCCGTATTCGCGCGCGTGGGCCACCGACCAGGCGGCGATCAGCCAGCCGCGCCGCTTGCTGGTGATGGTGGTGTCGCCGAGTGCCCGCGCGAGCTGGCGGCGGGCCTCACCGGTGCGGGCCACGGGCGTGGCGGTCTGCCCCTTGGCCGGTGGATACCAGCAGTGCACGGACCGGGGAACCCGGCCGGTGAACGCCGCGGCCAGGATCTTGGCGTCGGACTCGTGGGGCGCGTAGGCGTAGCCGCCGGCGGAGCGCTGCACCTCCTGCGCGGCCTCGGCGAGCGGGATGGTGCGGTAGTTCTTGACCTTGACCAGCGCGGCGAAGAACTTGTTGGTCGAGTAGACCGGGTCCATGATCTGTTTCTGCGTGCCCCATCCCTGCGACTCGCGCTGCTGGAACACCCCGACCGAGTCGCGGTCGCCGTGGTCGAGGTTGCGCAGCTTCGACTCCTGCAGCGCCGTCGCGTAGGCGATCACGACGGCTCGCTCGGGCAGCCTGCGCCGTGCCGCCACGGCCGCGATGGTGGCCGACACCTGCGCCTGCTCGATGTCGAGGCCGAGCGACCCCTGGGGAGTCCGTACGAGGCAGGAGGCATCGGGCACGGCCAGCGGCTTGGCCTTCTTGAGCAGCGCGTAGAGGCCCACGGAGATGCCCACCGCGAGCACGAGAACGATGACCGCGATGGTGAAGACTCCGCGGGAGAAGCGCAGGCGCACCCTGAAAAACCTACCCGGCCAGATAGGCTCCGTGGCCATGAGTCACCAGAGCACCTCGTCACCGCTCCCACGGGCCGTCGACGCCCTCTGGGAGCGGCGCGCGGAGCTGTCGCCGAACGACGCCGAGGCCCGCGCCGTGGTGGTCGGCGCGATCGACCTGCTCGACACCGGCAAGGCGCGGGTCGCCCAGGTGTCCGACGGCGAGGTGGTCGTCGACGAGCGGGCCAAACGCGCGATCCTGCTCGCGTTCAAGGTGCTCGGCCTGGCCAGGTCGCAGGTGGGCGACTTCCAGCACCATGACCGGCTGCCGCTCAAGACCACGTTCGACGGGGTCCGGGTGGTCCCGGGGGCCATCGCGCGATGGGGCTCCTACGCGGCGCCCGGCGTGGTGCTGATGCCGTCGTTCACCGACATCGGGGCCCACATCGGCGCCGGCACGATGGTCGGCACCTGGGCCACGGTCGGATCCTGCGCCCAGATCGGCGGCAACGTGCACCTGTCGGGCGGGGTGGGCATCGGCGGCGTGCTGGAACCACCCAACGCCATGCCGGTGGTCGTGGAGGACGACGCGCTGATCGGCAGCCGGGCGATGATCGTCGAGGGCGCCCGGGTCGGACGCGGCGCCGTGGTGGGCGCGGGCACCATCCTGTCGTCGACGATCCCGGTCATCGACGTGATGACGGGCGACGAACTGGCCCGCGGCCGGATCCCCGACTGGTGCGTGGCCGTCGGCGGCACCCGGCAGAAGGAGTTCCCCGGAGGCACGTTCGGGCTGCCCTGCGTACTGGTGATCAAGCGCCTGGACCCCGGGCAGCGGCACGACAAGGCGGCCCTCGACGAGGTGCTGCGCGAACATGGAGCCGATACCTGATGCTGGACCTGACACAGGACGTGCGCGCGCTGACGGCGGCGATCGTGGACCTCGAGTCGGTGAGCGGGGCCGAGAAGGCACTGGCCGACGAGATCGAGCGGGCGCTCGCCGCGCTGCCGCACCTCGAGCTCGACCGGTCGGGCGAGACCGTCGTCGCCCGCACCTCGCTGGGGCGCGGCGAGCGCGTGCTGATCGCCGGACACATCGACACGGTGCCCGTGGCCGCCAACCTGCCGAGCCGCGTCGAGGGCGACCTGCTCTACGGCTGCGGCACCTCCGACATGAAGGCGGGGGTGGCGGTCGCCCTCAGGCTGGCGGCCACCGTGCCGGCCCCCAACCGCGACGTCACGTTCGTCTTCTACGACTGCGAGGAGATCGAGGCGGAGCGCAACGGGCTCGCCCGGGTGAGCCGCGACCACCCCGGCTGGCTGGCGGCCGACTTCGCGGTGCTCATGGAGCCGACCGACGGAGTGATCGAGGGCGGCTGCCAGGGCACGCTGCGGGCCGAGATCACGGTGACGGGCAAGCGCGCGCACAGCGCCAGGTCGTGGTTCGGGGTCAACGCCATCCACGGCGCCGAGCCGGTGCTGGCCAGGCTCAACGCCTACCGGGCGCGGCGGCCGGTGGTCGACGGGCTCGAATACCACGAGGGACTCAACGCCGTACGCGTCGAGGGCGGGGTGGCGGGCAACGTGATCCCCGACGCCTGCGTGGTGACGGTCAACTACCGGTTCGCGCCCGACCTGTCGCTGGAGGAGGCGCAGACGCACGTGCGGGAGGTGTTCGACGGATACGAGGTCCGCTTCGTGGACGCGGCGCCCGCCGCCCGGCCGGGTCTCACGCATCCGGTGGCCGCCGCCTTCACCGCGGCCGTGGGCGGCACGCCCCGGGCGAAGCTGGGATGGACCGACGTGGCGAGGTTCTCCGCCCTGGGGGTTCCGGCCGTCAACTACGGGCCGGGCGATCCGAACCTGGCGCATCAGCAGGGGGAGTACGTGTCGCTGTCCAAGATCGTGGAGAGCGAGCGGGCGATGCTCGACTGGCTCACAACGTGAAAGTGGCTTTCCTCGCCGGCCATTTGGCGGGGAAAGCCACTTTCAGTCCCGAGCAGCACCCTCGGCAGTTAGACGCGAGGGGGTCGAAATTCGGTTCCCTGCTTCTTTCAAGATTTTTTACGAGCTTGACACGGGCCGTCCACCTGCGGTTATGCCATCCATGATGTCCTCTCGGTGACTCACAGCCGGATCCATCGCGCGGTGAGCCCACCGAGTGACAGGCGCCGGCCGCGACCCGAGAGCCGGGGAAGAGGACTAGCGTGATCCGCATGGAGAAGATACGTCGCGAACGCCGTCAGGGTCAGGCCGTGGTCCGTGGCGCGCTGGTTCCCGAGTCCACCCACGACCAGCGGTTGCTCGACCGGCAGGGGCCCGCCGACTGGGTGCACATGGACCCGTGGCGGGTGCTGCGCATCCAGGCGGAGTTCGTGGAGGGGTTCGGGCAGCTGGCGGAGCTGCCCAGGGCGGTCACCGTCTTCGGCTCCGCGCGCACGGACAAGGACGACGCCTACTACGCCATGGGCGTCGACCTCGGCCGGACACTGGCCGAGGCCGGCTACGCCGTCATCACCGGGGGCGGGCCGGGCACCATGGAGGCGGCCAACCGGGGCGCGACCGAGGTCGCGGGAGGCATCTCCGTGGGCCTCGGCATCGAGCTGCCGTTCGAGCAGCGCATGAACGACTACGTCGAGCTCGGCATCGAGTTCCGCTACTTCTTCGTACGCAAGACGATGTTCGTGAAGTACTCATGCGGCTTCATCGCGCTGCCCGGCGGTTTCGGCACCCTCGACGAGCTGTTCGAGGCGCTGACCCTGGTGCAGACCCGCAAGGTCACCTCGTTCCCCGTCGTGCTGCTGGGCACCGAGTTCTGGGGCGGGCTGATCGACTGGATCAGGAAGGCCCTGCTCGGCACCGGCAAGATCGCCACCCACGACCTCGACCTGATCACGGTCACCGACGACGTCGACGAGGCCGTGCGGGTCATCGTCGAGTCCGACCGGGCCCGGTCCCGGCAGAGCCTGGAGGAGCGGCAGGCCGCCGCCTCGCACATCGCCGAACCCCAATAGGCTGGCGCCTCGTGAACGTCTGCGTCTACTGCGCCTCCAGCCAGAAGATCGACCCCAAGTACGTGGCGCTCGCCACGGAGGTCGGCACCGAGCTCGCCCGGCGTGGCCACACCCTCGTGAGCGGCGGCGCCACCGTCTCGTGCATGGGCGCCGTCACCACCGCGGCCCGGGCGGCCGGCGGCCACACCGTCGGTGTCATCCCGCAGGTCCTGGTCGACATCGAAGTGGCCGACCGCGACTCCGACGAGCTGATCGTCACCGCCGACATGCGCGAGCGCAAGGGCGTCATGGACGCCCGCTCCGACGCCTTCCTCGTGCTGCCCGGCGGCATCGGCACGCTGGAGGAGCTCTTCGAGATCTGGACGGCCAGGGTGCTCGGCATCCACGACCGCCCCCTGGTCATCCTCGATCCCTGGGGCCTCTACACACCGCTGCGCCGGCTCGTCGAGGGCATGTACGACGAGGGCTTCACCAGGGCCAACGTGTTCGACGCCATCGCCTGGACGACCACGGTGGACGAGGCCTTCGCCCATGTGGAGGGCCGGCCGGCGCCGGTCCGCCCCTCGGTCGCGGAGCTCGGCGAGGCCGTCGGCTGACTTGTCAGGCGAGACCGCGACGGGTGAGGGCGGGCGGGCGGCGACCGGCCAGCGACTCGGTCATGTCCAGGGCGAGCCGTACCTGATCGGTATGTTCCGTGACGAAGACCTGCGCGCCGTGCCAGCAGTAGATCGCGGCCGCCGCGAGCGCCGCGTCGAGCTCGTCGGGCAGCGTGACCAGCACGGTCGCGCCCGTCCGCGCCAGCGCGGCGGCCTGCGCGGGCGAGGCCGCGGGAGTCCAGGTGGGGTCCAAAGGCTCACCGGGCGCGACAACTGCGGGACTCATGCCTCGATGGTATGAGTACGATGCCAATGTGCTGGTCATACTCGCCATCGCCGCGCTCGCCATCCTGGCCTGCGTCGTGCTGGTATCCCTTGGCAGGGGCGGTGAGCTGACCGAGTTCCCGCCGGACGTGCCGCCTCTCGACCTGCCCGAGCCGGGGCAGCTGACGGCGGTCGACTTCATGGCGTTGCATCTGCCGGTCAACATCGTCGGCTATCACACGCAGAGCGTCGACGAGACGCTGCGCCGGGCCGCCAACGCGATCAGCGCCCGCGACACCAGGATCGCGGTTCTGGAGCAGCGGGTCTCCGAGCTGCTGTCGAGCCGGTTGCACGCGCGGCAGGAGGTCTACGCCGCCCCCGGTGGCGGCCTGCGCACCGACCACGAGCCCGAGGCGCCCGCCGCGTCCATGGAGCTGCCTGAGGCGGGCGATCCCGTCCCGTCCCTCGACACCGCCGCCCTGGCGCCGTTCGCCACGGGCTCCGAGCTTCCGTTCGCCACGGGCTCCGAGCTTCCGGTCCCCAACGGCGTCGAGCGCCGCGGCCCCGAAGCCGTCCGGGCCGACGACCTCCCGGACACCCAGGCTGATATCCCGGCTTCCCAGGCGGACATCCCTGCTGCCCAGGCGGACACTCCGGCCGCTCGGGCCGACATTCCGGCCGACACGAAGGACGCGCCGGACGGCGAGGCGGGGCGCGACGGCGACGACTCCCATGGCAGCGGTCCCGGTGGAGGGACGCCTCGTGAGTGAGGTGGTGCGGTGCGCCTGGGCGGGCATCTCCGATCCGCTCTACCTCGCCTACCACGACGACGAGTGGGGCCGGCCGGTCCGGGGTGACGACAGAGTCTTCGAACGGGTGTCGCTGGAGGCGTTCCAGTCCGGGCTGTCGTGGCTCACGATCCTCCGCAAGCGTGACAACTTCCGCGCCGCCTTCGACGGGTTCTCGATCCCGAAGGTGGCCGCCTACACCGAGTACGACGTGGAGCGGCTGCTCCGCGACGCCGGGATCGTCCGCAACCGGGCCAAGGTGGAGGCGGCGATCAGCAACGCGCGGGCCGCGCTCGACCTGCCCGGCGGGCTGTCCGAGCTGGTGTGGCGGCACGCCGACCCGGACGCGCCCGTGCCGAGGGCGATGTCCGACGTCCCCGCCGTCACCCCCGGCTCCGTGGCGCTGGCCAAGGAGCTGAAGCGGCACGGGTTCAGGTTCGTCGGCCCCACCACGGCCTACGCGCTGATGCAGGCCATCGGCCTGGTCAACGACCACATCGAGGGGTGTGTGGCCCGCGCCGGGAGTGCCTGATCACTCCCGGCCGCCGGTGCCGCGGCCCGGCGGCGCACGGGCCGGTGTCCCGCGGCACGTCGCGCACGGTCCGGCGGCGCACGGTCCTCGGCACGCAGTCCGGCGGCGCACGGTCCGGCGGCGCACGGTCCTCGGCACGCGGCCCGGCGGCGAGGTCGCCCCTACGGGCCGGTCAGCGGCCGTGGAAGACCGGCCGCTCCTTGGCCAGGAAGGACTTGGTCGCGTCCTGGTGGTCGCGGGTGGCGACGCACTCGTCCTGCAGGTCGGCCTCCACGCGCAGGGTTTCGGACAGCGAGTGCGTGGCCGCGTGGGCCAGCGCCCGCTTGGTGGCCGCGTACGCCAGGGTGGGGCCCTGCGCCAGCCGTACGGCCAGCTCCTGGGCGGCCTTCGGCAGGTCGTCGGCGGGCACCACGCGCGAGACCAGGCCGAGTTCGAGGGCGCGGGCGGCGTCGACCGGCTCGCCGAGCAACAGCAGCTCGGCCGCCCGCCCCTGGCCGACGAGCCGTCGCAGCGTCCAGGAGGCGCCGGAGTCGGGCGCCAGGCCGATGCCCGTGAACGCCATCGCGAACTTCGCCTTGTCCGAGGCCACCCGCAGGTCGCAGGCGAAGGCCAGCGCGGCGCCCGCGCCCGCGGCGACGCCGTTGACCGCGGCCACGACCGGCTTGTCCATGGTGGTGATCAGCTCGACGATCGGGTTGTACTGCTCGCGCACGGTGTTGGCCAGGCCGCGGCCGGCCTCCAGGTTGGCGGCGTGCTCGCGCAGGTCCTGACCGGCGCAGAAGGCCCGGCCCGAGCCGGTCAGCAGCACCGCCCGCACCTCCGGGTCGCCGGCCGCCCGGCGCACCGCCTCCAGCAGCGCGGCCTTCACCTCGGACGTCAGCGAGTTCATCGCATCGGGGCGGTCGAGGGTGACGGTGGCGACGGCGTCGGTCACGTCATAGCGGATCACGATAACTCCCTGTCGACGAACGCGGCTGCTGCGGGCAGCAGGCGGGCTGCCTCCTGCTCGAAGTAGGATCTGGCCTTCTCCCCAGGCCAGGCGGGTGGCAACAGCTCGGGGGGCAGGCCGGGGTCGCGGAACAGGAAGTTGCGCCACCCGTGCACCAGTCTGCTCCTGGTCGCGAAGACCTGATCGGCGGGGGCCCCCTCGGGGAGCGCCCCGACCAGCGTGACAGCCTCCGACAGCCAGTGCTCGTACGCCTCGCCGATCGCCGTCAGGTCCCACGCCCGCGACACCAGCTCCTGCGAGACGCCCTCCAGGGCCGCGTCGAACCTGTCGGCCCGCACCCCCTCGCCGTCGAGGAGGTTGTCGAGCTCTGGGGAGGAGCGCGGGCCGATCCAGGCGGTCTCGGACAGCGAGGCGTAGCCGAGGAAGGTGAGATCGGCTCTCAGCCGCTCACGGCGCTGGCGATCCTTCACCGGTTCGAGCACGATCAGGTGCCAGCGTCCGTGCCAGCTCGGTGTTCCGGCTCGGTAAATTCTCAGTGCGGCCTCGTCCAGCCGCCTGACGCACTTGGTGGTGAGCCCGTAGCCGGGCCCCTGAGGCAGCCTGACCGGCCGCAGCCAGCCCTGCCTGACCATCCGTGAGACGGCGGTGCGCACCGCCGGAGCGGCGATTTCCAGGGGCTTCATCAGGCGTACGAGAGCGGCCACGGACGCCTGCCCGCCGCGCGTGCGCAGGTGGTCTCCGTAGAGGTCGAAGAGGGCGGCGCGAGCATGCACGAAGTCCAGTTTGAACGTCCTGGCCACCGCGGACAACGCATTCTGGGAGGAGATCGTTACCCATGAGGGCTCTCGATGCGGGAGAATAGGACATCACAGAAGACGTGAATGCGCCGCCCTCCCTAACGGGCGGTCGAAATCGCGGGCCGCGGGAGCCCAAGGCAGGAAGGGATGCACGCATGGCGGCGATGAAGCCGCGGACCGGCGATGGTCCGCTCGAGGTCACCAAGGAAGGGCGCGGCATAGTCATGCGGGTCCCCCTGGAGGGTGGCGGCCGGCTCGTCGTGGAGATTTCCGCCGACGAGGCAAAGGCGCTCGGTGAGGCGTTGAAGAACGTCGTCGGCTGAGAGCTCCCGAGACAACCTGACCCCACGGCCCTGGCGTTCGCGCCAGGGTCGCTGACGTTCGAGGAGAATGTTCCCGTGCCGATTGAGACCACTGCGTCGGTGGTCACCGACCTGCCCGCGGACGCCGAGCTGGTGGCCGTCCCCTATGCCCAGGACCTGATCCCGTCCCGCGCGCTCGACCTGCCGGTGCCGGTGGCCGACCTGCTGGCCCACTACGAGGCCAAGGGCGAGCCCGGCGAGATCGTGGACGTGCCCGTGGCGCGCGGGAGCGGGGTCGGCCGGGTGCTGCTCTACGGCGTCGGCGACGGCTCGCCGCGCGCGCTGCGCAAGGCCGCGGCGGCGCTGACCCGCCGGGTCAAGGGGCGCGCGGAGCTGGCCGTGGTGGTGCCCGACGGCGACGTGGCGGTGTTCGCCGAGGCCGCGCTGCTCGCCGCCTACGCCTATCGCATCGGCGCGCCGGGCAAGACGCCCGTCGGCGCGCTCAGGTTCGTCGGCGCCGACGAGGCGTCCGTACGCCGCGCCCAGGCCGTCGCCGAGGCCGTGGCGCTCGCCCGTGACCTGGCCAACACGCCCTCGTCCGTGAAGAATCCCGCCTGGCTCGCCGAGCGCGCCGCCGAGCAGGGCGTGCCCACGCGGATCTGGGACGAGGAGCAGTTGCAGGCGGGCGGCTTCGGCGGCATCGTGGCCGTCGGCCGGGGGTCGGTCAGCCCGCCCCGGCTCATCCAGCTCTCCTACACCCCGGCCGAGCCCGCCGATCGGCACGTGGTGCTGGTGGGCAAGGGCATCACGTTCGACTCGGGCGGCCTGTCGCTCAAGCCGACCGAGAACATGAAGACCCAGAAGACCGACATGGCGGGCGGCGCCGTGGTGATCGCCGTCCTGGGGGCCCTGGCCGCCCTGGGCGCGCCCGTACGCGTCACCGGCCTGATCGCCGCGGCCGAGAACATGCCGTCCGGCACCGCCCAGCGGCCCAGTGACGTGATCACGCACTACGGCGGCCGCACGGTCGAGGTGCTCAACACCGACGCCGAGGGCAGGCTGGTGCTGGCCGACGCGCTCGCCTACGCCGACGCCGAGCTCGACCCCGACGCGGTCGTCGACGTCGCCACGCTCACCGGGGCCATCACGGTCGCCCTCGGGCGCAACGTCGGAGCCGTCTACTCCACCGACGACACGCTGGCCCGCGAGCTGGTCGACGCCGGGCAGGCCACCGACGACCGGCTGTGGCGGATGCCACTGATCGACGACTACGCGCCCGCGCTGGAGTCGCCGATCGCCGACCTGTCCAACGTCGAGAGCGGCTCCACCTTCGGGGCGGGGTCCATCACGGCGGCGTTGTTCCTGCGGGAGTTCGCGGGCAAGCGGCCGTGGGCCCATCTCGACATCGCGGGCGTCGGCCGCAGCACCGTCGACGAGGGCACCCTCAGCAAGGGCGCGACGGGGTTCGGGGTGCGCGTGCTGCTGGAGTGGCTCACCCGGGGCTAGTCGGCGATCTTGACGGCGGCGAGCAGGCCGTCGCCGAGCGGCATCAGCAGTGAGCGGAGGCGGTCGTCGCCCTGCACGAGCTTGCCCAGCTCGCGGAGCGCGACCGTCTCCGGGTCGCGCTGGGACGGGTCGGCGACGCGGTTGTGCCACAGGGCGTTGTCGAAGGCGACGATGCCCCCGACGCGCAGCAGCCGCACGGCCTCGGCGAGGTAGTCGGAATACTCCTGCTTGGCCCCGTCGGCGAACACGAGGTCGTAGCCGCCGTCGGAGAGCCTGGGCAGAACGTCGAGCGCGCGGCCCGCGATGAGCCGCACCCGGCCGCCGGAGAAGCCCGCCTCGGCGAACGCCTGCCTGGCCAGCCGCTGGTGCTCGGGCTCCACGTCGACACTGGTCAGTGTGCCGTCGGGGCGCATGCCCCGGAGCAGCCAGAGGCCCGAGACGCCGCAGCCGGTGCCGATCTCGACGACCGACTTGGCGTTGACCGCCGTGGCCAGGAAGCAGAGCGCCGCCCCGCCTCCGGGAAGGATGGGGGTGGCGCCCATCTCCAGGCCGCGCTGCCGCGCCGCGTGCAGGATCTCATCCTCGTGATGGAACTGCTCCGCATAGGCCAGAGTGGCCTCTACCGGACTGGTCATCGGCCTCCTCCCCCCACTTTCATGCGATTGGTCACCGGTCGCAGCCTAGGGGAGACACGCCCGGACGGGAACTCAGGAGCGCCCTCCGGCGTTGCAGGTTTAAACGGGCTTTGCCGGTCCGGAAGGCAGGCAGTACGCACGAAGGGACAAAACCAGGCACTATGGCGGTAGCGGTGGTCCCAGAGAGAGGAGTGCTGGTGGACGATAGTGACCACCAGGCCGATACTCCCATGTCTGATTGGACGCCTCCCACCTGGGAGGAAGTGGTGCGGACTCACTCCGCCCGCGTATATCGACTGGCGTACCGGCTCACCGGCAATGTCCATGACGCCGAGGATCTCACGCAAGAGGTCTTCGTCCGGGTTTTCAGGTCGTTGTCGAGCTACACGCCCGGCACGTTCGAGGGCTGGCTGCACCGGATCACCACCAACCTGTTTCTCGACATGGCGCGGCGCAAGCAGCGCATCCGGTTCGAGGGGCTCGCCGACGACGCGGCCGAGCGGTTGCGCGGCCGTGAGCCGTCACCGGCCCAGGCCTTCGACGACGCCCACTTCGAGCCCGACGTCCAGGCCGCTCTCGACGCGCTCACTCCCGACTTCCGGGCGGCGATCGTGCTGTGCGACATCGAAGGGCTGTCGTACGAGGAGATCGCGGCCACGCTCGGCGTCAAGCTGGGCACTGTCCGGAGCCGTATCCACCGTGGCCGGGCGCAGTTGCGGGAGGCGCTCGACCACCGGGCACCCCGTAATTCACAACTCCCCCCGCCAGCATTCCCGTCGGGGACCCGTGGGGAGGAAGTCTGATATGTCACATCTTGGAGAACGCGTATCCGCGCTGGTGGACGGTGAGCTCAATCACACCGAACGCGAGCGTGCCCTGGCTCACCTGACCTTCTGCGCGGAGTGCAGGCGCGAGGTCGAGTCGATGCGGGCGCTGAAGTCGCGCCTGCGGTCGCTCGACGACATGGTCATGCCGGCCGATCTCACCATGTCGCTGTTGCGGATGTCGGAGCCGGGCGGCCCGCTGCCGCCCCGGGAGCGGCCTTTCCCTACCCGGACGTTCGGCGGGGTGCCCATCCCGGGCCCCTACAGCATCGCCCCGCTGGACAACCGCCCGCGCAGGGACGCGACCGGCGGCGCTTCCGGCCCTGGCCGTGGAGCTAGACGACGCTCGACCTACGTCGCCGTGGGCGTGGTCTCGGCGGCCGTCGCCCTCGGCACGTTCTTCGCCGCCTCGGGAGTGGGGCAGACCACCCCCAGCCCGCCGGTCGAGCTCTTCAACCAGCACCGGCCCGCGACCCCGCAGGTCACCACGCCGCCGATGCCCACACCCTGACCTTGGCCCGGTGAGCTGGGATACTCGGTTGGCGTAGTCGGCGGTGACGGGGGCATACGATCTGGGTTCGGGTTTTGTCAGGTGTGCCCATTTTCTGGGGGCATCCTTGACAATTGCTTTACGACCCTCGTATGCCGATCGCGCCAGGATTGCGGTGTCCGAGCAAGGAGTGGTGAGAGTTAGATGACCGACGAGACGCGCCCCAACGAAGGACGCACACCGTCGGACTTCCCCGGCTCACAGGGGCGACCGGAGTTCCTGCCCGCTGATGAGCATCCGGAACAGCCCGGTTGGGGATCCGAGACGAGCTCGTTCGGTCTCTGGAGCGATCCGTCAGGTCGTTCCACCGGCACGGAGATCTTCGGCCTGCCCGACCGGCCGTACATGACCGCCTCCCACGGTGAGCCGTCGGGCCCGCAGCCCGGTCCGCAGTCCGCGCAGGGGCCTCTCGGTGACCCGTCCGGCCCGCAGCCCGCTCAGGGCGGCTTCGGCGACCCGTCGGGCCCGCAGTCGACGCGCGCCTACGAGAGCCCCTTCTTCGGCACCTCGGCCGGCCCGCCTCCCTACGGCGGCGAGGCGCCCCCGCCGCCTCCGCGCGGCGCGCTCGGGATGGGGCAGGGGTGGGCGCCGCCGCCCGGGTCACCGGGCGCGGCCACGGCCAGGCGCGGGCCGAGCGTCAGTCTGATGGTCGTCCTGGCCGTCGTCATCGCCCTGCTGGCCTCCTTGCTCGGCAGCGTCGGCACCTACCTGCTGACCAGGAGCGGCGACGGCACCGACCCGTCCTACAGCCTCGGCCCAGCTCCCAGCGGCGCCGTCAACCGGCCTCCCGACTCGGTGGCCGGCGTGGCGTCGCGCGTGCTGCCCAGCGTCGTCTCGCTGGAGGTCGGCAACGGCAGCAACACCGAGGGCGCGACCGGCTCCGGCTTCCTGATCAAGAACGGCTACGTGGTCACCAACAACCACGTGGTCGCCATGGCCGCCAAGGGCGGCGAGATCCGGATCATGTTCAACAACCGCAAGACCACGACCGCCCGCATCGTGGGCCGTGACCCCGGCTCCGACCTGGCGGTGGTCAAGCCGGAGGAGACGTTCGGCACCCCCGAGATCACCCTGGGCAACTCCGACCAGGTGGTCGTCGGCGACCCGGTCATCGCGGTCGGCTCGCCGCTGGGCCTGTCCGGCACGGTCACCACGGGCATCGTCAGCTCCCTCAACCGCCCGGTCATCGCCGGAGACGAGAGCGGCACGTCCGCCGAGGAGCCCGCCTACATCAGCGCCATCCAGACCGACGCCGCCATCAACCCCGGCAACTCGGGCGGACCCCTGGTCAACGGCAAGGGCGAGGTCGTGGGGGTCAACTCCGCGATCGCCACGTTGAGCCGCTCACTCGGCAGCCAGAGCGGCAGCATCGGCCTCGGGTTCGCGATCCCGGTCAACCAGGCTCGCCGCGTCGCCGAGGAGCTCGTCAGCACCGGCAAGGCCAAGCGCCCCAAGATCGGCATCGTGCTGGACCGCGACTACAAGGGCGAGGGCGTCCGCATCACCACCGACCGGGTCGACGGCCGGCAGCCGGTCGACGCCAACGGGCCGGCGGCCAAGGCGGGCCTCAAGGAGGGCGACGTGCTGATGGAGATCGACGGGCTCCGCCTGCAGGACGGCAACGAGCTCATCGCGCTGATCCGCAGCAAGGCCCCCGGCTCCCAGATCACCGTCAAGTACCTGCGCAACGGCGAGGAGCGCACCGCCACTCTGACCGTGACGGCCGACGACGAACCCGTCGCCACACCGTCCTGATCCGGATGCGCGACGCGTCACCGCCCTGGACGGAGCTGTCCAGGTTTGGGATCGTCAGCGTGGGTGGGCGCCCGAGCTGTCCCGGCTAGCCCTTAGTCTGGGATTTGACCGGGGTCGTCCTCGGAGCTATTTCACTGCGGTAGGAGCTCACCGTGTTCGGACTCGGCTGGATGGAGATCGGAGCGCTGATCGTCATCGCGCTGCTCGTCTTCGGTCCGGATAAGCTGCCCCAGGTGGCGTCACAGGCGGGCGAGACGCTGCGCAACCTGCGCCGGATGGCCAACAACGCGCGCGAGGACCTGCGTGCCGGGCTGCCGCCGGAGCTCTCCAACTTCGACCCCGCCGACCTCAATCCGCGCACCTTCGTCCGCAAGCACCTCCTGGACGACGTGGAGAAGGACTGGAACGGCCGGCCTCGGGAGCTGGAGCCCGCCACGGCGGCCTACGTCGCGGAGGCGGAGCCGGTCGACCCGTTGGGCTACGGCGAGATCCCGCCGTACGACTCCGAGGCGACCTGACGCCCGCGGAACACGGCGGGCCCGCTCGCGGACGAGCGGGCCCGTAGCGAAAAGGCGTCAGCGGTTGGGCGACAGACCCAGCTGCAGCCCCTTGATGCTGGACGAGCGCTTGCTCAGAGCCGCCGCGATCGAGCGGAGCTCGGCGGCGGCGGGAG
Source organism: Nonomuraea cavernae (assembly GCF_014646355.1). Lineage (GTDB taxonomy): Bacteria > Actinomycetota > Actinomycetes > Streptosporangiales > Streptosporangiaceae > Nonomuraea > Nonomuraea cavernae. The sequence continues at coordinate 280,401 of NZ_BMNH01000005.1, forward strand.
AGTCGGGATCGGTCAGCACGAGCGGCTTGCCCTCGTCGCCGCCCTCGCGCAGCCGCAGGTCGATCGGGACCTGACCGAGCAGCGGCACCCGGGTGCCGAGGGTGCGGGTGAGCGCGTCGGCGACCGTCTGGCCACCGCCCTCGCCGAAGACCGAGATGCGCTCGTCGCAGTGGGGGCAGGGCAGCCACGCCATGTTCTCGATGACGCCGGCGATCTGCTGGTGCGTCTGGGCCGCGATCGAACCCGCCCGCTCGGCCACCTCGGCGGCGGCCATCTGCGGCGTGGTCACGACGAGGATCTCGGCCGACGGAAGGCGCTGGGCCACCGAGATGGCGATGTCGCCGGTGCCCGGAGGCAGGTCGAGCAGGAGGACGTCGAGATCGCCCCAGTAGACGTCGGCGAGGAACTGGTGGAGCGCCCGGTCGAGCATCGGCCCGCGCCACACCACCGCGCTGTTGCCCTCGGGCTTGAACATGCCGACCGAGATGACCTTGATGTCATGCGCCACCGGCGGCATGATCATGTCCTCGACCTTGGTCGGCCGGTCGGAGGCGCCCAGCATGCGCGGGATGCTGTGGCCGTAGATGTCGGCGTCGACGATGCCGACCTTGAGGCCGCCCGCGGCCATGGCGGCGGCCAGGTTGACCGTCACGGACGACTTGCCGACGCCGCCCTTGCCGCTGGCCACCGCGAAGACCCGGGTCAGCGAGCCCGGCTGGTTGAAGGGGATCTCCTTCTCGGGCCCCCGGTCGCCGCGGAGCTTGGTCTGCAGGGTCTTGCGTTGCTCGGTGCTCATGACGTCGAGCTCGATCTCGACGCCTGTGACACCGTCGAGGGCGGTGATCGAGGCGGTGACGTCGCGGCGGATGGTGTCCTTCATCGGGCAGCCGGCGACGGTGAGGTAGACGCCGACGCGTACGACTCCGTCGGGGGCGATGTCGATGCTCTTGACCATGCCGAGATCGGTGATCGGGCGACGGATCTCGGGGTCGATGACGGTGGCGAGCGCTGCCGTCACCTGTTCCTGGGTTGGTGCCATCGAAGTCTCGGCACGAGGGAGTGCCGTCCCTCCTTTGTCGTCTATGTAGGACAGGCGCTGCACGCCAGTGAGGATGCCCCTCCATGGTATGAACCAGTGCCCCGGCACGGTTAATCCCCAACTGTTTAGGTGTCCGTGCAACGTTCTAAGGTTACTCCGTGACTCTTCTGCACGACGAGAGCCTCACCGCCGAGGAGCTGACGGTCTGGCGGATGCTGCAGCGAGCCCAGATGCGGGTCACCCGCCATCTTGAGGCGGAGCTGCTCGTCGCCCACGACCTCGCCCTGGCCTCCTACGACGTGCTGCTCCAGCTCGCGGAGGCGCCCGAGCGGCGGCTGCGGATGAACGACCTGGCGGGCAGGGTGCTGCTGTCCCGCAGCGGCCTGACGAGGCTGATCGACCGGCTGCAGCGTGACGGGCTGGTGGAACGCGAGGCGTGCGCGAGCGACGCGCGCGGTCTCTACGCCGTGCTCACCGACACCGGCGCCGCCCGGCTGGCCCAGGCCACTCCCACCTATCTGGGGGGCATCAGGAGCCAGTTCCTCGACCTGCTCGCCCCCGGCGAGATCGAGCAGGTGCGCGTGATGCTGGCCAAGCTGGCGGCGCTCGACCTCACCGGCGCTCCCTGAGCTCCTCCAGCAGCCGCTGCACCTCGGAGTGCAGATAGTCGCGGGTGGCCACCTCGCTCAGGGCCATCCGCAGCCCGGCGATCTCGCGGGTCAGATACTCGATCTCCGCCTGGTTGCGCTCGGCCGCCTCGCGGTCCTGCTCGTACTGGACGCGGTCCCTGTCGGCCTGGCGGTTCTGCGCCAGCAGGATGAGCGGTGCGGCGTACGAGGCCTGCAGCGACAGCATGAGCGTGAGGAAGATGAACGGATAGGGGTCGAACCGCAGAAGTTCTGGGGCGAAGACGTTCCAGAGCCCCCAGATCCCGACGAACACCGTCATGTAGACGAGGAACCTGGCGGTGCCGAGGAAGCGGGCGATCTCCTCGGACAGCCGGCCGAACGCCTCGCGGTCGTAGTGAGGGCGCAGCGTGCGGCGCAGCTCGCGGGGCTGGTCGAGACGGTCGGTGCTGGTCACGGGTGCAGCCTTTCGCGCCAGTCCTTCGGCAGCATGTGGTCGAGCACGTCGTCGACCGTCACCGCGCCGACCAGCCTGCCCAGCTCGTCGACGACCGGAGCCGCCACGAGGTTGTAGTTGGCCAGGTAGGCGGCCACGTCGGGCAGCCTGAGCTCCGGTCTGATGGGGTCGATCGAGGGGTCGAGCGCGGCCCCCAGAAGGGTGGAGGGCGGGTCGCGCAGCAGCCGCTGGAAGTGGCTCACGCCCAGGTAGGCCCCGGTCGGGGTCTCGGTGGGCGGCCGGGTCACGTAGACCTGGGCGGCGATGGCCGGCGTCAGGTCCTTGAGCCGGATGTTCGCGAGGGCCTCGGCCACCGTGGCGGTCGGGGGCAGGATCACGGGCTCGCTGGTCATCATGCCGCCGGCGGTGTCCTGGGGGTAGGTGAGCAGCCGCCGCACGGGGGCCGCCTCGCCCGGCTCCATCAGCGCGAGCAGCCGGGCCGCCTCCTCGGGAGGCAGGTCGTGCAGCAGGTCGGCGGCGTCGTCGGGGCCCATCTCCTCCAGGACGTCGGCCGCCCGCTCGGGCTCCAGCGTGCTGAGGATGCCGATCTGGTCGCGGGGCGGCATCTCCTCCAGCACGTCGGCGAGCCGGTCGTCGTCGAGCGCGCGGGCGACCTCGAGCCGCCGCTTGCCGGACAGCTCGTGCAGGGCGCTGGCCAGGTCGGCGGCGCGCATGGACTCGAAGGAGGCGATCAGCCCGGCGGTGCCCTGGTCCTTCTGCAGCACGTCGAAGCCGGCCACCTCGCCCCAGTCGACGACCCGGGCCTCGCGCCGCCGCCTGCCTCGGTAGACGGCCACGCTGGTGATCTCCCAGATCGAGGGCTTCGTCTCCTCCATCGCCACGTCGTAGACGGTCATCTGCTGGCCGCCGACGGTCACGGCGAGGTCGAGCATCTCGCCGACGACGAGCGTCTCGGTGGTCCGCTTCTCGAACCTGCGGACGTTGAGCTTGCCGGTGAAGATCACGGCGCCCGCCTCGATGCCGCGCACGCGGGTGATGGGCAGGAAGACGCGGCGGCGTGGCTGCACCTCGACGACCATGCCGTGGACACTTGGCGGACGGGAGCCGCGCAGGCCGACGACGACGTCCCGGATGCGGCCGATCTGGTCGCCCGCGGGGTCGAAGACCGAGGTCCCGGCCAGGCGGGCCGCGAAGATCTTCACGTGAGCAGGCTAACAGTGGCGCGGCGTTGCGCCTGGAACGCCCTACGTGTCAGGATCATACGTTGCTAACGGTACTTACTCTGGATGGTGCGGCATGCGGAATGCCGGTCTCGCCTTCGCGCTGGTCTCAGCGTCCTGTTTCGCCTTCTCCGGGCCGATGGGAAAATACCTCATCGAGGGCGGCCTGACCCCGATCGAGGCCGTGTGGTGCCGCATGGCGGGCGCCGGGTTGCTGTTGTTCGCCGTCCTCGCCGTGCTGCGACCCGCCGTGCTGCGGATCCCTCGCTCCCGGCTGCCGTTCTTCGCTCTGTACGCGATCGTGGCCGTGGCCGGAGTGCAGTCGCTGTACTTCGTGGCGATCACCCGGCTGCCGGTGGGAATCGTGCTGCTGCTGGAGTACATGTCGCCGGTGATGGTGGTCATCTGGGTGCGGTTCGTCCGGGGGATCAGGCTGGCCCGCGCCGCCTACCTCGGGGCCGTGGTGGCCGTGGCGGGGCTGGGCATCGTCGTGGAGGCGTGGGACGGGCTCCGGCTGGACGGGCTCGGCCTGCTGCTGGGCCTGGTGGCCGGGGCGTGCTGCGCCGGATATTTCCTGATGAGCGATAGCTTCGGGGACGATATCGACCCGCTGGGTCTGATCGCCTGGGGCATGATCGGAGCGGCTGTGGTGCTCGTCCCGTTCGCCCGGCCGTGGGGCATCCCGTGGGAGTCGTTCACCGTCTCGGTCGCGCCGCAGGGCGGGGTCACGCTGCCGGTGCTGGGGGCGTACCTGTGGATGGTGCTGATCGCCACCGTGACGGCGTACATCCTGGGCGTCAACGCGGTGCGGCGGCTGTCGGCGGCGGTGGGGGCCACGGTGGCGTCGCTGGAGGTCATCGGCGGCGCGCTGGTCGCCTGGGCGCTGGTGGGCGAGACGCTGGGCGTCTTCCAGATCATCGGCGGCCTGATCGTCCTGTCGGGCGCCCTGCTGGCGCAGACCGCCTCGGCCCGCCGCTCACCGGCGCCGGGGGTGGCCGAGCCGGTGCGCGTGACCTGAGACCCGTGGCCGCCCAGAGCCGGCGCCCAGAGCGGGTGCCCAGAGCGGGTGCTCAGGTTGCGGGCGCTTCAGGCTGTGGGCGTGAGGCGTAGCACCGTGGACTCCCGCGCCCACCGGTCGGTCAGGTGGACGCTGTCGGGAGCGTTGAGGCGCTCCTTGGCCAGCGCGGCGACGGCGTCGGGCTCGGCGGCCTGGTCGACCACCCGGACCGCGGCCTCGAACTCCACCAGCCGGGCGCCGTTGTCCTTGCTGCGCAGCGTCACGCGCACCCGGTCGAGGGCGTCGAGCCCCGGCAGGACCTGCTCGCCACCCCCGGTGACGAGGTAGATGCCGCCGTCGTGCCAGGCGTGCCAGGCCAGGCGCGGACGGTCGAGCGTGAGCCAGAGGATGCCCGACTTCTTGGCGCCCTCCTCGATGGCCACGGTGTTGTCGCTCACAGCAACGACTGTAACCCCGGCCCGAGAGCTTCGGAGCGTCCCCGTTAACGTGTGCGCATGCGCTCTCGTCGTTCTGTGCTCGCGGTGCCCGGCAGCAACCCCCGCTTCCTGGAGAAGGCCCAGGGCCTGCCCGTCGACGAGGTCTTCCTCGACCTGGAGGACTCCGTCGCGCCGATGGCCAAGGAGGAGGCGCGCAAGAACGTCGTGACCGCGCTGCGCGAGGGCGACTGGACCGGCAAGACCCGCGTGGTCCGGGTCAACGACCTGTCCACGCAGTGGACCTACCGCGACGTGATCGAGGTCGTGGAGGGCGCGGGCGCGCACCTCGACTGCCTGATCCTGCCCAAGGTCCAGGACTCCACCGAGATCGTCTGGCTCGACACCCTGCTCACCCAGATCGAGCGGACGATGGGCTTCGAGGTCGGTCGCATCGGCATCGAGGCGCAGATCGAGAACGCCCGCGGCCTGGTCAACGTCGACGCCATCGCCGGGGCGTCCCGCCGGATGGAGGCGTTGGTGTTCGGCCCCGCCGACTTCATGGCGTCGGTCAACATGCGGACCCTGGTCGTGGGGGAGCAGCCGCCCGGCTACACCGAGGGCGACGCCTACCACTACATCCTGATGCGGCTGCTCATGGCGGCCCGGATGCACGACCTCCAGGTCGTCGACGGGCCCTACCTGCAGATCAAGGACGTCGACGGGTTCAGGCGGGTGGCCCGGCGAGCCGCGGCGCTCGGCTTCGACGGCAAGTGGGTGCTCCACCCGCTGCAGGTGGACGCGGCCAACGAGGTGTTCTCACCCGGCCAGGAGGACTACGACCACGCCGAGCTCATCCTTGAGGCGTACGAGTACTACACGACGGTGGAGAAGCGCGGCGCGGTCATGCTGGGCGACGAGATGATCGACGAGGCCTCGCGCAAGATGGCGCTCGTCATCGCGGCCAAGGGGCGGGCCGCCGGGCTGGCCCGCACCAGGACGTTCAGCCCCGAGGGTTAGATCTTCAGCCCGATGGTGGTGAAGAACCAGAACGACGAGGTCAGCCAGAGCCCGACGAGCAGGGTGAACGTGAGCCCGCCCAGCACGGGCAGCGACCAGCCCGGCAGGCCGCGCTTGGGCAGGGCGAGCAGCTTGGCGGTCAGCACCCCGTAGAAGAAGCAGCCGAGCAGCGAGTGCGCGAGCACCCGGGGCACGTCGTACTGCAGGCCCAGGGCGTACAGACAGTGGAACGCGACGGGGATGGTGAGCAGGAAGGCCAGCCGGCCCGACCAGCGGTGTACGGCGGGCGGGATGGAGATCCCGAGCCTGCCCCACATCGACAGGGCGGAGACCACCTGGACGAACGCCAGCACGAAGGCGCCAGTGGTCAGCCAGGCCTTCATCGGGAGCGCGGCGGAGAAGCCCGCGGGGCCCACCGCGAACCCGGTGGGCGTGTGCACCCTCCCGTAGACGCCGAGCGCGATCATCACCAGGCCGCCGGCCAGCAACGGCACGACCAGCGGGGTGAGGCTGTGAGAGGGCTGCCGCGTGGTGGTGGTCATCGCATCTCCTGGATGAAGCCGTCGACGTCCTTGGGGTAGAGGGTGGCCTGGTCGACGGTCACGGGGGCGGTGGGCTGCTCGCTGTTCAGCTCGGGCACGTCCAGTTGCCTCTCGTCCACGAAGGCGGTGCCCACCTGCGTGAAGCCGCCCTGCGGCCGGGCCAGCATGATCCAGCCCGCGCGGATCCTGGCACCTCTGACCTGCGCGGTCGCGCGGTAGAGGCCGGAGGGCTTCTTGACCGTCGGGGCGTCGAAGCTCCACTTCTTGCCGCCGACCTTCAGCCAGCCCTTGGCCTTGCCGCCGCCGAGCGTCGCCCCGGCCTCGGCGCCGCCGAAGCCTTCGAGGCCGACCTTGCCGGCCCCGGCGGTGCCCTTGAACCAGGCCTCCGTCCTGCCGTCACAGAAGTAGCCGATGGCCTTGCCGCCGCGGATGGAGATCGCGATGAGGCCACCGTTGCCGGGGACGCGGCCCGCGTAGTCGATCTTCGTCGCGGTCGTCTCGGTGGGGGTGGGCTTGGCGCTCGCGGACGGCTCCCCGGCGGGCGGCGTCGCGTCGCCGCTGGTCGCGGGGTTCTCGGCGGGCTCGCCCGCGGTTTCGGGCGCGGTTTCGGGCGCGGTGCCGGTGGCGGCGGTGGGGTCCGCCGCGGGTGTCGCGGTGGTGCTGGCGACACCGAGCCCGGCGGCGAGCACGGCTCCGGCCGCCAGGGTGATGACAGGTCCCAGCCTTGACATTGGATTGCTCCCAGGGTCGAGATGTGTACCTCCCCGAGCATCCGCCCAAATGGCCGGGCCGTCTGTGAACTAATGCGCATCAGGTGGACACAATGTAAAGATGCAGGAGAACCCAGGACCCCAGTTTCCGTCCGGCCCTCGGCCGCCGGAAGGGCCCGCCTATCCCTATCCGCCGGCGCCGCGGCCCACGCCCTGGTTCCTGCCGATCCCGCGCGGCGCCAGGTACGACCAGCTCGCCCGGACTCCTGACACCCGCCTGTGGCGGCAGATCGTCGGCACGATCATCCTGGCCGGCGGGTTCCTGCTGATCGGTGTGTTCGTGGTGTTCGGGGGAGTGGTGGTCGCGACGCTCCTGGGCGTCTCCTCGCCGATGCGGCCCGGCAGCTACTTCGGCGATCCGGTCTTCGAGCTGGTGGTGTTGCTGCTGTCGATCGCGCTCGTCCTGCCGCTGGTCTTCGGTACGGTCGCGCTGGTGCAGCGGCGCCGGCCCGGGACTCTGTCCTCGGTCGCCGGGCGGCTGAGATGGGCGTGGGTGCTGCGCTTCGCCGCGCTGGGGGTGCTGGCCCTCGCGCTCGGGCAGACGGCGCAGGTGATCGCGCTCAGCCTGACGGGAGCGGAGACCTCCGACTTGTTCGGGTGGGTCGGCTGGGGCGCCTTCCTGCCCGCGCTCGTCGCCATGGTGCTGCTGGTGCCGGTCCAGGCGGCGGCCGAGGAGTATCTCTTCCGTGGCTGGGTGTTGCAGGCGTTCGGGGCGCATCTGCGCAATCCGGCATGGGGGATCCTGATCGGGGCCGGGATCTTCGCGTCGTTGCACGGATACACGTGGGTGGGGCTGATCGACGTGTTCAGCTTCGGGGTGGTCATGGGGTGGCTCGCGGTGCGGACCGGGGGGCTGGAGGCCGCGATCGGGCTGCACGTGGTCAACAACATGGTGGCCTTCGGGCTCAGCGCGGCCGCCGGCAGGCTGGAGGAGGCGTTGCAGCAGGGGGAGGTGCCGTGGCAGTCGCTGGTGGGGACCGTGGTGCAGCTGGGCGTCTTCACGGTTGGGGTGCTCTATCTGGCCAAAAAACGGTCGATCGGCACTATTTCCGGATAAACGGTGCCAGGGTCCCGGGAATCTCGCTAGAGAGGTCTCGCCATTCCGGCTCAGGCATGCTGATCTGGATCCTGTGGGGTGGCGAGGATGGCGGAGGTGATCATCTCTGTTCGACGGGGTACGAGTAGACACGTGCCGATATTCCATGCTGTTGGTGCATGGAGCCTGAAACAGGCACATCAACTGAACGAGCACCCCTGGAACGGTCCCAGCGGCCTTCGGGAGGGCTCGGTCATTGCCCGGTTGACCAGGTTGGACCCGCTCGACAAGCGCGACTAGGAGGTGCGCCGCGTGGCCTCCGGCCCCAGCGACCCGCCACGGCGACTGCCGGATGACGACGACCCGCGTTCCGAAGGCACACCCGCCTCGGAGCCGCACGGCCAGGGCGCGTCGCCGTCTCCTCACGAGCCCCGGATCCGGCACTCGCCGCCCGGGCCCACCGACGACCGGGCCAGAGGCTTACCCCTGGCCTCTCCCTGGGGTCTGCCGCCCTTCTCCTCGCCCACTCCGGACGATGACGAGCCCGCGGAACCTCCGAGAGGACGCAGGCCGTACAGCTCGCCGACGGCCGAACCCGAGACCGAGCAGCGGCGCCACCCCCGGCGCCAGGTGAACCGCCCCGACAAACTGGTCGCCTCCGGCCCACCCCGCCCCCCATCGGAGACATCGCGTACGGATCACCCCCCATCCGAGCATCCCGACGCCGCCCACACCGACGATGATCAGTCCGAGGCCCGTCAGCCGGACGCCGTCAGGCCGTACATCGATCGGCCGAGACCCGAGTCCATCAGCCTCCCTCCCGGCGTGGTGCCGCGATCCTGGTTCGAGCCGGGCGCCGAAAAGGCGGGACAGGAGCCCGATCCGGCACCCCGCCCCGACGTCGATGACCCCGTGCGCTCCGGGGCCGGAGAGCACGGCGAGGAGGCCGTACGTCCTGCCGCTGAGCCCGAGCACGTCGCCGGGGAGGACCGGCACGGCGAGGACCAGCACGGGGAGGACCGGCACGGCGAGGACCAGCACGGGGAGGACCAGCACGGGGAGGACCGGCACGGCGAGGACCGGCACAGCGAGGAGCAGGACGGCGAGGATCAGGCTGTCCGGCGGGTGGGGCGGCCACCGGGCGGACGGCCCACGCGGCCGGACCTGCTGGTCGCCACGGGCCCGACCCGCTCCGGGACCAGCGGCAGGCATCACCGAGGCCCGGCCCCGGCGGCGGTCCGACGGGCGAGCCCCGTGGGCCGGCGTCGGCGCGGCGCGGCGCCGTTCGCCATCGTGCTGGCCCTGGCGCTGGTCGTCGCGGGAGGCGTGCTGGTCTGGCGGTGGACCACTCCCGAGGAGGCCGGGCTGCGGCTGGAGGCGGGCACCGGCCAGTCCGGCGACGACCTGTTCACGGTCCCGTCGGCCGGCGACGGCTCCGTACAGATGCTCAACGACATGACCTCGGTGGGCCGCGCCGTGGTGGCCGTGGGCAGCGACACGACGAGCCCGACGCCGCGCCCGCTGTTCCTGTTCTCGCCGGACAACGGCAGGACGTGGCAGCTGGGCCAGGTCACGGGCGCGACCACGCCCACCGTCCAGCGGGTGGTGGGAGGCGAAGGGCTCTGGCTGGCCAGCGGCGGCGACGGCCAGGGCGGCGAGCGCGGGCTGTGGACGAGCGCCGACGGGTTCAGCTGGACGGCCGTGGAGCAGGCCGGGCTTTCGGCGTTCCGCGCCGGTGACCTGATCGCCGACATCGCCAGGACCCGGTCCGGGTTCGTGGCGGTGGGACGTACGACGCTGGAGGACGGCGGGACCGGCCCGGCGGCGTGGCAGTCGGCGGACGGGCGCTCCTGGCAGCGGGTGGAGACACGCGGGCTGGACGTGCGGGAGCTGAAGGCGGTCGTGGCCAGGGGCGACACGGCGATCGCGGTGGCGCGGCCCGCCGATGGCGCCGGCTCGCGCGTCGTCCGGTCGGGCGACGGCGGTCGCACCTGGCAGGCGACCGGCTTCCAACTGCCCGAGGCGGCCCCGCGGCTCGGAACGCTGGCCGTGCTGGCCAAGCAGTTCGTGCTGGTGCCGACCCGCCAGCGTACGGTCAGCGGCGAGGTGCGCGTCTACTGTTCGCCGACGGGCGCGCAGTGGTCGCTGTGCGGCTCGATCGGCGGGCTCGGCGGTGAGAGCCCCGGCATCGAGTCGGTGATCAGCCACCAGGGCGGCATCGCGGCGGTCCACCAGGTCAACCTCGGCCGATACGCGGTGCTGACCAGCACCGACGGCCGCGCCTGGAAAAAGAGCGCCGACCTCGGCGACCTGTCAGGGGCGACGCTGCGCGGCTTCACGATCACGGAGTCGGGCACCCTGTTCGCGGGCGGCGACCGGGCGGCGGCGGACGTGGACAACCAGCTCGTCCTGATGGCCGCCCCCGCGCGCGGCGGCGTCTCCCAGGTGGGGCTGGCGGGCGTCGACGGCCTGTCGAGGATGGCGAGGGAGACCAACGGGCTGGCGCACCACGACGGCAGGTACGTCGCGGTCGGCTCCGCCTCGGGCGACGCGGGCATCTGGACCAGTCTCAACTGGCAGAGCTGGACCTCGATGAGCCTCGGCGGTCCGCGTCAGCAGACCCTCGACGACGTCGCGTACGGCCGCCGCGGCTGGCTGGCGGCGGGCAGCACGCAGACGGGCATCGGCGTCACCGAGCCGCTCCTGGTCTCCTCCTCGGACGGCCGCACCTGGAAGCGGGTGGCCTCGTCCGGCGACCTCGCCCTGCCGAAGGACCATCCCCACCTCGGCGTCCGCGTGGTCGCCGCCGGCCCGGAGGGCTACGTGCTGGCCGGCGAGGACAGAGACTCCTCCGGCCCGGCGGCCGCCCTGTGGTTCACCCCTGACCTGCGGAAGTTCACCCGGTCGAGAAAGCTGCCGCAGGGCGGTTCCGGCGCCCGGATCCACGACCTGGCGGCCACGGGCTCGGGATACGTCGCGGTGGGCGGCGCCGGCTCGGGCGACCAGGAGAACGGCGTCGTGTGGGTGTCGGAGGACGGCGTCAACTGGAAGGCCCGCAAGCGGGTCGCGCCGCCCGGCGCCACCGGCGCGGGCCTGCGCCAGGTGGCGGCGTACCAGGACCGGCTCGTCGCCATCGGGTCGGCGGTGGAGCGTGGGTCGCGGCGGGTGTTCTCCGCGGTCTCGGACGACGACGGCGTCACCTGGCGCACGGCCTGGCTCCCCGCGGACGGGGCGGCGGCCGTCTACGACCTCGCCTCCGCCGACCAGGGGCTCGTCGCGGTCGGCTGGCACGGCTCCCCGGACAACGGTGACAGCGCGGCCTGGATCTCGCAGGACGGCCTCACCTGGAACCGTTCGGACCTGACGAAGGACCGCCTGGCGGGCCCCGGCATGCAGTGGCTGGCGGCGGTCACGGTGGCGGGCTCGGAGGTCGTCGCCCTGGGCCGGAGCACGACCTACAGCGCCGACCACCTGATCCTGTGGACCTCCACCCTGACCTCCAGCCGCTGACGGCGGGTCACCGGAGAGGGAGCACGCCCCACTCCGTCAGGTCGCCCACGAGACCATCGGTGAGCGGGAGCCGGGCCAGGTCGTCGGACGTGCACCAGCGCGCGTCCGCGGCGTCGTCTCCGGCGGTGAGCGCGCCGCCCGTCACGGTGGCGTGGTAGTCGCGGATCTCGTACGTCACCCCGCCCGGCCCCGGACGTTCGACCGTGCCGGCGAGGGAGCCCACCGCGACCCGCAGGCCGGTCTCCTCCAGGATCTCGCGCTCCACGGCGGCCCGGTCGGTCTCCTGGGGCTCCACCCGGCCGCCGGGCACCGACCAGAGGCCCTCACCCGGTGGGCGGCCGCGTCGGACGAGCAGGAGCCTGCTGGAGCCGTCGACGACGATGGCGCCGACACAATTTACCCGCACATGGTCAAGATTACGACGAGACAACGAGATGTGGCCTTGACGGGTCCATATTCCAGGAAGCACCGTGGGTAGCTGTGAGAGCGGCTCCGACGTGTCCCCGTTGCTTTGGCCCGCTTCATGGGCCGAATGTCTGGTCGAGTGCATGGCGTTGTGACACGCATGGTGATGTCGTGCCCTACCGGCCGCCCTGGCCGCCGTCCGCGGCGGCCGTGGAGGCGCTGCGCAAGAGCGCGGTGGTGCCCGTCTGGCTGCCGTGGCCGTTGCCCACCGGCTGGCTGGTGACCGGATTCTCCGAGGCGGGCGACGAGCGCACCGGAGCGGTCGCCACCGTGGTCGCGCTGTGCGGGCCGTCGATCAGCGCCGGCCCCGCCGACCTGCTCATCATCGCCGAGGAGCCCGGCGTCGGGCTGGGAGCGGCGTTCGCGGGGGTGGACGGGCCCGATCCCGGTGAGGGGTTCGACTCGGGGCCGCCGAACGCCAAGATCGGAGTCCTGGGCCACCCCAGCCCGCTGTGGTGCGTCGAGGGCGCGCCCGACCGGGCCGTCTACGCGGGCGAGGCGCTGGGCAACTGGCTGTGGGCGATCGCCTGGCCCGCCGAGGCCGGCTGCCTCATCGCGCTCAGCGAGCTCGATCTGCTGGACCTGCGCGAGCTCGAGCTCGACCTGCCTTTCGGGGCGTTCTCGCCGAAACTCGAGGACTAACCGGTACGACTCATCCGCAACGCGATTCGCACGGCCATGGAGACGGGCTAGAGTTCGGAGGCGTGACAGCGCGTATCGAACGAGTGGTGACCGAGGGCACCGTCGACATCGACGGCACCGAGTACAAGGTCGAGAACAACACCTGGATCCTGGGCGACGACGACGAGGTGATCGTCATCGACCCGGCGCGAGACGCCGAGAAGATCCTGGAGCAGGTCGGTGAGCGAGAGGTGCTCGCCGTCATCTGCACACACGGCCTGCCCGACCATGTGGGCGCGGCCATCGAGGTGGCCAGCAGGGACGAGGCGGTGGTCGCCCTGCACCCCAAGGACAAGCCGCTCTGGCGGGAGACCTGGTCGGAGACCTGGCCCGACATCGACATGGAGGACGACGGCATCTTCGGCGTGGCCGACGTGCAGCTCGACGTCATGGAGACGCCTGGCATCACGCCCGGCGGCGTCTCGCTCTACTGCGAGGGGCTCAGCGCCGTGTTCACCGGCAAGTCGCTCCAGGCCGACGGCCCCGGCAAGATCGGCGGCGAGTATCCCGCGCTGCCCGACCAGCTCACCTCGATCGGCGGCCGCCTCTTCACGCTGCCCACCGACACCCGGGTGCTGGCCGCGCATGGCGAGGAGGTCACCGTCGGCGACCTGGAGCCCCACTTCGACGGCTGGGTCTCCGGCTCGCTCACCCGCACCGAGACCGAGGACGAGGGGCCGCTCACCGACGGCACCAGGGTCGCGGGCATCAGGATCACGCCGGGCGACGACTAGGTGTACGACCAGCTCCCGCTGGAAGGGATGCCGCGGCGGCTCTACTCCTGCACACCGTCGCGGTTGAACACCTGGCTCGACTGCCGCCGCCGCTACCGGTTCACCTACCTTGACCGGCCGCAGCCGTCGAAGGGGCCGGCCTGGGCCCACAACAGCGTGGGCGCGAGCGTGCACAACGCGCTGGCCGCCTGGTGGCGTGAGCCGTACGAACGCCGCACCCCGTTAACGGCGGCCATCCTGCTCACCAACGGGTGGATCACCGAGGGGTTCAGGGACTCCGAGCAGTCCTCCCGGTGGCTCGGCCGGGCCCGCGACCTCGTCTCCGGCTATGTCGCCACACTGGATCCCTCGGACGATCCCGTGGGTGTGGAGCGCACCGTCGCCACCCGCACCCAGGTCATCGCGGTCTCGGGGCGCATCGACCGGCTCGACCGGCGGGGTGACGAGCTGGTGGTGGTCGACTACAAGACCGGCCGGCGGCCGCTCACCCAGGACGACGCGCGCGCCTCGCTCGCGCTGGCCGTCTACGCGATCGCGGCGTCCCGGATGATGCGCACCCCGTGCCGCGCGGTCGAGCTGCACCACCTGCCGACGGGCGAGGTCGTCGAGTGGCGTCACACCGACGAGTCGCTCGGCCGCCACCTGCGGCGCGCCGAGGAGATCGCGACCGAGGCCGCCACCGCCGACGAGCACTACCGCGAGGCGATGGGCGCGCCCGCGCGTTCCGCCGGGCCGGCCGATCGGCGGGCGCAGACGCAGCCGGCCGACGTGCCACCCGAGGTCGACGCCCGGTTCGCCCCCAGCCCGGGGCCCATCTGCTCCTGGTGCGATTTTCGCCGCCACTGTCCCGAAGGACTGGCCGCCGGGCCCGAACGCCGCCCTTGGGAGGGCCTCGCCGACCTTTCGGAGTGACCCGGTCAGGCGGTCGGTGCTGTCGGCTTGAGTGACCCGGTGAGGCGGTCGGTGCTGTCGGCTTGGAGTGGCGGGTCAGGCGGCCAGTGCCGCCGGCCAGCGGCGCGGATCGGTCAGCCCCTTGAGCCCCTTGCTCACGTCGTAGCCGGCCGCGCCCAGGCGCTGCCGCGCGCCGTGCAGCATCTCCCTGGTGGAGGGCATGAACGCGCGGTCGTGCAGGTGCTCGGGCAGGGAGTTGAGGCCGAGCCTGAACGCCTTCAGCCCGGCCGTCACGGTCGCCTGCGGCACCTCGGGCAGCACGCCGTACATCCGCCTGGCCCACTCCGGCAGGGTGTAGTAGCAGAGCGCGCCGAACGGGAAGTAGGCGGGTTTGCCCGGTGACAGCAGCCGCAACTCCTGGGGCAGCCGCGGCCAGAGCAGGAACCGCACGGTCGAGGCGGCCTCCTCGGTGACGCGCAGGCTGGGCCGTACCTGCTTGACGTAGGCGTCCAGCTCCGCGCACGAGCCGGGCACGTCGTCGAGGTGCAGGCCGACGTAGGCGGCGCTGGCGCGCTGCTCGCGCAGGTAGCGGTCGGCCTGGCGCTCGGTGAGACCGAGCCCGCCGCGCCTGGCCACCTCCAGGTAGGACGAGACCTCCGCGCAGTGCACCCACAGCAACAGCTCGGGGTCGTCCACGCGGTGGACCCGGCCCGTGTCGGGGTCGGTGACGCGCAGCCGCCGGTGGATGTCGCGGACCCGCCTGCCGATCTCGTCGGCCTCCTGGGGGCTGCCGAACGTCACCCTGCCCACGAAGTCGGCGGTGCGGCGCAGCCGGCCGAACGGATCGTCCTGGAAGTTGGAGTTCTGCCAGACCCCGCGCATGGCCAGCGGGTGCAGCGCCTGCAGCATGAGGCCGCGGACGCCGCCCACCCACATGGAGCGGTCGAGGTGGACCTGCCAGGTGGCGCTCTGCGGCGGCTGGACGACTAGCTCTTCGATGCTCGCCATAGTAAGTAGATGATTACATTACATTGGACCGTTTGTCCAAAGAGCGGCTCTCGGCCTCGTTCCAGAACCTGACCAGGGCCGCGGCGGTCGTCTCGGGAGCCTCCACGGCCGGTGAGTGGGCCGCGCCGGGCACCACCGTGTAGTCGGAGCCCAGGGCCGCGGCCATCTCCGACTGCGTCTCGGCGGGCCAGCCGTCGTCGTGTTCGCCGTAGAGCACCAGCGTGGGCACCTCGATCTGGCGCAGCTCGTCGATCCGGTCGCGCATCGTCAGCACCTGCTCGGACATGCTCGCCAGGCCGACGGGTGAGTTGGCCAGCAGGCGCTTGCGCAGGAACGCGAGGATGTCGTCGGGCACGTCAGCGGTCATGGCTTCCGGCTCGAACCTGGCGTGCCAGACGTACTCGAGCCCCTTTTCCGGGATCTCCTCCATGAGGCGGCGGGCATGACGGGCCCGCCGGCCGACGATCGCGGCCGGGCCGGAGCTCATCAGCGTGAACGAGGCGAACTTGGTGCGGCCGTCGATCACCGCCTCGCGGGCCACGAGCCCACCGAAGGAGTGCCCGACCAGGTGGATCGGCTCGCCGTCGCCGAGCTCCTGGGCCAGCAGATCGATGTCGGCGCCGAGCGCGGCGCACGAGTAGGCGGCCGGATCGTCGGGGCCCGGAGTCTCGTACTGGCCGCGCAGGTCGATCGCGACGACCCGGCGGCCGGACTGGACCAGCGTCTGCAGAATCGCGAGAAAGTCTTCCTTGCTGCCGGTGAGCCCGGGCACCAGGAGGGCGGTCCAGCGCTCGACCACCCCGCTCATCGGAAGCGCGTCGAGGGCCGCGAACGTGCCCTGGGGCGTCTCTATCTTCCGTGGCTCGACGCCAGGAGGCAGGTTGAGGAAGCGCGGCGTACTCACGTGGGGCAACAATACCCAGAGGTCAACGCTTCGACACCGGCAAACTCCGTACGCTGGTGCGACTTCGGGGGAGTTGTGACGATTGCGCACCCTGGAGATCAGGCGGGCGTTCACCACCTGACATGACGAGGCGCGCACCGCGTCGTCGCGGTGCGCGCCTCCTCAGTGACGTCCAACGCCTCTCGGCGCTGCCCGGTGAAGCTGTCAGCCGGAGCGACGGCGGCCAGGGCCGCCGCCGTTGCCGCCACGAGGCTGGCGGCGCTGCTGCTTGCGCTCGGTGGCGGCGGACGGGGCGATCTCGTCGTCGTCCGTCGCCAGATCGGGTGACTGGAAGATCACCGCGAACGGGCTGGGCGGGATGATCCGCTCCGGCTCCTTGCGGGCCGGAGGCGGCGGCGTGGACAGGAAACTGGGCTCGTGCCCCTTGTCCTGGCTCACGACCTGCTCCCGGTCCGCCCGGCGCTCGGCGGCGGGCTCCCGCTCGGCGGCGGGCTCCCGCTCGGCGACCGGCTCCCGCTCGGCGACCGGCTGGCGCTCCGCGACGGCGGACTGGCGTTCCGCGACCGGCTGGGCGATCGTGGCCGGCTCGCGCCTGACGTCGGCGACCGGTGCGGTGGCCGCGACGGCGGAGCGGCGGGTGCGACGCCGTGGCTCGGCGGTCACCGCCTCCACCTCGCCGGTGGAGATGATCGCGGGCGTCTCGTCGGCGTAGCGCGAGTGGTTGTCCACGGGCTCGACCTCCGGCGTCTCGACGGGCGAGGTGCCCTCTTCGGTTAGCTTTCCGCCGCGGGTGCGACGGCGCTGGCGTGGCGTGCGGGAGGGGCGCTCCTCGCGTTCCTCACGACGACGGCCGCCGCCGCGCGTGCGTGTCCGGCCGGTCTCGCCGAGGTCCTCGATGCGCTCCGCCGACAGACCCGCCCGTGAACGGCTGGCGTGCGGCAGGACACCCTTGGTGCCCTCGGGGATGTTGAGCTCGGTGTAGACGTGCGGCGAGGTGGAGTAGGTCTCCTCAGGCTCGGCGAAGTCGAGCCCGAGCATCTGGTTGATCATCTTCCACCGCGTCAGCTCCTCCCACTCGACGAACGTGACCGCGATGCCCGTACGGCCGGCTCGGCCGGTGCGGCCGATGCGGTGCACGTAGGCCTTGTCGTCGGCGGGGCAGTCGTAGTTGACCACGTGGGTGACGTCGTCGATGTCGATGCCGCGGGCCGCCACGTCGGTGGCCACCAGCACGTCGATCTTGCCGTTGCGGAACGCGCGCAGGGCCTGCTCACGCTGGCCCTGCCCGAGGTCGCCGTGGACGGCCGCGACCGCGAAGCCGCGGACGTCGAGCTGCTCGGAGACCATGTCGCAGGCCCGCTTGGTCTCGCAGAAGACCATGGTGAGCCCGCGGCCCTCGGCCTGGAGCAGCCTGGCGACGATCTCGATCTTGTCCATCCGGTGCGCACGCCAGACGATCTGGCGCACCTGCGGAGTGGTCTCGCCCTCACTGTCGCTGCCGTGCTCGGCTCGGACATGGGTGGGACGGTTGAGGTATTTGCGCGACAGCGCGACGATCTCGCCCGGCATGGTGGCCGAGAACAGCATGGTCTGTCGCTGCTCGGGGATGAGCTTGAAGATGCGCTCGATGTCCGGCAGGAAGCCCAGGTCGAGCATGCGGTCGGCCTCGTCGAGCACCAGCGAGGTGATCTGGCTCAGGTCGAGGTGCTTCTGCTTGACCAGGTCGAGCAGCCGGCCGGGGGTGCCGACGATCACGTCGACGCCGGCCTTGAGCGCCTCGACCTGCGGCTCGTACGCGCGACCGCCGTAGACGGTCAGCACGCGGGAGCCGAGCTTGCCCGCGGCGGTGACGAGGTCTTCGCTCACCTGGTGGGCCAGCTCGCGGGTCGGCACGACGACCAGCCCGCGTGGCTTCTTGCGGTTCTTGCGTGGCTTGCCGATGCTCTGGAGCATGGCGATGCCGAACGCGTAGGTCTTGCCCGTGCCGGTGCGGGCTTGGCCGATCAGGTCCTGACCGTCCAGGGCGAGTGGGAGTGCCATCTCCTGGATGGGGAACGGTGTGGTGATGCCCTCGGTCTCGAGGGCATCGGCGATTTCTGGTGTGACTCCGAGGTCTCGGAAAGTCGTCAGCGTGGCCTGCCTCAGTCTCAAATGAAGGCGGGCCTGCCGGGACCAACGGGCGGAAAAACAAACCCCGTGCCTGGGTCCTCGCGGTAGAGCCAGCCCTCTCGCGTCATCAGCGACCGCAGCCCGGGGAGCGGGGGTTATCGGGGGAAATCCCCGAAATAACACAGTGCGGTCGCACTTTCACAGATCAGTGTACTCGATACCACAACGCTGGCCGAGCTAACGGATGTTCCCGAAGATTCCGGGAAGTACGCTGCCTTCCATGAAGGAGTCTCCTGGAGTCGTCGATCTGCTCGGTGTGCTGGCGTATGCCGAGCTCAGTGCCTATGCGCGCATGACGGAGGACGCGGCTTCGCTGGCCCCCTCGCTGGCCGACCGGACCGCGTTGAGCGAGCTGGCCGTGGCCGAATACGGACACTTCCGGCTGCTGCACGGCCGGCTGGTCGAGCTCGGGGCCGATCCCGAGGCGGCGATGTCGCCGTTCGTCGAGGCCCTGGACGCCTGGCACGCCCAGACCGCTCCGGCCGACTGGCTGCAGGCGCTGGTCAAGGCGTACGTGGGCGAGGGCATCGCGTTCGACTTCTACCGGGAGGCGGCCAGGCTGCTCGACCCGTCGATCGCGAAGCTGGTCGACGAGGTGCTGGCCGACGAGGGGCGCTCGGAGTTCGCGGTCGAACGGGTGCGGGCCGGGCTGGCGGCCGACCCGGTGGCCGCCGGCCGGCTCGCCCTGTGGGCCAGGCGGCTCGTGGGAGAGGCGCTCAGCCAGGGGCAGCGGGTCGCCGCGGCCCGGCCCGAGCTGGCCCGGATGCTGGCCGAGGCCGAGAGCGACGACCAGGCGGAGATCTCGCGGATGTTCGCCAGGCTGACCGAGGAGCACAACAAGCGGATGGCCGCCCTCGGCCTCTGACCATCGTGCGGTCGCCCATCGAGCGGCGCGAGCGCGTGAACGGCGGTAGCGTGCCAGACATGAGGGCCTCGCGCCGCTATGACGGTTCGTTGACGAGATGTGGGCCGAATCACTGGACCACGCGCGCCGTGCTGAGGAGGGGGAGCGCGAGCTGCCCCACGAGTGAGCCACGGCGTCACGACCTCCACAGGCACCGGCGTCCGCCCGGATGCGCTCTCGGAAGATCCGGCGAGCGCGCCTGACCGGCCTCGGGGAGCGGCCGGCAAGCCGCTCCCCGCCGCTCGGATGACGCCGGGGCCGGCAGAAGCCTGGCAGGCCGCAGCCGACGGGCTGGAGGGGCCTTGGAGGGTGCCGCCGCAGTCGGCAGCCTGGAAGGCTCTAGAGGGTGCCGCCGCAGTCGGCAGCCTGGAAGGCTCTAGAGGGTGTCGCCGCAGTCGGCGGCTGGAGGGCCTTAGGCCGTGTTTCATAAGGCGCGGAGCCACTGGTTGATGGCGGCGATGGTGAGTGTGGCCTCGTAGCGGACGGCGAGCTTGTCATAGCGGGTGGCCATGCCA
>NZ_BMNH01000006.1:0-974 GCF_014646355.1 Nonomuraea cavernae
ACCTTGCCGACCAGGATGTCACCGGGAACGACCTCGGCGCCGATGCGGATGATGCCCCGCTCGTCGAGATCGGCCAGCACCTCCTCGGACACGTTCGGGATGTCTCGGGTGATCTCCTCGGGCCCCAGCTTGGTGTCACGGGCGTCGACCTCGTGCTCCTCGATGTGAATCGAGGACAGGACATCGTCCTGGACCAGCCGCTGCGACAGGATGATCGCGTCTTCGTAGTTGTGACCCTCCCACGGCATGAACGCCACCAGGAGGTTCTTGCCCAGCGCCATCTCACCGTTCTGGGTGCACGGACCGTCGGCGATCACCTGGTTGACCTCGACCCGGTCACCCTCGGCCACGATCGGCTTCTGGTTGAAGCTCGTGCCCTGGTTGGAGCGCTTGAACTTCGCCACCCGGTAGGTGGTGCGGGTGCCGTCGTCGTTCATGACCGTGACGTAGTCGGCGGAGACCTCCTCCACCACACCGGCCTTCTCGGCGCTGATGACGTCGCCGGCGTCGGTCGCGGCACGGTATTCCATGCCGGTGCCGACCAGCGGCGCCTCGCTCTTGAGCAGCGGCACCGACTGGCGCTGCATGTTGGAGCCCATGAGCGCGCGGTTGGCGTCGTCGTGCTCGAGGAACGGGATCATCGCGGTGGCGACCGACACCATCTGGCGCGGCGACACGTCGATGTAGTCGACCTCCTCGGCCCGGGCCAGCTCGGTCTCACCGCCCTTGGTGCGGACCAGGACGCGCCTTTCGGCGAACGAGCCGTCGGGGTTGAGCGTCGTGTTGGCCTGCGCCTTGACGAAGCGGTCCTCCTCGTCGGCGGTCAGGTAGTCGATCTGGTCGGTGACCTTGCCGTCGACGACCTTGCGATAGGGCGTCTCGACGAAGCCGAACGCGTTGATGCGTCCGTAGGAGGCCAGCGAGCCGATCAGGCCGATGTTGGGGCCTTCGGGGGTCTCGATCGGGCACATCCG
>NZ_BMNH01000006.1:1101-280231 GCF_014646355.1 Nonomuraea cavernae
GCCGAGCGCGGACAGACGCCGCTTGTGCGTCAGGCCGGCCAGCGGGTTGGTCTGGTCCATGAACTGGGACAGCTGCGAGGTGCCGAAGAACTCCTTGATCGACGCCACGACCGGGCGGATGTTGATCAGGGTCTGCGGCGTGATGGCCTCGACGTCCTGCGTGGTCATGCGCTCGCGGACGACGCGCTCCATGCGGGCCAGGCCCAGACGGACCTGGTTCTGGATGAGCTCGCCGACGCTGCGCAGGCGGCGGTTGCCGAAGTGGTCGATGTCGTCGACCTCGACGATCACCGTGTCGACCGGCGCCTCGGCGGCGGCCGGCATGGAGTCCTCGCCGGCGTGCAGCCGGACGATGTACTCGATCGTGGCGACGATGTCCTCTTCGGTCAGCGTGCCCTGGGTGATCTCGCTACCGACCCCGAGCTTCTTGTTGATCTTGTAACGACCCACCTTGGCGAGGTCGTAGCGCTTGGGGTTGAAGTAGAGGTTCTCCAGCAGGGTCTGCGCCGACTCCTTGGTCGGCGGCTCACCCGGCCGCAGCTTGCGGTAGATGTCGAGCAGGGCGTCGTCCTGGCCGGACGTGTGGTCCTTCTCCAGGGTGGCGCGCATCGACTCGTACTGGCCGAAACGCTCGAGGATCTTCTCGTTGGTCCATCCCAGTGCCTTGAGAAGCACGGTGACGGCCTGCTTGCGCTTGCGGTCGATGCGCACACCGACGCTGTCGCGCTTGTCGATCTCGAACTCCAGCCAGGCACCCCTGGACGGGATGACCTTGCAGCCGTAGAGGTCCTTGTCCGAAGTCTTGTCGACATTACGTTCGAAATAGACTCCAGGGGACCGGACCAGCTGCGAGACGACGACACGCTCGGTGCCGTTGATGATGAAGGTGCCCTTCGGCGTCATGAGCGGGAAATCACCCATGAACACCGTCTGGCTCTTGATCTCACCGGTGGTGTTATTGATGAACTCCGCCGTCACGAACATCGGGGCGGAGAAGGTCATGTCCTTGTCTTTGCACTCATCTACTGAGTACTTGGGCGGTTCGAACCGGTGGTCGCGGAACGACAAGGACATGGTCCCCGAGAAGTCCTCGATGGGACTGATCTCTTCGAAGATCTCTTCGAGGCCCGACTGAGTCGGGACGTCCTTGCGCCCGGCCTGGCGAGCCGCCTCTACCCGGCCCTTCCACTTCTCGTTGCCGAGCAGCCAGTCGAAGGACTCGGTCTGCAGGGCGAGAAGGTCAGGAACTTCGAGGGGCTCCTGGATGCGCGAAAAAGAGACGCGACGGGGACCGGCGGGTACGGCGGAGGCGTTGCGCGAGGCTGCCAACAGATGTCCTTCCGAGGGCTCGCGGCGGACTGACTACACGCACGCCAGACAACCTCGCAACGTGAGCAAGCGGAGCGGGTCGTCAAAGGGCAGCGCAAAGGGGCAGTGTAGCCGAACGGCACACGCCTGTCCACTTCGCTCTCGCTGCATGCTTCACGTTGGTCGCAGCATCGCCCGTTCGAGCGGATACGTCAAGCCCGCTAGCCGTACTTTTCGCCGACTATGGGCCCGGACGCTGGGTTTTCTCCCCTGTGTGACCGGGCGCCTACCGTCAGGCCCAAGACGATACCCGCGAACGGGGACGGCTAACGCTCCGTCACACCGAGGGTCGAACCCATGCCGACAACCGGTGTGGTCGTGACTCAGGTACCCCTTGCATGGCGTTCACCAAACTCGTTTTTTGGTAACAATTGGAGGACGCGCCACGCCCGAGGCCCTCATGCGGTGCCGATCAGCGTCGACAGGTCGGCCACGAGCCAGCGGGCCTCCTGCCGGACCATGACGAACCTGGCTCGGTTCTGACTGATCTGCCGCTGGGGCTCCGCCTTGCCCGGGACCTCCTTGACGGTGCCCGTGTTCACGAAGAGCAGAATCTCCGCCCGGTCGGCTTCGGCCCGCTCCACGGCCGCCGCGACGACGGCCGCCGTCTGCACCGTCTTCTGTGCCCTGGCCTTGCTCCCCAGGGTCGCGGCGAGCTCTCTGTACTGGGCGGTCAGCGGGCCCGTGGTGTGCCCGGCCGCCCGGGCCAAATCCTGCTCGATCGTCCGGTAGTCGTACGAGAGCAGGTCGGGCGCCATCGAGCGGGCCGCGGCCAGCGCCTCCACCCCCGCGGCGTCGGCGTCGCGCATGGCCTTCAGGTCGAACCACATCATCCCCACCACCACGCCCAGAACCGTGACGACGGCCATCAGCCCGATCGTGACCGTCCTCACGGCACCTGCACCGCCTTCGACACCAGCCAGACGCCGCCGACCTTGGTCAGCTCCATCGACCACCGGTAGAACCGGTCCTGCGGGGGTGTCCTGGACCCCTCCCACCGGATGTCCACGTCGGCCACGACCAGCACCCTGGCGCTGCCCTCCGACAGCGAGACCAGACCGGTCGCACGCAGCACGCCGTTCTGCGTCACCTTGTTGGCGACCGTGGTGCTCTTCAGTCGCTGGAGGTTGCTCTCGTACTCATCGCGGGCTCCGCCGGTCGAGGTGGCCAGAATGCGTCGTACGTCGGTGTCGATGGTCTTGTAGTTCAGTGAGAGCAGGTTGACCGCGTGGGTGCCCGCCGCGTCGAGGACGGCCCGCCGGTCGTCCGCCCTCGCCTGCTCGTCGCGCGCCTGCGCGCCGAGCCACACACCCGCCCCCACCAGCAGCACCGCGAGCACGGTCAGCACGGCGACGAGCACCCGAGCCGGCCGAGCGGGGACGTCTGTCACGTTTGCTCACCCCTTCCGGCCGGTCGCCGGGATCATAACGCGCGAGCCGCCCCCAGACCGGCATTCGGCCGAGGTGGTAAGAGAGGCGGCGGCTACCTGACGCCGTTGAGGTGAGCATTGATCAGGCGGGGATACTCCTCCAGCCAGTTGCGACCGCGGTCGTCCACGAACGAGCCCTGGGGCGGGATCACCCCGTTGGCGGCCAGCCAGGTGCCCGGCGGACGCTGGGTGCGGCGCAGCCGGTTGCCGCTCGGCATCAGCTGCGGCGGGATCGGCGGCAGCGTGCCCGGGTCGTGACCCTGCTGCGCCTCCGCCTCCAGCTCGGAGATGTCCTTCTCCTCCGACATGCCGATGGGCCCGTGCTTGCGGGCGTTCAGGAACTGCCGCACCACCGGCTCGTCGCTGGACAGCAGCATCTCGCGCGGCCCGAACATGACCAGCTCGCGCCTGAACAGCAGCCCGATGTCGTCGGGGACCGTGCGCGCGGTGTTGATGTCGTGCGTGACGATCAGGAACGTCGCCTCGGTCTCGGCGTTGAGGTCGACGATGAGCTGGTTCAGGTACGCGGTGCGCACCGGATCGAGCCCCGAGTCAGGCTCGTCGAACAGGATGATCTCCGGGTCGAGCACCAGCGCCCTGGCCAGACCGGCCCGCTTGCGCATCCCGCCGGAGATCTCGCCGGGCAGCTTGCCCTCGGCCCCGACCAGGCCGACGAGCTCCATCTTCTCCATCACGATCTGGCGGATCTGGGACTCGGACCTCTTGGTGTGCTCGCGCAGCGGGAAGGCGACGTTGTCGTACAGGCTCAGCGAGCCGAACAGGGCGCCATCCTGGAACAGCACGCCGAACAGCCGGCGCAGCTCGTAGAGCTTGTTCTCGGTGCAGTTGGCCAGGTCGTGGCCGTCGATCCAGATGTGCCCGCGGTCCGGCCTGAGCAGCCCGACCAGCGTCTTCAGAAAGACCGACTTGCCCGTGCCGGACGGGCCCAGCAGCACCGAGATCTCACCCGCGGGCAGGGTGAGCGAGACGTCCTCCCAGATGACCTGCCGTCCGAACGACTTGGTCAGCCCGTCGACCACTACTTCGACGCCCACCGGTCACCTTCCCGTCGCGGGGGATACAGGTTGCCATCACGCTAGCGACGTTCGAGGAAATTGGAACCTATTCTAATAACTTGTTGCTGGGTGGTTATCAGGCGTCTCAGGGCCGGCCCGAACGGGCATTGAACGGCCCGCGGAAATCCGGGCACGCAAAAGGGGCGGCACACCCGGCACCTGGGTGTGACCGCCCCTCCTGGATGAAACGATCTCGGTGAGCGCCGGGAAACGGCGCCGCGAGAGGTGTTACTTGACGGTGACGGTCGCGCCGGCGCCCTCAAGGGCGGCCTTGGCCTTCTCCGCCTGCTCCTTGTTGACCTTGCCGTCGAAGACGTTCTTCGGAGCGCCGTCCACCAGGTCCTTGGCCTCCTTGAGACCGAGGGACGTGAGGGCGCGGATCTCCTTGATGACCTGGATCTTCTTGTCGCCGGCGGCCTCGAGGATGACGTCGAACTCGTCCTGCTCCTCGGCGGCGGCGGCCTCGCCACCGGCAGCGGCCGGGGCGGCGGCGGCGACCGCGACGGGGGCGGCGGCCTTGACGTCGAAGACCTCCTCGAACTGCTTCACGAACTCGGAGAGCTCAAGGAGGGTCATCTCCTTGAACGCGTCGAGCAGCTCGTCGGTGCTGAGCTTCGCCATGATGATTTCCTCCGTATGGGACTTGCGAAATTTAGGAACGGGACCGCGGAATCTGCGGCAATCCCCGTGTTACTCGCCCGCCTCTTCGCGCTTGGCGCGAAGGGCGTCGGCCAGCTGAGCCATGTTGGTGGGCAATGCGGCGAACATCGCGGCAGCAGCGCTCTGCTTCGCCTTGATCGCGCCAGCAAGCTTCGCGAGGAGGACCTCGCGGGACTCGAGGTCGGCGAGCTTGGTGATCTCGGCTGCGTCCAGCTTCTTGCCGTCGAGGACGCCGCCCTTGATCACCAGAAGGGGATTGGCCTTGGCGAAGTCACGCAGACCCTTGGCCGCCTCGACAACGTCGCCGTTGACGAAGGCGATCGCGGTGGGACCGGTGAGCAGGTCGTCGAGACCCGACATACCCGCCTCATTGGCCGCGATCTTGGTCAGGGTGTTCTTCGCCACGGCGAACTTCGCATTCTCACCGAGAGAGACGCGCAGCTGCTTGAGCTGGGCGACGGTGAGACCGCGGTACTCGGTCAGAACGGCGGCAGCGCTGCCTTCGAACTCGTTCTTGAGCTCGGCAACCGCTGTCGCCTTATCCGCCCTCGCCATGGGCCTCCTTCCAGATGTGCCGCCGGCGAAGTCCCGAGAATGAGAACAGCCCCGGGCGCAGGGCGCACACGGGGCTCGTACGCATGGATCACCATGCGGGAAACTCGTATTCACACCTGCGTGGGCCGTCCGCAGAAAGCGGATCCTTCGGTCGCCAGGTCATGAGGCACCTGACGACGACCGACGGTCTTTGGCATCGACCAGACTACGGCCTGGTCGCCGAGTTTCCAAATCGTTCTCAGTTGGTGGTGCCCTTCGGCAGCTCACCGACCTGGTCGGCAGGCGGAGCCTCGATCTTCACCGGCTCGTTGAAGCCCTTGAAGAACAGGGTGGCGTTGAGCGTGGCGCCCTCCTTGGCACCGCTCAGCGCGAGCTTGCGGGGCAGGCCGTCACTGTCGACCCAGATGTCGAACTTGACGTCCTTGAGCTCCGCGAGGTTGCGGCTCGCCTGCTCCCGCTGGTCGGCGGGGAGCTGCTGGACCGCCACGTCCACGGGGAACGTGCCGCTGTAGTGGGTGGTGTCGGCGCCGTCGACGCTCTCGGTGCCGACGGACTTCACGTCCTTCGACGCCGTAACCATCTTGGTGACGCTGGCCAGGTCGAACTGCTGGATCTGGTCGAGGTACTGCTTCACCTCACCGGAGCCGCCCATCTCGGAGAGCGACACCTTGATCCACGGCTTGGTCGCGCCGACGAGCTCCTTGAGGGCCTCGACCTTGACGTAGACGACGTCGCCCTGCAGGACGGCGCGCACGCCGCCGGGCAGGCCCTTGCCGCCCATGTCGAGGGTGTCGAGGGTGAGGTCGGCGGCGAGCTGCGGCTTGCTCTGGTAGAGCATCCGGCCCTGGACCTTGCCCTTGCTCTCCTGGGGATGCGCCGTTTCTACGACGGCGTCGACGGTGTAGCTGGTGACCTCCGCGGTCTTCTGCGCGGCCTGCGCGAGCACCTCGGAGGCGGCCAGGTTGACCTGGATAGGTTGCGCGTTCGACCCGCAACCGGCTACGGCGACCGCGACCAGTGCGGCGCCGGCCGCGGCGGTGGCGAGATTAATCCTGCGCTTCAGCATGTTTTGACCCTACGTGTAGGCGCTCGGAACATGGCGACTTCCCGCAAGATCTCGGGGAAAACCCAGGGTCATCCCGGACCGCCGGGATGCCGGGAACGCGAACGGCCCCCGCCCGACGATCGGGCGGAGGCCGTTCAGGGGAGCGCGTTGACCCGCTCACGCCTCCAGGTCGGCGGTGAGGCCGCGGGTGGCGTTGGGGTCGACCGGGACGCCGGGGCCCATGGTCGTCGAGAAGGTGACCTTCTTGACGTAGCGGCCCTTGGCGGCCGACGGCTTGAGCCTGAGCACCTCGTCGAGGGCGGCGGCGTAGTTCTCGATGAGCTGGCGGTCACCGAACGACGTCTTGCCGATGATGAAGTGCAGGTTGGCCTGCCGGTCGGTGCGGAACTCGATCTTTCCGCCCTTGATCTCGGTCACGGCCTTGGCGACGTCGGGCGTCACGGTGCCGGTCTTGGGGTTGGGCATGAGACCGCGGGGGCCGAGGACCCGGCCGAGACGGCCGACCTTGCCCATGAGGTCGGGCGTGGCCACGACCGCGTCGAACTCGCCGAGGCGGTTGCCCTTGGCGATCTCGTCGATCAGCTCGTCGGCGCCGACGATGTCGGCGCCCGCCTCGCGGGCCGCCTCGGCACGGTCACCGGTCGCGAAGACCAGGACCCGGGCGGTCTTGCCGGTGCCGTGCGGAAGGTTGACCGTGCCGCGCACGATCTGGTCGGCCTTGCGAGGGTCGACACCCAGTCGCAGCGCCACCTCAACGGTGGCGTCGAACTTGGTGGCCGAGGTCTCCTTGGCGAGCTTCGCCGCCTCGGCGGGTGAGTAGAGCTTGTCGCGGTCGATCTTCGCCGCGGCGTCCTTGTGCGCCTTGCTGCGCTGCATGTCTGTCTCCTAGTGGTGCGCGGGCCGTGCCGGCCCTCCCACGGGTCGAAAAAGTCTCAGTCGGCGACGGTGATGCCCATCGACCGGGCGGTGCCGGCGATGATCTTCTCGGCGGCCTCGACGTCGTTGGCGTTGAGGTCGGGCATCTTGGTCTCGGCGATGCTGCGAAGCTGCTCGCGGCTGAGCTTGCCGACCTTGTCCTTGTGCGGGACCGCGCTGCCCTTGTCGATGCCCAGAGCCTTCTTGATCAGCTCGGGCGCCGGCGGCGTCTTCGTGACGAAGGTGAAGCTGCGGTCTTCGAAGATGGTGATCTCAACGGGGATGATGTTGCCCCGCTGGGCCTCCGTCGCAGCGTTGTACTGCTTGACGAAGTCCATGATGTTGACGCCGTGCGGACCGAGGGCGGTGCCGACAGGCGGAGCGGGCGTGGCCTGGCCAGCGGGAAGCTGGACCTTGACCAGGGCCGCCACTTTCTTCTTTGGAGGCATGGTTGAACTCTCCGGGTCCTGGATTACATGAAACCCCCACAGGCGCGGAGTGAAGGCCGGGAGCCGGACGTTGGCGACGCCGAACTCGGCTCACTCCCACGGGGCGTGAGGACGACTAACTAGTGTATGTGATCGTCTTAGATCTTTGAGACCTGGTTGAACGACAGCTCCACCGGGGTCTCGCGGCCGAAGATCGAGACGAGCACCTTGAGCTTCTGCGACTCGGGGCTGATCTCGCTCACCGAGGCGGGCAGCGTGGCGAACGGGCCGTCCATGACCGTGACCGACTCGCCGATCTCGAACTCGACCGTCGGGCCGGTGGCGGTCTTGGCCGCGGCCTTCTTGCTCTCCTCGGAGGGCTCCGGGGCGAGCAGCTTGGCGACCTCGTCGATGCTGAGCGGGCTCGGCTTGTTGGACAGGCCCACGAAGCCGGTCACACCGGGCGTGTTGCGCACCGCGGCCCACGACTCGTCGGTCAGCTCCATGCGCACCAGCACATAGCCGGGCAGCACGCGCTCCTTGACCGGCACCTTCTTGCCGCTCTTGAACTCCTGGACGGTGTGCGTCGGCACCTCGACCTGGTAGATGTAGTCCTCCATGTTGAGCGACACGTTGCGGCTCTCGATGTTGGACTTCACGCGGTTCTCGTAGCCGGCGTAGGAGTGGATCACGTACCACTCGCCGGGCTGACCGCGCAGGGAACGCTTGAACTCTTCGATCGGGTCGACGTCGGGCAGGACGTCACCGTCTTCGTCGACGGCGGGAGCCTCGTCGGTGGCCTCGTCGCTCTCCGCGACCTCGGCGTCGACGGTCTCCTCAGTGGCCTCGACGGCCTCTTCCGACTCGTCGCCCCACTTGTCGCGGGGCTCCTCCGCCGGCACTGAAGACTCGGACACGGTGACTCTTCCTCTTTCGTCGAATCGAACGGCGACTCCGTCAGGTGTCTCCGGCGGCGTCAGGTCAGGCCCCGCCGAAGATGCGGAGCACGGCCCACCCGAGAGCGCTGTCGAGTCCGTACACGATGGCAACCATGATCAGAACGAATATCAGAACGACCGTGGTATAGGTGATGAGATCCTTGCGTGTCGGCCAGATGACCTTGCGGAGCTCGTTGACGACCTGCCGGTAGAAAAGGGCAGGGGTCGTGCGAGTCTTCTTCTCGCCACTAGGCTTGTCTGCGGTCTCGCCGCGCGTGTCGATCGCCACAGTCCTCACCTGAATCTGTCGGTATCCAACGCAGGTTGCGGCGCGCTTACACGCCTTCATTGCGCGGACCGCACTCGCAGGGCACGAGGGACTCGAACCCCCAACCGCCGGTTTTGGAGACCGGTGCGCTACCAATTGCGCCAGTGCCCTATGTCGCCAACCACACTACCCTGATCGGCTCACTGCCTGGACCGAACCGCACGTCGACATGCGGCGGCACGACCAGGCCAAAGTGTAACGGGGTAAAGGCCGTTCCGTCGAACCAGAACCGATCGCGCAGGTCATGCCGCTCATGAGGGCCGCGTGGGAGCATGGAGACATGTCCACTCGACCCCGTGTCTCCACACGGATCTCCGCGATTTCCGAGTCCGCCACGCTCGCCGTGGACGCCAAGGCCAAGGCGATGAAGGCGGCGGGCCGCCCGGTCATCGGTTTCGGGGCGGGCGAGCCCGACTTTCCGACACCCGGCTACATCGTCGAGGCGGCGGTGGCGGCGGCGCGCGAGCCCCGTTTCCACAAGTACACCCCGGCCGGCGGGCTGCCCGAGCTCAGGCAGGCGGTGGCCGCCAAGACGCTGCGCGACTCCGGCTACCGGGTCGAGCCGTCCCAGGTGCTGATCACCAACGGCGGCAAGCAGGCCGTCTACGAGGCGTTCGCCACGCTGCTCGACCCGGGTGACGAGGTCCTGGTCGTGGCGCCCTACTGGACGACCTACCCCGAGGCGGTCAAGCTGGCCGGGGGCGTCCAGGTCGACGTCGTCACCGACGAGACGACCGGCTACCTCGCGAGCGTCGAGCAGCTGGAGGCGGCGCGCACCGCGCGTACCAAGGTGCTGTTGTTCGTCTCGCCGTCCAACCCGACCGGCGCCGTCCACTCGCCCGAGCAGACCGCGGCGATCGGCCGCTGGGCGGCCGAGCACGGCCTCTGGGTCGTCACCGACGAGATCTACGAGCATCTCGTGTACGGCGACACCGAGTTCACCAGCATCGCCACGGCCGTTCCCGAGTTGGGCGACCGGGTCGTCATCCTCAACGGAGTGGCCAAGACCTACGCGATGACGGGCTGGCGTGTCGGCTGGCTGATCGGCCCGCCCGACGTCGTCAAGGCGGCGACCAACCTGCAGTCGCACGCCACCTCCAACGTCGCGAACGTGTCCCAGATGGCCGCGCTGGCCGCCGTCTCGGGTGACCTGTCGGCCGTGGAGCGGATGCGCGAGGCGTTCGACCGGCGCCGCCAGACGATGGTGCGCATGCTCAACGAGATCCCGGGCGTGTTCTGCCCCGAGCCGAAGGGCGCGTTCTACGCCTACCCGTCGGTCAAGGAGCTCATCGGCAAGGAGCTGCGCGGCAGGCGTCCGCGATCGTCGGCGGAGCTGGCCGAGCTGATCCTGGAGGAGGCCGAGGTCGCGGTCGTCCCGGGCGAGGCGTTCGGCACTCCCGGCTACTTCCGCCTGTCCTACGCGCTGGGCGACGACGACCTGGTCGAGGGCGTCAGCCGGCTGGCCAAGCTGCTCGCCGAGGCGCGCTGACCGCTCAGGAGCCTTCCTTGGGGGCGACCCCCGCGGCGACGCGGTCCAGCTCGCGGGCGAGCCCTGGTGTGACCGAGACGTAGACAGCGGTGCCGGGCCGTTCGAGCCACATGTAGTTGCGCACGTCGCCGCGCGTGTGCCAGCGCAGCGCGGGCTTGCCCAGGTGGGCGGTGAGGGCGGAGCGGGTGACCAGCGAGGCGAACCTCTCGGCCGAGCGCACCCCGCACACGACGCCGACGCGCAGCTCCTCGCCGCCGCCACGCCAGGACGCTCCCCGCACCTTGAGTCGTTCGGTGAGCGAACTGATCTGCGCGAACCCCCGGCCCCGGGTCAGCCCTTCGGGCAGGTAGGTGATCGTCAAGGGCCCGGACCCGCAGGTCAGGGCGGGCCCCTCCTCGGCGGCGGGTGCCGGGACGGGGCTGGAGCGGGCGAGGCTGGGCTCGGCCGCCGGCGCGCCGCATCCGGACAGTGCCAGCACGAGAACGACCGGTGCCAGGCGCCGCATCAGCCCCCCTTGGCTATACGAGTGGGTGACCAGGGAAAAGCCTTAGTCTCCTACAGGAGCCCGCACCGAGGCGGCAAGAGGGAGAAGCTCCCTGCCGAGTGATTCGCTCACCCGGATCCACGCTCCGGTGCCGACCCGCTCCAGCCAGACGATCATCCGGCCGCCGCTCGGGGGCCGGCCGACCATGGCGGGCCGGCCGCGGATCGTGGTGCCCCTGGCGTCCGCCAGGGAGACCCGCTCGCGGTAGGACTCCCAGTCCGCTGCCACCGTACCGCGCTCGACCTGCGCCTCGACGTACCTGCCGGCGGAGCCGAACCTGGCCCAGGCGCCTTCGACGCCTGGGCCGGGCGGGATCGCTCCCCCGCCCGTACGCCGCAGACCGGCGGGCAGATAGGTGAGCCAGAAGTCACCGGCGACCACCGCGAGCGTGGCCTTCGGGGCGGCGACGCCGCCGGGCCGCCCCACCGCGGGCCTACCGGGACCGCCGGTCGCCGGAACCGGCTCGACGGCCGGAACGGGCGTGGGCGACGCCGCGACCGTCGGCGTGGGCCGCCCGAACCCCGAGGAGAACAGCCCGTAGATGATCAGGGCGGTGACGCCGAAGGCGCCGGACGCGAGGGCGGCCCGCCGCCACTCAGCACTCCTCGGCCCCTCAGGCATCATGGACGACCGATCCCCGGCTTGACATCAACTGCCCCAGGAGTTTACTCGCGCAGTTCGATCCCTTCGGCGACCTTCCTCAGTTCGGCGGGTCCGTCGACCTTTCCGGCGTACATGGGGCTCAGGTACACCTCGACGGCCAGCCCCGCGCGCGGAACCCAGCCGATCGTGAGCGTCGTGTCGTCGGCGGCCTCCCGCACGGGCTTGCCGCCCTCGGTGACGTTCGTCAGGTAACCCTTCTCGCCGCCGATGTCCACGCGGCCGGGGAAGGTGCTGAGCCGCTGCCGGACGGAGCGGGCCGCCTGGCCCTCGAACACCACGACCTGGATGCCGTAACCGTCCTTCTCGTCGCCTCCTGGGGAGAACGTGGTGGTGTAGCTCGTCTTGCCAAACCCGTCCTTGCCCGACCACCTGCTCCAGGCCAGGCCCTCGGGCAGGTAGCCGAGGTGGATGCCGCCGAACGTCCGTCCGTCGCCCAGGTCGCCCAGGTCCTGTGGCATCGAGCTGGGCGGCTCGACGGTCAGCATGACCACCTCTCCCTTGCCCACTTCGGTCTCCGGGGCCGGGTCCTGCCGGCTCACGTTCCCCTTGGCTGTCTCCGTCTCGGGGTCGTTCACCACCAGCCCGGCGTCCCTCAGCGTCCTGACCGCGTCGGCGACGTCCATGCCCACGACTGACGGCACCTTCACCGGCGCGACCACCGCCCGGTTCTCGCCCGTGGTGAGCGGCGCGGTGGCGGGCCGCGCCGCCGGCTGGCCGGTGGTCAGCACCAGCGGGACCGCCACGGCGACGGCGGCGGTGGCGAGCGCGGCGCCGGCCGTACGGAATCTGACCACGTGCGCGCGGTGGCCGCGGCGCACGGCCCCGCCCAGCGTGGGAGAGGCCTGCACGTCGGCGACGTGGTCGGCCATGGCCTGCGCGAGCGCCTCCTCTGCCTTCATTGCAACGCTCCTTCTGTGATGTGCATGCGTTCGCGGATCCGGGCCAGGCCGCGCGCGGCCTGGGACTTCACGGTGCCGACCGAGCACCCCAGCTGGGCGGCGGTCGACGCCTCCGACTGGTCCTCCCAGTAGCGCAGGACGAGCACGGCCCGCATCTTCGGTGGCAGCCTGCGCAGCTCCTCGATGAGCGCGTCACGCAGGTCGAGGTCGGGAGAGTTCGCGGGGGTGTCGGGTGGCCGGGCGAACGTGATCTCCCGGATCACCCGGTTCCGGCGCGCCCTGCTGATGGCCGCGTTCACCACGATCCTGCGGGCGTACGCCTCGGGGTTGTCGCGCCGGATCCGGGACCAGTGCCGGTAGGTCTTCTCCAGCGCGTGCTGGACGAGATCCTCGGCGTCATGCCTGGTCGCACCGCAGACCAGGATCGCCGTGCGCAGGAGCGAGGTGCTCCGCGCGGCGAGGAACTCGTCGAATGCCGCTTCGTCTTCGTCCGTCATAGGCAAGGGTCCCCTTTCGCCCTCCCCAACGCACGAATCCTCCCCCGGGTTGAGTGGCAGGATATGGAAATGCCACGTCCGCTAGACAAGCTGCCCAAGGCACATCTGCACCTGCACTTCACCGGGTCCATGCGGCACTCGACGTTGATCGAGCTGGCCAGGGAGCAGGGGCTGCACCTACCCGACGCGCTCGAACAGGACTGGCCGCCCCGGTTGCGGGCCACCGACGAGCGGGGCTGGTTCAGGTTCCAGCGGCTGTACGACATCGCCCGGTCGGTGCTGGCCAAGCCCGAGCACGTCTACCGGCTGCTCCTGGAGACGGCCGAGGACGAGGCGACCGCCGGGTCGAGGTGGCTGGAGATCCAGGTCGATCCCTCGGGCTACGCGCAACGCTTCGGCGGGCTGACGGCCACGCTGGAGCTGGTGCTGGACGCGGCGGCCAGGGCGGCCGAGCGGGCGGGCATCGGGATGGCGGTGGTCGTCGCGGCCAACCGCACCCGGCATCCGCTCGACGCCAACACGCTGGCCCGGCTGGCCGCCCAGTACGCCGGCAAGGGCGTCGTCGGGTTCGGGCTGTCCAATGACGAGCGACGGGCGCAGGCGCGCGACTTCGACCGGGCGTTCAGGATCGCCAAGCGGGCGGGGCTGCTGGCCGTGCCCCACGGGGGCGAGTTGCTCGGGCCGCGCAGCATCGCGCAGTGCGTCGACGACCTGGAGGCCGACCGCGTGGGCCACGGGATCCGGGCGGCCGAGGACCAGCGGCTGATGGAGCGGCTGGCCGACCGGCAGATCTGCTGCGAGGTCTGCCCCACCTCCAACGTCGGGCTCGGGGTGGCCGAACGGGCCGCCGACGTGCCGGTGCGGCGGCTGTTCGACTCGGGGGTGCCGATCGCGCTGGGCTCCGACGACCCGCTGCTGTTCGGTTCGCGGCTGTTGCGGCAGTACGAGCTGGCACGCGACGTGTACGCCTTCCGCGACGGCGAGATCGCCGAGCTGGCGCGGCAGTCGATCAGGTCGTCGTCCGCGCCGGAGGCGCTGCGCAAGGAGCTGATGAAGGAGATCGACGACTGGCTGATGACTCCCCCACCGGAGTCGTCAGCGGAGTCGTCACCCCAGTGAGGCGGCTCGTCAGCGGAGTGAGGCGGCGATCTCCGCGGCTCGTTCCTTGGTCCCGGCGCCTTCCAGGCGGTAACCGACGGCGCCCGACTGCCAGATGAGGGTCGGGGCCGCCTGACGCAGCGGGACCGAGGTGCCGTCGTCGCGCTCGATGTAGCCGAGCGGGTGGCTGCCGCCGATCCACCAGGCCGTGGTGGTGCCGAGCGGCACGTCCTGGGGATGGGGCGGGCCCAGCCGCTTGAAGAAGAAGGGCTCCATGGTGCCGTCGAACTGGTCGAGCCGGATGCCGTCCGGCCAGAACATCGACGCCACCCGCCCGTCGTCGCCGACCGTGGCCGCGCTGGGCGGGCCCAGGGCGGCCGGGGTCCTGACCGTGAAGGCGACCA
This sequence comes from Nonomuraea cavernae, assembly GCF_014646355.1. Lineage (GTDB taxonomy): Bacteria > Actinomycetota > Actinomycetes > Streptosporangiales > Streptosporangiaceae > Nonomuraea > Nonomuraea cavernae. Next base: position 15,459 of record NZ_BMNH01000006.1, read on the forward strand.
GGGAGCCCAGCCTCCTCGGCTCGACCTCGCGCTCCCCCGGCAGCGTGGTGGGGGTGATCACCGGTGCCGGGGTCTCGCCCAGGCGCAGCTCGATGCCGGCGTACCTGAGGATCGCGGTGACCGCCGCCCGCCCCTGGGGGGTGGCGGCCGTGACGGCGACGACGGCGAGCACCACGGCCACGACGACCGTCCACCTCCTGCGCCGGATGCCAGGCCGAGCCGGCCGCCGCTTCCGGGCAGGCTCAGGAGCCAGCTCAGGAGCGGGCTTGGGCGCGGGCGTCTCGGGCGCGGGCTCGGGCGCGGGCTCGGGCGCGGTCCCGGGCGCGGTCCCGGGCGCGGTCCCGGGCGCGGTCCCGGGCGCGGGCTCGGGCGCGGGCTCGGGCGCGGTCCCGGAGGCGCTCTCCGGGGTGGCGCCGGTGGCGAGGCGGGTGCGGACCGCGGCGGCCACGTCGGCGGGCGGCGGCGCGGGGACGTCGAGTGAGGCGCCCAGGTCGAGAAGCCGGGCTTCGAGGTCGTCGAACGACTCATGCGAGCTCACCGCCCACCCCCTCTCTGAGCCGGGCCAGACCGCGATGGGTGCTGGACTTGACGGTGCCCAGGGGCCAGTCGAGCACCTGGGCGGTCTCCGCTTCGGACAGCTGTAAGAAGTACCGGCAGACCACGGCCTGGCGTTCCCGTTCGGGCAGCCGGCGCACCGCGTCCAGGAGGCGGGCGCGGCGGTCGGTGGCCACCGCGGTGCCCGCCGGGTCGTCCGGGGCCGCGACCTCGGCCGTGGCGCCGAGGCGCGCGGTCAGCTCGGACCTGCGCCCGCGCGAACGGTTGAGGTTGTGGGTCTCGTTGGCCACGATGCGCAGCAGCCACGGCCGGAACGGCGCGTCGCGGCGGAACGACGACAGGTGCCTGAACGCCTTGACGAACGCCTCCTGCACCACGTCCTCCGCCTCGTCCCCCGCTCCCAGCAGGGCGGCCGTACGGTGGGCGAGCGCGCTGTAGCGGGTGACCAGCGCCTCGTAGGCGCTCAGGTCACCGGCGAGTGAGCGGCCGATCGCCTCGTCGTCGTCCATGGCGAATCAGATTCCATCCCAGAACAGGGCACCAAGGGAAGGGCGTCGAGTCGATCAGGTGAGCCCGAAGCCGCGCCGGGCACTAGACTCTGGCAGATTCACGAGCCCTCGAAGGAACGGGACTATGTCTTCTGGGTATGACCGCGTAGTGCAACCGGCGGCCGGTGACGAGGCCCTGGAGAACCACCTCGGCGGGGACGAGGCGAAGAACTACCGGCAGTACGAGTTCGACATGGTCGCCCCGCATGTCGGCCGTTCGATGCTGGAGATCGGCTCGGGCCTGGGCCACTTCGCCGAGCAGTTCCTGCCGCGGCTCGACCGGCTCGTGGTGTCCGACTTCGACCCCTACTGCGTCGAGCAGCTCCGGCAGCGGTTCGCCGGGCGCGACGACATCGACGTGCTGCAGTTCGGCCTGCCGACCGACATCCCCCTTGAGGACAAGGTCGACACCGTCGTGATGATGAACGTCCTGGAGCACATCGAGGACGACGCCGAGGCGCTGCGCTCGCTGGCCCGCGTCACCCAGCCGGGCGGGCGCATCATCATCTGGGTGCCCGGCTACATGCAGCTCTACGGAGACTTCGACCGCAAGGTCGGCCACGTCCAGCGCTACACCCCCAAGACCCTCTCCGCGACGGTCGCCAGGGCGGGCCTCGACGTCGACGTGCTCAAGCCGATCAACTTCCTGGGCGGCATCGCCTGGTGGGCCGCGGTGCGGCGCGGCGGGGTCGGCTATCCCGACCCGCGCCTGGTCAAGATCTACGACCGCACGGTGGTGCCCGCGACCCGGCTGATCGAGCGGTTCATCCGGCCGCCGTTCGGCCAGACGGTCTTCTGCGTGGCCCGGGTGCCCTCCTGAGCACCCGGGGCCTGCCGGTCACTTGATGGAGCCGGCGGTCAGGCCTCCGACGACCTTCCGCTCGATCAGGGCGAAGAGGATGATCACCGGGATGGTGGCGATCACCGAGCCGGCGAACAGGTTCTGCCAGTCGACCTGGTACTGCCCGATGAACGAGTTGAGCGCCACGGTCAGCGGCTGGTTGGCGGGAGTGGTGGTCAGGGTCAGGGCCACCACGAACTCGTTCCAGGCGGCGATGAACGTGAAGATCAGCGCGGTGATCACGCCGGGCATGGCGAGCGGCAGCGTGATCCGGAACAACGCCCCGAACCTCCCGTTGCCGTCGATGAACGCGGCCTCCTCCAGCTCACGCGGGATCGACGAGAAGTACGCGTTGAGGATCCACACCGCGAACGCCAGGTTGAACCCGCCGTTGACCAGGATCAGCGACCAGATCGAGTCCACCAGCCCGAACTGGAAGAACTCCCGGTAGATGCCGACCAGCATGGCCGTCGGCTGGAACATCTGGGTGATCAGCACCAGGATCAGGAAGGCCGTACGCCCCCTGAAGTTGTGCCGGGCCGAGTAGTACGCCGCCGGCAGCGCGACGAGCAGCACCAGGATCGTCGACCCGGCCGCCACCTGGAGCGTGACGACGAGGTTGCCGGCCAGGCCGCTGCTCCAGAAGTTGGCGAGGTTGGACCACTCCCACTCCGACGGGAAGAACGTGGCGTCGCGCAGTGAGTCCTGTGGCCGCAGCGAGGTGAGCAGCATCACCAGGTACGGGAACAGGAAGATGAACGCGACGACGTACGCCAGGCCCGCGACGAGCACGGTCCTGACCCTGGGCAGCCGCCGGGCGGGCGGGGGCCGGAGCCGGGCGTGGTGGTGCGCGGCCGGGCGGGAGGCGGTCTTGACGGCCATCACGCCACCTCCTTGTTCCAGCGGGACACCTTGAGGAAGATGACGGTCAGGATGATCACCATGCCGAAGTTCACGACCGACATGGCGGCGGACTCGCCGATGTCGGAGCTCTTGAGGATGAACATGAAGATCGTCGAGGTGGCCGTCGAGTAGCCGGGCTGGCCGTGCGTCATCGCCCAGATGATCGGGAAGCTGTTGAAGACGTTCATCACGTTGATCAGCGCGGCCACGGTGAGCGCCGGGCGCAGCAGCGGCAGCGTGATCGACCAGTACGTACGGATCCGGGAGGCGCCGTCCATCTTGGCCGCCTCGTAGACGTCGGCCGGGATCGTGGCCAGCCCGGCCAGCAGCGCGTACGTGGTGAACGGCACCGACACGAACACCGCGACGAACACCAGCCACGGCATCGCGGTGGAGGCGTCGCCCAGTTGGTCGGCCGAGGCCCCGCCGAGCGCGTCGATGAGCCCGAGCTTGAGCCGGATCTGGTTGATCACCCCGACTTCGGGGTCGAGCATCCACTTGAAGATGATCGCCGTCATCAGCACCGAGGCGGCCCACGGCGCGATCAGCGCCCAGCGGGCGAACTTGCGGCCGGGGAAGCTCTGGTTGAACAGCTGGGCGAGGGCCAGCGAGATCAGCACGGTGAGGACGACGACGGCCACCACCCAGATCACGCTGCGGACCATGATGTCCGCGAAATCCTTCTCGCCGAACAGCTTCTCGTAGTTGGCCAGGCCGTTGGAGCCCTGCACCACGCCGAACCGGCTGATCTTCAGGAACGACGACCTGATCATCTCGACGACCGGCCAGAGCACGACCACCGCGATCAGCACGATGGCGGGCCCCACCCAGACGAGGGGCTCCAGGGGGCGCAACCTTCTCATGCGGAACCTTCCATGAACGGTACGGCCGGCGGCCCCGGGAAACTGGGCGCCGGCCGTACGGATCCCCGTTGGATCAGCTGCTCTCGGCGGTCTTCTGGAGCTCGCCGAGGACCTTGGCCGGATCGTCCTTGACGGCCCCGCCGATGGTCTGCTTGATCTGCGGGTTCACCACGGCCCACTTCGGGTCCTGGAACGGGTAGAAGCTGGCGTTGGGCAGCGCGTCGAGGAACGGCTTGAGCTTCTCGTCGCCCGACAGCTTCTCGATGCCGCCGTTGGTGACGGGCAGCAGCTTGTAGGTGTCGCTGATCTTCTGCGCGGCGGAGCCGGTGTAGAAGAAGTCGAGGAACTTCTTGATCTCGGCGGGGTGGCCGTTCTTGTTGAACGCCATGATCCAGTCCATGACGCCGAGGGTGGTGTCGAGCGGTCCGGCCTTGCCGGGAATCGCCGTGACGCCGTAGTCCTTCAGGCCGGCCGCGTCGAAGATCGGGATCGACATGGGGCCGCCGTTGACCATGCCGACCTTGCCGGCGCCGAAGTCCTCCCAGACCGTCTTGCGGTCCTTGGTGCCGGGGTTGGGGGTGGTCAGGCCGGCGTCGACCAGGCCCTTGACGTAGGTGAAGGTCTCGACGTTCTGGGGGGAGTTGATCGCCCACTTGCCGGAGGCGTCCTTGTAGCCGCCGCCGTTGCCCAGCATCCACAGGAACGACTCGCCCTGGGCCTCCTCCTGGCCGAGCGGAAGGCCGAACGGCTGGCTCACGCCGGCCGCCTTCAGCTTCTCGGCGGCGGCCTTGAGCTCGTCCCAGGTCTTCGGCGGCTCGGCGATGCCGGCCTTGGAGAACAGCTCCTTGTTGTAGAACATGGCGCGGGCCGAGGAGACGAACGGGATGCCGTAGGCGGTGCCGTCGACCTTGCCGAAGTCGGCGAACTTCTGCAGCAGGTCACCGGAGACGTTCGGCGAGAGCACCTCGTCGACCTTGTGCAGCAGGCCGTCCTGGACGAAGCCGGAGTAGTCGCCGGTCTGCAGGATGTCGGGCACCTGGCCGTTCTGGACCATGGTGGCGACCTGCTTGTCGATGTCGTTCCAGTTGATGACCTGGACGTCCACCTTGATGCCGGGGTTGGCCGCCTGGAACTCGTCCACGACGCCCCTCCAGAACGTCTCACCCGAGTTGGGCTTGCCTGGGCCGTCGCCGTAGTCGGCGGCGACCATCTTCAGCGTGACCTGGCCGCCGTCCGCGGCCTGGTCGCCGGTCGCCGTGCCGGAGTCGCCCGAGCCGCAGCTGGACAGGACCAGCATGGTCGCCAGGCCGAGAGCGGCGCCGCCCACAAGCTTGATGTTCACCGTTAAGTACCGCCTTCTCGTCGGACGGGTCCCTGCTGGTCCGTACCAGCTGCCGACGCCGCCCCGTGGAACTGGGGGCGTGTGGAGCCGTGACCCCACACGTGTGCGCCAGAGTAAGCCTCTATTCGGCAGCCGGTCTATACCGGCTGGTTGCGGTTCCACAACATCGAGGCGGTTCCGGCCGCACATCCGGTCTAGACCACATGTCAGATGATCGTACGACGGAGGTTCTCCCCGCTCTCCGGCACGCCGATCCACGGGCCCTCGATGGACGGGTCGAGAATGCCCTCCTCCACGAAGGTGTATCGGCCCTCCAGCACGTACCGGGCGAGCCGCGCGTCCTCGCTGTCGCTGTTGTCCCAGAGCCGGTCGAACAGCGTGGCGACCCGTCGTCTGGCCTGCCCGCAGAACGTGTCGGCCAGCTCGTACGGCCGGCGGCCGAGGTCGCCCGAGTCCTCGTCGGCCCTGACGCACACGGCCGTCATCGCGAACAGCTCCGCCCCGATGTCGACGATCCGGCCGAGGAACGCCTGCCGGTGCTCCAGCCGCCCCTGCCAGCGGGACATGCCGTAGAAGATGGACCGGGCCAGTTTCCTGCTGGTCCGCTCCACGAAGCGCAGGTGGGCCGCCAGCGGCCCGAACGAGGCGTAGGCCGTGGGCAGGTTGCCGCCGCCCGCCAGCAGGGTCGGCAGCCAGCGGGCGTAGAAGCCGCCGGCCCGCCTGAGCGCCTGGGCGCGTTCCGGGCGGGACGCCTCCGGGTTGATCAGCTCCCCGGCGGCCGACAGGTGCGCGTCGACCGCCTCGCGGGTGATCAGCAGCCGCATGATCTCGGAGGAGCCCTCGAAGATGCGGTTGATCCGGGAGTCGCGCAGCATCTGCTCCACCGGCACGCCCCGCTCACCGCGCGCGGCCAGTGACTCGGCGGTCTCGTAGCCGCGCCCGCCCCTGATCTGGACCAGCTCGTCGAGCGCCTGGTAGGAGAGCTCGGTGGCGTACAGCTTGGCCAGCGCGGCCTCGATCCGGATGTCGTTGCGCTGGTCGTCGGCCATCCGGCCGGTCAGGTCGCTGACCGCCTCCAGCGCGTAGGCCGTGGCGGCGATGAAGGCGATCTTCGTGGCCACCGCCTCGTGCTCGCCGATCCTGCGTCCCCACTGCACGCGCGCGTTGCCCCACTCGCGGGCGATCTTCACCGCCCACTTGGCGTTGCCCGCGCAGGTGGCGGGCAGGGACAGGCGGCCGGTGTTCAGCGTGGTGAGGGCGATCTTCAGCCCCTCGCCCTCACGGCCGATGAGGTTGCGCGCCGGCACCCTGACCTGGGCGAACTCGGTCACGCCGTTCTCGATGCCGCGCAGGCCCATGAACTGGTTGCGCCGCTTGACCGTGATGCCGGGAGAGTCGGCCTCGACGACGAAGGCGCTGATCTTCTTGCCCGTTCGCGCCATCACCACGAGCAGGTCGGCGACGACGCCGTTCGTGGTCCACAGCTTGACGCCGTCGATCACGTACTCGTCGCCGTCCCTGACCGCGGTGGTCGCCAGCCTGGCGGGGTCGGAGCCGACGTCGGGCTCGGTCAGCAGGAACGCCGAGATCTCCCCTCGCGCGCACCGGGGCAGGAACTCACGCTTCTGCTCCTCGGAGCCGAACAGCTTCAGCGGCTGCGGCACCCCGATCGACTGGTGCGCCGAGAGCAGCGTCGCCAGCGCCGGGCAGTAGGAACCGACGAGCATCAGCGCCCGGCAGTAGTAGAGATACGGCAGGCCCAGCCCGCCGTACTCCTCGCTGATCGTGATCCCGAACGCGCCGAGCCCGGCCAGCCCCTTCACCACGTCGTCGGGCACCTGCGCGGTCCGCTCGATCGCGGCCGGATCGACGTGCGCGTCGAGGAACCTGCGCACCGCCCTGACGAACTCCTCACCCCGCTTGGTCGCCTCGTCACCCGGCGTGGGCGCGGGATGGACCAGATCCAGCCGGAAATCCCCCAGGAACAGCTGTTTCGCGAAGCTCGGCCGCGTCCACTCCTGTTCGCGGGCCTGCTCGCCGAGCTCTCTTGCCTTGGCGTACTCGCTCATGGCATCCTCCCGCCGACGCTACGCGTCCCGAGCTTTCCTGTGTAGGCAGGATTAATCGGTTGCGCTCTGTCGAAGCGTGTCCGTAGTGTCTGGGACATGCGCCTTTACCAGTAGAACGCCGGGGCTGACCTGGATCAGCCCGGTTACTCAGCCGAACCGCCCGGCGGTGTTCACACCCCGCCGAAGTCCGTCCCGACGCGGCAGCTGAGCTTGTCGACCGGCCCCGGCCGCGTCACGAGTCACGTAAAGGAGCACTCCATGCGAGTACGCGCAGGCAACAAGAAGAGTGGCAAGAAGAACGTCCCCGGAGTTCCCGGACGGAACCTGCCCCCGGCACCACGGCAGCTGCCCCAGCGGCCGATCGCCCCGCCGAGGCGCATTCCGCCCAAGGGGCGCTAGACCACTACCAGGATGGTGGTGAGTGCGGCGCGCGGCCCCCATACGCCCGGGCCCCCGCACACCCCGACGCCCCGGTTCCTCATTCCGAGGAACCGGGGCGTCCTCGTACCCCGAAAACCGGCCGATATGGAGGCTAACTATGACATCTCCCCCCACACCCGACGAAGACCGGCGATATCTAGAGCAGCTGATCACACAGACCCGGACCGCGATGGACCACCTCCGCCAGGCCAAACGCCTGATCGGTGAGGCGGAGGGCACCGGCGAGGCCGCCCAGGGGCTGATCAGGGTGAGAGCCGACGGACGCGGCGGGCTCATCGGGGTCTCTCTCAATCCGCGTGCCCTGCGCCTCGACACCAGGACGCTCGGCGCCGAGGTGACCAAGGTCATCCAGGCGGCCCAGGAACACGCCGGCCGGATCACCGGTGAGATCGTCCAGGACGCCGTCGCCCGCGCCGGCGGCCTTCCCGCGCCCCTGGACGAGACCTTCGTGCGCGACCGCATCGAACTCGCCGCCGCCGACCTCTACTCGGAGCGGCCATGACGTACGGATTCAGGATCGATCCCGGCAATGTCCGCGCCCAGGACGTGGAGGAGGCCGAGCGACAGGCGGAGCGCGTCCAGGCGCTGCTCGCCGAGGAGGAGCGGCGCGTGTCGGAGATCGTCGGCACGGGCGGGGGCGACAGCGGCCAGGTGAGCGCTCTGGTGGCGGCCGACGGCCGGGTGCTCGAGGTCACCCTCCAGCCACGCGCGACCCGCGACGGCAGCGAGGCGCTCGCCGAGGAGATCCAACGGGCCGTTCAGAGAGCCCAGCTGGACGCCCAGCGGCAGGCCGAAGCCCTGCTGCGGGAGTCACTGGCCGAGGCTCTGCCCTCCCTCGACGCCCAGGCCCTCCAGGAGCGGCTCGGGCGCCTCCTCGACTGACTCAGCGAAAGATCAGCCCCTTTTGCCGCAACTGTCACAGCTTCTGGCTATCGTCAGTTGAATGAGCTCGGGATTTGGCATCGCTGCCGACACTCTGGCGCAGCAGGCGTCACGCATGCGGATACACGGGGAAGAGTACGACGCGGCAGTACAACGGTTACGGGAACGAGCCGGAGCATCGTGGGGCGACGACGGCCTGTTCGCCATCGTCAACCAGGTATGGGCGCAGTGCAGCCAGACCATCGTCGCCACGAAGAGCGCTCTGTCGGATGAGGTACGGGACACGGGCGGCGGCCTGACGACGGTCGCCCGCAACATTCGCGACGCGGACACCGCCGCCACGATGCCCGAGGACGGCGCATGGGTCTGACCCTGTCGCCGGAGCTGGACGCGATCCTGGACCTGGCCGGCCTGCCCTTCCCCAACCTCGACGAGGACGAGGTCCACCTGGACGCCGACGCCGTCCGCGTCGTCCAGGCGGGCACGTCGCTCGTGGCCACCGAGGCCGACACCACCCTGAACAGCACGGCCACGACCTACACGGGCGACTCGGCGACCCACCTCGCCGGCTACTGGGGCGAGGTCGGCAACGGCACCGGCCACCTGGCGCAGGCCTCGATCGCGGCGAGGATCGCACCGGTCGCGCTGGACGGCTTCGCGTACGTGGTGACGGGCACCAAGGTCGCCGTGGGCACGATCGCCGCCGTGGGCGCGGTGCGCCTGGCCACGGCCCTGCTGACGGGCGGGCCCTTCGCGGGGGTTTCCGCGACGGCCTCACTGCTCGCCACGCGGCAGGCGGGCGTGAGGGTGCTGCGCGAGGCCGGGGAGGGCACGAGCAGGGTGCTCGCCCCGGGCATCACCCGGCGGATCACAGAGCCGATGCAGCGGATCCTGCAGAACCTGCGCGGGCCGGGCGGACCCGGCGGCGGATTCGGCGCTCCGGCGTTGGCCGGCGTCCCCACGCGCCTCGTCGGTCCGAGCAGCCGCAGGTCCTTCGACAACATGCCTGGCATCATGCAGGCCAAGGGCGGTCGCGGAGGCGGGCGCAAGCCGAGCACCGAGGGCAGCGCCAACCTCAACGCCGCGGAGCAGGCGGCGAAGGACGCCAAGGCCGCCGGGCAGCCGTTCGACCGGAAGGCAGCCAAGGCCGCGGACGCGAAGGAGCGCAGGGCCGGCAAGTTCGAGGGCGACGTCAACGTGCAGAAGAGGGGAAGGAAGAATTAGGTGGCCGAGCGGATCGGATATCAGACACATCACTTCTCGCTGGCCAACCCGCAGGGCGAGGGGCAGGAGGACGTTCCCACGCTGCTGCGCAGGGTCGCCGACACCCTCGACGGGCTGGGGGCGATCGAGATCCGCGATCTCATCCTGCACACGGACCTGGACGACGAGGGCACGTCCTGGCCGAGCGTCACGGTCTACTTCGACTACGACGAGGAGAACCCACCCGGCGACGACATGACGGGCGGCTGAAACCAGTGGTGCCCCGGCCCTTCGGATCCGAAGGGCCGGGGCACCGTCACGCCAGGGGCGGTCCGGGCGAACCCGGCGCGAGGGGAGCCCGCCGGAGCCCCCGGCGAGGGCGCCCGCTCCGCCCTGACGAGCCTTCGCCCGAGGTCAGAGACGCTCGATGATGGTGACGTTGGCCTGGCCGCCGCCCTCGCACATCGTCTGCAGGCCGTACCTGCCGCCGGTGCGCTCCAGCTCGTGCAGCAGCTTGGTCATCAGGATGGCTCCGGTGCCGCCGAGCGGGTGACCGAGGGCGATGGCGCCGCCGTTGGGGTTGACCTTGGCCGGGTCGGCGCCGAGCTCCTTGATCCAGGACAGCGGCACCGGCGCGAACGCCTCGTTGATCTCCGTCACGTCGATCTCGTCGATGGACATGCCGGCCTTCTTGAGCGCCTTCTGGGTCGCCGGGATCGGCGCCGTGAGCATGTACACCGGGTCGTCGCCGACCAGGGCCAGCTGGTGGATGCGGGCCCGCGGCGTCAGGCCGTGGTCGCGTACGGCCTGCTCGGAGGCGATCAGCACCGCGCCCGAGCCGTCGGAGATCTGCGAGGAGGTGGCCGCGGTGATCTGGCCGCCCTCCTTCAGGGTCTTGAGCGAGGCCAGCTTCTCCAGCGTCGAGTCGGGCCGCGGCCCCTCGTCGTCGGAGACCCCGTTGATCGGGGCGATCTGGTCCTTGAAGTAGCCGTTGGCGATGGCCTTCGCCGCCCGCTGGTGGGACTCGTAGGCGAACCTCTCGAGCTCGTCGCGCTTGAAGCCCCACTTCTCGCACATCAGCTCCGCGCCGCGGAACTGCGAGATCTCCTGCTTGCCGTAGCGCTCGACCCATCCCTCGCCGAACGGGAAGGGCATGCCCTTCTCCAGCGCGGCGGTGATCGAGGCGCCCATGGGCACGATGCTCATCGACTCGACCCCGGCCGCCACGACCAGGTCCTGGGTGCCGGACATGACGCCCTGCGCGGCGAAGTGGATCGACTGCTGCGAGGAGCCGCACTGACGGTCGATCGTGACGCCTGCGGTGGTCTCCGGCAGGCCCGCGGACAGCCACGCGTTGCGCGCGATGTCCATGCTCTGGGGCCCGAACTGCATGACGCAGCCCATGATGACGTCTTCGACCGCCGCCGGGTCGACGCCGGTGCGCTCCATCAGCGCCTTGAGTGTGTGAGCGGCAAGATCAGTGGGATGGACGGTGGAAAGGCCGCCCTTCTTCTTGCCGACGGGGGTCCGGACGGCCCCGACGATGTACGCCTCTGCCACAGTGCCTCCTGAAACCGAGCATTATTCGGTTATTAAGGGAGAGACTACAACAGAACGATGCTCTGTGCCCTCTCACGCCGGCGGTAGAACATCCTCCGCCGCGTCCACCCGGAACCGCCACCGGTCCACGACCAGGCCGTTCAGGCCGTCGGCCAGCCGCAACGCGAGCGCGCCGAGCCGGGCCGGATCGTCACCGCGCAGCTCGATCGCGGTCAGCTCGGTCGCGAACGGCAGCAACTCCCGCGCGGCCGGCGGCCGGCCCTTCTCCGGCACGACCAGGACCCGGACGCCGTCGACCGTGTAGACGAACTCCTCCTCCTGCTCGACCTCACCGTCGAGCAGCGGCAGCAGCTCCTCGTCCGTCGGGCGCACCGGCAGGATCACCGCGGGCCCGCCCCGGTCGGCCTCGCCCGGCTCGGCCGGATCGGTCACCTCGCCCCTGCAGACCGCCAGCCCACCGAGCCGGAACGCGATGCCCTCGGCCAGGTAGCGGTCGAAGAAGTCGAACGGCATCGGGCCCTCGGCCGTCACCCGGCACGCCCAGACCTTCTCCAGCTCGCCGCCCACCAGCTCGGGCTCGGCCTCGACCGGGGCATGGACCCGGACGTCCACCGCCAGCACGTCGTCGCCGTCGGCTCGGGCGTCGGGATCGGCCAGCCGTACGATCCGCAGGAGCTCCGACTGGCTCGGCTTGGCGGGCAACGCCGCCGTGGGGCCAGTCCGCAGTCTCCGCTTCGCCATCCAGCCCATGCGCGCCTCCGCGATCAGCTTCGATAGGAGCTCGTCATCGTCGCATACACGATGACGTTGTCGGTGTAGTGACCGGTGTTGCGGTTGTACGTGCCGCCGCAGGTGATCAGGTGGAGCTGGGCGTTGGCCTGGGTGCCGTAGACGCGCTGGGTGGGGAACGTCTGCTTGCTGGCCTGCTCCACGCCGCCGACCGTGAACACCGCCGTCGTGCCGTCCTGGCGCTTGACCTCGATGGTGTCGCCGTGGCGCAGCTCGTGCACCCGGCTGAACACCGCGCTGCGGGTGCGGGTGTCCTTGTGGCCCAGGATCACCGCCGGGCCCACCTCGCCCGGGGTGGACATGTTGCGGTACCAGCCCGCGAGGTTGGGATTGTCGGCCGGCGGCACCTGGATCGTGCCGTTCTTGGCCAGGCCGACCGACTTCACGGGGGCGTTGACGCCGAGCTTCGAGATCACGATGCGCATCGGGGTCGAGGGCTGCATCGGCGGCGCCGCCTGGATCTGCGGCAGCGGCGGCGGCACCGTGGGCGCCGCCTGGAACAGGGCCTGCGCCGGCTGCCCTCCGCCGGGCTGCGTGTCGACCGTCAGCTGGTCGCGCTGACTGGCCAGGCCGTACTCCTCGGGCGAGCTCACCACGATCAGCATCCCGGCGATGACCGTCACCACTCCGGCGACCGCCGCCAGGATCAGCACGGACCTGAGTGCGGTGCCGGACTTGGGGTCGGGCCCGCTGTCATACGGATACTGGGGCGCCATCACCGGTCAGCCCTTGCCGATCGTACGGCGACGCATCATCAGGCCCCCCGCCCCGGCGGCGACGATCAGCATCGACCCGGTCAGGACGAACAACCTGCCGTCAGGCCCCGTCTCTCCGCCCGCCCCGGTGTCGGCCCCGGCCTTCGGCGTCTTCGACGACCGCGTCGGCGTCTCGTCGGCCGGCGTCTCGGTCACCGTGACCGTCGTCGTCTTCGTGGGCTTCGGGCTGTTGCTCTCCGAAGGACTCGGCGTCTGACTCGGTGAGGGCGACGGGCTGGGCGACCCGTTGCCCACGGTGAGCGTGTAGGTCTTGAGCCCGGTCGTGGGCGCCTTGCACGTGAGCGCCGCCGCGGTCGCGGAGGTGCCGAACGCCAGGTCGCCCGGCGTGATGGTGACGCTGCCCGTGGTCGTCGGCCTCAGCTTGACCGTGACGGCCGGGAGGGTCGTGATGTCCTGGCCCGCCGTGGTGGCGGGCATCGCCACCTCCCCCGTGGCCGTCGCGGGCGCTCCGGCGCCGCTCGCCTTCAGCGTGGCGAAGAGCTTGCTGCCCGTGGGAAGGCCCGCGGCGGGCGCCTTCAGCGGGTCGCCCGTGGTCTGGATCGTGCTGGTCCAGGTGATGGACGCGTCCTCGTTGGCCTTCGCGCTGGTCGGCACCGTCAGCACGACCTTGATGTCGACGGTCGCCGGGTCGGTGTCGGTGACGCCGAGAGAGCAGGTGTAGGCGAGGATGTCGGTCCCCGTGCCGCCCCCACCGCCGCCCTGCTTGACCTCGATGGCCAGGCTGGCGGGGGTGGCGCCGCCGGTCTTGAACGTGCAGTTGGTCGTCTCGGGCGTCGTGCCTCCGGCGGTCGGCGTGTAGGCCAGGGTCAGGCTCGGAGTCGTGGGCACCGGGGTCAGCGTGAGGGTCCCCGCCGTGGCCGGGGCGGTCAGAGTGCCCGTCATCTCCGGCGGGGTGTAGGTGCCGGACGCGGCGACGGTGACCGTGGGCGACTGCGTCGCGCTCAAGGTCGCTGCGGAGCCTCCGGCCACCGCCAGGCTGCCGTCGATCTTCAACGTGCCCGCCAGGGCCTTGGAGGCGGTCAGCTGAGGAAGCTTCCACTTCACCGCCGCGGTCCCGCTCAGCGCGGCGGACTCAGGGGCGGTGATCGTCACCTTGAGCTCCGCCGGAGTGAACGTGGTCCCCTGGCAGGTGTAGGTGACTTCCATCGTCTTGTCGACCAGTGCGGAGGCGGGAGACGAGAGGGCGACGACCGCGCCCACGAAGAGGACCAGTGTGGCCATCAGTCCCAGGGCAGATGTCTTGGGGGCGAGGCGGCGACACCGCGCCTTGGACGTCAGCACTGTCCTTCTCCGTTTCAGCGGGCAGGTTCCAACAGGCGTACCAGACTCGCAGCCATTGGTCACGGTTAGGTTGAGATCTTACGAGGTCTCTCTGCGAATCTCCTGCAAACGGCAAAAACTACATTAACTTCCCATCAGCCCTTTTTCTTGGACAACGTCGCGTACACCACGATGTTGTCGGTATAGCTGTGGGCCTTCTTGTTGTAGATACCGCCACAGGTGATGAGCCGGAGCTGGGAGCCGTCGGTGTTGCCGTAGACCCGGGCGGTCGGGAACGTCGACTTGCTGACCTGCTCGATCCCGCTCACCGTGAAGCGGGTGACCTTCTTGTCCGACCGGTAGACGTAAATGTGGTCACCCTTGGCCAGCTCGCGGAGCCGGCTGAACACGGCCGCGCCCTTGCGGGTGCTGACATGCCCGTTGATCACCGACGGGCCCAGCTCGCCGGGCAGCGGCGAGTAGCGGTACCAGCCGGTGCGGTTCGGCTTGCTCAGGGGCGGGGTGGTCAGGTTGCCCTTCTTGTCGAGCGTGACCGCGCCGATCACCGCGTTGACCTTGAGCTTGGGGATCTTGATCCGGGTCGGCCTGACCTTCGTGGCCTTGACCCCCACCTTCTTGGGAGCCGGGATGGGGGCCACGAGCGGCTCCGCGGCCAGCGGTGGCGGCGCGTCCAGACGGGCCGGGGTCAGCGGGGTGTTCTTGCCGCCCGGGCCGACCGTGGGCGGGAGCACGAACGCGCCCGCGTTCTGGATCTGGACGGTGCTGGGCTCGGGCTGCGCGATCGGGCCGGGGCCCGAACCGTCGTCGACGGCGGGGGCCAGCGACAGCAGCCCCACCATGATGGCGCCCACGCCGCCCAGCGAACCGGCGATCAGCAGGGCCGGCATGGCCCTGTTCGTCGGCGACTTCTGCTCGGTCATCGGTTCGCTCCTCCCGCGTGTGCGGCACGCCGCCGCCGTAGCAGCAGCCCGCCGGTGGCACTGCCCATCAGGAGCAGCGACCCGCCCGCTATCAGCCCGTACGACCCGTTCTCCGGCTCCTCAGGCGCCTGTCCGGTGTCCACCCCGCCCTTGGGGGTCTTGATCACCTGCGGCTTGACGGTCTTGGTCACCGTGGTCGTCGGCTTCGGCGAAGGGCTGACGGTCGTCACTCCCCCGATCACCACGCCGACATGGTCGCCGATGGGCTGGCCCTGCGACGTCGTCGGCGTGGCACTGCCGCTAGTCGTGGGCGTGCCGCTGGGAGTGCTGGTCGGATCGTCCGTGGGGTCGTCGGTGGGGTCGCCGGTGCCGGTGGGAGTGCCCGAGGGCGTCGGCGAGGTCGCGCCTCCCACGGTGATCTCGACCGCGCCGGGATTGTTGGTGACCACACAGGTGGACCTGTGCTCGGTCGGCGGGTCGATCATCTCGCGCGTGTGCAGCTTGAAGGCGTCCAGATGGACCGGCTTGCCGTCGTCGATGCTCCTGATCCGGAGCGTGTGCTGCCCGTAGGACAGGTCCTTGCGCTCCCAGAGGGAGATGTTGCCCTTGGTCGCGTTGGTGGGGTTGCCGTTGCCGTCCTTCGTCGGGTCCACGATCGCCGAGGCGTCGTGGCCGTCGACCCCGTCGATGATCACCCGCACCCGGCCCACGTCGGGCATCTCCCGTCCGATGTACTCGAAGCCGGTGCCCCGGAAACGGATGATCGCCTCGTCCGAGCGCGTGGTGGTGGTGTGGACGTCGCGCAGCCAGTCGCCGTACTCGGGACGGGTGGCCTTGTCGTGGACCCACGAATCGCGGTAGATCACGCGGGGGTCGTCGTTGTTGACCACGACCTCTCCGGCGGGCGGGACGAAGTCGACGGTCATCGCCTGCGGCCTGAGCTTGATGACCCCGGTCTCGGTCATGTGCGCCTCGGAGGACATGCCCTCCGGCGAGGTGAGCGGCTGGTTGGGCTTGAGCGCCCCCTGGTCCTTGCTGCCGTGCGCCTCAAGTGTGCCGTTCCACGCCCCGTCGAGCTTGACGTTGCCGATCAGTGAGACCTTGGCGCCCTCGGCGTAGTAGTCGGGCGACTTGAACCTCGGCGCGTTGACGTGCTCGATCGCCCAGCCCAGCTTGAGCATGCCGCCCTGCTGGACCGTGGTCGGGATCTGCACCCGGGCCCGCAGCTTCACCTCGTCCGACCCGGCGATGCCGCCCGTGCAGGTGTAGTCGACCACGAGGCTGAACGTGTCCGCTCTCGCAGGGATCGCCACCAAGGCGGCGGATGCCGCCGCTCCGACCGATGCGGCGATCAACGCCTTGCGCCACCGTTTCACCGGACACTCCGCTCACACCTAGACCGAAGGTAGATCTTAGGGCCCTCAAGTCCGACGATCAGAGCGCCTCGGGACACTTGTGATGAACCCGTGTCCCCTGCGAACCCGTACCGGAAACCGGGTATACCTCGCAGTAACAGAATCGTATTCTGTCGTCCACCACACCCCCTGCTTGGAGGCGACCGATGGAGCGAGACCTCTTCGACGAGGAGCACCTGCTCTTCCGTGAGACCGTGCGCGAGTTCATGGCCCGTGAGGTCATGCCCCACCACGGCGGCTGGGAGAAGGACGGCGTGGTCCCCCGCGAGGTCTGGAAGAAGGCCGGCGAGATCGGCATGTTCGGATTCTCCGTCCCCGAGCAGTACGGCGGAGCGGGCATCACGGACTTCAGGTACAACACGGTGATCGTCGAGGAGATCATGCGGAACGGCGCCTCGGGCCTCGGCTTCACCCTGCACAACGACGTCATGGCCCCGTACTTCGTGGACCTGACCAACGAGGAGCAGAAGCAGCGCTGGCTGCCCGGGTTCGTGAGCGGCGAGCTCATCACCGCGATCGCGATGACCGAGCCGGGCGCCGGGAGCGACCTGCAGGGCATCCGGACCACCGCGGTCCGCGAGGGCGACCACTACCTGGTCAACGGTCAGAAGACGTTCATCACCAACGGCATCAACTCCGACCTGGTCGTGGTGGTGGCCAAGACCGACCCGGACGCCGGGGCGCGGGGCACCACGCTGCTGGTCGTCGAGCGCGGGATGGAGGGGTTCGGCCGCGGCCGCAACCTCGACAAGATCGGGATGAAGGCCCAGGACACGGCCGAGCTGTTCTTCGAGAACGTCCGGGTGCCGGTGGCCAACCGGCTCGGCCCGAACGACGGCGAAGGCTTCTTCCAGCTGATGCGCAACCTGCCCCAGGAGCGCATGTCGATCGCGGTGGCCGCGGTGGCCGCGGCCGAGGCCGTGCTGGAGCAGACCATCGAATACTGCAAGACCCGCCAGGCGTTCGGCCGCACCATCGGGTCCTTCCAGAACACCCGGTTCGTCCTCGCGGAGCTGGCCACCGAGACCGAGATCGCCCGCCACTACGTGGACAAGTGCATCCGGGCGCTCAACGCCGGCACGCTGACCGTGGTCGACGCGGCCAAGGCCAAGTGGTGGACCACCGAGCTGCAGACCAAGGTCATCGACCGCTGCCTCCAACTGCACGGCGGCTACGGCTACATGATGGAGTATCCGGTCGCCAAGGCCTGGATCGACAGCCGCGTCCAGACGATCTACGGCGGCACCACCGAGATCATGAAGGAGATCATCGGCAGGTCCTTCGGCTTCTGAGAGCGCGGGCCGCGCCCCGACGACGCATACTGGTCAGATGGACAGCGGCCTGATTCTCCTTGTTTTCCTGGCCTTGTTGTTCGCCTGGGGCCTCAACCGGGTGCGCCGTGCGCTGCGACTGGGGCCCGTGGGCTACGCCGGGGTAGTGATCGTCTTCGTCATCGTGATGCTGCTCATCTACGGCCAGCAGTACGCCTAACCGGCACTGGCCTCCAGCAGCACCTTCGCCACCAGCTCGGGGTCATCGCTCATCGGCACGTGGCCGCAGCCCTTGAGCAGCTTGACCCGCTGCCCCGACCACTTGGCGGCCCGTACGGCCTGGCGGCGCAGGAGCAGCCGGTCACGCTCACCCCAGGCGATCGTGATGGGCGCCTTCGGCGGCGCGGGCGGCATCATGCCGGCGAACGACTCCAGCGTCTCGTCGAACCCCGCCGAGGCGCCGAGCGCCTGGGTGGCCGCGAGCAGCGCGGTCGGCGGAAGCCGGGACGGGTGGGCGACCAGCAGCGCCGAGGACAGCGCCCGGCCGATCGGGTTCTCGGCCACCTTGATGGCCTGCTCGGGCGGCATCGACGTGGCGGAGGCGCGCACCCCGCGCAGCACCGTCTGACAGTAGAGCAGCTCCGGACGCGACCAGAAGCCCGCGGGCGACAGCGCGGTGGCCGTGCGGACGACCCCGCGTGAGGCCAGCTCCAGCGCGATGTAGCCGCCGAGCGAGTTGCCCGCCACATGCGGCTCGCGCACCCCGAGCAGCGCGCAGAACGACTCGACCGCGTCGGCCAGAGTCTCCGCGGTGTAGGGGGTGCCGTGCGGCAACCCTGGCGAGACGCCGAAACCGGGCAGGTCAAGGGCGATCACCGTACGCGAGGCGGCGAGCCGGTCGAGGACCGGGAGCCACGCCTGCCAGTGATGCCCGATGCCGTGGATGAGGATCAGCGGCGCGCCGGCGCCACGCCGTTCGAAGGCCAGGTCCATGGCGACGAGTGAACCACTAACGACTGCGTGTGGGAATCTCGAACCAGACGGCTTTGCCTTCCCTGGTGGGTCGCGAGCCCCAGCGCCGGGCGAGCTGGTCGACCAGGTAGAGCCCGCGGCCCCCCTCGTCGTTCTCGCCCGCGCTGCGGATGCGCGGCAGGCGGAGGTCCTGGTCGAACACCTCGACCCAGACCGACTCCTCGCCCCTGCGCAGCCTCAGCGTGAACTCCTTGTCGCTCACCACCTCGTCCTCGAAGCCGGGCACGTCCCAGGACTCCTCGAACGGCAGCGGCGGCCCCTCGACGACCAGCTCCCGGCGCGGCACGCTCGCGGTCGCGGCGTGCAGCACCACGTTGGTGACGACCTCGGAGACGAGCAGGCAGGCCAGCTCGGCCCGCTCCTCGGGCACATTCCAGCTGGAGAAGGCCTCGGACGCCATCCGGCGGGCCTCACCGACCATGATCGGCTGGGCGGGGAAGGTGCGCTCCTCGACGTCGAGGTCGGTCTGGGTGGAGCGGACCACCAGGATCGCCATGTCGTCGTCGATCTCGCCGGGCACCGCGACCGTGGCGGCCTCGGCCACCCGCTCGACCTCGGCGTCGGCCACCCTGGCCAGCTTCTCGCGGAGCACCGCGAGCGTCTCGGCGTCGCTGGGCATCCGGCCGTCGCGACCGGGACGCCGGTCGATCAGGCCGTCGGTGTAGAGGAGCAGCGCCGCGCCCGGTGGGAGGGTCCGCGTCTCCTCCTTGTAGACCAGATCGGCGTGCAGGCCCTTGGCCCGCACGCCGAGCGGCTGGCCGACCTCCTCGATCTCCAGCTCCACGCATTTGCCGTCGACCAGCAGCAGCGGCGGGGCGTGGCCGGCGTTGGCGAAGGACAGCTGCCGCGACCAGGCGTCGTAGACGAGGTACTGGCAGGTCACGATGGGCGGGATGCTGACGTCGGCGCCGCTGTCGTCCTTCTCGGGAGTGGCGATGATGCGGGTCCACTCGTCGAGCCTGGCCAGAATGTCGGCGGGTGACTTGTCGTCCTGGGCGAAGGCCCGCAGCGCCGCCCGGAGCTGGCCCATGATGGCCGCGGCCTTGGCGCCTCTGCCCTCGACGTCGCCGATGACGATGCCGACCCGGCCGGCCGAGAGCGGGATCACGTCGTACCAGTCGCCGCCGACCTGGGTCTGGATGCCCTGCCCGTGGGAGGCGAGCGGCGCCGCCGGATAGTAGCGGACCGCGATGTCGAGGCCGTCGAGCTGCGGCAACGCCCGGGGCAGCAGGTGCTTCTGGAACGACTCGGCGGTGTGTCGTTCCTCCTCGAACAGCAGCGCGTTGTCGATGGCGAGCGCGACCCGGGTGGCGATGGCGCCGACGAAGTCGCGGTCGAACGCGTCGTAGTGGGGGCTGCGCCGGTCGGTGAGGTTGGACAGCCCGAGATACATCTGGCCGAGCGTCTCGCCCCGCACACAGAGCGGGGCCACGATGGCCGAGGTCATGCCGACCTCGCCGCACAGCTTGGCGCCGCTCTCGGAGGGGCTGGGGTAGTTGCTGGTGGCGAAGTCCTCGACCAGGATCGTCTCCTGGCGGCTCATCGCGGTGCTGGCGTAGTGGGCCGGCGGGTAGCGGATCTCCGCGCCGACCGGCTTCCACGTGCCGGGCGGAGGCGTCCAGCCTTGTACGTGCTGCGACACCCGGCGGACCAGCCGGTCGCCCTCCATCAACTCGATGAAGCAGTGGTCGGCGAACTGCGGGACGAGCATCTCGGCGACGCGCTTGAGCGTCTCCTCGACGTAGAGGGAGCCGGCGAGCCGCTCGCCGATGCGTTCGAGCAGGCCGAAGCGGTCCTTCTCGCGCTCGTTGCTGCGCAGCGCCTCGCGGGCGGTGATGACGATGCCGGTCACCGAGCCGGAGGGGTGGCGCAGCGGCACCGCCTGGGCGCGCACGTAGACGATGGTGCCGTCGCCGCGGCGCACGTCGAAGGTGCCCTCCCAGACCCCGCCCTTCAGCACGTGCTTGGACAGCTCGACGGCGAGCGGGTGGTCCTTCTCCATGATCCCGAGAGACAGCACCTTCGTCTCCCGGGAGGGCGACTTGCCGGAACGGCCGAACAGCTGTTCCGCGAAGGGATTCCAGTAGAGGAGGTTGCTGAAGCGGTCCGTCACGACGACGGCCATCTCCGCATGATCAAGTACGGATGCGGCGGCGAGATGATCAGCCGCATCCTGTGACAGATCCCCCCAACGCTTCATCCGGAGACCACTCCTAGGGGAGGCATGTGCGCAAAGCGAACCACGGGCGCTCCTGCAACAGTCTTGACCGGCGGGGAGTTGGGGGTCTCCCTGGAGGAATTCAACCAAGCAGCAGCGCTGGCGTCACCGCTTGGAGACGAAAACGTGCGCGGCGACATCCCGCGGAAGCTCCGCAGGAGTGTCCTTTGCGTCTCCGTCACCTGTCACCCGCACACCGTCGTCGCTCGCCGCGAGCGTGACCTCGCGTCCGGGTTGTATCCCAACTTGCTTGAGTTTAAGCATCACGGCGGGATCGCTTTGCACTTGTTCGCTAATTCGTCGCACCACCACCGGGATGTCACGGGGCCCGGCGAGGTCGGACATCGACATCAGCACACCGGTGCCCCCCTCACCCGCCTCGGCCACGCCCAACTCGGCCAGCCCGGGAATGGGGTTGCCGTGCGGGCAGACCGTGGGGTTGTTGAGCAACATCACCAGCCTCGCCTCCACGGACTCGGACATCACGTGCTCCCACCGGCAGGCCTCGATGTGCACCTCCTCCCAGGGCAACCCGACAACGTCGATCAGCAGGCACTCCGCGAGCCGATGCTTGCGCATCACGCGGGTGGCGAGGACGCGTCCGAGGTCGGTCATCGACAGGTGCCGATCACCCTCGACCCGGACCAGGCCGTCGCGCTCCATGCGGGCCACGGTCTGGCTCACGGTGGGGCCGCTCTGCTGAAGCCGCTCGGCGATGCGCGCGCGAAGGGGGACGATGCCCTCCTCCTCGAGCTCGTAAATCGTACGGAGGTACATCTCCGTCGTATCGATCAGGCCGTGTGCGGTCAAGGCTCCTCCCAACTCAAATGCTACGCCGCTGGTGGCAGGGACTGGGCCCGTCCGCCTCGGGCACAGGGGTCACCCGAGACCCTACTTGTGAGAAGGACCCACGATGGCACCGGACGAGAACAACGCGGCGGCCCGGTTCCTTCCCCGCCACCTCGCCTGACCCCCGCCGGTACGGGCTCAGCGCGACCGGTACTCCCGGAACCGGGTGACGGACAGGCCCACCGCCAGCACGACCGCCGCGCACGCGAGGCCGCCTCCGACCCAGGCGCCGGTCACGCCGAACGCCACGGCCGAGGCGCCGGCCCGCAGGTCGCCCAGCCTGGGGCCGCCGGCCACGACCACCATGAAGGCGCCCTGCATCCGCCCGCGCATCTCGTCGGGCGCGTACAGCTGCAGGATGGACTGCCGCCACACCGAGGACACCACGTCGGCCGCGCCGCCCACCGCCATGAACGCCACCACCAGCCACAACGCCTGGGCGAGCCCCGCCGCCGCCACCGCGAGCCCCCAGACGGCGATGACGACGACCAGCGCGAGCCCCTGCCGGCTGACCCGGCCGACCCAGCCGGAGAACACCGCGCCGGCGACCGAGCCGATCGCCATGGCGGAGTTCAGCCAGCCCAGCGCGATCGGGGAGCCGCCGAAGCGCTCGGCGACCAGTTCGGGGAACAGGGCCTTGGGCATGGCGAGCACCATCGCGATGATGTCGACGACGAACGACATCAGCAGCACCGGGCTGGCCAGGATGAACCTCAGGCCCTCCAACACCGCCCTGGCGCCCGGCCTGGCGACCTCGCCGAGCGGGGGCAGGGCGGGCAGCCGCAGCGCGGCGTACAGGCTGGCGCTGAAGAGCAGGGCGTCGACCGCGTAGGCCGCCGCGAAACCGGCGACGGCCAGCACGACCCCGCCGATCATCGGTCCGACGACCGCGCCCATGCTGTAGACCAGCGAGTTGAGGGCGTTGGCGGCCGGCACCTGCTCCGGGCTCAGCAGCCTGGGGATGATCGCGCCCCGGGCGGGCGAGGTGATCGCGAAGCCGGTGGCGCCCAGCGCGACCGCGCCGAGCAGTACGTACACGTTGTCCAGGCCGAGCAGGGCCTGCGCCAGGATGAACAGGGTGCTCGCCCAGGCGATGAGCGAGCCGACGATCAGCAGCCTGCGCCGGTCGACCGCGTCGGCGATCGCGCCACCCCACAGCCCGAACACGACCAGCGGGATCAGGTTGGCCAGGCCCAGCAGGCCGACCCAGAGGGAGGAGTGGGTGAGCTCCCAGACCTGCTGGCTGACGGCGACGACGGTCACCGCCAGGCCGGCGTGCGAGACGGCCTGGCCGAACCAGAGCCGGCGGTAGGCGGGGACCGCCAGGGGCCGGGTGTCCACCAGGTGTCGTTTGACCAGTTCGGCTAAATGCACCTAGGCAGGTTAGGGGGCGAGTCTTTCCAGGATCCAACCGGAGTCGGCCCGCCGGTAACGGAGCCGGTCGTGCATCCGGTCGAGTTGTCCCTGCCAGAACTCCAGCTCGGACGGCACGACCCGGAAGCCTCCCCAGAAGTCGGGCACCGGCGGCTCCTCCGGCCAGCGGGCCGCCAGCTCCTCGTAGCGGGAGTCGAGCTCCTCCCGCGAGCTCACCACCTCGGACTGGCGCGACGCCCAGGCCCCGATCCGCGACCCGTACGGCCTGGAGTGGTAGTAGTCGGCCGACTCCTCGCGCGCGAGCGTCTCCACCGAGCCCTCCACGCGCACCTGGCGGCGGATCGGATGCCACGGGAACAACAGCGAGGCGTACGGGTTGGCGGCCAGGTCGCGGCCCTTGCGCGAGGCGTAGTTCGTGTAGAAGACGAAGCCGCGCTCGTCGTAGCCCTTGAGCAGGACGGTCCTCGCGCTGGGGAGGCCCTGCGCCGAGGCGGTGGCCAGCACCATCGCGTTGGGCTCCGGCAGCCCGGCGGCCAGGGCCTCCTCGAACCACACGGTGAACTGCGTGATGGGGTCGGCCGCCATTCCGGACTCGAGCAGCGGCTGACCTTCGTAGGTGCGGCGCAGCCCCGCCAGGGAGGGCGGCCGAGAGGATGTATCCACGAGAGGGTATTGTGTCGCGCTTAGTGGCAGATCCCACGCAACGCCTCCTACCAGCGGTTATGCCGTTCGGCCGGGTCCGGAGACCGAGCATGAACTGGCAGGGGGTTAAATTGACCCGCCGGTATCTCGACATCAAGGCATTGCCGGAACATGGCAAGAAAGGGAGGCGGCCAGACATGTCCGACTTCAAACCCGGCCTCGAAGGTGTTGTGGCTTTCGAGACCGAGATCGCGGAACCGGACAAGGAAGGGGGCGCCCTGCGTTATCGGGGCGTCGACATCGAGGAGCTGGTGGGTCGCGTCCCCTTCGGGCACGTGTGGGGCTTGCTGGTCGACAACAAGTTCCAGCCGGGCCTCCCCCCGGCGGAGCCGTACCCCATTCCTGTCCACTCCGGTGACATCCGGGTAGACGTGCAGAGCGCGCTCGCCATGCTGGCTCCGGCCTACGGCTTCCAGGCGCTGCACGACATCAGCGACGAGGAGGCCCGCGACCAGCTCGCGCGCGCCTCCGTGATGGCGCTGTCGTTCGTGGCGCAGTCGGCCCGTGGCCTCGGCCTGCCGATGGTGCCCCAGAGCCGAGTCGACGAGGCCAGCACCATCGTCGAGCGTTTCATGATCCGCTGGCGCGGTGAGCCTGATCCCAGGCACGTCAAGGCCATCGACGCCTACTGGACCTCCGCCGCCGAGCACGGCATGAACGCCTCCACGTTCACCGCCCGCGTCATCGCCTCCACCGGCGCCGACGTGGCCGCCGCGCTCTCGGGCGCGGTCGGCGCCATGTCCGGCCCGCTGCACGGCGGCGCCCCGGCCCGCGTCCTGCACATGATCGAGGGCGTCGAGCAGATGGGCGACGCCAAGAAGTACGTGCGGAGCGAGCTCGACAAGGGCCAGCGCCTGATGGGCTTCGGCCACCGCGTCTACCGTGCCGAGGACCCGCGGGCCCGGGTGCTCCGCCGCACCGCCAAGGAGCTCGACGCGCCTCGCTACGAGGTGGCGGCGGCGCTGGAGCAGGCGGCGCTCGAGGAGCTGTCCGCGCGCAAGCCCGACCGTGTGCTGGCCACCAACGTCGAGTACTGGGCCGCCGTGGTCCTGGACTTCGCCGAGGTGCCCTCGCACATGTTCACCTCGATGTTCACCTGCGCCCGCACGGCCGGCTGGGCCGCGCACATCCTGGAGCAGAAGCGTACGGGCCGGCTCGTCCGTCCCAGCGCCGACTACATCGGCCCGGCCTCGCGGCCGCTGTCCGACGTGCCCGGCGCCGCCGAGGTCGCCGGCACCGTCTGATTCACGCGACTGATTCACGCGTCCTGATTCACGCGTCCTGACTCACGCGTCCTGACTCAAGCGTCTGAATCCCCCGCCTGACTTCGACCCCGCGAACGGCCCGCCGACCCATCGGCGGGCCGTTCTCGTACGTCCGGCTGTGAAAGTTTCACGCCACGCGTCTCACAATCCGGACTTGGTCCAAGGCACCAGCGGCACGTCAGTACCCTGGTCAGGTGGCTGACATCGTGATTCCCGCTGACATCAAGCCCGCCGACGGCCGCTTCGGCTGCGGGCCCTCGAAGGTCCGTACCGAGCAACTGGCCGCGCTCGCCGCCTCCGGCGCGAGCCTCATGGGCACCTCCCACCGCCAGAAGCCGGTCAAGAACCTGGTCGGCCGGGTGCGTTCCGGGCTCGCCGACCTGTTCTCGCTGCCCGAGGGCTACCAGGTGGTGCTGGGCAACGGCGGCACCACCGCGTTCTGGGACATCGCCGCCTTCGGGCTCATCCGCGACAGGTCGCAGCACCTGTCCTTCGGGGAGTTCTCCTCGAAGTTCGCCACCGTCGCCAAGAAGGCGCCGTGGCTGGGCGAGCCCACGGTGATCGCCTCCGAGGTCGGCACCCACCCTGCCGCGGTGGCCGAGGACGGCGTCGACGTCTACGCGCTGACCCACAACGAGACCTCGACCGGCGTCGCGATGCCGATCACGCGGGTGGGCTCCGACGACGCGCTGGTGCTCGTCGACGCCACCTCCGGGGCGGGCGGCCTGCCCGTCTCCGTGTCGGAGACCGACGTCTACTACTTCGCGCCGCAGAAGAGCTTCGCCTCCGACGGCGGCCTGTGGATCGCGCTCATGTCGCCGCGCGCCCTGGCCAGGGTCGAGGAGATCGCCGCGTCGGGCCGCTACGTGCCCGAGTTCTTCAGCCTGCCGGTCGCGATCGACAACTCCGCCAAGGACCAGACCTACAACACCCCGGCCGTGGCGACGCTGTTCCTGCTGGCCGACCAGCTCGACTGGATGAACGGCAACGGCGGCCTGGCCTGGACCACCGCCCGCACCGCCGACTCCGCCCAGCGCCTCTACACGTGGGCCGACAAGACGTCCTACACCACGCCGTTCGCGGCGCCCGAGTTCCGGTCCCAGGTGGTCGGCACGATCGACTTCGCGGACGGGGTCGACGCGGCGGCCGTGGCCAAGGTGCTGCGCGCCAACGGCATCGTCGACACCGAGCCCTACCGCAAGCTCGGCCGCAACCAGCTGCGCATCGCGATGTTCCCGGCGATCGACCCGGCCGACGTCGAGGCGCTGACGGTCTGCGTCGACTACGTGGTCGAGCGCCTTTGACACGTCCCGCGTGACGACTCGTCGAGGAGGGTGACGCGTCGCCCTCCTCGACGTGCCGCGTGCGGAAGGCTTCTGGCGGCCCGCCACGGGGCGCGTACGGCTCCACACCGCTCCTTCACCTAGGAGCGAGCGCACGGCGGCGGCGCCTCGCGCCGCAGGTGGCTCAGTAGGCGGGATAGGGGC
The DNA here is from genome assembly GCF_014646355.1 of Nonomuraea cavernae. Classification (GTDB taxonomy): domain Bacteria; phylum Actinomycetota; class Actinomycetes; order Streptosporangiales; family Streptosporangiaceae; genus Nonomuraea; species Nonomuraea cavernae. The sequence goes on from NZ_BMNH01000006.1 coordinate 42,045, forward strand.
TCTCGGGCCGCTTGCGCCGCAGGAACCAGGCGGCGATGACCCCGCCGATCAGCCCGAACAGGTGGCCCTGCCACGAGATGCCCTGCTGGTTGGGCAGCAGGCCCCACAGGATCGAGTAGTAGGCGATCGCCACCCCGATGGCGATCACGATGTCGAGGATGCGGCGGTCGAACAGACCACGGGCCACGACGAAGCCGAAGTAGCCGAACACCAGCCCGCTGGCCCCGACCGTGATCACGCCGGGGCTGGTGAACCAGGTGCCGAAGCCGCCGATGACGATGATGACCGCGCTGGCCGCCAGGAACTTGCCGACGCCGCGGAGCGCCGCCAGGAAGCCGAGGATGAGCAGCGGCAGCGAGTTGGCCATGAGGTGGCCGAAGCCGACGTGCAGGAACGGCGCGAAGACGATGCCGAGGAGCCCGTCAGGATCCCAGCCGACGATGCCGAACTGGTGGTCGAGGGTGCCGTTGAGCATGTAGTCGACGATCTCGACGCCCCACATGACACCCAGCACGCCGACCATGATGACGAGCGCGCTCACGGCTCCCGTCAGGAGGGTGCCCGCGCCGCGCTTGGCTGACTCGAACGCGGACCTCGAATAGTCGCTCATGCGCTCCTCCTGCTAGACCGTCCTCTCTTTTACCGTACGGGCCGCAAGTCATGCATGCGTAAAAGAAACCCCCTCCCCGGCAGGGAGGGGGTATGGCGTGGCTACTCGCCCTTCCATTGGGGGGCACGCTTTTCGGCGAAGGCCGCCGCGCCCTCCATGGCGTCCTTCGTCCCGAACACCGGGTTGACGATGGCGCCCTGCTTGCTGAACATCTCCTCCAGGGACCAGTCCTGGGACTCGATGATCACCTTCTTGGTGGCGGCGACCGCCAGCGGCGCGTTGGCCGCGATCCGGCGAGCCAGCTCGATCGCCCCGTCCAGCGCCGCGCCCGGCTCGGTGATCCGGTTGACCAGGCCCAGCTCGTACAGCCGGGCGGCCGAGTAGTGGTCGCCGGTCAGGGCGATCTCCATGGCGACGTGGTAGGGGATGCGGCGCGGCAGTCGCATGATGCCGCCCGCGCCGGCCACCAGGCCCCGCTTGGGCTCGGGCAGACCGAACTTGGACTCCGAAGACGCCACGATGACGTCGCAGGCCAGAGCCAGCTCGAACCCGCCCGCCAGGGCGTAGCCCTCGATGGCCGCCACCAGCGGCTTCTTGGCGGGCGCCTCGGTCAGGCCGCCGAAACCGCGCCCTTCGACGATGGGCACGTCGCCGGTCAGGAACCCCTTGAGGTCCATGCCCGCGCAGAACGTGCCGCCCGCGCCGGTCAGGACGTAGGCGGAGACGTCGGGGCGGGCGTCGAGCGCGTCGACCGCTTCGGCGATGCCCCGTGCCACCGCCCCGTTCACGGCGTTGCGCGCCTTGGGACGGTTGATCGTGATGATGGCTACGCCGTCGGACTCTTCGACGAGTACTTCGTCAGACACGGGACCTCACTTGGGCTGGAAGCGGATGCCGCCGTCGAAGCGGATGACTTCGCCGTTCATGTAGTCGTTCTCCACCAGGGAGCGCACCAGGTGCGCGAACTCGTCGGCCCGGCCCATGCGCTTGGGGAACACCACGGGCGCCACCAGCTTGGCCTTGAACTCGTCGGCGTTGGCCGAGAAGCCGTAGATGGGGGTGTCGATGATGCCGGGGCAGATCGTGTTGACCCGCACGCCGATCGCCGCCAGGTCGCGGGCCGCGGGCAGCGTCATGCCCACGATGCCGCCCTTGGAGGCGGAGTAGGCCAGCTGGCCGGTCTGCCCTTCGAGGGCGGCCACGGAGGCGGTGTTGACGACCACGCCCCGCTGCCCGTCGGCGTCGACCGGCTCGGTCTTGGAGATCGCGGCCGCGCCGATGCGCATCAGGTTGAACGTGCCGATCAGGTTGACCTCGATGACCTTGCGGTAGGAGGCCGGGCTGTGCGGGGAGCCGTCACGGTTGACGGTGCGCTCGGCCCAGCCGATGCCCGCACTGTTGACGACCACGCGCAGCGGCTTGCCGGTGGCGACGGCGGCGTCCACGGCCGCCTGCACCTGCTCGTCGTCCGACACGTCGGTCTTGGCGAAGACCCCGCCGAGCTCGTCGGCGACGGCCTTGCCGCGCTCCTCGTTGAGATCGGCGATGACCACTGTCGCGCCCTGTCGCGCGAGCTCACGGGCGGTGGCCTCACCGAGGCCGCTGGCACCGCCGGAGATTATTGCTGCAGATCCGTTCACGTCCATAACCGGGACCCTAACCCGCGTACCGAATGAAGTTCTACTCGGGGGCGGTTAAATCTCACCCACGGCACTGTCGACGTCGGAGTAGACCTTGATGCGCCGGTCGAGCCCCGTCGTGCGCAGGATGCGGGCCACCGGCGCCTGCGGAGCGGCCAGCGAGACCCCGCCGCCCTCTCCGGTGGCCAGCCGCCACGCCTCGATCAGCACGGACAGGCCGCTGGAGTCCATGAACGACAGCTGCTGGAGGTCGAGGACGAGCCGGGCGCTGTCCTGTTTGATGGCGTCTCGGACCTCGTCGCGGAGGAACGGGGCGGTGAACAGATCGAGCTCGCCCTCAACGGCGACCACCACGGCGTCGCCCAGGGCATGTCGCGCAAGCCGCAGCTTCATTGGGCCCCTCCTCGATGAGCCACTGTACTTCGACATCCCCGGATACCGGGCATGCACAACTACGATCAGTCGCATGCGGGAGGACGAGTCGGAGACGGGAGTGCGCCTTCCGGTCATCCCGTTGAGCCCGCTGCGAGCGGTGTTGCGCCGCATGGCGATCGCGGCGGCGATCGTCCTGGCGATGTTCGCGCTGGTGGCGATGGATCTGGACGGCTACCGCGACACCGCCGACGGCAAGGTGTCGCTGCTGGACGCGCTCTACTACGTCACGGTGTCGATCTCCACCACGGGTTACGGTGACATCACCCCGGTCAGCTCCGAGGCCAGGATCATCAACATCGTGGCCGTGACGCCGTTGCGCATCGCGTTCCTCGTCGTCCTCGTGGGCACCACGCTCGAGGTTCTCACCAGGCGCACCCGTGATGCCATCAGGATCGAACGCTGGAGGGCCAGGTTGCACGATCACACGGTGATCATCGGCTACGGCACCAAGGGCCGGGCGGCGATCCGCACGCTGCTGGAGAATGAGCGGACCCGCGACTCGATCGTGGTGGTCGACCCCCAGCCGGCGATGATCGACGAGGCCACGGCCGACGGGTTCGTCGGGGTCGTCGGCGACGGCACCCGCAGTCACGTGCTCAACCGCGCCCGCATCGGCACCGCCAAGGAGATCATCGTCGCCACCCAGCGCGACGACACCTCGGCTCTGGTGACGCTCACGGCCCGCAGCCTCAACCCCACCGCGACGATCGTGGCCGCCGTCCGCGAGGCCGAGAACGACCCGCTGGTACGGCAGAGCGGCGCCGACGTGGTGATCACGTCATCCGAGGCCGCCGGCCGGATGCTCGGCGTGGCCACCCAGAGCCCCGCGGTCAGCACCCTGATCGAGGACTTCCTCGCCTACGGCCGGGGCCTCGACCTGTTCGAGCGCGCGGTGGCGCCCGAGGAGGTCGGCAGGCCGCCCTCCGCGTGCGAGGAGATCGTGGTGGCCGTGGTCAGGGGCCGCGAGGTCATGACCTACGCCGACCCCCGTGTGTCAACCCTCCGGGCGGGCGACCGGGTCGTGGTCATCCACGTTCCGGCGCCGGGATAGCGAAGCCGTACGGCAGCTCCAGGCGGTGGGCGGCGAGCAGCTCGACGTCGGCCAGCAGCTCGCGGGTGGGCCCGTCGGCGGCGATCACGCCGTCCGACAGGATGAGCGAGCGGTCGCAGAGCTCCAGCGCGTACGGCAGGTCGTGGGTGACCATGAGCACGGTGACGTCGAGCGAGCGCAGGATCTCGGCCAGCTCCCGGCGGGCGGCCGGGTCGAGGTTGGACGACGGCTCGTCCAGCACCAGGATCTCGGGCGCCATCGCCAGCACGGTCGCCACGGCCACCCTGCGGCGCTGGCCGAACGACAGGTGGTGGGGCGGCCGGTCGATGGCGTCGAGCATGCCGACCCGGTCGAGGGCCGCCTTGACGACCCGTTCCAGCTCCTCTCCGGCGACGCCGGAGTTGGCCGGGCCGAAGGCGACGTCGTCCCTGACCGTGGGCATGAAGAGCTGGTCGTCGGGATCCTGGAAGACCAGGCCGACGCGCTGCCTGATCTCCTTGAGGGTGTCCTTGCGCACCGGGGTGCCGGCCACGGTGACCGCGCCGTGGCCGGCGGTGAGGATGCCGTTGAGGTGCATGACCAGCGTGGTCTTGCCGGCGCCGTTGGGGCCGAGCAGGGCGACCCGCTCTCCCCTGCCGATCGTGAAGTCGACGCCGAACAGGGCCTGGGTCCCGTCGGGGTAGGCGTAGGCGAGACGGCTCACTTCGAGAGAGTTCACGTTCGGAGAGTTCCGTTGAGTCACGTTCAGAGAGTTCACAGCGACAGTCCCAACACCGCCAGCGCGAGGATCGGCAGGGCGAGCGCGGTGCCCCACTGCCTAGCAGACGCCGAAATTTCGCCGATTATCGGCATCTGACCTGAATAACCGCGGCTCAGCATCGCCAGATGCACCCTCTCACCCCGCTCGTACGAGCGGATGAACAGGGCGCCGGCCGACCGGGCGATCACCGGGATGTGCCGGAAATTTCGTGCCTCGAAGCCCCGGGACTCCCGAGCCACCTTCATCCGCCGCATCTCGTCCAGGATCACGTCCAGATAGCGGAGCATGAACATGGCGATCTGCACCAGCAGGCTCGGCAGCCGGAGCCGCTGCGCGCCGAGCAGGATGACGCGCGGCTCGGTCGTGGCGGCCAGCAGGATGGAGGCGACCACGCCGAGGGTCGCCTTGGCCAGGATGTTCCACGCCGCCCAGAGCCCTTCGACGCTCAGCGAGAGCCCGAGCACCGTGATGCGCTCCCCCATCCCGATGACGGGGATGAGGAAGGCGAACAGCACGAAGGGCAGCTCGATCACCATCCGCCGCAGGACGTAGGGCAGGGGCACCCTGGCGAGCAGCGCGACCGCCACCAGCATCACGGCGTAGACCGCGAACGCCCAGAACCGCTCCCTCGGCGTGGCCACGACCACGAGGGCGAAGGAGAAGACGGCGAGCAGCTTGCACTGCGGCGGCAGCCGGTGCACGGCCGAACCACCCGGCAGATAGAGCTGATGCCGATGCCCCGCGCCCACCACTCACCGTCTCTCGTTCACGTGCTCAGACCCTGACCCTGTCGCGACCACGCGCGGCGTAACCCACGGCTCCGGCGATGAGCAGCACCAGCCCCACGCCGAGGATCCCCGCGACGCCCACCGGGATGCCGCCCACGTCACCGTAGTCGGCCAGCGCCCATGAGCCGAACAGGTGGTCGGTCGCCTGGCCGAGGAAACCCTTCTCCTCGGCGACCGACTCCAGCCCGTCGGGGCTGGAGGAGGCGAAGAAGGACACCACCCCGGCCAGCAGCGCCGTCACACCGAGGCCACCGAGCAGGAACGGCCTGATCCCGCCGCCCGTGGCCACCGGCCGCTCGGGCTGCACCGTCGTGGCGCCCTCCGGACCCCGCAGCACCAGCGGAGCGGCCACGCCGCGCGCGCCGTACACCAGGTCGGGCCGGACGGCCAGCACCGCGCCCACGGTGAGAGCGGTGATCACGGCCTCGCCGACGCCGATCAGCACGTGCACCCCGCCCATCGCGGCGGCCACCGCGGACACCTCGATCGGCGCGGTGCCGCCGATCCAGAACAGCAGCGTGAACGCCAGCGCGGAGGCGGGCACCGAGACCAGCGCGGCGAGGAACGCGGCCACCGTGATGGCGCCCTTGCCCCTGGCCACGCGGCTGACCAGCAGGAAGACACCCCAGCCGACCAGCACGGTGACGATGCCCATGATCGTGATGTTGACGCCCAGCGCCGTCAGCCCGCCGTCGGCGAAGAACACGCCCTGCACGAGCAGGACCACGGCCATGCACAGGACACCTGTGTACGGCCCGACGAGTATCGCGGCCAGCGCGCCTCCGAGCAGGTGGCCGCTGGTCCCCGCGGCGACGGGGAAGTTGAGCATCTGGACGGCGAAGATGAACGCGGCGACGAGACCCGCCATGGGAGCGGTGCGGTCGTCGAGCTCACGCTTGGCGCCGCGCAGACAGACCGCGACCCCGGCGGCCGCGACCGCTCCGGCCGAGATGGACACGGCGGCGTTGAAGAAGCCATCGGGTACGTGCACGACATCCTCCGAAAGAGGCGAGAAGAACAGGGCCTACTTTAGGACATCGCCTTGCAGTTGCACATAGATGGCAATTAGCGAAGGAACCTTCTCACCAGCGCACGAGCCGTGATTTTGCGCACAACGGCGCTCAACTTCCCCTTACCCGGGGTGGCGTAGGGCCGCACGCTCCTGAGCAGGGCCGCTGCTCGCAACCGGCACGGCTTGGCGACCGTCGCGGCGTCGGCCTCGATCCTGAACCTCGCCGGCGGCCCGCCCAGCTCCACCTCCAGATAGGCGTCCCAGGTGCCGGGCGCGAACCCGCCGACCGCCGGCCGGGCCGTGAAGCCGCCGCCCGGCAGGGCGACCACCGGCTCGGCGTACTCGCCGCCCGTGCGCCGCTCGCGCCAGACCACCCGGCGCACGACGGACGCCTCGGGAATCGCCCCCGCGACCGTGACCTCGCCGTCCATCACCAGCCGGTGGCCGAGCGACCATCTCGTCCTGGTCAGCCGCGCGTTGCCGGGCACCGTCCGCAGGTGCCCGCCGATGTCGACGCTGAGGTTGCCGTTGTCCCTGGTGAAGTACGGCATGGCGACGACGCCGTCGATGAGCCGGGGCGCGGGCCGGGCCACGTCGTCGTCACGGTCGGCGCCCAGCCGGCCGGACCTGACGACGCCCTCCAGCTCGATCGCGACGCGCAGGTCCCAGATCCCGGAGTCGAGCGCGCCCACGTCGACCAGAGCGGTGAACTCGTCGCCGTCGTAGCCGGCGGGCACCACCACCTCGGCCGCCGGGTCTCTCCGGGCCCGCAGCACGAGGTAGATGCCGTGGTGCACGCGCATGCCGTCGAGTGCGGCCGTGCCGGAGACCACCAGCCGGTCGGCCTCCCAGCGCAGCCCCGTGAGGCGGCGGCGCACGGCGGCGTTCTCTATGCGGGCCAGCCGCGCCAGCCGGTCGACGTCGCCGAGGGCGGCCAGCCGTTCCCGGTCGGTGCGGTGGAGCCGCTCGTAGACGCCGGGGGTCAGCCACTCGTCGCAGAGCGCGGCCACGCCTTCGGCGATGTCCTTGCGGCGTACCTCGTCGGCCGCCAGGAACGGGGCGCCGAGCTGGGCGAACGCGTCGAGCCGGAAATGCCGGCCGAGCAGGTGGTCGCGCAGTGGGCCGGGCGGGATGTGCTCGGTCATCAGCCGGATCGGGCCCCTGATCATCGCCAGCCAGGCGACCGGGTCCCTGCTGTCGGGCTGCTGCATGACGCTGCTGCCGTCGGGCCGGGCGACCAGGTGGTAGCAGTCGTAGTCGGCGACCACGGAGATCACGCCGGCGTGGCAGTAGGCGTGCACCGTGAAGTGGAGGTCCTCGCCGACGAGCACTCCCTCGGCGAACCTGATGCGATGCCGTTCGAGCAGGTCGCGGCGGTAGAGCTTGAAGCAGCACAGGCTGTTGTAGACGGCGCTGTCGGCTAAGCCGGCCCGCTCGGTGTTGCGGGTGAACATCGAGACCGGCGCCCGGCGGCCGTGGCCGGCGATCCGGCCGAGCACGATGTCGGAGCCGTTGCGGTCGGCCATGGCGACCATCCGCTCCAGGGCTTCGGCGCCGAGATAGTCGTCGGCGTCGCAGAAGAAGACGTAGCGGCCGGTGGCGTGCTGGAGGCCGACGTTGCGCGGCCGTCCGGCGCCTCTGCCGGCGAGGCCGTCGAGGCGGACCACCCTGACGGCGTCGGGGTGGTAGGCGGCGTAGAGCTCCAGCAGCTCCGCGGTGCCGTCCGTCGACCCGTCGTCGACGACCACGATCTCCTTGCGCACCCGCTGGACGAGCGCCGAGGTAAGGCATCGGTCCAGGTAGGGGCGGGCGTCGCGGGCCGGGATGACGATGCTGACATCCACTGCCTCCTCGCCTTTCCCAGATGTCGTCACAGTCACAGCCGCGCCCCTCAGCCGTTACGATTCGCTCCCGACTCGTTTCAGTATGTGACCAACGCCGGTTCCCGGGGGGCCGATCGCCGGTCTTCGTCCGCCCCATTTCCCGTCCCGTGCGATTCGCCACGAAGCGCAGATCAGTGCAGGTAAATCCGCCAAGCACCACAATTAGTGACCAGCGAATCACCTGAGGGGGCGCTGTTTTCCCACCTGGAGTGGAGAACTTTCTCCACCGGGAGGGGTGCCTTACCCTCCGAGGGTTACGGGTGATCCATTGGGGGCCCCGGCGCGTCTACGCTTAGGCAACCTTGACCGGAGAGGGGGCGGATTTGGGACCTGATCTGCGTAGCCGGATGGCGTCCGGCTCGGCCGTGCACACTGCCGAGTTCATCGTCTCCTCCGCACGACTGGCAGAGCTCTACGAGTGCTCGGCGCTGCTCCGCCGTACGAGGGTGCGGGCGGAGGAGATCGTGGACGAGGCGCGAGCGCTGCTCGCCGAGGCCGAGCGGGAGGGCGATCCGGTGCGGATCCTCATGCTCACCTCCCAGCTCGACGAGGCGCGTCAGGCGTACCGCAAGGTGCTCAACGCCTACGTCACGATCTGCCGCAGGATCAACGAGGAGCGCCAGGAGATCATCCAGGCTCAGATGGAACGTGAGCGGGCGACCCGCTTGTCAGGTGTTGCCTGACGCATCACTGTCAGGCCATGCCTGACTGGAAAGAGAAGCTCCGCTGCTCGTTCTGCCACAAGACGAGCGAGGAAGTCACCAAGCTGATCGCCGGGGCCGGCGTGCACATCTGCGACGAGTGCGTCGGCCTGTGCTCCGAGATCCTGAAGGACGAGCGGCTCTCCGCCTCCACCGGGCCACGGCTCCCCCCGTGGGAGACACTGACCGACGACCAGGTCCTCGACCATCTCCCCAAGATCGTCGCCGTGCAGGCGCAGATCGACGACAACCTGCACGACTGGGTGCGCCACCTGCGCACCCGCGACGTCAGCTGGGAGCGCATCGGCGCCTCCCTCGGCATGACGCGACAGTCGGCCTGGGAACGCTTCCGGTAACGACCTCGTCCGGCGGCGGTAAACCGATGTGACTCGTGGGACGTCCCATAACCAGGGAGGCCCACCATGCGCGTCCTAGACGGCCTCGCGGGGTCCGATCTCGAAGCGATCCAGCTGGAGCTGGTCCTGATCGTGGCCCTGCACGAAGAGGCGGAGCGGCTCGCCGCTGAATGAAACGGGCTCCAGCTCCCCGGCCGCACTCCGGGGAGCTGGAGCAGGGGGCCCGGTCACGCTCTGCCCCTGGCCCGGAAGGCCGCCGTCTTGACCCGGTTCTGGCAGGCCGTGGAGCAGAACCGGCGGGTGCCGTTGCGGGAGACGTCCACGTACACGCGGTCACAGTGCGGCGCCGTGCACACGCCGAGGCGGTCGCCGAACTCACTGCCCAGCACCATCGCGAGCCCGGTGGCACAGCTCGCCGCCCAGTCGCCGGCCATGGTGCCGCCGGGCCCGTGAAAGTGCAGGTGCCAGGGCTCGCCGTCGTGCCGTTCGAGCATGGGCCGGGCGCGGGTCTCCGCCAGCAGGTCGTTGACCTGCTGAGCCGCCGCGTCGAGGTCGTCCCGCGCGACCGCCTCGAAGACGGCGCGGAGCCGGGCCGCGGTCGCGGCGAGCTCGTCGGCCTCCGCCTCGGTGACTTCGCGATGACTCGGATAGACGGCACGCAGGGCGCTGTCAGTGGCCGCGACGCGATCGCCGCGCGGGGGGACGGCCCGGCCATGTCTCTCGCCTGGGGTCAGCGCGTTGACCAGCTCCACCGCCACCCGCACGACCAAGTCCGTGTGACTGTTGAAGTTCAATTGACTGGTTACACCTTTGTGTTCTAGCTTGTAACTGTCGAAATTATAGATGACAGTCACAAGGAGACGATTGTGCTCACCCACGATGCCGCACTCGACTGGATCGCGCGCTGGGACCGCCAGCAGGAGGGTTACCTGCCCGACCGCGAGGAGCGCTTCACCGCGCTGATCGACGCGGTCGAGGCCCTTGACCGCCCCGATCCGCTGGTCATCGACCTCGGCTGTGGCCCCGGGTCACTCTCCGCCCGCCTGCTCGACCGGCTGCCCAAGGCCACCGTCATCTCGGTCGACGCCGACCCGCTGCTGCTCGGGCTCGGGCGGGCCGCCTACCCTCGGCTCACGTTCGTCTCCGCCGACCTGCGCCGCCCCGGCTGGTCACGGTCGCTCGGACTGGACCGGCCCGCCGACGCCGCGGTGAGCACCACGGCGCTGCACTGGATCTCCGAGGAGGACCTCCGGCCGATGTACGCCGAACTGGCCGGCGTCCTGCGCCCCGGCGGTCTGCTGCTCAACGGCGACCACCTCGACAGCGACGACACCACCCCGGCCATCGCCCGTCTCGAACGCGCCGTACACGATCGGGAGACCGAGCGCAGGTTCGCCGGCGACCGCCCCGAGGACTGGCGCCAGTGGTGGGACGCGGTCGCCGCCGACCCCGCCTTCGCCGACCTCCACGTGGAGCGCGTCACCGCGGGCGCCCACCACCACGGCTCCGAGTCGCACCTGCTCTCCACGCACGTCGGAGCCCTCCGCGACGCGGGGTTCCGGGAAACCGGCACCCTGTGGCAGCGCGGCAACAACCGCCTGCTGTGCGCCATCCGCGACTGATCGGGACATCCGCACCGTCCCACCCTCACCCACGTCCCAAGCAGCCACCAAGAATCGGCCCCGGCACGCGCGTCCGGGGTGAGGCCGGCCATCGGGGTGACTACAAGCAAAGGACATGAACGGAAATCTCATGCCCGTGCTTACCAGGGTCCTCGGCGCCGTCGTGCTCACCTCCTGCGCCGTCCCCGGCCTCGGAGCCGGCAGCGCCGCCTATGCCCAGGCCCGCGGCCCCGTGTGCGCGGGCGCGGCTCCGCAGCCGGCGTCCACCGTGTCCTACCGTGACCACGACCACGACCATGACCGACGCCGTGACCACGACCACGGTCACGACCGGGGCCGTGACCACGACCGGGGCCGCAACCACGATCACGATCAGGACTGGGGCCGCGACCACGACCGGGGCCGTGACCATGATCGGGGCCGGGGCCGCGACCAGGGCCGTGACCACGATCACGACCACGACCGGGGCCGGGGCAGCGATCACGACCACGACCGTTCGGGCCCCGACTCCGAGAAGATCGCCGCGTGGCGAGCGGCGGAGCGCACCTGCGTCCGCGCCTTCAGGCAGGACAGGTCCGCACGGGGACGCGACTGCTACAAGCGCTACCAGTCCTTCATGGTGGCCCGCGGCGGCGCGAAGACCCAGGAGACCAACGACGCCACCTGGGGGCAGATGACGCCGGAGCAGAAGCAGGCCGCCCGGCAGGCGACGTTGAAGAGGTTCAAGGACTTCCAGCTGAAGTGCTGCCCGGACGCACAGTTCCCCGGCGTGTGAACGGCTGACACCCCGTCGGCACGGCCCGGATCTGCGGGCCGTGCCTCCATCGGACACGGCGAACATGCGAAACGCCCTCCGGGAGATCTCCAGGAGGGCGTTTCGATTGGTAGCGGGGGCAGGATTTGAACCTACGACCTCTGGGTTATGAGCCCAGCGAGCTACCGAACTGCTCCACCCCGCGTCGCTGAGATAAGACTACCCGACTTCTGGACCACTCGCGCCAGGCACGCGGACATCAGGGGGTGGGCACGATCATGGGGGTGCCGACGGCGGGGTCGGGCACGACGACGCACGGCAGGTCGAACACCTCCTGGATGAGCGCCGCGTCCACGATGTCGGCCGGTGCGCCCTGGGCGACAATCCGCCCGTCCTTCATGGCCACGAGATGGTCGGCGAACCGGCAGGCCTGGTTGATGTCGTGCAGCACGGCGATGACCGTGCGCCCCTCGTCACGCAGCCGGGCGAACAGGGCGAGCAACTCGTACTGGTGCGTGATGTCGAGGAACGTCGTGGGCTCGTCGAGCAGGAGATAGGGCGTCTCCTGGGCCAGCACCATCGCGACCCACACCCGCTGGCGCTGGCCGCCGGACAGCTCCTCCACCGGCCGCTCGGCCAGCTCCTCGACGCCGGCCGCGGCCAGAGCCTCGTGCACGGCCCGCTCGTCCTCGGCCGACCAGGTGGACAGCAGCGACTGGTGCGGGTAGCGGCCACGGGCGACGAGCCGCCTGACGGCGATGTTCTCCGGGGCGGCGAGCTGCTGGGGCAGGAATCCGATCTCCCTGGCGATGGCCTTGGGCTGGTAGCCGAAGACGTCGCGGCCGTCGAAGGAGACCGTGCCGGTCGTGGGCCTGAGCAGCCGCACGAAGGACCGCAGCAAGGTCGACTTCCCGCAGGCGTTCGGGCCGATGATCGCGGTGAACGCGCCGTCCACGACGTCCAGGTCGACGTTCGCCGACACCACCCGCTCGCCGTACGCGAGCGTGATGTCCCGGGCGGCGAGCCGGGTGGCCGGAGGTGCGGCCGGGCGTCCGGTCGGAGGTGCGGTCACGGTCGCTTCACTTCCCTGAAGAGCAGCCAGATGAGATAACACCCGCCGATCGCGGTCGTCACCACGCCGACCGGCAGCGCCATCGGCGCCAGCAGCAGCTGGGCGACGAGGTCGGCGGCCAGGAGCAGCACCGCGCCGGTCAGCGCGGCGGGCACCAGGGGCACGCCGGCGGCGCCGGTGAGGCGGCGGCCGATCTGGGGGGCGGCGAGCGCGATGAACACGATCGGCCCGGCGATCGCCGTCACGGTGGCGGTGCAGCCGACACCGACCAGGACGAGCAGCAGCCGGAGCCGGTTCAGGCCCACACCGGAGGTGATGGCGAGCTCGTCGCCGAGAGCGGACTGGTGCATGGCGTGCGACAGCGTGACCAGCACCAGCATGAGCCCGCCGATGATGAGGAACGGCAGCCGGACCTCGTCCCAGTCGACGCCGTTCAGCGAGCCCGCGCTCCATCCGGTGGCGGCGATCGCCACCTCCAGCTCGGCGCGCAGCTCGATCCAGGAGTTGACCGCGGTCAGGATGGCGTTCATGGCGATGCCGATGACGATCAGCCGCAGCCCGCTGAGCCCGGATTTCAGCGACAGGACGTAGATGGCGAGCGCGGCCAGCAGGCCGCCGGCCACCGAGCCGATGGCGAGCTGCGCGGCGGTCCCGCTCAGCACGGTGATCGCGACCAGCGCGCCGGTGTAGGCGCCGGCGTCGAGGCCGATGACGTCCGGGCTGCCGAGCGCGTTGCGGGTGAGGTTCTGGAAGACCGCGCCGGCCAGCCCCAGGGAGGCGCCGAAGACCAGCGCGGCGGCCACGCGGGGCAGCCGCCAGTCACGGATCACCACCACCGAGTCGCCCTGGCCGGCGAGCGCCGAGAGCACCTCCGACGGCGTGGCCCAGGAGGCGCCTCGGCAGAGCCCGGCGAGGGCGAGGGCCAGCCCGGCGCCGACGAGCGCGAGCGACACCAGCACGGTACGCCGTTCGACCATGACCGAGTACGGGCCGGCGCGCAGCACGAGGGAGCTCACAGGGACACCGCCCCGTAGCGCCGGACGACCCAGATCAGTACGGGGCCGCCCAGGAAGGCGGTGACGACGGCCACGGGCACCTCACCGGTGGGCAGCAGGACCCGCGAGGCGATGTCCGACACCAGCAGCATGATCGGGCCGAGCAGCACGGTGTGGGCCATCAGCCAGGGGATGGATCCGGCGGACAGCCGCCGGGCCAGGTGCGGGACCATGAGGCCGACGAAGGCGATCGGCCCGGCCACGGCCGTGGCGGCTCCGGCGAGCAGGGTGACGATCACCAGCACGCCGACCCGGGTCCGGCCGGTGTGACCGCCGAGCGCGTGGGCGACCTGCTCCCCCAGCACCATGGCGTTCAGCGGCCGGGTCACCAGCAGGGCGGCGACCAGCGCGACGGCGATCGCGACCAGCGGGAGGGTGAGGGAGACCTGCTCACGGCCGGCCAGCGACCCGACGGTCCAGAACCTGAACTTGTCGAACACGTCGGGCAGCATGAGCCGCAGGCCGAGCGAGAGGCCGGCGAGCACGGAGCTGAGGGCGACGCCGGCCAGCACCAGCCGCAGCGGCGCGGTCCGGCCGACGGCGTAGACCACGAGCGCGGCGAGCGCCGAGCCGAGGGCCGCGAGCAGCAGTTGGGCCGGCTGCGACCCGGCGAGGCCGAGCACGCCGCCCAGGGTGATCGCGAATCCGGCGCCCGCGGTCACGCCGAGAACGCCGGGCTCGGCCAGCGGGTTGCGCGTCAGCGTCTGGATCAGGGTGCCCGAGGCGCCGAGGGCGGCGCCCACGCAGATGCCGAGGACCGTCCGCGGCACGCGCACGTCGCGGACGATCAGGTGGTCGTCGGTGCCGGCGAAGTCGGCGAACGCTCGCCAGATCTCCGCCGGCGGGACCGCGTGCGCGCCGACGCTCACGCTGGCGCCGGCCACGGCGACGAGCAGCACGGCGGACCCGACGAGGATCGCGGCCTGCATCGGCGCGTCAGTCCTCAAGCCCGGCCACTCCACGCTTCCAGTAGCCGGTGAAGAGCGAGTCGAGCCTTCCCCTGCTCCACGAGCGCAGCGGTTTGATGTCACCCGCCTCACCGGCCGCGAACAGGAAGGCCGGCCGCTCGGGCAGGCTCACCCCCTGTACGGTCTCGGCCAGCGAGGAGCGCGTGCCCTCGCGGACGAGCCAGGTGACCCGCACCCCGTCGCGCGGGGCCAGCGGGTAGCCGTGCTCGGCGGCGTCGTCGGTCTCGATCACGACCTCGGCCGACACGTCGACCGGCGACTCCTCCAGCCAGCGGGCGACCGCCGGGAGCGCGGTCGCGTCGACCGCGAAGACGTAGTGGCCGTAGGTGTGCGCGAAGGCCTTGGCTCCGGGCGGGCCGGCGATCACGATCCGGTCGCCCACCTCGGCGGCGGTCGCCCAGGTCGAGGCGAGTCCGCCGTCGTGGAGCACGAAGTCCAGGTCGAGCTCGCCGGCGTCGGCGTCGAAGCGCCGCACGGTGTACTTGCGCGAGGCGGGCGACGGCTTGGGCCAGTCGAGGGACAGCTCGTCGTTGGGCACCGGGACCCGGCGGGTGCCGTCGGGGTCGGGGAACACCAGCTTGACGTGGTCGTCGGCCTGGTAGGTGTGGAACCCGTCGAGCTCCGGCCCGCCGAGCGTCAGGCGCAGCATGCGCGGTGTCACGTGCCGCCGCGCGAGGACCGAGACTTCGCGGACTCCGATGGGGTAGCCGATCCGGGTGGTGCCCTTGCCGTCGCGGTGATGGGCCGCCACCCGTTCGCCCGGGTCGTGCCGGTCGATGCTCATCCTTGCGGGGCTCGTGCTCGCACCGCTCGTGCTCACACCGCTCGTGGTCGCACCGCTCGTGGTCGCACCGCTCATCCTCGTACCGCTCGTGCTCGCACCGCTCATTTCGCGAGCACCGGCGCGAGCGCCTGGTCGATCGCGTCCAGCGTCTTGAGCGCCGAGGAGTACGTCGCCGCCTCGGTGTAGCGCAGCGGGAAGACCTTGCCGGCCTTGACCGCGGGCAGGTTCTTCCACAGCTTGGAGTCGAGCACGTACTGGACCTGCTCGCTGACCGAGCCGTCGGGCTCCACCGTGTAGGTGATGGCGTCGGCCTCGCCGAGGCTGTCGGGCAGTTCCTCGATCGAGGGATACTCCGAGACGTCGCGGGCGTTGCCGCCCTTCTCCTTGACCTCGCCGTAGTAGGTGACGCCGACGTCCCCGGCGATGTTGGTGCCCCACGACCTGGCGAACTCCCGCTGGAACGTCCCCTTGGCGACGTCGCCGTAGGCGCCCACGTGGCCGAAATTCAGGCCGGCCAGGGCCGTCCTGTACTTCTCGGCCAGCTCGGCCGCCTTCTTCTCGTACTCGGTCTTGGCGGTCTCGAAGGAGCCGAGCGCGCCCGCCGCGTCGGACTGGCGTCGCGACAGCTCGCGCCACGCGTCGGGGGTGCTCGGCCCGATGGCGACGACGGGAGCGATGGACTTGAGGCGGTCCATGTCGATGTCGGCGAGCGCCGGCTTGGGCACGCCGATGACGATCAGGTCCGGCTTGGCCTGGGCGACGGCCTCGTAGTTGGTCTCGGCGGCCGTCTCTCCTGCGATCTTGGTGAGGGAGTCGTACGTCGCGCGATCCTCGTCGGTCATCATCGCGAGCCCGCGCTGCCAGCTGGAGACGCCGACCAGCGGGGCCTCGACCTCGATGAGCACCGGCACCGAGTAACCGGTCGCCACGACGCGCTGCGGCTTGGCGGGGATCGTGACGTCGCCGTTGTCGGCGGTGAAGACCCGGGTCTCGGTGACGCCGGCCTCGGCCTTCCCACCGGATTCCTCGCCGGAGCCGGTGGAACCGCAACCGGTCACCAGGGCGAACGTGAGCGCCAGGGCGGCCAGGCGTCTGGGCTGTCGTGAGGACATGGTGGTTCGTTCCTTCAGGGGAGTCGCAGGTCAGGAGGGGGCTGATCTCATCAGCGAGATGTACTTAGGTTACCCTTCCCTAAGTTTTTGGTGATGTCGCTGGGAGGACAGCCAATGTCGACGGGAAGTCACCACCGGACGGACCCGCTGCGGTGCGAGGAGTACGGCTACGGCCTCGGAAGGCTCGACGGCATCCTGGTGCTCAAGTACCACTCCGCCGCCGTCCTCGAGTTCGGCGAGACCCGGCAGGACTTCCTGCACCAGCTCTACTGGTCTCCCGACGGCGTCCTTTCGACCAGGTGTGGGGCCGACGCGCGGTTCGTCGGGCCGGGCGAGTCCTTCTGGGCGCAGCGCGCCGTGACCCATGACGTACGCGCCGCCGACCGGCAGACCGTCTACCGAATCTGCCTGCGTCAGGTGCCGCCGGCGCTCGTCGGGCTACGAGCGGGCGCGGTGTCCATCGACGACGAGGCGGCGCGGCTCGTCGAGGCGATCGCCGCCCCGGGATACGACGAGCACGACGCGCTCGCCGCCCGCGAACGGATCCTGGCCGGCCTCGGCGCCTCCACCCGCGACTACGTGCGCCACCACGCGACCGGCACCGGCTTCGCCATGGCGGTCGCCCGCGCCCTGTCGCACGACCCCGGCGCCCAGGTCCGCCTCGACGAGTGGGCCGAACGCCTGCACGTCAGCGTCAAGACGCTGCAGCGCGACTTCCTCCGAGAGTTCGGCATGCCCTACTCGCGGTGGCGCACCAAGCTACGGCTGCGCACCTCACGGGTGCTGCTGAAGACCCGACCGGTGACCGAGGTCGCGCACCGCGTCGGCTACGCCACGCCGTCGGCCTTCATCGCCGCCTTCGCCAAGGAGTACGGCCACACCCCCGGCCAGCACGCCTCCCACCCCACCGACCCCGCCTGACCGATCACGGACCCCGAACATCACCTGCCGCCGATCACGCGACTCGCGTGGTGATGATCAGTCAATCGCCGAAGCCGAGACCTTCGGTGTCGGGCTTGGCGATCTGCTGCAGAATGCCTTTCTTCGAAAGGACCTCGCCCAGCTCTTGCCCCAAGTCATCCTGGAGCTTTTCGCCCCTTTGCATGATCTTGTAATCGAACTCCCGAGCAAGATTGCCTGCGGCGATGTATATCTCGTCATCGCTAGGCCCGACCCAGGGAAACCAAGAGGCCCGACTCTCGTTCTCGTCCAATGCTTCCTTGAGCGCCTTCAGGGACTCTAGAGCGTATAGCTTGTAGGCGACCAGAGCCCCGCCCACCCATCTCGTCGACTCGTAGAATCGTACGTACGTCTGGTAGATCTCATTGGCGTTGCGACGGGGAGTGGACTTCCAGTATTCCAGGAAAGCGTCGATCGCCACTCCGTGGTTGTCTCGGCGTACGCCGTCCACGGCTTCGTCAATATGGGTGGGCTCGTCACCGATCCCCGCCATTTTGCGCACACCGTAGTGGTTCTCCGGCCTCCAGTAGTCGGCCGCGCTCAACCACTTATCCTCGTCATCCACCGGCCATTTGAAGTCAAATATGTATCCCGCGTCTATCCACTCAGCGAGCATGTTTTCCAACTCAGGAAAATCTTCTATCCTGATCACTACGGCTGCCCGTTCTCCCAGTCAAAAGCCTTCTCGAGGTCCTTGAACACCTCCGCGAAGTTGGCGTCCTCGGCGAGATCGCGGTTGTCGACCATTCGCTTGAGCCCGTCCGAGGCATACTCCGCCTGCGCGATGAGGTTTTCCAGTGCCCCTCCCATGTCATCCGTCAACCCACGGAGCGCATGACTAAGAACTCCGGCGATGGGCATTTTATGGGCATAAGTGACCCCACCATACTCAGGGGGCATAGCCCCCTTGAGAGGGGCGTAAGTGTCCTCCTTTATGTCATCCACCACGAAGCCGATGCTCAGGGATGCGGAACGAAGGCTTGAGGGCGATATTTGCATTTCCTTGAATTCGGCGGACATCCGGCGCTCTCCTCACTCGGTAGTCGGCATGCCAGTGGTCGGGTTCACTAGATTGATGAACTAGTCGTGTTTCGGCGACCTGTTGAACGTGCCCTGAAGCTCCCGCAACCGCTGCTCGTATTTCACTTCGAGCTCGTCCAACCTTTGCCGCAGACGCTCCTGGACTTTCCGCGCCTCCTCCGCACGCGCGGGCGCCTCTGCCTGGGCGAAGTGGCGGAACCAGTCCTCCTGGGCACGTCGCATCGCGTCACGAGCCAGTTCGGCGACCGCCTCGGAGCCTCCGCGTAACACGCGCGGATCTATCGTGATGCGCTCGACCAGCCCGTCCCCGCCGATCGCGACCGAGACGCTCTTGTCTTCCGACACCCCATGACCGGACAACGAAGGCGCGGACTCACGCCGGCCGGGAAAGTCTCGCCTTCCCGAGTGGCTCGCTTCGGTCGGACGGCGATCGTTCATCTTGGCTCCGATATGAGTATGCGTCCATAGGCCTGGTGGGGACAGGGTCAACCTGCAGAGCGAGAATAGCCGGGTCGATCTTCCTGCGGAAGGGTAGCGAACCTCGAAGGCGAGGATCCCTCATCTCCACCCGATACGAGAACGCGTCCGTCAGCCTGGTGGAGGACGAATCAATCCGCAGGGGCGAGGACAGTGCCTGATGATGGGTGCCGCGGTGTCGAACTCGAGAAGATGCTCGACCGGCGCCTCTCGACTCCACGGTGAGCACCACCTCGATGGGCTGCCTAGGCCGGCGCCCAGGGCCCAATGCGGCCCGAGGACCAGTCACTCGCTGAAACGGAGCCCTTCGGGAATGTCTCTGGCGATCCCCTCCGCAGTGCCTTCGGTCGCAGTGCGGTAATCGCCCCACCGCTGGTTCAGCATATTCAGGAGCTTCGCTCGCTCAGGCGTGATGATCATATCGAATTCTTGAATGAGTTCTCTGGCCCGTCGCTCCCGGTCTGCCATATCAGTGACACCGGGCAGCCAAAGACGCCCAGGCATGCTTGTTGGCGTCGTCCAGTGCCTGCTTGAGCGCGTACAGGCTCTCCAAAGCTAACCGCTTGTACTCTTTTATGGCTTCGCCGGTATCCGTCAGCAGGTCCGCGAACATTCTGACTTGGAGGGCGAGCCTACCCGCGTTTCGGTGGGGGACCGAATCCCAGTAGTCCAGAAACGCTTCGACCGCCGGCCCCTCGTTCGCCTTCCGTATCGAGCCGAGAACCTCTTCAAGGGTTTCGCGCTTGTTATTCGCATGTGACAGTTTGATCAGGTCGACGACCCCGCGCCAGTATTCACCCGCCACACGCCGATCAGATTCGTTATCGGCCGGGAAGCGGAAGTTCATCGCTTTCTTAGCCGTCCAGTGGACGACTGCGTCGTACAGGTCTGGGTAATCCCTGAGGTTGTACATCATGGTCGCCAATCGGACCGCTCGAGCGCCTTCCTGGCGCCCTCGAACAATGCGGCGAAGTTCTCGTCTTCTACGAGATCGATGTTGTCGGCCATCCGTTTGAGCCCGTCCGAGCCGTACATCACCTGCAGGGACAGCTTCTTCCTGGCCTTGGTCAGCAGCGGAATCTCTGCCTTGACAGATGGGCGCAAGGACTCCTTGGTGAGGAGTTCCTCATGGGCCGAGAGATTCTCCGTGACGGCAGGGTCTCCTATGCCATAGGCATCCGCGAGGTCACGAGTGATGCCACTGGCCGCCTCGGCGATTTCCGTCGACGCATGGCGGAGGGACTTAGGGGTGATCTTCATCTGCTCAGAGTCTGCGGACATTCAACGCTCTCTATCCTCGGGCCGGACAGCGACAGCGGTCGCCAGGTCGATCACCTACTGCTCTCTCGGCGCCTGCCGAGCACTCCCTGGAGCTCCCGCATCGGCTGCTCGGATCTCGCGCGGTCCCGTCCGGTCTTCTACAGGCGCTTCTCGACCTTCCGCGCCTCCGACGCGTGCGCGGACTTCGCCTGGGCGAGCTGGCGGAACCAGTCCTGCTGGGCGTTTCGCATCGCGTCACGGGCGAGCCCGGCGACCTCTTCCGGTCCTCCGCGCATCACACGGGGATCCATCTGGATGCGCTCGACCAGCCCGTTCGAGCCGATCGTGACCTGGACACTCTCGTCTTCCGACATCCCGCGGCCGGACAACGAAGACGCGGGCTCACTCCAGGAGGGAAGGCTCTGCCTTCCCGAGTGGCCTGCTTCGGTCGGGCGACGATCGTTCATCTCTGCTCCGATACGAGATTGCGTCCGTAGAGCCTGGTGGAGACAGGGTCAACCTGCAGTGGCGAGAATAGCCGGGTTGATCTTCGCGTGGTAGAGCACCGCAAACTTCGCAAACCCCCGCTTGTGAGCAAGTCTGGGAGGACACGCTATACACCTAACCAAGCGCTTGTTACGCTCCGCCCATGGTCACCACGATCGTTTGGGGCACCGGCAACGTCGGCCGCGCCGCCATCCGCGCCGTCGAGGCCCATCCGGCGCTGGAACTCACCGCCGTACTCGTGCACGACCCCGGCAAGACAGGCCGCGACGCCGGCGAGCTCGGCGGCCTCGGCCACGATCTGGGAGTCGCGGCCACCGGCGACGTCGACGCGGTGCTGGCCACCGGTCCTCGCGCCGTGGTGTACGCCGCGTCCGGTGACATCCGTCCCGACGAGGCCCTGGCCGACGTCGTCCGGGCCATCCGCGCCGGCGCCGTCGTCGTCACCCCCGCCCTGTACGCCCTCTACGACCATCGCGGCGCCCCGCCCGAGCTGCGCGACCAGGTGCTCGACGCGATCGCCGACGGCGGCGGCTCGCTGTTCGTCTCCGGCGTGGACCCCGGCTGGGGCAACGACGTGCTGCCGCTGCTGATCAGCGGGCTCGGCGCCACCGTGGACGTGATCCGCTGCCAGGAGATCTTCGACTACTCCGCCTACGACCAGCCCGACTCGGTCCGCTACCTGGTCGGCATGGGCCAGCCGATGGACTACGAGCCGCCGATGCTCGCGCCGACGGTCCCGACCATGGTGTGGGGCGGCCAGGTGCGCCTGATGGCCAGGGCCCTCGGCGTCGAGCTCGACGAGATCCGCGAGACCCTCGACCGGCGCCCGCTCGACTCCACGGTGAGCACCCTGTCGATGGGCGAGTTCGAGGCCGGCACCCAGGGCGCGGTGCGCTTCGAGGTGCAGGGCGTCGTCGAGGGCGAGCCCCGCATCGTGATCGAGCACGTCACCCGCATCCACCCGTCCTGCGCGCCCGACTGGCCGACGCCGCCCGACGGCGACGGGGCGCACCGAGTGATCATCGAGGGCCGCCCGCGCATCGAGGTCACGGTCGAGGCCACCGACGAGGACGGCAACCGGGCGGCGGGCGGCAACGCCACCGCGGCGGGCCGGCTGGTGAACGCCATCGACTGGCTCGTGGACGCGGAACCAGGGCTCTACGACGCGCTCGACGTCCCCCTGCGCCCCGCCGTCGGCAGGCTCGGAAGGAAGCACGCGTGAACATCGACGTCCCCGAGGGCCAGGACCCGATCGCGTACGTGTGGGGGGAAATGGTCCCCGGCATCGGCCTCGCCGCCTCGAAGTTCTCCCTGTCGGTCTACACCCACACGACCCTCGGCCTGCGCGAGTTCGAGGCGGCGCGGCTGCGGATCGCGCAGATCAACGGGTGCGCCTTCTGCCTCGACTGGCGGACCGAACGGGACGGGCAGCGGGTCGAGGAGGAGTTCGCCGACGCGGTGACCGACTGGCGCACCACCTCCGCGTTCGACGACCGCACGAGGCTGGCCGCCGAGTACGCCGAGCGGTACGCGCTGGACCACCACGGCCTCGACGACGAGTTCTGGGCCCGGATGACCGCCTGCTACAGCCAGGTCGAGATCGTCGAGCTGAGCATGAGCATCGGCTCCTGGCTGGCGTTCGGCCGGCTCAACCACGTACTCGGCCTCGACACCGCCTGCAAGCTGCCCTCCAGGTAGAACCCGTCATGTCTTAGGAGAGTGAGGACCGATGAGCGGCACCGTCCCTGGCTCCAACAGCGTCTCGCGTCGTGGGTTCATCGCCGGCACCGGCTCCGTCCTGGGGCTCGCGGCTCTGTCGGGCCGCGCCACCCCGGCCAGGGCCGCCGCCGGTCCGATCGCCGACGGGGCGCGCGTCCCCGCCCTGGTGATCGGCACCGGGTACGGCGGCTCCGTCGCCGCCCTGCGCCTGGCCCAGGCCGGCGTCCACGTGCACCTGATCGAGATGGGCATGGCCTGGGACACGCCCGGCTCCGACGGCAAGATCTTCTGCAACACGCTGGAGCCGGACCACCGCTCCTACTGGTTGCGCACCCGGACCAAGGCGCCCCTGAACTACTTCCTCGGTTTCCCGATCGACCGGGACATCTCCCGCTACACCGGCATCCTGGACGCCGAGGACTTCAGCGGCATCACGGTCTACCAGGGCCGTGGGGTCGGCGGCGGCTCGCTGGTCAACGGCGGCATGGCGGTCACGCCCAAGCGCGAGAACTTCGCCGCCATTCTCCCGTCGGTGAACGCCGACGAGATGTACAACGTCTACTACCCGCGCGCCAACGCCGGGCTCGGCGTCGGCTCCATCGACCCGGCCTGGTTCGACACCACGGCCTGCTACCAGTACTCCCGTGTCGGCCGCAAGCACGCCCAGCGCTCCGGCTTCCCGTTCGTCTTCGTGCCCGACGTGTACGACTGGGACTACATGAAGCAGGAGGCGGCCGGCACCGTCACCAAGTCGGCGCTGGCCGGCGAGATCCTCTACGGCAACAACCACGGCAAGAAGTCCCTGCAGAAGACCTACCTCGCCCAGGCCAGGGCCACCGGCCGGGTCACCGTCTCGGCCCTGCACCAGGTCACCTCGGTCGCTCCGGCATCGGGCGGCGGCTACACGGTCGTCATCGCCCAGCTCAACACCAGCGGCGACACCACGGCCACCAAGACCGTGACCGCGGACCGGGTGTTCTTCGCCGCCGGCAGCGTCGGCACCAGCAAGCTGCTGGTCAAGCTGAAGGCCACCGGCGCGCTGCCCAACCTGAACGGCGAGATCGGCAAGGGCTGGGGCGACAACGGCAACGTGATGTGCGGCCGGGCCAACCACCTGTGGGACCCGACCGGCAGTCTCCAGTCGACCATTCCCTGCTCCGGCATCGACAACTGGGCCGCGGGCGGCGCGTTCGCCGAGGTCGCGCCGCTGCCCACCGGCATCGAGACGTTCGCCTCGTTCTACCTGTCGATCACCAGGAATCCGAACCGCGCCCAGTTCACCTGGAACGCGGCGCAGGGCCGGGTCGACCTCGACTGGCAGACCGCCTGGAAGCAGCCGGCCATCACCATGGCCAAGACGATCTTCGACAAGATCAACTCCAAGGAGGGGACGGTCTACCGGTCCGACCTCTTCGGCGCGTACAAGATCTGGGGCGACCACCTCACCTACCACCCGCTCGGCGGCGCGGTGCTGAACAAGGCCACCGACAACTACGGCCGCCTCACCGCCTACCCCGGCCTGTACGTCATCGACGGCTCGCTGATCCCCGGCAACACCAGCGTCAACCCGTTCGTCACCATAACGGCGCTGGCCGAGCGGAACATCGAGCGGATCATCGCCACCGACCTGTGAGCAGCTCCTCCCACCGGCCGGATCACCCCCCGAGAACTGTCGTGAAAGGAATGTCCGTGCCCATGAGAAACGGTTCAGCGAGGGTCATCGCCGCCATGGTGATGACGGTCGCCGGCTTAGCCGTCGCCATTCCGGCCCACGCGGATTCGGCGGTGCTGGAGACGCTGACGGAGACCGAGCTCCGGCAGCAGACCGACGACTTCCTGTTCGGCGTCTCCATCGAGACCTTCCTCACCAACCGGAGCACGCGGCCGTGGGCCGACCAGATCGACTGGTCCTCCGACGGCTGCTCGTGGGCGCCGGACAAGCCTGAGGGGTTCAACTTCCTGCCTTCCTGCCAGCGTCACGACTTCGGTTACCGCAACTACAAGCGCCAGGGCCGGTTCAACGAGGACGTACGCGGCGACATCGACCAGAACTTCAAGGACGACATGTACGACGTGTGCCGCAAGTACTCGGGACTCCAGTCATACAAGGGCGTCATCTGCCGCAGAACGGCCGACACCTACTACACGGCGGTGCGCGGCCTGGGCGGCACGGCCGACATCGCCTGACCTCGCCTGACCTCGCCGGAGACGGCCAGGGGAAGGCCGCGTGGCGAGCTCAGCTCTCCGGCTCGTGGAAGACGACGCTCAGCTCGCCCTGGTCGGCGTCGACCGTGATGACCGATCCGTCCGGGACATCACCGGCGAGCAGAGCGCGCCCGATCCTGGTCTCGACCTCGCGGGAGATGAAGCGGCGCAGCGGCCGGGCGCCGTAGACCGGGTCGTACCCCTCGGTGGCGATGAGGCGGCGCGCCTCGTCGGTGACCTCCAGGGTCAGCCGCCGGTCCGCCAGCCGCTTCCGGATGTCGGTGAACATCAGCTCGACGATCCGCTCGATCTCGGCCTCCGTCAGCGGCTTGAACAGGACGATGTCGTCGACCCGGTTGAGGAACTCCGGCCTGAAGTGCCGGCGCAGCTCGCCCATCACCAGCTCGCGCCCCTCGGGCTTGATCTCGCCATCGGGGGTGACCTCGTCGAGGAGGTACTGCGAGCCGATGTTCGAGGTCATGATGACCACCGTGTTGCGGAAGTCGACCGTACGGCCCTGCGCGTCGGTCAGCCGCCCGTCGTCGAGGACCTGCAGCAGCGTGTTGAACACGTCCGCGTGCGCCTTCTCGATCTCGTCGAACAGCACCACCGAGTACGGCTTGCGCCGCACCGCCTCGGTGAGCTGACCGCCCTCCTCGTAGCCGATGTAGCCGGGCGGGGCGCCCATGAGGCGGCTGACCGTGTGGCGCTCCTGGTACTCGCTCATGTCGATGCGGACCATGTTCTCCTCGGTGTCGAACAGCGCCGCCGCGAGAGCCTTGGCCAGCTCGGTCTTGCCCACCCCGGTCGGGCCGAGGAAGAGGAACGAGCCGATCGGGCGCCGGGGATCCTTGATGCCGGAGCGGGCCCGGATGACGGCGTCGGCCACGAGCCGCACGGCCTCGTCCTGCCCGATGACCCGCTCGTGCAGGATCTGGTCCAGCCGCAGCAGCTTCTCCCGCTCGCCCTCCTGCAGGCGGCTCACCGGGATGCCGGTCCAGCGGGAGACGATGGCCGCGATCTCCTCCTCGGTCACCACCTCGCGCAGCAACCGGTGCCCGTGCTGCCGGGTGCCCAGCCGTTCCTCCTCGGCCCGGAGCCGGCGTTCCAGCTCGGGCAGCCTGCCGTGGCGCAGCTCGGCGGCCCGGTTGAGGTCATAGGCGCGTTCGGCCTGCTCGGCCTCCCTGCGTACGTGCTCCAGCTCCTCCCGCAGGACCTGCACCTTGCGCAGGGCCGAACGCTCGGCCTCCCACTGCGCCCGCATCGCGTCGGCCTCGGCGCGCAGGCCGGTCAGCTCCTTGCGCAGGTCGGCGAGCCGGGCCTGGCTCGCGGGATCCTCCTCCTTGGCCAGCGCGGCCTCCTCGATCTCCAGCCGCCGTACGCGCCGGGTCAGCTCGTCCAGCTCGGCGGGCATGGAGTCGATCTCGGTCCGGATCATCGCGCACGCCTCGTCGACCAGGTCGATCGCCTTGTCCGGGAGGAACCGGTCGGCGATGTAGCGGTGGCTCAGCGTCACCGCGGCGACGAGCGCGCTGTCCTGGATCTTGACGCCGTGGAAGACCTCCAGCCGCTCGCGCAGCCCCCGCAGGATCGAGATGGCGTCCTCGACCGACGGCTCCTCGACGAGCACCGGCTGGAACCTGCGCTCCAGGGCCGCGTCCTTCTCGATGTGCTGGCGGTACTCCTGGATCGTGGTCGCGCCGATCATGTGCAGCTCGCCGCGCGCGAGCATCGGCTTGAGCATGTTGCCGGCGTCCATGGCCCCCTCGGCCGCGCCCGCTCCGACCACCGTGTGCAGCTCGTCGACGAACAGCAGGATCTGTCCCGCCGCCGCCTTCACCTCGTTCAGCACGGCCTTCAGCCGCTCCTCGAACTCCCCGCGGTACTTCGCGCCGGCCACCAGCGAGCCCATGTCCAGACTGAAGATGGTCTTGTCCCGGAGCCCCTCGGGAACGTCACCGCGGACGATCCGCTGGGCGAGCCCTTCGACGATGGCGGTCTTGCCGACGCCGGGATCGCCGATCAGCACCGGGTTGTTCTTGGTCTTGCGGGAGAGGATCTGGATCACCCGCCGGATCTCGGTGTCGCGCCCGACGACCGGGTCCAGCTTGTCCGCGCGGGCCTCGGCGACCAGGTCGCGCCCGTACTTCTCCAGAGCCTCGTAGGCCACCTCGGGCATGGCCGAGGTGACCCGCTGGTGGCCGCGGACGGCGGTGAGCGCCTGCAGGAACCGGTCCCTGGTCAGCCCCTGACCGTGCAGCAGTCGTCCCGCCGCGGTCCCGTCCCCCTCCTCGATCAGGGCCAGCAGCAGGTGCTCGACCGAGACGTACTCGTCCTTGAGCCGTTTCGCCTCCCGGTCCGCGGTGTCGAGCAGCCGGGACAGGCGCTGGGTGATGAAGACCTGGCCGGGTTCGGCGCCCGGACCGCTGACCCGGGGCCGGCGTGACAGCTCCCCCTCCAGCTCGGTGCGGAGACCCTTCAGGTCGGCTCCCGTCTGCTCGATCAGCCGGGAGGCGAGCCCTTCCTGCTGTTCGAGCAGGGCCAGCAGGAGGTGCTCGCCGTCGACCTCGGTGTGCCCGTAGCGCAGGGCCTTGGTCTGGGCGTCGTGCAGCGCCTCCTGGGACTTCTGCGTCAACCGGTTCGGATCCACTGCAAATCCCCCTAGTGTCGTGGTGCGGCGTTCCGCAGGGCGGCCTCCAGCCTGTCGATGCGGTCGAGCAGGTCGATCACCAGGCCGATCGCGGCGTAGTTGATCGACAGGCCGTCGTGCAGCCTCCGGATCCGCGCGGCCACCGCCACCTGCGTGGGAGAGAAGCACAGCTCTCCCCTGGCGTCCCGGACCGGTTCGAGCAGACCCAGCGCCACCAGGCGGCGCACGATCTCCGGGTGCAGCCCGGTGGCACGCGCGTAGGAGTTCAGGTCCAGCCGTACCGGCCGGACGAGCGCGTAGGTCATGAACGCCTCCTCGGGTCGAACCGTGACGCGGCGGCGAGCTGCTCGAACAGGCGCCGCTCCTCGTCGGTGGGCCGCTGCGGCACCATGATCCGCACCTCGGCGAAGAGGTCACCGGCGGCGCCGCGCGGGTTGGGCATGCCGCGCCCGCGAAGCCGCAGGCGGCGGCCGGTCGAGGAGCCCGGAGGCACCTTCACCTTGGCCTCGCCGCCCGGCGTGTCGACGGCCACCGTGGCGCCCAGCGCCGCCTCCCACGGCGCGAGCGGCAGGGGGGTGTGGATGTCGCGGCCCTCCACGCGGTAGCGGGCATGGTCGGCGATCCGCACGATCAGGTAGAGGTCGCCCGGCCTGCCTCCCTCGGTGCCCTGACCGCCCTGGCCGGCGAGCCTGATGCGCTGACCGTTGGTGACCCCGGCCGGGATCGTGACGTCCAGCCGCCGCCCGCCGGACAGCGTGATCGCGCGCCGCCCGCCGCGATAGGCCTCCTCCACCGTGAGCGGCAGCTCCGCCTCCTGGTCGGCTCCGGGCACCGGCCCCCAGCGCCGCCGGCCGCGTCCGCCGAACATGCCGCCGAGCAGATCCTCCAGGTCGACGTCGACCCCCTCCGCCCCGCCGAAGCCGAAGTCCTCGGCGCGGGCCGAGCGTCGCGGCCCGCCGGCGCCCGCCCGCGCGCCCGCTCCCGCCCGGGCGCGCGCCCACTGCTCGGGATCCACATCGGGCGGCACCTGGCGGAAGTCGTGCCCGAACGCGTCGTACCGGCGGCGCGTCTCGGGATCGGACAGCACGGAGTACGCCTCGGAGACCTCCTTGAACGTGTCCTCAGCCCCGGGATCCTTGTTGACGTCGGGATGGTGGGCGCGCACGAGCTTGCGGTAGGCCCGCTGGATCTCGTCCTGGTCGGCGTTCCGGCCCACGCCCAGCACCTCGTAGAAATCCCGCCGTGGGGCCATCAGTCCGCCTTTTTCGCGACCACCACGACCGCGGGGCGCAACTGCCGCCGGCCGTCGCCGTAACCGGGCCGCACCACCTGCACGACGGTGCCCGGCTCGACGTCCGGCCGCGCGATGGTGGCCATCGCGTCGTGATGGGCCGGATCGAACGGCACGCCGGTCTCGTCGTGCCGGGTGTAGCCGAGGCGGGCCAGCACGGCGACGGCCTGGTCACGCACCGCGCGGATCCCGTCCATGATCGGAGCCGCGCCACCCTCCTCGTCACCGGCCGCGTGGCTCAGCGCGAGCTCCAGATTGTCCAGCACGGGCAGCCACTCGGCGGCGACCCTGTCCTGCTCCTCGGCCCGCAGCCGCTCGGCGTCACGGGAGAAGCGCTTGCGGAGGTTGTCCAAATCGGCGACGGCGCGCAGCCACCGGTCCTCCAGCTCCGCGACCTTGGCATCCGTCTCCGTCCGGACGTCCTCAGGCCCGACGCCCTCAGGCCCGGCGCCCTCACTCCGGGCGCCCTCACTCCGGGCGCCCTCACTTAGGGCGTCCTCCGTCCGAACGTCCTCAGGCCGGGCGGTCGCGGCTTCCCGGGGCTCTTCCTCGGGCCGCGCGCGCCGCTCAGGGCCGCCGCCCGGCCGGCCGGCGGTTCCCGGTCTGTCCTCGTGACCGTTCATGTCACGTCAGGTCTCGGAGTCGGAGGAGGTGAACTCGGCGTCGATCACGTCGTCGCCGCCCGGCGCGGCACCCGGTTGAGCCCCCTCCCGCGGGCCGGCGGCCGTGGCCCCGAGGCCGTGGTACACCTGTTGGAGCTCGCCGCTGAGGGAGCGCAGCCGGTCGATCGGCGCCTCCTCCTTGATCGCCTGCCGGGCGTCCGCGACGAGCTGCTCGGCCCGCGCCTTCTCGTGCACGGCCACCGTGTCGCCAAGCTCCCGCAGCCGGCGTTCCACCTGGTAGGCGACCGAGTCGAGCTCGTTGCGCGCGTCGACCGCCTCCCGGAGCCGGACGTCCTCGCTGCGGTGCTGCTCGGCGTCCGCGACCATCCGCTCGATCTCCGACTTGTCCAGGTTGGAGCTCTCGCTGATGGTGATCCGCTGCTCCGCGCCGGTGTCCTTGTCGCGGGCGGTCACGTTGAGGATGCCGTTGGCGTCGATGTCGAACGTGACCTCGATCTGCGGCGTGCCACGCGGCGCCGGGCGGATGTTCTCCAGCCGGAAGCGACCGAGCACCCGGTTGTCGGCC
The DNA here is from genome assembly GCF_014646355.1 of Nonomuraea cavernae. Classification (GTDB taxonomy): domain Bacteria; phylum Actinomycetota; class Actinomycetes; order Streptosporangiales; family Streptosporangiaceae; genus Nonomuraea; species Nonomuraea cavernae. The sequence continues at coordinate 71,946 of NZ_BMNH01000006.1, forward strand.
GCGCGGTCCCGCTCCCCTTGCAGGATCACGATGTCGACGGCGTTCTGGTCGTCCTCGGCCGTGCTGAAGGTCTCGGCCCGGCGGGCCGGGATCGTGGTGTTGCGTTCGATGACCTTGGTCATGAGGCCGCCGAGGGTCTCGACGCCCAGCGAGAGGGGCGTGACGTCGAGCAGCACGACGTCCTCGACCTCGCCCTTGATGATGCCCGCCTGAGCGGCGGCGCCGATGGCCACCACCTCGTCCGGGTTCACCGTCATGTTGGGGTCCTTGCCGCCGGTGAGCCTGCGCACGAGGCTCTGCACGGCCGGCATCCGGGTGGACCCGCCGACGAGGATCACCTCGTCGATGTCGGCCGGCCGGAGCTTGGCGTCCTCCATCGCCTGCTCGACGGGGTGGACGCAGCGTTCGACCAGGTCGGCGGTGATCTGCTCGAACGTGGACCGCATGAGCGTGGCGTTGAGGTGCTTCGGCCCCGAGGCGTCGGCCGTGATGAACGGCAGGCTGATCGTGGTCTGGGTCACCGCGGACAGCTCCGTCTTGGCCTTCTCCGCCGCCTCGAAGAGGCGTTGCAGGGCCTGCGGGTCGCGCCGCAGGTCGATGCCCTGTTCGCGCTGGAACTCGTCGGCCAGGTGGTCGACGATCCTGCGGTCGAAGTCGTCGCCGCCGAGATGCCCGTCGCCGGACGTGGAGCGGACCTCGATGACCCCCTCACCGATGTCCAGGATGCTGACGTCGAACGTGCCACCGCCCAGGTCGAAGACCAGCACGGTCTCGTTCCCCTTCTTCTCCAGCCCGTAGGCCAGCGCGGCGGCGGTCGGCTCGTTGATGATCCGGAGGACCTCCAGCCCGGCGATGCGCCCCGCGTCCTTGGTCGCCTGGCGCTGGGCGTCGTTGAAGTACGCGGGGACGGTGATGACCGCCTCGGTCACCTTCTCGCCGAGGTACTTGGCCGCGTCGGAGGCGAGCTTGCGCAGCACGAGGGCCGAGACCTCCTCCGGCGCGTACTGCTTGTCGCCGACCTGGAAGCGGACGGCCCCGTCCGGCCCCTCCACCACGTCGAAGGAGACGGCGTTGAGTTCGCTCGAAACCTCGTCGTACCGGCGGCCGATGAAACGCTTGGCGGAGTAGATGGTCCCCTTCGGGTTGAGGATGGCCTGACGGCGGGCGAGCTGGCCGACCAGCCGCTCGCCCTGGTCGGTGAACGCCACCACTGACGGCGTCGTCCGGGAGCCCTCCGCGTTGGGAATGACCTTGGGCTCACCGTCCTCCGTGGCGGCGATCACCGAGTTGGTGGTGCCGAGATCGATGCCGACTGCTTTCGCCATTGCTCACTCCCCCTTGGCGGCCCGGCCCCTCGTCTCACCGGCCGCTCGTCTTCGCTAGCCGCTGTCTTCGCTAGCCGCTCAACTTGCCGAGCACTTCATGGGCTCTGGCCGCGTGCTCGGACTCGACGAGAACCTCGTACTTGTCGGCGACCAGGCTGCTCCGCGAGACGAAGTCCCGCCGGCCGCCCTGCAGGGCGTGCGAGATCAGGCCGTAGATCGCTCCGGCGACGATGCCCCACACCAGCCCCCACAGCACCAGACCGGCCATGGAGCCGACGGTGGGCGCGAAGATCCCCAGGAACAGGCCGATGAGCAGCCCGAACCAGGCTCCGCCCGCGGCGCCCATCCCGATCGCGCGCAGGTACGTCATGCGCGCGACCACCTGCTCCACCAGATGCAGACCCGCTCCCACGATCAGCGTCCCCTTCACCGGGAACTGCTGGTCCGACAGGTGGTCGACGGCCCTCTGCGCTTCCTCGTACGTCCTGTAACTGGCTATCGGCACCCGGTTGGCGGTGACGGGACCAGACCCGGCGACGGACATGGCTCCTCCTCTGCCGCCCTCAGGCGGAGATCTCGATGTGCCGGGGCTTGGCGGCCTCCGCCTTGGGGATGGTGAGGGTCAGCACGCCGTCGTGCAGGCGCGCGTCGACCCGTTCGTCATCGACGTCGCCCGGGAGCAGGGTGCGCAGCTCGAACCTGCCGGTCCTGCGCGTCTTGCGGTGCCTGCGCTCGTGCTCGCGCTCCTCGATCTGCCCGCTGACGATCAGCTCACGTTCGGAGAGCTGGACGTCGATCTGGTCCTTGCTCACGCCTGGAACGTCGACCTCGACGACGAACGAGTTCTCGGTCTCCGAGACGTCCGCCATGGGAATCCACGGGCCCATGACTCCGCCCTCGGTCTCTCCCAGGGCCGCGCTCATGAGCTGGCCCAGCCGGTCGTACACGTCCTCGAACTCGCGGGAGGGAAGCGTCTCGCCGCCCCTGCGGCGCGTTACGAGCAGTGCCATGACAGCCTCCTTCGATGGACTTCGGTGCCCACGCTTTGAGACTTCTCCGAGGCTTTCACCGCCACATCCCCCAGATGGGTAGTACCGGTCCCGGCACTTGTCCGAAACGGCGGCGGTTCAGCCGGGTATCGCGGCCGACGGCGGCTCGGGGTCGATCCGCCCCTGCGTCACCGCGAGCCGGGCCAGCTCGACCCGGGAGTTGATGTGCAGTTTGCGGTAGACGTGCCTCAGGTGGAACGCGACCGTGTGCACGCTGATGAACATCTGCTCCGCCACCTGCCGGTTCGTCCATCCGTCCGCGACGAGCAACGAGACGTCGCGTTCGGTCTCGGTCAGGCTGTCCCAGCCGGAGACCGGCCGGTCGGCGTAGCTCCAGTGCCGGTGGCACACGCCCACGCCACGCAGCCTCTGCCGGACCCGCGCCGAGTCCCTGAGCGACCCGGTGTCGTGGTAGATCGCGAGCGCGCGGTCCAGGCTGCCGACGGCCTCCTCACGCCGTCCGGCCGCGACGAGCAGCACGCCGAGGTCCTCCGCGGCCGAGGCCCGTGCCCATACGTCCTCCGCTTGCTCGGCGGCCTGGGCGAGGGCGACGCGGTCGCCGTCGAGCAGCCCCCGGGCATGCGCGGCCGCGGCGACCAGCGCCGGGAACTCCGGGTTGGCACGGCTGAGGGCCTCCGCGGCGGCGACCACGGCCGCGGCCGCCGCGCGGTCGTCCACGGCGAGGGCGACGCGTACCAGCCAGGCGCTCGCCGTGGGTTCCGTCATGAGCATCGAGCGGTGCCACCCGAGCGGGCCGGGGAACCTGGTGAGCAGGGTCATCGCGCTCGACGGGCCGTCGCGCACCTCCGCGACCCGCGCCGACAGCAGAGCGTGGCGGGCACGGCCGTCGAGAGCCCCGCCGGGCATGGCGGTGACGTACCGCGCCGCCGCCCGCAGATCGCCACGCCGCAGCGCGACGGTGGCGAGCACCGACCCCGCCGCCGCCATGGAAAGGGGCGTGCGCAGCGCGGTGGCGAGATCCAGCGCCCGCTCCGCCTCGGTGACGGCGCCGGCCAGCCGGCCCGCGACCAGGTCGATCCGGGCCTGCAGCGCGGCGGCCTCCGCGGCCCAGGCCAGGTGGCCACGGGCGGACATCTCGTCGCGCGCCTCCCGCAGGATCGCCGCCGCCTCGTCGAGTCGGTGAACCTCCGTGAGCATCGCGACGGAGACGAGACGGGACTCGTAGTGGTGCGCCGCCGTCTCGTTCGCGTCGGCCAGGCGACGGGCGTCTCCGGCGAGCCGCAACGCGCGGGAGAGCCGCCCCTTGTCCCATTCGGACGCCGCGAGCACGATCAGGGCTCCGACCGTGGCGGCCGTGCCGTGCCGAAGGCCCCCTTCGAGCACCTGGTTCGCGTACGCCCGCGCCGCCCCTCCGTCCTGCGACAGGCCGGTCATGGCGTACAGACGCGCCAGGGTCGCCCGCTCGCGCACATGAGCGGGAAGCTCGGGTACGGCCAGCGCCCTCTCGGCCTCCCGGACGGCCTCGTCGATCCTGCCGGTCAGGTACATGATGTCCGACAGCGCGCAGCGCAACTCGGCCACGCCCTGCGCCGAGCCGTGGCCGTTGAGGCGCCCCCTGACCATCTGCTCGGCCTCGCGCAACCGGCCCGCCCCGATGGCCGTGTCGATGAAGGCGACGGTGTGGCCGGGACGGGGCACGGCCTGTGACCGGGTCGCCGGTTCGGGGCACATGAGCGTGCCGATCTGGTCCAGGAGCGCGTGCCGTACCGGTCGGGGGATCCAGGTGGTGACGACGTGCCTCACCAGCTCGTGGCGGAACGCGAGACCATGCGCCGTGACCGCCAGGAGGCCCGATGCCATGGCCTCCTCCACCGACGGGAGCAGCGCGGCCGGTGTGACGCCGAGCAGCGACGCGACCTGCTCGGGAGAGAACGCCCGGCCGAGCACGGCCGCCGTCTCGATCAGATTTCGGGCGTCCGGGCTCAGCGCGTCGATCCAGCGTCGCACCACCGTACGGACCCGGTCGGGAACGTGCGCGGACGGCAGGACGCCCCGGTCGCCGGTGACCCGCAGGTGACCTTCCTCGCGGAGGCCGGCGACGAGTTCGGTGATGAGCAGCGGACTGCCACCGGCGGCGGCCACGATGGCCGGCGGCGCCGGGCCGAACGACACTCCCAGCAGGTCCCGAAGCAGCTCGGTCACCGCGTCCGGGGAGAGCGGGGAGAGGGCCACCCTGGCCGCTCCTTCCTGCTCCAGCAGGTCGAACAGGGTGGCGCTCCGGCCCTCGTCCGCGGCGGTCGAGCGGCTCAGCAGCCAGCCGACCGGTCGCGGAGCGAGCAGGCGGTGGAGCGCGCGCAGCGCCATCAGCGTCGCCGGATCCGCCCGGTGCAGGTCGTCGAGCACCGCCAGCATCGGTGTCGCGGCCCGTTCCTCGAAACCGGCCCGCAGGCGTTCCAGCGTCCGCGCCCGCGCGTCGAGCAGGGCGAACGGCTCGTCTTGCTCGGCTTGATCAGGCGGTAGCGGCAGGTCCAGCGCCTCGAACAGGACGCCGCACGGGACCAGCTCGCCCAGCTCCTGCGGTCCGGCGCGGGCCACGCCGATGCCCCGCTCCGACGCGGCGGCGGCGGCTTCGGCGAGCAGCCGGGTCCGGCCGGCTCCGGGCTCGCCGTCCACCAGCAGCGTCCCGCCTCCGCCGCCCTCGACCGTCCGGAGCAGGTCGTCGACAGCGCGCCATTCCCGTGCGCGTCCTCGCATCTCGCGTCCCCCGAGGGTCCGCTTACCGGGGAGTGACCGGAGAATCCCATGCCCGTGGAGATCTTTCACGGACCTGAGCCCAGGTCGGCAGGGGTTTATCCGCCCCGGCTCCGAGCAGTGGGGTCGAGACGGACGCCGAAGGTCTGGGGAGATGGCGAGATGCGGTTCGACGTCATCGTGGAGACACCGAAAGGCTCGCGGAACAAGTACGAGATGGACACCGTGAAGCAGCGGATCCGGCTGGACCGGCTGCTGTTCACCGCCACCGCCTACCCATACGACTACGGTTTCCTGCCCGACACCCTGGCCGAGGACGGCGACCCACTGGACGCACTGGTGCTCGGCGAGGCGCCGACGTTCCCCGGATGCGTGATCCGAGCCCGCCCGATCGCGGTCTTCTGGATGCTCGACGAGCGGGGCCCGGACGCCAAGATCCTCTGCGTGCCCGTGGATGATCTCCGCTTCGACCACTACCGGGACATGGACGACGTGCCCGTGCACGTCAGAGCCGAGATCGGACACTTCTTCGGCGTCTACAAGGACCTGGAGCCCGGAAAGTCGGCGAACGCGCGCGGCTGGGAGCGCCGGGAGTCCGCGGAGCGCCTGGTCGAGGAGGCTATCCTGCGGTTCGCGTCGCAGGCACCCGTGAGCGAACCGTCGCGGCCGGGGGACAGCGCTACCGGCAACTAGGACTTTCTTGACAAAATTATTTGTCGGTAATACCGTGCGAGACATGCAGGACATCGCCGTGATCGAGGACCCGGCAGCCGCCGAGATCTCACTGGACCCCATCCGGGCCCGGCTGCTGGCCGAGCTGAGCGAGCCCGCCTCCGCGACCATGCTGGCCGCCAAGGTCGGCCTGCCCCGGCAGAAGGTCAACTACCACCTGAAGACGCTGGAGGCGCACGGGCTCGTCGAGATGATCGAGGAGCGCCGCAAGGGCAACGTCAACGAGCGCATCCTGCGTGCCACCGCCACCTCCTACGTGATCTCCCCGGCCGCGCTGGCGTCGGTCGAGCCCGACCCGGCCCGCTCCCCCGACCAGCTGTCGGCGAGCTGGCTGCTGGCCGTCGCGGCCCGGCTGGTCCGCGACGTCGGGGCGCTCATCACCGGCGCCACCCGGGCGCGCAAGCACCTGGCGACCTTCGCGATCGACGGCGAGGTGCGCTTCGCCTCGGCCGCCGACCGGGCCGCGTTCGCCCAGGAGCTCGCCGGAGCCGTCACGGCCCTGGTCTCCAAGTATCACGACGAGTCCGCCGAGCAGGGCCGCGACCACCGGATCGTCGTCGCCGTCCACCCGAGCACGAAGGAAAACCGATGACGCACCCGTTCAGCATGAGCTTGGAGATCGAGCTCAACGCCGCCCCCGAGCAGGTCTGGGACGCGATAGCGACCGGGCCGGGCATCGACTCCTGGTTCATGGGACACACCGAGCTGGGCACCGCCGTGGGCGAGCCGGCCGACCTGACCATGATGGGCCAGACCGAGCAGGCCACGATCACCGCCCACGAGCCGGGCACCCGCCTCGCGATCCGCGGTGCGGAGGCCCCCGACGGTCAGTTCATGGCCACCGAATACCTCATCGAGGGACGCGGCGGCGGCACGACCGTGCTGCGGGTCGTGCAGAGCGGCATCCTCGGCGACGACTGGGAGAGCGAGTTCGAGGCGCTGCGGGCCGGCTGGCCCATCTACCTGGAGACGCTCAAGCACTACCTCACGCACTTCCCCGGCCGCGCCCCGTCGGTCACCACGGTCGTCCGGCCTGGGGCGGGCGGCCCGGACGCCGTCTGGAAGACGGTCACGGACTCACTGGGCGTCACGCCCGACGTGGCCGAGGGCGACGACGTCCGCCTCCCGGACGGCTCGGCCGGGGTCGTCTTCTACGCCAACCTGCCCGTCAACCTGGGCGTCCGGACCGGCGAGGGCCTCTACCGGTTCATCCACTCCGGCACCGACCGCGGCGACGCCCTCGTACTCAGCCACCAGAACTTCACCGGCCGCGACGAGCAGTCCTCCTGGGAGGCCTGGACGGCCGAACGCTTCGGCTGACCCCCCCGAATGTGCCTCACGAGCGGGCTGCCCGGCACCTCCGACCGAGCAGCCCCCTTCACCCGCCGGGACGCACGGCGCCTCCAGACCGAAGAACCACCGGACGGGGAGAGCATGAGCCAGTATTTCCAGGTCGGCGATCAAGTCCTCTGGAACCCGTCGAACGGAGTCGCCGGCCTGTTCATGCGATCAGCGGAGGCGCTCGCCCCCGAGACGGGGTCGCCGACGGGTCTCGGTCCCATGAAGAACGACGAATGCGAGATCGACCTGGCCGCCTTCGCGGCCTTCGTGGGTGCGCTCATAGCGCGCTACGAGCGTTCGAACCATCCGATCCTGCGTTCCCTCATGGAGGGCTTCATCGCGACGGCCCTGGTGCTCATCGAACGCGGCCGCCACGACACCCGACCGCGTCCGGCCATGAAGGGGCACCTGCTGGACGGCGACCAGCACGCGCCGCCGACATCAGCCGCCGTTGACGCTCGGCACCTCGACGATCAGGGCGTTGGCGATGGCCGCGAGGCCGTCGCCACGGCCGATCCAGCCCAGCCCCTCCGGAGTGGCGGCGCCGAGGAACACCGGTGCGCCGAGCGCGGCCGTAAGGACCTTCTGGGCTTCCACCCGGCGAGGACCCAGTCTGGGGTGTTCACCGATCAACTGGATCGACACGTTGCCGATCCTGAATCCGGCGTTGCTGACCAGCCGGGCGGTCTCGGCCAACAACACGGTCGGAGCGGCACCCTCCCATTCCGGGGTGGATGTGTCGAAGTGGGCGCCCAAGTCGCCGAGGTCCGCCGCTGTCAGCAGCGCGTTGCACGCGGCATGAACGACGACATCACCATCCGGCTCCCCGGCAAGACCCACCGGTTCGTCCGGCCAGTCCAAACCCGCGAGGCGCATGGGCCGTCCCGCCGCGAACGGATGGATGTCCACCCCGGTCCCGATCCGGGGCAGCGGGAAACAGGCAAGCGGCGCGTCATCACACGGGGTCGTCATCGCGGCGATGATCTCCTTGAAACCAGCCATCGGCAGGACACCGACACTACCGAAGGTCGCCTGAACCCCGCTGATCTTTCGATGGTCGCAGCGGTCGCTGTACGAAGTCTGCCGATCATGCTCGATCCGCGGAGACGTACCTCACGGCATTGATCGCGCTCCTCGTGACGCTCTTCCACTCCTCGTCTCCCGCACCATCGGGTACGCGACGGGCCCGACGGTCGCCCTCGCCGATGAACCGGCCGAAAGTATGATCTCCGGCGCTGCGGACCCTGCTTTCGACCGGTGCCATCCTCCTGGGCGGCTCTGCAGGATGAGGCCCCATGCCACGCGAAGAACTCCCCCAGGAATCGCCTCCCAAGGGGCCCGCCGGCCATCCCGGCCACCGTCTCCCGCACGACGGGCCCACCGTCTCCTCCTCCCCTCAGACCGCCGCGCCCGCGTCCGGCCAGCCCCAGACCGCCGCGCTCTCCTCGGGCCGGCCCCAGACCGCCGCGCTCTCCTCGGGCCGGCCCCAGACCGCCGCGCTCTCCTCGGGCCGGCCCCAGACCGCCGCGCTCTCCTCGGGCCGGCCCCGGATCATCGCGCTCGACGTGCTGCGCGGGTTCGCGCTGTGCGAGATTCTGCTCGCCAACATCCAGCTCATGGCCACCGGCGGCTCCGCTGTCGTGGAGCAGCCCATGGGCGACTGGGACCCCTGGCTCGGGCTGCCGATCTTCTCCCTGCTGTTCGGCATCGGGTTCGCGCTGCTGCTGGACTCCGCCGCAAGCCGCGTCCCCCGCCCACGCCTGGTCCTGCTGCGCCGACTTGGGGCGCTGCTCGCGATCGGACTTGTGCACATGCTGCTGTGGCCGGGCGAGGTCCTGGCCGACTACGCCGTCGTCGGCATGCTGGTGCTGCTGCCCTCGACCTGGCTGCCGCGGTGGGCCATGGCCGGCCTCGCCGCCGTACTCATCCCGGCGGCGCTGATCTTCGGCGGGGGCGGGCCCCTGCTGATCGCCGGGCTCTTCCTGCTGGGGTCGGCGCTGGTCCGCTACGGGGTGATCGAGCAGATCGAGCGATCCGCCCGAGGGCCGTTCCTGCTGGGCCTCGCCTTCGCGGCGGGACTGGCCTCTGCCCTGTGGGCAGAGGCCGGCATGTGGGCCGTGGGGGCCACGGCGTACCTGTCGTCCATGTCGAGCCTTGCCGATCTGCTGCTCGTCGGTGTGTACGTGTGCGGCCTGCTGGTCCTGCTCAGAACGCCGCTCCGACCGGCGCTGCGGTTCGTCTTCGCGCCGCTGGGCCGGATGGCACTGACCAACTATCTGACCGCCACCCTCCTCGTTCTGGCGGCCAGTCGTATCCTCGGCCTGCCGATCGGCCAGTCTTTGACGGCGGCGTACTGGACCGCGGGAGCCATCCTCACGGCCCAGTGGCTGTTCGGCACCCTTTGGCTGCGCCGTTACCGTCAGGGCCCCATCGAGTGGCTCTGGCGCTGGGCCACCTGGGCCCACCGCCCGCCCCTCAGCCGGGCCAGGACGTCATGAGCCCGGGGCCCACGTAGGTAATGACTACGCCGTCTCCGAATCGGCGCCGCCGACCGCACACCAGAACAGCACCTCGACCCTTGGCGGTCACGGTGTTGACGTGGCGATCCGTTCGTCTACGTCTTCAGGCGAACACCGGACTCATGCGTCACCGGCCGACGCTGCCTGAAGCTCAGAATGGGTTCACTTGAATGCCCGCAGTTTCGAGGCAGACCACAACCATCTGGCTCGGTGAGCCGTGCTGCGGCTTCGGACACCTGCTGGAGGGTGCCAATGGCCCGTCGTACCTTCGGAGATCGTGGCTGAAACACTCGCCGACCCATCGGTCTCGGCGGAAGTGTCCTCGACTGTGACCGCGCATCGTCGAGGATTCGCGACGACCTCATGGCCGACGGCAAGCGACGATGCCGACTGGCGGGAGATCCTCATCCCCAAGGATTCGGCCTCAGCTCATCGCCGACTACCGATTCAGCATCTTGCGAGTCCTGCTTGCGGACTTAGTCATCCATCACGAGTCCAAGTCGTTCGGCATGGAGTTCAGCTCTGACCAGTTCCAGCAGGCGGCCCGTCCAGTTACGGCCCCGCTCCCCTGCCGCATGCCAATAGTGCGACCCCATGCCGGTGTAGTGGATACGGGCGCTCCCCGTGCCGGCCAAGATGTCGGCGAGGGCCGGGTGCTGGGTGAACTTGGCGCGCAGCAATCGCATCATGACGGCCGCCCGGACGCTTGCCCAACCGTCGACGCGGTCGGTCTCCTTGGCGAGGGTTTCAGCGTCGTAAGGGCGCTCGGCCCTCATGATCCGCTCTCGCGCCGCCCGGTCCGCCGTGGACAGGGCCCAATAGGCATGAGTGACCGTCGGATAGGTCACACCCCCGACCTCGATGTCGGCCGGATACTCGTTACGCAGGACCAGGATGCCCGGATCTTCCGGCCAGCCCTGCGGAAATACCGTCTGGTACAGAGTGATCGCGCTTGCTTCCACAGACTCGAGGTCGTCGGGCGGAGCAGGCCGCGCAGTCCTCCGATAACTGAGAGCTTCCTCGAAGTAGCGAATCGCCTCTGCTCGGTCGTCTTCGGTCACCACCTCCGGGTCGTATGGCTGCCACTGCACCGGCAGAGTCTCACCGAGTTCAGTGATCAAGACCCGAAGCGGGACGTCTTTGCGATCCATGTCCCCCAGAACATAGATTCGATCGATCTCCGGGATGGCCGAGTACGCCTCCCGCAGCGCACGCCGATCCTCCTCCGACCTCGTGTCCATGTACTTCTCGATCGCCAGCCAGCACCGCTGTGAGGAGTCCGGGCGCCCGTTGAGCTGCTCGATCGCATCGGCTACCTGGCCCAGCAGGTCGTCCGCCGTCACGGACATCGACGGCTCCACCAGCTTCCAGGACGCAAGTTGATGAGCGGACGCCCATGCCCCCGGCTTCAGCGACGTCGCGACCCAGCCGGTCTCCAAATGCCGTCGCAGCCCATCCAGATCCGTCAGCCCCCAGGCGTCGATGGCGCCATCGGCATAGATCACCAGATCGGTCAGGAAGTATCGGCCGCCATTGCGGATGAACACCGGCCGGATCACGCCCTCGATCCGTTCCCCATCGATTTTTCGAAACGTTCGTCGTGGCACGGCGGACAGCCTAGGTCATCGTGATCAATGCGGCTACGGCTTGCGACCTGAACCGCGCCCTCAACTCCCACTGCAAGAACGCCGATGTCCCGCGCATCCGTGTCCACGACACCCGGCACACCTGCGCCTCGCTTCTGGCCGCCCTCGACGTCCACCCGCGTGTGGCCATGCGCGTCCTCAGGCCTTCACAGCAGCGTGACCATGAACGTCTACACCCAGATCCCAGAGACCCGCTTAACGCTCCTGCTCGCCTCAATGCAAGCTTGAAAAACGCGCCCTAACCGACATGGATGGGGAAAGGCCCTCGGAATCGCCTCAGGGCCTTTCTCATTGCGTGCCATGCTGAGATAACGAGATGAACGAAGACGATCGTGCTGCGGCGCACACCTTGCAGAACCTTTTCGCGACGCTGGGTGCCGATGATCCTCAAGGGCGGGCTCTTTCGGAGACCTCAGAGGACATACCCCAACTAGCTCGCTTCCTGGCACTGCGGCACATATGGCCAGACTTGATCAATAGCTGGGCCGCGCCAGACGCCCTGGAAGACATCCCCGCAGCCGCGCGACTGCTCGCCCACGGCGCGGACCTCACCGACCTTGCCCGGGTCGCCCAGGTCGCCGCCTATGAAACGGCGTTCGGTCTCCTATACAGCCTCACTGCCTACGGCCGCGACCATGAGGCGCCCGAGGACACCCCTGGCTGGCGCCTCATGGAAACCACGCCAGCAGGCGAACTCACCGGCAGAGCCGTACAAAGTCTTCATGAAAGCCTGCTCAGCATGGACCCCTCAGGCCGCGACGGGCAGGACATCTTCGGTTAGTACCGGGTGCTGTGCAGCCCTGCTGTACGAGATCCAAAGGGCTCTCCCGATCACGGGAAAGAGCCTTCTACCTGCAGAGCCGACGAGGGGAATCGAACCCCTTGACCTTCTGGTTACAGGCGATTTCGCGTCCGCCCATGCCCGTCTATGGAGGGGCGCTGCGCCTCGACCAGGGCCTCGTCCCGCAACTCGGCCGTCCACACGGATCCATGCGTTTCCGAAACCGTTGTTAGCATCCGTGTTAGCAAGATCATTATTATTTGGAGTCGAATGTCACCAGATCCTGGATGCGCGATCCGGACGCTCGTGCTCGGTACACGTCTGGTAGACGATCACGGGCACACTCTTCCTTGGCCCACGAGAATCCTGCGAGTAGTTGAGATCAAGACGTAGGCTGACAGCGTGAAAGGTGGTGTCATGAGCGCTCAGCCTGTCCACGGTGGCACACCGGACCATCCCAAGGTGCCGAGGACGATCGGCGGTATCTCCGGCGCGCTGCGCGGCAGCCGCCGTGCGCAGTTCTTTGCCGAACTTCTTGAAGCTCATCAGGGCACCGAACTGGATGGCGTGCTCAACGCCTGGTGGGGTCGGGCCATGCTGGACACCGATCCGGACCGTGACCGTATCCGAGCAGCAGCCGAAGCCGGGACTCTGCCGACCACGACCATGGAGCAAATCCTCCGTCGCCGACAGGAGCGGACCGCTCAGTGAGCGAGGATGACCTATGGCCCGTCGTACCTTCGGAGGTCGTAGCTGAAACACTCGCCGACCCATCGGTCTCGGCAGAAGTGTTCTCGACTGTGGCCGCGCTCACAGTCGCCATTTGCGAGGACCCATGGCTGACGGCAAGCGACCAGGTCGGCACCGATCCCGACTGGCGGGAGATTCTCATCCCCAAGGGATTCGGCATCGCGGAGTATCGGATCGACCGGAAGAATCAGCAAGTGCTGCTCACCCGGATCGTCCTGTTCTGACGAGATGAGCCCAGCCCTGGAACAGGCTTGATCGTGAGGCCTTCTCCCTACCTCCTCCAACACGCTCCGCAACGCGAAAGTCCCTGACTGCGTATCACCTGGTCAGGGGCTTTCAACGGTGGAGCCGACGTGGGGAATTAAACCGCAAACCTTCTGTTTACGAGCCACTTCGAGACCGTCCACAGGCGTCCAGAGGACTCCAGTTCGCTGTCACTAGAGGCATCATCCTGTCTCTGGCCGCCAATCTCGCCCAAGCCACACCGACCGTCTGGGGCTGGATCACCGCCGCCACCCGGCTGGCGCCTTCCTCGTCGCGGTCTCCATGCTCGAACGCCGCGCCACCACCCGTACCGACACACCGAAGGACGTCCCGCAGACCCTCACCAACCGCGCAGACGTCCCAAGCCGTCTCCGGGGAGTCCCGACACGTCCCGCACGATGACTCGTCGCGGCCCGTCTCGGCCACGCCGATCCGGCCATCACCCTGCGCGTCTACGCCCACGTCATCCACGAACAGACCGCAACGGCGGCGGACGTCTTCGCCAAAGCCGTCAACGGCTGATCGGGAGCCACCGTGTTAGCAAGGGTGTTAGCAAGATCTCGACATTGTCCTGATAAACAGAAAGCCCCTGACGGCGTGTCGCCTGTTCAGGGGCCTTCTGATGTAGAGCCGACGAGGGGAATCGAACCCCTGACCTTCTGTTTACAAGACAGATGCTCTGCCGATTGAGCTACGTCGGCGCGGCCATCAGTCTAGACGGTCACCGACGCCTATGACGAGCGACCTCGTACAACGCCACCCCAGCAGCCACTCCCGCGTTCAACGACTCCGCGGCCGCCTGCATCGGAATGCGTACCAGCACGTCGCACTGCTCCCGCACCAGCCGCGACAGCCCCTTGCCCTCGGAGCCCACGACGACGACCAGCGGCTCGTTGAGCAGGTCGGCGTCACCGATGTCGGTGGTGCCGTCGCCGTCGAGGCCCACGACGAACAGCCCGGCATCGCGGTATTCGCGGAGTGCGGCCGTGAGATTGGCGGCGCGCGCCACCCTGAGGTTGGCGAGGGTCCCCGCGGACGTCTTCCAGGCGCCTCCGGTGACTCCCGCGGCGCGGCGGGACGGGATGAGCAGGCCGTGGGCGCCGAAGGCGGTGGCCGAGCGGGCGATGGCGCCGAGGTTGCGGGGGTCGGTGACGCCGTCGAGGGCCACGACGAGCGGCGTCTCGGCCGCGTCGTGGGCCAGCTCGACGAGCTCGGATGGGTGGGCGTAGTCGTAGGCCGGGATCTGCAGGACGATGCCCTGGTGAATGGCGCCCTCGGTGAGCCGGTCGAGCTTGTCGCGGCTGGACTCCAGGAGGGCGATGCCACGCTCGGTGGCGATCTTGATGGAGTCGCGGACGCGGTCGTCGTTGTCGATGCGCTGGGCGACGTAGAGGGCGTTGGCGGGCACGCCGGCGAGCAGCGCCTCCAGCACGGGGTTGCGCCCGCCGATGTACTCGGGGGCGTCCTCGGAGCGCCTCTGCCGCGTGGGCGCGGGGCGGCGACCGCCTCGCTCCTCGCGGGCGACCCGCTCGGTGCGCGCCTTGTCCTTGTACCAGTGGCGCATCTCCGCGGGCGGGGTCGACCCCTTGCCCTCGAGCCCCCGGCGTCCCTGACCTCCGGTGCCCTTGGACGGGCCCTTCTTCTTCGCGGGTCTGCCCGACGCCCTACCCCCAGCTGCCATGGCATCAAGGGTACTCGGGCCGCCACCCCCCTCACGCCCTTCGAGCCGAGGGCCGGCGCGACCGCGCCGGGCGGCGCCACGGCCGGGCGGCAGGTCATCACGGATCACCGACCGCCTCAAAACCAGGGAGTATCGCCCGTTTTATAGCAAATTAGGCTTTTGTACCTACTAGTAGGTACGATAGCGGGATGAACACCGCCGAGCGACTGATCCAGAGCACGCAGCAGTTGCTCTGGGAGCGCGGATACGTCGGCACCAGCCCCAAGGCCATCCAGCAACGGGCCGAGGCCGGTCAGGGCAGCATGTACCACCACTTCACCGGCAAGCAGGACCTCGCGCTCCAGGCCATCCGCCGCAGCGCCGAACAGCTGTGCTCCGAGGCTGCCGAACGCCTTTCCTCGCCCGGCACCTCCTACGAGCGCATCGCGGCCTACCTGCTGCGCGAGCGGGACGTGCTGCGCGGCTGCAGGATCGGCCGGCTGGCCGCCGACCCCGACATCGTCGCCAGCCCCACCCTGCGCGCACCGCTGGAGGAGACCTTCACCTGGCTGAACGACCGCATCCGGGAACTGCTCGTGGAGGGACGCGAGCGCGGGGAATTCTCCGAGGCTCTCGTTCCCGCGGATGCCGCCACCGCCATCACCGCCGTGGTGCAGGGCGGCTACGTGCTGGCCATGTCGGCGGGCACGGCGGAGCCGTTCGAGCGGGCCGTGCGTGGCGCGCTCAACCTGCTCACCGCTCACCTCACCGGAGGACAGGAATAGACATGCACCCGCACGAACAGACACCGGCGACTCACCGGAGCATCGGCCGGACGACCCCATCGACCTGGCAGGACCAGCGAATGGACGACTCCCGCCGAAGGGCGTGTGCGCATGACGCCGGACGCCGCCGCGCCGACGAGCCGTTCCCGGACCTCACCGGTGTCCGGGTCGTTCATCGGGCACTGCGTGACGATCTTCGCAGGCTGGCCCTCCTCGCCCGGGAGCTCGACGAGAGCCCCACGACGGTCGACAAGGACCAGGCCATGGCGGTCCGCGACTACGTCAAGCTCCTCAGCGAGGAGCTCGCCCGCCACCACGACTGGGAGGCCGAGGTGCTGTGGCCGCTCGTCGGCGAGCTGGCGGGTGAGGCCATCGATCTGCGGTCCCACTTCGCGGAGCACGCGATCGTGGTTCCGCTGCTGGAAGACCTGCGCGCCGTCGCGAACGACTTCGCGGCCACTCCCACCGCCGGTGTCACGGCGTTCGCGGCCGTACTCCGCGTGCTCAGCCGCAAGATCGAAGATCATCTCCGCTACCAGGAGCGGGACGTACTGCCCCTGGTCGCCGAGTACGTGGGCGCCGGATGCTACGCGTGCGCGAAGCGGCGCATGCCGCGAACCGGCTGGCTGAAGCGCGTCACCTGGGCGCTCCCGTGGCGGGCCCGCTTCGCGACCCCCGAGGAGCGGCGCCATCTCCAGCGCCACGCCGGGCTGGTCACCAGGCTGCCGGCGGCCGTGCTCGGCCGTTCGTACGCGACCCTCGAACGTCGTGCCTTCGCCCCGGTCGACTAGCGGGTGAGCTCCCACCGGGCCCCGTGCGGGGTGTCCTCGACCGTGATGCCCGCTGCCGCCAGCCGGTCTCTGATGGCGTCGGCCGCGGCGTAGTCCTTACGCTCACGGGCGGCCGTGCGCTGCTCCAGCGCGACCGCGACCAGCGTGTCGACCACCGGCTTCAGGTCGGAGCCGGCCGAACGCCACTGCGGCGAACGTGGGTCGAGACCGAGCACGTCGAGCATGTTCTGCGTCTCGGCCAGCAGCCGCGCCACCGCTTCCTTGTCACCGTGGGCCAGGGCGACGTTGCCCTCGCGCACCACCTCGTGCACCACGGCGAGCGCCTGCGGGGTGCCGAGATCGTCGTCGAGGGCGTCGGCGAACGCCTGGGGCAGCGGCGCGTGCGCGTCGACGTCGTGGATGACCTCGGCGGCCCGCGTCACGAACCCCTCGATGCGCTGGTAGGCAGCCGCGGCCTCCTGCAACGCCTCTTCGGAGTATTCGATCGAGGAACGGTAGTGCGGCGCGGCCAGGTAGTAGCGCAGCTCGACGGGCCGGACCTTCTGCACCATCTCGGGGATCAGCAGGGAATTGCCGAGCGACTTGCTCATCTTCTCGGCGCCGATCTTGAGCATGCCGTTGTGCATCCAGTAGCGGGCGAAGCCGTCGCCCGCCGCCTGGGACTGCGCGATCTCGTTCTCGTGGTGCGGGAACATCAGGTCGATGCCGCCGCCGTGGATGTCGAACGTCGGCCCGAGATATTTGGTCGCCATCGCCGAGCACTCCAGGTGCCACCCGGGGCGGCCGGGGCCCCACGGGGTGGGCCAGGTGGGCTCGCCGGGCTTGGCGCCCTTCCACAGTGCGAAGTCACGGGGGTCGCGCTTGCACGACTCGTCGTCGGTGTCGGCGGCCGGCCGCATGTTCTCCAGCAGCTGGTTGGAGAGCTTGCCGTACTGGTCGGAGTAGGACCGGACGTCGAAGTAGACGTCGCCGCCGGAGGCGTAGGCGTGGCCCCGCTCGATCAGCCGCTCCATCAGCGTGATCATCTCCGGCACGTGGCCGGTCGCGCGCGGCTCGACGGTCGGCGGGAGGCAGCCGAGGGTGTCGTAGGCCCAGGTGAAGGCTCGCTGGTTGCGCTCGGCCACCACGAACCAGGGCACGCTCTCCGCGGCCGAGACCCTGATGATCTTGTCGTCGATGTCGGTGACATTGCGGCAGAACATCACGTCATATCCGGAACGCGTCAGCCAACGCCGGAGGACGTCGAAATTGACACCCGAGCGGATGTGCCCGATGTGCGGGGGAGCCTGCACGGTCGCCCCACACAGGTAGATCGACGCCCGGCCGGCTTCGACCGGAACGAATTCGCGGATGGCGCGCGCGCTGGTGTCGTAGATGTGCAGGCTCACGTACCAAAGGCTAACGCCTCAGCCGCGCTCGCATGCCTGATAATCACCCGCGCAGGGTGACCCTTTCGGGCTTGACCCGGACGATCAGCCGCTTGACCCCGGGCTTGTCCTCCCACGGCTTTCCGGTGTACTTCAGCGAGAGCTCCTGGATCAGGTCGCCCTCCGGGTCGTCCTCCAGCGTGACGCTGCCGCGCACCTCCGCGTACCTGTAGGGATTGGCCGGGTCGATGATCAGCAGGCTGGTCCGCGGGTCGCGCTCGTAGTTGCGCGGCTTCTGCCGCCCCGCCGCGGTGGAGAAGATCACGTCGTCACCGTCGGTGCGCACCCACACCACCGTGTTCTGTGGTCCGCCGTCCGGATTGAGGCTGGTCACCGTGGCGTAGTTGGGGGCGTCGAACAGTGCCCGGACATCCTCGGACAGCTCGGCCATCTCTTCCTCCTCGATCGGTCGTGGCCCCCATTCTTCTGTAGGCTCGAACCGCCATGGACGTGACTCCCCCCACCACTCTGCGCCGCCTGGGCATCGCCCTGGCCGGCGTCGCCGTCGCCGCCCTCACCGGGGCCGCGTGCGCGCTCTCCTTCGACGACCTCCGGGCGCTCGCCATCCGGGGCGAGGCCCGCGCCGACCTCGCCTATCTCTATCCGGCGGCCTTCGACGCGCTCCTGGTGGTCGCGCTGATCAGCCTGCTGCTGTTGCGCTCGGCCCGGCTGCTGGTGCGGGTCCAGACGGCGACCGTGCTGGTCCTGCTCATCGTGGCCGCCGCCGCGGTCGACGTCACGACCGCGCTCAGGCTGGACGTCGCGACCCGACCGGCCACCGTGGGCGTGGCCGTCGCGCCGTGGGTCATGCTGGCTCTCGCCCTGTGGCTGTGGTTACTGCTCATCAAGCACGTCCAGGACCGCCGCGGCTCCGTCAAGCACGATGACGACCGTACGGCGGAGCACGATCTGGTGCCGTTCCACCGGGGCGGCGGCGCCGAGGCGCCTCCCCCGCTCGTCCCCACGGCCCAGCCGGTGCTGGAGCCCACACCGGTGGTCGGCCCCACGGCGGCTCCCGAGACTCCGCCCATCTCCGAGCGCGTGACGAGTTGGCCCACCTCGGAGCCCGCGCGTATCGGCGACGCCTCAGAGCCCGCCGTACGTTCCCCTGAGGCCGCGTACGCGCCCGAGAGCCCGCCCGAGATCGAGACCCGCGAGGCCCGCGAGCTCGCCGTGCCGCTGGGCGGAGGGACCGCGGCGGCGAAGGCCGGGCCGGAGCACTCCGCCATGACAGAGCACGGGGACGCACCGGAGCACCTGCCACCGCCGCCCGCCGCCGAGGCGGGGCATCCGCACCCGGAGGCGCCCGCCCGCGCGGCGCGGGACGCGCCCACGGAGGCCCACCCCCGCGCGACAGAACACCCGCCCACGGAGACCAACGCCGCCGGGACAGAGCACCCGCCGACGAAGGCCGGCGCCGACGTGACAGAGGACCCATCTTCGACGGCGCCCGCCGACGCGGCCCGGGACGAGCACGACAAGGACAGGCCCGCGGAGGACAGGCCCGTGGAGGCCGAGGAGCCACGGGAGCGCCGCCCGGTGCGGTGGGGCGATCGGGTGAAGCCGACCGACGTCCTGGTGCACCCGCGCACCCCGGCCGACAGAGATGTCGACACCCAGCCCGTACGCGTGCTCACCGAGCCGGCCGGGGAGACGGGCGACGCCGATCCTGAGCACGGCCCGGAGGCCGCCGACACCACCGAGGGCGGGCTACGCGGCAGCGACATGGAGGACACCGCTCCCCACCCGGTCATCCACGACACGGACGGGCCCGACCGGTCGACGGCCGACGCGCCCGCCGGCCGCCTCCGCAGCACGCCGCTCCCTCCGGAGGAATGAGCAGCCCTAGCTCCCAGGGAGGCAGCGCGAAGACCCGCCCGGTCACCCGGGCGGGTCTTTCGTGTGTCTTGGTGAGAACCAGGTGTCTCGGAGGATCTAGGCTCGTGTGCCGCTACCGCGCTTGAGCCCGGCGACGAGGCCGACGCCGACGATCGCGAGAACGATCTGCATGACCAGCTCGATCCAGTCGATGCCCGAGGTCGTCTCGACTCCCATAACCTGTGCGATGAGCGTGCCCAGCAGGGCGGCAACGATGCCGACGACGATGGTGAGGATCCACCCGATGGCCTGCCGGCCGGGAAGCAGCAGACGACCGATGGCGCCAACGACGGCGCCGATAACGATGGCGCCAAGGATGGACTGGATTGTCATGGTACGAAACCTCCCCATGAGGGTGAGCCGTTCACCTTCACGGAAAGGTCAGTACCCCGTAACAGACGATTATGCGACTGTCCTATAAAATGGCAGGTCAGGTATCGGTTCGTCGTGTTCTGCCCGCTCGGGTGATGCCTATCCGGACAACGAGCACCACGCCGATCACCGCCAGCCCCAGCTGAAGCAGGTGCTCGATCCAGTCGATGCCTCTGGTGTCGGCCAGGCCGAACGCATGGGCGATCAGAGTGCCGATCAGCGCCGCCACGATGCCGACGATCAGCGTCAGGCCGATGGACATGTGCTGCTTGCCGGGCACGAGCAGCCGTGCCAGCGCGCCGACGATGGCGCCGATGATGATGGCGGAGACAATCGCGCCGATCATGTGTACTCCCCCCGAGACGTTGCTGCCTAAAGGGAAGTACCCGACAAATCACCACACTACGCATGAGGAAGGCGACGGTCCGTACCGCGCCAGTGACGGACCGTCGCCCCATTGCTTGGCGGGCCGGAGGCGGCACCCGCCGGGACACCCTCAACGCATCCCTGAAAAGGACGCCTCAGGACGCGGGAAGGTTGACCACGAGCGCGGTCGCGATCGCCGCGATCCCCTCGCCGCGCCCGGTCAGCCCGAGCCCGTCGGTGGTGGTCGCGCTGAGGCTGACGAAGGCCCCCAGAGCGGCGCCGAGCGCCAGCTCGGCCTCGACCCGGCGTGGCGCGAGCTTCGGCCGGTTGCCGATCACCTGGATCGCCACGTTGCCGATCTCGAAACCGGCGGCACGCACCTGGCGCGCCGTCTCCTTGAGGAGCGTGAGGCCCGAGGCGCCCGCCCAGCGGGGATCGGCGGTGCCGAACAGGCCGCCCAGATCGCCGAGACCGGCGGCGGAGAGCAGGGCGTCGCAGGCCGCGTGGGCGGCGGCGTCGCCGTCGGAATGGCCCGCGAGACCGATCTCACCGGGCCAGTGCAGACCGGCGAGGTTGAGCTCACGACCGGAAGCGAACGGGTGGACGTCGACACCGACGCCCACCCGTGGAAAGTTCGTATTCAGGAGTTGAGGACCTCGTCGAGTAGTGCTTCGGCCTTGTCCTCATTGGTCTTCTCGGCGAGGGCGAGCTCGCTCACCAGAATCTGCCGCGCCTTCGCGAGCATGCGCTTCTCACCCGCGGACAGACCGCGCTCGCGGTCTCTCCGCCACAGGTCCCGAACGACTTCGGCGACCTTGTTGACGTCGCCCGAGGCGAGCTTCTCCAGATTTGCCTTGTAACGACGGGACCAGTTGGTCGGCTCCTCCGTGTGCGGCATGCGAAGGACATCGAAAACCCGCTCAAGGCCTTCTTGACCGACAACATCGCGCACGCCGACAAGTTCCGCGTTTTCCGCCGGCACCTGGACGGTAAGGTCGCCCTTGTCGACCTTGAGCACCAGGTAGGTCTTTTCCTCACCCTTGATGGATCGCTTCGTGATTGCTTCGATCCGAGCAGCCCCATGGTGGGGGTAGACGACAGTGTCGCCGACCTGGAAAGTCATGTGACAAGTACCCCTTCCGCTGTACTCCAGAGTACCACGCATCCACAGGCTCCCGGAACAGTGAAATCACCATAACTGCAGGTCAAAGCGGCATATTAGGGGTTGACAAGCGGTCAACTCTATGAATCGCATATGCGGACATACCTAATGACCTGCGGGGGCGCGGATATGACCATGGAAACGGGTCGATATGGTAGGCGCTGCCCGAACACGCACGCGCGAACCAAGGAGAACCCGCCCGTGACCAGCCGTCGTTGGATTGTCGCCGCCGCCGCGTTCCTGGTGGCCCCCGTAGTCGCCGGCTGTTCGGCGGGATTCGACGCCGACACCAACAAGGCGTACGCCCCCAACGAGGCCGGCGTGCTCATCGAGGCGGGCGTTTACGGCGCCCGCGACATCCACATCCCGCAGGCCTTCATCCTGGGCCCCGACTCCGGCGCGCAGCTCGCGTGGCGCGGCTCGGCCCCGGTCTACCTCAACATCCTCAACACCGCGGACAAGGCCGACACCCTGCAGGCGGTCTCGGCCGGCGACCTCGGCACGGTGAAGGTGACGGCGCCCATCCAGCTCCCCGTCAACGAGCTCGTCAACACGGGCAAGCCGACGCCCCAGATCATGGTGGAGGGCCTCTCCAAGAGCCTCAGAGGCGGCGAGAGCGTCAAACTGGACCTCCAGTTCGCCAACGCCGGGCGCGTGTCGATGAACGTGCCTGTGGTCACCCGGAGCCGCGAGTTCGCGGAGTATCCCGCGGCCCCCGGCGCCACCCCGGCCCCGACGCCCACGCCCACGCCGTCGGCCGAGCACGCCGAGGAAACCGCGCACTGACGCCCACCGGCACACGGAAGCGCTTGTTCCGGGCCCGGCCTAGAGCCACGCCCGGAACACGTGTCCGTCAGCCGTCGGTGGCGTCGAACTTGTAGCCGAGCCCCCGCACGGTGAGGATGCAGCGCGGGTTGGCCGGGTCTGACTCGATCTTCGCGCGCAGCCGTTTGACGTGCACGTCGAGGGTCTTGGTGTCGCCCACGTAGTCGGCGCCCCAGACACGGTCGATGAGCTGGCCGCGCGTGAGCACCCGGCCGGCGTTGCGCAGCAGCACCTCCAGCAGCTCGAACTCCTTCAGCGGCAGCTGCACCTGGTCGCCCCGCACGGCCACGACGTGGCGGTCGACGTCCATGCGCACGGGCCCGGCCGCGAGCACGGCGCTCTCCACCTCCTCCACGGCGTCGCCCTGGCGGCGCAGAACCGCGCGGATGCGGGCGACCAGCTCGCGTGACGAGAACGGCTTGGTGACGTAGTCGTCGGCGCCCAGTTCGAGGCCCACGACCTTGTCGATCTCGCTGTCCTTGGCGGTCAGCATGATGACGGGCACCTTGGAACGCCGGCGTAGCGAGCGGCACACCTCGGTGCCGGGCAGGCCGGGCAGCATGAGGTCGAGCAGCACCAGGTCGGCGCCGTTGCGGTCGAACGTCTCGAGCGCCTCGGGCCCCGTCGCGGCGACCGAGACCTCGAAGCCCTCCTTGCGCAACATGTAGGACAGGGCGTCGGAGAAGGACTCCTCGTCCTCCACGACGAGCACTCGGGTCATGGGGCGGCCTCCAGGGAGATCGAGGGTGGTACGGCCACCGCGGTGCCGCCGAAGGCGGGCAGCCGCAGCGTGAAGGTGGAGCCGGAGCCTTCCTTGCTCCAGACGGAGACCTCGCCCGCGTGGGCGGCGGCGACGTGCTTGACGATGGCGAGCCCGAGGCCCGTGCCGCCGGTGGCGCGTGACCTGGCCGGATCGGCGCGGAAGAACCGCTCGAAGATGCGCTCCAGCGCCTCCTCGGGGATGCCGATCCCCTGGTCGCTGACGCTGATCTCGACGGAGTCGCCCGCCGGCCTGGTGCTGATGACGACCCGGGTGTGCTCGGGGCTGTAGGCGATGGCGTTGTCGATGAGGTTGCGCAGCGCGGTGACGAGCAGCTCCTCGTCGCCCCAGATGCGCAGGCCCTCGGTGCCGCCGCTGACGAGGGTGATGTCCTTGGCGCCGGCGCGGGTGTTGCAGTAGTCGATGGCGTCGTGGACGGCCTCGTCGATGGGCACCTGGCCGGGGGTGGGGATGGCCTCTGCGCCCTGGATCCGGCTCAGCGTGATCAGATCCTGTACGAGGTAGGTGAGCCTGGCGGCCTCGTGCTGCATGCGGGCGGCGAAGCGGGTGACCGCCTCGGGATCGTCGGCGGCGTCCTGGACCGTCTCGGCGAGCAGGCTGAGCGCGCCCACCGGGGTCTTCAGCTCGTGGCTCACGTTGGCCACGAAGTCACGCCGCACGGCCTCGACGCGGCGGCGTTCGGTCTGGTCCTCGGCGAGCACCAGCACCTGGCCGTGGCTGCCGAGGGGGGCCACGCGGACGGCGAAGTTGGTGGTCTCCTGGCCGAACTTGTGGCCGGCGACGTCGATCTCGGTCTCGCGGATCTCGCCGTCTCTTCGTACCTGCCGGGCCAGGGCGAGGAGCTCGGCGGCCATCAGCCGGTCGCCCTTGACCAGACCGAACGCGCGGGCGGCCGAGCTGGCGCGCAGCACGCGGTCGTGGGCGTCGAGCACCACGGCCGAGGACGGCAGCACGGCGAGCACCGACGCGATGCCCTGCGGCAGCACGGCGGGGTCGGTCTCCGCGGGCGTCTCGGCCCGGCGGGGGGCCTCGATCTGGTTGCGGTAGACGAGAACAGCCAGGGCGCCCACGACGAAGCCGGCCAGGGCCGCGAAGCTCATGGCCATCTCACTCATGTCTTCGATGGTAGGCGGCTGATTGCCGGCGACAGACCTCTCACCAGGGGATGAAGGGGGCTTTCCCGCAAAGTTCATCTCGGTGTCGAAGTTCGTTCATCGACCCGCGAATACGGTGGCGGCATGCGCGACGCGTACCACGAGGAACTCGACTCCCTGACCGACAAACTGGTGGAGATGACCAGACTTGTCCGCTCGGCCATCTCCCGGGCCACGACCGCTCTGCTCGACGCCGACCTCCAGCTCGCGGAGAGCGTCATCTCGCGCGACGAGGTGGTGAACGCGGTCTTCGACGACATCGAGACGTCCATCTTCGACCTGATGGCCCGGCAGCAACCGGTGGCGGTGGACCTGCGGATGGTCGTCACCGGGCTGCGCATGGCCACGAACCTGGAGCGCATGGGCGACCTGGCGGTGCACGTGGCCAAGGTCGCGCGGCTGCGGCACCCCGACTCGGCGATCCCGCCGGAGATGCGCTCCACGATCGTGCAGATGGGGCAGATCGCCGAGAACCTGGTCACCAAGGCGGGCAGCTGCGTGGCGTCCCGGGACGTGGAGTCGGCCATGGAGCTCGACCAGGACGACGACGCCATGGACCGGCTGCACCGGCGGCTGTTCAAGGACATCCTGGCCAAGGACTGGCAGCACGGGGTGGAGCCGGCCATCGACATCACGCTGATCGGCCGCTACTACGAGCGCTACGCCGACCACGCGGTGCACGTCGCGGAGTCGGTCGTCTACATGGTGACCGGCTCGCGCCCCGCCGACAGGGTCTGAGGCCGCTCAGCGGCCCTGGTTGGCCACCGCCTCGATGGCCGCCCTGGCCGCCTCGGGGTCGAGGTACTCGCCGCCCCGCCGCAGCGGGCGGTAGTCGGCGTCGAGGTCATAGCGCAGCGGGATGCCCGTCGGGATGTTGAGCCCGGCGATCTGCTCGTCGCCGATGCCGTCGAGGTGCTTGACCAGGGCCCGCAGGGAGTTGCCGTGGGCCGCGACGAGCACGGTGCGGCCGGCCGCCAGGTCGGGGACGATCGCGTCGTACCAGTAGGGCAGCATGCGGTCGACGACGTCCTTGAGGCACTCGGTGCGGGGCATCAGCTCCGGGGGCAGCAGGGCGTAGCGGGGGTCGCCCGCCTGGGAGTATTCGTCGTCGTCGGCGATCGGGGGCGGCGGCACGTCGTAGGAGCGCCGCCAGAGCATGAACTGCTCCTCGCCGAACTCCTCGCGCGTCTGCGCCTTGTTCTTGCCCTGCAGCGCGCCGTAGTGGCGCTCGTTGAGCCGCCAGGAGCGGTGCACCGGCAGCCACTCCAGGCCGGCCTCGCCCAGCGCGAGCTGGGCCGTCTGGATGGCCCTGGTCAGCAGGCTCGTGTGCACCACGTCGGGCCGCACCCCGGCCTCGACCAGCAAATCGCCGCCCCTGCGGGCCTCGTCCTCGCCCTTGGCCGACAGGCTCACGTCCACCCAGCCGGTGAACAGGCCCTTCGCGTTCCAGTCGCTCTCGCCGTGTCGCAGCAGCACCAAAGTCGCCATGGGCCCAATCCTATGGTTCGTGTCGGTCAGGGGCGGTCGGGGTCGGCGAAGCGCGCGAACGCCTGGAGGTTGGCCAGCGACTCGCCGCGCTTGACCCGCCACTCCCACTCGCGCCTGATCGAGGAGGCGAAGCCCAGCTCCAGCGCCCGGTCGAACCATTCGTCGGAGTAGGTGAGCACGCAGCCGAGGACGCGGTCGATCTCGTCCTCGGTGATGGCCGAGAGCGGCAGCCGGCCGACCAGGTAGACGTCGCCGACGGCGTCGAGCGAGAAGTGGACGGCGTACATGCCGCCGTTCTTGCCGAGCAGCCAGCGGTAGAACTCGGTGTGGTTCTCGTCGGGCTGGCGGCAGAAGAACGCCTCGATGTGCAGCGCCTGCTCGCCGACGATCAGCCAGGTCATGGTGGCCAGTTTGTGCTGGCCGGGCAGCTTCGCCAGGAACGCCCCGGGTCGCGGCTCGTCGTAGGAGACGTCCGCGGCCTTGAGCGCGGCTTCGACGACTTCGCGCATGACCTACAGCCTACGAGCTGATCGCGACGGGCACCGGGCGGAGGTGGGCGACGGCGTCGGCGTAGACCTCCAGCAGGTGCGCGGACGTGGCCTGCCAGCCGAAGCCGGCCGCGTGCGCGCGGGCGCCCGTCGACAGGCTGTCGCGCCAGCGGGGCGAGGTGACGAAGCGGCGCAGCACGCTCGCCCACGCGTCGGAGTCGTGGCCGTCGACCAGCACGCCGGACACTCCATCCCGTACGGCGGTGCGCAACCCTCCGACGGCCGCCGCGGCGACCGGGGTGCCGCAGGCCTGGGACTCCAGGGCCACCAGGCCGAACGACTCGCTGTGGGAGGGCACGACGGTCACGTCGGCGGCGCGGTACCAGTCGGCCAGCTCGGCCTGCGGCGCCGGCGGCACCAGCCGGACGACGTCGGAGATGCCCAGCTCGGCGGCCAGCTCGGTGAGGATGGACGGCCTGGCCAGGCCGTTGCCGGAGGGGCCGCCCACGCAGGCGACGACCAGCCGGCCGCGCAGCGAGGGGTCGTCGATGAGCATCCGGGAGGCGGCGCGCAGCAGCACGTCGGGCGCCTTCAGCGGCTGGATCCGGCCCACGAACAGCAGGACGCGGGCGTCCCTCGGCAGCCGGAGCCGTCGCCGGGCGATGGTCTGTGAAGCGGGCTGGAAAACGGTGAGATTGACACCGGGGTTCACGACCGCGACGCGCTCCTCGGCGGCGCCGTACAGGTCGATGAGCTCGCGGGCCTCGTCGGTGGTGTTGGCCACGAGCCGGTCGGCGATCTCCACGACCTGTTCCTCGCCCACCACGCGGGCCTGCGGCTCGGGCTTGTCGCCATGGGCGAGCAGCTGGTTCTTGACCTTGGCCATGGTGTGCATGGTGTGCACCAGCGGCACGCCCCAGCGTTCCTTGGCCAGCCAGCCGACCTGGCCGGACAGCCAGTAGTGCGAGTGGATGACGTCGTAGCGTCCGGGGTCGTACATGGCCTCGGTGCGCAGCACCCCTGACAGGAACGCGCACAGCTGGCCGGGCATGTCGCCCCTGTCCAGCTCCTCGTACGGCCCGGCGGTCAGGTGGCGGACCAGGACCCCGGGGGCGAGCTCGGCGACCGGTGGCAGGTCCCTGGCCGTGGCCCGGGTGAAGATCTCCACCTCGACGCCCAGCTGGGCGAGCCGTTTCGCGGACTCGACGATGTAC
Source organism: Nonomuraea cavernae (assembly GCF_014646355.1). GTDB lineage: Bacteria > Actinomycetota > Actinomycetes > Streptosporangiales > Streptosporangiaceae > Nonomuraea > Nonomuraea cavernae. Next base: position 99,456 of record NZ_BMNH01000006.1, read on the forward strand.
ACGTTCATCCCGCCGGCGTCGCCGGTGCCCGGCTGCTCCAGCGGTGACGTGTGCATGCTGATGGTCGCGACCCGGTCGACCCGTCGTCGCCTCACCCGACACCACCTCCAAGCGACTTACAACTACGCAGATCTTTTCGACATTCCCGATATGTGGTGACAGCGGGGGTGGCTCTGGGACGGCCTGGCAGGATGGAGGCCATGACGAAGACGGCTGTGGTGACCGGCGCGAGCAGCGGCATCGGCGAGGCTACGGCCCGCCGGCTGGCCGCCGAGGGCTACCACGTGGTGGCGGGCGCCAGACGGCGCGAACGCCTCGACAAGCTCGCCGCCGAAGTGCCCTCGATCACGCCTTTCACGCTCGACGTGACCTCCCAGGAGTCCGTCGACGCGCTCGCTGCCTCGCTCGACCGCTGCGACGTGCTGGTCAACAACGCCGGCGGCGCGCTGGGCATGGAGCCGGTCGCCGAGAGCCGGGTGGACGACTGGCAGCGGATGTACGACACCAACGTGCTCGGCACGCTGCGCATGACCCGGGCGCTGCTGCCCAGGCTGATCGGCTCCGGCGACGGGGTGCTGGTGCTGCTGACCTCGACCGCCGGCTTCACCCCCTACGAGGGCGGGGGCGGCTACGTCGCGGCCAAGCACGCCCAGTCCTCGATGGCCGGCACGCTCAGGCTGGAACTGGTCGGCGAGCCGGTGCGCGTCGTGGAGATCGCGCCCGGCATGGTGCGCAGCGAGGGGTTCGCCGTCACCCGCTTCCGCGGCGACGCCACGGCCGCCTCCCGCGTCTACGAGGGCGTGCCCGACCCGCTGACCTCCGACGACGTGGCCGACGCCATCGCCTGGTGCGTGACCCGGCCCGCCCACGTCAACATCGACCGCGTGGTGATGCGCCCCCGCGCCCAGGCCGCCCAGCACAAGGTGCACCGCGTCAGTGGTTAGACCGGCCGGCTCGATCACCCGGGGCACGACCGCGCACAACCGGCTGCGGCGGGCCGACCGGTGGATCGCCGCCGTGCACGGCCCGATGCTCCGCGCCGCCTCACGCCCTCTCGTGGTGGACCTCGGCTACGGCGCCTCCCACGTCACCACGCTCGAGCTCTTCACCCGGCTGCGCCGGGTGGTGCCCGGCGTCGAGGTCGTGGGCATCGAGATCGACCCCGAGCGGGTCGCGCTGGCGAAGCCGTACGAACGCGAGGGGCTGAGCTTCGCGCTCGGCGGCTTCGAGCTGCCGGTCGCGCGCCCGCCGGCGCTGGTGCGCGCCTTCAACGTGCTGCGCCAGTACGGCGAGGCGGAGGCGTGGCACTGGTGGGACGTGCTGCGCGGCGGGCTCGCGCCCGGCGGCGCCCTCGTGGAGGGCACCTGCTCCGAGACGGGTCACCGCGCGGTCTGGGTGGGCCTGTCGCCCGGCGGGCCGCGCACGATCACCTTCTCCGCCCGGTTCGACGCCTTCGAACGGCCCTCGGACCTGGCCGACCGGCTGCCCAAGACGCTCATCCACCGCAACGTGCCCGGCGAGCGGATCCACGCCTTCCTGCGTGATTTCGACCACGCCTGGGCGGTCACCGCCCCCTACGGCGCTCACGGGCTGCGGCAGCGCTGGCTGGCGTCGGTGAGCGCGCTGAGCGGGTCGTGGCCGGTGTTCCGGCACCCGCCGCTCGGCGGTGTGGCCAGGTGGCGCCTGGGTGAGATCACCCTTCCCTGGGCCGCCGTCCACTAGGTTTCCCAGCTCCCCGCTGCATGCTCGACACGTTGTAGTACTACGCTGGAGAGTGTGAAGGGTCTTGGCGAGCTCGAACGCAGCATCATGGACATCCTCTGGGCGGAGGACACCCCACTGACCGCCCGCGAGGTCGGCAGGCTCATCGCCGACCGCGACCTGGCCCCGACCACGGTCATGACCGTCCTCGACCGCCTCACCCGCAAAGGCTTCCTCCAGCGCACCCGTGACGGCCGCGCGTGGCGCTACTCTCCGGCGGAGAGCCGCGACGCGTACGTCGCCGAGCTTATGCTGGGAGCACTGGACATGACGGGCGACCGGTCGGCCGCCCTCACCCGCTTCGCCCAGGCCGTGTCCGGCCCGGAGGCGGAGATCCTGCGAAGAGCCCTCACGGAGCTGGAGGACGAGTGATCACGGCAGCGGCGCTGGCAGCGCTCGCTGTGGCGTGCGCGCTCGGGGCCTGGCGTTTCACGACCGCCCGCTGGACCTCTCGGTCCCCCCGGGTCGCGATCCTGCTCTGGCAGTCCCTCGGCGTGACCTGGGGGCTGGCCACCACCGGCGCGATGCTCGCCTACGCCGTCCAGCCCTACGAGGTGGGCGTGCTGCCGGGCCTGCTCGCGTTCGCCCAGGGCATGGCTCCGGGCGAGCCGTGGGACCTGGCTCACCTGCTGGCCATGGTCGCCGGCATCACCTGCCTGACCGTGCTCGTCGTGGTGCTGCTCACCGCGGGCGTGCAGGCGTTGCGGGCGCGCCGGCGCCACCGCGCGCTGCTCGCGCTGATCTCCCACGACAACCCGGTCCTGCCGGGTGTGCGGGTGCTCGACCATCCGAGCGCCGCCGCCTACTGCGTGCCCGGCCTGCGCTCGCAGGTGGTGGTCAGCGAGGGCGCGCTCAAGCTCCTGTCAGAGGACGAGCTGACGGCCGTCCTCGCGCACGAGGCGGCCCACGTACGCGAGCGTCACGACCTCGTCCTGCTGCCGTTCGCCGCGCTGCGCCGGGCTCTGCCCTGGTCCAAGGTGGTGAGCGACGCCCAGTCGCAGGTCGAGCTGCTCGTCGAGATGGCCGCCGACGACCGCGCCCGCCGCTACTGCTCACCGCGCCGGCTCGCCACCGCCCTGCTCAGATTCGGTACGGCAGGCGCCATGCCGACGCCGCAGGGCATGATCAGCCTGCACGCCCACCACGTCATGGCGCGGGTGGACCGCCTGATCAAGCCCGATCCCGACCTGGCTCCGGGCCTGCGCTACATGCTGCTGGCCTGCTCCGTGACATTGGTCACGTCCGCGTCCCTGCTGTGGGTCTACCAGCTTTAACGCTTGCTGGTGTTAACCAGACCGTTTGCAATTGCAAGCAGTGCGGGGCAGAATAAGCCCTATGGCACTACCGAAGGTCGGCTCGATCGGCGAGTACATCCGCGAGCAACGGCAGCAGGCGAAGATCTCCCTGCGCCAGCTCGCGTCAGCGGCGGGGGTCTCCAACCCCTACCTGAGCCAGATCGAGCGGGGGCTGCGCAAGCCGAGCGCGGAGATCCTCAACCAGATCGCCAAGGGCTTGCAAATCTCCTCACAGGCGCTCTACGTGCAGGCGGGCCTCATCGAGGACCGGGAGACGCCGAGTGACGTGGTGACCGCCATCAGGGCCGACGCGCACCTCTCCGAGAGACAACGTCAGGTGCTGATCGATATCTACGAGTCGTTCCGCAAGGAGAAGCACCCCGAAGACGAGCAGACCTCCCAGAAGGCTCATCCTCGGGGCGACTCCGTGACGGACGACGAGCCGCCGCTGCCGGAGGAATTCCTCGCCGCTCTTGAGCCCTACGCGGCTTCCGGGGGCAACGGCACCGTCAACCAGGAAACCAAGGAAGGTTAACCCATGCCGCTCACCACCGAAGTCAAGAAGCTCACCGAGTCCAAGCCGTTCTACGCCGTCGCGGGCGTCGGCGACTTCGCCGTCGAGAAGCTGCGTGAGCTGCCCGAGCAGCTGCAGAGGCTGCAGTCGCGGCGCGCCGACCTCGCCAAGGACCTGCCGGAGAAGGCCCGCGTCTACGCCGGCAAGGCCGAGGGCTTCGCCAAGGAGTTCCCCGAGAAGGCGCGCGAGTACGCCGACCAGATCACCCACCGGGCCAACGAGGTCTACGAGGACTTCGCCTCCCGGGGCCGCAAGGCCGTCAGCAAGGTGAGCGGCGAGGCCGCGCTGGAGCTGGAGGAGGTGTCGGTGGCCGCCGAGCCGCCCGTCGCCACCCCGGTCAAGAAGCCGGCCCGCACCACCAAGACCAAGGCCTGACCGGCGACACGCGGGGCCCGTCTCCCAGAGGGAGGCGGGCCTTTCGTCGCCGGGGTGCCCGCCGGACGGGCACGCCCGTTAGGCTGAAGCCGATTCATCGCGAGCATTGGGCGGAGCGAACACATGAACCTCATCAACGGTGGCCTCAACCTTCTCTTCCTGCTGCTCTCCGTCGGCATCTTCGGCATGTCCGTCTACGCGCTGGTCCACGCGTTGCGCGTGCCGCAGGCCGCCTTCACCTCCGCGGGCAAGCTGAAGAAGAACATCTGGTTGATCATCCTCGGCCTGGCGACCCTGTTCTCCGGCGCCGGCGCGTGGTCGTTCCTGCTGGCGTTCTCGATGGTCGGTGGCATGCAGTTCATCGGGCTCGGCGCCGTCAGCATCTTCTCCATCGCCGCGGTGATCGCCTCCGTCATCTACATCGTCGACGTGAAGCCCGCCGTCAAGGGCATGGGCCGCGGCGGCAGCAGCAGCGGCCCCTACGGGCCCTGGTGACCACCGCGTAGCCACGCCTGTCGCAGCCGGCTAGGCGCTCAGCTCCCCTGCCAGCCATCGGGCCAGGAGCAGATGGCCCGACCGCGTCGGGTGCACGCCGTCCGGCAGCAGCACCTTCTCGTGGGCGCCGGTGATCCAGCGCCGCTCCAGCGGGTCGAGGAAGCCGATCCCCGCCTCCCGCGCGGCCTCGGCCACGGCGTCACGGATCCGATAGGCCTTGCGCGGGGGCGTGTCCAGCCAGATCGGGCCCATCAGCACGATCCTCGTGTGCGGCCAGCGGGCCCCGGCGGTGGCGGCCAGCCTCGCGGCCGCGCGGCGCACGTCCGGCGTGGCCCAGCGGAGGTCGTTGTGACCTCCCGAGATGACCAGCACGTCCGGTGCGGGCCGCCAGGCCAGCTCCGCCTCGAACGACTCCTGGAAGGTACGGCCGGCGCGCCCCCTGCTGAGATAGCCGGTGCCGCCCGCGCCCGCGATGACCGGCTGCCAGCCGAGCAGACGGGCGGCCTCACAGGCGTAGGCCCGCCAACTGGGCACCGGGCCGGAGCCCACGGTGAAGCTGTCACCGATCACCATCATCACCGGCGCCGGCCACGGCCCGGCCTGTCCCGCCCCGGACCCGTTGGCATCGGATGTGTTCGCCGGTGCGGCCGAGGTGGGCGGATTCTCGGGATCGGCGGAACATCCCGATATAGCCGCACAAATCGCCAAGATGACCGCGGCCGGTGCGATCAGGGGGTGCCGCACCAAGCCGGGCATGGCCACCTCGATGGTTCTAGGCTGCACTACATGACCATCGACCTCCACGGGCGCACGCGACGGCTCGAACTGTCCGATCAGAACCTTCGCGACTTCGAGGCCGTCGTCCTCGACTCGGCACCCGACGGGATCGTCTTGACCAGGTCGGCATTTTACCCAGGTGGGGGCGGCCAGCCCGCTGATCACGGAGTTCTGCTCTGGCAGGGCGTGGAGACCCGGATCGTCGGCGTACGCAAAGGCGACGATCTCCACCTGATCCCGGCTGAGGGCGACCCGCTCCCCCCGGTGGGCACGACCGTCAGGGCGGCGGTGGCCGACGAGCGGCGTTCGGCCCTCATGCGCACCCATTCGGGCCTGCACGTGCTGTGCGGCGTGGTGTTCCGCGACTACGGCTCGCTGGTGACCGGCGGCAACATGGACGTCCTCACCGCCCGCATGGACTTCAACCTGCCGGAGGTGCCGCCAGGGTTCAAGGAGGCGGTGGAGGACGCCTGCAACGCCGAGATCCTCGCCGACCGCCGCATCGACGTGCGTGTCCTGCCCCGCGAGGAGGCCTTCGCCATCCCCGACATCATCCGCACCGCGACCAACCTGGTGCCGGAGGACGTGCCCGAGGTCCGCGTCATCGACATCGTGGGCCTCGACACCCAGGCCGACGGCGGCACCCACGTGGCCTCGACCAAGCAGATCGGCCACATCAAGGTGGCCAAGATCGAGAGCAAGGGCCGGGGCTTCCGCCGCCTCCGCATCGCCATCTCCAGCTGACCTCCCGCGCCTCGGGGCCACCTCCCCGGCTTCGGCGCGCCACGGCCAAGAGTCGCCGGGTCGCGGCCACATGGGCGGGGACGCGGTCGCCGAGGCCCGGCCCACCGCCAGGCCGCTGCGACAGGGCCGTGGCTGCAGGCCGTGGCTACAGAACTGCGGCTACAGGGCCGTGGCCGAGTGGGCGCCCTGGGCGCGCAGCCAGGCCGACAGGTCGGTGAAGCCGTGACGTTGGGCGGCGTCCAGGGGCGTGAGCCGCTCCCAGGGCGGCACCCAGTCGAGGGTGGCGCCCTGGGTCAGCAACCGCTCGGCGATCTCGCGCCGCCCGCCGTGGCAGGCGTACCAGAAGCAGAGGTCGAGCTCTTCCTGATCGGTGACCGTGACCTGGTCGGCGAGGCCGAGGGCCGCCGCGTGCCGGGGCTCGACGCGGGCGCCGCGTTCGACGAGGCGGCGGGCCGCCGCCCACTGGCCGAACGCCACCGCGTCGGCGAGCGGCGTGCCACCGCCGATGATCGCGCCCGGCGCGTCGACGTCCGCTCCAGCGTCGAGCAGCGCGTCGACGGCGGCCACGTCGTCGTTGCTGGCCGCCCAGTGCAGGGGCGTCTCCGCGTGATCGCCCGCGAACGGCGCGTCGACGTCGGCGCCCGCCGCCACCAGCGCGGCGATCGTCGCCGTGGCGTGCGGCAGGTGACCGGGCCAGTCGGTGGCCGTGTGGAGGAGTGTGCGCTGACCGTCGGGCCGGGCGCGCGCCAGCGAGGGATCCTCCGCCAGCAGGCGCCGGAACGTGGGCATGTCGCCCGATCTGATCGCTTCGATGGCCTCGTTCATCGGGTCTCCTGGCGCGAGGGAAGCGCTGTCAGCTCCGTCCTTCCACGACCGACCGCGGCCCGTCAAGCAGCGCTGCTCGGGCCCGCGCCGGGGGGCGTCCTGACGAGCGTGTGCCGAGCGGCGGCATCACGCTCGGCTGATCACGAACCTGTCGCTCACTCACCCCAACAGGGGACGAACCGCTACGATCTGCGGCCATGACGGGAATCAGGCTCACGCTGGCCGGACTGGTCGCGGCCGTTCTGGCACTGACCTCCATCGCGCCCGCCATGGCTGAGGCCGGCATCAGCGACGAGATCACCCTGACCCTCGGCAAGGGTGGCACGCTGCACGTCGTCGAGAAGATCACCGGAGGCACGGGCGAGCTCAGGCGGACGTTCCTCACCCGAACCCGCTACGACGACGACAACGACCGGCTCTACCAGATCTCCAACGTCAAGGGCGGCAAGCTGACCGGCGACGTGCTCACCGTGACGGCCCCGGCCACCGTCGAGTACGACGTCAAGGGCGCCGTGACCGCCTCGGGCGACGTCGAGGAGCTGCGCTGGTTCGCGGTCAACGGCTGGGACACCCCGGTCGCCAAGGCCACCGTCAAGGTGAGCGGGCCGGGCCCGGTGCAGGCGCTGTCGTGCTTCGCCGGCGAGCTGACCTCCGCCATCGGCTGCACGTCGGCCTCCATGAACCACACCGGCACCGAGGCCGACTTCGAGCAGGAGAACCTCGCCGCCGGCCAGGCGCTCACCGTCGTCGTCGGCTACCCGAAGGGCGCGAGCGGCGGCGGGCCGATCCTGGAGAGGCGCTTCTCGCTGGCGAGCGCCTTCACGCTCGACACCGTCACCGGTGGCGCCCTGGCCGGCCTCCTGGTGCTGATGCTCGGCGGCCTGGGCCTGCTCTACTGGACGCGCGGCCGCGACGCCCGGGTCGCCGACCACGAGAAGGGCGCGATCGACCCGGTGCAGAACGGGCACTTCTCCCCGCCCGACGGGGTCCGGCCGGGCCAGATCGGCACGCTGGTGGACGAACAGGCCGACGTGGTGGACGTGACGGCGACCATCGTGGACCTGGCGGTCCGCGGCTACCTGCGGATCGACGAGCAGCCACGCCAAACCTACGACGCGCCCGACTGGATGCTGGTACGGCTGCCCAAAGCGCCGGCCGGCACGCTGCTGCCGTACGAGCAGGCCCTCTACGACGCCATCTTCGAGGGCCGTGACGCCGTGCTGCTGTCGCAGCTGTCGGGCTCCTTCGCCAGCCATCTGGGCGAGGTCCGCGACGCCCTCTACCGCGACGTGGTCACGCAGGGCTGGTTCGCCCGCCGCCCCGACACCGAGCGCACCCGGTGGACCCTGATCGGTGTGGTGCTCATCGGCGTGGGCGTGCTGGCCACGGTGGCGCTGGCCTGGTTCACCACGTACGGGCTGCTGGGGCTGGCCGTGATCATCGCGGGCGGCGCGCTGGCCGTCGGCGGGCAGTACATGCCGGCCAAGACCGCCAAGGGGTCGGCCGCGCTGGCCCACACGCTGGGGTTCCGCGAGTATCTGTTCTCCGGTGAGCTGGGCGAGGTGCCCGAGCAGCACCGGGTGGAGCTGTTCTCCCGCTACCTGCCGTACGCCGTCATCTTCGACGGGGTGGAGCACTGGTCGCGCGTGGTGGCCTCGGTCACCGGCAACGGGCACCAGGCCGACAACCTCTACTGGTACCACGGGCCGGCCGAGTGGGACCTGTCGAACTTCGCGGGGTCGATGCGTACGTTCACCACGACGACCTCGGGCGCGATCTCGGCCAGCCGCCAGTTCCGCACCCTCTGACGTGTCACGAGCGTCCTGCGGGTAGCCGTACGGTCCGGCGTGAAAGGATCAGGCGTGCTCAAGGAACAGCTGCTCACAGCCGCCGTGACCGGCGACGCCGCCGCTGTGCGCGAGGCCGTGATCGAAGGCGCCGACGTCGACGCCCGCGACAGCCGGGGCCGCACCGCACTGCTCCTGGCCGTGGCGGCCGACCACGTGGAGGTCGCGCAGATCCTGGTCTCGGCCGGGGCCGACCCCGACGCGCCGGACGCCCAGCACGACACCCCGTGGCTGGTGACCGGGGTGACCGGCAGCGTGGCGATGATGCGCGCGCTGCTGCCCGCCGGGCCCGACCTGACCGTCCGCAACCGCTACGGCGGGGTCTCGCTGCTCCCCGCCTGCGAGCGGGGCCACGTCGAGTACGTGCGCGAGGTGCTCAAGACGGGCATCGACGTCGACCACGTCAACGACCTGGGCTGGACCGGCCTGCTGGAGGCGATCATCCTGGGCGACGGGTCCGAGCGCTACCAGGAGATCGTCCGGCTGCTGCTGGCCGCCGGCGCCGCCCCCGACCTGGCCGACAACGTCGGCGTCACGCCGCTGGAGCACGCGGTCGCGAAGGGCCAGCACGAGATCGCCGACCTCCTGCGAGCCGCCGGCGCCGGACGCGCCTGAAGGCACCCGGGTCGCATCCCGGGTCGGTGCGCGACGCGCCCGAGACGCCGGCCCGTGACACGTCCGAGAGGCCGGTGCGCGACCACGCCCGAGGGGCCGGTGCGGGACCACGCCCGAGGGGCCGGTGCGCGACGCGCACCAGGGCAGCCCTCAGGAGCTCTCAGGAGGCGGTGACGCGCAGCTCGCCCACCGGGCGGCCACCGCCCATGACCGGCGTGGCGGGCAGGTCGACGTCGACTCCCAGAGCCCGCAGAGCGGCCACGGTCAGCGGGGTGCGGGCCCGGCTCGATCCGTCCTCGACCTTGACCACCCCCACCCGCCCGTCGGCGAGCGCGAACGCCTCGAACGCCTCGGCGCCCGCCTTCAGCATCAGCCCCGGGACGGCCCGCATCAGCGTGGCCTCCATCCGGCCGGTGCCGGACGTCCACTCCGGGTGGGCCGTCATGGCGTGATAGATCCGTCGTTCGAACGAGTCATCGGCGGCGAGCGGAAACGTGCGGAACGCCCGGGCCACGCCCACCATCGAGACGAAGAAGAGCGGCGCGCCGCACCCGTCGACTCCCGAGGCCGCGACCCGTTCGCCGGTCAGCTCCTCCACCGTGGCGCGGATCGCGCGCTGCAGGGGATGCGCCGGATCGAGATAGCCGGTGACCGGCCAGTCGTTGACCACGCAGGTGGCGAGCATGGCCGCGTGCTTGCCCGAGCAGTTCATGCGGACCCGGCTCCGCTCGGTCACCGCCCGGTCCTCCGGGTAGTCCTCAGGGCATCGCAGCGCCGACTCGTCCAGCCCCGCCCCCGCCAGGATCTTCCGCGCGCCGTTGACGTGGTACGGCTCACCGGCGTGCGAGCCGCAGGCCAGCGCGAGCAGCTCACCGTCGAGCCGGAGCCCGGCGCGCAGCATGCCGAGAGCCTGCAACGGCTTCATCGACGACCGCGGCGACGCCGGAACGTGCACCGCCCCGTGCGTCTCACCCGGCCGCCCGTCGGCGTCGAAGGTCAGCATCCGGGCCTGGTGCCTGGACTCCACGAACCCGGACCGGACGACCTCCACCACCAGCGACATATCGCCTCCCCTTTCGGGGCGAGTCTACGGAGCGTTCCAGCTGGGCCAGAATGGGATCCCATGCGAGCAGTCGTACAACGAGTGAGCTCCGCGTCCGTGGTCGTCGACGGGCGCACCGTCGGCGCGATCGACGAGCCCGGCCTGCTCGTCCTGGTCGGCGTGACCCACACCGACACCCCGGCCGAGGCGGCGAGGCTGGCCGCCAAGCTCTGGACCCTCCGCGTCCTTCAGGGCGAGAAGTCCTGCTCCGACATCGCGGCGCCGCTCCTGGTGATCAGTCAGTTCACCCTGTACGGCGACGCTCGCAAGGGCCGCCGGCCCACCTGGCAGGCGGCCGCCCCAGGGCCGGTCGCCGAGCCTCTGGTCGAGGCCGTGGTCGAGGAGCTCCGGGCCCTGGGCGCCCGGGTGGAGACCGGCGTCTTCGGCGCCGACATGAAGGTCTCCCTGGTCAACGACGGCCCGATCACGCTCGTCGTGGACGTCTGAGGCGTCAGCGGAGCCGGCGCCGCAGGCTCGGGTCGATCGTGACGTTGCGCCCGGCGTCGGGCGGGACGATCACTTCCTGGGAGGCGGCGACACCGCCCGCGAGGAGCGGGGCGTCGACCGGCACCGTGCGCTTGACCATCGCCAGCGCGATCGGGCCCAGCTCGTGGTGGCGGGCGGCGGAGCCGACCACGCCGACCTCCTGGCTCTCGAAGATCACCGGCGCGCCGTGCGGCGGCAGCGTATCGACGCTGCCGTCGAGATGCAGGAAGACCAAGCGGCGGGGCGGGTGGCCGAGGTTGTGCACCCGGGCGACCGTCTCCTGGCCGCGGTAGCAGCCCTTGGTGAGGTGGACGGCGGTGCCGATCAGGCCGATCTCGTGCGGGATCGTCTTGTGGTCGGTGTCGAAGCCGACCCGCGGCCGGTGCTCCTCGATGCGCAGCGCTTCGTACGCCCACAGGCCCGCCAGCGGCTTGCCCAGGTGGTCGGCCAGCTCGGCGCGCGGCACCAGGAAGTCCTCGGTGGCCGAGGAGAGCACCGCGAGGTCGTCGGCCCGCGACACCTCCACGCGCAGCATGAACCGCATCCGGTCGAGGTAGTCGATCAGGCTCTGGGCGGTGCCCGGCTCGACGTGGGCCAGCACGCTCTCACCGTCGTCGACCAGCGTCAGGTGGTGCCGGATGCGGCCCTGCAGGTCGAGGTCGAGCGTCTGGGTCCACTCACCGGGGGTGAGCGTGTCGAGCTTCTGCGAGGTCAGGTCGTTGAGCCACTTGAGCCGGTCGGCTCCCGAGACCCGGATCACCTCGCGGTTGCTGCGGTCGACGACCGCCTCGCCCTTGACCAGCGCGCGTTGTTCGGCGTAGAGGTCGCCATAGTGCGCGGCTACGTCGGAGTCCGGCGCGTCGGCGGGGACGGCGCCGGGGAGATCGAGCAGAGGGCTACGCATGCCCTCAGGCTATCTGCAGTCGCGGCAACGGCCGAAGACGGTCAGATGGTGGACGTCGGCCAGGAAGCCCAGCTCGTCGTCGAGCCCCTTGATCAGCCCCTCGGCCAGCTGGGGCCGCACCTCGCTCACCACGCCGCAGCCGCGGCACACCAGATGGACGTGGTCGGCCACGGCCGCCAGGTGATAGGTGGGAGCGCCGTGACCGAGATGGGTGTGGGTCACCATGCCGAGCTCTTCGAGCAGCTCGAGGGTGCGGTAGACGGTCGAGATGTTGACCCCGCGCGCCGTCTCGCGCACCTTGACGCAGATCTCCTCCGGCGTGGCGTGCTCCAGCTCCTTGACCGCCTCAAGCACGAGCTGCCGCTGGGGAGTCACCCGGTAGCCCTTGGCGCGGAGTTGCTCGTGCCACTGCGTCTCCGTCATGCACCCGAGTCTACGGCCGGGCGTTAATCGCTTGCCCTGTTCGCGACAGAACGCATAGCTTCGTGAGTACGCGGAAAGGAGGTGGTCCAAACAATGGTGATTCATAGTTGGGCTAGCGAGGTGGTTGTCCGCTGACGACGCGGACTCCAGTCTCGGCCGTTCGGCGAATTCGAGGCAACCACCGGGGCCCCTGGCAGCCGGAGGGCGGGAACCCTTCCCGACCATGGTCCATCCGGCCCGTCTGCACGACAGACGGAAGCTCGCCCGGGGCCCTTCTCACTTTCCCAGAGCCTTCAGCGCCCCCTCAGCGCCCGCCACACAGTCAGCGCTCGCCACACGCTCAGCGCTCACTTCGCGCTCAGTGCTCGCCTCGCGCCTCGACGCCGAGCGCGGCGCACGCCTCCCGATAGAGCCGTACGACCGCCATGCGCACCTGCTGCCGCTCGGTCAGCGTCTCGCCCCACGCCACCCTGACCAGCTCGCCGCCGTCGATCGTGAACTCGATCGCCTCGGCGTCGACGCCGCTCGTGGTGGCCCGGGTCGCGGCCGGCCGGCCGCCCAGCCCTCGGACGATGACCAGCGCGTCGTCGCCGTGGTCGTCGTTCATGTGGCGCTTGATCGCCTCGACCGCCTCGGCGGTGAACGGACTGCTCATGACACCCTCTTCAGCTCCGCGGACATGTGCGAGGTGAGCGGCTGCCCCTCCGCGGCCATGTCGTAGGCCCACATCAGATTGCCCTTGACCAGCCCGTAGAGCCGGTGCCCCGCGGTGTATTCCTTGGCCGTGACCGTGCGCGCCACCACGTCGGTACGCAGCTCGATCTTGTGGAAGACCACCTCACCGACGTAGACCTCCACGATGCCGGTCGGGTGCGCGAGCACCACCTCCACCTGGCGCTCGGGCTGTGGCCGCCAGTAGCCGGACTCGGTGGCGAGCGGCCTGACCCGGTCGCCGTCGTGGTCGAGCAGCCAGGTGCGGCTCACGTAGGACAGGAACGGCTTGCCGTTGTGGGTGAACTCGATCTCCTGGCCGAAGTTGAAGCTGTCGATCGTGGGATAGCCGCCCACGCCCGCGCCCTCCCAGCGGCCCAGCAGGAAGGCGATGGGCTCGAGATCGGCGTGCATCTCAGGTTCTTCCATGGGTCACAACCCTAGTCGCCGGGCCGCCGTCCACGTCCGCCGCCGTCCATCCCGGCAGCGGTCTCGGCGGGGCGTTAGGGTACGGGCATGGCACGATCACTGGTGATCAAAGTGACCGCCGGGGCCGACGACCCCGAGCGCTGCAACCAGGCATTCACGGTCGCGGCGGCCGCGCTGGCGAGCGGGGTCTCCGTCTCCGTCTGGCTGACCGGGGAGGCGTCGTGGTTCGCCGTGCCCGGCCGGGCCAAGGATCTCAGCCTGCCACACGCGGCTCCGCTGCCCGACCTGCTCGACGCCGTGCTCGCGGGCGGGCGGCTCACGGTGTGCACCCAGTGCGCGGCCCGTCGTGACATCACGGTCGACGACCTCATCGAGGGGGTGCGCATCGCCGGCGCGCCCGCCTTCGTCGAGGAGGCCGTGGCCGACGGCGCCCAAGCCCTGGTCTACTGACCCCGGCCCTGAGCCGACAGCCTGGGCCAGGTCTCCTGCCTCAGGCCCTGAGCCGACCGGCTTCTCGTCTCCTGCACCAGACCCTCCGTGCCGGTCAGGCGCTGAGGACGGCGCCCAGGCGTTCCTGGCGGAGCTGCTCGTAACGGGTGTCGTCGAGGGGCGCCAGCTCGCCGACGATCCAGCCGAGGAGCAGGTCGGCGAGCGCGGGGTTGCGGGCCAGCGCCGGGCCGTGCAGATAGGTGCCCACGACGTGGCCCGCGTAGCAGCCCTCGAAGCCGTCGCCGTTGCCGACGCCCTTGATGGTCCGCGACAGCGGCCTGGCTCCGGGGCCCAGCCGGGTGACGCCCATGTGGTTCTCGAAACCGGTCAGCGTGGGGAGCCCGAGGGCCGAGTCGACCTCCGCCACGAGCTCGCCCACCGCGCGGGCCGGGCCACGGGAGCTGGCGATGTCGAGCAGGCCGAGGCCGTCGACCGGCTGGCCCTCCTCACCGCCGAACGTGCTGCCCATGATCTGGTAGCCGGCGCACACGGCGAGCATCGCGGCACCCCGGCCGATGGCGCTGCGCAGCCCGCCGTCGCGGCGCAGGCGCTCGGCCGCGAGGATCTGCGGACGGTCCTCGCCGCCGCCGATGAGGTAGATGTCGCCCGTCTCGGGCACCGGGTCGGCCGAGCGCACGTGCACGGTCTCGGTGGCGATGCCCCGGCGCTGGGCACGCTGCTCCAACACGAGCACGTTGCCCTGGTCACCGTAGGTGCTCAGGAGGTCGGGATAGATCCACACGATGCGCAGGGCGCTGTCAGACGGCACGACCGAACTCCGATCGGATCTGCTGGAAGGCGGTGTAGTTGGCGATCACGTCGACCGGGCCGGGCGGCTGCATGGCCAGCGCCTCGGAGAACGACTCGCAGAGCGCGAACGGCACGTCGGCCACGTCGAGCCGGAGGGCCAGGTCGAGGCGGCGCTCCCCGGTGACGAACACCGGACGGCCGCGCAGGATGCGGTAGTCGACGTCCCACAGCCAGGAGGTGTCGCGCCCGTCGGGGCCCTGCGCGTTGACCGACAGGATGATCGGCTGCCGGGGGTCGGAGACGTCGAACGCCTCCAGCCAGCCGGCGGGGTTCTTGGCCAGCAGCAGTCGGGCGTGCCTGCCGTCGCGCTGGACCGTGGTGTAGCGGCCGGCCACCGAGGTGACCTCGCGCAGCCTGGGCAGCGCCCGGTCGACCGGCAGCCCGAACGTCTCGGCGACGGCCAGCGCCATGACCGCGTTGGAGCGGTTGGCCAGGCCGGGCAGCTGGATGTCGAGCAGCCACCGCTGGCCACGCGGGTCGAGGACGGCGTCGTCGTCGAGGACCCAGTGCGGCTCGGGCCGGTGGAAGGTGCACTCGCGGCACGCCCAGTCGGCGTCCTTGCGGTCGAGCGGGCCGCCGCACTCGGGGCAGCACCAGGAGTCTTCCTTCCACCGCTGGCCGCCCGCGACCCAGGTGACCTGGGCCGCCGTCGAGGCGCCCCAGGTGACGAGCGGGTCGTCGCAGTTGGCGATGACGTGGGTGGGCCTGCCGGACAGCGCCCGGCGCCACTTCTGCGCGAGCAGCCAGATCTCCGCGGCGCGGTCCATCTGGTCGCGGCTGAGATTCATCAGGCAGACGACGCCCGCGCCGGTGGTGTCGAGCACCTCGGGCAGGTATTTCTCGTCGACCTCGAGGACGCCGTAGGGGGCGCCCTTGTGCTGGGACAGCGCCGAGACGTGGCCGGCCGGCATGTTGGCGCCGAACGCGTTGGTGGCCACCTCGCCCAGCTCCAGCAGGGCGGAGGTGATCAGCCGGGTGGTGGTGGTCTTGCCGTTGGTCGCGCTGACGAGGGCCAGCTTGCGGTCACGGGCCAGCTTGCGGAGCAGATCGGGCTCCAGCATCAGGCCGACCCGTCCGCCGATCACCGAACCGTCGCCTCGCCCGGTCATCCTGGAGAGCGTGGCCGCACTGCGTCCCAGGGCGCTCGCGAGCTGAGCCCGCAGTGGAAGCTGGGTCATGGACATCGATCCTAGTCGCCATCCGACCCGCGGCACTCCCTACTCGGGGGCCGCGCCGGAAAACGCCGCGCGCCGGCCCGGATCGGCGAAGGTGATCTCCGGCGCGCCGCCCTGGTCGAACGGCAGCACGAACCGGCTCGGCCACGACAGCACGCCTTCGAGCCAGCCGGCCCCCATGGTCTGGCCGACGTGCCGGAGCCGGGCCGCCGGGTCGATGCCGATCGCGACCGTCGTGACGTCGCGCTGCAGCCCCTCGTTCTCGTCGTCGCCGAGGATGACCCGCCAGGCCAGCGCCCGGTTGTGCTCGATCTCCATCGACAGGGGGTGGTGGCGCAGCGCTCTGGCCCGGTGGCCGAGCAACTCGGTCTGGGCGGGCTCCGTCGGGCCGCCGCCGTTCTGCGTGTGGCGGAACAGGGCGTACTCCATGGGCGGCGCCGGGCTGCGCAGGTCGGGGGCGGGGCGGCCGTACGGGAAGAGCCGGTCGACCTCGTGCAGCCAGCGCACCTGCGGGATGACCCAGGTGGGGCCGGGCCGCTCGCCGCCCTCGACGCCGCCGAGCAGCCGCGTGGCGGTCTCGGCGGCCTTCTCGGTGAGCAGCGCGGGGTCGAACCAGCTCCGCAGTGACCAGGCCCGCCGCCGCACCGAGCGTTCGACGAGGGTGGCGAGCAGGCACTCGCGGCGGCGTACGGGCAGGTCGGACCAGATGGCGGCCAGGGCGCGGGGCACGCCGGGCAGCGGCCGGTTGCAGACGAAGGCGAGCACCACCGTGTCGCACCAGACGCGCAGCCAGGCCCAGTCGGGCGCGTCGGCGAGCACGTCGGCCTCGCGCAGCTCGACCAGCGTGCACGCCTGGCCGGCGCGGCACTGCGAGCCGCAGGCCGACGACCGTCGGCCGCGGATCGGCGGGGGCGGGCCGGGCAGCGTCTTCTCGCGGGACTCGCCCAGCGGCACGCGGACCCGCAGCGGCCGGTCCATCCCGTCGGTGAACACCGCGGCCGAGCCCGGCTGCAGGGAGACGACCTGACGGGACTGCTCGACGCTCAGGTTCATCGCGGCGCCGACGAGCTGTCTGTCGTCCTCGGCGGGCAGGCGGTGCACGACCTTCAGGGCGGTGTTCTTCACCACGTCGGAGACGAGCTTGGTGGGGATCTGCTCGGCCACCACGATGCCCTCTCCGTACGCCCTGATCTCGGCGAGCATGCCGGCCAGGAGCTCCACGGCGTGGGTCGCGGCCCGGCCGGCGCCGCGGTCGCGCAGCAGCCGGTGCGCCTCCTCGATCACGATGACGTGCCGCAGGCCGGTGGACCTCTCCTGCCGGGCGCGCATCCGCAGGTGCTCCACGATGCGGATGATCAGCGTGCCCATGAGGAACGCCTTGTCCTCGTCGTTGGCCACGTCCTCGATCGCCAGCACCACGTTCCGCTTCAGCAGGCCGCCGATGTCGGCGGGGTGGCCGCCCTCGAAGAAGCGCCCGGCCGACCCGACCCGCAGGGAGCGCAGCCGGAGCGAGATGAACCCCTCGACGTCGGCCTGCACCTCGCGGCCGTAGCCGATCTCCTTGATCACGTCCATCGCGTGGTGCTGCAGCTGCTCCAGCGTGGGCACGCTGGGCGGCACCTTGGAGCCGGGGACCGCGCCGCCGGTGACCACGTCCCAGCCGTTGGCCTCGTAGACCCGCTGCAGCGACAGCGACATGATCTGCGGGAAGGGCTCCTCGGCGTCGAACGCCGCCATGAACAGCGCCCTGACCATGTCGATGTGCGCCTGCACGGGGTAGCCGGGCTCGGGCTCCAGGGGGTTGACGCTGAACGGCACGCCCCCCGGGGCGGACGGGTTGATCACGGTGACGGAGTTGGCGGGCCGGCCGCGCGCCTGGCCCTGCTGGTCTCCCAGTGACGCGAGGCGGCCGGCCATGGCGGCGTACTCGGACTTGGCGGGCTCGATCGCCAGCCACGGGATGCGCGCCTGGCTGAGCTGCTCCAGCAGGTGCCTGACGGTCTGCGACTTGCCGGAGCCGGTGGCGCCGGTGATGAAGGCGTGCCGGTTGAGCGTGGCCAGCGGCACCCGGAAGGAGCCGACCGCGCGGTCCTGCCCGTCGAGGATCTCGCCCAGCTCCAGCTCGCCGCCGTCGGTCTCGGAGGTCACGTCGAAGAACCCCGAGTCGAGCACGCGTACGCCGGGCACCTCGCGCCGGGGCAGCCCGGCCAGCGCCGCGAGGGCCCCGGCCGTGGCGGCGAACGGCGCGGCGGCCCCGTCGGCCGGGTCCTGCATGGTGACCGCCAGCGCCTCCGACAGGGCGTAGACCGAGCCCTGGGCGCTGCGCAGCCGGTAGGGGTGATGGCTCATCTCGACCGAGCCGACGAGCACCGGCGCGATCTGGCGCAGCTCGTCGGCCGTGGCGCCGCCGGCCAGCACGCGGACGTTCCACAGCCCGGCCTCGCGGAAGGCGTCGAGCTCCTGCATGCGGCGTTCGGCCCGTTCGGCGTCGAAGCGGGAGCGTTCGGAGGCGTCGCCGTACTGGCGCAGCACGTTCAGCTGGGTGCGCAGGTGGGCCACCTCGGCGTCGAGCAGGTCGGTGGGCTCGGCCACGACCAGCCAGGCGAACGGCCGCGACATGAGCGTGACCAGCGTCGACTCGAACAACGTGGGCCGCTTGAGCTCGTCGGAGTCGAGCTCGGCGAACTCGCGCCGGCCGCCGAGCGGCGGCGCCTGGCGGCCGGGGCACGTCGTCCACACCAGGTCGGCCAGGTCGGCGAGGTACTCCTCGTCGAGCTGCACCCCGCGCGCCCCGCCGGGGAACAGCAGCGGCTGCGGCCCGGACGGCGCTCCGGGCGTGTCGGGTGAGCGGCGCGGCTGGCGCGGCGGCGACAGCGGCCCGGCGTTGGTGATCAGCTCCAGCGGAGCGCCGGAGCCGCGTGACAGCCAGCCGATGACGAACGGCCGGTCGCGCTGCGCCGCCGACAGCACGGCGGGCAGGACGGTGACGAAGTCCCACTCCGCCGATGAGCTTCGCGACGGCGCGGCGATGGACTGGATCCGGTACCAGGGCCCACTCAGCGAGACACTCGGCTGCATTTCATCCCCCCACGACGGTCTCTTAGTAAAGTCCGCCCACCGTCAGGACGACACCTCGACATTGACCATGTCATTGCCTTTGCTTGCGCCAGTCCAGGCGCTCGGGTGGCGGTCCGAGGTTGGGAGGGGGGTCTCCGTCGCCTTCGGGATCTTTGGGGCCGTCGACCGAGAGGACGGCTTCGCGTACATCCTCCAGCTCGCCGAGCGTGGTCTTGGGGAAGGTGAGAATGGCCGGGTTCGCGTCGGCCAGGCGCACCCGCCGGCCCTTGGCGGTGGCGTCGGTGACGATGACGGACGTGGTGGGCAGCTGCTGGAGCTGGTGCGGCTCGACCAGGAACTCCCGGGAGCGCTGCAGCACCCGCTCCTTCTCGCCGATCTTGTCGGCGGTCCTGCCCCACTGGGTCGACTCGGTGATGTCCTCGGCGAGGTCGGTGCGGCTCTCGCCGTGGGCCTCCTCCCGGCCTTCGACCTGGGAGATCGTGGAGGTGTAGCCGCCGTTGAGCCCGGGGAGCGAGTCGCTGATCGTCTCGGTCAGCTGGGCCAGCTCCAGCCGGTGCTCGGTGCCGACGTGCTCGCTGGCGACCCGGGCGTCCTCGGCGTTGCCGAGACGCATGAACGCCACCGCCGCGTGGCCGCGGCCCAGCCGCTCGCGGACGGCCGGGGTCAGCGACCGGTAGGTCAGGACGAGTCCGGTACGGGAGGTCTCGCAGGCGTCCATGAGCCGGTCGAGCACGTCGCCGCGGAGCTTGTCGGCGCCCGCGACGATGATCGTGTGATACCAGGGCCGGTCGGAGGCCGGCGACTGGCGCAGGATGTGGGTCAGCGCGGTGGCCACGTAGGTGCCGAGCACCCGGTTGCCGAACACGCCCGCCTGCCGGTCCATGCTCACCACCCGGAGCCTGGCGGGCGGCAGGCGCACCGCCTGGGTGCCGAGCGTCTCCAGCTTGCGCAGCTGCGACTCCAGCGCCCAGGCTCGTTCGATCACCACGCGGTCGCTCACCCCGCGCCCGAACAGGGTGCCGATGCGCTCCAGTTGCGTCGCGGTGATGAGCCCGTAGCGCAGGTCGTCGCGTGGGTCGCCGACCTGGGCCAGCGCCCGGAGCGCGGCGGTCACCTGGCTGATCGTGGCGTTCTCGCCGAGCACTTCGAGCACCCGCTCCAGGATGGCGTTGTCGAAGCTGAGGTCGCGGGTGGAGCGGTGCTCCTCGCTCACGCTCACCACGTGCGCCAGGACGTCGGCGAACGCCTCGGGCTTGAGCGTGGCGCCCAGGTCGAGGCGGGGCAGGTCGACCGGCAGCACCCAGACCAGCGGGTCGTCGCCGCCTCGGCGGGCCAGCTCGATGAGGTCCTTGGCGATCGCCCCCTCCGACAGGTCGAGCACCGTCAGGTGGCCGCCGCTGTAGAGGCGGGTCGCGCCGAGCAGGGTGATCAGCGCCGACCAGCCGGGCAGCGTGCCGCCGGCCACGTCGATGCGGTCGATCTCGTCGGGCACGGCCACGGCGTACCAGCTCAGCTGGCGGTCGTGGCGGTCCTTGACCTCCTGCCACTCGCGGTAGCGCTGGGCGTGCTCCTCCTGGGCGCGGAACAGCTCCTTGTCACGTTCCTGCCGCCTGCGGTCGTCTCGGACCTGTTGCTCGTAGACCCGGTAGCGGACCGCCCGGTCGCCCTGGAGCAGGGCGTAGCTGCAGATCGCGGCCACGCCTCCGGCCGCGACCAGGCCGAGCAGGGCGAAGGACCAGTTGAGGTAGCCGGCGGCGGCCACACCGACGATCAGCCCGGTCACCACGAGCATGAGCATCCGGAAGACCCGTACGGGCCGGTTGAGCATGTCCTCCTGGAGGCGCTCGCGGCGCATCCGGTCGGGGTCGGGTTCTTCGGGGACCGGCTCGTCCTCGGCGGGCGAGGGGCGCTTCGGCGGGGGGCCGGGGTCGGGGTGCAGCAGGATGTACTGCCAGCCCAGGTAGATGCGGTCCGCCTGGAGCTGCGCATGCTCGGGATGCACGTCCACCACGTGACCCTCCGGCCGCGATATGTCGTTAGTAGTAGGGGCTTGTCCCTCCGCTCCGTGACAGCGTATGAGCTAGAACCCCTGCAGCGGCAGGGTTCTCGGCAATTCAGCCAGCCTGTTGGAAGGATTGCGACGGATGGGGCAACCGTGACCTATTACCATCCTTGTCCATGACGGAACCCTCCGGCGGCCACGACAGGCCCAGACGGCCGGTGGTGGTGCCCGCGCTGGCCCTCGTGGCCGTCACGGTCATCGGGATCACCGCTCTGCTGGGCGGTCTCGAAGAGGCCCCCGAGGCCCCGCCTCAGCTCACCTCGGGCGCGGTGCTCGACCAGGGCCGCTACTCGACCCGTTTCGTCGAGTCGCGGGTGCGGGTGGAGCCGGCCGAGTCGACGTTCGCGGAGGACAAGAGGTTTCTGGAGCTGGTCTTCGACGTCACCAACCTCGGCGACGAGACGACCCCGGTCGGCCTGCCACCCAGCGAACCGGAGGGCGCCGCGACGAGCTCGTTCTTCGCCGGCTCGCTCGTCAAGATCGCTCCTGCCTTCCCCGAGGACGCCGGACCGTTCGTGTTCGCCCTGAGCAAGGACCAGGACGAGACCCGCCAGCTGCATCCCGGGGTCACCACCAAGGTCATCGTCCGGTACGAGCTCAAGGACACCGAGCGACCGCCCGAAAAGGTGACCCTCGACGTGGCGGCGTTCGAGTACGGGGCGGGCTTCCAGGATCCCACCGAGAAGTGGTCGATGATCTCCCAGGAGGTCGGCGACAGGCTCGTCCCCGAGATCAGGGCCCGGGTGACGATGCCCGTCCGGGAAGGCGCGGGCGCATGACCGCCACCGAGCAGCGACCACCCGCGGCGCCCGCCCGGCGGGGCAGGAGGCCGGGGCGCGGGAGTGGCGGGTCGCGGCTGCTCAACGGCGCGATCGGCCTGCTGCTCGTGGCGGGCGCGGTCGGCCTGCAGGGGCTGCACCTGTCGGAGAACGACTACACGGCCCCGCTGACGTACACCGGAGACAAGGGCGCGAACGTCGACGCCGGTCGTTTCACCGTCCGGCTCAACTCGTTCGCCGTGGCCAAGGCCATCCGGAGCAGCTCCAAGACCGTCACGACCGACAACCTGTTCCTCATCGTCAACGCCTCGGCGAAGTCCAGCCTCAAGCCCTACCACCTGGGCCAGCCCGTGCTGCTGACCGGCGACGAGCGCAGGTTCGCCGCCACGGACCGGGTGGACTCCGGCTCGACGCTGGCCGCCGCCTGGGTGCAGCCGGACATCTGGGTCACCGGCGCGTTCTTCTTCGAGGTGCCGGCCTCGGTGCTCCCAGGCGCCCGGATCGTGTTCGGCCTGCCTCCGTCCGCGCTGGTCGAGCCGTACCAGCCCGAGGTCGAGGTCGATCTCGGGCTGGACGAGGAGGGCGCGCGCAAGCTCGCCGCCCAGCCTCAGGACGTCTACCCGATCGTCAAGAAGTGAGCGGGACATGAGCGCGAACGACGGCGACTGGTTCTCACCCAGGAAAGACCGGCGGCGCGACGGCGCCTGGCCCCCACTCACCCCGCCCCCTTCCCGTTCCCACGCTCCCCGCCCCGACCAGCAGGTCTGGCCGCCCCTGGCGCGGGAGACGCCCGGCGGCTCCACCCAGCCGCTTCCGAAGGTGCTGGACACCGAGCCTCCCCCGCCTGTCTCGTCCGAGCCGGCCGCGCCTGTTTCCGCCGAGCCGGCCGCGCCGCCCCCCGCGCGCCGCCGGGGCCGGACGCTCCTGGTCGCCGTGGCGGCGGTGCTGCTCGCGGGCGCCGCCGGCGCCGTCCGCACGTACGACGGCTACCTCTTCTACGAGAAGGTCGCCACCGACGAGACCCGGCTGATCTCCGTCGCCCCGGGGCAGGCCGGGACGGCGCACGGCATCGAGTGGCAGGCCACGGTGGCGCCCACGCAACCGCCGGCCGACAACAGGCACGGCGCCGACGTCGCCTGGCTGAAGATCGACATCAGGGAGAAGGTCGTCGACCAGGGCAGCGCGACCATGACCGCGGAGCCCGGCGAGATCCAGCTCCAGGACCGCGCCGGACGCGCCTGGACCGTGGAGCTGCTGGACGCGGACCGGCCGACGGATCGGCTGGACGTGGGCAAGGAGTACGTGCTGGAAGGGGTGGCCATCGTGCCCGCGCGGCTCGCGGACGAGGTCGAGCTCTCCTTCAGGCCGAGCACCTACCGCTCGGACACGCCGACCGAGGACCTCTTCAAGCGCGACACCGTGGCGGCGCTGGAGCCGAACACCGAGGTGCTGAGGTTCAGACGGTGAACGACTGGCCGCGCAGCCTGGCCCGGGTGGCCGCGAGGTCGAACGTGGCCGCGAGCAGGGCCATGGTGATCACGGTGACCAGCAGGTCGCGGACGAAGTCGATCGGCGGCCCGAGATGGAACCAGGCCCAGTCGACCTGCGAGCCGATGAGCGTCCGGACCGCCCGATCGGCGTACCGCGCGCCCACCGCGATGGCCACGTAACACAGGCACATCATGCCGAACAGGGGCGCGCCGCCCCTGACGATCAGCCGGAAGGCGTTGGCCAGCGGCACCCAGCGGTCCCGGAAACCGCCGGTCACCCGGTCGATCGACTTCTGGGTCAGGTCGTGGCTCTGCTCCAGGCGATCCACCCCGCGCTCGAACCGGGTGCCCTTGACCAGGGTGCGGGTGTCGTCGGCGAAGGCGCCGAAGACCAGCAGCGCCACGGTGAGCCAGGCCAGCGGGATCACCACGGCGTCGACGAACAGCGGCCAGATCTCGCTCATGGCGCCACCGACGTCCTTCCAGCCGGGGACGGTCTCCTTGGCCTGCGCCAGGACCTCTTCGGCGCCGGTCACGACGGCGCGGCTCTCCATCCACTCCGAACGGGCGTCGGCGATGGCGACCGTGGCGTTCAGCCCGTAGAAGACGAAGGCGAACTCGGAGAAGGCCGCCGCGAAGCCGTGGAACCCGCTCCTGCCCTTCTCCACCAGCTTCGCGAACAGCGTCTTCAACCCGAAGGCGACGACCATCGCGCCCAGGGACACCCGCCAGTCGAGATCGATCAGACTGCCGCCGACCTGCGTCTCCTCGCCGAACCAGGCGGCGTCGGTCAGGTCGTGGAAGTGGTGGAGCAGGTCCATCTGCTGGAAATCGCGGGCGTCCTCCACGTGGAAGCCCCAGGCCAGGTAGAGCGCGGCGAAGGTGGGGGCGACCCGGTCCAGGGCCCGGAAGAAGCGCTCGTCGCGCACGCCGTCGGCGGCACGGGCGCGCATCTCCCACAGCGCGCCGCGCAGGCTATGCAGCATGCCGGTGACGACCGTCATCGCCGCCAGGACGACGAGCGTGAGGAGCGTCATCGTGACCACGAGGCGGACCTGGCGGAAGTCTCCGTACGCGACCTCCGTCGCGCCGTACAGCAACACGAAGCGCACCAGCTGGCCGGCGGAGAACCACAGGATCAGCGGCAACGCGCATTTCCCCAGCAGGCGCAGGGTGTGCGCGGGCAGCGAGAACGGCGAAGGCATCCTCTGAGCCGGATAGGGCGCCGGTCGGGGCGGTGCCGCCACTCCTGACGAACCTGACATTTGCCGAATCGTAGCGGTCTGCCTCTTCTGTCGCAGCCCGGACCGGCAACCCGCGGCCACCACGAACGGCGGCAGGCGGAGCCCCGACGAGGGTCAGGAATCCCTACCGTCACATCTCCGGGACCTCCGGCGCATCGGCGCGAACCCTGCGGGACCATGGCGGCATGGAACCTCTGTCCGCGCTCGACCCCGACCCTCGCCTGGTCGGGGAGCGGCTGCGGCGGCTGCGCCACGCGCGGGGGGTGTCGCTGTCGGAGCTCGCCAGGCGGGCGGGCATCGGCGAGGCGACGCTGTCCGGCGTCGAGACCGGCACCCGCGACATCACGCTGGAGGCGCTCTGGGCCATCACCGCCCAGCTCGGCGTGCCCATCGGCGCGATCCTGGACACGCCGCCCGAGCCGAGGCTGGTGCGCGGCGCCGTGATCGAGGCGGCGCTGCTGGAGGTGTTCGAGGAGGAGGGGGCGACCTTCGAGCTCTATCGGCTCCGGGTGCCGCCCGGCACCACGCAGACGTCGCGGGCGCACCGCGAGGGGGTGAGCGAGCACCTCACGGTCTTCAGCGGCACGCTGATCGCCGGGCCGCTGGAGGCGCCCCTCACGGCCGGGCCGGGGCACCACATCGCGTGGCGGTCGGACGTGCCCCACGGCTATCGGGCGATCGGCCTCGAAGAGGTGCGGGCCACGCTGCTGATGCGCCACCCGGCGCGGCAAGGCCGGTAGCGGACACGGAAGAGGCCCGCGCCGTTGCCGGCGCGGGCCCCCTCGGACGAGCAGTGGTCAGACGGCCACCGCCAGCTGGGACACCTCGCCCAGCTTGGCCTCGACCTGGACGTCCCTGGTGAACCCGCCGCCCGCGATGATGCGGACGGTCCAGTCACCGGGCGCGGCGAAGAAGCGGAAGACGCCCTCGTCGGACACCACGACCTCACCGGTGAACTCACCGGAGCGGTCGAGCAGCCGCGCGTAGGCGGTGCCGGCGCCCGTGACCACACCCTGGATCACGGCCTGACCGGCCAGGTCGATGCCGGTCGGCAGCGCGACCGTCTGTTCGGGTGCTCCGCACCCTGGCGCGGTGGTCATCAGCGGGCCTCCCCCAACTCGACGGGCACGCCCACGAGCGAGCCGTACTCGGTCCACGAACCGTCATAGTTCTTCACGTTGGCCTGGCCGAGCAGCTCGTGCAGGACGAACCAGGTGTGCGCGGAACGCTCACCGATGCGGCAGTAGGCGATGGTGTCCTTGCCGAAGTCGACACCGGCCTCGCCGTAGAGGGCGCTCAGCTCCTCGTCGCTCTTGAAGGTGCCGTCGTCGTTGGCCGCCTTGGACCACGGGATGTTGCGGGCCGTGGGCACGTGGCCACCGCGCTGGGCCGCCTCCTGCGGCAGGTGGGCCGGAGCGAGCAGCTTGCCGGTGAACTCGTCGGGCGAGCGCACGTCGACCAGGTTGAGCTTGCCGATCGAGGCGAGCACGTCGTCGCGGAAGGCGCGGATGGAGGTGTCCTGGTCCTGGGCGGTGTATTGGGTCTTGGCCCGCTCGGGGACCTCCTTGACCAGCTCGCGCGAGTCGAGCTCCCACTTCTTGCGCCCACCGTCGAGCAGCTTGACGTCGCCGTGGCCGTACAGCTTGAAGTACCAGTAGGCGTAGGCGGCGAACCAGTTGTTGTTGCCGCCGTAGAGCACCACGGTGTCGTCGTTGGAGATGCCGCGCTCGGAGAGCAGCGTCTCGAAACCGGTCTTGTCCACGAAGTCGCGGCGCACAGGATCCTGCAGATCCTGCTTCCAGTCGATCTTCACGGCGCCACGGATGTGCCCCTTGTCATAGGCACTGGTGTCCTCGTCGACCTCGACGAGAACGACGTTGGGCGTGTCGAGGTTGGCCTCGACCCAGTCAGCGTCCACCAGGGCGGCGGAACGGCTCATTTCGAAACCTCCATTTTGGCGGCGGGCAGTAGACGTCGAACAAGCAGATACATCTCGCAGCCAAGGCAGAATCCGAAGGCTGCGTTGAGGAAGGCGGCGAGGAGGGCCGCCGCCGTCGCCACGAGGGCGAGCGGGGTGATCTCGGCGAGGAATCCGACCAGGCCCACGACCGCGAAGACAAGCCCGACGACCTGCGCGAAACGCGGCGGCCGGGCGTCCTCGGTCTCCTCCGGGGCGCTCTTGACCAGCGCCTTGAAGAGCATCCCGTACGGCTGACGCCCGAGGGCGCCGCACGCGAACACCACTGCCTGGGCGGCCAGCAGCCAGGCGCTCCCCGTCACCAGGACGAGGGCGAGGACCAGTGCGGTGATGGCCGCGCCGAAGCGCAACGCTCTAGGATCGGCACGCATCGTGGGATGCTCCTGAAGGGTCGGATGTGGGGCGGATCGGAAATCCGCGCGAGACCGTCCTCAGGCAGCACGACAGAGCGCGGTGGCCACGCGGCAGAAATCAACCGCGCGCCGCTTCGTCAGCAGCTCTGTCGATGGGTTCATGGGCCCGACACTACTAGGCGTCTCGACATCTGTCACTTCTCGTCCGATTCGTGAGACGGAGCATGAGAAGCCGGGTCAGGCACCGCTCCGGCGAGCGCGGCGAGGACGTCCTGCTTGCGCGGCTGTCCCGACGCCCTCTTCACGATGTTTCCGTCGCCGTCCAGGACGAGGACCGTGGGCGTGCGCATGATGTCGAGCTCACGGACGAGATCCAGCCGCGACTCCGCGTCGATCTCGACATGCGTCACCCCGGGCACCACGGCGCTGACGTCGGCCAGGATCCGCCGCGTCGCCCGGCACGGCTGGCAGAACGCCGTGGAGAACTGGAGCAGCGTCGCCCGCTCCCCCAGCGGCGCCCCGAGAGACGCCTCGGTCAGCCGGTCGCCGGGCCGGTCGCGCACGCGTCCGTCACGGAGCATCCTCACCACCCCGATCGCCAGGCCGAGCGCCAGCGTCGCCAGAACCACCCACACACCAGTCATCGGAGGGTGCAACCACGGGCGGCCCGGATTACTTCCGCGCGGGCGCCTTGACCCGCACCAGCACCTTGTCCGACGGGTCGAGCAGGTCGAACCTGGCGATGTCGGTCATCGGAATGCGGGTGTGGCGCGGGAAGACGGTCTTGTTCCGGTAGGTGTCGCGGTCGACCGTCCAGGCGTCGGTGTAGTCGCGCTCGCCGTTCCTGCCGATGACGAGCAGCCGGCACGTCGTGCCTTCGGGCACCCCGGTGACCCGCACCGCGAGCTGGGTGCCGCTCTCACCGGGGATCGCGGTCACGTGGGCGTAGTAGCCCCTGGCCTCGTTCGCGCCGGGGAACTCGCGGCCGCCGGCGTCCTCGGGCGGAGCCGACTTGAGCAGGGTGCTGGGGGTCGGCTCGGCGAGGATCCTGGTCTCGGCCTGGACGGCCGTGTCGGAGGCGTCCGCTGAGCCGGCCGTGTCGGCCGGCGTCTCGGAAACGGACCTCTCGGGCGCGGCGGCGGTGGTGCCCACGTCCGGGCGCTGCGCGGAGACCGTCCAGACGGTGCCGCCGACGGCCAGCACCGCCACGGAGGCGGCGGCGGCCATCAGCACGCGGCCCCTGCGGTGGCGCTTGGCCCGCGCGTTCAGCAGCCGGTCGAGCACCTGCCGAGGGGGGCTGGCCACCAGCTCCACGTCACGCTCGGAGACCTTGCCGAGGAACGCCGAGACCCCTTCGAGGTCGAGCAGCTCCGCGCCGCACTCCTCGCAGGTCGCCAGGTGCAGGTCGACCTGCAGCGCCTCCTCCTGGTCGAGCGCGCCCAACGCGTGGGCGCCGAGCGAGAGTCGCACCTCCTCGCACGTCACGGCGCCAGCCCCCGCTCCTCCAGGGCGAGCTTGAGCGCCCGCAAGGCGTAGTAGGTGCGTGACTTGACCGTGCCCGGCGGGATGCCCAGCGTCGCCGACGCCTCCTTCACCGATCTCCCCCGGTAGTAGACCTCCAGCAGCACGTCGCGGTGCTCGGGCCGCAGCACGGCCAGCGCCTCGGCCACGGCCCACGACTCGACCGCCCGCTCCAGCTCGTCGTCGGCGGGAACGACCGCCAGCGCCTCGTCTCCCGTCTCCGGCGGCCGCGACTTGCGGGCGCGGTGCTGGTCGACGACGAGGTTGCGGGCGACGGTGAACAGCCAGGCGCGGATCGGCCGCCCGGTGAGCGCGTCGGGATGCCGCCACGCCCGCAGCAGCGTCTCCTGCACCACATCCTCCGCACGTCCGGAATCACCGGTAAGTCGCAGTACGTACCCGTAGAGTGGCCCGGCGTGATCGTCGAAAAGGGTCCGCACGAGCTCTTCGTCGGCGGTGCCAGCTGGACTCACGCCCTCTTCACGTACGGCGGGGCCGACCGGTTCAGCCTCATCCACGAAGCGGCACGTCTGTCGCTTCGGCCGAGAACTCCAATCCGTCGGCCACGCTCTTCACCCCGGTCACCTTGACGTCGAAGGGCAGCTTGCCCTGGAAGGGGATCGTGTAGCTGACGAACTTGGCCAGCGCGTCGGGCACGCCCTGGATCTTCTCCGCCTGCAGCCGGATGCCGCCGTCGGCCACGTCGACCCGCATCTCCGCGTCGAACTTCACCTGGTTCACGCCAACCCTCACCTCGCCGGACGCGACGAGCCGCCGGCCGTTCCCCGAGATCTTGACGCCGCGCGGCGCGTACTTGTCGATCGTCTCCCTGGTCAGGGTGCCGATGACGGTCAGCCGCTCGGCCCTGATGTCGGCGGTGTTCTGGATGACATCAGCCAGGGGAGCGGTCACGTCGTAGGCGGCACCTCGCAGGTTCTTCACCGGCACGCCGCCGTAGGTGAGCGTGCCGAGATCGAACCGTACCTCGGGATAGCGGCCGGAGAGGGCCTGCGTGAGAAATGGGATGCCCTCGATCGTCACGGTCGGGGTGCGGCTGAGGTCGGCGGCGGCGGCGATCCGGTTGGACAGGTCTCGCTCCACGCCGGCGACGGCCACCCGGTCGAGGACGACGACGATCAGGGCCAGCACGATCAGGAACACAGCCAGTTTGCGCATCGGGCTCCCTGTCTCAAGCGGGGGTCATGAGCTTATCGATGCATGGCATCTGCCCCACCAGCCCGCTTGATCACCCACCGGCGAAGGGCGGCAGCACCTCGACCGTCGCGCCGTCGTGAAGTCGCACCTCGTCGTGGGCGCGTCTGCCCACCGGGGAGCCGTCGACCAGGAACGAGGATCGGCTCATGACCCGGGCCAAATCGCTGCGATCCTGTGTGATTTTCGTCATGAGTTCGCCCAGTGTCGCCGCCTCGAACGGCTCCTCGGCCAACCCCGCGGCCTCCTTCGCCGCGGCCCAATACCTAACTTTTCCCCTAGCCATGGGAACCTCACAATCGAGTCCGCTTCATTGTGCGACATCGTGAACGTCAGTGTTTCAGGAGAATCGCTGTTCACCAGGTGGACCCGTAATGGACGCATTCTTCCCGTGGGATATCCTCGCCTACGGGACCTGGGCGACGTAGCCCCCGGGTCCCGTCGTGTTTGAGGAGGCCGTAATGAGCAACCTGCTCCTGCTGACCAACGCCCTCGAGCCGTCCGCCGAGGTGTTGCCGGCGTTGGGCCTGCTGCTCCATTCGGTCCGCGTCGCGCCCGCGGAGGCCTCGGCGCTCATCGACGCGCCACCTGCCGACGCCGTGCTCGTCGACGCCCGCAAGGAGCTCGTACAGGCCAAGAGCCTGTGCCGGCTGATCCGCACGACCGGCATCGACTGCCCCCTGCTGGTGATCGTGACCGAGGGCGGCCTGGCCGCGATGACCGCCGAATGGGGCGCCGACGACGTTCTCCTCGAAACCGCGGGGCCGGCCGAGGTCGAGGCGCGGCTGCGCATGGCGACCGGCCGCATCTCGCAGGCCGGCGGCGAGGACGTGCCCGACGAGATCCGCAGCGGCGACCTGTCGATCGACGAGGCCACCTACACGGCCCGGCTGCGCGGCCGGGTGCTCGACCTGACGTTCAAGGAGTTCGAGCTGCTGAAGTATCTCGCCCAGCACCCGGGGCGCGTGTTCACCCGCGCCCAGCTGCTGCAGGAGGTCTGGGGCTACGACTACTTCGGCGGCACCCGCACGGTCGACGTGCACGTGCGGCGGCTGCGCGCCAAGCTCGGCACCGAGTACGAGTCGCTCATCGGCACCGTCCGCAATGTCGGCTACCGCTTCGTCCCCGACCGCGCGGACCCCGCTCACGTGTAGCCCGTTGACAGGGTGCCCAGTCCAGGGTGCACTGATGTGACATGATCGGCGCTTCGCCGCCCCTGACCGTCATGCTGTGGACACCGCCGTCCCCCCGGATTGGTGGTGTTTCCGTGAGCTTGTTCAGAGCGCTGGTCGACGAATCCGCCCGGCCCCGCGTGTATCGACGTAATGACTGCATTTGTTCACCGTTACGGCCGGCCAACCGCGTTTACCTGATCGACCACGGCTATGCCCGCGAATACACACCGCCGGGCGAACGCGAGACCATTCACGATTTGCGCGCCGGCGGCGATCTCGTGGGCGAGCTGGCCTTCTGGAGCGCGGGCGAGCGGGTGCGGGTCGACGCGCTGACCGAGGTGCGGGCGTGGCCGATCGACATCCGGGCGCTGCGCGAGCACGCCTCGGCCAACCCGGCGGTGGCCACCGCCCTCGTACAGGACCTGTTCGCCCGCAACCTGGCGGCCCGCCGGCACGAGGCGCTCGCGCGGGCGCCCGTGGCGGCCCGGCTGGCCGTGTGGCTGCTGCACCTGGACGGACGCTACGGGCTGGCCTCGGACGCGGCGCCGCCGCTGTCCGTGGAGACCCTGGCCGACCTGGTCGGCAGCGCGCCCGACGTGGTGCAGCGGCAGGTCGCCCAGTGGGTACGGCGAGGCTGGCTGGAACGCCCCGGTTACCGGCGGGTTCGGATCGTGGACGCCGCCGCCCTGCGCACCGTCGCGGGCGGCTGGGAGCACCTCTCCGCCCCGTGGGAGGGCCAGGTCACGCCGTTCCTGACCCGGCCGGGCGCGCAGGCCGAGCCGCTGCCCGTGCGCGAGGTGCCGAGGCCCGCCCAGTTGCCCGCCGCCGTGCCCGACTTCACCGGGCGGCAGCTCAGCCTCGACCTGCTCACCTCCTGGCTGGAGCGGCCCAACCGGACCAACACGATGGTCGTCCAGGGGCTGCCGGGAGTGGGCAAGACCACGCTGGCGACGTACTGGGGACACCTGCACGAGGAGCGGTTCCCCGACGGGCAGATCGTGATCGACCTGCGCGGCCAGTCGCCCAGCCAGCCGCCGATGACCCCGGCCGAGGCGCTCGGGCAGATCCTCCGCTCGCTCGGCGTCCGTGAGCACATGCCCGCCTCCGACGAGGCCGAGCTGATGCTGCTCTACCGCAGCAGGCTGGCCGGGCGGCGGCTGCTGCTCATCCTGGACAACGCCGCCGATCCGGCCCAGGTGCGGGCGTTGCTGCCGGGCAGCAAGGACTGCGTGGTGCTGGTGACGAGCCGGACCAGGATGGCGCCGCTGCGGGCCACCGGGCACGCCGACCTGATGGACCTGCCGGTGCTGGACCCGGGCAACGCCGTCGCGCTGCTGGTGTCCGTGCTCGGCGCCGACTCGCCCCGGGCCGCCGATCGCGACGCGCTGGCCGAGCTGGCCCGGGTCTGCTCCTACCATCCGTTCGCGTTGCGGATCTCGGCAGCCAAGCTGAGCGAGAACCCCGAGCTCAGCGTCGCCTCCCGGGTGCGGGAGCTGCGCCGGCCCGACCGGCGCCCGCCGTTCTCCGGCGATCCCGAGGAGGCCTTCCGGTCCGCCCTCGACCTGGCTTACGAGTCGCTCAGCCCGCCGCAGCGGCGAGCCTTCCGGCATGTCGGCCTGCTGCCCGGCCGGGACTTCACGCCCGAGGTGCTGGCCGCCGCGCTCGGCTGCTCGGTGAGCGAGGCCGTGATCGCCGTGGAGGGGCTGCACCGGGCGTACCTGGTCGAGCCGATGCCCGGGCCGCGCTACCGCGTGCACGACCTGGTGAAGGGGCTGGCCAGGGAGCTGGGCCGGCACGCCGAGGCCGGGGTGCGGGAGGCCAGGGTGCGGCTGCTCGACCACTATCTGGCCGTGGCCACGGATCCGGCCACGGCGCGCGAGTGGTTCGAGGCCGAGCGGCGCTCGCTGGTCTCGGCGGTCCGGCTCGCGGAGGAGACCGACGCGCACGGCATCGCCTGGCAGCTCGCGGCGGCCGTGTTCGAGCCGTTCAAACGGCTGCGCTACTACGAGAACAACCTGGAGATCCAGCAGGCCGGTCTGACCTCGGCCGCGCGGATCGGCAACCGCCGGGCGATCGCCAGGATGCGCAGCCATCTCGGCTCCATCCACCACGACATCGGCCCGTCCACGCAGGCCGCCCGCTACATCGGCGAGGCGCTGGCGGACTTCACCGAGCTGGACGACCGGGAGGGGCGTGCCCGCGCGCTCAACGAGCTGGCCGAGGTGCACGGCATCGCGGGCCACAACGACGACGCGCTGAAGTGCGCGGGCGAGGCCCTGGAGCTGTACCGCGAGATCGGCGACCTGACCGGGGTCGCCGACTGCCTGCACACCCTGGCGTGCCTGCACCTGTCGCAGGAACGCCACGAACTCGCCCTGCACCACGCCGGTCAGGCCCTGGACGTACGCGAGCGGCTGGGCGACCGCAGAGGCACCGCGCAGAGCCTGATCATCCTGGCCAGGGTGCGCCACCACCTCGGCGCGCCGAAAGCCGCCCTGGCCGAGGGCCTGGAGGCGCTGTCGATCTGCCACGAGCTCGGCGACGAGCACGCCGAGGCCGAGACCCTCCTGTGCCTGGCCGAGATCTACGACACGCTCCGGCTGCCGCACGACGCGCAGCGCGACGCCGAACGAGCCCTCGCCGGCTACACGGCGACCGGCGACCAGCACGGATGCGGCCGAGCCCTGTGCACGCTGGGCCGGATCGCGCGCAACGGCTCCCGCTACGACGAGGCGCTCGACCACTACGAGCTGGCGCTGGACGTGCAGCGGGAGCTCCATCACGAGCAGGGCAAGGCCGAGACCCTCGGCGACATCGGGCTGGTGCACTGGCGGCTGGCCGACTACCTGCGCGCCGCCGACTACCTGAACCAGGCTCTGGCCATCAGCCGGGTGATCCAGGACCCGCCCGTCGAGGCGCGGATGCTCAACCGGCTGGCGCGGGTCCGGCGCCGTCAGGGTGACCCGCAGGTGGCCTTCGTCTACGCGCTGGAGGCGCTCGACATCGTCCAGGGCATGGGCAACCGCCGGGCCGAGGCGGACGTACAGGAGACGCTGGCCTACACGTACCTGTCGCTCGACCGGCACAAGGACGCGCTGCGCGCGGCCAGGGCGTCGCTCGCGATCAGGAAGGAGATGCGCGACAACGAGGCGAGCGCGCTGCTCTCGATCGCGCAGGCCCTGCACACGGCGGGCCGGCCGGAGGAGGCGCTGGAGTACGCCAGGACGACGGCCGCGCTGCAGCACAAGACGGGCACCCGTGACCGCTGGGCCGCCGCCCTGACCACGCTGGCCATGATCCTGCTCGACCTGCGGCGGCCGGAGGAGGCGCTGACCCATGCCACCCAGGCCAGGGACGTGCACCTGGCCTGCGGCACGCGGCGGGACCAGGGCTGCGCCCTGCGCGCCCTGGGCCTGATCGCCCGCCGCCTCGGCGACTTCGCGCAGGCCAGGCAGCACCTGACCGAGGCGGTGCGGATCCTGGAGGAGGTGGGCGACCTCGCCGAGCTGAAGCGGGCGGCCACCGAACTCCGCGAAATGTCGTAGATTTCGCGGCCCGAGGTCGCAGATTCCCTCCCGGCTCCTCCCGTTAGCTGGTGTCCCAGCTACTCCGTCGGAGGTGATCCGGATGCTCACCAAGAACCAACTGCGCCGAGACCTGCGCTGGCTGAAGCGCCAGGCCCGTAAGGACCGGCGGATCACGCTCTCCGTGCTCGCCGGACTGCTGGCCCTGTGGGGCCGGCAGCTCTCCCCCGCCGACGCCATGCCCTCCTCACCGCCGCTGCTGGCCCTCTCGCTCGGGCTGGCGGTGGCCTCGGCCGTCGCCTGGCTGATGTCGGCGTACTTCCTGGCCAGGACGGTCCGGCCGCGGGGGGACTCGGTGGAGGCGCTCCGCTGGGTGTCCCGCGTCTCACGGGCCAAGGAATGGGCGTTCTGCTCGCTGTGCGCGTTCGTGGCGTGGCACCTGCTGCAGTTCGTCACCGCCTTGTTCCTGGGGTGACGGGATCGCGCGTCCTCCGGCCGCCGAGGGGCCGGCCGGGGGACGTCGCGCGGCGCGAGGCCCGGTCCCCGCAGCGGGGACCGGGCCTCGCCGAGCGGGTCAGTCCACCACGGTGATGCGGTTCGTGGCGGGCGGGGCGATGGGGTTGTTTCTGCCGAGGTGCTCGACGAAGGCGTCGATGTCGAGCGGGCCGCTCCACACGTCCGTGCCCTCGGTGAAGGCGAGGAACGCGTCCCCGCCGCCCACCAGGAAGTTGTTGACCGCGACCCGGATCGACTGGGTGTCGGTCACCGGCGTGCCGTCGATCGTGATGTCGGAGACCTTGGCGCCCCAGGCGGCGGACCTGCTGTAGGTGTAGGTCAGATTCGCCGAGGGCTGCAGGATCTTGGTGAACGCCTGGTTGTTGGGGCCTCCGGTGAACTGCTGCTCCAGCACCGTCTTCAGCTGGGCGCCGGTCAGCGTGACCACCTGCATGAGGTTGTTGAAGGGCTGGACGGCGAACGCCTCGCCGTAGGTGACGACCCCGTCGCCCTCTCCGGCCGGGGAGCCGGCGTAGTTCAGCGAGTTGCGGACGCCGCCCGGGTTCATCAGGGCGATCTGGGCGTTGCCGCCGGTCCTGGTCGCGGCGAGCTGGCCGTCGGCGATGAGGTTGCCGAGGGGCGACTCACCGCTCGGGGCGGCCGTGTTGGTGAGGTCCGCGGAGATCGTGCCGACGGGCTTGTTGGCCACCGGCGCGACGCGATCCTTCCACGTCTGCACGAACGCCGAAATTTCGGGATCCGGGGTGACCGTGCGGGTCACGACGTGGTTGTCCGCCACGACCGTCGAGCGGTCGACGTCCCGCGTCTTGACGTTCACCTGGAGGTCGACCTGGGTGATGACGCGGCCGAACGAGCCGCCCTGCGAGTAGAGGCGGTTCCGCCCGGCGGGGTCCTTGACGGTACACAGGTACGCCTGGTGCGAGTGGCCGCTGAGCACCAGGTCGATCTCGGGGTCGACCTGCGTGGCGATGCGGTTGCCCGCGCCCGGGACGGCGCTGCACGCGTCGGGCGACTGGCCGGCCGTCACCTGGTCGCCCTCGTGCACGAGGACGACCTGGGCCTTCACGCCGAGCAGCTTGAGCAGCTTGGACGCCACGTTCGCGGCCTTGACCTCGTCGACGAACTTGAGGTCCTTGATGCCCTCCGCGGTGACGATGTTCGGCGTGGTTTGCGTCACGAGGCCGATGAAGCCGATCGGTACGCCGTTCATCCACTTGACGCTCACCGGCGGCAGCGCGGGCACGCCCCAGTCGGCCATCAGCTTCTTGACCTGGCCCTGAGCGCCGAGCGCCGCGAGCGCGTCGGTCTTCTCGTTCGGGTTCTTGAACAGGACGTTCGCGCCCACGTAGTCGAACGCCGCACCCTTCCACTGCCCCGCCGGGGAGCAGCCGTCGACCGGGTGGCAGCCGCCCTTCATGATCCGGCGCAGCTCCGCGTAGCCCTCGTCGAACTCGTGGTTGCCGACCGCGGCCACCTTCAGCCCGATCTTGCCCATGAACTCGACCGACGGCTCGTCGTGGTAGGCGGCGGAGACCAGCGGGGTCGCGCCGATGAGGTCGCCCTGGGCGACGGCGATGGTGTTCTGGTCGGCGTGGGCCTTCATGTGGGTGGCGACGAAGGCGGCACCGCCCGCGTCGACCGTGGCGCCGCTCTCGTCGACCATCCGGCCGGAGGAGCCGCCCGGCGGCTCCAGGTTGCCGTGGAAGTCGTTGAGGGCGAGCAGACGGATGGGGACCGTCCTGGGAGCCTTACCCGCGTCCGCCGGCACTGCGGCGAGCAGCACCGAGCCTGTGGCGACGGCTCCGGCCAGCGCGAGCCGGAGGAGGGAACGAGACGTCATGGCCCAAGACGTTACGGCGACAAGCTGAGCAGCCAATGTCGCAAAGGTAACGATTCGTGGCACCCCTACATGGCGTTATTTGCCAGTTGTACGCCTAGAGTGCGAGCTGTGGAAACGCACGTGGAGATCAGAGAACGGCTCGATGACCAGGAAATCGCCGAGGTCCAGCGCATCGTTGACGCGGCCACGGAGACCGACGGCGTACGGCCGCTGAACGAGCACGTGATGCTCCACATGCGTTACGGCGGCGACCCGCTCGCCCGCTCGCTCCTGCTGTACGACGGCCCCGCCCTGGCGGGCTACGCGCACGTCGACCCCACCGACGAGGTCGAGGGCCCGAGCGGCGAGCTGGTCGTCCACCCGGACTTCCGGCGCACGGGACACGGCAGGCGACTGCTGGAAGCCGTACTCGAACTGACCGGCGGCAGGCTGCGGCTGTGGGCGCACGGCGACCACGCCGGAGCCGGCACGCTGGCCGCGTCGATGGGGTTCGAGCGGATGCGTTCGCTGTGGCAGATGCGCCGCTCGCTGTTCGCGCCGCTGCCGCCCTACGCCGTGCCCGACGGGGTACGGCTGCGCGCGTTCGTGCCCGGACAGGACGAGGAGGAGTGGCTCAAGGTCAACGCCGCCGCCTTCGCTCACCACCCCGAGCAGGGCTCGTGGACCAGGGACGACCTGCTCCGGCGCGAGCGCGAGCCGTGGTTCGACCCCGCCGGGTTCTTCCTGGCCTGCCGTGGCGAGCGGCTCGTCGGATTCCACTGGACGAAGATCCACGGGTCCTCCGGGCACGGCCACGAGCCCCTCGGCGAGGTGTACGTCGTGGGCGTCGACCCCTCCCAGCAGGGCACCGGCCTCGGCAGGGCCCTCACCCTGGCCGGGCTCCACCACCTGCGCTCGCGCGGCCTCGCCCAGGCGATGCTCTACGTGGACGAGGCCAACACGGCGGCGATCAGGTTGTACGAGGGACTGGGGTTCAACCGGTGGGACGTGGACGTGATGTACGCCGCTTCGTGAAGTAGGCCGCGCTACGTGATGTAGGCCGCTACTCCACCATCCAGTGCAGGGCGTAATAGGACAGAGCAGCCACCAGAGCCGCCGCCGGAATCGTGAGAACCCAGGCGGTCACGATGTTGCCCGCCACGCCCCACCGCACGGCCGACAGCCGCTTGGTCGAGCCGACGCCCATGATCGCGCTGGTGATGGTGTGGGTGGTCGAGATGGGCGCGCCGAACCCGATCGCCGCGCCGTACAGGACCGTGGCCGCCGCGGTCTCGGCCGCGAACCCCTGCGGCGGGTCCAGCGCGATGATGCGCCGGCCCAGGGTCCGCATGATCCGCCAGCCGCCGGCGTACGTGCCCAGGGAGATCGCGGTCGCGGCGGCGAGGATGACCCACTGCGGGATCTCGTCCTGCGGAGCGGCGTAACCGCCGACCACGAGGGCGAGGAAGATCACACCCATGGTCTTCTGGGCGTCCTGCAGGCCGTGCCCGAGCGCCATGGCGGCGGCTGAGACGGTCTGCGCGTAGCGGAAGCCGCGGTTGGTCTTGCCGGGCTGCGCGTTGCGGAAGATCCAGTAGATCGCGATCATGATCGCCGCGGCGAGCGTGAAGCCCATCAGCGGTGACAGGATCATCGGGATGACGACCTTGTCCACCACGCCATCCCAGTGGACGAGGCTGGCCGAGGCCAGCGCCGCTCCGACGAGACCACCGATCAGCGCATGGCTGGAGGAGGAGGGCAGACCGAAGCGCCAGGTGATGAGGTTCCAGGCGATGGCGCCGATCAACCCCGACGCCACGATCACCAGCCCGTGTGAGCCCTGGGGAGCGTCGATGATCCCTTTGCCGACGGTCTGGGCGACTTGCGTGCCGAGGTGGGCGCCGATGAAGTTCATCGCCGCGGCCATGAACAACGCGGCCCGAGGGGTGAGCGCGCGCGTGGAGACCGAGGTGGCGATGGCGTTCGCCGCGTCGTGGAAGCCATTGGTGTAGTCGAAGATCAACGCGATGACGACCACACTGATGACGAGGGCGAGCGTGAGGTCCACTGAGGTTAGCTTTCCTTGACCGCGATCGACTCGACGGTGTTGGCCACGTGCTCGAAGGCGTCGGCGGCCTCTTCGAGGGCGTCGATGACCTCCTTCATCTTCATGACCGTCAACGCGTCATACTCGCCGCTGAAGAGTTTGGCCAGCAGCCGCCGGTAGACCTGGTCGCCCTGATTCTCCAGCCGGTTGACCTCGATCCAGTATTCGTTGAGGTTCTTCATCGACCGCAGCCGGGGCATCGCCTCGGCCGTCAGCTCGGCGGCCCTCTCCAGCACCTCGACCTGCCGCACGACATCTTTGGGCAGGTGGTCGATCTGGTAGAGGACGATGAGGTCGGAGGCCGCTTCCATGGCGTCCATCACGTCGTCGAGGTTCGAGGCGAGACGATAGATGTCCTCGCGATCGAACGGAGTGATGAAGCTCTCATTGAGCCGGTTCATGATCGCATGGGTGCGTTCATCACCGGTGTGCTCGCAAACGCGCATCTTGTCGGCCAGGGCTTCCCTGTCCGAACCGTCGCTGATGATCTCTACCAGCAGGCGTGATGCTGTGACCAGGTTGTTCGCCGAGTCGGCGAACAGGTCGTAGTAGCTGTCCTCACGTGGCGTGAGACGCAGGCGCACGTCGATCTCCAGATGTGCGGGGATGGTCCGTGGAAGAGAGTACGGGTAACCAGGCAAAATGCGAACTTCATGTCCCCTTCTCCTAGTCGCTACCCTCCGTGTGTTGCGTGACACCGTGACATTGGGATGCCCATGGGCTTACCTTCCCCGCCTTTCTCAGATCGCCGTCCGGTGGAAGCCGTGGAAGGACCGTGAAGGAGTCGGCCCCCTCTGCCCCTGATAACGCGAGCCGTACTTCGCCGAACCGTACGGATGCACGGCAGGAGAACTCAGCCGGAACACGCACAGTTGGCCGATCTTCATCCCGGGCCACAACTTGATCGGCAACGTCGCGACATTGGACAACTCCAGCGTGACGTGCCCACTGAACCCGGGATCGATGAAACCCGCCGTGGAATGGGTCAGCAGACCCAGCCGGCCCAGCGAGCTCTTGCCCTCCAACCGCGACGCCAGATCACTCGGCAACGTGACCACCTCGTACGTCGACGCCAGCACGAACTCGCCCGGATGCAGAATGAACGGCTCGTCGCCGTCGGGCTCCACCAGCCGGGTGAGATCCGGCTGCTCCACCGAGGGGTCGATGTGCGGGTACTTGTGGTTCTCGAACACCCGGAAGAACCGGTCGAGCCGTACGTCGATGCTGGAAGGCTGGATCATCTCCTGGTCGAAGGGATCGAGCGCTAGCCGCCCGGCGTCGATCTCGGCGAGGATGTCACGGTCAGATAGCAGCACGTGGAGCAACCTACCGTGCCTGGGCTTGCTGAAGTGGGCTCGGTTTCCGCTACAGTGGTGGACGCGGCTTCGGCCCGATGCGGGTGTAGTTCAATGGCAGAACATCAGCTTCCCAAGCTGACAGCGCGGGTTCGATTCCCGTCACCCGCTCTCACCGTGAAGGCCCAGGTAGGGACATGAATCCCGACCCGGGCCTTGATCGTTTCCGGACTGGTTCGATCTTCGCGGGCCGTTAACGGGCCATTAGCTCGTGATCACTCTGCCGTGACCAGTACGCCCGCCGTGCCCTTGTCGTCGTCATCGTCGCGTGCTTCGAGTTGCCGATCGATGGCGTTGGTGATCGCCTCGTCGGCTCCCCTGACGGCGTGCTGGTAGATCATGGCGGCTCGGACGTTGTCGTGTCCCACGCGCGCCACGAGGTCCTTGAGGCCCGCGCCGGACTCGGCCCGGCCAGCATGTTGCCCGTGTGTCTCAGGTCGTGGAAATGAAGCCCTGGCAGGCCCATCTCCGTGACCACGTCCACCCAGCGTGTACGGGCGTTGAAGCCGCTTCGGCGTATCGGCCCGCCCTTGGCTCCCAGGAACATCAGCGAGCCCGGCTCACTCTGAACGTAGGTATCCATGTGCTCTCGGAGATAGGGACGACGCTTTGCGGAATACCCACCGTCCGGCGACACGGCGACCGGCCTTGGACATGGGAGGCCCCAGCACCAGCCCACCCGGAGAGCGCTCGACGAAGTCGCCCCGGACGCGGACGGTACGTGTCTTGAGATCGACGTCCATCCGGCGTAGCGCGCTGACCTCACCCCAACGCAGGCTTGCGAACGTGGCACGTAGGTGTACGGGCTGAGAGTCATCGCCCCGTCACCCCCAGCCCGTTCGGGAGACCGTGGAACATCCGCTCCACCGCGCCGGCGAACATGGCGGCCTCGCGCGCCAAGCTCCGAGCGAACTCGACGTCGTCGAGAGTGACGTGGTCGTTCGCCTACGTGATGACGAGCACCTGAGTGCCGCCGAAGGCCAGGCCCAGGACCGGCGACCGCTGCGGGTACGGATGGTTGCGCACGTCAGCACCCTGACCGACCTTGAGATTGATCGTGCTGGCGGGACGAGTGTTGCGCCGCGCCATCACGCCGCGTCCTTAGCGGAGGTGGTCTTGGCGGCAGGGCGAGGAGCCCTTATCTCGCGAACCTTGAT
The DNA here is from genome assembly GCF_014646355.1 of Nonomuraea cavernae. GTDB lineage: Bacteria > Actinomycetota > Actinomycetes > Streptosporangiales > Streptosporangiaceae > Nonomuraea > Nonomuraea cavernae. The sequence goes on from NZ_BMNH01000006.1 coordinate 140,663, forward strand.
CGAGTACGCCAGCCTCCCGGCCTGGTTGAAAGAAGCGTGCGGACTGGTGGGGGACTGTCTGGCTGCGCTTCAGAAGTCCCCCACCAACCCAAGGCGCGGCGGAATGGGCACCCTGGACTCACCCTCCGCCGCGCCCGCTCATCGGGCCCGACCGTCGAGAAGGGCCAGCCAGACGGCCTGCGCCTCCTTGAACAGCCATCGATGGCTCTCGTGGACCTGTACCGGCCCATCGCCTCGCCGAGTCCGGCGAATGTGCGCCTGGCCCCCCGCGTGGCACAGCTCGTAGACCGTGTTCACGCAGTCGCAGGTATGAGCGGTCACGCGTACGCGGTTCTCCGCTCGGGTGGGATCCCGCCAGACCAGACGCATGTGATCCGGCTGAAGCGGAGCGACATGGAAACTGAGGCAGTCGGAGACCCGGGTCACGACAGTGCACCTGCCTCGCCGGTCCCGTTGCAACGCCAGCAGTCACCCCGGCACCCGTCGCCGGAGGCGGCGTCATCGGGATTCTCAGCCGCCACCACACCCCGGCGCAGGCTGATGTACTTCCAGCCTCGTCCTGAGCAGGAGTCGCATCGCGCAGTCATGTGACGAGGATTGCCCGAGGACCTGTCACGTCTCGATCGCGCGCGAGTGCCGTCTGTGATCGACTTGTCTCCGTCCGTCTCCTCTTTGTCTCCTCCGAGCCCGTCTCTGTCGCTAACCTGGGCCCATGTGGCACCCCAGCCCGAGGCGCGGATCATGACTGACCAGCCGATCCTGTTGAAGACTCTGCTGACGCAACGCCACTGGCAGACCTACAGCACGTTCTACAAGGAGTACGACAAAGCCGCCAAGAAAGTGGACCCCTCGTTGCAGGGCGGTTGGCCGAGCCGAGCGCAGCTCCACCGGTGGTTGACCGGCGAACTCAAGGGCCTGCCCTACTCCGGCCACTGCCGCGTCCTGGAGGCGATGTTCCCAGGAAGGTCGGCGCACGAGCTGTTCTCCACGAACACCATCGAAGTACCCACGCCGAGGACAGAGCCGGAGCCAGTCAGAAGCGCCGGCCCCGGGGCCGAGACCTGCGCCATGCCTCAGGTGGCCGACGTAACCGCAGTCTTCAGCAGCCGCTCCGCCTTCTCCTCCGCGTACCCCGCGTCGGCGATGTTCGACAGCGCGAAGGAGATCAACGCGGCGGGCCTGTCGCTCAACATCCTCTGCCAGAGCTACCCCGACCATCAGCTCAAGCGCCTGCTGGACTCGGGCACCCGGATCCGCTGCCTCTTTCTCGACCCGAAGGGTCAGGCGATCCGCGCCCGCGAAGCCGAAGAGGGCTACACCGACAGCACCCTGACGACCCTCACGGCGCTCAACATCAGCATGCTGACCAGACTCCGCGATCGACTCGACACCACGTCAGCCCAGCGCCTTGAACTCCACGTCTACGACGAGACGATCCGATTCAATGTGCTGATCGTGGACCGGGCACTCTGCGTGGTCCAGCCGTACCTACCGCAGTCCCGCGGAGTCGACTCACCAACGTTTGTGATCAGGGACAACACTGCCGCAGAGGGGTTGTTCCCCGTCTTCGACCAGGTGTTCAGGGACATGTGGGAGCGGAGCAAACCTGTATGACCACCGACGCCCGAACGCTTCTCCCCATCGCCGAACGTGCCGTATCGATCGCCAGCGAGATCATCCGAACCAAGGCTCCTGGCGTTATCACGGCGAAGGGTGACCGGGACATGGCCACGGAGGTGGACTACGCCGTGGAGCACGCCGTGCGGGAGTTCCTGTCTCGCGAGACGCCTGAGATCGGATTCCTTGGCGAGGAAGAAGGCGTCAGCAGTATGGGCGACGGCCTGATGTGGGCGCTGGATCCCGTGGACGGAACGGCCAACTTCCTGCACGGCATCCCGCTATGCGGAGTGTCGTTGGGCTTGGTCGATAAGAACATGCCCACGCTCGGGGTGATCGACCTACCGTTTCTCAACCTCCGCTACTCGGCAGCCGAAGGGGCCGGCGCTGTCGCCAACGGGTCCGATATCCGGATAAGCGACGCCCGCGAGCTGCAAACCGCAATCGTGGCGATCGGCGACTACGCCGTGGGCGAGGACGCACACGAGCGGAACCGGCTGCGGCTCGTCCTGACCCAAGAACTCGCCGCTCGCGTCCAGCGCATCAGGATGTTCGGCTCAGCCGCGATCGATCTCGCGTGGGTTGCGGACGGCAAGATCGACGCCAACATCATGCTCAGCAACAACCCATGGGACACCGCCGCGGGCGTCATCATCGCCCGAGAGGCGGGAGCTACGGTGGTCGATCTCGACGGCAGCCCGCACAGCATGACCGCCCACGCGACCATCGCTGCAAGTCCCAAACTCGTGGCCGATCTTGTGGAGCTCATAACTGAAGCCCACACGGCTACCGGGCTCAATCGGTCCTAATCCTCTGTCGGATCAGTGGGACGTGGCATAGATCCCCTCTGCAGCAGGGCTCGACCGGCTGCCAACATCGCATGAATCTCTCGCGCGGTGATGGGTATGGAATGCTCCCCCCTTCTCCGCACAATAGAAATCACACCTTTCTGATACTTTCCGTCCAGGTAGGCCCCTTGGACTAGAAATGGCTTTGCCGTTTCGGGTTGCGAGGGAACCCAGAAGTCAGCTTCTCAGCCCTGAAGGGACTGAGCTTGCAACTCCTGGCCGTCGGTGGCTTCGACGGTCTGGTCCGCGTCAGGCAGCGTGACTCACTGCCCAGCCCGTCTCGCCGCGTGCGGCGATGTTGCGGGCTGCGTTGACGTCGGCGTGCTCAGCGAAGCCGCACGACGTACAGGCGAAGGTTTCCTGGTCGGGCCGGTTGTTCTTGGCCACGTGCCCGCAGGCCGAGCAGGCCTGCGAGGTGTAGGCCGGGTCCACCCAGACCAGGGCGACACCGGCGCGGGCCGCCTTGTAGGCGATGAAGTGGCCGAGTTGGTGAAACGACCACGCATGCAGCGTGACCCGCTGGGGCTTGCGGAGCCGTACCCGGTCGCGGATGCCCTGGAGATCTTCCAGGGCGATGCCTCGCCCGGTGCGTGCAGCCTCGGTCACGATGCGTCTGGCGATGGTGTGGTTGGTGTCGGCGGCGAAACGCGCTTCCTTGCGGCGGCGTTTCCTCAGCAGCCGTTTCGCGGACTTGGTGGCCTTGGCCTGCAGGCGGCGGCGCAACTCGCGGTGGCGGTGACGGACCGCGTTCAGGGTCTTGCCGCTGTGGCGGACACCATCGCCGGTGCCGGTGGCGGTGGTGGCGATGTTGGCGATCCCCAGATCCACCCCGACAAACCCGTCCGGAGCGCGCACCGGCACGTCCGGCAGGTCGCAGGTGGCGATGAGGAACCACCTGCCATCGCGGTAGAGGAGGTCTGATTCGCCCTTGCGGTGAGCGGCCAGCAGGGTGAGCTGATCGGCCGAGGCGGTGAACGCCACGCCCTTCATCCGCCCACCCACGGTCCAGATCGACACCGTGCGGGCGTCCATCCGCCAGGACAGGCAGCGGTCGTCGAACGGCTGGGCCGCGCCCGGGCGAAAGACGATCGGCCGGGCCAGCACCCGCTCACGCCGGACGGAGCCGCGCTTGCCAAGATTGCCGTTGCGGACATGGGCGTGCAGGGTGGTGTAGGCGTCGGCGACCTTCTTGATGACATGCTGCGCGGCCTGGGCCGCCAGCCCGTACCTGTCCTTGACCTGCCCGTAGACGTGCCTGCGCAGATCGTAGTTGCGAAACACCCGCTGGCTATGGGCGAGCGCCGCCACCCAGGTGGCCGCGTCGTTGACCGTGCGCAACGTCGCCTCCAGCGCCGCCGCCTGCTCAGGCGTCGGCAGCAGCTTCACCTGCACCACCAGCTTCACCTCGAACACATTATCGCCAAGCCCACGCCACCGGGATGGAAACCGAACCCGGCGTGAGAAGAGGGCGGACGCGTCGTCCGCGCGCTTCACGCGCATGTGATCTTCACCCTGAGCCGCTCCACGGCCTACCGGTCACCGCACCGCTCGGGCCTTGGCGGCCCTCCCGCGCTGTCGTTTCCTCCCGGGCGTGAACGCCCGGGGTTCCACGCCAGATCACGCTGAACGCCACAGCCGACTTGCCGAGTTGTTCTTGTAGGTATCAAGCGGCGGCGCGCCGCGCCGCCGTACGCCCCGCGCCGGCGTCCCCGCGCCGCGCTGCGGCCTGGAGGCCGGTCACGGCGCGGGCGCCACGCGGGGCATCGCCGCACGGCCGCCGCGCCGTACCCAGCCGACCCCACCGACCACCGGCACACCGCCGCCAGATCACTCCCGGCTCCCGGCCTCTCCAGGAACGAGAGCCTATGGGCCGCTCTGGTTCGACTCATCCGAATCGCCAGGTGCTCGGCGTGCCGACCAGCGAATGACCACTACCCCGACCAACCAAAAGACGCCAAGCACGACAGGCCGTGCCGCGAGGTAAGCCGCTGTGATCCTTTGCGCTCCCTCGGTGACGTAGTCGACGGCCAGGTTCACCAAGAACCACGCCGCGACGAAGCAGGTCCAGCAGAGCAGAGCCTTACGTGATTCTCGGCTCCAATACCTCCGGCGAACTACCATTCGGCGCACCTCCCGACCAGATTGAGCAAGCACCATCCTGTGTGGCTCCAACCATTGCCTCCGGCAGGGGCCTCCGACTCCGGGATGACCGCCAAGGATGTGCTCATCGAAAGGTCCATAAGTGGCTGAGGTGGAAGCCTGATCATCCCGTCCGCCGTCGACCCGGGACAAGCCGAGCAGACCAGGGCCACGGGTACCAGATCGTTCGTCCGGTGGGGCGCTCCATCTGGTACCCGTGGCCTTGGCCCGCTTCCCCTTCGGGCGGGTCGATGGCAGGCGGGGTGTGCGCAGGTGCGCAATTCATGTCACCCTGCGCCCATGCTCACCGTCGGCCAACTTCTCGACTACCTCACCGGCCAGTCCGACGAAACCCCCGTCGTGGTCGACGTCAACGCAGGGGGTTGGCATCTCCGTGTAGAAGATCTCAACGTGACCACCGCCCAAGACGCGACACTTGGTGGCGACCCTCTTGAAGGCGTTGAGATCAATATCTTCTGGGAAGCCGGCGAGCGCGGCTGGACCATAAATGACCCCTCCAAGACGCTCTTCACGCTGGACGACGTAGACGAGCTGATCGCCGAACGCGACGCGCTCCGCCGGGAACTGGCAGCCCTCCGAGTCGGCCTCTGTTTTTCTCTTCGCAAGTACCACAGCGAACCTGAGCCGCAGGGGCTGATCGTTCAGTCCGGGCTCACCGATCAAGAGATCTTCGCCGAGATCGAGCGACTCCGCACCATCGCCGCCGAGTCCTGCTTAGAGCCTTGATCGTCGTGCCATTAGCGTGCCATTAAGGGTGGTAATTAGGGGTCAACCACGGTTATTAGCGTACCGCAGGGCATCGACGAAACGGGCCGCATGCTCTCGCTGAGCCTGACCGTCCAAGATCTCGCCGAGACTCTTCGTCAGGTACCTGGACAAGTACCGGATGCACTGGTCAGCGTCCGATGACCCGGCCAGCACGCCCTTGACGTCCACCTGCATGGGCTCGTCCCCGAGTTGGTCGAGAGCTTCGTCCCAGGTGGACAGGACCTCGCCCGTGTCAGGGTCCACGTAGCCGACACCGTCGTTCCAGACGGGAAGACGATCGCCCTCAAAGCGCGCTTCATCCGCCTGAGGCCACCAGATCTGGTGATAGGTCGCCATGCTCAGCAACAACCGTGGGACACCGCTGCGGGCGTCATCATCGCCCGTGAAGCGGGAGCCACCGTGGTCGACCTCGACGGCAGCCCTCACAACATGACTGTCCGGTCTAACCGGATGGCGCTAGGGTGACGCCGTGATCAGCAAGCCGCCCGGATTACCATTTCTGGCCGTCTTCTCGGCCGCGGCATCCGTCATCTTGATATGGGCCAGCTATCCATACTGGTACGGGATCGAGATGTTCCTGTTCGCGATCCCCGTTGGCTGGCTCCTGCTCGCTTATTGGTCAATCCGGATGATATGGGCCGACCACAAGGGAACCTTGACAGACGGCCTAGGCAGCCGCTGGTTCATGCCGTGGTTCGTCGCCGTCGGTGTCGTGCTCGCCCTCATCACCGACGCCCCGTTCTGGATACGCTTTACGATCTCCGAACCGAGCATGAAAGCCTACGCCGAAGCCGTAGCCAAGAACCCCGACCGCGAAGAGCCTTGCCAATGGGCGGGGCTGTACTACGTGTGTGACGGGTGGCAATACTCAGATCTCGACACTGGTGAAGAGGTGCCCGGCAGCGCAACGTTCGGAGTGCAGGAGTGGTTCCTGGACGACAATAGAGGTTTCCTCTGGCTACCCTCCGGCGAGCCAGACGAGACAGCTGACGACAGCTACCGCTATCTGAAGGATCATTGGTACGGCTACAAAGGCTGGGATAGCTGGTAAGCGGTCGGCCTCGCCAACAAGCTTGGCTATCCCGCCCGCCATCGACCCGGGACAAGCCGAGCAAGGGGTAACGCCAGCAGTGGACCGAGTCGGTAGCAGCGCCCTCAACGGCTGCGCGGATCGGGGATGGTGTCCAGGATCTTAGGCGAGGGTCGGCAGATCGGGCAGGTCTCTCGGCGGGTCAGTGACGAGGACGTACTCCAAGTGGCGGCCAAGCACGTTGATCAGGGATGATGGCACGCGAACCTACGCGTGATCAGCGCAAGAGGGCACAGGTCCAGGACGCACAGAAGCCCGTAGCCAACCCAGGACCGCGCCCAGGCGCGTACGGAGCTCGCCTCACGCTGCTCGTCGTCTTCGTGGAAAACTTTAGGTTTCGCTTCCGCCTTCTTCCTCAGTGGTCAGCTGTCAGCAGCAGTAGTGTCGATTTTGGTGCACCCGCCGTTTAGTCCGCCGGCCCCCGCCTCACGAAACGACATGAAGCGGACCATGCTTCACTGTGATATGGATATCAATTCTCACAGATGGTTGAACAAATCAAGAACATCTTCGAAAGTTGTGATGCCCGCGACAGCTAAAACAGGCACGGTGATGCCGACCATTGTCGTCCAATATGTCGCCCAGGTGGAATTCCCTGACAACACTTCTTCGCTCAGCTGCTCCGCGATCCAACCAAGCAGAAACATAGGCCCGAAGAACAGGGATATCATGATGATGCCCTGTGGCCACCAAGGCAAGTCATCATCGGCGGTATAACCCATGGAGTAAACGTACTTCACTGCCAGGGAAGCCCCAATGACAAACCCTAGGGCGGCCCAAATCGCGAACAGCGATTCTCCGGGTTTGCCCTTGTTCCCGCCGTCGCCATTCCCCTGGTCCGTCATGCATCTGCCTCCTCAGCGATGACTTCGATCAAGGTGCAATTATATCCGCTGCGACCGGCAAACACAGGCGAATCCGCCCCTTGGAGTGGAGATCCGTACGACTCCAAGAACCCCAGGGCGAATATGCTGACGCACCCGTTCGGAGCCAAGCTGACAGCGCGGGTTCAATTCCGTCACCCGCTCTCATCTTCAGGCCCAGGCAGGATGGAATCGTCGGCCCTTAGGCCTGGTTGTGTTGGGACTTGCTCACGCGTAAGGTGCAGCTCGATCGTTGCCCCCTGACTGGCCCGTGAGGCGAGCTTGCCCACCACGCCGAGGAGGGGACCAGTTACTGCCCTGATGGGCTCCTCCAGCAAGGCCTCGTTGCCGTGAGCGGCTATCCGGCGTCTTCGGATACCGCTAATGTGACACCGTGATCAACAAGCCGCCTGGATTACCGTTTCTGATCGTCTTCTCGGCCGCAGCCACCTTGCTCTTGATATGGGCTAGCTATCCCTCCTGGTACGGATTCGAGACGTTCAAGTTCGGGGTCCCCATCGGTTTCCTCCTATTCCTGTACTGGACGATCCGAATCACTTGGGCCGACCACAAGGGAAAGGCGCCAGTCGGCTCATTCAAGAGCGCGCTCGCCCCGTGGTATATCGCGATTGCCGTCAGGGTCGCCCTCATCACCAATGCGCCGTTCTGGATCCGCTACACAATCTCCGAGCCGAGCTTGAGAGCCTACGCCACAGCGGTGGATGAGAATCCTGGCCGCAAAGAGCCTTGCCAATGGGTTGGCCTGTACTACGTATGCGACGGAAGGCGGTACGACGATCTCTTAACAGGGAAAAAGATCCCCGGCAGTGCACGGCTGGTCGTCCGGGACCTGTTCCGGCAAGACGACAAGGGCTTCGTCTGGCTGACCTCTGGCGAACCAAACGAGAATGCCGATGGCGGCGACCGCTACACCCATCTCGAAGGGTATTGGTACAGCTATCTGTACGACAGTTCGTGGTGAGTGGTCGGCCCATCGACAAGGCATTCTCAGCCTGGTGGTCGTGGCACGGCATAGAGAACCAAGCAGCCTTCGGCGGGGGGCGCTCCACCCTTGATCCGTGGCCCTGGCCCGCTTCCCCTTCGGGCGGGACAGACGAGATGACCAGGCAGGGCAGATGCGTGCGATGCGATGAGAAACCGCAGGTCACGGGCTGGTTGCCCTGCCGTTAACGACGGCTATGGGGGTGGTTCTGGCACCGCTCCCCAGTAAAAGGTGGATTCTGCCAACAGTTGCTGGGTCAGTGTTATCCCGGTCAGGCGCTCGGCGAGCAGGAAGGCCGGCCCTTCGTAGAGATAGGGTAACCCGGGGTAGAGCCTGTCGATCTCCGCCAGGATGTCCACGAGTTCGTCCGGTGTCTCCATCATGTATCCCTCTTGTGCCCAGAAGCCGAATCTGATCTCACCGTCCTCGCACCAGTAGAAGTAGTCCAAGCCCTTGATGCTGAGCGCGAACTGGGAGACGAGGCGGGTGCCCTTGGACAGCGAAGTGACCACGTCTTCGTGGGTGCCAAGAGAGCCGGATTCGATGATGAACGACCATTCGCCGATGGAGGCGATGCCGATCGGGTCGCCAGGGAATGGGAACTTGTCGGGGTTGCCGGGGAATGGGCCGGGCGTGAAGTCCTCCCATCGGCCGCCGAGGCGAGCGATTACCTGCTCGGGTGCGTCACGAACGTAGATGAAGCTGTAGCCGTAGTCGGTGTACTCTCCGCAGAGCCAGGAGACGTCAGGGGGATGCGCGGTCATGGCGCCATGCTGCCAGCCGCCACCGACAGTCGCAGACTCCCGGATGAGAGCTTTCGGATGATGTTCTGTCAATGTTCGGCACGGCCTTCGCAGTGTCGTCAGTCGAACCAGACGACCAATCGCACGCCCTCAGCTCCGAACCGCAGCGCCAGTGCCCGCATCACCTCGAAGACATGGTCCCAACCGGTGCCCGGTCCCAGCGCGTCCAGTCGCGTCATCGGGCGATACTCAAGCGTTGCTCCAGAAACCTCCCAGCAACCCATCGGGGCCTCGACGGGCGAGGCACCTAACGGCGGCACACCATACTCCTTCACAACATCATCAGGCCACTGGTCATCGACCCGATGCCGGCTGATCGACGAGCCAAGCCCGGAGTGGACATCAATCACCCCCCGAGCGGCGGAATGAACACTCATATCCAGATCGCGTAACTCCGCCCACGAAACCCACGTACAGCCATGTATGGCGGCATCGATCCGGACGCAGTCCTCATACTCAGTGCGAACAGGTTCCGACGCGTCGGCAGGTAGACCACGGCCGGCCGCGACGGGGGCCCAGCCGAGCCGGTTACGAACACCGAAGAGGCAGCCGAACGACTCATGATCACGGCCGTCGTAGAGCGGGTGGAGGGGCATGGACACCGCCCATGCATCCCAGTCGTACCAATCCTCGTCCGCACATGGGTGGCGAGCCTCGATGTGGCCGTAGATGTCGGTGCCCACGCCGACAGGTTAGACGTATCGATCGTCGGCCTCCCTGATCGCGGGCCGGAACGTCGGTACGCCTTGGCGACGGTCAAGGAACCCGGGCCGTTCTGCGTGGGCTTCGTGTGCCACTGCCGAACGCGGTGGGCGGTCATCACGACAAGCGACGGCGCGGCGCGCCGCCGTACAGCGGCCCGGCGCTCGGCCGCATCCGAAGTTCGCCACTACAGGACCATCAGCATGCTCCAGTGGGACCAACGGCCCTGCCGGTCACTGTCGCCGTCGTGGCATGTTGAAACGGAGACCTCCTGAAAGGAGGGCTGGGGGCAATGATGTGGGGTTATGGGACCGGCTACTGGCTGGTCATGGGGATCACCATGATCCTCTTCTGGGGACTGATCATCGCTGGGATCGTGGCGCTGGTCCGCTACATCGGCGGCTCGCGGAAGACGGAAGGGCAGGTCCAAGGGCCACAGCGGCCCGAGGACATGCTGGCTGAGCGGCTCGCCCGAGGCGAGATCGACGTCGACGAATACAAACGTCGTCTGGAGTTGCTGCAGGGGCGCAGGTGAGTGTCCTGCGGCGGAGAGGATGGCTGGCGGCTGGTGTGTTGGCGGCAGTCGTGCTGGGCACCACGTCCACGGCGGCCTTGGCGGCCTTGGTGGCCGAGCAGGAGATGCCTGGTCACTACGGTGCCGGCATGTACGCGGAGCTGGACGTCACGGCGTAGGGCGCCGGAAGATTGCTGACCGGCCTCGGGACCGGTCCCGGCGGACGGCCGCTCGGCCACGCGAAATTCATTCGTCCGAACCGGACTCCGCTGACATACTCCATCAGCGTGACTGGAGACTCTGCCTCGACCTTGGTCGTCGGCGACGACGACCCCGAGTTGAGCAAGCAACTCGACGATGCACTGACGGCGTTCAACGAAGCCGCCACCAGCACGGCCTACGGTGACTCCTTCTCCATCAAGGTCACCGACGGCAACAGCGAGTTGGTCGGCGGCCTGACCGCCTGGACCTGGGGCGGGCTCTGCGGGATCTCAATGCTCTGGGTCCGCGGGGACAGTCGCAAGCAGGGATGGGGCAGCAAGATCCTGCAAGCCGCCGAGGCGGAGGCCGTGCGACGAGGGTGTGACAGGGTCGCCGTCTCCTCCTTCACCTTCCAGGCCCCTGGCTTCTACCAGCGGCACGGCTACGTCGAAACCGGTCGGATGCTCGGTATTCCCGACGGTCACGAAGACGTGCACATGTTCAAGCGGCTGACCGCCTGAAAGGGCGCCTCCTGCGGGGGCGCTCCGACTCCAGGGTGATCATCAAGCACGTGCTGCCTGTAATGGCTGAGGCAGGGGCCTGCCCATCCCTCGGTCAGGAGCTGCCGGGGAGGGTCATGCCCGCTCAGCTATTCCTTCAGGTAACCGGTGGCGGGGTCGATCTCAGCGAGGAAGCCGCGGATGGCCTCCTCCATCTCAGCCAGGGTCATCGCGGCGCCGGCAGCTCTGGTGATCCCGAAGCCGTACTCGTGCGGCCCGCTGAGCCAGTCGAAGTCGTACTCGCCGGGCCTCCCAGCACGCTCACGAATGCGAAAGTCCTGCCCGTCGACCGTCATCGTGATCGGCTCGTTCTTGATGTGGGGGGGTTTCGTGTGCTCGGGCGCGAGGCCCGGCTCCGGCTCGGTCGACATGCCTGCTCCTTTCCTCGGCCCTCTCCGGTATTGACGAGGATGCGTTGTAGGCGACGGCGTGAACGCCTGGGGTTTCACGCCAGATCACGCCGAACAATGCTTCGGCGCAGTCAGCTCGCCTCGCGCGGCGGCCGGAACTGAACGCTCAGCCAGCTGGGTGAGTCAGTCAGAGCTGCTCACGCCGCCACCGTACCGCCTCACCCAGCTCGAACCGCTGCACGGCGACGACCAGAATGCCGCTGCCGTGGAGAGCCCTTTCGCGGTTATCCACCCAACAAAGTCGCCAAGCGGATCCACAACGGGGACGAGCATGACCTTGAGGCGTTCCTCAAGTACGCCATGACAGGCCACGAAAGCCGTCGGACGCTTGCTCATTCGGAGCGACGTCGTCTGGGGCGATGCTGAGCGGCACGCTCCACCGCCACGCGTTCCCGTCGTTTCTGATCTGCGGCCTCACGCGAACTCGGCACCCGCCGCTTCTCATGTCTGATTGCCAGGCGGATTGTCCAGTAGAGCAAGAAAAACAACAAAACGGCTGGAACGACCCATATCACTAGCACAAACAGAAACTCGGCGAACCCCATCGTCATCTGAACCTCCGCACAGGGAGAAACCAGCATGCCGGACCTTGCCGGTCGCGTCCATCGATGACTTCACCCGGTCATCGCCCTGGGTCAGTCTTCACATGTCGTCGGGATCTCGGAGCGCTGAACACCTTCGTGCGCCGCTGGTGGATCTCCGCGTGTGACACCGCCAGGATTGATTCATCCGGTAGCCGAGCAACAGATCGCTGCGCCGGCCGCATCGGCCGTGTCCGGCTCATAGCCGTCCCAGGCCGGGATGCTCATCTCGAACTGAGGATCCGTGATCGTATAGAAGGTCCCGTCGAAACTGATCAGCACTTCGCCTCTCTCTGCTGCCGGTCCGGCTCCAAGCAGGCATCCCGCCGACGACGATCAGCCCACCGCGGATGCACCTGCTTAAAAACGTTTGTACTGAAGGGATAGCTGATGCGAGACTTGCCCGGTTTGCGAAGGTGACTTCAACCCTTGGAGGAATCGTGCGCCGAGCCGCCATGGCTTTACTCGCGCTGGTCACTGCCACAGCCGCTATGGTCGCGACGACCCAGCCGGCCAATGCCCAGGTCACTCACACCTGCCGCCCCGACTACTGGACGAACAAGTGCGCCAGCGGCTACGCGCCCGCGAACCGCACCCTCAACCGCGTATGGATCGGGATCGACAGCACCAGCATTGTGGACTGGGAGGTGTGGGACAGGGAGACGGGTGCCCGCGTCGGATCAGGACGGGTGTCGCCGGACAAGCAATTCCGTCACGGGATCTACGGACTGTACGGCAGCAAGTACCAGCTGGTCATGAAGGGCTCCTGGGGCAACTACGGCTTCATCTGCGACTGCTAGGGCCGGTGCCGGAGTTGAGATCACGGGGATTCGCCTGCGCTTGTGAACGCCCGCGGCGGTCCCCGGGCCGGATGTGGGGTCAGGGCCGGTGCGCGGGCCCGAGAATGGCCTCCAGGTCTTCCAGCGCGGCCAGGATGTCGGCGAGCTGGCCGCCGCGTTCGGCTTCGGAGAGGGTGAGCGCGCGAGCGCGGGCAAGGGCGTCGCGGGCGGCGGCCGAATCCTCGGCGCGGAGTGCGAGTTCGGCGCGGTAGGCCAGCGCTTCGAGCAACTCGGCCGCCGTCGCGGTCTCCTTGTCCCGCTCCAGAGCCGCGTCCAGGATCTGGGCCGCTCGTACGTGCTTGCCGTGGGAGTCGCCCATCACGACCGCCTTCTGCAGAGTCGTGGCCAGCCTGCCGGAGGCCGCCTCCTTCTCCTCGGGTGCGGGTTTGGCGGCCACGATCCTGATCCAGTTCCCGCCCGGGTCGACGACGGTGAATCCGGAAAGGTTCTCGGCGTTCCTGCGCTTGCGGGGCCGGGTCATCCGGGGGATCCCCGAGACCAGGAGCTTGCCGTGGGCCTCGCGCATGCCCGCCGCGAACGCCTCGAAGAGCTCCCCGGTGTCGGGCACGATGACCAGGCAGCTCCCGTAGGAGTCCTCGGGCTTGAAGTCCGGGATGCCGAAGAAGTGCAACTGGAGGTCTTCGCGTTTGAGCGACACGTACGGGTTCGGGCGGAGCTGGTAGTAGGTCCGGACGAAGCCCAGCATGGTGTAGAACTCGACGATCTCATCGATGGACCGGCAGGGAAGCAGCGGTACGGTGATCTCGTTGGCCATGGTTTCTCCGTTCTGATGAAGGCCGCTATTCGCCCTGCCGTGCGGGTGCGGGGTCCTCGCCGGCCATGGTGAACGCGCCCTCTTCCAGGCGGCGGATCAGCCGGTGGGTCCATTGGGCGCGGGCGTCGGCGGTGGTCAGCCATAGAGACAGGACCTCGCCCACCGGCCCCCAGGTGTCCAGATCGGTGTCCGCAGGCAGCTGCGAGGTGATGCTCGTGCGCCACTCGTGCATCGCGCGGGCTCGCTCGCGCAGCATCCGCAGGGCATGCTCCCGGGGAAGGTCCTCGATCAGGCCGACGGCGGCGCCCAGCACGTCCAGGCTCGGCTCGCGGTCGGCGAGGGCCTGGCTCAGGAGGGTGAAGTACTCCTGTTCGCCCTTGTCTGTCAGCTCGTACTCGATCCGCGGCGGGCCCGCGGCCTCTGAGGGGACACCCTCGCACGTCGCCAGCAGGCCCTGGTCGGCCATGCTCTTGAGCGCGTGGTACACCGAGCCCGACGTGGCGGTGGACCACTCGTGCGCGCCCCACGACTCCAGATCCGTGCGGACCTGGTAGCCGTGTGCGCGACCGCGCCTGCGCAGCGCTCCCAGCACCAGCAGCCGTACCGGCTTCATCCAGCTCCCTCGATCTTGAGCTAACCGAATTTGGCTAGTCCCTCTCCGAGAGAGAGTACCGCCAGATCCCGTACGGCCTGCGCCTGCTGCTCGACCTGCGGATCGATCCGCATGTCGAGGTCGGAGCGGATCGGCGCAGAACAGGAAGCCCACCGTCATGATCGACAGGAAGGCAGCCGGTCCGCATCGATGCCGACATCGACGTGATGCTCCGACGATCGCCCCTCTAGGATCGTCTGCGAGGACCCCACTGGCGAACGCACGCAGTACGCCGCCGCTGGCCTCCCAGGGTGACTGTCCCGTTTCTCGTGCTGACCGCTCCATAACGTTTCCAGTTGGCCCCCGGGCTGGACGGAGTGACATGGTCTGGTATCTGGCCGCCGCGGTGCTCGCGGTCCTGCTCGTTCTCCTTCGCGGAATGCACCGGATCCCACCGGACCGGGTCGGCGTCGTCTACCGCAGATTCGGGCGGTCCTCCGCCGAGGACCGGGCCTCGGTCAAGGTCGCCGGGTCGCCGGGGGCCCAGGCGGCCCTGCTACGGAGCGGACAGGCGTATTTCCTGCTCCCCGGGCTGTACCGGGTCCGGGAGAGACCGCAGATCAGTGTCCCGGCGGGCACGGTGGGGGTCGTCGTCGCCAAGGCCGGCGCCCCGGCCCCGCTGCTGGAGCCGCTGGCCCGGTTCACCGAGTGCGACGACTTCCAGGACGGGCGGGCCTTCCTGCTCGACGGGGGCCAGATGGGGCGGCAGCCGGCGGTCCTGCCGGGCGGCGCCAGGTACGCGGTCAACCCCGAGCTGTTCGACGTGTGGACCTCTGAGGCGGACGACGCGGAACTCGCCGGCCTCGGGCTCACCCGCGAGAGTCTGCGCGAGGTGGAGGTCCCCGTGGGCTCGGTCGGCGTCGTGGTGACCTTCGCCGGCCAGGAGCCGGTCGACGGGCAGGAGGGGCCCGCGCTGGGCGAACCCGTACCGGGCCACCGGAACTTCCAGCTTCCGTGGCGGTTCCTGGAGGAGGGCGGCAGGCGCGGGGTGCAGGCCGAGGTGCTCCGACCCGGCAGCTACCGGATCAACCCCTGGTTCGCGACCGTGGTCCTCGTGCCGACCAGGATTCTGATCGTCGAATGGCGGGACCGCGGCCCGGGCGGGCCGCCCGACCTTCACGACCTGGTCTTCGGCTCGCTCAGGTTCAACGTCGAGGGGCACTGGCTGAGGGCCGGCCTCACCCAGACCGTCTCCATCCGGCCCGAGACGGCCCCCCACCTGGTCCAGTCGTTCGGCTACCTGCGGGCGGAGGCCGGAACACCGCCGGAGCCGGTGACCGCGACGGTGCGGCGCTTCGCCGAACGCGTGCTCGGCAGCGTGGTGGCGGGCTACCTCCAGAGCGCCGCGGCGGAGTACGGCGCGCTGGAGCTGCTGGCGTCGACGCAGGAGATCCGGACGGAGCTGGCGGCCCGGATCCGGAGCGCGCTCTCGGCATGGGGCGTCGACGCGATCGACACCACGCTCACCGAATTCGAGGCTGAGGACCCGGAGTTGGAGCGGACGCGCCGCCGGCTGTTCGACCTGGAGGGGTCCCGGCGGGCCGCCGAGGTGGAGCTGCGGGTCGACGAACTCCGGATGGACCTGGAACGGAACCGCATCCGGACCCAGACCGTGGAGCTTGAGGAGCAGATCAGAGTCCTGGGCCGGGACCAGATCGCCATGGAACGGCTGATCCGGCAGATCAGCGAGATGAAGGTGCCGGCGCACGTCTCCGCGGAGGCACTGGCCGACTATCCGCCCGTCCGGCTCCTCGAACCCTTCCTGGCCTCCTTCCGATCTCGGGAGGGCTACGAGGAGCACGATCCGGTCTCTCCGGTCGTCGTCTCGGCGCCCGAGGACCGGCAACCCGTCATGTGGGGAAGGATCGAGCGGGCGATGGTCGAGGAGCTCGCCCGGCGGCGGCAGGACGCGGCCGGCGACCCGGTCGCGGACGAGCACACGATCGTCGTCTATCAGGACGACGACGGGATGCGGGACGAGGTGCGGGAGGCGATCGGGCGGTTCGCCGAGAGCGTCGGCTGGGAGGTGATCGACAGTTCCGACCCCATCCACGGGTCCTGGTTCCAGATCTTCCGGATCAGGGCCGCCAAGACCGTGGGCGAACACCTGACCGCGGACGAGGTGCTGGCGAGCTTCAAGCGGGCCGCCGAACTGCGGCTGGTGCACGAGGCCCAGGCGGGCGTGGACACCGCGCAGGCCGACGCCGCCTCCAAGCTGATCGAGTCGCTGGCGAGCACCGCCCGGGCGGTCGCGCTGGTCGGCTCGATCCTGGTGGTGAAGGACGACGGGCTGCTCGCGGTGCGGACGCTGTCTCCCCGGCAGTTGATGCATCTGGAGCGCAACCCGCACATCACCGACCCGCTGGCGGTCCTGATGTCGCTGCGTGAGGCCGCCGAGCTGGATGCGCCGGCACCGCCGCGGCTCGACCCGGGATCGGCGTATCCGGAGGAGAGCGCCTGACCCGGCGGCGGTCAGGCGCTCTCGTGGTCGGCTTACCACTGGTTCGGCGTGGACCCGGTCTGGAGGCGGTTCGCTAATTGGCCATCTCGTGACCGGCGGTTCAGCTGGACTAGATCGTCCCGCCGTGCACACTCTTGCTACTCTATGTTGTTAATTGATCACTTTGAGTAGCGGGAGAAAGTTGTGAAGGTCGCGTGCGTCGGCGGTGGGCCCGGCAGTCTGTACTTCTCGATCCTGATGAAGCGGGTGGACCCGTCCCACGACATCACCGTCTACGAGCGGAACCCGGTCAATTCGACGTACGGCTGGGGCGTGACCTTCGGCGACGAGCTGCTCAGCTATCTGCACGTCGCCGACCCCGAGTCCGCGCGCGCCATCAGCGAGAGCCTGGTCTCCTGGGACAGCTGGGTCACGCACGTGCACGACCGCGCGACGGTGACGGAGCAGGCGGAGGAGGGCTTCGGCATCAGCCGCCACCGACTGCTGGCCATCCTCGCCGAGCGGGCCCGCGCGCTCGGCGTGCGCGTCGAGTTCCAGCGGGAGATCGCCGGTGAGGCCGAGCTGGCCGACGCGGATCTCGTCGTGGCCGGTGACGGTGTCAACAGCGTGCTGCGCGAGCGTCACGCCGATCACTTCGGCACCGAGGTGACGGTCGAGCGGAACACCTACATCTGGCTCGGCACCACCAAGGTCTTCGACTCCTTCATCTTCGCCTTCGTGGAGACCGACCACGGCTGGCTGTGGTGTTACGGCTACCGGTTCAGCGAGGACCGGAGCACCTGCGTCATCGAGTGCTCCCCCGCGACCTGGCGAGGACTCGGGCTCGACCAGACGAACGAGACCGACAGCCTGGCCCTGCTGGAGAAGCTCTTCGCCGACATACTGGACGGGCATCCGCTGATCGGCCGGTCGCAGGCCGACGGCAGCGCGCACTGGCTGAACTTCCGCACCCTGACCAACCGCCGGTGGTATCACGACAACCTCGTGCTGCTCGGGGACGCCGCGCACACCACGCACTTCTCCATCGGCGCGGGCACCGCCCTCGCCCTGGAGGACGCCGCCTTCCTGGTCAACGCGCTGCACGGGGACCCGCGACTCCAGCCAGCCCTCGCCCGCTACGAGCGGCAGCGCAGATCAGCGATCCGCAAGCTGCAGCGAGCGGCCCGCTACAGCGCCCAGTGGTACGAGAACCTGCCGCGGTACATCGACCTGCCACCGCTGGAGCTGATCGCTCTTCAGGCCCGGCGGGAGTCGGCGCTGCTCGCGCACGTCCCGCCGCGGCTGTACTACCGGATGGGGCAGACCATCGAATCGTTGTACGGCTGCAGGCATTGGCTCGGGTCGAAGCTCGGACGAACCAGGCACGCCGATTGAGAGCACGTACGCGCCCGCCAGCGGCGGATCTCGGGACCGTCAGGCAGAGGCGGCACGCGTCAGCCTGAGCTGGCCGATCTCCGCGGCGTTCTTCAGCAGTTCGGTGTTGACCCAGGCCACCATGTGGGCCACCGTGTGCTCGGAGTCCTTCGGCCAGGGAAACGGGGCCGCGGCGTCCAGATCGGCGTCGGAGAGTCGATCCAGCACCGCCAGCCATTCCACGCGAAGGCCGCGCAGCCACTCGACGGCGCTCGTCCCGTCGCCCGGCCAGGTGATCTCGGCCCTCTCACGGGGTGGCCGTTGCTCGGCGTGATCGATCGTCACGCTCCACCACCAGCCGATGTGCCAGCTCAGCCAGGCGATCGTAGGGACTGGGACAGGGTCGGGCTCGGTCTCCGCCCAGTCCGGCACCCACTTCCCGGCCACGTCATGACGCACCGTCCAGCAGTGGGCCGCCGGCTCCCACAGGAAGTCATCAGGCTTCAGGCGCTCTAGGTGATATTCGAAGAGCGACCACGTCAGGTCGAACTGCCAACGCAACAGGTCACATCGGTTCAGGCTCATCGGGCGATGCTGGCACAGTGGCGCTCCGCCCCGAAAGCGATTAACCGCCCCCGGCCTGGCCATGCCCGGATGACGATCGAACGAAAGTGCAGTCCACTTCAAAAATACAGTACGCTCCAAAGATGCCAGAGGGACTGCGGGAGCGGAAGAAGCGGCAGACTCGCCGGCGCATCTCGGACGTGGCCCTTGGCCTCTTCGTGGCGCACGGTTTCGACGGGGTCACCATCGCCCAGGTCGCCGAGGCCGCCGAGGTGTCGGTCAACACCGTTTACAACTACTTCTCGTGCAAGGAGGAGCTCGTCCTGCCTCCGGAGGAGGCGTCCCCGCAGCGGCTGGCCGACATCGTCCGGCAGCGGCCGGTCGGGCAGTCGGCGGTGGGCGCGGTGCTGACTCGGCTTCGGGACGAGGTACGCGGGCGCGACCGCGCGGTCGGGCTGAGCGCCGGATTCGGGCGGGTGCTGGAGATGATGCGGGCCGCCCCCACGCTGACCGCCCGCCTGGAGGACCTCGGCCGTGAGATGACGGAGGCTCTCGCCCTCGTACTGGCCGAGGAGACCGGGGCGGAGCGGGATGATCCGCTGCCGCGTGCGGTGGCCTGGCAGATCGGAAGCCTGCACGCGCTGGTCTACGCCGAGGTCGGACGGCGGACGACCGCGGGCGAGTCCGCCGACGCGATCTCGGCCGCCTTGCTGGAGCTGCTGGACACCATCGAGACACTGCTCGGCGAGCGCATCCTCACCTATGCCGTACGAAAGGACGCCCCATGTTCAGAGTGACGATCAGTGGCAAGTTCAAGGGGCTCGACGAGGCCGGCCGAGCCGCCGTGCGGGCGGCGAGCGAGATCGCCTACACGGAGGCAGGGACGTTCACCCATGACCAGAGCGTGTCCGCCTTCACCTTCCGCTGCCAGGTGCCCGCCGGACCGGACGACGGTGAGGAGGAGGCGTTCCTGGGAGCGATGGAGGCGCTGGACGCGCACGGCTACCCGCACGAGGTTCTGAAGATCGCGGTGACGGACATGCGCGACATCAAGATCCGCCGCAGGGCCCGGTCCGCCTGAGCGCCCCTGTCACGGGAGGACGACGATGCGCCCGCGAGGGCTGTGCGGCTCGGCGCCTTCTTGGAGGCGGTGGGACCGGGCGGCCTCGGTGAGCGGCAGCCGGGTGCCGATCCGGGAGACCAGAGCGCCACGGGCCAGGAGGTGGTTGATCGCCGTGGCCGCCGCGGTGAGCTCGGCGACGGTGGCGTTGCTGATCGCGAAGCCCCGGAGGCTGGCGTCACGCGTGTAGAGCTCTCCGACCGGCAGCGCGGGAGTGGCGCCGAGACCGGCCGCGATGATCATCCGGCCGCCGAGGGCGAGCAACGGAACGGTCCGCTCCAGGTGGTAGTGGCCGGCGTTGTCCCAGAACACGTTCACCCCGTTGGGGGCGAGTTCGGCGATCTTCGGGTACATGTCCGGGTCGTGGTAGTCGACGACCTCGTCGGCGCCGCACCGCCGGCACCAGTCGAAGTCGTCCGGACGCGCGGTCGCGATCACCCGCGCCCCATAGGCCGCGGCGAGCTGAACGGTGGCCGAACCGACCCCGCCGCCCGCGCCGGTCACGACGACCGTCTCCCCGATCCGCAGGCCCGCCTCCCTGAACAGGCCGAGGTAGGCGGTGGCGGCGGTGTGCAGGGAGGCGACCGCGTTCTCCGGATCGACGCCGCGGGGCAGGTGATAGAGCCGGTCGGCGGGCACCGCGGCGTACTCGGAGAAGGCCCCCTGGCGGCCGTCGAACCCCAGGCTGTCGCACCACACCGGGTCGCCGGGGGCGAACCCCGGCGCCGCCGTCGCCACGGTCCCCACCAGGTCGCGGCCGATGACGAACGGGTACGGCAGGGGCGTCCGGTAGGCGCCGGAACGGACGAAGGTGTCGACATGGTTGACGGCGAGTGCCCGCACCTTCACCAGTACCTCCGACGGGCCGGGCTCGGGCACGGGCAGCCGGCCGATCCGTATCTCGTCCGCCGGGCCGGGCCGCGTGATGTAGGCCGCGGTCATGGTCTCGCGGACGCTCATCATCGCTCTTCGTCCAGGTCGGCGAGGTACGTACCCGCCCATGCCCGCCTGAGATCGACCTCGTCGGCGCCGCCGAAGGTGTAGGCAGGAGACAGGATCGGCAGCGCCCGCTCCACGTGCACCAGGATCGCGCGATGAGCGGGGTAGCCGGGACCGTTCAGGTCGAGCAGCCAGGCGTGCAGCCACTCGTGCACAGGGTCGCCGGGCTCGCGGAGCTCCGCCGTGCCCTTGAACCGGTAGCCCCGCCTGCGGAGGAAGTCGATCGAGTTGACCTCGATCCGCGGATCGCGTCGGAGGTTGGCGACCGTGTTCGGGGACGCGATGTCCATGAAGGCGAGGTGCGCGTCGTCGTACACCCGCATCGATCCCTTGGGCGAGAGATTGGGTGAGCCGTCGGGGCACACGGTGGCCACGAAGGACAGCCGCGCGGTCTCCACGATCAGCCGCATATCGTCGTCGATGGTCATCCTCATCCTCCCTCCAGTGAGGTACCCATGCTTCGGCCTCGGGATGGAGTCGGTTCTCCGCGCTTCCGCGCAGGTCACGACCGGTCATGAGGCTCACGGCGGTGCGGGGCCACCGTGAGGCGACGCGGAAGTTCGTCACGTCGAAACCTCGATCTCTCCGCGTTCAACGCGGAACGGAGCTAACGGTTCGATTACGGGATCGACTGTTCTGGTTACGCAACGAACATCTGGCGCGAAATTTGGGAGCACTGCTGCCACGGCACGCGGGAGTCACATGGGCAATCTGGGAGATCCCCGATGGCAGGGCATCGGGGTGATAGTCAGCACCCTCATCGGAATGGTCGGGATCATCAGCACGATCTGGGTGTCTCGGAGAACGGTGGAACGAGAGAAGGACGCCGCCTCGCCCGCCGTTCCGGGCACCACGAAGACCCCGTGGGCGCGGCAGATCGCCGCGCGGGTGGCCGGAGCGCTACTCGTCTGGGTGATGACCTATGCGTTGTTCGCGGGCATCTGGGCTGTTCTCGCCGCCTCGATGGGGTTCGCACCGGCCATGGTTTTCACGCCGCTGTTCTTCCTCCTCAGTTCGCCGTCCGCCATCTGCGCTCTGATCGCCAAGTCGGCCATGCTGGGCGGATTTCTCGGCGGCGGGTTCCCCCTCGGGCTCTACGCGCTGGAGGCGGCGGCCCAGGACACGGTCCAGGCTCCGCCGCTCACCTGGTTCGTGGTCTTCTTCATTCTGGGCGGAATGCTCGGCGCGCTCGCCGCCACGATCGCCGTGACCACGGCTCGCAGGCTGCACGTCCCCTTGCCGCGAAACTGAGGACGGCCGCACCCGGAACTCGTCGCCCTCCGGCAGGTCCGTCGCTTGCGACCACCAGCTCCGCTCGGCGTCCGGAAGAACATGAACGCCGAGGAGATCTTTGCGATGATGACCTGGTAACCGTTCCGCATGCACGGCATGGAAGGGGTGAAGCGGATGTCCTACAGTCCGCAGCTCGCTGCGGCGCTGTCGGGTGCCACGCTTCGCCAGCTCGCCCACTGGCGTAAGGCTGGTTCGGGCCGTGGAGCGGTGCTGGTTCCCGAGATTTCCGCCTTCCGTCCCGTTCTGTACTCATTCCGAGACGTGATGGCACTGCGAACATGCGTCAAGCTGCGCAACGACGCCTCCCTACAGAAGATCAGAAAGGCGTTGGACACGCTCCGTGATGATCTGGGAGAGCGTGATCATCTCTCGGCGTATCGCCTGGTGGCCGATGGCAGCAGCATCTATCTGGCGGGGCCCGATCAGGCGATCGATCTGGTTCGCAGTAAGGCCAACGTCGTGATCCACGAGATGGTGGACGTCCTGCGGCCTTTCTATCGTGACGGACGCCATATCCCTGACCTCCTGCGACCACGTGATCATGTGACGGTCGATCCGGCGGTCCGAGGTGGGATTCCGGTGATAGAGGGCACACGGGTGCCCTATGACGAGGTCGCCGCGCTTCTTCGAGACGGTGTTCCCGCTGATCGGATCCCCGATTACTACCCGAGTGTCACGGCGACGGCCGCACGGGAAGCCGCGGATTTCGCCGACTATGTCGACAGCTACGCCCCGCAGAGGACCGCGTGAGGCTGCTACTGGACGAGAATGTCCCCAAGCCGCTCCGTCGAGCTCTCACCGCCTTCATCGTGCACCACGAGATTGTTCATTTGCTCGATCTCCCTGGCTGGTCTGGGACGCGTGACGAGAGCCTCTACCCGCTTGCGGCTGCCGAGGGATTCCACGCGGTCGTGACCAACGACGGACGGCAGATGCAGCGCCCGCGGGAGGTCGCAGCCATCGCGGCCTCGGGCCTGCACCGGATCGAATATCCACACAAACAACAGGGCCTGGCGGGGATGGGGCTGGTCATCGCGACAGTCTCCGCGGGGCTGCCCGGCGCCTTGACCGTGTTGGAGGAGGCTGATGGCCAGAGGCTGATCACGCTGCGGAGCATCGACCCCACATCGACGGCTCGGTTACGGGTGATCGATCCCCTGGTGGATCCGCCTAAGTTCTGCTCCTCGCGGGTGCTAACGTCGCGGCCTCCTGGCTGTGCAGGACGAGGCGGTCGTGGACGCCGAGATCTCGCGCGGCGTCACGAGCCCGGCCCAGTGCCTCTTCGGAGACGTCGACGCCATCGGCCCGCACGCGCGGACGCGTGGCCAGCGCGCGCAACAGCCATTCCCCTCCCCCGCATCCGAGGTCGAGCACGCGTTCGTCGCCGCGCGGCAGTCCCTGTTCCAGCAGGCGGCGCACCGACTCATCGCCGAGCGGCGCTTTGATCGGGTGATCAGTATGAGCGATCCTGGACATCTGTTCGTGATTCATCCGGGCAGCTTGGCAGCGGTAGAGATCTTGCGCATCTCGTTTCCGCGACCACGCGGTCGATCTGTGGCGAGGCTGGGCCGGCCTTCCGGCCGGGCAGCAGGTGGCGCCTGAGCAGCACACCCGCGGCGATCACGAGAGCTCCGAACACCGCTATCGACAGGCCCGCGCCGGCGATCCCGGTCAGCGCGCCGACGGCGACGGCGCCGAGTGCCTGACCGGACATCAGGCCGGTGCTGACCAGGCCGAACGCCTGACCACGAGCGTGCTCAGGGAGCGCCTGCAGGAAACGCCGCTGGAGCCCGATCTCGTAACCCAGCCCGGCCGAGCTGGCCGCGGCCAGCGCGACGGCCACCGGCAGGCCGGGCCGCAGGGCGAACGCGACCAGGCCGCCGCCGGTGAGGTAGATCAGCGGGAGCACCAGTCGTTCGGCCGTCTCGACGCCGGCGAACCGGCCGATCAACACGTTGCTGAGCAGCATGCCGCCGGCCATGGCGGAGAGCAGTAAACCGGCCGGGGCCTGTCCCATGTCGGCGGTGTAGGGGACCACCGCGCCCTCGGCCCCGACGGCCAGCGAGGTCGGCACCAGAATCGCCAGCAGCAGCCCGCGAATGTGCCGGTCGGCCAGCAGTTGCCTGTTGACCTGCCAGGTCGAGGCGGCCGCCCCGGTCCGCAGCAGCCGTCTCAGCGGGGAGGCGCCCGGCGTGGACGCGGGCCGGTCAGCGCGGTCGGCGTGGTCGACGCCGTCGACGCGGTCGGCGCGGTCAGCTCGGTCGGGCCGGTCGGCCCCGCGCCTTGGGCTGTCACGCAGCCCGAACCAGGTCACCACGGCGGCGACGAGGCAGAAGGCCGACGCGGTGGCGAGCACGCCGTAGGCGCTCATCGTGATGAGCAGCAGCCCGCTGATGCCATGACCGATGACCTGGGAGGCGGCCGCGGCCGCGGTCATCAGCGATCTCCCCGTGATGTAGCTCCGGTCGCGGAGCACGTCGGCCAGCAGTGCCGTCGCGTTGCCCTCCGCGACCGGGCCGAACAGGCCGATGACCGCGGCCAGGATCAGCACGACCGGCACCGGCAGGACCACGAAGGCCAGCACCCCGATGACGCAGAAACGGACCAGGTGGAAGGTGACCAGCAGCGGCCGGGTGGAGATCCGGTCCGCGAGCGACAGCAACAGCGTCCCGCCGACGAGGTAGGCGAGCATGCCCGCCATGTACGCCACCGCCGCCATCAGCGGCGACCCGGTGCGGGCGAAGACCAGCAGCGACAGGGCGAGCATCTTCATCGCCTCGCTGATGACCATCAGAGTCTGGCCGACGAACAGAGTGCGGAACACCCCCACGGCGAAGACCTCGCGGTACGGCACCGGCGAACCCTCGTTCGTTGTCATGCAACTATTGTTCGAAAGTCACTGTCTCCGAGCCATGCCTTCGACGACGATGGAAACGTGCTCGAATTCGATGTTGACCCGCAGGATCTGGCGGCCAGCAGGTTCGCCATCTCGCCGATCAACGAGACCGGCAGAGCGCTGGACGTCCTCAGCGGATACCGCGGCGACGTCGCGTTGCGCCCATGGGCGGACCGCGCGCGGGGACGTTTCAACGACCTCTGCCGTCAGGTCCCGCCGGTGCGCGCCCTGGTGACGCTCGGGCACACCGACGGCTACCAGCCCGACTTCATCTCCCCGCCGCCGACCGGGCCCCGCGAGACCATGGCCGACCAGCTGGAGATCGTCCGGGCGACCCCCTTCGACCAGGCGCGGCAGGAGCTCCATCGCACGATCACCGAGCGGAGCGGGCCGGTCGCCGAGGAGGTGCGGGCCACGCTCCAGGCGCCCGACGTGGTCGCGTGGCTGGCCGCCGGCCTCGAAGCGGTGTGGCACGAGCTGATCGAGCCCGACTGGCCCGCCATCCACGCCATCCTCGAACAGGACCTCCTGCACCGGGCGGGGCTCCTGCTGGCGTACGGCTGGGCCGAGGCGCTGACGGATCTGTCGGCGCACGTCAGCTGGCGCTCCCATGAGAACGGCGGCTCGATCACGGCGGACGTGCCGTGGGACGAGCGGTGCCCGCCCGACAGCGACGGCCTGCTGTTCGTGCCCACGATCTTCGGGCCGCTGGCCTTCTGCACGGACCCGCCGTGGCGCCGCGCCATTCTCTACCCCGCCCGCGGCCGGGCGACGCTCACCCACCGGCACGTCCAGGAGGACCACGGCGACGCCCTCAGCGAGCTCGTCACCAGGACCCGGGCCCTGCTGCTCAGGGCGATGCGCCAGCCGGTGACCACCACCCAGCTCACCCGGCAGCACGGGCTGAGTCTCGGTACGACGGGCCACCACCTGTCCATCCTTCGCCGGAGCGGCCTGATCATCAGCACCCGGTCGGGGAAGTTCGTCCTCTACCGTCGTACGGCCCTCGGAGACGCCCTGGTCGCGGCCAACACCTCAGCCGACCCATCAGCCGACCCATCGGCCGACACCTCAGCCGACCAGGGCCGAACGGGAGCGGATCCCATCCGCTGACCGGCTCCCGGTCAGTTGCCGCCGTTCTTGTTCGGCGTGACGTTGATCTGGCCGCTGTCGGAGACGATGATCTGGATGCGGCCGTCCTTGACGGCCTGCCACATGACCGCGCCCTGCGCGCCGAGCACGTCCTTCAGCGCCCTGATGGCCTCCAGCTCGGTACGGGCCTTCTCGTTCTTCGCCTTCTGCGCGACGTTCTCCTCCTGGGCCTGCTGGACTGCGGCCATCGCCTCGCGCACGTTCAGCGGCGGCTGCGGCTGCTGCAGCGTGACCGAGAACTTGTCGAAGAACTCGGCGCCGCCCTGCTCGCGCAGGAACTGGCCCATGTACTGGGCGACCTTCGCCTCCCAGTCCTGCTTGGACTGCGGCTTGAGGTAGGCCAGGTCACGCCAGGCGAACTCCTTGCTGGCCGCGTCGAGGGCCCGGTCGAGCGGCTGGCCGATGTAGACGCTGAGCAGCTTGTTCCAGCCGCTGTCGGTGTAGGCCTCGTACTTCAGCCCGATCTGTTCGTGGAAGAGCCGTAGCGTCTTGCAGTCGCTGGTGAGGGAGAACGTGACGACGCCCGTCACGCGCATCTCCAGCGGGTCCTTGGTCCACATCGTGAGCGGCCCGGCCTCGGCCCCCGGCTTGGTCTGGACCCCCGCCGGGTCGTTGGGGTCGGCCGCGAACTCGAAGGTACGCTGCCCGGCCGGATAGACGTAGCCCTTGTCGCCCCAGCCGGACACGTCGCGCACACCGGGCTCGACGCAGTTCTGGAAGGTGGTGTCGGAGAACATCCCCGCGTCGTAGACGATGCCCTTCTCGTCGGGCTCGGGGGTGGTCATCGAGCAGCCGGTCACCAGGACGGAGGCGACCAGTAATGCTAAGACGGCCTTCTGCCTCATCGAATCTCCCTCTCCACGAGCCGAATGGTCTGGCGCATGCCGGGAGCGTAGCGGCGGCAGGTTACGCGGAGGGGCCGTAGATCGCGAACACCTTGTTGGAGTTGAACACCGCGGTCTCCACGAACTTCGACCAGACCGGCGTGGGGTGGCCGAGCTCCTCCATCGCGGCCACCAGCGGGAACCAGTTGAGCAGCTCCTGCTGGCCGGCCGCCTCGATCTCCTGGAGCGGGGTGGCGCGCCATTCCTCCAGGTCGCCGCCGGCCAGGGCCTGGTAGAGCCGTACGTCGCTCGGGGTGTCGGGGTGCAGCCGCCAGGTGCGGTCGCAGAGGAACGCGTGCGACCAGCTCGACGAGGCGACCAGGGCGATGCGCCACGGCGACTCGGCGCACAGCCGGGCCACCTCCGCCCCCATGCGCATGAGCCGGCGGGGCGACGGCGACGGCGGGTCGAGCTCGCGCACGTCGCCGAACTCGCTCATGAACCCCCGGTAGCTGACGACCCGCCTGCCGTAGCAGTTGATGGGGAAGGGCACCACGGGATAGTCGAAGCCGGTGCGGTGGTAGTCGAGGTAGAGGACGGCGTTCAGGAAGGCGTGCGGCAGGCCGGGGTGGTGCGCCGGCCGGTAGGCGTAGGAGACGTCGATCTCCCGCTCCAGCAGCCCGGAGGCCAGGTACTTCGCGATGTCCGGACGGCCGCGGACCTGGAACGTGGTGCTGTGGTCCTCGCCCCAGACGTTGGGCCGGTCGCGCATGTCCGACGAACGGTCGGCGTGCGCCCAGGGCTTGAGGTCCATGGTCGGGTACGCCAGCACGGCGTAGGGCGGGATGATGTCCTCTTTGAAGTTCTCGTACTGGTCGTCGCCCCAGATGACCAGCGCGTCGGGGTTGAAGTCGTCGATCGCGGCGCGGACCCGCTCGAATCCGTCGACCATGGCGGCGCGGTGCTCCTTGGCCGCGGCCCGGCCCTCGTCGTCGGCCCATTCGCGGCGGGCGAGCTCCGGCCAGTTGGCCACGTCCTTCGCCTCGGCGGGGATGCCCGGGTCGGTGAGGGTGCGCTGGAGGAGGCTTGCCATGTTCTCGTCCAGCCCGCCGAAGAGGGGATAGTGGGACAGGCCGACGCCCAGTACTTCCGCCATGACCGCTTCCTTCGCTGGAGCCGTTGGGGCCGCTGGAGCCGTTGGGGCCGTTGGGCCCGTTGGAGCCGTTGGGGCCGTTGGGGCCGCTCCGCCGTCGGCATCGACGCCCGGCGCGGAGCCTTAAAATAGTTCCGATCTTGTATTATCGTCAACCATAAATATCTTCGATCCAAGTAATCGGCCCCGGCGCCGCAGGGTGCCGGCCACGCCGACGACGAGCTGGAGGCGGGCGTGTCCCACGACACCGATCCGGAGGAGTCGACGGTCGAGTGGCAGGTCGCCCGAGCGCAGGCCGAGCACGGGCCCGGCTTCGACCCCGACCTGCTGACGCTGACCCTCACCCTCTACCGCGCCATGTCGGCGTTCGACCGCGCCGGGGCAGCCGAGCTCTCCGGGCACGGGCTGTCGGTCAGCCAGTTCAACATCCTCAACGTGCTGCACCGGGCGGACCGGCCGCTGAACATGGGCGAGCTGGCACTGGCCATCTCCATCCGGCCGGCCAACCTGACGAGCGTCATCGACGGGCTCGTGCAGCGGTCCTTCGTGGAGCGGCGGATCAACCCCGACGACCGCCGTTCCTACCTCATCGCCAACACCGCCACCGGCGAGCGATTCCTGGAGGGCTTCCTGCCGTCGCACTGGCGCTATCTGGAGGCGCTCGTCTGGCGGCTCGACGGCGAGGACCGCCGCGCTCTGACCGCGTTGCTGGACAAGCTGCGCGAGTCCATCGAGACCGCCCAGGTCGACAGGGGTCAGGTCATCTCGCCGTGAGCGGCACCGCCGGCCTCTTCGGGCTGTCCGGCGTGGCGACACCTTGATGTCCGCGACGCGCCACAACTAGTATCCGATCATAAATATTTCGGTCCGGGATAGTCATGTTTCATGGCTTTCGAGTCCGCTCACGTACGCACAGGCATGGAGAGAGCGTGGATCCTGGACGACGTCTCGGTGCCGTGTTCGTCTCAGGTGGTGCGCATGCCGCTCGTTGAAGTCACCCTCATCCAGGGCCGGACCGCCGAGGACCTCCGGGCGCTGATCTCCGGCCTCACCGACGCGGTGGTCACCTCCATCGGCGCCCCCAAGGAGAGCGTTCGCGTCATCGTCCGGGAGATCCCGGCCACCCACTGGGCCGCCGGCGACGTCACGATCGCGGAAAGGTCGGCAACACGATGACCGATTACCACGGCCACATCATCGACGGCCGCGAAGTGGACTCGCTCGACGGCCGGCGGTTCGCCAGCGTCGACCCGTGGACCCGCGAGCCCTGGGCTGAGGCCGCCCTGGGCGACCCGGCCGACGCCGCCGTGGCCGTGGCCGCGGCCCGGCGGGCCTTCGACGAGGGGCCGTGGCCCCGGATGGGGTACGCCGAACGCGGCCGGATCCTGCACCGGCTCGCCGACCTGCTGGAGGAACGTCAGGCCGAGATCAGGCTGGCCGACACCCGCGACATGGGCAAACCGGTCACCCAGAGCGGCCACGACGTGCAGCGGGCCGCCGCCAACTTCCGGTTCTTCGCCGACCACGCCCGCCTGTCGACCGGCCAGCTCCTCCCGATGGACTCCGGGCACCACGCCTACACGCGCTTCGAGCCGTCAGGGGTGACGGCGGCGATCGCGCCCTGGAACTTCCCGCTGATGCTGGAGAGCTGGAAGATCGCTCCGGCGCTGGCCTGGGGCAACACGGTCGTCCTCAAGCCGGCCGAGGACACCCCGGTGTCGGCGACGCTGCTCGCCCGGCTGGCCCTTGAGGCCGGTATGCCGCCCGGCGTGCTGAACGTGGTGCACGGGTTCGGTCCCGACTCCGTGGGCCAGGCGCTCACCGAGGACCCCCGGGTCGATCGCATCACCTTCACCGGGGAGTCGGCGACCGGCCGGGTCATCGCCGGAGCCGCGGCGGCCAATCTCACCCCGGTCAGCCTGGAGCTCGGCGGCAAGGGAGCGAACATCGTCTTCGCCGACGCCGAGTTGGACAACGCCGTGCACTGGTCGGTCGAGGCCATCTTCCGCAACGCCGGGCAGGTGTGCCTGGCCGGCAGCCGGCTGTTCGTGCAACGTGCCGTCTACGACGAGTTCCTGAGCCGCTTCGTCAAGAAGGCCGAGGCACTGGTCGCCGGCGACCCGTCCGATCCGGCCACCGAGCTCGGCCCGCTGGCCAGTGAGACGCACTTCGCCAAGGTCAGCTCGTACGTCACGGACGTCGGCGAGGGCACGATCCTCACCGGAGGGCTCGGCGAGGGCTGGGCGGTCAGGCCCACCGTGATCGTCGGCCTGGAGCCGTCCGCCCGGCACTGCAGGGAGGAGATCTTCGGACCGGTCGTCGTCGTGCGGCCCTTCGACACCGAGGAGGAGGCCGTCGCCCTGGCCAACGGCACCCCCTACGGCCTCAACGCCATGCTCTTCACCGAGAACGTCAACCGGGCGCACCGCGTCTCGGCCGCGCTCAGGGCCGGCACGGTCTGGCTCAACTGCTTCTTCATCCGCGACCTGCGCGCCCCCTTCGGCGGTGTCGGCGACTCCGGCATCGGCCGGGAGGGCGGCGACTTCGGCCGGGAGTTCTTCACCGAGCCGAAGGCGGTCGTCATGCAGATCTCGCGGGATCAGCCGGCTTCACGCTGAGGCCGGCTTCACGCTGAGGCCGGCTTCACGCTGAGGCCGGCTTCACGCTGAGACAGCGCGGCAGCCACGCCGCCGGCGCCGCCAGCGGCCTCCCGGTCAGGCGCGGGTCGTCTCCTGGCTCGCGGAGACGGCCGTCTCGCCGGTCGTGGGAGCGGGCTTCAGGTCGACGCTGTCGCGCAGCCGCGTCGGCTTGAGGAACAGGGTGGCGATGACGCCGAGGGCGGCGATGCCGGTGGAGACGAGGAAGATGTGCCCGGTGGCGTCGCCGTAGGCGGCGCGCACGATGGTCCTGAGCGGCTCCGGCATCTGCGCGATGTTGAGCGAGCCGCTTCCGCCCGCGGCCTCGGCCTTGATGCCGGCCTTGGCCAGTCCTTCGACGATGCTGGTCGCGACCTGGTTGGCCAGGATCGCGCCCAGCACCGAGACGCCGATGGTGCCGCCGAGCGAGCGGAAGAACGTGATCGCGCCGCTGGCCGCGCCGAGCTCGTTGAGCGGGACGGTGTTCTGGATGGCCAGGACGAGGTTCTGCATGGACATGCCGACCCCGACGCCGACCAGCATCATCGCGGCGCTGACGAAGACCAGCGACGTCTCGTGGTCCAGCGTGGACAGCCCGAGGAACCCGATGGTGAGGACGATGCCGCCGGTGACGATGTACGGCTTGACGTTGCCGCTCTTGGAGATCATGCGGCCGGAGATCGTCGAGGAGAGCAGCACGCCGAGCATCATGGGAATGGTGAGCAGGCCCGCCTCGGTCGGGCTGTAGCCGCGCCCGATCTGGAAGTACTGGCCGAGGAAGACCGAGCCGCCGAACATGGCCATGCCGACCGCGAGGCTGGCCAGGATGGCCAGGGCCGGGGTGCGACGGCGGATGACGTGCAGCGGCACGACCGGCTCGGCGACCCTCGTCTCCACCCAGGTGGCCAGCGCGAGGACCAGCACGCCGCCGCCGACCATGGCCGCGGTCTGCCAGGACATCCAGTCGAAGGAGTTGCCGACGAAGGTCACCCAGATGAGCAGGACGCTGACGCCGAGGGCGATCAGGGTGGCGCCGACGTAGTCGATCTTGACGTCGGGACGGCGAACGGTGGCCACGCGCAGCGTCTTCTGCAGCAGCGCGAAGGCGATCAGGGTGAACGGCACCGAGATGAAGAAGCACCAGCGCCAGCCGAGCCAGGAGGTGTCGGCGATCACGCCACCGATCAGCGGCCCGCCGACGGTGGCCACGGCCATGACGCCGCCGAGGTAGCCGTTGTACCTGCCGCGCTCCCTGGGGCTGATCATCGCCGCGATGATGACCTGTACGAGCACCTGCAGGGCCCCCATCCCCAGCCCCTGCAGCGCCCGGAAGGCGATCAGCTGGCCGGTGTCCTGCGCGAACCCGCAGGCGACCGAGCTGACGATGAAGATGACGATGGCCACCTGGAGCAGCAGCTTCTTGCTGAACAGGTCGGCCAGCTTGCCCCAGATCGGCGTGGAGGCCGTCGAGGCGAGCAGCGAGGCGGTGACCACCCAGGTGTACTGCGACTGGGTGCCGTCGAGCGCGCCGATGATCTGCGGCAGCGCGACCGAGACGATCGTGGCGCTGATCATGGCCACGAACAACACGAGCAGCAGCCCGCTGAGCGCTTCGAGCACTTGCCGATGGGTCATCGGCTCAGATGGTGCGGCCGTGGCTGTAGGTGCGCTCACGCGCGTCCTCCCCCTGATGATCTACCTGTGACAAGGAGCCAGCATATATGCCCAATGGGAAAATTTGCGCATTGGGCATATATGTCTGACTCGCGGTAGGCTTACCGGAACATGGACATCCAGGTGGGGCTGCGCGAGCGCAAGAAGGCCGAGACCCGGCAGGCCGTGCACGAGGCGGCGCTGCGGCTGACGGTCGAGCACGGCTTCGACGCCGTCACCGTCGAGGCCATCGCCGACGCGGCCAACATCTCCCGGCGCACCTTCTCCAACTACTTCGCCGGCAAGGAGGACGCGGTCCTCTACGGCGAGGAGGAGCGCGTCCGGCTACTGGTCGCGCGGATCCGCGCCCGGCCTTCCGCCGAGCGGCCCTGGCAGGCCATGCGCGCCGCGATCCACGACGTCTACCGCGAGGTGGGGGCCCCTGATCACGAGTGGGCCGCGCGCACCCGGCTGGCCCGCAAACATCCCGCGCTCCTGGCCAGGCAACTGGCCAACCACGCCGCGCTCGAACGCGAGCTGGCCGAGGCCATCACCGAACGCGCGGCGCCAGGCGACGCCATGATCCAGCCGCGCCTCATGGCCGCCGCCTTCCTCGTCACGTTGCGCATCGGCACCCACCTCTGGGTCGAGGAGCAGCGGACGTGTCCGCTGCACGAGGTCATCGACGAATACCTCACCCAGATGGCCCAGCCGTTCGTCTGACGGCCGGTCTCGACGCTCATACACGGGACGAGGTCAGCCCACCCGCTTGACGATCTCGGCGATCGTCGCCTTCTGCCCGCTGATCAGCTCGCCGGCGAGGTCGACGGTCGGCTTGTGACCGCCCATGGCCTGCACGGTCTGGGCCATCTCGACGCCGGCGTCCAGGTGCTTGGCCAGCAGCGTCAGCCACGTACGGTCGAACTCCGCGCCCGACTGCCCCTCCAGCACCGAGATCTGCGCGGCGGAGATCATGCCGGGCATGGAGTGGCCGTCGTCCGCGCCCTCCGGTGGCACCTGCGCCTTCCACGACCGCAGCCACGACTCCATCAGCTCGATGTCGGCGCGCTCGTCGGCGATCAGCTTCTCGCTGAGCTTCCGTACGTACGCGTCGGTGCTCCGGTCCGCGACCAGCTCGGCGATCCGGATGGTCTGCCGGTGATGCGGGATCATCTCCTGGGAGAACTGGACGTCGGGGTTCACATCGGCCGCCACACCGGCGGCGGCGACGGGCTCTCCGCCGGCCGGCGCGCACGCGCCCAGCAAGGGGACGCACAGCGCCATGGCCACCACGGACACCACGGACACCACGGCCGACCGGACCCCCGACACCCGCCGCGCGCGCACCCGCATGATCGCCCCTTTCCGTCCGGCAAAAGGTTGATGGTTACCCGGGGATACGCGGCCCGATCCGGGAAGGTTCAGAGTCCGGCACCACGCGGCAACCGGAAAATCCATGGAGGTTCCGTACGGAACGGACGATGATGCTGCACAGGCGGACCACGGGGAGGGCATCTCCTCCTGACGCGTGCTCCCCGCTGGGAGACAGGGCATTGACGGGTCATCGCGAAGACAGCACGCACGCGGGCGGGGTCCTCGAGATCGCCTGCGACGAGTCGGGCTCCGAGGGTGACAAGCTCATCGGAGGCAACACCGACGTCTTCGCCCATGCCAGCGTGCGCCTGAGCGCCGACCTCGCGGCCCGGTGCATCGAGGAGACGCGCGACCGGGCGCCGTCGCCGACCACGGAGTACAAGTTCAGCATCCTCCGGCGCACCAAGCACCGCGAGGCGCTCATCTGGCTGCTCGGCCCGCGCGGGCCGCTGCTCGGGCACGCTCACGTGCACCTGACCGACAAGACGTTCTTCGTCGTCGGCAGGGTCGTCGACCTGCTGGTGACGGAGGCGCCCTACCCGCCCGCCATCGGCCTGCGCCAGGACCGGCGGGCCCGGTCCATGACCGCCACCCTGCGCCGCGAGGGTCCGCGCGCGTACGGAGCCGAGCGGTGGGAGTCCTTTCTCGCCGCGTTCAACGGCCTGATGCGGTCCCCCAACCACCGCAGCGCGCCCGCGTCCGTCGCGGCGTTCTTCGACCTGGTCGACGACCTGCGCCGGTCCGGCGCGCGGAGCCCGGCCGGCGAGGCGATGGAGCTGCTGTGGCTGGCCAGACCGCGCGTGGCCGCCTTCCGCGAACGCCTGCTCGCCGACCCGGGAGTGATCCCCGCCCTCGACACCCTGATCCCGGCCATCGTCGGTGCGGTCGCCTACTGGGGCGCGGGCGGCAGATCCGTCGCGGTGGTGCACGACAGGCAGACGCTGCTGACGGACGAGCGGATCGGCCGGCTCAAGGAGCTGCTCCACGCCCGCGAGCCCGGCGGCCGGTTGACCGGCCTGACGCTCGTCGACTCGCGCTGCGACCCCCGGATCCAGGTGGCCGACCTGCTGGCGGGCGCGGCACGGAAGATCGCCTCGGACGAGCTCAACGGCCGGGGCGACGCCGAGCTCACCGCGCTGCTGCGGCCGTACGTGGACACGTCCTCGATCTGGAGCGACGACCGGCACAGCCGCTGAGGCGGCCTCGGGGCCGGCGTCAGCGGCGCGGGTCCACGTGGACCTTGGGAGCGTCGCCCCACTCGGGCGGACGGCGGCCGGCCAGGACGGCGGCGACCTCGTCCAGCGCCACCGTCGCGGCGACGAGCGGGCGCGGATCGACCGTGCCCGAGGCGTAGAGCTCGACGGTCTCGGCCAGCCCGGCGGAGGCGCCGAGCACGCCGACCGCGGTGACGTCCTTGAGGGCGACCGCGCGGGTGTCGACCGGGCTCGGTGTCCCGGCCAGCCCCACGAAGACCACCCGGCGGCCCGGTTCGACCAGCTCGACGGCGAGCGCCGGCAGGCCGGGCGCGTTGGAGGCGTCCACGACGGCGTCGTAGCGCAGGGCGGGCAGCGTCTCCCGGGTCCACACCTGCTCGAAACCGAGCGAGCGGGCGAAGGCCAGGGAGCTCGCGGTCTGCCCGAGCAGGTGCACCTCGGCGCCGCGGGCGGCGGCGATCTGGGCGGCGAGCAGCCCGATGGTCCCGGGGCCGAGCACCAGCAGCCGTTCGCCGGGTGCCAGACCGGCGCCCCGCACGGCGCGCATCGCGTTGCCGCCGGGCTCGACGAGCGCGCCGAGCGCCGGGTCCACGGCGGCGGGCAACGGGTGCAGCGCGGTCACGGGCACGGGCAGCCGCTCGGCCAGCGCGCCGGGCCAGCCGCCCCGGATGCCGATCTCGTACCGGTCGGCGCACACGTGCCCGCGCCCGGCGGCGCACCGCGCGCAACGACCGCAGCCGAGCATGGTGTCGCCGGTGACGCGGCGGCCGAGCCAGGACGGGTCCACGCCGTCGCCGACCGCGCGCACCGCGCCGGACCACTCGTGGCCGATCCGCAGCGGGTAGGCGGCCTGGCCGGTGTGCAGGTAGGGCAAGGTGCCGGTGAAGAGCTCCACGTCGGTGCCGCACACCCCGACCCGCTCGACGTCGACGACCACCTCGCCGGGGCCCGCCTCGGGCGGCTCGACCTCCCGAACCCCCGCCTCGCCGGGCCCGGTGATCACTAGGGCGCGCATCCGGCCAATCTATCCACCGCGGGCCCCGGTTCAAGACGAGCCTGCCCACGGCTTGGCGCCGCCGGTCACAGTGTCGAGCGGACGGCCTCCTCGGTGCGCGCCACGACGGACGGCCCGTCGGCCGCGGTGATGATCGGACGCTGGATCAGGATCGGATGGGCGGCCAGCGCCCGGATCCAGCGGTCACGGTCGGCCGGGGTGCGCGACCAGCCGGCCAGGCCGAGCTCGGTCGCGGCGGGCTCGCCGAGCCGGGTGATGTCCCAGGGTTCGAGCCCGAGCCTGGCCAGCACCTCACGCAGTTCGTGCTCGTCGGGCGGGTCGTCGAGGTAGCGGCGCACGGTGTAGTCGGCCTGCTCGGCGTCCAGGATCGACAGCGCGGAACGGCACTTCGAACACTCGGGATTGATCCAGATCTCCATGAGGGTCCTTCTGAGGGTGTGGGCGTCCGGTGAGGGCGCGCGAACGTCGACAGGGTTACGATGCGCCCGCCGGGAAGGTAGCCGACGTGGGCGACGCCCGTGAAGAGGCAGCAGGTGATGCTCGCGCGTCGAGCCCGGCATCTACCCGACAGGAGCCTGAATCATGACATTCGTGATCGCGGGTGGCGGTCTGGCCGCCGCCAAGACCGCCGAAGTCCTGCGCGAGCAGGGGTACGACGGCCGGCTCGTGCTGGCCTGCGCGGAGCCCCACCTGCCCTACGAGCGTCCACCGCTGTCCAAGGACTACCTGCAGGGGAAGTCCGAGCGAGACAAGGTCTTCGTCCACGACGCGGCGTGGTATCAGAGCCAGGAGGTCGACCTGCGCCTGGGCACCGAGGTGACCGCCATCGACCGCGCCGGCCACGCGCTCGGCCTGTCCGGCGGCGAACGCCTCGGCTACGCCAAGCTGCTGCTGGCCACCGGCGCCACACCCCGTCGCCTGCCCGTGCCCGGCGCCGACCTCGACGGTGTCCTCTACCTGCGCACCGTCGACGACAGCGAGCGGCTGCGCGACACCCTGGCCGCCGTCTCCAGCGTCGCGATCGTCGGCGCAGGCTGGATCGGCCTGGAGGTGGCCGCCGCCGCCCGCGCCGCCGGCGTACGGGTCAGCGTGCTGGAGGCCGAGCGGCAGCCGCTGCTGCGCGTGCTCGGCTCCCGGATCGCCGCCGTCTTCTCCGCGCTGCACCGCGAGCACGACGTCGACCTGCGGCTCGGAGTGCAGGTCAGCGAGATCACCGGCGAGCACGGCCGGGCGACGGGGGTGCGGCTGGCCGACGGCGCCCACGTCGCGGCCGACGCCGTCATCGTCGGCATCGGCGCCGCCCCCGACACGGGCCTCGCGGCCGCCGCCGGGCTCAGGGTGGACGACGGGATCGTGGTGGACGCCGGGCTGCGCACCTCCGACCCCGACATCTTCGCCGCGGGCGACGTGGCCAACGCCTACCACCCGCTGTACGACGCCCATGTCCGCGTCGAGCACTGGGCCAACGCCCTCAACCAGCCCGCCGTCGCCGCCCGCTCCATGCTCGGCCAGGACGCCGTGTACGACCGGCTGCCGTACTTCTACACCGACCAGTACGACCTGGGCATGGAATACACCGGCCTCACCCGGCCCGGTCACAACGACGACGTCGTCGTCCGGGGCGACCTGGACTCCCGCGAGTTCATCGCCTTCTGGCTCGACGGCGACCGGGTGGTGGCCGGCATGAACGTCAACGTCTGGGACGTCACGAGCCCCATCCAGGAGCTGATCCGCTCCGGCCGCCCGGTCGACCGCTCCCGGCTCGCCGACCCGGCCACCCCACTCCCCGAAACCACTCTCTGACACGAGCGGCCGTGCCCGCCCCTGCCGTGATCCGTCCGCCGACGACGAGCCACCTCAAACGGGCCCGTACCGGCCACGAGCAGGCCGGGACGTCCGTGGGTGGCCCTCAGGCGTCGGAGATGGGGCGGCCGTAGGTGACGGCGTCGAGGACGGCCGCAGGGGTGGTGGCGCGCAGCTCGGCGTCAGGGCGCGCCCCGAGCGCGGCGTTGACCGTCGAGAACGCGACGCGCAGCGCGACGAACACCGTCATCGCGAAGATCTGGGCGTCATCGAACCCGGCCTCGCGCAACCTCCGCACGTCAGCCGCGCTCGTACCGCTGGGATCGCGCGCCACCTTGCGCGCCCAGTCGGCCATCACCCGCTCACCCGCCGTCAGGCCACCACCGCCCATCGAAGCATCACCATCCGGCAGAGCATCGCCGACCGGCGGGGCGTCGCCGGGAGGGAGGGTGTCGCGGAGGACGGCCGCCGCGGTGAGGGCGTCGGACTGCGTGGCCAGCCGACCGCCCCACACCAGCGAGCAGTATGAGTCGCCGAGCGCCGAGGCGCAGGCGGTGACGAGAACGCCGCGTCCCCGCAGGCCCAGCCCGTGCACCGCGCCGGTCGCCGTCATCAGGTCGAACAGCCCGTTGAGGACGTCCGGCTGGTAGGCCCAGAGCCGGGACAGGTTCATTACGTAGCCGACCTCGGCGATGTCCTCGTCGAACACCTTCCGTCCCTCGGCCGTCAGAGGCGGGACGGCGAGGAAACCGCTCACGACGCGTCACCGGCCCGGAAGGTCACCGGGCGGCCGTCGGCCTTCCAGGCGGCCAGCCCGCCATCGAGGTGCGAGACGTCGGCGTACCCGAGCGCCTGCAGGGTGCGGGCGGCGAGGGCGGACCGGCCACCGGAGGCGCAGTAGAGAATGGTCGGCGCCGACGGGTCGAACTCCGTGCGGTGGTAGGGGCTGGCGGGGTCGGCCCAGAACTCCAGCATCCCGCGCGGCGCCCGCACCGCCTCGGGGATCGTGCCCTCGCGCTGGACCTCGTCGGGCTCGCGGAGGTCGACCAGCGTCACGGTGCCGGTTTCGAGGGCTTCCGCCACCTCCGCGACGGACAGGTTGCGGACCTGCTCGCGGGCGCGTGCCACCAGTTGATTGACGGACTCGCTCATCATGCCTGCCTTCCGGTAAAGGGGTCGCCCGGTCA
The DNA here is from genome assembly GCF_014646355.1 of Nonomuraea cavernae. Taxonomy (GTDB): domain Bacteria; phylum Actinomycetota; class Actinomycetes; order Streptosporangiales; family Streptosporangiaceae; genus Nonomuraea; species Nonomuraea cavernae. The sequence continues at coordinate 179,746 of NZ_BMNH01000006.1, forward strand.
TTGGACACCGGGGGCGCGATCATCCACATCCGTGCTCAGTACGGAAATAGCGGATACTCCGTTCCATGGATGCCGATCCGCTGCGGGCGGCCGGGGTGACGCCGCGCGAGCTCCAGATCTTCTGGCTCGTGGGCGACCGCCTGCACAACCGGGAGATCGCCGACAGCCTCCAGGTGTCGGAGCGGACCGTGGAGAGCCACGTGTCGTCCCTGCTGCGCAAGCTCGGCGGGTCAAGCCGGCTGGCGCTGGTCGACACGGCGGTGCGGCTGCGGGCCCGCCGGGAGCCCGGCACCGTGCTGCCCAGGCCGCTGTCGTCGTTCGTGGGTCGTGACCAGGAGACGGGCGACCTGGTCAGGCTGCTCGGAACGCACCGGCTGCTGACGCTGACCGGCCCGGCGGGCACCGGCAAGACCCGGCTGGCGTTGCGGCTGGCGTTGCGGCTGGCGCAGTCGGTGTCCACGCTGCCGCCCGCCGTGCTGGTCGATCTCGCCTCCGTGCCTCCCGGGGACGACGTGGAGCGCGCGTTCGCCGACGCCCTGGGCGTGTCCGGGGACGAGCGGAGGCTGCGGTCCCTGATCCGCGAGGCGCTCGCCGAGGGCCGCCACTGGCTGCTGGTCGACAACTGCGAACACGTCACCGGCACCGCGGCGGCGTTGCTCGCCGACCTGCTGGCCACCACGGAACGGCTGCACGTGCTGGCCACCGGCCACGGTCCGCTCGGCGTCGCCGGGGAGGTCGTCTACGAGGTCGCGCCGCTGCCGGTGCCCGAGGAGACCGACGATCCCGCGGTGGTGCTCGGCGCCGCCGCCGGACGGCTGTTCGCGGACCGCGCGAGCGCCGTCTCACCCGGCTTCGAGGTCACCCCGGGCAACGCCCGGCACGTCGCGATGGTCTGCCGCCGGCTGGACGGCCTGCCGCTGGCCATCGAGCTGGCCGCGGCCCGGATCCGGTTCTTCTCGCCGGCCGAGTTGCTGGGCCGGCTGGACGACCGGTTCGCGCTGCTGACGGACGGGGCGCAGGGGCGGCACCGGACGCTGGAGGAGGCCCTCCAGTGGAGCCACGACCTGCTGGGCGACGGCGAGCGGACGCTGTTCGAGCGGTGCTCGGTGTTCCCCGGGGAGTTCGACTACGACACGGCGGCGCAGGTCCTGGCCTACCCGCCGCTGGGCTCCGCCGACCTCGTCGGGCTCTTCCCTCGCCTGCTGGACCGCTCACTGATCTCCCGCCGCCGCCGCGACGAGACCACCGAGTACCGCCTGCTCGACAGCGTCCGCCAGTTCGCGCACCGGCGGCTGGTGTCACGTGGCGGCGCCGAGACGGCACGCGAGCAGCATGCCCGCCACCACCTCCGGCACGGCGTGAGCCTGCTGCCCGACCTGCGTGGGCGGGACCAGGCGAGCGCGATGCGCTGGTTCGACCGCCACTGGGGCGATCTGCGGACCGCGATGCGCTGGGCCCTCGACCGGCCGGACACCGTGCCCGCGTGGGAGTTCCTGGCCGGTGTCGGGACGGGGTGGGAGATCCTCGGCGCCCGTGGCGAGCTGTTCGGCTGGATCGACCGGTTGCTCGAACGCCCCCTGCCGGCCGGCTCGCTCGGGGTCCGGGCGGCCGTCACCTGCTCCGTGCTGCTGGCGTACCAGGACACCGGGCGCGCCCTGACGTTCGCCGAGCAGGCGTACGAGCGCGCGGGCGACGGCGCCGGGCCGGACCAGGCGCTCGCGCTGCTCGCCCTCGGCTGGGTGAAGATGTACGGCGAGGACCGCGCGGCCGCCGCCGGCCACCTGGAACACGCGGCGGCCCGCTTCGAGGCGCTGGGCGACGACTGGCACCGCGCCCTGACGATGTCCGCCCTCGGGCACGCCGGCAGCGGCACCGCGACCGCCCTGGCGCGTACGGCTGAGGCCGCCGACCTGTTCGGACGGCTGCGCGACCACGTGAAGCGGGCCAACTGCCTCAGCCAGCTGGCCGTCCGCGCGATCGAGGAGCACACCCGCCTCGACGACGCCGCGACCTGGCTGGCCGAGGCCGGACGGCTGGCCCGGCTCAGCGGCAACGACCACGAACGGTTGCACGCCGAGGTCTTCCGGGCCCATCTCGACCAGCAGCGGGGCGACCACGCGAGCGCCGCGACGAGCTACGCGGCGCTCCTCGGGCAGTTCCGGCGGATCGGCGACCGCCGCTGCACGGCCCGCTGCCTGCTCGGCCTCGGCCGCGCCGCGACCGAGGGCGGCGAGCATGACCTGGCCCGGCGCCGGCTGACCGAGGGCCTTGAACTCGCGCTCGGCGTCGGCGACCTGCGCGCCACGATGACGGGCCTGTGCCTGCTCGCCGAGTGCGAGCGCGCGACCGGGCGCTTCGAGCGCGCCGCAGTCCTGCTCGGCGCCGCCGAACGCCTCGACCCGGAGCTGCGCGCCCGCCTGTTCCCCGGCGACGCCCCGCACGCGGCTCTCCGGGACCGGCTCGGCGCCGCCGACCTTGAGGCCGCTCTCGCCGCGGGCGGCAGGACGCCGCTCCCCGACCTCCTCTCTCCTTGAGCCGCCGTCCCGCTCGCCCGCCGAGCGGATGGGAGCCTGCCGGATCTCGCGGGCCGGGAACCCGTGCGCGCGGCGCGAGGGAGGTGGGCGACAATCGTCGCGGGCGAGGAGGAGACCGGCGAGGAGGAGACCGGCGAGGAGGAGACCGGCGAGGAGGAGACCGGCGAGGAGGAGACCGGCGAGGAGGAGACCATGGAGGTGGTCGTGAAGCGGGTCGCGAGCTGGGTGGGGCTGGCCGGTCACCTCTGCACGCTGCCGTTCTACCTCGCGAGCGGGCTGGTGGCGCCACTGTGGGCGATCGTCGTGCTGCTCGCGCTCTGGCTGGCGCTGCTGGGCGTCTCCGTCTGGGCCGTACGAGCGCGCTCGCCGTGGGGGCTGCTGGTCCCGGTCGCGGCGGTGGGCCTCTGGCTGGGCGGCGTCTCGGCCGGTGAGGCGTTCTTGGGGTGGACGGCGTGATCCGCTGTTGTTGACCCGCGCGGCGGAGATCGGCATCGTGGGGCGGGTGACCAGCGATGAGACGCGAGACGGAGTGTCGCTGACCAATCTCGACCAGCCGCTGTTCGACGAGGCGAACGCGACGAAACGGGATCTGGTCGACTACCTGGACGCGGTCCGTGATCGCATCCTGCCGGTCCTGCGGGACCGCGCGTTGTCGGTGATCCGCGTGCGGCCGGGCCAGGCGCCGTTCATGCAGAAGAACGTCCCCAAATACGCTCCTTCCTGGGTGCGTACAGTGTCCGTCTGGGCGGGGTCCTCGCAGCGGCAGGTGTCCTACGCGTTGTGCGACGACCGCCGGACCCTGCTGTGGTTCGCCAACCAGCGGGCGGTCGAATACCACCCGGCGCTGTTCCGCGGCGAGCACGCCACCCACCTCGTGCTCGACCTCGACCCGCCGGTGGACGACGCGTTCCCGCTGGCCGTGCGAGCCGCCCGGCTGGTGCGGCAGGCGCTGGACGACGCCGGGCTGGCGGGCGCGGTGAAGACCAGCGGCGCGAAGGGGCTGCACGTGTTCGTCCCGGTGGTCGAGGGCACCGCGATGGACGACCTGGCCGCGGCCACCCGGGCCCTGGCCGCCCGCGCCGAGCTGATCGACCCCGCACTGGCCACCACGGCGTTCATCCGGGAGGACCGCGCGGGCAAGGTGTTCCTCGACTCCACCCGGGCCGGCGGCGCGACGGTGGTAGCCGCCTACAGCCCGCGCATCCGGCCGGGCACCCCGGTGTCCTTCCCCGTCGCCTGGGACGACCTCGACCGGGTGACGCCGGCCGACTTCACCGTCCACACGGCGTTGGAGCTGCTCGGTGACGGCGACCCCTGGGCCGAGCAGATGCCCGAGCCGCAGCGCCTGCCCGCCGACCTGGTCGAGCAGGGGCACACCATCCCGATCGCCCGGGTCCAGGCCATGCACGAGGGCAAGCGCCGCGCCCGCGCCCGCCGCGCGGAGTGAGCCCACCCGCCCGGACCACGTCAGCGGAGTCGTTCGAACCAGCGCAGCACGATCGGGAACGAGCGGAACGCGGAGCTCTGGTGATCCACCTCGGAGGCGGACGTCTGTCCGTCGCACTCCGCCTTTCACTATCCGTGACTACATTGATTCAGTGTGTTACAACAGATGGTTCCAGAAGCTCAGCCGCTGGATGCCAGCGGATGGAGAGAGGAGTTCGTGTGCGTTCCCACCTACGCACGATCATGGTCGTGGCGGCGTTCGCCTCGCTGGCCACGGGGGTCTCGGTGGCTCCGGCCGCCGCTGACGGTGTGCCGACCGACCGGGCGGGTGACTCCGCTGCAGCCCGCATGGTCGGTGAGTGCACCGATCCGGGATACGTCGGCGCCATCCGCTTCCGCAACCCTCTGGGGCTGTACGACGTGGACTGCATCCGGCCCGAGAGCGTCCGATACCCCGGGCCGGTCTTCGTCACCCACTGCAAGCCCACCAACGGCGGGTGGCTCAACCTGCACATGCCCGGCGGCGAGGTGCTCGAATGCCCAGCCACCGTCTACCGGGACGCCATCGGGTACAGCGCCTGGGCCTGACCGGCGCGACGCTCGACGGTGCAGGACGGCAGGTCCGAGCCCGAGAGCCGTAGGCCGTGGGCGGTGACGTTGTTTACGCTTTGGGCGATTCCGCTCAGGGCGTGCGCCCATGGCGCGGCGCTCGGCCGGTAAGCCAGGGTGAGGGCATGAGGCTGCTGGTGCTGGGCGGGACCGAGTTCGTGGGCCGGGCGTTCGTCGACGAGGCGCTGTCCCTCGGCCACGACGTGAGCGTGTTCAACCGGGGCACCCACGAGCCGCCCGACGGGGTGACGGCGTTGCGCGGCGACCGGACGGCGCCCGGCGGGCTGGCTGAGATCGAGCGGGGCGAGTGGGATGTCGTCGTCGACACCTGGGCCTGGGCGCCGTCCGCCGTGCGCGACGCCGCGCGCCTGCTGGCAGACCGGGCCGGCCACTTCGTCTACGTCTCCACCCGTTCGGTCTACCACTACCCCACGCCGCCGGGCGCCGACGAGACCGCGCCCCTGGTCGAGGGCTCCCCCGACGACGACGTCGCGCTCGAGTACGCCCGCGCCAAGATGGGCGGCGAGCTGGCCGCCGTGGCGGCGTTCGGCGACCGGGCGCTGCTGGCACGGGCAGGGCTGATCCTCGGGCCGCACGAGAACATCGGCCGGCTGCCGTGGTGGCTGCACCGCGTCGCCCGGGGCGGTCCGGTGCTCGCCCCCGGCCCCGCCGACCTCGGCCTGCAGTACATCGACGCCCGCGACCTGGCCCTGTGGTGCCTGGCCGCCGCCGAGCGCGGCCTGAGCGGGCCCTACAACACGGTCAGCCCGCCCGCCTTCACCACCATGGGCGAGCTGCTGGAGACCTGTGTCCGGGTGACCGGCTCCGACGCCCGGCTCCAGTGGGCGGAGCCCGAGACGATCCTCGCGGCCGGGGTGTCCGCGTGGACCGACCTGCCGATCTGGCTGCACGGCGAGACCCACGGCGCCATGCACCAGGGCGACGTGTCCAAGGCCGTCGCGGCGGGGCTGCGCTGCCGTCCGGTCGAGGAGACCGTGGCCGACACCTGGGCCTGGCTGCGCGGCCTGCCCGGCCTGCCGTCCACGCGGGCCGATCGCCCTCCCGTCGGGCTTGACCCCGAGGTGGAGGCCAAGCTTCTGGAGCAAGTGCGGCCGTAGGCCGTCGTTCGGGCCGCCGACCGCCGTGCCGCCCGACCGCCGTGCGGGCCGACCGCCGTGCGGGCCGAGCCCGTGCGGGCCGAGCCCGTGCGGGCGGCGTTCACTCAATCACGTGGCGGCGGATCACGTGCGCGGTGCGGACCTGTGGTGTCAGGTGAGGTGGCGGGAGAAGAAGTGGAGGGTGCTGTCCAGTTCGAACCGTGGGATTTCTCCGTGTTTGCCGGGGTTGGCGTGCAGGGTCTTCTCGGTTGAGGCCAAGGCGTCGAACAGAGCCAGGCTCTGTGCTCGTGGCACTCGCTCGTCGTCCCACTGCACCAGGAACTCCACCGGGATGGTGATCCGCGCGGCGGCTTCGGCCGAGGCCAGGGCTCCGCCCAGGCCCAGCACCGCCGCGCGGACCCGGGGTTCGGCGGCGACGAACGGGACACCGAGTCCGCACCCCAGCGAGACCCCCCAGTAGCCCACCGGCCCCTCGCCGACGTGCCGCTGGACCGCGTCCAGGACCGCCTGCCATTCCGGGACGGTCTGGCGGGCCACGAGTGCCTGGAAGTGGGCGATCAGCGGAGCCAACTCTTCTCCGGCCTCCACCCGGGCCTGGTTTTCGGTCGCGATCCGGTTGTACTCCTCGTCCTTCGGCCGGTCGCCATGGCCGGGCGCGTCGACGGCCACCACCGCGAACCCGCATTCGGCCACGAAGCGGCGCGCACGGACCAAGACGCCGGGGGCCTTCTTGTGCTGACCGCCGCCGTGTCCCATCAGGATCAGGGGACGAGTGCCGGTGGCGCCCTCCGGCGTCCACAGCACACCGGGCACGTCATCGAGGGTGAAGAGCTGTTCGGAGACACCGTCGGACGACGTCTCGGAGTTGAAGCGCATAGCGTTTCAAGCCTTTCGGGGGATGCCTTCTGCGGGCACTCCCTAGGCCATGCGGGAGAGGAAGGCCCGACCTGTCACAGCGATGATCGGTCTCACCTCCTCGGTCGGCAGTGGCGCACGGCGGCACCGACGGTATCAGGTCCGGCAGCGGGTTCTCTGGACGCGTTCGAGGATCAGGTCGTAGAGGGCGGCGGCCAGCGCGATCGCCACGAACATCAGCACCACCATCAGGCCGTGCCTGAACCCCGTCGCCCACCCCTGGCCGAGCGACCCGAAGAAGGTCGAGCCGACGACGGCGATGCCGATCGACGATCCCAGCCGCTGGCCGGTCTGCAGCACGCCCGCCGCGCTCCCCCCACCGGCGGGAGGCACCTGCGACAGCGCGATCGCCTGGTTGGGCGAGATCACCAGCCCGCTGCCGATGCCCGCGAGGAGCAGCGGCAGCGCGGTCGCCACCCCCACGTCCCGCCCTGGTACGAGCTCGGTGGCGAACATGGTCAGGGCCAGGCCGACGACCACCGTGGCCAGCCCGATCGCGACCAGCAGCCGGCCCATCCTCGTCACCAGCCGGCCGCCGACCACCGACGCCGAGGCCGATCCCAGCGCGAACGGCGTGATCGCCAGCCCGGCCAGCAGCGCGCTGTAGTCGCGGCCGTTCTGCAGGTACAGGGTGAAGATGAAGAAGATCCCGGTGAAGCCGGCGAAGTAGAGCATCGCGATGATCGTCCCCAGACTGTACGTACGCAGCCGGAACAGCGACAGGTCGATCAGCGGCTCCCTGCGGTAGGCCCGCTCCCACGCCACGAACCCGGCCAGCACGGCCAGCGAGGCCGGGATCAGCAGCCACTTGGCGCCGCCCGGCCACTGCTGCGCCTGGATGAAGGGCAGCAGCAGCCCCGTCACGCCCAGGCCCAGCAGCGACACGCCGACCGGGTCGAGGCTCTCCCGCCGGCCGGCCGTCTCGGGAGCCGGCAGCACCTTCCAGGCCAGCGGCAGCAGCACGATCCCGATCGGCAGGTTCACCAGGAACACCCACCGCCAGCCCTCCTCGTGGCCGAACGCCGTGACCAGCCCGCCGCCGACCAGCGGCCCGACCGCCGTGGACAGCCCGATGGCGGCGCCGAGCGCGCCGAACGCCCGCCCTCGCCCGCCCCCCTGGAACATCTGCTGGATCAGCCCTGACACCTGCGGGTTGATCAGCCCCGCTCCGATGCCCTGGACCAGCCGCGACACGATCAGGAGGGGCATGTTCGTGGCCAGACCGCAGGTGGCGCTGGCGAGGGTGAAGAGCGCCACGCCGGCCAGGAAGACGGTCTTGCGGCCGCGCGCGTCGCCGAGCCGCCCGGCCGGGATGAGCAGCAGTCCGAACGTGAGCGCGTAGCCCGACACGATCCACTGCAGCCCGCCCGCGGAGGCGTGCAGCCCGTCGCGGATCGAGGGGAGCGCCACGTTGACGATGCTCACGTCCAGCCCGGACATGAACGCCGCCACCAGGCAGATGCCGAGAGCCCGCCTGCGCTGATCGTCGCCGATCATGAGGGTCAGGGCGTGACGACGGCGAAGTCGGGCAGCGGCCCGTCGAGCACGGCCACCAGCCGCCGCAGCACTCCGATGTCGCCCTCGCGCTCGACCCCCTCGACGCCCCGGCCGGCCAGCAGGCCGATGAGCTGCGCCCGGGTCAGCCGCAGGGTCAGGTCGACGGTTCCGTCAGGCGGGTCGAGCTGCTGCGTGAAGGCGCCGTTGGACAGCGTCGTCCGGTAACACTCGCCGAGATCGGTGAGATGCCAGTCGATGGCCAGGCACTCGTTCCACGCCTTCGGCCCGTGGATCCGGATGGCGATCGAGTCGAAGATCTGCTCGACGCCCAGCGCCACGGCCAGGTGCGGCCAGGCGGCGCGCGGGCCGGCCGGCACGATGCCCTCGGCCAGCTCCAGCGCGCCCATCAGGTAGAAGTTACGCCACGTGCCGTTCTCCGCGCCGTACGCGAGCCGCGTGTAGACCTCGGCCAGCAGGTCGCGCGCCTCCTTGTTGCCCTCGTCGGCGAAGACGGCGTGGTTGAGCAGTTGCGCGGCGAAGCGCAGGTCGCCCTCCTCGACGTAGCCCTTGGCGTAGGCCACCACGGCCGCCCCGCCGCCCAGGCACTCCACGTAGCGCAGGGCGCTCTCGCGCGGCGGGTGCTCCCACAGGTGCGCGGGATTGCCGTCGAACCAGCCCAGGTAGCGCTGGTAGATGGCCTTGACGTTGTGGCTGACCGAGCCGGAGTATCCGTGGGCGTGCCAGACCCGTTCGAGGCCCGGGGGCATGCGCACGGCTTCGGCGATCTCGGGCCCGGTCAGTCCCTTGTTCATCAGGCGCAGGGTCTGGTCGTGCAGGTAGGCGTACAGGTCGCGCTGCTGCGACAGGAAGCGGGCGATGTCCTCGCCGCCCCAGGTGGGCCAGTGGTGCGAGGCGAAGGCCACGTCGGCGTGGCCGGCGAACATCCCCAGGGTGCCGGTCAGGTAGCGGGCCCAGCCGCGGGCGTCGCGGACCGGCCCGCCGCTGAGGGGCAGGATGCTGTGCTGGTTGTGGGTGGCGCTCTCGGCCAGGCAGAGGGCGCGGCGGTCGGGGAAGAGGAAGTTCATCTCGGCCGACGCCTCGGTGAGCTGGAAGACCATCCGCACGCCGTCGACGACCTCCTCCTGCCCGGTGCGCGTGACGAGGACCGAGGGCGCGATCAGCGAGACCGTGCCGGTGGAGATGGTCATGCCGACGCCCGAGCCGAGCTGGCCCGTCGGCGAGCGGTCCAGTGCGGGCCCGTACAGGTAGGCGGCCCGGCGCCTCGTCGCCGGCCCGGCGTAGACCTGCTCGGCCACCACCCGCTCCAGGAATCCGGCGGGCGCGAGGATCGGCACTCCGCCGTCGGTGACTCCCCGCACGCCGCCGAAGTGGTCGGCGTGCGGGGTGGTGTAGACGACGCCGGTGACCGGCCGGTCGCCCCGGTGGCTCCGGTAGAGGCGGAGCGCCGCCGCGGCGCACTCGGTGGACAGCAGCGGGTCCACGACGACGACCCCGGTGTCGCCCTCGACGATCGTCATGTTCGACAGGTCCAGCCCGCGGACCTGGTAGACGCCGTCGGTCACCTCGTACAGGCCCTGCCTGGCGCACAGCTGCCCCTGCCGCCAGAGGCTCGGATGCGCCGTCTCCGGACATTCCTCCTGGAGGAATCCGTAGGAGTCGTTGTCCCAGATGACCCTGCCGTCCTCGGTTCTGATGACCGCCGGGGTGAGCTTCGCGATGAAGCCGCGGGCGGCGTCGTCGAAGTCGCGGCGGTCATGAAATGGAAGGTCAGCCATACTCAACTGCATGCCCGCAGGCCAGTACCGACATGGTCATGCGAGACCCTTCTTATCCGGCAATACGGACAAAACTCCCGGCGGTGCGTCGCGGTCGACCGACCGGCCCGGCGCGCACTAGCGTCGGCCACATGAGATTGACACGTGGTCGTCATGAGACTTGACGGCGCATGCGTCCTGATCACGGGCGCTTCTTCGGGCATCGGCGCGGCGACCGCGCGGGCCATGGCCGACGCCGGCGCGCGGCTGGTGCTGACGGGCCGTGACCGCGAGCGGCTGGAGGCGGTCGCGGCCGAGACCGGCGGGCGGGCCGTGGTCGCCGACATCACGACCGGCGCCCGCACCCTCGCCCGGCTCGCGGGCTCCGTCGACATCCTGGTCAACAACGCCGGGGCGGGATGGGCCGGCGACTTCGCGCGGATGCCGCCGGACAGGGTCGCGGGGCTCGTCACGGTCAACCTGACCGCCCCGATCGAGCTGACCCGGCTGCTCCTGCCCGGCATGGTCGAGGCGGGGCGCGGCCACGTCGTCCTCGTCGCCTCGATCGCCGGCGCGATCGGCGTGGGACGCGAGGCGGTCTACTCCGCGACCAAGGCGGGGCTCGTCGCCTTCGCCGACGCGCTCCGCGACGAGCTGCGCGCGAGCCCGGGGGTCGGCGTGTCGGTGGTGCTGCCCGGCGTGGTGGACACCCCCTTCTTCGAGCGGCGGGGCGCCCCCTACGACCGCCCCTGGCCGCGGCCCATGCCGCCGGAGCGGGTGGCGCGCGGCATCGTGGCGGCCATCCGGAACGAGCGGTCCGAGTCGTACGTGCCGGGCTGGCTCCGCCTGCCGGCGCGGCTGCGCGGGGCCGCTCCCGGCCCGTTCCGCCACCTCATGCGGCGCTTCGGGTGACCCCCGGCAGCGGTCAGCGGCTCCGCACCGCCCTGAGCGTCTCCTTGAGTGAGCCCAGCGTGGCGAACATCGCCGTGGGCTCGTATCCGCAGTGCGCCATGCAGTTGGCGCACCGGGCGTCGCGGCCCCGCCCGTAGGAGTCCCAGTCGGTCTCCTCCACCAGCTCCCGATACGTACGGGCGTAGCCGTCGGCCATCAGATAGCACGGCCGCTGCCAGCCGTACAACGAGTAGGACGGGATCGCCCACGCCGTGCACGGGAAGTCGATCTTCCCCTCCAGGAAGTCGAGGAAGAGGGGCGAGTGGTTGAACCGCCACCTGCCGCGGTTGCCCCCGGCGAAGGCCTTGCGGAACAGCTCGCGGATCTCCCGGACACCGAGGAAGTGCTCCTGGTCCGGCGCCTTCTCGTAGGCGTACGCGGGAGAGATCATCATCTGGTCCACGGCCAGGTCGTCGTTGAGGTAGTTGAGCACGTCGACGACCGTCTGCGGACTGTCGGTGCTGAAGAAGGTGGTGTTCGTGGTGACGCGGAAGCCCCGCCGGCGGCACTCGCGGACTGCGGCGACCGCCTCGTCGAACACGCCCTCCTTGCACACCGACGCGTCGTGCCGCTCGCGCAGGCCGTCGATGTGCACTGTCCACGCGAAGTACCGGGACGGCTCGAACTGGTCGATCTTCTTCGGGATCAGCAGCGCGTTGGTGCAGAGGTAGACGTATTTCTTACGCGCGACGAGCTCCCGGACGATGTCCCCGATCTGCGGATGCATGAGCGGCTCGCCGCCCGCGATCGACACCATCGGGGCGCCGCTCTCCTCGATCGCGGCCACGGCCTGGTCCACGGGCATGCGCTGCCGCAGCACGTCGGCGGGATGCTGGATCTTGCCGCAACCGGCGCAGCCGAGATTGCAGGCGAACAACGGCTCCAACTCGACCAGCAGCGGGAACTTCGACCGGCGCCGCAGCTTGTTGCGCAGGATGTAACCGCCGACACGCAGGCTCTGGCGGACCGGAATCGTCATGACAGCACCTCCTTGGGAAGCGTGAACCTGGTGGTCTCCTGGGCGACCTTCCGCTCCTCGACCAGCACCGCGCCCAGGCCGCGCAGGGCCGTCACGACGGCGTCGACGAGCGGAGGCGGGGCGGAGGCGCCGGCGGTCAGCCCGATGGTCGCGACGCCCGCGAGCCATTCGAGTGCGATGTCGCCGGGGTCGTCGACGAGATACGCGGGTGTCAGGCGGCCGGCGACCTCCACCAGCCGCTGGGAGTTGGAGGAGTTGGCGGACCCGACGACGAGGACGAGGCCGGCCTCGTCGGCGACCGCGCGCACGGCCGCCTGCCGGTTGGTCGTCGCGTAACAGATGTCGTCCTGCGCCGGTCCCTCCGCGTCGGGGAACCGCGCCCGGATCGCCGCGGCGACCTCCTCCGCCTCGTCGGCGGCGAGCGTCGTCTGCGTCAGGTAGGCCACCGGCCGGTCGACGCTCAGCTCCGCGACCTGGCTCACGTCCTCGACCAGCAGCGAGTCCGGGACCTCCCCCAGCGTCCCCTCGACCTCCTCGTGCCCGGCGTGCCCGATGAGGACGACCTGACGGCCGCGCCCGGCGAACCTGCGGGCCTCGGCGTGCACCTTGGCGACCAGCGGGCAGGTGGCGTCGATCACGCGCAGGTTCCTGCCGCCGGCCTCGTCCCGCACGCTCGGCGCCACGCCGTGGGCGGAGAAGACCGTGACGGCGCCGGCGGGGACCTCGTCGAGCTCGTCGACGAAGACCGCCCCGCGCTGCTCCAGCTCCCGGACGACGTGCTCGTTGTGCACGATCTGCTTGCGCACGTAGACCGGCGGGCCGTCGCGCTCCAGCGCCCGTTCCACGATCTCGATGGCGCGTTCCACTCCGGCGCAGAACGACCGGGGGGCGGCCAGCAGCACCGTCCGGGGCGCGGCGGCCGCCGCCCAGCGCGTCAGAACCGGGCCGACCTGGGTCAGCGCGCGGCGGGCCAGGTTGAAGCCGCGCAGGGTGGCCGCGCTCAGCAGCGGCGCGCGCGGGGTGTCGACCACGACCCGCACCGCGGCCAGCGGCCGGCCGTCCGCCGCCGCGGCCAGCGGGCCGGTCTCCATGTCGACGGCGAGCGCTCCCGACCCGGCGAGCCGCCGGCGCTCGACTCCCGACACCACGTGGTCGCAGGTCAGCAGCGGGCCGGTGCGTACGGACAGGCCGGCGCGGGTCAGCTCCCCGGCGAGCAGCGGCGCCGACAGACACGGGAACACCTGCCCGCCGAAGCGGACCTCGTTCGCCACCACGACGTCACCCGGCCGCAGAGCCGGGTCGAGCGCGCCCGCGAAACCGGCCACGGCCAGCGCGCCGGACTCCGGCAGGACCGCCGCCGCGCGCGCCGCCCGGCGCGGCCCCATCCCTGTCCGGATCACCCGGACACCCGTCGCGGAGGCGTCGAGGCCGCGCCGCACGGCCCACGCCTCCAGGCCCAGGGCGGTGCAGATCAGCAGCTCCGTCACGACGTCTCCCCCGGTGCCGACACTTCCGGCACCTGGCTCTCCCCTGCCGCGCGGGCGCTCAGGTAACGGCCGAGGGCGCTGATCGGGAAGACGAGCCGGTACAGGTGGTAGTTGATGTAGAAGTCGCCGGGAAAGCCGGTCCCGGTGAAGTGCGGCTCGTCCCAGGTGCCGTCCGGGCGCTGGTGCTCCACCAGCCACCGCACGCCCCGCTCCACCACGGGCGAGCTCTCCCCGGCGGCGAGCAGGGCCAGCAGCGCCCAGGCCGTCTGCGACGGCGTCGACGCCCCGCGCCCGATCCATCCCGGATCGTGGTACGAACGCAGGTCCTCGCCCCAGCCGCCGTCCTCGTTCTGGTGGCGCGCTAGCCAGGCGACCGCCCGCCGCACGCACCGCGCCTCGGTACGCACCCCGGCCGCGACCAGGGCAGGCACCGCGGCGCCGGTCCCGTAGACGTGGTTGGCCCCCCAGCGGCCGAACCACGACCCGTCCGCCTCCTGTGCCTTCAGCAGCCAGACGACGGCGCGCCGCAGCTCCGGCGCGCCGGCCGGCCACTCGTACGCCAGCGCCTCGACGACATGGGCGGTCACGTCGGCCGACGGCGGGTCGATCACCGCGCCGAAGTCGCAGAACGGCAGCTTGGTGCACAACGTGCGGGTGTTGTCGGCGTCGAACGCCGCGAAGCCGCCGTCACGGGACGCCATGCCGACCATCCAGCGCACACCGCGGTCGATCGCCGGCCGCGCCTCCGGGTGGAGCGTCCGGCGCAGCGCGAGGACGACCTCCGCGGTGTCGTCGACGTCGGGATAGCCGTCGTTGTCGAACTCGAACGCCCAGCCGCCAGGCGCCAGCGAGGGCCGGCGCACCGTCCAGTCGCCCGGCCCTCTGATCTCCTCGCCGAGCAGCCAGCCGGCGGCCTCGGCGACGGCGGGATGGTCCGGCGGGACGCCGGCGTCCAGGAGCGCGTTGACCGCGAGCGCGGTGTCCCAGACCGGCGACTGGCAGGCCTCCAGCCTGCGGCCCCCGGCGTCCCGGATGGTGAAGCGGTCGAGCCCCTGGATCCCCCTGCGCATGACGGGATGGCCGACGTCGTAGCCGGACAGGTTGAGCGCGATCAGCGAATACACCCAGGGGGGCTGGATGCCGCCCCAGGAGCCGTCGAGTTCCTGCCGGGCCACGATCCACTCGGCGGCACGACGGAGCGCCGCCGCGCGCACGCCCTTCACGGGTCGCCGTTCGTAGTGGTGCAGCAGCCGGTCGAGGCCGCGGAACACCCCCTCCCATCCCGTAAGCGCGCCCCGCCTCACCCGGCGGCCGGTGCGCAACTCGGCCAGGTCGAACGGGAGCGGGCGCACGGGCCGGTGCGCGCTGACCACGGTGAGCGGGACGATCGTCTGCCGGGCCCAGCACGCCCAGTCGTAGACGTTGAGCGGCGCCCACGGCGGCAGGTACATCAGCTCGGGCGGCAGGACGGGCAGATCCTCCCACGACCACTGGCCGAACAGCGCCAGCCAGATCCGGGTGAAGACCCGGGTCGCCTCGATGCCGCCGGCCTGCCGGACGTACTCGGCGGCGGTCCGCAGGTGCGGGGCGTCGACCGGGTCGCCGGCCAGCCGCAGCGCGACGTAGGCCTCGACGGTGGTGGACAGGTCGGGCGGCCCGCCGTGGAAGTTGGCCCACGTCCCGTTGGCCCGCTGCTCGGAGCGGATCCAGCGGGCCGCCTCGGCCGTGTCGTCCTCGGACCGGATGCCGAGGAACTCCCGCAGCAGCAGGTCCTCGGCGTCCATCGTCACGTTGGTCTGCAGCTCGCCCTTCCACCACCCCTGCGGGGACCGGAGGCCGATCAGGTGGTCGCAGGCGGCGTCGAGGGCCAGCTGGGCGCTGGACGCGGACGGAAGGGTCTCGACTGTGGTCATGTCAGTGATCCCGGGCTGTGATGAATCTGGCGATGTCCAGGAATTCCTCCCGGACGGCTGCGGGCATCTCCACGCCGGCGAGGTGGCGACCGGCGGTGTCGAGCCGGTGTTTGGCCTCGGTCTCGGCCCAGGTACGCCCGCCCGCCTCGGCCACCAGCCGGGCCGCCTCCACCAGGTCCTGCTCCGGCAGCGGTTCCGGCCGCGCCAGGAGGTGGGCCAGGCGCTCGCCCGCCGCGCCACCGCCGGTGATGGCCGCGACGATCGGCAGGCTCTTCTTGCGGGCGCGCAGGTCCGACCGCACCGGCTTCCCGGTGGTCTCCGGGCTGCCCCAGATGCCGAGCAGGTCGTCGGCCAGTTGGAAGGCGAGACCGGCCTCGGCCCCGAAGGCCGCCAGCGCCTCGACCAGCTCCGCGGACCCGCCGGCCGTCATCGCGCCGATCGAGCAGGCGCACGAGAGCAGGTCACCGGTCTTGCGCGCCGACATCCGCAGGCACTCGTCGAGGCTCACGTCGTCGCGTCGTTCGAACTCCAGGTCCATTCCCTGGCCCGCGATGAGCCCTCGTACGGCCAGGCTCAGCGAGCGCGCCGCGTCCAGGTGGCCGGGGCCGTCGCGCTCGACCAGCAGCTCCCCGGCCAGCGCCAGCAGGGCGTCACCCGCCAGGATGGCCTCGGAGCCGCCGAACACCGTCCAGGCGGCCGGCCGGTGCCTGCGCATCCGGTCACCGTCCATGAGGTCGTCGTGGAGCAGCGAGAACGCGTGCACGAGCTCCACCGCCGCGGCGGCCGGCGCGCACCGCTCGACGTCGCCTCCGGCCGCCCTGGCCGAGAGCAGCACCAGCGCGGGCCGCAGCGCCTTGCCCCCTCCTGAAGAACCTCCTGAGGAACCTCCTGTGGAACCGCCTGAGGAACCTCCTGAGGAACCGCCGCCCGCCGAAGCTCCGCCCGGCTCCTCGGTCCAGCCGAAGTGATAGCCGGCCACCCGGGCCGTGATCGGGTCCAGCCGGCCGACCGCCTCACGCAGGACCGGGTCGACCAGCCGCCTGGCCGCCGCCACCACGGCGGGCACGACCGGAGTCATGAGGCGGCCCGTA
The DNA here is from genome assembly GCF_014646355.1 of Nonomuraea cavernae. GTDB lineage: Bacteria > Actinomycetota > Actinomycetes > Streptosporangiales > Streptosporangiaceae > Nonomuraea > Nonomuraea cavernae. Next base: position 196,061 of record NZ_BMNH01000006.1, read on the forward strand.
GTAGCAGGTGCCGTCTGACCAGTCCGGCCGCGTTGAGTCCGCTGCGCACCGCACCCTCCATCGTGTCGGGCCAGCCCGTGTCGGTCCACGCGCCGGCGAGGAAGAGCCCGGACCACCTGGTGGCGGCCCCAGGCCGGAGCGCGCCGCTGCCCGGCCCCTGGCGGAAGGTGGCGCGCCGTTCTCTGGTGACGAAGAAGTCGGCGAGCCGCGCCCGCCGTCCCTCGGGAAACAGCCGCTCGATCGCGGGCACGAACTCCGCCTGGATCTTCGCGGTCGGCAGGTCGATCCACCGGTCGGCGGCCGACACGGAGATGGTGAGGTACTGGCCCCTGTCCAGCCCGGCCACGCGGGTCTTGTCGAAGACCCACTGCACGGGCGAGCCCACGACGGCGGCGAACGGCAGGTCGGTGACCGGACGGTCGTAGACGACGTGCACGTTGACGATCGGGCTCGCGGCCAGCCCCTGCCAGCGGTCCTTGTCGGGCGAGGCCGCGGCGGGGACGATCCTGGCGGCCTGTTCGTGCGGCGTCGCCACGATCACCGCGGACACCGGGATCCGGTCGCCGTCCACGACGATCATCGGGCCCGGCTCGATGGCCGTGACCTTCGCCGACAGCCGCACCTCGCCGCCACGCCGTTTGACGGCGTCCTGGGCGGCGGTGCCGTGCAGTTCGCCGAGCGGCGCGGCCGGAATGCCGAGGTCGGCGGCGTCGGCCCGGCCGAGCAGGGCGGTCCTGAACACCTTCACCGCCGGCCCGAGGGCCGCCTCCTCTGCGCCGACGTTCAGCGCCGCCATCGAGAAGAGCTCCCAGAGCGCCTCCCGCGCGGGATCGCGCTGACCGTTGGCCGCCAGCCAGCTCGCCAGGTCGACCTGGTCGAGCGCCGCGTCGGCCGGGTCGAGCCGGGTCAGCGCGAGCGAGGCGCGGACCGCGCGCAACCGGTCGGCCGGCCGCAGGAGGGAGTAGGTCGCGAGAGCGGGCATCAGATGGAACGGCCCCGGCAGCGCCGTCCGGCGCAGGCGTCCCGTCCGGCCCTGCGAGGTGAGGACCCGGACGTCGAACCGGTCCTGCAGCCGCACCCGGCCGGCGCCGCCGATCCGGTCGAGCAGCCCCCGGTAGGCCGTGCAGCAGCGCAGGAACACATGCTGGCCGTTGTCCACGACCAGCCCGTCACGCTCGAACGAATGGGTGGCGCCGCCCAGCCGCGGGCGGGCCTCGTACAGGGTGACCGCGTGCCCGGCCTCTCCCAGGGCGACGGCCGCGGCGATGCCCGCGAGCCCGCCCCCCACGACCGCGACCGGAGCCGGCGGTGCGCCGCTCACGAGCGTCCGCCCATCAGGGCGCGGGCGGCGATCGTCGTCTTCCGCCACGTGGGCAGCGACGATCTGGCGGTCAGCGCCTCGACGGGGTGGGCGGCGATGCGGTCGAGCAGGGACCGGTAGATGCCGGCCATCGCGGCGGTGCACGCCGCGCTGCGCCGGTCGAGCAGGGGCACCAGGCGGATTCCCTCCTGATACCACTCGCGGGCCCGTTCGGCCTCGTACCGGACGAGCGCGGCCAGCCGCTGCGGCGCGTCGGTGAACCGGCCGGAGGAGTCGACGTCCAGCGTGCAGCCGAACCGCTCCAGATCCTCCGCCGGCAGGTAGACGCGGCCGGCCAGCCGGTCCTCGCGTACGTCGCGCAGGATGTTGGTGATCTGCAGCGCCACGCCCAGCGCGTCGGCCAGCGGCGCGGCGGCCTTGGGGTCGTCGGCGCCGAAGACGCCGAGCGACAGCCGGCCGATCGAGCCGGCGACGCATCGGGAGTAGAAGAGCAGGTCCTCGAAGTCCTGGTAGGTGGTGCCGCGCACGTCCGCCGCGCAGCCGTCGATCAGCTCCTCGAACGCCTCCAGCGGGATGGGGTAGCGGCGGGCCGCGTCGGCCAGGGCGTACATCACGAGGTTGTCGTCGTCGGGCCGAGCCTCGCGCAGCGCGGCACGGGCCTCCGACAGGCGGACGAGCCGCTGCTCGGCGGGCCCGTCGCCGTCCCCGATGTCGTCGATCCGGCGGGCGAAGGCGTACACGGCGCTGAGCGCGCGGCGCTTCGGCGCCGGCAGCAGCCGGATCCCGTAGGAGAAGTTCCTCGCCCGCGTGCGGACGATCTGTTCGCAGCGCCGGTACGCGTGGGACACGGTCACCGGTTCGTCACCTCCATGTCGCGAGAATGCGGAGCCACGAGGCCAGCGAACGGCTGCGGCGTGGGCGGATGGCCTGTCCCAGGACGTCATGAGCCGACCGTTCGAGCGCCGCGACGGTGGTGAGGCCCCCCGCGACGTATCCGGCGACCGCCAGGCGGGCGTATCCGGACAACGAGGCGACGAGCGGGCGCCCGTCCTTCAGCATCCGCGCGGCCCGTCCGGTCTGCAGGGCCACCACCTGGCGCAGCGCCTCCGGCGTGGTCGCGCCGGCCAGGTCGGTCTCGGCGCAACCGAACCGGCGCAGCTCCCGGCCGGGCAGGTAGACCCGGCCCCTCGCGTAGTCCTCACCCACGTCCTGGCAGTGCTCGATGATCTGCAACGCGGAGCACACCCGGTCGGACAGGGTCAGCCGCCGGGGAGCCGCCGCGCCGAACACGTGCAGCACCAGGTGCCCGACGGGGTTCGCGGACAGTTCGCAGTAGCCGAGCAGGTCATCGAAGGTGTCGTAACGGCTGACCGTCTGGTCGCGCCGGTTCGCCTCCACCAGCCGGCGAAAGGGTTCGGCCGGAATCGAACAGGTCTCGACGGTTCGCGCGAGCGCCCGGACGGGTGGCAGGCGCGGGCTCGATCCGGCGTACAGGCGTGCCAGGTCCGACTCGACGTCGCCGAGCAACCGCAGCCGGTCATCCGGCGCGGCCTCGTCGCCCAGGTCGTCGACGAATCGCGCGAACCCGTACACGGCGAGCAGGTGCCGCCGGTAGGCACGCGGCAGCACTCGCAAGGCCACGGGGAAATTCTCCCGCTTGGCCTTCGATATGAAATTGTGCATGCAGTCCTGCTGCGATGCCATTGCTACGGAATCTCCACCGATTGGCGCCACAAAACTACACAGTCGCCATTCATTGGCATCTATTACGCGGCCTCGGTGTCGAATTTACGCATTCATGCGACTTCTCTTCGCGCCATCCATCCGGAATCGCCCATAAGCCAAATATTTCCGAAATCACTGTTTTATCGGTACGGGTCCGCGGACACGTGATCTCCGCCCAGCACGGAGGAGGACCGCATGCCCAGCCCACCACAGCACCGCCGCACCAGGAGGACGCGGTGCTAGGCGGCGCCGGACACCGCGCCCGCCCCGGCGACCCCGTGCTCGCGCAGCGCCCCCACCCGCAACCCCATCCGACGGCACCGCTCCACCACCTCGGGCAGCGCGCCGAGCGCCGACCGCCAGCACTCCGACGCGGCCGTGTGGTCGGAGTCGTGCAGCAGGACGGTCGCGCCACCCCGCAGACCGGGCAGCAGCGTCGCCATGACCGACGCCGGGCTCGCCTCGGCCGTCCAGTCCTTGCCCCACACGGTCCACAGCACCGGCCGCAACGCGCACAGCCGGGCCGCGACCAGCGCTTCGGCGCTCAGCACACCGTACGGCGGGCGATACCAGACAGGGCGGAATCCAGTGACCTCCCGCACCAGGTCCACCGCCCGGCCCATCTCCGCGGCGACCTCTCCCGGCCGGGCGAGGAGGGTGTTGACGTGCCGCCAGCCGTGCAGGCCCAGCTCGTGGCCCTCGGCGACGATGCGGCGGGCCACCTCGGGATGGCGCTCCAGCATCTCACCGAGGACGAAGAACGTCGCCCGGCAACCGAGCCGCCCGAGCTCCTCCAGAAAACGCGGCGTGGACCGCGGATCGGGGCCGTCGTCGAAGGTCAGCGCCACGTGCCCGGCGCTGCCCACTCCGGCCAGGCCCGGCAGCGCCCGCCGCACCGCGGGCAGCCAGGTGACGGCCGGGCCGGCGTGGACCAGCGCCAGACCCGCCAGCGCCACCGGGAGGGCCGCCCACCGCGCCACCTCACGCCCCCGTGGAGCGGAGCGTGAAGGCGGCCGGCCGGCGCCTCCTGATCATCAGCGCCGCCATGGGCACCGGCCACGACCAGGTGGCCGCGGAACTCGCCCGGCGGCTCGCCGCGCAGGGCGCCGAGGTGGAGATCATCGATGTCCTCCGGTTGCTTCCCATGGGGCTGGGCCCGCTGCTGCGCCACTGGTACCACTGGATGATCACGCGCGCGCCATGGCTGTACGAAGTCATCTACCGGGTCTTCTTCGTCGGCAAACGCGCCCCGTCGACCTCGCCGCTGACCGTCCTGGCCGGGGCCCGTCTGCGCCGCCTGATCTCCCACCGGCCGCCGGACGAGGTGATCTCCGCCTTCCACCTGGCCGCCCAGGTGACCGGGAGACTGCGAGGGCGGGGCGAGCTGCCGGCTCCCAGCACCGTGCTGGTGACCGACTTCGCCGTGCACCGGCTCTGGCTGCATCCGGGCAACGACCGGTACCTGTGCCCGAACCCCGCCGTGATCCCGCGTCTCGCCGCCGCGACCGGGCGACCCTCGTTCCACCATGCCCCCGTCGTACGCCCCGGCTTCCTCCGCCTCTCCCCCGCCCCACCGCGTACACCTGAGACGCGTACAGCTGAGACGCGGACACTCGGAGCGCGGACACCCGGAGCGCGGACACCCGAAGCGCCGACGTCCACTGCCGATCGGGACAGGAGCCGGGCCCGGGTCGGCGACCGGATCGGCGTGGCCCCCGGCGCCCGGCTGGTGCTGGTCTCGGCCGGATCCTGGGGGGTGGGCGAGGTGGCGCGGACCGCCCGCATCCTCGCGCGTTCCGGCAGGTACACACCGGTCATCCTGTGCGGGCACAACGACGGGCTGCGCCGCCGGCTGACCGCCGCGCGGACGGGCCCGGTCCTCGGCTGGCAGGAGGACATGCCGGAGCTCATGTCGGCGGCCTACGCGCTGGTGGACAACGCCGCCGGGCTGACCTGCGAGGAGGCGTTCGCGGCGGGCCTGCCCGTCGTCTCCTACCGGCCCATACCGGGCCACGGTCGCGACGGCGCGCTGGCCATGGCACGGGCGGGCGTGAGCGCGCACGCGCGGACCGGCGCGGAGCTCCTCGACGCGCTCGACCGGCTGACGGACCCGGGCCGGCGCCACGACCAGGTCGCCCGGGCGTCGGCTCTCTTCCTGTCGCCGCCCGCCGAGGCGCGTCTCATCTCAGCTCCGCTGCTTGGGCTTCGTCTGGGCTAGCAACTGAGCCCTGACCTGCGGAGACTTGGCGAGCAGGAAGCTGCCGAAGAAGATCGAACCGATGCCGATCGCCTCCAGGATGATCCACGGGCCCGTCCGGACGCTCTCACCGAACATCATGGTGCCGTAGAGGATGCTCGCGACCGGATCACTGATCGTCAACGCCGGCTGCGCGGCCACCAGCGTCCCGCTCTGCAACGTGTTCTGCAACAGGAACAGGCTGCACAGTCCCGCCGCCACCATCGCGTACGGCTGCCAGGAGGTCGCCAGAGTGGCCACGCCCTCCGCCAGGATGGAGGTGCTCTGCTTCATGAACGCGGCGGTGAAGGCGAACCCGATGCCCGTCGCCACCCCCAGCAGAGCGGCTCGGCCGTCACCCTCGATCAGTCGCGCCAGCAGGCAGAGCCCGATCACCACCGCGACCGTCACGATCGCCGCCAGGATCCACACCTTCGTGCTGGGCGGCTCCCGTCCTGTGCTGGGCGAGGCACTGAACAGGAAGAGCGCCAGTCCCACGCTCATCGTCGCCACAGCCAGCCAGATGCGCCCCTCCAACCTCATCTTGAACATCAGCGAGAGGAGCACCATCGTGAACGGCAGCTCCGTGGCGAGCACCGGCTGCACCAGGGCCAGCGGCCCCGTCGACAGCGCCGCCGCCTGAAAGGCGAACCCCGCGATGAGGGCGACGATCCCGCCCAGCCAGACCGGACGCCGGATCAGATCCAGAATGAGAGCCAGCCGGAACGCCTTGCTCTCGGGCACCGTTCGCGCCGCGATCCGCTGAAGGTTCGAGGCCACCGCGTTGGAGACGGCGGCGCACAACGCCAGCACAATCGAGATCATCATTCCGGCTCCTCCGGCCGCTGGGCGGCCTCCTGTTCCGATTTGGCAAGAAACGGGGACCGCCCGAGGATGATGATCCCCGTCACCATCGCGATCAGGCCGATCACTTCCGCCGCGAGCGCCGTCGGCGTGACCTGCAACTTCTCGGCGAAGATCGCGACGCCCAGCACGATGGCGACGATCGGTTCGGCGGCGGTGGTGGCCGGCAACGAGATCCGCAGCGGCGCGGCGTCGAACGCGCTCTGGTTGAGCAGCAGCCCGACCACGGCGACGCAGGGCAACAGATACGGCTGCCAGGTCATGAGGGCGGCGCCCGGCCCGTTGCCGAGCGAGATCACCGTGCTGCGCGTCAGCACGTCCTGGAGTCCGTACAACACTCCGGCCGCGGCCGCCAGCAACATGGCCTTGGTCGCCAGAGCGCAGCGACGCCCGGCGAAGACGAGCACGGCCGCGACGACGAGCACGAGCAGCACCACGAGCCACCGCAGGGAGTTGTGCGGGGGCGGATGACCCCCGTGTGGTTCCCCGAAGAACAGGAACAGCGTCACGCCGCCGCTCACCAGCACGGCCCCCAGCCACTCCATGAGAGCGAAGTGCTCCTTGTAGACGACGTGGGCGGCGGTCAGCGCGAACAGCAGGCTCGTCGCGAGAATCGGCTGGACCTTCGCCACGCTGGCCTGCCAGAGCGCGAACGCGCCGAGAAGCTGCCCGCAGACCATCAGGCCGATCCCCATCAGCCACAGCGGCGCGCGCGCGAGATCCAGCAGCAGGCGCGGATGCAGCATCTCGCCCAGAGGCAGGTTGTAGGCGGCATGCTGCTGGGCCACGTAGCCCAGGCCCAGGAGACACGCCGCCCCCAGGCAGACAGCGATCACCACGAGCGACGCCTCCCCCCACGGCACCCTTTCCCGCTGACCGCGAACCCCATACCTGCCCGCACGTCGGCGTATCGGCAGGTCAGACCCATTCCGGAGCGCCACGAACCCGCTGGAGGAGATCTCGCGGGCCGGTACGGATATCCTCTGTGAATCGTGCGAGACATCACGGTTTTCAGCGGTTCCGCCCACCCGGAGCTCGCCGAGGAGATCTGCGCCCACCTCGGCACGCCGCTCCATCCCGTCAAGATCAACCGGTTCGCCAACGACGTCCTTCAGGTCCAGTTGCAGGCCAACTGCCGAGAACGCGACGTCTTCCTGATCCAGCCACTGGTCCCGCCCACGCAGGAGCACCTGGTCGAGCTCCTGCTCATGCTCGACGCCGCGCGGGGCGCGTCGGCCGCCCGGACGACCGTGGTGCTGCCGCACTACGCCTACGCGCGCTCCGACAAGAAGGACGCGCCGCGCATCTCGATCGGCGCGCGACTGGTCGCCGACCTGATGGTGGCCGCCGGAGCCAGCCGGGTGCTCGCGATGACGCTGCACTCACCCCAGGTCCACGGCTTCTTCAGCGTGCCCGTCGACCACCTGCACGCGCTGCGCGAGCTGGCCGCCCACTTCAGGCGGTACGACCTGTCCAACACGGTCGTCGTCTCGCCCGACCTGGGCAACGCCAAGGAGGCCGCGGCCTTCGCCCGGCTGCTCGGCACCGAGGTGGCGATGGGCGCCAAACAGCGCTTCGCCGACGACCGGGTGGTGATCAGCTCGGTGATCGGAGAGGTCGCCGGCAAGGACGTGATCATCCTGGACGACGAGATCGCCAAGGGCAGCACGGTCATCGAGTTGCTCGACCGGCTGCGCGAGCGCGGCGTCGAGTCGGTGCGGATCGCCTGCACCCACGGTCTCTTCGCGGCCGACGCGATCGACCGGCTCAGCGCGCTGCCCGAGGTCGCCGAGATCGTCTGCACCAACACGGTGCCGCCGCCCAAGCCGAGCGACAAGCTGACCGTCCTGTCCATCGCCCCCGCGCTGGCCGAGGCCATGCGACGGATCCACGACGGCGAGTCCGTCAGCGCCCTGTTCGACACCCCCTGACCCGGACGCGGTGGCCGTCCACGGCGACCTGCGCGAGCCGGGCGCGCGATCGCCCCCGCCCTGCTCGTCGCCGAGCTGGCGAGACGGCGGCGACCCGGCGTCCCCCTGTGCGTGGTGAACATCTCCACCGACGCCGCCCGCGCCTTCCCCGCCTCACACCAGGCCCGCTGGATCACCGGCCAGGTGGCCGGCGGTCACGCGCTCTGATGCCGCCGCCGATGCACCTTTCGTCCCGGCGCCGAATCAGCCAAGGTGGCATCATGAGCGCTCCTACCGATCTTCTGCTGACGCGATTTCTGGAGGACCTGCGGCCCGTGGTCCCTCTCGTGGCGCTCTGGGCGCACGGCTCGCTGGCCAGGGGCGACTACCAGCCGGGGCGCAGTGACCTGGACCTGATAGCGGTCGTCGAGACACCCCTCACGGACGAGCAGCGCGCCCGCCTGGAGCGGCTGCACCAAGCCCTGGACCTGCCGCTCGCCGAGCACCTGCACTGCTCCTACCTGCCCCGGGACGAGCTCGCCGACCACGCGACCGAGCACGTGACGTGGGCGATGGGGGAGCTCTTCGAACGCCCGGTCACCGCCGTCACCCGCCGCGAGCTGCACGAAGGAGCCCTGGAACTGTACGGCCCGCCGCCCGCCGGCCTGCTCCCGCCGGTCTCCGACCAGGAGCTGGCCGACTTCGTCCGGGCTGACCTGCGAGGATTCTGGCTGGTCAAGACGCGTGGCCGGCGGCGCTGGCTGCAGGACGTCTGGGTCGATCTGGGCCTGGTGACCGTGGCCCGGGCGACGGTCACGCTGCGAGACGGCCGGTTGATCAGCAAGCGGGAGGCGCTCGGTGTCCTGCTCGATCTGGGCGCCCCCGCCAAGGTGGTGGCCGACATCCGGGCCCGCAGGTATGGTCTGCCGCGTCCCCGGCTGAGCCGCTTCCGCCGGGCCAGGCTGGCCCGCGCCTTCCTCAGAACGACGATCGGACAGACCCTGCGCACCCATGGAGACGCGCCCCCGGCAAGGCTCGGATGAGGAGCCTGCCGACGGAGCAGACCGGTGTCGCGACGGGTCGATGACCGGCGGTGTGTCGCGCCTCTATCGAACGGTCTGGATGCGTGCGGTCGCGGTGGCCACGGCCACGGGGCGGCCGTCGGGGCCGATCAGCTCACCGGCGAGAAAGCACACCCTCCTTGCCGCGCTGCACGATCCGCCCCCGGCCGAGCAGCCGCCCGGGCCGAGCGGGGCGGAGAAACTGGCGCTGCACGATCCGCCCCCGGCCCAGCAGCCGCCCGGGCCGAGCGGGGCGGAGAAACTGGACGTGCAGATCGAGAGTCGGCGCGAACTGGTTCTCCGGCAACGTCGCGACCAGGGCGGGGCCCAAGGTGTCGTCGAGCATCGCGGCCAGGAACCCCCCTTGGATCACCCCCACCGGGTTGGTGAACTGCTCGCTCGCCTTGAACGCCACCTCGATGGTGCCGAGCTCGGGATCCACCTCGACCAGCTCCCACCCGAGAAGCACCGCGGCAGGCGGCGGTGGAACCCGCCCCGCCCGCACCTCCCAGAACACCCCACGCCGTCCCGCGTCCACATCCATGAGCGCCATTGGACAGCATGCCACCGACACCTTCGGCTTCTCGACGGCCTCACACGAGGCCCGCTGGATCAGCGGTCAGGATCTCCGGGTGGCCGGCGGCCACGCATCAGACGAACCTCGCCGACGTACGGACGCTTCAAGGGTCTCAGCTCGTTCGCAGGATGCCGGCGAGTGTGGTCAGCGCTTCGGCGATCTGCGCCGGGGTGAGGCCGAGGCCGGAGCGCTGGTAGGCGTACACCTCGGGAGCGAGGGGTGCGAGCAGCACGTCCACCAGAGCGTCAGGCGCGGGGACACGGGCGGCGGCGAGCAGCGAGCGAACGTGCGCGCGCCAGAAGCCGTACGCGCCGGTCTCGAAGCGTGAGCGGCCCACTTCGCTGCCGAGCACCAGGTGGACGTGATCCTCGAGCAGACCCACCATGGCCGCGTAGAAGGCGGCCAGCCGCTCCGCAGGAGGCGCGCCGGGGCCGAGCGGCGGGTCACCGCGCAGGAGTTGCTCCTGCAGGGCCCGCTCGTGCTCGTCGAGCAGGGCCACGGCGATCGCGGCCCGGTCGGGATAGCGGCGGTAGAGAGTGCCACGCCCCACACCGGCCGCCTTGGCGATGTCGTCCATGGTCACGTCCTGCGGAGATCTCTGCGCGAACAGCCGGGCGGCGGCGGCGAGAATCCTCGCGCGGTTGCGGGCGGCGTCGGCTCTCTCCATGTGTTCCACCCTATCTGGACATAGTGTCCGGTTATGGTTAACTGGACACCATGTCCGCTTAGGAGGAGAAACCATGCTGCTGCACCTGGACGCCAGCGCGCGCCGCGCCTCGTACTCGCGGAGGCTTTCCGGCATGTACGCCGAAAGGTGGCGCACCGCCCACCCCGGCGACGGGTACGTTCACCGCGACCTGGCCGCCGACCCCGTACCGCACATCGGCGAAGCCTGGACCGAACTCTGCGACTACGTCCTAGAACACGAAATATCGGAAATCTCCCGCTACAAGGAGGCCGTCCGCACCCCCGCCCAGCAGGACGCCTGGGCCATCGTCGAGCCGCTCCTCGACGAGGTGGTGGCGGCGGACGTGGTGCTGATCGGCACCCCGATGTACAACTATTCGATCCCGTCGTCCCTGAAGGCCTGGCTCGATCAGATCACCTTCCCGAGGATGTCGCTGCGGGGGCGATCCTTCGTCGTGACGAGTGCCAGGGGCGGCGCCTACGGCCCGGGCACCCCGCGCGAGCCGCTCGACCACCAGGAGCGCTACCTGCGCGACTTCTTCCGTGGCCATTTCGGGATCGAGGACGTGACGTTCGTGCACGCCGAGCTGGTCAACGCGCTCCTGGACCCGGCTCTCAGGCACCGCCGAGTCGAGCACGACAGATCGCTGGCGGCGGCGATCGAGGCGGTGACCGGATGAACTGGGCCGTCCTGCTGCTGGCCGGGCTGGTCGAGGTGGCCTGGTCGCAGAGCATCAAACCGACGCAGAACTTCACCAAGCCGATCCCCACGCTGATCTGCCTCGTGCTGATGGCCGCCGCCGTCTGGCTGCTGTCCCAGGCGATGAACACGTTGCCGGTCGGCACGGCCTACGCGGTGTTCACGGGCATCGGCGCGGTGGGGGCGATCACACTGGGCGTCGTGCTCAACGACGACCCTCTGTCGGCGGGCAGAATGGCGGCGCTCGCTCTGATCGTCGGAGGGATAGTGTTGGCCCGAGTCACCACATAAGGGGAAAGGTCCGCCATGAGGGAGTCCTATCTGGTCGCAGCGCGGTCGGCGGTGGACCTGCTCGGAGATCCCGCCGTGGCCGCGGCGTGGGACAAGCCGAGCGCGCTCACCGAGTTCAGCGTCGCCGGCCTTGCCGGGCACCTGGCCCACCAGCTCGTCCGGGTTGAGTCCGTGCTCGGCCGGCGGCCCGAGGAGGCGCAGGAACCGGTCTCCCTGCTGGAGCACTACTCCATGTCGCCGTGGGTGCAGGCGGGCCTCGACCACGAGAGCAACATCGGCATCAGGCGGGGCGGCGAGGCCGCCGCCGCCGAAGGGCCCGTCGCGCTCGCCGCCAGGACGGGCGAGCTGCTGGAGCGCCTGCGGGCCGCGCTGCCCACCGAGCCGGCCGACAGCGTGGTGTCCCTGCCCTGGGCAGGCTGGTCGCTGCTGCTGGACGACTTCCTGCTGACCCGGCTGATCGAGCTGGTGGTGCACTCCGACGACCTGGCCGCCAGCGTCGGCGTGGAGACGCCGGAGCTGCCGTCCGAGGTCGTCGCCCCGGTCGTCGACCTGCTGGCGCGGCTGGCCGTGCACCGCCACGGGGCGACGGCGGTCATCCGCACGCTGAGCAGGGCCGAACGCGCGCCGGCCACGATCAGCGCCTTCTAGAAGACGAGCGGTCACCGTGCCGGGCTTCGACGCCTTGATCGTCACCTTGCCGCCCATTGAGTGCGCCGACCGGCCTGCCGGGATCCGTCTCACCGACGAGGCGAATCCCGGCGCGGGTCCGAGCACCGCTCCAAGCACGGGTCCGGGCTTTAAGCGGGGGTACGGGTCCCGAGCGGGACCGTCAGCTCGTGACCTCCGCGTAGTGGCACGCCACCTGGGCGCCGGAGACGGCCGGCAGCACGGCGAGCGGCTCCGACCGGCACCTGCCGTCGACCCCCGCCTCGGCCGCCCGCCCGGAGGCCAGCACCTGGCAGCGGGCGTGGAAGCGGCAGCCGCCCGGGATCCGCGTCGGGTCCGGCGGCTCGCCGGTCAGCACCACCCGCTCGGGCGACTCCGGCAGCACCGAGAGCAGCGCCTGCGTGTAGGGGTGCCGGGGAGCGGTCAGCACCTGCTCCACCGGGCCCGACTCGACGATCCGGCCGAGGTACATGACCGCGACCCGGTCGGCGATGTTCCAGGCCAGCCCGAGGTCGTGCGTGACGACCAGCGCCGACAGCCCGAGGTCGTCGCGGAGCCCGAGCATCAGCGCGAGGATCTCGCCCCGGACGGAGGCGTCGAGCGAGGCCACCGGCTCGTCGGCGACCAGCACCTTCGGGTTGAGCGCCAGCGCTCCGGCGATCACCACCCGTTGCCGCTGCCCGCCGGACAGCTCGTGCGGGTAGCGCAGGAAGAACCGCTCCGGCGGCCGCAGCCCGGCCTTCGCCAGCGCGGTGGCCACGACCTCCTGCTCGTCGGGCAGTCCGTGGATGCGTGGCCCCTCGGCCACCGCCTCGTAGACGGTGTGCCTCGGGTTGAGCGAGCCCGTCGGGTCCTGCAGGACGAGCTGCACCTCCCTCCGGTGCGCCTTGAGCGACCTGGAGCCGTAGTCGAGCGGGGCCCCGCCGTACACGACCGAGCCGGAGGTGGGGCGTTCGAGGCCGAGCAGCGTGCGCGCGAGCGTCGTCTTGCCGCAGCCGGACTCGCCGACCAGCGCCACGATCTCGCCCTCGCCGATCGCGAGATTGACCCCGTCGACCGCGCGGGCGCGGCGCCCCCGCGAGGGGAACTCCACGTGCACGTCACGTGCCTCCAGCAGCGTGCCGCGCCTGGTGGGCTCAGTGGTCGCGGTCTCCGCGTCAGGAGGAGCGTCCTCGGGCACGCGGACGTCACCCTCCGCGGCGGGAGGAGCGTCCTCGGGCGCCCGGGGCTCGCCCCCCGCGGCTCGCGTCTCGGTCAAGAGATCTCCTCCTTCGCCCGTACGTGCACGCACGCGGCCGAACGTGCCTCGCCGGCGGGCCAGAGCTCGACGTCGAGGGTCGAGCACTCGGCCAGCGCCACCGGGCAGCGCGGGTGGAACGAACAACCGGTCGGGAGCCGCATGGGGTCGGGCGGGTCGCCGCCGAGGCCCCTGGGCGCCAGCCGGGAGGCGGGGTCGCCGACGGTCGGGAACGCCGCCGCCAGCGCCCGGCCGTAGGGGTGTCTGGCGTCGTGGAACACCTCGCGGGACGGGCCGTTCTCGACGACGCGGCCCGCGTACATGATGGCCAGCCGGTCGCACACGTCGGCGAGCACCGAGAGGTCGTGAGAGATCATGATCAGTGAGATGCCGTGCTCGGCGATCAGCTGTTTGATCAGCGTGAGCACCTGCGCCTGGACCATCACGTCGAGGGCCGTGGTCGGCTCGTCGGCCACGATCAGCCGGGGCGAGCAGGCCAGTGCCATCGCGATCATCACGCGCTGCCGCTGCCCGCCGGACAGCTCGTGCGGGTAGCTGCCGGCTCGCCAGGTGGGCAGCCCGACCTGTTCGAGCAGCTCGGCGACGCGCTTGCGGGCGCCGTCGGGCTTGACCAGGTCGTGCACCAGCAGCGGCTCGGCGATCTGGTCGCCGATCCGCTGCACCGGGTTGAGCCCGTGCTGCGCGCCCTGGAACACGATGGACGCCTCGGCCCACCGGACGGCCCGCAGCCTGCCCCACTTCATGGTGAGCACGTCCTCGCCGTCGAGCAGGATCCGGCCGCCGACGCGGGCGTCGCGCGGCAGCAGCCGCAGCAGCGCCATGGCCAGCGTCGACTTGCCGGATCCCGACTCTCCGGCGACCCCGAGCGCCGCCCCCGAGTCGAGGCTCAGCGACACCCCGCGTACGGCGGGCACCTCGCCCGCCGCGATGCGGTAGGTCACCGAGAGATCGTCCAGTTCGAGAAGGGCCGTCATACGCCCGCCTTCCGCAGTCGCGGGTTGAGCACCGACTCCAGCGCCCTGCCGCACAGGGTGAACGCCATGACGACGGCGACGATGCAGAGGCCGGGGATGAGGATGTACCACCAGGCGCCCTGGTTGACCGCGCCCCAGTCGTAGGAGGCCCGCAGCATGGTGCCCCACGAGGTCTTGTTGGCGCTGACACCGAGGAAGGCCAGGGTCGACTCGGTGACGATCGCGCTGGCCACCTCCAGCGTGGTGCTGGCCAGCAGCAGCGGCGCCACGTTGGGCAGGACGTGCCTGGTGGTGATGTGCCAGTGACCGCCGCCGAGCGCCTTGGACCGTTCGATGTACGGCCTGGCCTCCACGGCGAGGGTCTGCGCCCTGATCAGCCGGGCGGTCGAGGGCCACGAGGTGACCCCGATCGCGATGATGATCGTGAGCGTGCTGCCGCCGAGGATGGCCGCCAGCACCAGCGCCGTCACCAGCGACGGCAGCACCAGGAACCAGTCGGTGACGCGCATCAGCACGGCGCCGATCCAGCCGCGGAAGTGACCGGCCGCGATGCCGACCACGGCGCCGATCCCGATGGTGAGCAACGCGGCCAGGAAGCCGATGAGCAGCGAGGTGCGTGACCCCCACCAGACCATCAGCAGGATCGACCGGCCGGACTCGTCGGTGCCGAACGGGTAGTCGAGGCTGGGCGCGGCCATCCGGTCGCCGGTGCCCTTGACCACGTTGGTCACGCTCTCGCCGATGAACAGCGGCGCCGCCAGCGCGAGCACGACGGCCGCGACCAGCACCGCCAGCCCGATCACACCGGCCCGCTCGTGGCGGAAGCCGTCCCAGAAGCGGCCGAACGCCAGCCGTCTCCGGGTCCAGGCGACACTGGTCACGCCGACCTCACCCTCGGGTCGAGGACGTGGTAGACCACGTCGGCCAGTGTGTTCATGAGGATCACCGCCACGGCGATCAGCATGAACGTGCCCTGCATGAGCGTGAAGTCAGGCACTCTGATCGCCTCGTAGAAGAGCTGCCCGAGCCCGGGCCAGCTGAAGACGGCCTCGACGGTGACCGCGCCGCCGACGACGAAGCCGATGCGCATGAAGACCAGCGTCACCGTGGGCAGCAGCGCGTTGGGCACCGCGTGGCGGCGGCGTACGTCGTCGTCGCGCAGGCCCTTGGCCCGTGCGGTGGTCACGTAGTCCTGGCTCACTTCCTCGAGCAGCGACGAGCGCATGACCATCAGATACTGGGCGTAGACCACGGCGGCCAGCGTGAGGCAGGGCAGCACCATGTGCATGCCCACGTCGAGGAGGTAGGCGAAGCCGTCGGGGGCGTCCACGCTCTCGATCCCCCGGGTGGGGAAGAGGCCCGGGATGGGGCCGATGCCGGCCGCGAAGGTCATCAGCAGCAGCAGTCCGAGCCAGAACGTCGGCACGGACCAGAGCACCAGCGAGACGCCGGTGGAGAAGCGGTCGAAGCGGCTGCCGGGCCGCCAGCCGGCCCGGATGCCCTGCCAGAGGCCGAAGATCACCGCGATGGCCAGGCCCGTTCCGGCGAGCAGCAGTGTGGCGCCGATGCGATCTCCGATGAGGTCGATGACCGGCCGCTTGTACTCGTAGGAGGTGCCGAGGTCCAGGCGGAGCGTCTTGCCGACGAAGTCGAAGAACTGCTCGATCAGCGGCTTGTCCAGACCGAGCCGGTGCCGCTCCAGGTCGAGCTGTGCCGGGGTCATGTTGCGGCCCTGCGCGAGGGCGCGCACCGGGTCGCCGGGCAGCAGGCGGAACGCGAAGAACGTCCCGATGATCACCATGGCGACACTGAGCAACGCCCCGCCTGCCTTCGACAGCGCGTATCTCAGCGTGCCTCGGTAGGCGGGGCGCCCGTCACCGGAGCCCGCCGCCTGGACGGCGGGCTCCGCTGCGTCGAGCGGTGTTGTCATTCGCGCTCGTCCGCGACGCTCTTGCGCCGCCTGGTCAGGAAGAACGCCCCGAGTCCGATGACGACCACGGCGCCGACCACGCCGGCGATGAGGCCGGTGTTGGAGCCGCTCTCTGCGGATCCGGCGGCCGGGGCCGCGACGGCGTCCAGCGTGTAGAACGGCCAGAAGCCGCTGCCGCCGTAGAGGATGCCGTTGTTCTCGGGGATCGGGGTGATGCTGGTGATGCGGTCCTTGCGGTAGCCCTCGAGGTCGTTCGGGTAGTAGATGGCGATCACCGGGGCGTCGGTGTAGAGGCGCTCCTGCATCTGCTTGATGATCTCGGCGCGCTTGGGCCGGTCGAGCTCCTTGAGCTGCTCCTGGTAGAGCTTCTCGTAGGTCTCGTCGCAGTAGAACGACTCGGTGCCGCCGCCCTCGCCCGAGGCGGTGGGCCTGCGGCTGCACAGGTGCGTCGCCAGCACCTCCTCGGGGTCGGGGTTGACCGACCAGCCGCTGATCGCGATGTCGAACAGCGCGGTGGTGCCGGTCTCCTCGGTGAACTTGCTGGAGTCGAGCTTCTTGGTGGTCAGCGTGACGCCGATCTCCTTGAAGAAGCCGGTCAGGTACTCGGCGAGCTTGTCCTCGATGGGGGTGTCGGTGTGGATGCTGAAGCGGAACTCCAGCTTCTTGTCACCGTCGGGCATCGTGCGGACGCCGTCGGAGCCCTTCTTGTAGCCGGCGTCGTCGAGGATCTGGTTGGCCTTGGCGACATCGTGGCTGACCTTGGTGTCGCCGCTCGCCTCCCAGAAGAAGTCGGTGTACATGGGCGGCACGATCGAGCCGTCGGCGGGCTTGGCCAGGCCGTTCTGCACCTCGTCGGCGAGCTTCTGCTTGTCGATCGCGTAGTGCAGCGCCTGGCGCACCTTCGGGTCCTTCAGCGCGGGGTGGCCGTCGCCGATGGGCTTGTCGTCGGAGGTGGTCGCGCCGTGGTTGATCTGCAGGTAGTTGGCCCGGCGGCCCTGCTGGTTCCACTGCACGATGTTGGAGTCGCCCTTGAGCGCCTCGAACTCCGGCGGCGAGAGGCGGCCGATCAGGTCGATCTCGCCCTTCTTCAGGCCGACGATCGAGGCCGCGGGGTTGTCGTAGAAGATGACCTGCAGCTCGTCGATCTTGGGCGCGCCCCGCCAGTAGTCGGGGTTGGCCTTCAGCTTGACGTACTGGTCCTTCTTGTGCTCGATCGCGATGTACGCCCCGCTGCCCACCGCCGGGTAGACCTCGGCGTCGTAGTTGGCCATGTCGGTGACCTTCTCCCAGACATGCTTCGGCATGATCGGGATCGGGTTCTCCAGCATCGACGCCTGCGGGGCCTTGGTCTTGATGACCAGGTCCTGGCCGTTGGCCGTGACGCTCTCGAAGTTCTCGGCGGCCGGACCGTTGGCGGTCTTGGCCGCGTCATCGGTCATGACCTTGTTGAACGTCCAGGCGGCGTCCTCGGCCGTGATCGGCTTGCCGTCGGACCACTTGGCCTGGCGGATCTTGAACGTCCAGGTGAGCCCGTCGTCGGAGGTGGTCCACGACTCGGCCAGGTCAGGGCTCGGCTGGAGCGTCTTGGGGTCGGGGACGGTGAGGAAGCCGTACATCAGGCGGTGGATGGACGACGACACCAGCCGGACCGCGAGGAACGGGTTCATCGAGTCGACCGCCTGGGTCGCCCCGATACGGACGATCTTCTTCCCCGCGGCGGGCTCCTGGGCATGGGCGATCTGGCCCTGTCCTGCTACTAACAGCGCGACGCCCAGCACAGCCAGACGCGCGAACAACTTCTTCATGGTGCCTCACCTTCAGGCGGGGGAATCCTGCTGTAGAGAAAGGCACACCATACGAAGAGTCCATGTCAACGAGCTACGGAAAATTGTTTCATCTTCGTTTCCTGGCCCGGTGTAAATTTTCAGGCGATCCGCACGACCGTGCCCGCCTCGACCCTGAGCCGGCGATCGACGTGGACGGCGTCCAGCATTCTGCGGTCGTGCGTGACCAGCAGCAGCGTGCCCGGATAGCTCGCCAGGGCCGACTCCAGCTGCTCGATCGCCGGCAGGTCGAGATGGTTGGTCGGCTCGTCGAGCACCAGCAGGTTGACCCCTCTGGCCTGCAGCAACGCCAGGGCCGCGCGGGTCCGCTCGCCGGGTGACAGGGTCGAGGCGGGCCGCAGCACGTGCGCGGCCTTCAGCCCGTACTTCGCCAGCAGCGTACGCACGTCGGCGGGCGCCAGCTCGGGCGTGTGCCGCGCGAACGCCTCCAGCAACGGCTCGTCGCCCTCGAACAGCCGCCTCGCCTGGTCGACCTCGCCCACCACCACACCGGGCCCGAGCGCCGCGTGCCCCTCGTCCAGCGGGGTGCGGCCCAGCAGCGCGCCCAGCAGCGTGGTCTTGCCCGAGCCGTTGGCGCCCGTGATCGCCACCCGGTCGGCCCAGCCGATCTCCAGGTCGACCGGGCCCAGCGTGAACGTGCCCCGCCTGACCACCGCGCCGCGCAACGTCGCCACCACCGCCCCCGAGCGGGGCGCGGGGGCGATCTCCATCCGCAGCTCCCACTCCTTGCGCGGCTCCTCGACGACCTCCATCCGCTCGATCAGCCGCTCGGTCTGGCGGGCCTTGGCGGCCTGCTTCTCGGTGGTCTCGACCCGCAGGTTGCGGCCGATCTTGTCGTTGTCGGTGGCCTTGCGGCGGGCGTTCTTCACGCCCTTCTCCATCCAGGCGCGCTGGGTGCGGGCGCGGGTCTCCAACTGGGCGCGGGTGCCGGCGTACTCCTCGTACTGCTCGCGGGCGTGCCTCCTGGCCACCTCCCGCTCCTCCAGGTAGGCCTGGTAGCCGCCGCCGAACAGGCTGACGCGCTGCTGGGCCAGGTCGAGCTCCAGCACCTTGGTGACGGTCCTGGCCAGGAACTCGCGGTCGTGGCTGACCAGCACGGTGCCGGCCCGCAGGCCGTTGACGAAGCCCTCCAGCCGGTCGAGCCCGTCGAGGTCGAGGTCGTTGGTCGGCTCGTCGAGCAGGAAGAGGTCGTAGCGGCTGAGCAGCAGCGAGGCGAGCCCGGCGCGGGCCGCCTGGCCGCCGGAGAGCGAGGTCATCGACTGGTCGAGGCCCACGGTCAGGCCGATCTCCGCCGACCGCTCCTCCAGGTCGGCGCCGCCGAGCGAGAGCCAGCGTTCGAGCGCCAGGCTGTAGGCGTCGTCGGCGCCCGGCCGCTCCTCCACCAGCGCCTGGGTCGCCTCGTCGAGGTCGCGCTGCGCCCGCGCGACGCCGGTGCGCCTGGCCAGGAACTCTCTGACGGTCTCGCCCGGCCGGCGGTCGGGCTCCTGCGGGAGGTGGCCCACCGTGGCGGTCGGCGGGCTCAGGCGTACGGTGCCGTGCTCGGGCCGGTCGAGGCCAGCCAGCAGGCGCAGCAGGGTGGACTTGCCCGCGCCGTTGGCCCCCACGAGCCCGATCACGTCGCCGGGGCTCACCACCAGATCGAGGCCGGAGAACAGGACCCGCTCACCGTGACCTGCCGAGAGATCCTTCACCACCATGGTCGCGCTCATGTTCTCCGATGCTAGGTCACCCGGCCGGTAGGGCGTCCCGCCTGCCGACGGCCGCCGCCGCGGCGGCCGGACGCCGCCCGCATACAACGCCAACCCCCGGAAAGGGAGAGAAGGACACCCATCTCACAAGGGGGAAACCAGATGATCCAGGGAAAGACGATCGCGTTCCTCGTCGCCCCTGAAGGCGTCGAGCAGGTCGAGCTCACCGAGCCGTGGAAGGCGATCAAGCAGGCCGGTGGCACGCCCAAGCTGATCTCCACGAGCTCCGGACGGATCCGGGCCTTCAACCACCTCGACCGCGGCGACACCTTCGCCGTGGACGCCACGGTCGACCAGGTGGCGGTGGCCGAGTTCGACGGCCTGGTCCTGCCGGGCGGGGTGGCCAACCCCGACTTCCTGCGGACGGTGCCCGAGGCGGTGCGGTTCGTGGGTGACTTCTTCGAGGCGGGCAAGCCGGTGGCCGCGATCTGCCACGCGCCGTGGACCCTGATCGAGGCCGACGTGGTGCGCGACCGCATGGTCACCTCCTGGCCGAGCCTCCAGACCGACCTGCGCAACGCGGGCGCCAACTGGGTGGACCGGGAGATCGTCGTGTGCACGGCGGGCCTCAACGTGCTGGTCACCAGCCGCAAGCCGGACGACCTCAAGGCGTTCTGCCAGGGGGCGATCGACGCGTTCAGCCAGTGACCGCTCCGGGGCCCTCACGGGCCCCGCATATCCCTTGTTTCCGGTGATGTATCGCAGGTCGCACGAAACCCGCCTGTAACGCCTTGCTCTTAGGATCGGAAAGGTCTAGATGTAGACCAAAGAGTGAGTTCTCCACGCCCCCCAGGGAGCCTCATGACCACCGAAGAGGATTCCAGGCGACTCGCCGAGCTCGGCTACAAGCAAGAGCTGGCCCGCACCTGGAGCGGGTTCTCCAACTTCGCGATCTCCTTCTCCATCATCTCGATCCTCGCCGGATGCTTCACCACCTTCGGCCAGGCCTGGAACAACGGCGGCCCCATCGCCATCTCATGGGGCTGGCCGCTGATCTCCGCCTTCATCCTGATCATCGGTTTCTGCATGTCGGAGCTGGTCTCCGCCTACCCGACCGCCGGCGGCATCTACTGGTGGGCCGCCAAGCTGGGCAAGCCGATCCACGGCTGGTTCACCGGCTGGCTCAACCTGATCGGCCTCATCGCGGTCACCGCGTCCGTCGACTACGGCTGCGCCACGTTCCTCAACATCACGCTCTCCCGGCTGACCGGCGGCGGATGGGAGGGCACGCTGTCCCAGGCGTTCCTGCTGTTCGTGATCGTGCTGGGACTCCACGCGCTGATCAACATCTTCAGCCACCGGCTCATCTCGTTACTGCAGAACATCTCGGTCTGGTGGCACGTGGCCGGCGCCGCGGTCATCGTGGGCATCCTGATCTTCGCGCCCAGCGACCACCAGACGCTCGGGTTCGTCTTCACCGAGACGATCAACAACTCCGGTTTCGGCGACGGTGACGGCGGCCTGCCGTTCTGGCTGTACGTGCTGCCGCTCGGCTTCCTGCTGACGCAGTACACGATCACCGGCTTCGACGCGTGCGCGCACGTGTCGGAGGAGACCCAGGGAGCCGCCACCTCGGCGGCCCGCGGGCTCTGGCAGTCGATCTTCTACTCGGCCATCGGCGGCTGGATCCTGCTGCTCGCGTTCCTGTTCGCCGCGACGAACGTCGACGCGATCAACGAGCAGGGCGGCTTCGTCGGCGCCATCTTCGAGACGGCCCTCTCCTCCCCGCTGGCGACCGCGGTCTTCGCGATCTCCACGATCGGCCAGTTCTTCTGCGGCATGAGCTGCGTGACCTCGATGTCGCGGATGACGTACGCGTTCTCCCGTGACGGGGCCGTACCCGGCTGGCGGATCTGGTCGAAGATCGACCGCAACCGGACCCCGGTCAACGCCATCCTCGCGGGCTGCGCGGTGGCGGCGCTGATCACCCTGCCCGCGCTCTACGCCCCGGCCGGGACGACCACCCCGGTCGCCTTCTACGCCGTGGTGTCGATGGCGGTCATCGGCCTCTACCTGGCCTTCCTCATCCCGATCTGGCTCAGGCTGAAGATGGGCGACGACTTCGTCCCCGGCCCGTGGACGCTGGGCAGGAAGTATCGAGTGCTGTGCTGGATCGCGTGCGTGGAGATCGTGATCGTCTCGGTCTACTTCGTCATGCCGTTCTCGCCCGCCGGTGTCCCCGGCAATGAGGACTTCACCTGGACCTCGGTCAACTACGCGCCGATCGCGGTGGGGGTGGTGCTGATCGGCATCGCCCTGTGGTGGGCGCTGTCGGCCCGCCACTGGTTCACCGGCCCCCGCCGCACGATCGACGACGTGCCCGTCCCCTGACGTCCGCCAAGCAGAGGGGTACGTCTCCCGCACCCCTCTGCTTGCAAACTGCTAGCGTGGGGGCATGGCAACGCTCTACATCCGCGACGTCCCCGAACCAGTAGCCGAATCACTGAAAGAGCGTGCGGCCGAAGCAGGAATGTCGCTTTCGGCCTATGTCGCGAGGGAGTTGGCGGATATCGCCGCCCGCCCCACGAATGCTGAGATCGTCAAGCGGCTGAAAGCGCGAGATCGCTCACACGGGCCCTCGACCGCCGAGATTCTCGAGGCCATCGAGGCAGGCAGGCGATGATCGTCATCGATTCGTCCGCGATGACAGAGGCGCTGGCCGGCCGCGAAGCCGACGACGAGCTCCTCGATGCGCTCCAGGCGAGCGTTCATGCCCCACATCTGCTCGACGTCGAGGTTCTCTCGACTCTGCGAGGCCTTACGCTCGGCGGGAAACTGCCTGCGCACGCAGCCGAGCAGGCGCGAGCCGACTACCTCGCACTCAAGATCGCCCGTTACGAAATCAAAGGGATCGCCGAGCGGATCTGGGAGCTGCGGCACAACTACACCGCCTACGATGCCAGCTATATCGCCCTCGCCGAAGCGCTCGAGTGTCCCCTCTACACCTGCGACGGCAAGCTGACCGGCAGCGCGCACGATGCCGAAGTGCGGGTGTTCGCGCGCGACTAGGTCAGGACGCCTCGAAGGAGGCGGCCACGGCGACGCGGACGGAGCCCATCGACGCGTCGCCGACCTCTCGCTTGAGCGAGGTCATGTCGACGTCGGGCATGCCGCACGCGACCGCCCACTGCCAGGGGTCGAGGTCGCCGTCGACGTTGAGCGCGAAACCGTGGCTGGTGACGCCGCGGCTCTGGCGCATCCCGATCGAGACGATCTTGCGCCCGCTCTCGGTGGTCCAGACGCCGGTCAGCAGCTCGGAGCCGGGCGGCGTGTCGCGGCGCTCGGCGGCGAGGCCGAGCGCGCCCAGCGCCTCGATCAGCCGGAGCTCCACCTCGCGCACATAGTCGACGATCCGCTCCTGCTCGCCCAGCTTCACGATCAGGTAGCCGACCAGCTGGCCGGGACCGTGATAGGTGAGCTGGCCCCCGCGGCCGGTCTCGACCACGGGGATGCCACGCGACGGGTCGGGCAGGTGCGCCTGCGGCGTGCGGCGCCCGATGGTGTAGACCGACGGGTGGCTCAGCAGCCAGAGGGTGTCCGGCCGCTCGTCTCGCTGGCGCTCGCCGACGAGGTCGGCCATGCGCTCCATCGCCTTGTCGTAGTCGACCAGCTCATCCTGGATGAGCGTCAGCGGCCTTGACTTCATGCTTCGAGGATAGAGCGGCGCCAGCACTTCTTCGGTGTCGGTGCTTCTTCGGTGTCAGTGCTTCGGCGTCAGTACTTCTTCGGCTCCTCGGGGACGAGGACCCACATGACGACGTAGACGACCCACATCGGGCCGGGGAACAGGGAAAGGATCAGCCAGAGGATCCGGACGAGGGTCGGCGGCAGGCCCATCTTGTCGGCGAGGCCGCCGCAGACGCCGGCCAGCATCCTGTGCTCGCGAGAGCGGTACATCGTTTCCTCCGTGTGGTCGCAGCTACTTGAAGAACGGACGGGCTGACCACACCTATCCCGCTACGGACCCTGAGAAAACCCCGACAGGGTCAGCCAGTCACGGGCCGCCGCGAGATGTTCGCTGGTCAGGCCACGATTGGGCTCGACGGGAACAAGCAGAAAATCGCTCAAACCCTGACACTCCCTGAGATACTTCTCATCCTCCCAGCGCACCTGGTCGTCGAACCAGACGAACGGCCTGTCACCGACGTACGCCCCCACGTGCCGGGTCTTGAACATCTCGCCCAGCTCGCTGCCGCCGTCGGGCCCCAGGGGCACGACCGGGAGCTCCGGCAGGCCGACGCGGGGCGAGATCCACTCGTTGGCGTGATGCTCCCAGGTGGTGGCCCAGGCCAGCTCGGCGCCCGTGCGCAGGGCCAGCTCCAGCAGCCTGGGACCATGCCTGGAGTTGAGGTGGACGGTGTAGCCGACGCCGTCGACCGTGCACCTGTAGCGCCTGAAGCCGGGACCGGGCGCTCCGAAGGGATTGAGCACTCCGTCGACGTCCACCAGCAGCAACGGCTTCACCTGTCGGCTCCCGCCCGGTGCTCCCGCGGGCTGACCCCGCGCACCCTCTTGAAGGCGGCACTGAGCGCGAACGGACTGCCGTAACCCACCTTCCTGGCGACCGAGCCTATCGTGGCGCCCGGCTCGCGCAGCAGGTCGGCGGCCATCGCCAGCCGCCAGTCGGTGAGGAACGCCATCGGCGGCTCGCCCACCAGCTCGGTGAACCGCCGGGCCAGCGAGGCCCGCGAGACGCCCACCTCGGCGGCCAGCGTGGCGACCGTCCACGGGTGGGCGGGATTGTTGTGCAGCATCCGCATGGCCCGGCCGACCACCGGGTCGCTCATCGCGTCATACCAGCCGGGCGCCTCGTGGGCGGCGAACCACGACCGGAGCACGGTGATGAGCAGCAGGTCGAGCAGCCGGTCGAGGACCGCCTCCTGGCCCGGCTCGTCCCTGACCACCTCGGCGCCGAGCAGGGAGATGACCGGGCCGCCCGGCTCGACCAGCAGCGCCGGCAGGGCCTCCAGCAGCCGCCGGGTGATCTCCCCTTCGAGCTGGTAGGTGCCGGTGATCATCACCGTGCCGCCGGCGGCGGAGTTGCCCCAGGTGCGGACGCCAAGGTCCATCGCCTGGTACAGCGACTCGCCGTCGAGCGTGGTGCAGCGCTCGCCGGGGTGGATGACGATCTGCGGCGGCGTGGCGGGGTCGTCGGCCACGGTGTACGGCTCGGGCCCACGCATGATCGCGACGTCGCCCTGGCCGACGCGCACCGGGTCGCCGGAGTCGGGCGTCACCCAGGCGACGCCCCGGGTCATCGCCACCAGGGTCAGCGGCGCCTCGTCCTGGATCCGCAGCGACCACGGCGGATCCATGATCGAACGCAGCACGAAGGCGCCGCGGGCGCGGGGCCCGTCGAGAAGGGCGGCCAGCCGGTCCATGGTCTAGACGATCGCATATGGCATTGCGCTCCTCAACCATGGATAGTCTCACGGCCTTCCGGCTTACTGGGGGCATGACAACTTTGGTGCTGGGCGGCACGGGCAAAACCGGCCGCCGTGTGACTGACCGGCTCACCGCTCTCGGCCTGCCCGTACGGGTGGGTTCGCGCGCCGCCGAGCCGCCCTTCGACTGGGCCGACCGCGACGGCTGGGCGCCCGTCCTGCGCGACGTCGACGCGGTCTACCTGACCTACTATCCCGACCTCGCCTTCCCCGGCGCGCTCGACGACATCCGGGCGTTCACCTCGCTCGCCGTCCGGAGCGGGGTCGGGCGGCTGGTCCTGCTCTCCGGCCGGGGCGAGCCGCTGGCGGAGGCCGCCGAGAGGGTGGTCCAGGAGTCGGGGGCCGAGTGGACGATCGTCCGGTGCGGCTGGTTCATGCAGAACTTCAGTGAGGGCTACCTGCTGGAGCCGGTGCTCGACGGCGTCATCGCACTGCCCGCCGGCGACGTGGCCGAGCCGTTCGTGGACGTGGACGACATCGCGGACGTCGCCGTGGCCGCGCTCACCGGGCCGGGACACGCAGGCCGGCTCTACGAGCTGACCGGGCCGCGGCTGATGACGTTCGCCGACGTGGCGGACGAGCTGTCGAAGGCGACCGGCAGGCAGATCGCCTACCTGCCGGTGACGGCCGGAGAGTACGCGGCGGCGGCGGCCGAGCACGGCGTGCCCGAAGCCGAGATCGGCCTGCTGACCACGCTCTTCACCGAAGTCCTCGACGGCCGCAACGCCTACCTGGCCGACGGCGTGCGCGAGGCGCTCGGCCGCCCCGCGCGGGACTTCGCCGACTACGCCCGCGACGCGGCGGGGGCCTGGACGGTGGCCGCGCGCGACCCGTCAGGCGGCGACCGCGCCTAGCGATACCCCGCTGTCTCCTCCGCGTTCACCTGCCGGCCCGCTGAGTCCGCTACCCTCGCCTCGTCACTCCGGGGCTCGTGGAAGGTACGTACGTGATCGGCTGGTTCGAAGCGGTGATCCTGGGGCTCGTCCAGGGGCTCACGGAGTTCCTGCCGATCTCCTCCAGCGCGCACATCCGGGTCGTCTCGGCGTTCTTCGGCTGGCAGGACCCCGGCGCCGCCTTCACCGCGGTCATCCAGCTTGGCACCGAGACGGCCGTGCTGATCTACTTCCGCCGCGACATCTGGGAGATCCTGTCCACCTGGACCCGCTCCCTGTGGACTCCCGCGCTGCGCTCCCACCACGCGGCCCGCATGGGCTGGTACGTCATCGTCGGCAGCCTGCCCATCGGCGTCCTCGGTCTGGTGTTCAAGGACCAGATCGAGGGCGTCTTCCGCGACCTGCGCCTGGTCGGCACCACGCTCGTGGTGTTCGCCCTGATCCTCTGGTTCGCCGACCGCAGGGCCCGCGACACGCTCACGCTGGAGAAGCACCTCGGCTTCAGGCACGCCATCGGCTACGGCTTCGCGCAGTCGCTCGCCCTCATCCCCGGCGTCTCCCGCTCGGGCGGCACCATCACGGCCGGCCTGCTGCTCGGCTACCGCCGGCAGGACGCGGCCAGATACTCGTTCCTGCTGGCCATCCCCGCCGTGCTGCTGTCGGGCATGCTGGAGCTCAGCCAGATCGGTGAGGGCCCGGCCCCGGCGTGGGGGCCGACGATCGTGGCCACGGTCATCTCGTTCGCCGTGGGCTACGCGGCCGTCGCCTGGTTCCTGAGATACATCAGCACCCACCGGTTCACCGGCTTCGTGTTCTACCGCATCGCCCTCGGCCTCTTCGTCATCCTCGCGGTCACCCTGGGCTGGATCCCGGCCCAGGGCTGAGGCGGGCGCCGCCACTACCCGATCGGCGCAGCGAGCACGGCCCGGCGGCCCGGTGACGGCGGATGACTAACCGTCTGCCTCGGATGCTCTCTTGAGCGCGCGCCGGTAGTACTCGGGCACCGTGATCAAGCCCTCTTCCAGGAGACGTACTTCCCGTTCGAGGAAGGCGACGTTGGCCTGGCGAGTGGCGTCGGTGAACCACTCGTCGACTCTCGGATCCGGGTACTGGTGACTCTTGGTGAAGCCGATTTGCCCTTTAGCTTGCTCGACGAACATGGCGCGCAGAACCGGGTCGTCTTCGATGATCTTGAGGTAGCCGATGACGGACAATTGCCCGGCATCGGGCCTGACCTCGTGCACCCTGCCCGGAAGGTCGGCCCAGAACCTCCCTCCCGGTGTCGACAGGTCCTTGAGCGCGCAGCGGATGCCGCCCTCCACCCCCCATACCGAGTGGGCGAGGTGAAAGAGATCTGCGACTGCGAGGGCCTTCATGGGCTTCACGTTCGGGCTGTTCGCGTCAACGGCCTGCGCTCCGTTCACGAAGGTCGTCGCGATGATGCCGTCGTAGACCGCCTTCCCGTGGGCCTCGGTGTAGGTCTCCGGCATGAGCAGTTGCATCAGCTTGACGGTCAAGCCGGCGGCGATGCGTTCGTCCAGCACTCTCCCGTGTCCCTGGACCAGGTCATGCCCCAAGGCAGCGATCACCACCAGCACGACATCTTCGAGCGTGAAACTTCTGGGGTCTACCTCGCGGCTACGCAGGGTATACCTGACGCCGCCTTCGACGACTTCCCGGGTGTGTTGACCGTTGTTGTAGGCGGCAGGCATCTCCTTCCAGACGGTGCCATTGACCGGCGGCAGGGCTCCCTCCCCGCGCGTGAACTGGCGGTCGACCAGCCCCAACAGGACCGTGGCGACATCGACGGCCTTCTCGACCATCCTGCTGAGGGCCGGATTCCGGGTCACTTCGTCGGGGAACAGGCTACGAGCCTCCTCCCTGGACGCCTCCAGTTCGACCATTCGGTAGGCCCCGTCCGGCCTCGCACCGGGCTCGGCTCGCCCCTCCAACTCGCGCAGGAGGCCGTCCATCCGCGGGTCTACTTCGCGCAGCCAGGCGACGTCCGCGACCCCTTGCTGCTTCCAGTCGCCGAGTATCGGCGGGTCCGGCGGACGGCTCTCGTGAGCCGGCGCCTCGGTTGTGTCCTTTGGCGCGGCCTGCGCCCCGGTTGCGTCCTTTGGCGCGGCCTGCGCCTCGGGCGTGCTCCTTAGGGGTGTCGTCGGCGCCTGGTCACCCACCGTCCCCTGGGTTTCCCGGGTGAGAGATTGCCAGGCGCTCGACGTGTCCGCTGCTGTGGGGCCGGCACTCCGGGCAAGTCCGCCTGCCCCGTCGCGAACCGCTCCGGGCGCGGGGGCGTCTGGCAGGGGGGAGTGCGGGGGGGCGGACGCCGTTACTGCCGTCGCCCCCTCCCGAGGCGGCACGTCGGTTCTCGCGCTGGGGAGGGGCGGGTTCACTTGGACGGGGTCGCCACCGATTGGTCGGGGAGCCGCTAACTCGCCACCGCGGGGCATGGGCACAGACCCGGGTGCCCCGGGTACAGACCCAGACACCCCGGGCACTGACCCCGGCACCCCAGCCACCCCCGGCACAGCCCCCGGCACCCCAGGCACCCCAGGCGCCCCGGGCACCCCGGGCACCCCGGGCACCCCGGGCACCCCGGGCACCCCGGGCACCCCGGGCACCCCGGGCACAGACCCCGGCACCCCAGCCACCCCAGGCACCCCGGGCACCCCAGGCACCCCAGGCACCCCGGGCACAGACCCCGGCACCCCAGGCACCCCAGGCACCCCGGGCACAGACCCCGGCACCCCAGGCACAGCAGGATCGCCGGCTCCTGGCGCCCTCGACGCGGCACCGAGATCGGCGGCGTTGGCCTGGCTGAGGGCGCTGCCGCCGGGCGTCTCGTCGCGGGGGCGAGGACCGCCATCCAAACCTGGCTGGGACGGATGCGGCGAACGTGGCGCGTCGGGCCCACCCTCGGGCCCACCCTCGGGCCCACCCTCGGGCCCACCCTCGGGCCCACCCTCGCGCCTGCCCTCGGGAGCGCCCTCGGGAGCGCGAAAGTCGGGCGAGTGCCTGGTGGTCAGAAAGTGCTGGCCGTCGGCGCCTAGTGCGCTTGAGGTGAAAGCCTTTGCGAGCAGCTCGACGTCAAATTTCCCATTGATTAGCATTTCGGCCGCGGTGACGGCAGTGCCGGCCAGGCCGTACTGGGCCGCCTGGCCGTAGATGGAGGTGCTGGCGGCGGCCAGCAGTTTCTCGGCGGTGGTCATCTCGGCCCGGGTCACGCCCATGAGCATGCGATCGGAGGCCATCCGGGTGAGCCCGCCCGAGATCCCGCCCATGATCAACCCCATCGCTCCGCCCATCAGCGCGGAGGAGGCCAGTTGGTGCCGATCCAGCTCGTCGCGACGCCCGCCGAGCATCTGTGCGCCCTGGACGGCTGCGTCCATCCCCGCGACGATGCCCGCGAACAGAGCCATGTTCGTCAAGGCTCTGTTCGCGATCTGTCGCACGGTCATCCTGGCCAGCCGTACGCGTAGTGCGATCAGCGCCCAGCACGCGCCGCCGCCGGGTGCTAAGGCGATGACCAGGAGGTACGCCAGCTGGGCGATCAGCAGCCAGACAGTGATCTCGATCATGTACTTGGCGTACTGGATCTGCAGCCCGACGGCGTTAAACGCCATGGCAACCTCGGTGAGCCGCTTGACCAGCTCAGCCTCCCGGCCGCCGAGCTCCCTCGTGACATGCTCGACGAAGGCCTCGTGCGCAGCACCGTCCCATGCCTTGCCGATCCTGCGCGCGCTCTCGTGCCCGCCTGCCGCGGTGTGCGCGACGAGGTCATGCGCAGCCGTGATGCAGGCGTCGGCGAGCCTGAAGCACCCGGTCTCGTCGCCCTCGGGCCAGTCCATCCCGACGACCCAGCCGACATATGGCTTGGCCCACTCCGGGACGAGGATCCCCTCGTATCCCATGAGCTGTCAGCGCGTGCTGACGTCAAGCCCCGGCGGCAGGAAGGCATTCAGGTTTATCTGATCGGGCTCGAACACGTCGCCGTATCGCACGCCCTCCGGCAGGAGCGGCGCGACCAGTTCCTCGGCCAGGTCGGAAACCGCGGCGCCGGCCCGGCCGAGCTGCTCCACGATGCGGTCGGCGAGCTCAGCGGACGACATCCGGCGATACACCCCAGGGTCCAGCTCGATAGCTCTGACCTGGCCGCCGAACCCCACGGTCACGCTGACCAGTCCGTCGGCGGAACGGGAAACGGCCTCCAGCTCGCCGAGCCGTTGGGGCAGCTCGCCAATGTGTAGCACCTGCTGCTCCACGACGGCCACAAGCTCCGCGAGAGTATCGTCGAACGCGTTCACAACAGCCCTTCCACTCCTACGGTTGCGCGACCAGAGAAGAGCGACCGCATCACCTGACGCCCTTGACACGTGCATGTCGCCATGAGCGGGCTGGCACCTACTCTGACGGCCACACCGCCGACTCGTACGTGATCGCGTTCGCGGCCAGGCCGTCGCCGGTGGCTTTGATCCCGTCCAGGTAGCTTGCGATCGCGCTGAAGATGGTCTCCTCCATTTGCGGGAGGTGCTTGGACAGTTCCGCACCGTACGCGTCCTGTCCGAGGGTGGCTCGGTCCCGGTCAAACGCACGCCGCAGACGCTTGGAAACGTCGTCGATCTCCGTGTGACGCTCGCGCATCACCGCGCTTTCCCTGCGCAGAAAATACGGGTCGACCGAGAACCCCTGCCCGCTCATCGGGCACCCGGCCGAGGCAGGAGCTCAGCGAGGTTCGGGTGGTCTCCAAGGGTCCCCCCGTACGGCAGGTCGTCGGGCAGCAGGGGGTCGAGCAGTTCGCGCGACCGCTCGGCGACCGCACTGGCGGCCTGACCGATCTGCTCCATCAGCGCCTGGGCAAGCTCGGAGGGCTCAAGCACGCGGGAGACCCGCGGATTGAGCGTGATCTTGCGGACCTGCCCTCGCGGTCCCACGGTGACTGTGATCATCCCGTCGTCCGATCGAGTGCTCACAGTCAACTCGTTCAGTTCGCCGTACGCGTCAGCCACCTGCTTCAGGTGCCGGTCGTACTCGACGGCGAGTGCCTCTGGACTCGAAATGAACTCAGATGTCACGCCAAAAAACATAACAGTCGCCTTATCCCATCCGCACCAGGGAACGACAAGAAAGCCTTCGAGGACGCCGACGCCGTCCCTGACGGAGAATTCCTACCGCGTGGCCTCATCGTCATCCTCGCGGTCACCCTGGACTGGATCCCGGCCCAGGGCTGACGGGGCCCCTACCCGACCGGGGCCGGCGCCACTGCCGCAGGCGCCACCTCCCGCCGGTAGGTCGCCAGCGTGAAGACCAGCGCGACCAGGCAGAACCCGGTGGACAGCGCGATCACGCCCACCCTGCCGTACCAGTCGAGGGCCAGGCCTCCGGCGACGCCCGCCACGAACAGCCCGACGTACTGCGCGGAGGAGAGCAACCCGAGCCCGACGGGGACGTTGCCGGGCACCACCGCGACGGTCCGATACTGCTGGGCCGGGGCGATCAGCCAGCCGAGCACGCCCCACAGGAACGCCCACACCAGCCCGACGGGCAGCGCCAGGTTCGCGACGGGGATCAGCCCGGTGGCCATGGTGCCCGCGGCCAGCCCGATCAGCACCATCCGCCGCGCCCCGAACCTGTCGGTGAGCCGCCCGCCCACCTGGTTGCCGACGACGCCGCCGAGCCCCCAGGCCCACAGAATCGCGGTCAGCGGCAGGTCCAGCAGCGACCCGATGTAGGTGTAGGCGGTGAAGGCGCCCGCGAACACCAGCAGTTGGGTCCCCAGCACCAGCAGCACCTTCCGGTCCCCCAACGGCTCGAACCGCTCGCGCAGCCGGGCCGTGGCGAGGGTCGCGACGTCGGGCACCGCGGCCGCGACCCCCGCGAAGCCGAGCACGCCGAGCCCGGCGACCAGCCAGAGCGTGGCCCGCCAGCCCGACACGTCGCCCAGCCAGGTGCCGAGCGGCACCCCGATCGCGGACGAGACGGCCAGCCCGCCCATCACCAGAGCCAGCGCGCGTCCACGCCGCTCGGGCGGGCTCAGCGCGGTCGCCACTCCGGACGCCGTCGGCGTGAACATCGCCGCGCCCGCCGCCGCGATCACCCTGGTGGCCAGAACCAGCGGGTACGTGGGCGCGAGCGCGGACAGGACGTTGCCCAGCACGAAGACCGCGAGCGCGATCAGCAACAGCCTCCGGCGCGACAGGCGGGCGCTCAGCGCGGCCAGCAACGGCGACAGCACCGCGTACGCCAGGGCGAAGACGGTCATCAACTGGCCCGCGGCCGACAGCGAGATGCCGAGGTCACCGGAGATCGGCGTAAGAAGTCCGGCGGTGACGAACATGCCGGTTCCGATGGCGAAATTTCCCAACGCGAGCGGATAGAGCCGCGGATTCACCTGGCCTCCAGAAATAAAGTTGGACATGCATCAAACTGACGTATAGTTGGATGTATGTCAAACAGTTAGACGGAGGTATCGTCTAGCCATGCGCCTGCTCCCGCATCCGAACCCGGAGGACATCCAGCTCACCGAGGTGCTCAAGGCGCTGTCCGATCCCGTACGCCTGCTGATCGTCGGCAGACTGGCCGCCCACGGCGAGATGACGTGCTCCACCGCCGGCGACGACCTGGGCGTCCACAAGTCGACCGCGTCCCACCACTACCGCATGCTCCGGGAGGCCGGAGTGATCATGTCCAAGCAGGAGGGCCGGAAGAAGTACATCAGCCTGCGCCGCGACGACCTCGACGCGCGCTTCCCCGGCCTGCTCGACTCCGTGCTGACGGCGGCGCATGAGCCCGTCTGACCGCCCGCCCATCGGTCCGCCCGACCGACTGCCCATCCACGACGTCCTGCCCCTGCTGCTCGCCGAGCTCGACCGGCACGGCACGGCGGTGCTGACCGCCCCGCCGGGCACGGGCAAGACGACCGTCGTGCCGCTCGCGCTGGCCGAGGCGGGCCTGCGGGTGCTGGTCGCCGAGCCACGCCGGCTGGCCGTACGGGCCGCGGCCAAGCGGATGGGCGTCAGCTACACGATCAGAGGCGAGCGCCGGGTGGGCGCCAACCACATGGTCGAGGTCGTCACCACCGGCGTCCTGCTCCAGCGGCTGCAGCGGGACCAGGAGCTGGCCGGGGTGGACGTGGTGCTGCTCGACGAATGCCACGAACGCCACCTCGACGCCGACACCGCGCTCGCGTTCCTGCTCGACGTCCGTGACACGCTCCGCCCCGACCTGCGCGTCCTCGCCACCTCCGCCACCGCCGACGCCCTCCCCTGGGCCCGCCTCCTCGGCGCCGACGCAGCCGGCGGGCCGTCCGCGGCCGCGACCGGCGTGGCGCCGATCGTCAGGGCGACGGGCGCGACGCATCCCGTGGAGGTCGTGTGGGCGCCGCCCGCCCGGCCGGTCGCGCCCCCGCACGGGCTGCGCGTCGATCCCGCGCTGCTGTCCCACGTCGCCCAGGTCGTCCGCCGGGCCCTCGCCGAACGACAGGGCGACGTGCTGTGCTTCCTGCCCGGCGTCGGAGAGATCGCCAGGGTGGCCGGAATGCTCGGCGACGTCGAGGTCCTCCAGGTGCACGGCCAGGCCCCGGCCCGCGTCCAGGACGCCGTGCTGTCTCCCGGCTCGGCGCGCCGGGTGGTGCTGGCCACGTCGGTGGCCGAGTCGAGCCTGACCGTGCCCGGCGTCCGGGTGGTGGTCGACTCGGGGCTGGCCCGGGAGCCGCGCACCGACCACGCGCGAGGGCTCGGCTCGCTCACCACGGTCCGCGTCTCCAGGTCGTCGGCCGCCCAGCGCGCCGGTCGGGCCGGCCGGGAGGCGCCGGGGGCCGTCTACCGCTGCTGGCCGGCGGCTGAGCACGAGCGCCTGGCCGACCATGCGCGACCGGAGATCGCGCTCGCCGACCTGACCGGGTTCGCGCTCCAGGCGGCCTGCTGGGGCGTCCCCGACGCCGAGGGGCTCGCCCTGCTCGACCCGCCACCGCCCGCCGCGCTCGCCGCCGCCACCCGTACCCTGCACGCTCTGGGCGCCCTGGAACGCACCTCCGGCGGAGCCGCCCGCGTGACCGGCCGCGGCCGGCGCATGGCACGGGCCGGAGTCCATCCCCGTCTGGCCAGGGCGCTCATCGACGCCGGGCCACGCGCCGCCGAGGTGGTCGCCCTGCTGTCCGAGCCCCTGCCCCGCGAGGCCGGCGACGACCTCGTCGAGATCTGGCGCGCGACCCGCCGGGGCGACGACGGCTTCGCCGCCCGCTGGCGCCAGGAGGTCACCCGGCTGCGCCGCACGGCCGGGACGGCCGGGACGGCGGGTGAGCGGTTGGCCGATGACGCGCTGGCCGGGCTGGTCGTGGCGCTGGCGTTCCCCGAGCGGGTGGCGCGCAGGCGCGGCGGCGGCTACCTGATGGCGTCGGGCACCGAGGCGCAGCTCGCCCAGGGATCGAGGCTGGGGTCGGCGCGCTGGCTGGCCGTCGCGGTCGCCGACCGGCCCACCGGCTCGGCGTCGGCCCGCGTCCGGCAGGCCGTGGAGATCGACGAGGACACCGCGCGGCGGGTCGTGCCGGTCACCGTCGAGGAGGAGGTGGCCTGGCGGGTCCCGCCGGGCGAGCGGCGCGGCGACGTCTCGGCCCGCGTGGTGGAGCGGCTCGGCGCGATCGAGCTGTCGTCCGCCCCGCTGAAGGACGCCGACGTCCGCGAGGCCGTCCTGACCGGCCTGCGCACCGAGGACGTGCTGACCTGGACGAAGGAGGCGCTGGCCGTGCGGGACCGGCTGGCGTTCTGCCATCGCGCGCTCGGCGACCCGTGGCCCCCGATGGACTCACTCGCCGACCTGGCCGACCGCTGGCTCGAACCCGAGCTGTCCCGGGCCCGCCGCCGGGCCGACCTGGAACGCATCGACGTGGCCTCGGCGCTGCGGCGGCTGGTCCCATGGAGCGAACGCCTGGAGGAGGTCGCGCCGGAGCGCGTCGAGGTCCCGACCGGCTCCCGGATCCGCGTCGACTACTCGGGTGAGCAGCCGGTGCTGGCGGTGAAGCTGCAGGAGCTGTTCGGCTGGGACGAGGCGCCGCCGATCGCCGGGGTGCCGCTGCTGATCCATCTGCTCTCCCCGGCGGGGCGCCCGGTGGCGGTCACAGCCGACCTGGCGTCGTTCTGGCGCGACGGCTACCGTTCGGTCCGCGCGGAGCTGCGTGGCCGTTATCCCAAGCATCCCTGGCCGGAGGACCCCCTCACCGCCGTACCCACCCGGCGCGTGAAGCGGGCTCCGCGCTGAGGTTCGCGCACCACCTCGCCAGCACCATCTCCCCCAATGGAACGGACCCCATGAGCGTCATCGAGGCCGCCCGCAACAACGCCGAGTGGTGCGAGGCGGTGTGCCGGACCCACGGGATCACGGGCGTCTTCGGCCCGCGCGCCTGGACCAGCCCGGTCAGGACCCCGCTCTACTACCCCGACGCCGTCACCCTGTCCCCCGAGGCGACGGCGGGCGACGTGCTCGACGCCGTCGACCAGGGCCCCGGCGCGTCGGTGAAGGACAGCTTCGCCACGCTCGACCTGCGCCCGGCGGGCTTCGAGGTGCTGTTCGAGGCCCAGTGGATCCACCGCCCGGCGCCCGACCGGGAGACCGGCCACGCGGAGGTCGTCTGGGAGGTGGTCCGCGACCCGGCCACCCTCGCCGCCTGGGAGCGCGCCTGCTTCCCCGGCGAGGACGGCGGCCTGTTCCGGCCCGAGCTGCTGATCAGGCCCGACCTGGCGGTGCTGGCCGGCCGGCTCGGCGGCGAGCTGGTGTGCGGCTCGGTGCTCAACCTGAGCGGCCGGGTCGCCGGCGTCTCCAACGTGTTCGCCCACGGCTGCCCGGAGGACACCGCGTGGGCCGGCACGATCGCCCTGGCCGCCGAGTTGTTCCCCGGTCGCGCGCTGGCCGGCTACGAGGGGGACGTGACGGCCGCCGTCAGGCACGGCTTCGCCCCGATCGGCCCGCTCCGGGTGTGGCTGAAGGCGTGACGGTCGGCGGTGCACCGGCGGATCGTACGGAAACTCGGTACGCGCCGGGCGGATCCATGCGGCTATCATGGTGATATCACCCCGATAGCAAGGAGTTGCGATGGAACGACGTGCTTTCCGACTGAACGGGTTCCTGGTCCTGCTCGTTCTGCTGGTGCTGGGCGGCGCGGCGGCCGCGATCCGGCTTGAGATCCTCGGCACCGAGTGGGGCCTGCTCGGCGCTTGGGGCGTGCTCGTCGCGCTGGTCGCCAGCGGGTTCACCGTGGTCAACCCGAACGAGGCGAAGGTGGTGCAGTTCCTCGGCCGCTACGTGGGGTCGATCTCCGACGCCGGTTTCCAGTGGCTGCTGCCGTTCACCACCAGGCGCACGGTCACGCTGCGCGTGCGCAACTTCGAGACGGCCAAGCTCAAGGTCAACGACGCCGACGGCAGCCCGGTCGAGATCGCCGCGGTGGTCGTCTACAAGGTGACCGACACGGCCAAGGCCGCGTTCGCGGTCGACGACTACGAGCAGTACATCGCGATCCAGTCGGAGGCCGCGGTCCGCCACCTGGCCACCACCCACCCCTACGACTCCCACGACTCCGAGCGCACCAGCCTGCGTGACGGCGCCGAGGTGGCGACCGAGCTGACCGCCGAGCTGCGCGACCGCACCGAGCTGGCCGGCATCGAGGTGATCGAGGCCCGCATCACGCACCTGGCCTACGCGCCGGAGATCGCCCAGGCCATGCTGGTCCGCCAGCAGGCGAGCCAGATCGTGGCCGCGCGCACCCGGATCGTCGAGGGCGCGGTGGGCATGGTGCAGCTGGCACTCGACCGGCTGGCCGCCGAAGGCGTCGTCGAGCTGGACGAGGAGCGCAAGGCGCAGATGGTGTCCAACCTCCTGGTCGTGCTGTGCGGCGACCGGGCGACCCAGCCGGTGGTGAACGCCGGCAGCCTCTATGCCTGAGCGCGAAGGCGAGCCGACGGACTCCGAGTCGCCTCCGGCGGGGCCGAAGGCTCGCAAGAAACTCCTGCTCCGGCTGGACCCGGCCGTCTACGACGCGATCGCCAGGTGGGCGGCCGACGACCTGCGCAGCGTCAACGCGCAGATCGAGTACGCGCTACGCCTCGCGCTGAAGCAGGCCGGACGGGATCCTCGCAACCAACGGTGAAAACCTGCACACTTCTAGGCATGTCGTGGGCAGGCAGGTCCGCTGTCGAGATCGCGACGGCCGTGCGCCAGAGAGAGGTCACGGCCGTCACCGTCGTCGAGGAGCACCTTCACGCGATCGCCGAGCGCGATCCGCGGGTGGGGGCGTTCCGCCTGGTCAGAGAGCGAGCCGTGGCCGAGGCGCAGGCCCTGAGCGACCGCCGTGACCTGGCCGACCTGCCCCTCGCCGGGGTGCCCGTGGCGGTCAAGGACAACCTGGAGGTCGCGGGCGAGGCCACGCGCGGCGGCTCCTCCGCCACCGCCGAGGCGCCCGCGCCGCGCGACCACGAGACGGTCGCCCGGCTGCGCGCGGCCGGCGCGGTGGTGGTCGGCCTGACCAACCTGCCCGAGCTGGGGCTCGTCGCCTTCGGCGACAGCGCCTACGGCACCGTGCGCAACCCCTGGAACCCGTCCCGTACGGCGGGCGGCTCGTCCTCGGGCAGCGCGGCGGCCGTGGCGGCCGGGATGGTGCCGATCGCCCTCGGCAACGACGGCATGGGCTCGCTGCGCATCCCGGCGGCCTGCTGCGGCGTGTACGCCGTCAAACCGGGCACCGGCCTGATCCCCCCTCCGTCGAACGACTGGCACGGCCTGACCGAGAACGGCCCGGTGGCCGCCCGCGCCGCCGACCTGGCGCTGACGCTCTCGGTGCTGGCCGCCGACCCGACGCTGGCCGAGGCGTGGCGCGGCGGCGCGCGGATCGAGCCGGCGCCCCGGATGCTGCGGTCGGTCTGGGCCGACGACGACGAGATGTGGGAGCCCCAGCCGCCGCCGTCCGGCCCTGAGCCGTTCGACCTGCGGGTGGCCTACGCCCCGCAGCCGCTGCCCGCCGGGCTGCCGATGGACGGAGAGTTCCAGGCGGCCGTCCGAGGCGCCGCCGAGACGCTCCGCGTCGCCGGGCACACGATCGTCGAGCACGACCGCCGGCTGCCGTTCTGGCTGGGTCCCGCCACGGTCGCCACCTGGCTCACGCGGGCCGCCGAGGCGGCCGACGGGCTCGACCGCGGGCGCCTCGAACGCCGCACGCGCGCCCTCGCCCGTGGTGGCCGGGTGCTGTCCAGGCTGAGTCTCGACGGCGAGCGGAGCCGCGAACGCTGGCGGAGCTACGGCGCCGACCAGTGGTTCGGCGACGCCGACGTGCTCATCACCCCCGCCCTGGCCGCCGTGCCGCCGAAGGCCGACGGCTGGGGCCGCCGCGGCCTGGCGCGCAACCTGCTGGCCAACGTCAGGTACGCCCCCGCCACCGGGCCGTGGAACATGTGCGGCTGGCCCGCGCTGGCCGTACCGATCGCCACCCACTCCAGCGGGCTGCCGATCGGGGTGCAGCTCGTCGCCCCGCCCGGCGGCGAGCCGCACCTGCTGGGCCTGGCCGCCCAACTGGAGGCGGCCCACCCCCTCGTCCACCCGCCCGGCTTCGCCTACTGACCTGCCGAGCCGCCCTCATCGGGCCGCCCCATGGAGGCCGGCCGGTTTCGGTGTCAGGTGCCCTGTGGATGCCAGACGGTCTTGGTCTCCAGGAAGCGGGTCATCCGGGTGAGGCCCGGATCGGCCGCCCAGTCGGGCGAGGCGGGCCGCAGGACCCGCTTGAGGTTCTCGGCCGCCGACTGCTCGCACCGCAACGCCAGGTCGGTGTCCTTGACCCCGGTCAGGTCGAGCCCGTTGACGTCCATGTGGGCCGCGAGCCAGGGCGCCAGCTCCTCCTGCCGGCCGGTGAGCACGTTGACGACGCCGCCGGGCAGGTCGGAGGTGGCCAGCACCTCCGCCAGGGTGATCGCCGCCAGGGGCGACGGCTCGGAGGCGATGACCACGCACGTGTTGCCCGTCACGATCACGGGCGCGACGACCGAGATCAGCCCCAGCAGCGGATCGGCGGGGGCGACGACGGCCACCACACCGGTGGGCTCCGGCGAGGAGAGGTTGAAGTAGGGGCCCGCGACCGGGTTGGCGGTGCCGCGCACGGAGGCGATCTTGTCGGACCAGCCCGCGTACCAGACCAGCCGGTCGACCGAGGCGTCGACCGCCTCCAGCGCCGCCTTGCGGCCCGTGCCCAGCTCCTCGGCGAACTGCGCCCGGCGGCCCTCCAGCATCTCGGCGACGCGGTAGAGGATCTGGCCCCGGTTGTAGGCCGTGGCGCCCGACCAGCCGGGGAACGCCTTGCGGGCGGCCACCACGGCGTCGCGGGCGTCCTTGCGCGAGGCCCGCGAGGCGTTGGCGAGGAAGTCTCCCTTGGGCGAGGTCACGGGGTAGGACCTCCCACTCTCGGAGCGGGGGAAGGCCCCGCCGATGAACAGCTTGTAGGTCTTGCGAACGGCCAACCTACTCATCGCCGCGCCCCCTCCACATGATCTCCTGCGACATCTGCACCGGCACGAACACCTGACCGCACCGGCTCACGCCGCAGCGGTGGGCGTACCAGCCGGTGCGTACGGGCCGGCCGGCACGGGCGAAGGCGTGACCCCGGGTGGCCTGGTGGCGGCGGATCCGGCGACGGCCGCGTCTGTGGTCACACGTCAAGGTAGGCCTCCAACCCGAGCAGCCCGCCTTCACGGCCGTACCCCGACTCCTTGTAGCCGCCGAACGGCGACGCGGGATCGAACCGGTTGAAGGTGTTGGCCCAGACGACTCCGGCCCGGAGCCGGTCGGCCATCCACAGGATCCGGGAGCCCTTCTCGGTCCAGATCCCGGCGGACAGGCCGTACGGGGTGTTGTTGGCCTTCTCCACGGCCTCGGCCGGAGTGCGGAAGGTCAGCACCGACAGCACGGGACCGAAGATCTCCTCGCGCGCGATCCGGTGCGACAGCGCCACGCCGGTGAACAGCGTCGGCGGGAACCAGTAGCCCTTGCCGGGCAGCTCGCAGGCGGGCGACCAGCGCTCGGCGCCCTCCTGCTCGCCGATCTCGCTGAGTGCGCGGATCTTGGCCAGTTGCTCGGCCGAGTTGATCGCGCCGATGTCGGTGTTCTTGTCGAGCGGGTCGCCGAGCCGCAGGGTGCCGAGCCGGCGCTTCAGCGCGGTCAGCAGCTCGTCCTGGATCGACTCCTGCACCAGCAGCCGGGAGCCCGCGCAGCACACGTGCCCCTGGTTGAAGAAGATGCCGTTGACGATGCCCTCGACGGCCTGGTCGATGGCGGCGTCCTCGAACACGATGTTCGCGGCCTTGCCACCCAGCTCCAGGGTGAGCTTCTTGTCGGTGCCGGCGACGGTGCGGGCGATGAGGCGGCCCACCTCGGTGGAGCCGGTGAAGGCCACCTTGTTGACGTCGGGATGGGCCACCAGGGCGGCCCCGGTCTCGCCGGCGCCGGTGACGATGTTGACCACGCCGGGCGGCAGGCCGGCCTGCACGCAGATCTCGGCGAACAGCAGCGCGGTCAGCGGCGTGGTCTCGGCCGGCTTGAGCACGACCGTGTTGCCGCAGGCCAGCGCGGGCGCGATCTTCCAGGCCAGCATGAGCAGCGGGAAGTTCCACGGGATGACCTGCCCCGCCACGCCGAGCGGCCGGGGATCGGCCCCGAACCCGGCGTGGCCCAGCTTGTCGGCCCAGCCCGCGTAGTAGAAGAAGTGGGCCGCGACCAGCGGCAGGTCGACGTCACGCGACTCGCGGATGGGCTTGCCGTTGTCCAGGGTCTCGAGCACGGCCAGCTCGCGGGCCCGCTCCTGGATGAGCCGGGCGACGCGGAACAGGTACTTGGCCCGCTCGGAGCCGGGCAGCGCGCTCCAGCCGCCGAACGCCTTCCTGGCCGCCTGAACCGCCCGGTCGACGTCGTCGGAGGACGCGCCCGCGATGTCGGCCAGCTTCTCCTCGGTCGCGGGGTTCACGGTCTTGAAGGAGGCCGCGGAGCCGTCCACGAACTCACCGTCGATGAACAGCCCGTACGAAGGACTGAGATCGACGATGTCGCGCGACTCGGGCGCCGGTGCGTATTCGAACGCCGGCGCGTCTTTGAACATCGCCATCATCAGTCCAGGGTGAAGTAGCTAGGCGTCACGCCTGCCAGCCTAGACGGTCATATCGACTGCTTCGAGGGCACATCAAGCGCCCACGATGTCAAGGTGATGTCAGCGCCGCCGGGCGGGGCCCGCCGTTCTTGTCCGACCAGGGCACTCGGCGGAGTCGACGGGGTCGGCGTGACACGCCGACGATCACGCGACTCCGACCTGAGCACCCTGGCGGCCCCCCTTCGGAAAGGTCGCCGCCCGTGAGACAGTCAATTCCGGGCCTCCCCTCCGGACAATCGTGAAGGGGAGAAGAGCTCATCTCGAACGGTGATCACCAGAGGGCGGCCACTGGCACACGTCGAGGCGGTGACGAGGTCGGTGAGAGCTTCAGTGAGACGCCCGGCGATGCCGGGCGCGGACACGACCAGGTGGAAAGCAGCGATCTGCGCCCTGCTTATCGCCAGGTGTGAACACCGGCCTGACGCCGGTACGGCGACCAGGCCGGTTTGACGGCTGCGCCGCTCATGGCGTGTCGTGATCACCGACGCAGGCATTCGGCCGCCTTCGAGCCTGTCAGTCCTTCTGCTCGGATTCCTTCCCAGGAGGTACGGCCTGCGCCGGTGGCTCTGGGGCCCGTCCTGGCGGGAGGGGGATCGGATCGTCCTTGAAGAGCTCGGGCACGGCCCGGTAGAGGATGGCGGTGATCGGCACGGCCACGACCGCGCCCGCGATTCCGGCCAGGATGCCGCCGACGGCCAGCACGATGATGATCGCCAGCGGGTGGAAGTGCAGCACCCGGCCGACGATCAGCGGTTGGAGCACGTGGTTCTCCAGTTGCTGCTCGACGATCAGGATGCCGATGAAGATCAGCGCGTAGATCGGGCCCTTCGCGCCGAGCGTGACCAGCGTCGCGACCACACCGGCGAAGAGGATGCCGACGATGGGGATGAAGCTGGCCAGGAAGATCAGTACGGCGAGCGCCGCCCAGAGCGGGACGCCCAGGATGGCCAGCACCAGACCCATGAGCACGCCGTGCACCGCGGCCACGGCCACCGTGCCCTGCACGTAGTGGGACAGCGTGGCCCAGGCGGTCCGCCCGGCCCGGTCGACCCGCGGCGCCATCCGGCCGAACCCCTTGAGGAACCAGGACCAGATCCGGTCGCCATCCTTGAGCAGGAAGAACGTCACGAACAGCAGGAGCACGATCGAGGCCAGCACCTCGACCACCACCACGGTGCCCGCGAGAACCGTCGAGGTGATCTGCTGCTGCCGCTCGGTCACCAGCTTGCCGATCTCGTCCACCCAGCCGCTGAGCTGCATGGGCTCCAGGTTCAGGGGGCCGGTGTAGAGCCAGCCCTCCACCGTCTTGGCCGTCTGCCTGACCTGTGTCACCAGGCCGGGGAACTCCTCGTTGGCCCGGACGCCGATGATCCACCCCGTCCCGGCCAGCACGGTGAAGGCGACGAGCATGGTGACCCAGGTGGCGTAGATCGCCCGCAGGCCCGACGCGCGCAGTTGCCGGGTGAGCGGGAACAGCAACGCGGTCAGCAGCAGGGCGACCGCCACCGGCAGGGCGACGATGCGCATCGTCGCCACGAAGCCGAACACGTAGTTGGCCACGATGCCGATGACGATCAGACACGCGCACCAGGCGGCCATCTTCGCCAAGGTCGGTGGCACTAACCGCAACAGGCGCTCCTGGGGTGAATCCATGGATGGCAACTGCCCCACAGGTCGGGGATAGGCACGCTCTCAGGTATTGAGCCAAGAAAATGTTGGAGAGGTAAATTTTTTGCATCTGGGTAGGGGGCATTCCGCCCTACCAGCTTTCTCACGACGGCGTGGTGAGTCATCTTCTGTGAAACGACCGCGGCGCGCGCTCACGGCCGCATTTCGCCGACGTGCCGACCCCTCCCATGAGCGCCGCCCGGCATTGGACCGGCCGGATGGCGACAGGCTGGAAGCGAGCCAGGAGCCGGCACGGCTGGTTGGATCACACGGTGCGCGCCCTGATCCGCTATGACAAGGCCGACGCCGGTCGGCTGTCGGCCGCCCTCACCTACTACGCCTTCTTCGCCACCTTCGCCTTGGGCCTGCTGGGGTTCGCCTTCCTCAGCCGCATTCTGGACTATCCGGCGGCGCTGGCCGAGGTGCAGCGCTACCTGAGCGACACCTTCCCACGCCTGGACGTCAAAGCGCTTCGCGATGCCGGAGGAACGGCCGGGCTGGTGGCCTGCGTGGTCCTCCCGCTGACGGGCCTGTTCTGGATGGACACGCTGCGCTCGGCGACCAGGGCGATCTGGCGGCTCGACGAGTATCCGGGCAACTTCTTCCTGCGCCAGATCATCGACCTGGGCATGGTGGCCGGGCTCGGAGTGCTGCTCTCCTTGTCGCTCACTGTCGCCTTCGCCGCCGAGTGGCTGCTGACCTGGCTTGCGGTGAACACAGTGGGTGTGGATGCCACCCCCGCCCGTGGGGTCCTGTCGGTGGCGGCGTTCGTGCTGGGGATCGGGGTCAACACCTTGCTGGCCATGGCGCTGCTGACCGCGCCACCACGGCTGCGTGTGCCGCTGCGCCGGGTGATCGGCCCGGCGCTCGTCATCACGATCGGCCTGGAGATCCTCAAGACCCTCGGCCAAGCCCTGCTCAACCTCACCGCCGCCAACCCCGCCTACCAGGTGGTCGCCGGAGCAGTGGCGATGCTGCTCTTCCTCAAGATGCTCAACCAGCTCATCCTGTTCGCCACCGCGCTGGCGGCCACCAGCGCCACCGGCGATGTCACCGACCTGGCCACTTCGGCCAGATCCACGGTGATCTCAGCTTGCGCCCCCGCTCGTCAGTCCAGGGTGAAGTAGTCGGGGCCCGCGTAGCGGCCGGTGGACAGCTTCTGGCGCTGCATCAGCAGGTCGTTGAGCACCGACGACGCGCCCAGCCGGAACCAGTCGGGCGTGAGCCAGTCGTCGCCGGCGGTCTCGTGGACCAGCACCAGGTTCTTGATGGCGTCCTTGGTGGTGCGGATGCCGCCCGCCGGCTTCACCCCCACCTGCCTGCCCGTCTGGTCGCGGAAGTCGCGTACCGCCTCCAGCATGATCAGCGTCACCGGGGGCGTGGCCGCCGGGGAGACCTTGCCGGTGGAGGTCTTGATGAAGTCGGCCCCCGCCAGCATGGCCAGCCAGGACGCGC
Source organism: Nonomuraea cavernae (assembly GCF_014646355.1). Classification (GTDB taxonomy): domain Bacteria; phylum Actinomycetota; class Actinomycetes; order Streptosporangiales; family Streptosporangiaceae; genus Nonomuraea; species Nonomuraea cavernae. The sequence goes on from NZ_BMNH01000006.1 coordinate 240,485, forward strand.
GCCGTACGTTGTCGTAGGTGGACAGCTCGCCGGTCTCGAGGATCACCTTCAGGTGGGCCTCGCCGCAGGCAGCCTTCACCGCGACGATCTCCTCGAACACCTTCAGGTAGTCACCCGACAGGAAGGCGCCGCGGTCGATCACCATGTCGATCTCGTCGGCGCCCGCGCCGACGGCGAGCGCGGTGTCGGTCACCTTCACCTCAAGAGAGGTGCGCCCGCTGGGGAACGCGGTGGCGACCGAGGCGACCTTGACCCCTGAGCCGGCCACGGCCTCGGCGGCCACCGCCACCAGGTCGGGATAGACGCAGACGGCGGCCACGGTGGGAGCGCCGTCGCCCGGGTGCGTCGCCTTGGCGCACATCGCCCGGACCTTGCCCGGGGTGTCGGCGCCTTCGAGCGTCGTGAGGTCGACCATGGAGATGGCCAGGTCGATGGCCTGGGCCTTGGCCGTCGTCTTGATGGAACGGGTGCCGAGCATCGCGGCCCGCTGGTCGGCGCCGACCCGGTCGACACCGGGCAGGCCGTGCAGGAATGCTCGCAGCGTCGCGTTGGACGCGGCGACGTCCGCGAACGAGGTAGTCACAGTTGACACCTCCACAGCATCGCCGACCAGCCGGGCTACCTCCAAACCGGACCCGTCGCCACCCGTCTGACGTGGGCCGGGAAACGCCTGGCCGCGCTCGTGCCAAACACAGGTGTAAGGGCGAACGACGAAGGGAGCGAGGCCAGTGCGCCTCCATGATGACCCCGCGGCCTTAGAGGCCTTCTATCGCCGCCATATCGACGCCGTCCTGCGGTTCGTGGCACGCCGGGTGAGTGATTCGCACCTGGCCGCCGACCTGACCGCCGACGTCTTCCTGGCGGCCGTGGACTCGGCCCACACCTACCGCGCCGGACGGGGCAGCGAGCTCGGCTGGCTGTACGGCGTGGCGCGCAACGTCGTGGCCGCGCAGTACCGCCGGACGGCTCGTGAGGCGGAGGTGAACCGCCGGATCGCCGGCCGGCGGTTGATGGACGACGACGACCTCGTCCGGATGGAGGAGCGGATCGACGCCGAGCGCCGGATGCGGCACGCCCTGGAGGCGATGCGGGACCTGCCCGAGGGCGAGCAGGCGGTGCTGGAACTCGTCGCGATCGACCAGCTCACCGTCACCGAGGCGGCCGCGGCCCTGAACATCGGCAAGGTCACCGCCCGAGTCAGGTTGCACCGGGCCAGACGGGCCCTTCAAGACAGCGCTTCGCCGTCGACAGTACAGATGGAGGGAAAGGCATGAACAATTTCGAGGAGCGCCTGCTCAACGCGCTCAAGGACGACCTCGCCAGGACCCCGGTCATGGAGGGAGTGACCGCCGCGGCACCGGCCCGCCGCGTCCGGCGCCGTGGCCTCGTGGGGGCGGCCGCCGCGCTCGCGGGGGTCGCGGCGGCCGCCACGGCCGCGGTGACCGTGCTCGGCGGCGCCACCCCGGCCTTCGCGGTGGACCGCCTGTCCGACGGCTCGGTGAGCGTACGGATCAGTGAGTTCCGTGATCCCTCCGACCTGGAGGCCGAGCTCTCCTCAGCGGGGATCAAGGCCGTGGTGGACTACCTGCCCCAGGGGCAGACGTGTAAGGAGCCCAGAGGTAAGGCGACCGCCTCAAGGGGGCCGATGCAGGTGAGTATGGGCAGCGACGGAAAGGGGATCGACTTCACGATCGAGAAGGGACGGGTCGCGAGCGGCGACACGCTGGTCCTGGTCCTCTCCGTGGACAGCGACGATCCCGCCAAGGTGGCGGGAGCGATGTCGCTGACGGTGATCGACGGCGCGGTGGCCGCTTGCGAGGCCGTCCCGATGCCGCTGCCCTCGGACCCGGCTCCCGGCGAGCCCGACCCCCAGGGCAACGTCACCTCGAAGCACGACGACGGCTCTCCCAGCCTCTCCACCGGGGGCGAGTGACGCTCAAGGCGAGGGCCGTTCCCGATCGCCGTGGGAGCCCGGTTCCGGCTTACCTCGGGAGGTACTAAGGCAGGCCGAGGCAGGGTCCTAGGTACACCTCAGCCGATGATCCGCCGGAGATAAGGCATCCGCCCGATGTGACGGGGTGGGCCTTAGCGGGAGTCTTAAGGATGTCAGGAAGAAGCACGACATTTCAGGAGACACCGTGAACCCCGAGCTTGAGTACCAGCTCATGAAGAGCCAGGCGAGCGAACTGCGGGCAGCCGCCGCCCGGCACCGCCAGGTACGAGAGGCCCAGCGTGCCAACAAGTCCGAGCGTCGCTCGGTCTTCGGCAAGCGCCGTCCCGCATGACCACCGCACGAGAGCCCGGCCGCAACCTCCCTCGCGGCCGGGCTTCCGTACCCCCGTAAACCCCATAAAACGGTCGAAAGCGCTACGTGAGGCATGACATGCTGGATGACATGCTGGGACGTTCGGTGAGCCCCGTCTTCGTCGGACGGGAAGAGCAGTTGGCGTCCCTCTCCGAAGTCTTCGACGAGGCCCGCAAGGGCGCCGCGACGGCCGTGCTGCTCGGCGGCGAGGCCGGAGTCGGCAAGACCCGGCTGGTCCAGCGGTTCGTCGAGAAGGCCGCCGAAGACGGCGCCCGAGTGCTGTACGGCGGCTGCGTCGAGCTCTCCAGCGAGGGCCTGGCCTACGCGCCGTTCACCGCGGCGCTCAGACAGCTCGTCAGAGAGCAGGGCCCCGGCCAGATCGCCGCGCTGCTGCCTGAAGGGGCCGAGCGCGATCTGGCCCGGCTGCTGCCCGAGTTCGGCGAGCCGAACGCCGACGGCGAGACCGACACCGGCCGCGCCCGGCTCTTCGAGCAGTTCCTCACCCTTCTCGAACGACTGGCCGACAGCCGCCCCACGATCCTGCTGATCGAGGACATCCACTGGGCCGACCGATCCAGCCGCGACCTCATCGCCTTCCTCAGCCGCAACCTGCGCACCCCGCAGGTGCTGATCGTCATGACCTACCGATCCGACGACCTGCACCGCCAGCACCCGCTGCGCCCGGTGCTCGCCGAGCTGGGCCGGGTCGACGGCGTCTACCGGATGGACCTGCCCCGCCTGTCGCGGGACGAGGTAGCCCAGCAGATGGCCGGCATCCTCGGCAACGCCCCGGAATACTCCACGGTGCAGAAGGTCTACGACCGCAGCGAGGGCATCCCGCTGTTCGTCGAGGCGCTGCTCGACTGCGGCGCCGACTGCACCTTCCCCGAGTCGATGCAGGACCTGATCCTCGGCTCGGTCGAGCGCCTGCCCGAGGAGACCCAGCGGGTGCTGCGCGTGGCCGCCGCGGGCGGCACCCGGGTCGGCCACGCGCTGCTCGCCGCGGTGAGCGGCCTGTCCGACATCGAGCTGGAGACCGCGCTGCGCCCGGCCATCGCCGGCAACGTGCTGCAGATCGCCGACAACCGGGCCTACGTCTTCCGCCACGCCCTGATCCGCGAAGCCGTACACGAGGAGTTACTGCCCGGCGAGTACCAGCGGCTGCACGCGCGCTACGCCGAGGAGATCTCCCGCGACCGCGAGCTCGTCCCGCCCGGCCGCGCCGCGGTCGAGCTGGCCCACCACTGGTACGGCGCGCGGGACGACCTCTGGGCGCTGATCTCCGCCTGGGAGGCGGCACGGAAGTCGTTCCACGCGTTCGCCTACACCGAGGCGATCCCGCTGCTCGAACGCGTGCTCATGCTCTGGGACCGGGTGCCCGACGCGGCCGAGCGGATCGGCGCCGACCACACGGCGGTGCTCGAACGGGCCAGCGAGGCCGCGCTCGCCGGCGGCGAGCTCGACCGGGGCATCAAGTTCGTCAAGGCCGCCCTGTCCCAACTGGACGAGACGCGCGAGCCGGACCGGGTCGCCAAACTGATCGTCCGCTGGGCCGGCTTCAAGGTCGACAAGGGCAAGACCGGGGTGCTCGACGACCTGCGCCATGCCCTGCGGCTGGTGCCCGAGCCCACGCTCGACCGCGTCGAGGTGGTGATGCCGATCAGTCGCCACCTCATGCTCAGCGGCGACCTGGAGGAGGGCTTCGCCCTCGTCGAGGAAGGGCTCCGGCTGGCCAGGAAGCTCGGCGACAAGTGCCTCGAAGGCGACCTGCTGCTCAACCAGGCGCTCGGCCACTCGATCGCCGGAGACACCGAGGCCTCGCTCGCCACCAACCTGACCGCCATGGAGCTGGGCCGCCAGGAGAGCTCGGGCCGTCTGATCGCCCGGGCGGTCGGCAACAACATCGACGCGCTGAACGAGCTCGGCCGCTGGCAGGAGGCCCTCGACCTGAGCGAGGAGGGCTGGCGGCTGTCCAAGAAGTACGGCCGGCTCCGGGTCAGCGGGCTGTTCGTGCTCAACAACCGGGCCGAGACGTTGGAGGCGATCGGCCGCTGGGACGAGGCCATCGAGACCGTCGAGCGGGCCCTCAACCTGGGGCCGACGCTGCGCAAGCGTCACCACCTGCTCCGGGTCCGCGCCGACGTCGCCCTGGGCAGGGGGGAGCCGGCCCTGGTCGAGAGCATCCTGGCCGAGATCGGCGTGCTCAAGGAGCGGCCGGAGGACTTCGTCCAGGACATCACCAACAGCACCCGGCTGCGCATCGGCTGGCACCTGTCCAGGGGCGAGCCCGACCAGGCGCTGGCGGTGGCCGAGCGCATCCTGGCCCGCCCGGCCCAGTCGCCCAAGGCCATGCTGGGCTGGCGGCTGCTGTCGCTGCTCAAGACGGTCTGCGACGCGTCCGATGGCACCGAGCCGGTCCGCGCCCGCGCGGTCAGGCGGCAGGCGGCCGAGGTGGCGGCGAAGCTCAAGGCCAGCGGGCCGGTCGCCGAGGCGTACCGGCTGTCCTACGCGGGCGACTTCGACGCCGCGGCCGCCGCCTGGGAGCGGCTCAGCCGCCCGCACAACCAGGCCAAGGCGCTGCTGCGGGCCGCCGGCGAGTCGGCCCGCTCGGGTGACCGGGAGGGCGCGGCGTCCCGGCTCGCGGTGGCCGGCCCGCTGGCCGCGGCGCTGCGGGCCGTGCCTCTCCTCGACGAGATCGAGGCGCTCTCGCGCCGCGTCGGCGGCGGCTCGCGCCAGCAGGAGGGTTCCGAGCTGCTCACGCCGCGGGAGCTGGAGGTGCTCCGGCTCGTGGCGCTCGGCCGCACCAACCGCGACATCGCCGCGGAGCTGTTCATCTCGGCCAAGACGGTCAGCGTGCACGTCTCGAACATCCTGGCCAAGATGGGGGTCACCACCCGGGGCGAGGCGGCCGCCGCGGCGCACCGGCTCTCACTGCTGACGAGGTAGCCGGGTCAGAGGATCGCGTCGACCAGGAGCACGACGCCGAACACCGCGAACGCGGCGGCGGCCCCGTACCTGATGACCTTCTCCGGCAGGTGCCTGCCGAGCAGGCGGCCCACCAGGATGGCCAGCGCGTCGGCGGCGACCATGCCGACCGTGGAGCCGATCCAGGTGCCCAGCCAGCCGTGCTGCGTCGCCAGGGTGACCGTGGCGAGCATGGTCTTGTCGCCCAGCTCGCTCAGGAAGAAGGCGACGGTCACGGCGATGACGGCGTTCCTGGTGGTGCGCTGGGCCTTGCTCGACTCCTCGTCGGTGAGCTCGTCGCCACGCAGCGTCCACAGGGCGAAGCCGAGGAAGGCGAGACCGGCCACGACCGAGATGGCGGTGGTGGGAAGCGCGTCACCGATCAGGCCGCCGGCGGCGACACTGAACAGGTGTACGGCGGTCGTCGCGATCGTGATGCCCGCCAGCACCGGCCAGATCTTGAAACGGGTCGCGAACGTCATCGCCATGAGCTGGCTCTTGTCGCCGAGCTCGGCGACGAAGATGACGACGAGGCTGATCCAGAACGCTTCCAACGGTCCTCTTCCGCGCGACCGGACCGTGGCGCCCGGGGAGAGGTGCGGGCACGTCTTCGGCCCGGCAGCGACTTGTTCGCATGACTGCCAGGCCGAAGGTCTCGTCCGCCCGCGAAGGCCCGCGTGACCGGGCGCGGTGAGGCGCCAGTGTGTCGATCACGCGATTGGGACTACTCCCCTTCGGTGTTTCCGAACAACCTTAACAGCGCATTACCCGCGCCTTATTCCGCGAGCGCGCAGTTGACCAGAACCGGCTCGTTGACCAGCGTCACCCCGAACTTCTCGCGGACGCCGTCGCGCACCTGGCCGGCCAGCGCCATCAGGTCGGCCGTGGCGGCCTGGCCGAAGGGGTTGGTCAGGGCCAGCGTGTGCTTGGTGGAGATGCGGACCGGGCCGAGGGTGTAGCCCTTGGGGTAGCCGGCCTGCTCGATCAGCCAGGCCGCGGGCACCTTGACGGCGCCGCCGGGCATGTCCCAGCGGGGGTGACCGGGCGCGCGGCTCTCCAGGTCGGCGGCCTCCTCGGCGCTCAGGATCGGGTTGGTGAAGAACGACCCGGCGCTGCGGGTGTCGGGATCGTCGGGGTCGAGCACCATGCCCTTGCCTCGGCGCAGCTCCAGCACTGCCTCGCGGGCGCGGGCCGGTGGGACCCGCTCGCCCAGCTCGACGCCGAGCTTTCCGGCCAGCTCCTGGTAGGCGATCGGAGCCGACACCGACGAGGTGTCCAGCGCGTAGGTCACGGCGAGCACCACGTGACGCGCGAGGTCACGCTTGAACGCGCTGGTGCGGTAGGCGAACCCGCACTGCCTCGCCTCCAGGTCGACGACCTGCCGGGTCTTGCGGTCGTAGGCCCGCACGCACCTGATCGTCTGGGCCACCTCCTGGCCGTAGGCGCCGACGTTCTGGATCGGCGTCGACCCGACCAGCCCGGGAATGCCCGACATGCACTCGATGCCGGACCACCCCTCGGCCACGGCGCGGACGACCAGCGCGTCCCAGTCTTCGCCGGCCTCGACCGTGACCAGCACCTCCTCGCCGTCACGGGAGACCGACACGCCCTCGGTCGCGACCCGGACGACCAGGCCGTCGAAGCCCTCGTCGGCCACCACCAGGTTGCTGCCGCCGCCGAGCACCAGGGTCGGCTCGGCCCGCCGATCGGAGTCGGCCACCAGAGAGACGAGTTGCTCGGCCGTGACGGCCTCGGCGAATCGGCGGGCGGGCCCGCCGAGGCCCAGCGTGGTGTACGGGGCGAGCTTCTGCATGCGCCCCAGCTTAGGAGATGCGCACCGGCCCCGGAGAGCCTGTGTGCGGCGCACCTCCAGCCCTAGTGAGCCTGTGTGCGGCGCACCTCCAGCCGGTCGCGGGGGACGACCAGCTCGCCGCGCAGGGCGCGCGACAGCTCGAACCCGTCACGGGCGTCCTCGGGAGAGGCGCCCAGCGCCACCGACCTCCGCACCGCCATCAGGTCGCCGCTCAGCGCGGCCACCCGGCCGGGAGCGGCCTCACGCCAGTTGTCGCCGTCACGCTCGTACCCCATCCATCCGGCGGCCACCGCGCCCTCGTAGACCGCCGCGACGAGCGGGGTGATCGCGTCTCCGTCCAGCGTCACAAGGGTCTCCAGCAGTACGTGCACCTCTGAGGTGTCGAGCCGCATCAGCTTCGTACGGCTCTCGCCCCACGACGCCGTGCCGCCGTGCCAGGCGGGCCGCTCGGCCACGTGCCAGGCGATGACGCGCTCCGGATACTCCTCGGCCAGCTCGCGCAGCACCCGCCCAGCGCCGTCCACGTCGCCCAGGTCGAGAGCGAGGACGGCGGCGCTGGTGTGGTCCAGGACCGAGCGCAGCGACCGGCGTACGTCGTCGGGGCGCCCGTCGACGAGCACGCCCACGGTGATGGTGACGTCGGCGGTCTCCACCCGTTGCCGCTCGGTGTTGACGCCCAGGTCGTCGAGGCGGTTGGTGGCCAGGGTGCCGTCCCAGACGCGCTGGGCGTGCAGCATGTCGTCGTCGGGGGTGCCGTGCTGGCCCGGGTCGCCCGAGAAGCCGAACTCGGCGGCCGGGTTGCCCCGCGCGCCCCCGGTGGCGGATCTGGCCCGGCCCGTGCCCACGCCCGTCGCGGCCCCGCCCGTGGAGCCGCCCGCGGCGTCACGACCCGCGCCCCCGCCGGCCGCGCCACCCGTGGAGTCACGGCCGGTACCGCTGGCGCCGGCCACCTCCTCGATCCGCGGCGGGAGCAGCCGGCCCGGCGGTGAGTCGTCGGTCACCGCCGAGACCGGGATCGAGCTCACCGTGGGCCAGACCTTGACATCATGTGGGGCTTCAGTCATAGGGACCCGCCTACCCTGGAGCCGCCGGCCCTATCACGGCATCAGCACGACACCCGGCACGACACCCGGCACGGCAGGCACCCAGCGCGACATCCAGTGCGGCGCGGTCAGGCGAGCCGCACCACGGCCCGGGCCTTCGACAGCACCCGGGCGTCGCCCGACCTGGCCGTCAGGGCGACGACCACGCGCTTGTCGTCCAGCTTCTCCTCGATCACGCCGCTGACCGTGATCACGGCCCCCTGGTCGTCGTCGGGCACGACCACCATCGACGAGAACCGCACCCCGTAGTCGACGACGGCGCCGGGGTCGCCCGCCCAGTCGGTGACGAACCGGCCGCCCTGCGCCATGGTGAACATCCCGTGGGCGATCACGTCGGGCAGCCCCACGGCCTTGGCGAACCGCTCGTTCCAGTGAATCTGGTTGAAGTCGCCGGAGGCTCCCGCGTACATCACCAGGTCGAGCCTGCGCACCGTGTAGTCGGCGGCCGGGATCTGCTGGCCGACCTCGACCTCGTCGTACTTCACCGTGGCTGTCATCAGGCCGCTCCTCCGCGCTCGACGATCGTGTTGTAGCTGACGCAGACCGGCTCGCCGGCCACGGTCGTGATGTCGCTCCTGACCGTGAGCAACTCGTTGCGGCCGGCGCTGCGGATGTCGGTGATCGTCGAACTGGTGACCAGCTCGTCTCCCGCGTAGATCGGCCGGTGGTACTCGAACCGCTGCTCGCCGTGGACCACCATGGCGAAGTTGAGGCCGAGGTCGGGATCGGCCAGCGCCTCGCCACCGCTCTGCAGGCTGAACGCGATGGGGAAGGTCGGTGGTGCGACCACGTCGGGGTGCCCGGCGGCCTGGGCTGCCTCCTTGTCGCGGTAGATCGGGTTGTGATCACCGATCGCCGCGGCGAACTCCCTGATCTTCACCCGGCTGACCTCGTACGGGGTCGTGGACGCGTACGTCCTTCCAACGAAGTCACGGTTCAAGGCCATCTGTGCTCCCTCGCAGGTCCGCCGACGTTGGAGCAGACGCTAACAGAACAAGGTTCGGCTGTCGCCGGGGACCTCCGCGATTTTGCCCGCGCCGGGAAGGTGGACACGCGGCAGCGGGATGGGGAGACGAACCGCCGGAACGGAGTTCAGACACGACAAACCGGCGCCCACGGTCGGGACGCCGGTTGTGCGATGTGAACCAGGCAGGTCCTGCCCGGCAAGACCGCGCTCGGGAAGAGCTAGCGGGTCTCGCGGTGCGCGCGGTGGCAGCGGCAGTTGGGGCAGTACTTCTTCAGCTCAAGCCGATCCGGGTCGTTTCGCCGGTTCTTCCGCGTGATGTAGTTGCGGTGCTTGCACTCCTGGCAGGCCAGCGTGATCTTCGGCCTAACGTCGGTGGCAGCCACGTGGGAGTGCCTTTCTACGTTCGGGATTAGGACATGCCCCAACTCAGGTCGACGACCTGAGAAAGGGCAGTAGCGGAGGCCGGACTTGAACCGGCGACACAACGATTATGAGCCGTTTGCTCTGCCTGACTGAGCTACTCCGCCTTTGAGCCGGACGAAAGCCCCGGCCCGTAGAGGATACCCGACCTGGGGAGCGCATACGAACTCCGCCTGGTCAGGTGAGGTGCTCCTAGTATGCCCCAAGAACACCCGACCACTGAAATCAACAACAAGAGCCCCACCTGAGATTCCCGGTGAGGCTCGTCCAAGCTGGAGCCCCCAAACGGAATCGAACCGTTGACCTTCTCCTTACCATGGAGACGCTCTGCCGACTGAGCTATAGGGGCCTGTCCGCGCTGCGGACAGGTGTAACCATACACGGGGTCCAGCCATGATGCGAACTTGTCGGGACGACTATCCGACGGCCTCATAGCCCCGCTGCCGGGGCAGCTCGACGACCTCGCAGAGATCGGCGAGGTCGACGTGCCGGGCCACCTCGGCGACGGAGACGCAGTCGGCGACGAGCCACCCGTCACGGCGTACGCGCAGCACCTGCCGCCCCGCGCGCACCACCGGGATCACCTCGATGCCACCCGTGCCCACCCATCGCCTGTCCATAGCGGCACACAGTAGTCCTCGGGTCTCTCAATTTCCGAGACGTGACACGCGTTACAGCCATACCAAGACGGCCTCAGAGCCGGTAGAAACCGGCGAAGTCCCTGATCCGGCCGATCGGGTCGACCCGGACGACGGCTCCCGTCTCGGGGGCGTTGATCATCTTTCCATCACCCAGATAGATGCCGACGTGGTGGGTTTTGACTCGCTTTTTCGTGATTTTCCCGAAGAAGACTAAGTCGCCGGGTCTGGCGATCCGCACCCGGCGCATCTTCTGTACATGGTCATCGGTGTTACCCGGGCCCAGCACGTCCGCCCCGTGCGCCAGCGCGTACACCCACCGAGTGAAACCCGAGCAGTCGAGCCCCCGCGTGTCGGCCGCCGGGCAGGGTTTGATCCTGCCGGTGTAGCCCAGGCAGGTGCCCTTCGACGGACCCGGATCCTCGGCGTGTCCCCCGCCCCACGCGTAGACGATCTCCCGCTTCTCGATCGCGAACGCGATCCGCACGATCTCCGGTAAGACGTTCGTCCGGAACGGCACCGCCCCCGTGGCTGTCACCAGGACGAGGACGGTCACCAGTGCCAGCCGGCGCCTCCCCGACACCCCGAACTCCCCTCGCCCGCCCGAACTTCCCCCTTATTGATCCTGCCTTATGGCGTTAAAAGTCGCGCAGAAGGAGTGCGCCGGGAGCCGCTCCGCCCGTTCGCCGGAAAAACTTTCACGAACGCCGATAACCGCATGTCAGCGGCCCTCGAAACGCCCTGACGAGGCCGCCGCCCTCATGGCTGTTTCCGCTGGTCAGAGCCGTATGTGAACGTCACATTCGCGTTTGCCAAATCCGGTTTCCGCGCCCCAAGATGAATTCCGATCCCGAACGGCCCCCGACCAGGGGTTTCTTCGCCATGCCCGGAGGAGCACGACCATGATCCACGCCCGGGGACTGACCCGAGTGTTCAAGGTGAAAAAACAGACCGTCGAAGCCGTCCGCGGCATCGACCTCGACGTCGAGAGCGGACAGCTGGTCGCCTTCCTCGGCCCGAACGGCGCCGGCAAGTCCACCACGCTGCGCATGCTCACCACCCTGCTCCCCCCCACCGGCGGCACCGCCACCGTGGCCGGTCACGACGTGGGGCGCGAGCCTGCCAAGGTCCGCGCCCGCATCGGCTACGTCGGCCAGAAGAGCAGCGCCGGCGAGAACTTCCGCGCCCGCGACGAGCTGGTCATCCAGGGCCGCGCCTACGGCCTCGGCACGTCCCAGGCCCGTGAGCGCGCCGACGAGCTGCTCGACCTGCTCGACCTCGGCCCGCTCGCCCAGCGCAAGCCCGGCACGCTCTCCGGCGGCCAGCGACGCCGCCTCGACATCGCGCTCGGCCTCATCCACCGCCCCGACCTGCTCTTCCTCGACGAGCCCTCCACCGGCCTCGACCCGCAGAGCCGCGCCGACATCTGGACGCACATCCTGCGGCTGCGCGAGGCGTACGGCACGACGCTCTTTCTGACCACCCACTACCTGGAGGAGGCCGACAGCATGGCCGAGCGGGTGGTGATCATCGACAACGGCCGGATCATCGCGGACGGCACCGCCGCGCAGCTCAAGAACGACCTGGCCGGCGACCAGATCACGATCACCACGGACACCGAGCAGGAGGCGGAGACGGCGGCGCGGATCGGCGACGGCACCGCCGAAGGCACGACCGTCCGGCTCCGGGTGGGCAACGCGGCGGCGGCCCTGCCGGAGTACCTGCGCGCACTGGAGGCGGCCGGCGTCAAGGCCGCCACCGCCGAGACCACCCGTCCCACGCTCGACGACGTGTTCCTGACGCTCACCGGAAGGAGCCTCACCGATGACGACATTCCTGCGTGACACCGCGACGGTCTTCACCCGCGAGATCACACCCGCCGTCCGCGAGCCGGTCGGCCTGCTCTTCGACATGGGGCAGCCGCTGCTGTTCCTGTTCCTGTTCGGCTCGCTGCTGGACGGGGCGGTGGGCTCGTCCTGGCAGTGGTTCGTGCCGGGCATCCTGGTGATGATGTGCCTGTCGGGGCCGATGGCCGCCGGCTACACGCTGCTGGTCGACCTGATCGGCGGCTCGATGGAGCGCATGCTGGTCACCCCGATGAACCGGACGGCCATGCTGGTCGGCAGGACGATGAAGGCGATGGTGATCCTGCTGGCCCAGGCCGTGCTGATCATCGTGCTGGCGTTGCCGCTCGGTTTCCAGCTGCACCCGGCGGGCGTGCTGGCCGGGCTGGCCATGCTGGTCGCCTTGGGGATCGGCCTCGGCGCCCTGTCGTTCGTGCTGGCCATCAAGTCGGCCCCGGACGGCACCCTGTTCTACATCGTGACCCAGGTCCTGTTGTTCCCCCTGTTGCTGCTCTCGGGTGTGCTCCTACCGATCGACGCCGGGCCCGGCTGGCTGCGGGTGATCGGCCATCTCAACCCGATCACCTACATCGTCGACGCCCAGCGCGCGCTGTTCGCCGGCGACCTCACCGCCCCCTCCGTCCTGTACGGCACCGCCGCCACGCTGGTGGTCGCCGTCGTCGGCCTCGTGCTCGGCAACCGGGCCATGCGTCAGGGCGTGTAGGAGGCGTGTAGGAGCTGAAGGGCGACCAGGCCGGCTGCCGGTGATCATGGGCTTCGGCCCACGGCGCCGGCCCGGCCCCGGTCAGCCGGCGGGCGCCCCCGCGGCCAACTCCTTCACGTCCTGGGTGGTCAGCCGCTTGCCACCGATCGCCCAGTCGCCGCTCTTGACCTCCTCGATGACGACCAGCGTCACCGGGCGCATGGCCTCCCCCTCGACGCCGACCATCGCGTCGGTGAGCGCCGTGACCATCTCGGCCTTCTGGGCCTCGGTGAACACCCCTTCGATGACCTTCACATTGACCAACGGCATGGGACTTCTCCTTCGGTGTGGATGCCGGCCGCGTCAGGCGCCGGCCACGCGAACCCTCCCGTGCCGGCGTCTGAACGGTGTGCGGCCTCTTCCATCTCCTTCTCACCATGCCCGGCAGCGGGCGAGCCTCCCACCCGCCGCCTAGGATCCGGTCACCTGTCGCACCCGGTCGAGGTCGGGACCGCGGTAGAACCGCTCGGGGATCCGGGCCAGCGTGGACGGGTGCGCCTGCGGCCCGAGGCCGTACAGCTTCTGGAAGCTCATGATCAACGGCCGCCAGGCGTCGGGGTCGATGTGATCGTCGGTGCCCGCCAGCCGGATCTCGTCGTGCACCCAGAGGCGGCACACGCGCACCTCGAACGCCATGATGCCGCCGCGCTGCGCCTCGTCCTCGTCTGCCACCGGGTGAACCGCCTCGACCACGGCCTCCATGGCCACCGGGCATTCGGCCACGCGCGGCGGCCGGACCGTCTCCGACTCCACCGGGGTGAGCCCGGCGCGGCCGAACTTGTCACGCACGTAGCGGTAGCCCCGCTCGTGCTTGCGCTCGGGGACCGGATCGCGGCCGGTGGTCAGCGCGAGCCGGTCGACGGCCGCGGCCAGCCGGTCGGAGGGCAGGTTGAGGACGCATTCGCGGGCTCGGAGCAGGTTCCGCGCCGTCTGGGACCGCGCGCCCAGGCCCAGCATGCTCCGCCAGCCGAGCCAGAACGCCGACGACATGGGGGCCAGGTTGGGGGTGTCGTCCTCGTTCATCGTGGAGATCAGCACGACCGGGGTGCCGAAGTAGAGGATGTTGGACTCTATGGGGGTGTGCGTCGCTGTCACACGATCCACTGTCGTTCCAGGCGGGCGGCGGAGGCTGGCAGCCATCGGACGTCCTGTTCGCCTGCCCCAAACTTCTTGTAACGCCATTTATCAAGAGTAACGGCCACATTACGGAATCTATCGGGCATTGCTCTGGGCTCTTTGGACCGATACAAAACCTTCTCAAACACGGAAGGTGAGGCATGGGGAAACTGTCCGAGCGGGGAGGCCGCCTAATGCGCGTGGCGGCCACGGCAGCCGCGGCGGCCGGCGGAGCGCTGGCCGCCGGTGTCGTCATCGGCATGACGGCTCGCCTGCTGATGAGCGCGATCACGGTGGCCGCCGCCGAGGAGAGCACCTTCACCGCCGCCGGCACCGCAGGGGTGATGATGGTCTTCACCGTCCTCGCCGTGCCCGCCGCCGTGACGGCGGTCGCGCCGGCCGTGGTGCGGGTGGCCGGCCGCTGGGTGACCGCGGCGGTCACGGGCTGGGGCATGGCGACCAACGGCTTCGCCGACGGCGCGGCCGTCATCCTGGCCCCCGACTCCCGCATGTCGCTCATCGTGGTGATCGTCGTGGCCTTCGGCGCGACCGTGGTCGCCCACGGGATGTTCGCGCAGTTCGTGGCGAGACGCCTGGCTGAACGCCTGGCCGGTGCGCCCGCCACGACGCCCCTGCCGGGCACCACGGCTCCCGCCTGAGCCACCGGGCCGGCCCTATCCCGCCCGACGCTCCGGGCCGGCGCTATTCCGACGAGGACCAGCCGGACCAGCGAAACACCTCCACCAGGATCACCGGCCCGTCCGGCCGGCCCGTCCGGTACTGGTCGTACTTCTCGGCCAGGGCGTCGATCGCCGACGCCCACGCCGTCCCGCTCTCGACGACGCGGGCGGAGCCGTCGGCGCGTACCCACCACAGGCGCGCCCAGTCGTCCTCGTAGTGGTCGGCCAGGAGCGTCACCCGGGGGTGCGCCCGGATGTTGCGCAGCCGCCTCAGGTTCGTCGTCGTCTTGGGTTTGCGGTCGATCGCGATCATGATCCGATCGCCGGTCACGGCGAACGTGACGGGCACCAGATGCGGCTCGCCGTCGCCGCTCACCGTGGCGAGGCGGGCGACCCGCTCACCGCGGAACCTCTCGCGAGCCCGCCGCGCGTCCATCCGCCCATTCTCCGCCGTCCCCCTCAGATCCGCTCGACCGGGACTCCGCGCGCTCCCACTTCACGTCGGGGCACCAGGTCTGACCAGTCGGCAGGAGGGAGCGGCCCTCCCAGATGAAACGCCTCCCGACGCCGCCGGCCGCCGGACTAGGGTTCATGGATGCTGTTGACGATCCTGGGCGGATGCGGCGCGTGGCCGGGCGCGGGCCAGTCCTGCGGCGGCTACCTCGTGGAGCACGACGGGTTCAGGCTTCTCCTCGACCCCGGCTACGCGACGGTGCCGCGACTGCTGGAACGGATCACGGCCGACCAGGTAGACGCCGTGTTCGTCACCCATGGGCATCCCGATCACTGCGCCGATCTGAACCCGCTCCTGCGTGCGCGGACGTTCCGTGACGACCCCTCGTCACCGTTGCCCGTGTACTCACTGCCCGGAGCGCTGGACGCGGTGCTCGCGCTGGACCGCCCGAGGGCGCTGGCCGGCGCCTACGTCCTGCGCGAGTTCGCCGCCGGCGACCCGCTCGACCTCGGCCCGTTCCAGGCGCGGACCCGCCTGCTGCCGCACTCGGTCCCCAACGCCGGTGTACGGCTGGCGGCGGGCGGGCGGGTGCTCGCCTACACCGGTGACTCCGGCCCCAGCCCCGAGGTGGTGGCCCTGGCCCGTGACGCCGACCTGCTTCTGGCCGAGGCCACCTACGCGGACCGGGTCCCGGAGGACTCGCGGCACCACCTGTCGAGCGCCCGCCAGGCAGGCCGGCAGGCCCGGGAGGCCGGAGCCCGGCGCCTGCTCCTGACGCATCTGCAGCCCGGCACGGACCCCGTGGCCGCCCACACCGCCGCCGAGTCCGAGTACGACGGCCCGATCGGCGTCGCCACCCCCGGACTCGTCCTCGACCTCTGGGTAGACCGCGACCTGCGGTGACCTCGATACGCGACCTCCGATGCTGGACCGTGCCGGATGTTGCATGACCATGCGCCACCATGCATACTCTTGTTCCATGTCCAAGGTTCTCACCTCCCTGCCCACCGGCGAGCGCGTCGGCATCGCCTTCTCGGGTGGGCTCGACACCTCTGTCGCCGTCGCCTGGATGCGCGACAAGGGTGCCGTTCCGTGCACCTACACCGCCGACATCGGCCAGTACGACGAGCCCGACATCGCCTCGGTGCCCGGCCGCGCGCTGGCCTACGGAGCCGAGGTCGCGCGCCTGGTCGACTGCCGGACGGTGCTGGTCGAGGAGGGCCTGGCCGCGCTCGCCTGCGGCGCGTTCCACATCCGCTCGGGCGGGCGGGCGTACTTCAACACCACGCCGATCGGTCGCGCCGTGACCGGGACCCTGCTGGTCCGGGCGATGCTCGAGGACGACGTGCAGATCTGGGGCGACGGCTCGACCTTCAAGGGCAACGACATCGAGCGGTTCTACCGCTACGGCCTGCTGGCCAACCCCCACCTGCGCATCTACAAGCCCTGGCTCGACGCCGACTTCGTCTCCGAGCTCGGCGGGCGCAAGGAGATGTCGGAGTGGCTGCTCGCCCACGACCTGCCCTACCGCGACAGCACCGAGAAGGCCTACTCGACCGACGCCAACATCTGGGGCGCCACCCACGAGGCCAAGACCCTGGAGCACCTGGACACCGGCATCGAGACCGTCGATCCGATCATGGGGGTGCGCTTCTGGGACCCCGAGGTCGAGATCGCCACCGAGGACGTGACCATCGGCTTCGACCAGGGCCGGCCGGTGACGATCAACGGCAAGGAGTTCGCCACCCCGGTCGACCTGGTGATGGAGGCCAACGCGATCGGCGGACGGCACGGCCTCGGCATGTCCGACCAGATCGAGAACCGGGTCATCGAGGCCAAGAGCCGCGGCATCTACGAGGCGCCGGGGATGGCGTTGCTGTACGCGGCGTACGAACGTCTGGTCAACGCGATCCACAACGAGGACACGCTGGCGTACTACCACACCGAGGGCCGGCGACTGGGCCGGCTGATGTACGAGGGCCGCTGGCTCGACCCGCAGGCGCTGATGCTGCGCGAGTCGCTGCAGCGCTGGGTCGGCACCGCGGTCATCGGTGAGGTGACGCTGCGGCTGCGGCGCGGCGAGGACTACTCGATCCTCGACACCTCGGGCCCGGCGTTCAGCTACCACCCGGACAAGCTGTCGATGGAGCGCACCGAGGACTCCGCGTTCGGCCCGGTGGACCGGATCGGCCAGCTCACCATGCGCAACCTCGACATCGCCGACTCGCGCTCCAGGCTTGAGCAGTACGCCACCCTCGGCATGGTCGGCACCCACCACCCCGCGCTCATGGGCACCCTCCCGGCGCCCCCGACCGAGCTGATCGGCGAGATGCCGGAGGGCGGCGCCGAGGCCATCGCCTCGCGCGGCGAGGTCTCCGACGAGGACCAGATGCTCGACCGCGCCGCGATGGAGGCCGGCACCGACTGACCGGCGACGTCCATCGGCACCTCTTTCCCCACGCTTTCGGCCGTGATATGTCATTCGATTGATCAGTGATCGAAAATGGCGGTCAACCGGACGCCGACGCCTTCTGGTCGAACTCCCGGGAATTCGGTGTCGGTGGACGCTCGATCGCTCGTAGGCGGCCGTGCGCTCGACACCCGAACGCACCGCCCGGCCGGCGGATAAAAAGGGGAGGCGGCGGCCAGAACGACTCTGCCAGGCTGGTCGCTTTGCAGTTGAATGCGAAAGGAACGACCGTGCCTCGCTCCATCACGTTGATCCGCTCGACCGCCCTGTCCGACGTCGCCGAGTACGCGTACGCGGCCACCGCGCCCGCCGAGTCGCGGCTGATCTTCTTGGCCGGAGCCTGCCCGCTGAACGAGGACGGTTCGACGGCGGCCATCGGGGACTACACGGGTCAGGCGGTCAAGGCCATTGAGAACCTGCGGGTTGCGCTCGCCGCCTCCGGCGCATCGCTGCGCGACGTCATCAACACCAGGGTCCTCGTCGCGTCCACGCGGCAGGAGGACCTGGGGAGCGTCTGGCGGGTGGTCCGGGACTCGTTCGGTGATCACGATGTGCCGAGCACCCTGATGGGCGTCACCGTGCTCGGTTACGCCAACCAGCTCGTCGAGATCGAAGCCGTCGCCGCCGTACTTGATTCCTGAGCCGCAGGTGTCCGACGGCGAGGGCTGCGGAAACCATCCGGGGCCTTCGTCGTTCCAGGACGCCGAGGCGATCACCGCCCTGTGGAGACACCCGTGGGGCGACCATACGACTGCCGGCGACATTCGTGCGTGGCGTGCATCGATGCGCGCCGTGCATCTTTTATAGTGTGGGTCCGTCTTTCGCTGCGGGCGGCCGGTGAACGGCTCCGCCCGAGAACAGGATGTGCCCGTGGACAACGCCGGCCTGACCGAGGACTCCCCCAAGGCCAACCCCACGGCGATGCGCCGGATCATCCCCGCGGACATGGTCGAGCGCGGCCGTTGCCCGTTCGATCCGCCGCCTGGCCTGCGGGAGCGGCGCGGTCAGGGCGCGGTCCAGCCCCTGCGACTGCTCAACGGCGCGCGGGCCTGGCTGGTGACCGGCTTCGAAGAGGCCCGTACCGTGCTGTCGGACCCGCGCTTCAGCGCCGACCGGGTCCGCCATCGCGAGGCCACGTCACTGCAGCCGCACGAGGTGGCCGAGTTCGAGGCCGGGACCCTGCCGCCGGGTCCGGCCGTCGAGAGCCGCGAGGACGGCTTCTTCGTCTTCATGGACCCGCCCGAGCACACCCGCATCCGGCGGCTGCTGACCGGCCAGTTCACCGTACGGCGGATGCGGGCGCTGGAGGACCGGGTCACCGAGATCGCCGCCGAGCACATCGAGGCCATGAAGGCGGCCGGCACCGAGGCCGACCTGGTGCCGGCGTTCGCGCTGCCGCTGCCCTCGCTGGTCATCTGCGAGCTGCTCGGCGTCGACTATGCCGACCGGGCAGAGTTCCAGGAACGCACCGCCATCGGGCTGAACGCCAACGCCACCGCCGAGGAGCGAGCCGTCGCGAGCGCCGAGCTGTACGCGTTCATCCAGCGCCTCGTGGCCGACAAGCGCGCCAACCCGGCCGACGACCTGCTGTCCGGGCTCGTCCACGACGCCGACCCGCCGCTGACCGACGCCCAGTTGGTCGACGTCGCCCTCGTCCTGCTCGGCGCCGGCCACGAGACCACCGCCAACATGCTGGGCCTGAGCGCCTTCGCCCTGCTCCAACACCCCGACCAGCTCGCCGCGCTGTGCTCCGACCCAGACCTGATCGACAACGCGGTCGAGGAGCTGCTGCGCTACCTGTCCATCATCCAGCTCGGCGTCAGCCGCGTCACGACCGAGCCCGTCACCCTGGGCGGCGCGGACATCCCCGCCGGCGCCACGGTCGTGATCGCCACCCCCGAGGTCAACCGCGACCCACAGCAGTGGCCCGATGCCGACCGGCTCGACGTGAAGCGCCCCCGCACGCCGCACCTGGCCTTCGGGCACGGCGTCCACCAGTGCCTGGGCCAGCAGCTGGCCCGCATCGAGATGCAGGTCGGCCTCAGGGAGCTGATCACCCGCCTGCCCAACCTGCGCCTGACGGTGCCCGCGGAGCAGGTGCCGCTGCGCGACGAGATGCTCATCTTCGGTGTGCACGCCCTTCCGGTCGCCTGGTCCTGACGTGGACGGTGACGCCGAGCCGGTCATCGGCCGCCGCGAACGCAAGAAGCAGGCCACCCGCGCCGCGCTCCGCGAGGCGGCGCTCCGCCTGTCCCTGCGCCACGGCGTCGAGAACGTCACCGTCGAGCAGATCGCCGACGAGGCCGACATCGCGCTGCGCACCTTCTTCAACTACTTCTCCAGCAAGGAGGAAGCGGTCGCGGCCTCCCTGTCGGCGGGCTCGCAGGAGCTCATCGCGCAGTTCAGGGCCCGGCCGCGGACGGAGACGGTGCTCCAGGCGTTCCGCGAGGCGGTGCTGATCGTCATGAACCAGAGCGACGTCGCCAGCCGCGACCACATCCGCGCCCTGCAACTGATCCGCGCCTCTCCGACGCTGGTGCCCCAGCAACTGGCCGTGCTCGCCGCCCAGGAGAAGGCGCTGGCCGAAGCGATCGCCGAGCACATCGATCACCCGGCGACGCCGCCCGCCGCGGATCGTACAACCGAACGATCCGGAGACGCCCTCTATCCGCTGCTGTGCGCGGCGGCCGTCCTGACGGCGCTCCGTGTCGTCATGAACCAGTGGCTCCAGCAGACAGCGGGCTCAGACCGGCCGCTGGACACGACACTGCTCGGCCGGCAGGTCGACACGGCGATCACTCAGCTCGCGGCCGGACTGGACCGAGCCGGCCGCGCACCCGGGTAGCCCCAACCAGGGCTTGGTGGTGTCACGCTGGGGGCCTGTTCGCCGCCTGTTCAGCGGCGAACAGGCCCCGGCGGGCGTCCTATCCCTCTTCCTCTTCGTCCTCGAAGATCTCCTCGACGATCTCCCCCGCCACCAGCCCGCCGACCACGCCGGCGGCGCCGGCCGCCACCACCGCGCCCATGCCGGGGCCGCTCCGGTGCTCGTGATGGCCATGGTGCTGCGGATGGCCGTAGCCGCCGTGGTGGTCACCGTGGCCGTAGCCGTCGTGACCGAAGCCGCCCTGGTGGCCGCCGTACTGGCCGCCATACTGGCTGAGGCCGGCCAGCCAGCGGTCGAGCTCGCCCGGCCAATCGGTGTGCATGGCGTCGTCGTGGCCGATGGTGAAGCGGCCGATGGCGTCGTCGCCGTAGCGGCCGGCCCGCTTGTCGGCCTCCAGGATGACCTCCAGCCCACCTGGGTTGGCGATGAAGGTCAGCTCGACCTCGCCGACGCTCCCCGCGTGCTGGGGCGGCGGGTAGAACTCGATCTCCTGGTAGAACGGCAGTTGCTGACCGGAGCCGTAGATCTGCCCCACCTCCAGGTCCGCCGACTTGAACTGGAAGCCGAGTTGCAGGAACGCCTGCAGGATGCGCAGTTGGGAGGGCAGCGGCTCGACCGCGACCATGTCGAGGTCGCCCTTGTCGACGGCCTTGGCGATGGCGAGCTCCGTGCGTACGCCCAGCGCCATTCCGTTGAGGTGCTGGCCGCCGATCTCGCTGATGGGGGTCTCCCACGGCACGGAGACGCTGAAGTCGATGGTGCGGTTCTCGCCCTTGCGGAGGGTGAACGGACCGGAGACCTGGGCGCGGGAGAACTCACCCACTCCGGATCCCTCTCCGTCACCGTGCTCGACCTCGACCCGGGCGACCAGACCGAGGGTAATGTGCTCGATCTCGGCGTCGAAGTCGCCGCCGGTGAGTCGTACCTCACCGGTGAGCATCCCTCCCGGCTGGATCCGCGGAGTGGCCAGGACGGTGTCCACCGAGGGGGCGCCCACACCGAAGGCACCCAGCATCCGTTTGAAGACCACGACTTTGTTCTCCCTGTCGACGGTTGTTGGCATGTGTCAGCCATCCGCCTGAACGATCAACGTCGAAGGCAGGTTCCGGCGGACAGCAAACCGTGTCCTTCCAGGTGAGAGCGGGTTGACAATCAATGGGGGAATGAGGGGATTTGTCGCCAAGTGACCGTACGACGGCCGCCGTTTACCGGGGTGGGGCGGGGTAGTCGCGTGCGACGGCTTTCCCGGGGTAGCAGCGCCGACCTGGCGACCCCTACAAGGAGCTTGACATGACACAGAACGTCATCGACCTGATCACGGCCGACCACCGCGACGTCGAGGCCCTCTTCGACAGGCTGCGCACCGAACGGGAGAACCGGCCCGCGCTGTTGGCCGAGCTCGCCGCGAAGTTCACCGCGCATGCCCGTGCCGAGGAACACGAGGTCTACCCCGCGCTGGCCAAGGCCGCGCCCAGCGAGCGAGGCGAGGTGCACCACGGCACCGAAGAACATCACGAGGCCGAGGAGGAGCTGGTCCGGCTGCTCGACACGGACCCGGACGGACCGGCTTTCGACCAGGTCCTCGCTGACCTGGTCAAGGCGGTCACGCACCACGTCGAGGAAGAGGAGAGCGAGATCCTCCCGGCCCTGCGGAAGGCCGTGCCCGCCGGCAGGCTGACCGAGCTGGCTCGCGCCTTCAGCGCCGCCAAGGCGGACCTGCTGACCGCCCCGCCCAAGCCTGTCAGTCGCACCAAGCAGGAGCTCCAGGACCGGGCCAAGGCCAAGGGCATCGAAGGCTACTCGTCCATGACCAAGGACGAACTCGCCGCCGCGCTGAAGCGGTGATCGCTCGATCTGCCCTGGTTCTCCGGCCGGGAAGGCGGAACCCGCCGGGGAGCCAGGGCAGATGTCGCGCGAGTGGTCACGTCGCGGCAGTGGCCGCGCTCTGGCAGTTCGCCGGCCCGGTCAGCCGACGGCCTTCTCCAGCTGCGCCTTGCTCATCTTGGAGCGGCCCTTGATGCCCTGGCGTTTGGCCTCGGCGTACAACTGATCCCTGGTACGGCCGCCCGCGCCGGAATGCGAGCGCAGCCCGCCTCGCCGACTCGACGAGATGTCCTTGGTGGACGTACGGCTCGCGGTCCGGGACTCGCCGGCCCTGGCCCGCTCCTTGTTCACGGTACGGGCGGCGATCTCGGTCGCGCGCTTGTCGCTTTCGCCACGCTGCTTGGCGCTGTCCTTGATGTGCTCGTACTGGCGTTCCCGCTTCGGACTCGATCCGCGAGGCATGTCTCCTCCTCATCAGACTCATCAGAACTCTGAGACCCAAGGACAACTACCCCGGCGAAATCCACGAAACAGGTCCGCTCGCCAGGCGGCCCGATTCCCCTGCCGTACGGCAGAACCCGTCCCCTTCGACGGGTACCGGCACAGGGAGAGACTTAATGCAACTTGCTGGCAATTGCGGCTTATGTGCAGAATGAGGTGGTCGTCGCACCGCGATCGTCGAACCTCTCACCTCCGGAGACTCACCGCATGAGCCGCCCGCCCCGCACGTCCCCAGTCACGCCGATCGTTCGCGACAGCGCGCCGCTCAAGGCGGTAGCCCGATCATGAGAAGGTTGCTCGCCCTGGTGGCGGCTCTGACGCTGACCGCCTGCGGGCAGGCGCCCGCAGCCACGCGGCAGGCCGATCCCGCCGCGGCGCCCCCGGCGGGTTTCCCTGTCACGATCACCAACTGCGGGCGCACCCTCACCTTCGACAGGCCGCCCGCCAAGGTCGTGACCGGCTATCACCCCGCCCTGGAGACCCTGCTCGCCCTCGGCGTCGGCGACCGGATCGCCGGGCGCACGAACTTCTCCGAGAGCGCGTTCCTGCCCGGCCAGAAGGAGCAGTACGACAAGATCCCGGAGATCTCGCCGACGATCATGCTGCCGCAGAAGGAGGTCATGCTCTCCCAGGGCGCCGACTTCGTCCTCGACAACGCGATGGCCGGCTTCGACGCCGGCGGCGGCTACGCCACCGTGGCGGAGTTGGACGCCGCCGGCTCCCCGGTGTACATCCTGGGCGGCTGGTGCAGCCCGGAGGAGACGCTCGAGTTCACCCTCGACGACACCTTCACCGACCTGCGGAACCTCGGCAGGATCTTCGGCGTCTCCGACCGCGCCGACAGACTGGCCGCCGACCTGCGCGGCAGGCTCGAGGACGTACGCGAGCGCGTCAGCGGCCGGCCGCCGGTCAAGGTGCTGGCCACCGACGGCGGCAAGGGACCCGTCAACGCCTACGGCGGCGCCGGCGTGACCCACCAGATGATCGTCGCCGCCGGCGGGCGGAACACGCTGGCCGACGTCAATAGCGACTACACCGAGGTCAGCGTGGAGCAGATCAGCGCCGCGCAACCCGACGCCATCCTGGTCAGTGAGTACGCCACGCTGCGGGGCGAGAAGATGCCGACCGTGCGGGCCAAGGCCGCCGGCATCCTCGCCATCGCCAGGAACAGCCCCGCGGCCAGGGACGATCGGGTCCTCCCGGTGCCGGTGGCGGCCCAGCATCCCGGCTACCGCAACCTCCTGGCCATCGCCGACATCGCCCGCTTCCTGCACCCTGACGCCTTCTCCCGATGATCGGCGAAACCCAGCAGGACCGGGTGGCGACCGGGCCGGTCAGCGCCGGAGGGCCGGCCCGGCGCCGCGGCCGGTTCGGAGTGCTCCTCGTCCTGCTCGCGGTGGCCATGGTCGCCTCGACGTGGCTCGCCGTGAGCATCGGCGCGGTCCCCGTCGCGCTGCCGCAGACCTGGGGCATCATCGCCGACCGCCTGGTGCCCGGCCTGGTCCCGCGTACCTGGACACCGGTGCAGGAGCAGATCGTGTGGGAGTTCCGGCTGCCGCGCGCGCTGCTGGCGCTCCTGGTCGGGGCCGGGCTGGCGGTGGTCGGAGCGGTGCTGCAGGCCCTGGTGCGCAACCCGCTGGCCGACCCGTTCCTGCTCGGCATCTCCTCCGGCGCGTCCTTCGGAGCGGTGCTCGTGCTGATCCTGGGCGCCTCCACGCTGGGTGGGCTGTCGATGTCGGGCGCCTCCTTCGCCGGCGCGCTGCTCGCCCTGGCCCTGGTGTACGTTCTGGCCCAGCGCTCGGGCCGGCTCACACCGTCTCGGCTGGTGCTGGCCGGGGTGGCCCTCGCCTACCTCTTCCAGGCCCTCTACAGCTTCGTGCTGCAGCAGGCGCAGAGCGGCCGGGCGGCGCAGCAGGTGCTGTTCTGGCTGATGGGCAGCCTGGGCGGCGCCCGCTGGGAGATGTTGCCGCTGCCCACCGTCGTCCTGGCCGCGGGCCTGGTGTACCTGCTGCTGCAGCATCGCCGGCTCAACGCGCTCACCGCCGGCGAGGAGACCGCCGTCTCCCTCGGCGTGAACGTGCATCGCCTGCGGCTCACGCTCTTCGTGCTCACCTCCCTGCTGGTCGGTGTCATGGTGGCCACGAGCGGGGCGATCGCGTTCGTCGGGCTGATCGTGCCGCACGCGGCCCGGTTGCTCGTCGGCGCCGACCACCGCCGGGTGCTCCCGGTCACGGCGCTGCTCGGCGCGGCGTTCCTGCAACTCGTGGACGTCGCCGCCCGCACCATCAACGCGCCGCAGGAGCTGGCGCTCAGCATCGTCACCGCGCTGTTCGGCGTGCCGTTCTTCCTGTGGCTGTTGCGCCGCCGCTCCGTCGACCGGGCGGTGAGCGTCACATGAGGCTCGACCTGCGCGGCGTCTCCGCACACCTCGACGGCCGCCCCATCGTGCACGAGGCCGACCTGCTGGTGGACGACGGCGAGTTCGTCGCCCTGGTCGGCCCGAACGGTTGCGGCAAGTCCACCCTGCTGCGCACGATCTACCGGGCGCTGCGCCCCTCGGCCGGGCTCATCAGCGTGGACGGCGACGACGTACACCGCCTGTCCTGGCGCGAGTCGGCCCGGCGAACCGCCGTGGTGGCCCAGGAAACGCCCGCCGAGCTCGACTTCACCGTCAGAGAGGTCGTGCTCATGGGCCGCACGCCGTACGCACGCGCCGCCGGTGACGACGAGGAGCGGTGCGCGCGCGCCCTCGACCGGGTCGGCCTCGCAGGCACGGAGGAACGCGTCTACGCCACCCTGTCCGGCGGCGAGAAACAACGCGCCCTCGTGGCCCGCGCCCTGGTCCAGGAGACCCGCCTGCTCCTGCTCGACGAGCCCACCTCCCACCTCGACATCCGCCACCAACTGGGGATCCTGCACCTAGTCCGGGAGTTGGGCGTCGCCACGCTGGCCGTCCTGCACGACCTCAACCAGGCCGCCGCGTTCTGCGACCGCCTGTACGTCATGAGCGCCGGTCGCGTCCTCGCCGGAGGCCCGCCCGGCCAGGTCCTCACCCCCGAGCTCATCTCCGAGGTGTACGGCGTGCGCGCCGTGCGGCGCACCCAGCTCGTCTTCGAACGGCTCAAGGAATGACCTGCGGTCCGCCGTGCTGAGCGCGGGAGCCATGATCAGGGTGGTGATCGGCTCCCCCGGCGCTTTGCGCCCGGATGGGCATCGAGCGTGACGGCACAGAGGTTCCGCGTTCCCATTGAGGCTAATGATCTATTCCGTGAGGATTCAAGACCCCTCAGCGGAGTTGCCCCTGCAGGGCGTTACGGGAGCTGTGGCCAGAGGTCCAGCCAGCTCTCGATCCGCGCTCTCACCGGCCCCGCCGCCAGCTGATCAGCGATCAGCCTCATGGGGGCGAGGAGGTTCTTGCAGGTACGCATGGCCAGGATCTCCTCGCGAGGACGCGTCCGCCGGTCCACCGCCCAGTCGGCCGCCTGCTCCCAGCTCAGCGGCAGTGCCGCCAGGACATCCGAGGCCAGTCGATCGGGATCCCACAGCGGGTCACCGCCGGGCCCGAGATCGGCGACGCGCGGAGATGGAACCGGCCGGCGTTCATCATCGCCCGCCACCACCGCCAGAGGGCGACCACGGCTCAACCGCGCGGCGCGTACATGATCACGGCGACGCCGACCAGGCAGACCAGCGCGCCGATGACGTCCCAGCGATCGGGCTGGAATCCGTCGACCACCATGCCCCAGGCCAGCGAACCGGCGACGAAGACGCCACCGTAGGCGGCCAGGATGCGGCCGAAGTGCGCATCCGGCTGCAGGGTGGCGACGAACCCGTACAGGCCCAGCGCGATGACGCCGGCACCGATCCAGAGCAGGCCGCGCTGCTCGCGTACACCCTGCCAGACCAGCCACGCACCGCCGATCTCGGCGAGTGCGGCCACGGCGAACAACACCAGGGAGCGAACGATCGTCATGGCAGGTAGTACAGCGCATCCCGGTCCCGGCAGAAGCCGCAGTCGAGGCGCTCGCGATCACCCCGGCTGTCACGCGCCAGGAGCCTGGTAGGCCACCTCCGTCCGCGCGGCCTCGTCGATCTCCTCCGGCGTCAGCAGGACAGTGGTCTTCGTTCGTACCGCCCCGGACGCCGAGATCGTGAGACCCACAGCGGCCGAAGCCGCGTTGCTCGGCAGGTCGACGAGCACATACGTGTCCGTCTCGCCGAACGCGAAATACATCTGCTCGACCCGGCCGCCGACGCTCTCCGCCATGCGCTCCACCGCCTGCCGGCGTCCGGTGCCGCCATCTCGCAGCACTCCCTTGAGGCCGTCCGCGGTGTAGGTCGCCTGAATCAGGTACTTGGGCATGGTCGAGTCCCTCTCCTCGTGCCGCCGTCCCGTGCCGGGGCGGCCATTGCGGTCACGAGGTCGAAGTTCTCGGCTTGGGGTGACGGTAATCCCGCCCGCTGTACTGGTTTTCCCCTGTCGCGTTTTCCCCTGTCGCGGATTTACGCCGCTCAGGCGAGCCGCTCGACGACGCACGGTGACTCGGCCGCCTCGGCGTCTGGGCGATCCCGTCAGCCTCCGGAGAGCCCGATCGCCGGCAGGATCGCCTGGTCGACGATGTCGGCCAACTCCGCCTCGCCAGGCGGGCAGCCCTTGTCGATCACCCACTTGGTGACGAGCGCCTCGCCGAGGTCGAGCACGACCCACGTGAGCCGTTCGGCGGGAAAATGGCCGCGTTCGGCGTAGTGCCGCAGCACGGTAGCGGTGAAGGTGCCGCCACGGACGGCGAAGACCTTCTCCTGCAGCGCCTCGGACATCCGCGCGGCGCTCCCGGGGTCGGTGAGAATGCCGGCGACCGCGAGTCCCGCCGGACTGAACGCCCACTCGACCATGAGCCGCAATGCCTGGATCAAGTCGCCGCGCAGATCGTCCGCTCCGGGCGTCGGCTCCTCGACGGGGTGGGAGTGGTAGAGCGCGTCCAGGAGCACCTCGACGGGGTCGGACCAGCGGCGGTACAGCGTCGAGCGAGGGGTCGCCGCCCGCCTGGCGATGCCGTCCATGGTCAGCCGTCCAACGCCGACCTCCCGAACCTCCGCCAGCGCCGCGGCGTGAATGGCCCGGATCAGCTCTTCGCCGCGCCGCCGGGTCCGGCCGTCCCCGTCACTCACAACGCCTCCCCTTTTTAGCGCCAAGCATGTATCTTATCGACGCAACTAAGCTACAGTTGTGTATCTAATTCTCGAGGTGATCCATGTCCATCTCCGCACCGGCCCCCGCCCGGGGGGCCGTGCCGCTCACCCAGCGGTCCCCGGCTCCCGACCTGGCGCGCGGCTTCATGCTGCTGCTCATCGCGGTGGCGCACGCGCACATGTACCTGTCGGGCCACCCCGTGGGCTGGCGCGGCTACACCCTCGACGGCACGGCCCTCGACCGGCTCGTGGCCGGGGTCCAGATCCTCCTCGTGGACGGTCGGGCGCTGCCGATGTTCGCCGCCCTGTTCGGCTACGGCCTCGTCCAGCTCGCCCACCGGCGGCTCGCCAGCGGCGAAGGCTGGCCCGAGGTCCGGCGGGTGCTGCGCCGCCGGAGTCTGTGGCTGCTGGCCTTCGGGTTCTGCCACGCGCTCCTGCTGTTCTTCGGCGACATTCTCGGCGCGTACGGCCTGGCCGGGCTGGTGTTCATCGGGTTCATCCGGCGTAGCGACCGGGCGCTGGCCTGGGCGGCCGGAGTGGGAGCCGTTCTGCACGTCGTCGTGGTCGCTCTCCTCGGGATGCTCACCCTGAACGCGGGCAAAGGCGACACGCCCGCGGCCATGGCCGACCCGGTCGCGGCCATGGTGATGCGGCTGATCGGCTGGTCGGGGATGACGCCCACGTTCTTCCTGGTGAGCGTCGTACCGCCCTTCATGCTCGGCATCTGGGCGGCCCGCCGCCGCCTGCTGGAGGAGCCGGAGGCGCACCGGGCGCCGCTCACCCGGATCGCCGTCGCGGGCACGGCGATCTCCGTCGTCGGCGGACTGCCGCTGACGCTGGCCGACACGCGGCTCTGGACACCCGGCGACGAGCTCTCGGTGTCCGCGTACGCGCTGCACAGCGTCACCGGGATCGCCGGCGGCCTGGCGTACGCGGCGCTGGTCGGGCTCGTCGTGGCCCGGCGAGAGCGCGCCGGGCGGCGGTCCGGGGCGGTGACCCAGGCGCTGGCCGCCTGCGGGCAGTGGTCGCTGACGTGCTACCTGCTGCAGTCGGTGGTGTTCGTCGCACTGTTCGCCCCATACCTGGGCGGCCTGTCCACCCGGGTCGGCGACGCCGCCGCGTCGGGCATCGCGGTGCTCACCTGGCTGGGCACCGTGGTGCTCGCGGCCCTGCTGTCCCGTACGGGCCGCCGCGGGCCCGCTGAGACGGCACTGCGCCGACTGACGTACCGCCGGGTGCGGCACGCTCGTCCATCTCATCCTCAGCGGCCTGGTCGAGATCATCACCCGGGCTGAGAACGGCGAGCAGGCGCCCCGGAGTCAGACGCGCACTTCCGCGGTGTGGGCGTACCCGCGGCTGCCACCCACTTCCACCTTGAGCGCGGTCCTGGCCTTGCGCACGCTGCGGTCCCTTTCCTTGAGCGATTTCACCGGCCAGGGCAAGGTGATCTTCACCTCGTCGGTGGTCCTGGACGGGTCGGAGACCGCGAGCCGTACCCGCTTACCGTCGCGGCGGACCAGCAGCGTGCAGGGGCCGTCGACGACGAGCGGCCCATCCCCGGTCTCTACGGTCCCAGCGCGCCAGAAAACGGCGGCGAGCACGCCGTCGCGCGTGATGGCCTGCACCGCTCCGGAGTTGGCGAGGATCTCGATTCGCCCGTGGTAAGCCGCCGTCTGCGTGATGGAGGCGTCAGGCAGTACGGCGTAGGCGTAGCGCGCCTTGCGGGGATCGACGCCGTGGTCGATGAGGATCGTCGTGTAGTGCCTGGTGACCGGCGACGTGTCGCCTCCGGTGGTGGCGCCCTTGTCGATGTCCCGCCAGCGGCCGGTGCGCTTCTCGCGCATCACCTTCGCGTCGGCGCCGTCGAGCAGCACGTAGCCGGCCACCCCGGACAGGTGGATCCAGCCGTCGCCCCGGGTCAGTGGCGGATGCCGGTCGTGGGTGTTGCGGTTCTCCACGATGGTCTCGATCCGGCGGTCGTCGGAGGCGGTGATGCCGGCGCCGAGGGCGATCACCGCGTCATCGAGCAGGAACCACGCCTTCTTGGCCCGCAGCGAGGAGCCGCCGGCGATCAGCTTCATTGCGGCCACGCCGTACTCGCCGTCGAGTGCCACGCCACCCGCCCACGGGGTGGGTGGCAGGCGACGGTGGTCGTGCGGGAGATCGGCGCGTCTACGGGTGTCGACCGTCGTGCCGGGCAGCCGGTACGGGTCGATCGTGGGCCACAGGTCGTCGTTCCAGTGGGTGAGGTCGCCCGTGTAGAGGTAGGTCATGCCGTCGCCGGTGTACCAGCCGTGCAGATTCTCCCGGTTCATGGCCTCAGCCGCGCCGATGCGCTCCGAGCTCATCGCGATCGCGTACGCCCAGGTGGGACGGCGGTGCACGACCCGGTCCATGTCGGCGAAGACGTACGTGCCCGTCGTGCGAGGGCCGACCGGCACCGACGGGTCCTCCAGCAGGGCCGTGGCCTTCGCGATGCTCGCCGGCGGTGCGAGCGTGCCGTAGGGGATGGCCTGGTCGCGGGTGAGCCACCCTTTGACCAGCGGTCGCCAACGCTCGGCATGGCGCTCGGGTGCCGTCTCCAGCAGGGTGAGGATGGCCTCGACCGTCTTGTGTCCCGAGTGGTGGTCACGATGGCCCTGCACCGAGATCTGCCGGCCGCGTACGCAGTCCATCATCAGCCCGTCGAAGACGAACGGCACGAACGAGCGATCCACGATGTCGTAGATGTTGCCGATTCCGGTGATCTTCCACGGTGACCTGGAGAGCATGGCGATCAGTTTGGCCACGCTCTCCAGGTAGTCCACGCCGTAGCTGCCGGTGTAGGGGTACACGTCGTGCTGGATGAACGATCCGTCCCGGTAGAAGCCGTCGCCTGGGCCTCGGGTCGGCCGCAGCAGGTCGGGGACCGCGTCCCTGGCCCGCTTGACGAGGCGTGCGTCGTGGGTGAGCAGTCCGCGCATCGCCACCGCCATCGCCTTGCCCGCGCGGTTGGCACCGGTCTCGACGACACCGGGGTGGCTGACGCGGCGCTCCGGGTCGGGGCACCAGCGGCGCAAGGGGCGCAACCAGCGCTCAAGGCGGTCCTTGGGCAGGCCGTCGTACAGCAGGGCGCAGGTGTCGGTGAGCGCGCGGGGAACGCCGATCTCCCACCAGAACCAGTTGCTGCCCCGCCGGTCGAGCCCCTCGTGGTAGGCGTGCTCGTACAGGAAGTCCAGCGCCCTGACGGCGGTCTCGGCGACCTGACCGTCCCTGTGCATGGCGGTGCCCGGTGTGGCCCAGCCCAGCGCCAGGGTGCGCATGCGGTTGAACGCGCGGTTGAAGTTGCCCGTGCGGGGGTCCGACAGCGGCAGGTCAGGCCACAGGCTCGGGCGATCGGAGGCGGGCCTCAGCTTGCGCAGCACCGCATTGGCCGAGCCCTCGATGGCCTGCGTCCTGTCGGTATAGGAGGAGTTGTCCGACCCACCGGTCAACAGGCTCACCCACCGCTCACGCGCGGCGTCGAACGCGGCGGTGCCGGCCGCCTCGGCCGTTCCGTCCCACACGGCGAGACCGGCCACTGCCGCGGCGCTCAGCAGGGCGGACCGCCGACTGAGAAGGTGGGTCATGCAGGCCTTCCGACAACAGGGCAGATACCAGATGAAAAGATCATAGGTCGACAGGTGACTGGCTTATCGTCGCGTGATGATCATTCCGGAGCCGGGGCGCCCCCGCCGGAGGCACGGTTTCCGTCGGCACTTGGGCTCAGACGACACACCCTCGTATGCGATCATCATGGTTATGTCATCGGCCAGAAAGGGCCATGCCGCGTAGGCGCCCTTCCGAGGTCCGTACGCGAGGATCAGCGTGTTGGACCCACAGAGCTGTGATCCACCATGTTCCCGGGCTTGGCAGTCGCCCCATGGCCGCGGTGATCGCCCTCGAACACGTTCGCATGTGGCCGGGGGCGGTGGCGACGGCCCTGGTAGCTTGGCAGGAGGCGGCCCTGATAGGGACCGCTGACCGCGTCTTCTTCAGGTGCCACTGCGAGGAGTGCACGGGAGACGCACCCCGCCGGCGACTTCAACAAGCTCTCATCGGCTTACCGCCGTGGGCCAGACCGCATCTGTACACCCTGGTCCTGCCCGTCGACTTGCACTACCTCCGCCGAACCTCGCCAATGCCGCCCACCTCGCCCGACTCCGATTGGGCATGGTGGCAACGACGTCTCCAGCGTGAAGATCTCAGCGCGTAGAGGCGAACGTTGAGAGCAGGCTCGGGCGGCGCGGCACCCTGGGGTGGCGGCCTCCCACTGTGGTCGCCGCTATGCGTGTGCTGCGGGAACAGGCTGGATCGAGTCCCAGCAGGGCAAGGGGTGCTTCGTGCGTGGCCGTCCGGCCATGGCCTCCGTTGAGCAGAAGCGGCCTGGACAGGCCTACCTGATCAGGCCGGAGACCGACACCACCGGAGAGGTTGTCGAAATGGCGTCGTGACCGCCCCGAACCGCGTTGGCGTGCTGCTCGACGTGCAGCCCAAGAGCAAGATGTTCGTTCGCCGACGGCTCATCGTGCGCGATGGCGACCGACCGAGTTGGTGTCGCTCTGGCTGCCAGTGGATCTCTCCAGAGGTACGGATCTCACCGGGCGGTGGACCCCGACCGGCACGAACTGGAAGACGCATACCCCATCACGTGATCAGGCTGCCGTCTATGCGCAGCGGATGTCCCAATCGCTGGAGCTGATGTCGCGGAACTCCACGATGACGGCTCCCCCGTCTCCGGCGTCATCCACGTCCACAGACACCTGCGCCATCCCGACGTCCACTCCCGCAATCGCGGCCTTGTCGTAGTACGCATAGAGCTCTACAGGCGACAAGCCGGTGCGCAGCTTCAATCGAACCCGGTACTCGCAGTAATCGCCGTTCCCGCTCGAGTTCTTGCCAAAAGTGGCGACGCTGTCATCCCGGCTGCGCGTCTCGGGTGGCAGCGGACGGGCGACCACTCTCTCGTGAAAATCGTCGAGCCGGGCATCGTCACGCCACATCGGCATCATGAACAGCAGGAACAGCCCGACCAACGGCGCTATCACGACCACGACTAAGCAGCCCAACAAGATTCGCACCAGATCCTCCCTTGGTGACGGGCATCGACCTGGTCGACTGTCTATCGCATTGGTGACACGGCCATCACCTCCCACCTAGTGGCTCGTCACCTCACGTCGGCGGGTAATGCTTGGCGGGTGGAGTCTCTTCAATGGTTCCACGGCCCTTGGCGGAGGCGGTCATCATGGGCTCGAGGTCGATCCCGATCACCTGTTCCTGATCAGCGATCGGCGGCCGGACCGGCTGCCACCTGCCCGGGTAGGACAAGGGCCTCAGGAGAACTTGGCAAGGGCCTGGTCGTGAACGCGGTCGAAGCGGCGAAGGCTCGCCGGTCCTGCTTTGGGAGGTCCTGCAGGAGGGCGATCACCGGTTCGAGCACCTCCATCGCGGCCTCGGGCGTGATGGCTGGCAGTCGATCCACCTTCAACAGCTCGTCGTCGCCTACGTTCGTGCTGGTCCACGGCTCCGGCACGAGTTCTTTCATGTGGGCTCCCGTCCCGCGCGAGCCGCGTTCAACGTCGGCGACCCCGCTCAGCTCGGTGTCGGCCGGGCCAACTACCGCACCGCGGACGTGGAGCTGCTCAACGCACTCGCGGACGCCCTGACGCCCGGCAACCCGTACGACGTTTCTTCCCCGTGAACAGCAGTACGTCCGGGTCACTCGCAAGCGAGTCAGCGGGATCTGATCTGGATCATGGCGTCTCCCTTTGCGGGGAGGAGCGGAGTTGTCGTTTCCCAGGTCCGGATGTGTCAGTGGTTCACCGTGACCACGATCTTGCCGAACTGGGTGTTGGACTCCATGTGCCGATGCGCCTGCACGATCTCCTCCAGCGGGAAAAGGCGATCCACCACCGGCCGGAACGCGCCGCCCCGCAGCCCTGAGGCGACGAACGCGGCGGCGCGGCGCAGCCGCAGCGGGTCCCTGGCGATCTCCAGCATCGTGTACGTGCGCATGTTCAGGGCGGGCATGCCCAGGTCGAAACCGGGATACGGGGTCGGCTGCCCGCTGAGCGCACCCCACAGGAACAGCGTCCCGTCCGCCGCCACCGCCCGGGCCAACTCGACCACGCCCGGACCGGCCACGGCGTCGAAGACGAATCGGGCGCCCTGGCCGCCGGTCAGCTCAAGCACGCGTTCGGTCACGTTCTCCTCGTCGGAGACGATGACCTCCGCCGCGCCCTGGCCGGTCAACTGGCGGGCCTTGGCGCGGGTGCGGGTGACCGCCACCGGGACGGCGCCCAGGCGGTCGGCGGTGTGGATCGCGGCCAGGCCGACGCTGCTGGAAGCCGCGTTCACCACCGCCACGTCCCCCGCCCGCATGCGGCCGATCTCCACCATCGCGCCGTAGGCGGTCAGGTAGGGCATCCAGACGGCGGCGCCGGAGACGGCGTCCACC
Organism: Nonomuraea cavernae; assembly: GCF_014646355.1. Lineage (GTDB taxonomy): Bacteria > Actinomycetota > Actinomycetes > Streptosporangiales > Streptosporangiaceae > Nonomuraea > Nonomuraea cavernae. The sequence continues at coordinate 274,896 of NZ_BMNH01000006.1, forward strand.
TGCTCGGGGCGGGGCAGCAGCGCGGTGGCCGGCACGACGGCCCGCTCGGCGTAGACGCCGTAGTCGTTCTGGGAGAAGTTCGGCACGACGCTGACCGGCTGTCCTCGTTCGAAGCCGGTCACCCCCGGGCCGAGCGCCTCGATGGTGCCGGCGGCCTCGGAGCCGAGCCTGGCGGGCAGCCGCTTGACCGGCTCGATGTAGTGGCCGCTCCTGAACAGGGCCTCGGCCCTGTTGACGCCGATCGCCTCCACCCGGATGCGCGCCTCGCCTGGTCCGGGCTCCCCCGGGTCCTGGTCCTCCAGTCTCATCACCTCGGGTCCACCGAGCTGGTGGAACAGCACGGTCCTGGCCACGGGAATCCCCTCCTGCCGCATACGACACCACACGGAAGTACGACTATCATCGAACTTTGATGGTTATCGTACTATAGGGTCATGGAACGCACACCGCCCCACCCGGAGAAGGAGCAGTTCGACCTGCAACGGGTGCTGGAGGCGCTCGTCGACCCCGTCCGCCGGAGCATCGTCACGCAGCTCGACGCGGCGGGCGAGGACATCGCCTGCGGCGCCTTCGACATCGCCGTCAGCAAGTCCACCGCCACCCACCACTTCAAGGTGCTGCGCGAGGCCGGCCTGATCCGGCAGCACTATGTGGGCACCTCGCGCATGAACGCGCTGCGCCGCACCGAGATGGACCAGGCTTTCCCCGGCCTGCTCGACGCCATCACTCCCAGGGTCGCCGAGGCGGGTGCGAACGTCGCTTCGGCCGCACGCGACACCGTGTCCGCACGTCGGCTCCAGTCCCAGGGAATCGCCGCCGCAGGTGAGCAAGCTCCCGACCCCGGCGGTGTTTCCCGCCAGCTCGACGGCCCTGTCGTACGCCGCTCGTGACTCCCGGCCGCGGCCCCGCCGGCAGTCGGTCTCGCGTACGTGGCGGGCAAAGGTGTGCACGGCGTTGATCGCCGCGAGGATCTGGTAACGGCCCGGCGCGCCTCGGTGAGGAGCATCAGCGCCAGCAGCCCGCTCACCTCACCGTCCTCCGCCATGAGGGCGCGGAGCAGGCGAGCGAGCCGGAGCGCCACGGTGGCTGCGCCCGGCGAGGCGAGACCACCGTCGAACACCCAGCACCCCTCCTGCACACCCCTTGAAACGCAGAAGAGGCCCCGAAGGGCCTCTGACCTGCTGTTACTGCTGGTGGCAGGTGCAAGGTTCGAACTTGCGTAGGCTGAGCCGACGGTTTTACAGGGGATCGTCGATCTCGATGCAACTAGCTGCTTGGCCTGCGCCTCCGTATTGCGCCTCGGCCCTGCAACGCCGATCCATCCCGCGTATATCCCGGATCATGCTCCGGCGTCACGCGTTCGCTTCGCCCGCTCCTCAAGGCGTCGGAGATGCCGGCTGTACTGGCCAACGCGCGATCGGACTGCCCGGTCAATCAATCGGACTCGTGGATCTGAAGCATGCTCGTAGAGCTCGATCTCGAACGGATCGCCGTCGTACTCGATCAATCGGGCCAGGGCTTCACGGTCCTGCTCCACCGAACCGCGGACGCGGACATGCTTGCGCCACTCATCAGCACTCGCCTTAGCAATGTCCACCCTGGCACCATAACCACCTATGCCGCTCACGTGGAACTACGAGAGCAGCTCAACCGGCAGCATGCGGGCACTCGCGCCACGGCGCGCACCTCCCCCACCTGATCATCCCGTCTGCCGTCGACCCGCCCGAAGGGGAAGCGGGCCAGGGCCATGGGGTCAAGGTGGAGCGCCCCACCGGACGAACGACCTTGACCCCACGGCCCTGGTCTGCTCGGCTCTGGCAGGAAGCCCGTACGTTGGCCCTCACACCCGCCCAGGTCGCCTCACCGCTCGCGCGGCGGCCGTACGACCTCCGGCACGCGGCCGTCTCGCTCTGGCTTAACGGCGGCGTACCGGCTCCGGAAGTGGCGGCCCGTGCTGGCCACGGGGTGGACGTCCTGCTGCGTGTCTATGCCAAGTGCATCGACGGCCAGGAGGACATCGTCAACCAGCGGATCGCGGACGTACTCACCGCATGAGATCACGAGCAGCACTCCTCGAAGGGCTCCGGCTTCCCCGGGGCCTTTCAGCGTTGCGGGGCCGCGTCATCCCGCACATCTTCCGGATCATGGCCGTCTACCTGGGGAAACGCCTCGTGATCCATCCCGCGTATATCCCGTGACCAGCGACAAACGGCCGCTCAGAGCGGCATCTGGCTGCACACCCCAGAAAAGCAGAAGAGGCCCCGTAGGGCCTCTGAGCTGCGCTAACTGCTGGTGGCAGGTGCAAGGTTCGAACTTGCGTAGGCTGAGCCGACGGTTTTACAGGGCGTCGCCACTCGTAGCCTGGCATGCTGTTTGAGCTGCGAAGATAGCGCGTCTGATGCTTCTCGTGCGAGGCCCTTCCGGATATATTCCGGATCTTGTCAGCCCCTGACTTGCCCGGATTCTCTTCTGGCCTCAACCACCCTGCCCGGTGGGACAGGGTGAGGAACGAACCCTGTCCCGTCGATCGCCCCAGCCACGTACGGCGCCTGGCCCCGGATGGGCGATCGTGACAGCGGTATCCGTGCGGTCCATCATACGGACTAGCGCATTAGCAGTTCGGATTCTGCCCGCTTCGATCAGTACATCTAGGGTCAGCGCTTGCCGATTGACCTGATCTTTAGGTGACGCCCTCGATGCGCCCGATATTGGTCGCGGAGTTCAGATCCGGTCGCCGACGACCCCTCTTGCTGGCGCTAGGATGGCACACACCTACAGCCATCAAGACTCACTCGCTATCAGTTTGATAAAGCTACCGACATCGATCGATAAGTGTGCTCTTGTCTGGTTAGCTCTCGATTGAGGGGAACTGTACGGACTAAGAGCCAGTGGAGGATGCATGGACATTGCGCTTTCGTTGTCTCCGGGGCACAACAGAACCGATCTTGAGTCTCTCTTCGACTGGCTCCAAGCCGAGAAGGAACTTCGTGGTCGAGTTAGTTGGAAGGAAGCGCCGCCAAAGCCTGGAGAGATGGGGGGAATGGCAGAGTTTATTCTGGTGGCGGCCGGATCAGGCGGATTTCTTTCTGTTCTCGCCACATCGGTTCAGACCTGGCTTGCTCAACCAAGAAGGTCAAACATAAAAATCCGGGCCCGAAGAGATGACGGTGTAGAGATTGAGGTCGACGCTCAAAACATGACGGACGAAAGAGTCCAGGAGCTTCTCAGAAAGCTATCCGAGAAGCCGGAGTGATGCCATGCGTTTGCCGGATCCTAGGCGCTCGCGTGTCGTTCTCATGGGCGCAAGCATCTATGCCGATTACAATCTCAGCGATATTCCATCCGTTGAAAAATCTGTCCGCGATCTAGCTACTGCGCTTACAGACCCGACGTTCGGAATAGTCCCACCCGAATATTGCACGGCGCTTATCAATCAGGGTGACTTGCGACATATCGGACGCCAACTCCGTGAAGCAGCCATGGAGGCTGAAGACCTTCTCCTTGTCTATTATGCCGGACACGGACTGATCGGTGGTCGTAGGCATGATTTGTATTTGGCCTTGCCGGACAGTGAGTGGCAAGAGCCTGCTTTTAGCTCACTTGAATTCGATAAGCTGCGAAGCGTGGTGCTCAACAGCACTGCCTCGAACAAAGTCATCATATTGGATTGCTGCTTTTCCGGTCGCGTCTTATCGGATACGATGGCTGATCCCGTGGCAGAAGTGGCGGGCCAAATAGAGATTGATGGGACATATGTGCTAACCTCCGCCCACCGGGATCAAGTTTCTCTTGTTCTGCCAAATGAAGAACATACTTCATTTACCGGACGCATGCTTGACTTGCTACGCCACGGAATTCCGAGAGGACCGCGGCTGCTCACTATTGATAGCATCTATCAACACTTGCGCTCTAAAATGAGAGCAGATGGCCTTTCTGAGCCCCAGAAAAGAGGGACTCAGACTATAGAACTGCTTGGCCTTGCACGCAATCGAGCAATTGTGCGGTCGAGTGCAAAGCAGCTCCGTAACAGGTACCGAGCAGCGGCGGATCGGGCTGAGCAACAGGATTGGCGGGGAGCGTTCAGAATGCTCGAAGAAGTGGTTGAGGAGCAAGTAGCCATACTCGGCGAAAATCATCCGGACACTCTTCTTTCAAGGCGCCTACTTGCCCATGCAATAGGTGCCATCGGGGCGCCTCTAGAAGCTGCGAAGGAAATCCAAAGTCTTCTCAACACGCAATCTACATGGGCCTTGCACTCAGAAGAACATCTCCAGACCCTTCAGTTCCTAGCCATTAATATGGGAGAAGCCGGGTTTCGTCGCGATGCAATTTCACTCCTGCGGCCTCTGATGATAGATCGCATGCGAACTCTAGGCTCCTCAAATTTGTCAACAATTAATACGTGTCACATTCTCGCACGCAACCTAACCATATCGGGACAACACAAAGAGGCTAGAGCTATATTGGAATATGTGGTTGCAGAAAGAGCTAGAATTTTAGGAGACGATCATGCTCACACCATTCGCGCCAGAAAGGACCTAGAGGATCTGGAGCACCTAGAAACCCCAGAGCACCTAAAGGACCTAGAAACCCCGGAGGACGTAGAGGGCCTAGAGGATGACGACACGTAATACTTCCCGGGGATCGATACGCCTCTGCGATTTTTGCGGAAAAACTCAGAAGAAGGTACTTAAAGTAATAGAGGAGAAAGAAAGGGATTCGCACATCTGTAACGAATGCGTTGACCTTTGTGTCGAAATAATAGAAGAGGAGACTCGTTTTACTTTGGCCGCAGAGAAGCCATTATCTAATTCTCCGTATCATCTTCCTGCCAAAATGACAGAGGATGACATCCTTTTTTGGGCAATGAAGTAAGCTAGATCGACAGAAAACGCCTTCACCATAACTTACCTTAGAAGCGCCTCGTCGATAAAGCTCTCGTGTGTGAGAATATGGAGCACATGGCGGCAGTGGAAGCACTCGGAGAGTCACACGCCGGTCTGAGTTGTCGGCTGAGATTCCCCCCGTTCTCCGGACACTTGCCCTGAGGTCACCCCTGATCATCAGGAAGGATGTCCTCCATGCCCTCACCTCATTCGCCAGAGTTCCGGCGCCGCGCGGTCGAGCTCGCGCGCCAAGGTGACAAACCGCTCGCCCAACTCGCCAAGGACCTGGGCGTCAGCCGATCATGCCTGCAGAACTGGATCAGCCAGGCCGCCGCCGATGACAACCGGGCTCTTCGACTTTGAGGGGGAAGCTCACCCTCATGCCGCTGGGTTGATCGTTTGATGTGTGCAGGCCAACCGTACGCGGCGGCGTTGGTTGGTCAGGTTGCG
>NZ_BMNH01000007.1 GCF_014646355.1 Nonomuraea cavernae
GTGGCATGGCCACCCGCTATGACAAGCTCGCCGTCCGCTACGAGGCCACACTCACCATCGCCGCCATCAACCAGTGGCTCCGCGCCTTATGAAACACGGCCTAGATCACCTGGCGATAGAGGTCGGCGTCGACGTTGCCGCCCGACAGGATGACCACGGTGCGCCGCCCCGCCGGGACTTTCCCCGACAGGACCGCCGCGGTCGCGACGGCGCCGCTCGGCTCGGCCACGAGACGGGCCGAGCCGAAGAGGTGGCGCATCGCCTGCCGGATCTCGTCCTCGGAGACCGTGACGATGCCGTCGAGGTGCCGGCGCAGGTGGGCGAAGGTGAGCGGCGACAGGTCGGCGCGCAGGCCGTCGGCGATCGTGCGGAACGTCCTGGCCGGCTCCCAGGCGATCGGCCGTCCGGCCGCCAGGCTCTCCGCGGCGTCGGCGGCCAGCTCCGGCTCGACGCCGAGCACCTGGACGCCGGGGCTCGACGCCTTGATCGCGGCCGCGATGCCGGAGGCCAGCCCGCCCCCGCTGACCGGCACCAGCACCAGCTCGACGTCCGGCAGCTCGGTCGCGATCTCCAGCCCGATCGTCCCCTGCCCGGCGATGACGGCCGGATGGTCGTACGGCGGGATCATGGTCAGCCCGCGCTCCTCGACCAGCTTCTCGGCGGCGGAGAGCCGCTGCTCGGGCGGCACGACGATCAGCTCGGCGCCGTGGCGCTCGATGGCCGACGCCTTGACCCGCGGTGTGCCCTCGGGCACCACGACCACGCACGGCACCCCGAACTCACGGGCCGCGTAGGCGAGGGCTTGGCCGTGGTTGCCGGAGGAGTGGGTGACGACACCGGAGGGGCGCAGCGAGGCCACGGCGTTGTAAGCGCCGCGGATCTTGAACGAGCCCACCCGTTGCAGGCTCTCGGCCTTGATCCAGAGCCCGTCCATGGGCACCAGCGGGGTGTGGACGACGACCGGGGTGATCCGGTCGGCGGCGGCTCGGATGTCGGCGATCTCCACCAGTCGCATGCCGCCCACCCTACGTTCCCGATCAGCGCGGGCGGCGCGGCGTGGCAGGATCTTGCGCATGAGAACCCACTATCCGCCGATCGAGCCCTACGCCTCAGGCCTGCTGGACGTGGGCGACGGCAACCAGATCTACTGGGAACGTTGCGGCAACCCCGGCGGCAAGCCGGCCGTCATGCTCCACGGCGGGCCGGGCGGCGGGTGCACCGCCACGCACCGCCGGCAGTGGGATCCCAAGCTCTATGACGTAGTCCTGTTCGACCAGCGCAACTGCGGGCGCAGCCTGCCCCACGCCAGCGATCCGGACACGTCTCTCGCCGCCAACACCACCTGGCACCTGGTCGCCGACATGGAGCTGCTGCGCGAGCACCTCGGGATCGGCCGCTGGCAGGTGTTCGGGGGCTCGTGGGGCAGCGCGCTGGCGCTGGCCTACGCGCAGGCGCATCCGGACAGGACGACGGAGCTGGTGCTGCGCGGGATCTTCACGCTGCGGCCGCGTGAGCTGCGGTGGTTCTACCAGGAGGGGGCGTCCCACCTGTTCCCCGACCTGTGGGAGTCGTTCGTCGAACCGATCCCCGCCGAGGAGCGCGATGACCTCATGGCCGCCTTCGCCTCCCGGCTCGAAGGGAAGGATCCCGTCGCGCGGCTGGCCGCGGCCAGGGCCTGGGCGGGCTGGGAGGGGGCCACGGTCACGCTGCTGCCGGATCCCGAGCTGGTCAAGACGTTCGGCGAGGAGCGGATGGCGGTGGCGTTCGCCCGGATCGAGAACCACTACTTCCGGCACCTGGGCTGGTTCGAACCCGACCAGCTCATCCGCGGCGTCGACCGGATCCGGCACATCCCGGCGGTGATCGTGCAGGGCCGCTACGACGTGTGCACGCCGATGGCCACCGCCTGGGACCTGCACAGAGCCTGGCCCGAGGCGGAGCTGCAGGTCGTGGACGACGCCGGGCACTCCGCCACCGAGCCGGGCATCGTGGACCGGCTCATCCGGGCGACAGACGGCTTCGCACGAGCCGTACCACCGGGGTGACGGCGCCGACGAGCAGCAGCGCGAAGAGCGGCGCGAGCACCAGGCCGAGCAGGAAGCCGGCGGCCACGTCGTGCGGGTAGTGCACGCCGACGAAGACCCGCGAGAACGCCATCACGGCCGCCAGCGGCAGCACCACCCAGGCCAGCGCCCGCCAGGCCAGGATGAGCGTGCCGGCGGCCCCGGCGGCGATCACCGCGTGGTTGCTGGGGAACGACCAGTCGGTCGGGGGCGGGCACGGCGCGATCGTCGCGACTCCGCCCCGGCACGGCCGGTCCTCCTTGATCAGGAGCTTCAGGATCTCGCTGACGATGTACGCGCCCACCACGCCCGCGGGCCCGGCGATGGCGATCGCCAGATCGCGCGCGTCCGCGCGCCGCGCCCGCCACCAGCACAGCCCGAAGAGGGCCATGAAGACGAACAGCCCGGCGTCGGTGCCCACCTCGGCGAGCGTGTGCAGCCATCCGGGCGTGCTGAGAGCGTAGTCGGCGATGTCGCGGTACACAGGGATCCCATCCGTGAACGGTCGATGAATACGACCTTACGGATGATCAGCATTGCTCGCCTCGATCTCACGGCCGAAAGCCATCGGCCATTCGGTCGATCAGCGAAGGACCTGTCGGGCCAGGTCGAGCCGCTTCTGGTTGAGCTCGCCCTCGGTGATGAGCCCGCGGTTGAAGGCCTCGGTCGTCGCGTCGAGCTCGGCGACGTAGTAGGCCGCCATGATCTCGCTGCGGAGCGGCGTGAACCCGCGCTCCACGCAGGAGGAGAAGACGGTGACCTTCTCGTCGAGATGATCGGGGGCTACGGTACATGCGAGCTCATGTGCCTTGAGCTGCTGGACGGCCTCACGCAACGTGATCGGGCCCAGAGATCCATTGAATCGAGTGTCAAGAGTGATCTTCAATTTCTTGCGCCTCCATAGGTTTACAACTCGCCAAAAGGTTCGCGTATTCCCAGGTGAGAGCGGGTAGGGAGGCAGGCGTGATCGGAGAGCACGTGATCGTCGGCTACACCACCGGCGCTGGGGGACACGACGCCCTGGCGCTCGGCGCCGCCATCTCGGGGGTCACCGGTGGCGAGCTCACCGTGGCGACGATCTACCCTCCGGGCAGCCCGGGGCAGGCGGTCGAGGCGCAGGCCGGCCTCACACAGGCGGCGGCCGAGCTGGGCGACCTGCCCGCCGACTTCCTCACGTTCGAGAGCCGGGGGGCGGGGCGCGGGCTGTCGGTGCTGGCCAGCCGGATCAGGGCCGACCTGATCGTGGTCGGCTCGGCGGGCGGCGGGCAGCACGGGCGCATCGCGCTAGGCGGCACGGCCGACCGGCTGCTGCACCTGTCGTCCGAGGCGGTCCTGCTGGCGCCCGCCGGCTACCAGCCGGTCGGGGCGCCCTCGCGGCTCACGCTCGCCTACGTGCACCGGCCGCAGTGTGACGAGGCGGTCGACCGGGTGGCCCAGGCGGCTCTGCGGCTCGGCGTCCCGCTCCGGCTCATCACCCTCGACCTGCGCACCGACGATCCCGACCGGCTCCGCGACGATCTGGCCTTGGCCGTACGGCTCGCCTGGGAGAGCACCGGCATCGAGGCGGAGACGGAGGTCGCCGAGGCGCACGACGTGGCCGCCGCGCTGGAGACGGTGGAGTGGCTGCCCGGTGAGCTGCTGGTGTGCGCGGCCAGCGAGGACGCGCAGCCGCACCGGGTGTTCCTCGGCGAGCTGGCCATGAAGGTGCTGCGGGCCTCACCTCGGCCGGTCACGGTGCTGCCCCGCGGCTACGCCTAGCGCCGGCTCCTGGCGACGACCGTCTCGTACATCTCGAGGTAGCGCTCGGCCATCACCGAGGGCGAGAAGCGGCGGGCGGCCTCGCGGCGGCACTCCTCGGGGTCGATCTCGTCCACCCGCTGCAGCCACTCGGCCAGTTCCTCCTCGGTGTCGGCGAGGAACCCGGTGCGGCCGTGGTCGATGATCTCGGGGAGGCAGCCGCGGCGCAGCCCGACCGGCGGCACCCCGAGGGCCAGCGCCTCGACGACGGCGGTGCCGCCGGGCTCGTCCCACTGGATCGGGAACAGCGCGGCGCGCGCGGAGGCGTAGAGCTCGTCGCGCTCCGCGCCTTCCACCGCGCCGACCCACCGCACCAGGTCGCCGTCGAGATAGGCGGACACCACGTCCAGGTGGTAGCGCACGTCGGGATGGCCGTGCAGCGGATGATCGGGATTCTGGGCCACGATCTCCAGCTCGGCCTGGCTGCCGAGGCCGCTGACCGGGCCGGCGAGGACGAGCGGCAGGCCGAGCTTCTGGCAGATGCGGGCGGCCACGTGCTGGCCCTTGAGCCCGCAGACCCGGCCCATCACCACGAAGCGCTCGCCGCGCGGCCCGTGCGGCTCACGGCCGGCCATCGGGGTGGCCAGGTGGATCGCGCCCAGCGACGCCCCCCGCAGGGCGTCGGGCGCGCGCCGGAGCTGTGACTCGGAGACGCCGTTGACCGCGATCGACGACGGGAACGCCTCGTAGAAGGCGGCGTGCTTGCGCAGGTCCCAGTGCAGGGTATGCAGCACGGGCGGGCCGCCCAGCGCGGCCAGTACGGCCGGGCCGACCACCTCGAGGTGGTCGTGCACCAGGTCGACGTCGTCGCGGCGGGCCAGCTCGCGCGCCACCATCGCCTGGTGCGCGTGGGCGATCCCCATGACCTGGTTGTACGGTTTCTGCAGCTCGGAGAACCGGCCCTCGTCATAGACGCTGATCAGCTCGTCCACCTCAAGGGTGCTCGACCCGACCGAGGCCAGGATCACCCTGACCCCGCGTTCGCGCAGCGGAGGCACGAGGGTGGCCACGACGTTCTCGATGCCGCCGTATCCGGGCGGCGGGACCTGAAGCCACGGTCCCGCGTTCACCAGCACGTTCATGCCACGTCCTCCTCGTGTACGAGCGAGGCGAGCGGAGGTCGCTCGGCCACGGCCACGTCCACCAGGTCGGCCTGCCCGTCGAGCCCGAACTGCAGCAGGGTGTGGGCGGGCGGCTCGGCGGTGAAGAGGCGTCCCTGCCGCTCCAGCCGCGACCAGGCGGTCTGCAGGATCTGCCCGGCCATCCGGCCGAGCGCGGTCGTCGACTGGTGGGTGTGCGCGCGGGTGCCGAGGTCGACCTGGGCCAGCGCGTCCAGCCCGGCCAGCTCCAGCAGGTCCACGAGCAGCCCGAACTCCACCCCGTACTCGGTGACGAAGGGGACCTGTTCGAGGATCGCGCGGCGGCCCGCGTACTCGCCGCCGAGTGGCTGCGCGAACCCGGCCAGTTCGGGCCAGAACATGTTGAGGAGGGGGCGGGCCACCAGCTCGGTGACCCGGCCGCCGCCGCCGCGCCGCGGCACGCCGTCCGCACCGGTGAAGGGACGCTCGTAGGCGCCCTTGACGAACTGGATGTCGGGGTCCACGAGCAGCGGGCCGAGGAGCCCGGTGACGAAGTGCGCGCCGAAGTCGCGCAGGTCGGCGTCGACGAAGACCACGATGTCGCCGCTGGTGGCGGCCAGGCCCTTCCACAGCGCCTCGCCCTTGCCGGTGAGCGGGGGAAGTTGGGAGAGCACGGCGTCCTGCGCGACCACCCGGGCGCCGGCGGCGGCCGCCCGCGCCGCGGTCGCGTCAGTGGAGTTGGAGTCGACGACCAGAATCTCGTTCACCAGAGGGGTTCGCTCGACGAGATCACGGCGGATCACGCGGACGATGTCGCCGACCGTCCGCTCCTCGTCGCGCGCCGGCAGCACGACGCTCACCGTCGTCGTGCCCTTGGCCAGGAGGAGAGCGTCCAGCGGCCACTCCGCGGCCGTGCTCGTATGGGGGCCATACCATTCCTGGACTCTGGCCAAGCTCCGCAGGTCTGCTTTCATGCACTCAGCCCCGATCTCGTCTGTCCACGGTCGGCGACATCTGCCCTTTTGCTGCGGGTTCGAACATGTTGTTTGATTGCCCGCCTAGGTGGGATATGCCGGGATGTGTCCCCTATCACGCGTATCGGCATCATCGGTGCCGGAAATGTGGCCGCTCGCCATGCGGATGTCCTGTCCGGCTTCGCCGACGTGACGATCGCCGGCATCGCCGACACGGATCCCCTCAGGGCCAAGGCACTGGCCTCACGGTACGACTGTCCCGCCTACGGCGGGCACGCCGCGCTGCTCGAAGCGGGCGGCTTGGACGCGGTGTACGTCTGCGTCCCTCCCTTCGCGCACGGTAACCCGGAATTTGACGCTTTGTCGTGTGATCTCCCGATTTTTGTGGAGAAGCCGCTTTCACTTGACCTGGCCACGGCCGAGGCCGTCGCCGCCGAGCTCGACCGCCGCGGCCTGCCGTCCGCGGTCGGTCATCACTGGCGCTATCTGGACATCGTCGAACGGGCGCGAGAGCTGCTCGCCGGCCGTCCGGTACGGCTCGCCCTCGGTCACTGGCTCGACAAGGTGCCCCCGGTCGGCTGGTGGCTGGACCCCGGCAGGTCCGGCGGCCAGATCGTCGAGCAGGCGGTGCACGTGCTCGACCTGGCCCGGGTGCTGGTGGGCGAGGCGACGATGGTGCATGCCGTACCGGCCGAAGACCAAGCGGACGGGCAGTCGGGCGGCCAGGTGGACGGCCAGGTGGACCGGGCCACGGCCGCGGTGCTGCGGTTCGCCGGCGGGGCGACCGGGCTGCTGGCCACCACGAGCCTGCTGCGGCACAAGCACCGGGTGGGCCTGGAGGTGCACGCCGAGGGCATCGCGCTCGACCTCAGCGAGAACGGGCTGATGGTCGACGGTGAGACGCACGTCCAGGACGACGGGCAGGCCAAGACCCGGGTGGATCGGGCGTTCGTCGACGCCGTCCAGGGCAGGGAGGCGGACGTGCGCGCGCCGTACCGGGAGGCGTTGCGGACGCACCGGCTCGCGCTCGCGCTGGCGCGGTCGGCGAAGGAACGGAGGCCGGTGATGCTCGATGGGTGAGGTGCTGAGCATCGAGGCGCCCGGCGAGATCGAGCTCGTCGAGGAGAGGCTGGCCGCCGTGCCCGAGGGCGGGTTCCGGGTGGCCACCACGCACAGCGGCATCTCGGCGGGCACAGAGCTCACCTACGTCAAGGGGAGCAACCCCTACCTGGTCTCGTCGTGGGACCCGGCGCTCGGGCTGTTCATGACCGGCACGCCGTCGATCGCCTACCCGGTGCGCGGCATCGGCTACATGCAGGTGGGCAGGGTCGTCGAGGCCCGTACCCGGTCGGTGCGGGAGGGCGCGCTGGTCGCGATGGCCTACGGGCACCGCACCGGCTACGTGGCCGACCCGATGGCCGACCGGTTCGTTGAGCTGCCCGAGGACCTCGACCCGGTGCTCGGCATCTACGTCGCGCACATGGGCCCGATCTGCGCCAACGGCCTGCTGCACGCCGCCGCCGACCTGCACGGACCGGCCGTCCGCGAGCTGGGCGACGGCGTGCGGGGGCGGCGGGTCGTGGTGGTCGGCGCGGGCGTCGTCGGCCTGCTGACGGCGTCGTTCGCCCTCGCGTACGACGCTGCCGAGGTGGTGGTCGTGGACGAGACCCCGGCCAGGCTGCGCGTCGCCGAGTCCCTGGGCGCGAACGTGCTGGAGTTCGACGCCGAGCCGGCGGTCGAGCTGAAGCGGCGCTGGCGGCACGGGCCGCAGGACCGAGGCGCCGACGTGGTGTTCCAGTGCCGGGGCCAGTCGCGGGCGCTGGCCCTGGCGCTCAAGGTGCTCCGGCCGCAGGGCACGGTCATCGACCTGGCCTTCTACACGCAGGGCGCGGACGAGGTGCGGCTCGGCGAGGAGTTCCACCACAACGGGCTGACGTTGCGCTGCGCCCAGATCGGCAGGGTGCCGCGCGGCCTGGCCCACCTGTGGGACCGCGAGCGGCTCTCGCACGAGACGATCGCCCTGCTCAGGCGGCGCGGCCCGTTGCTACGCGAGCACGTGGTCACCGATGTCGTCGGCTTCGCCGAGGCTCCCGGGCTGCTGTCCGACCTCGCGGCCCGCAGGCGGCACGCCGTCCAGGCCGTGCTCTGCGACCACGTCGAGGAGCAGCGCCGCTGACCAGCTGAAGTCGTGGCAACCGTGGCCCAGCAGGCTGAACGGGTCGAAGTACTCGCGGAACCCCGCCTGCCTGATGGCCCTGATCACACTGTCGGCCAGCGGGCCGGCCAGGTCGGGGCGGCGGTGCCGGAGACCCTGCCAGACCAGCCAGGTGAGGTTGATCCAGCTCGGGCCGCGCCAGTAGCGCGCGGCGTCGAACTCGGGCGCGGCCGGGGCGAAGCTGGGCAGCACGCCGTCCTTGAGCCCGAAGCGGTCGAGCGCGGTGCCGATCAGCCCGTTGACGATCTCGCGTGGCAGGCCGGGCAGCATGAGCGGCACCAGGCCGGCGGCGCTGTTGGAGCGGATCGGGCAGCCGGTGAGCACGTCGCGGGCCTGGAAGAGGCCGTCGTCGTAGAGGTGCTCGACCATCGCCTCGGTGACCGCGGCGGCCTCGCGCAGGTGCGGCTCGGGATCCCCGCCGCACACGTCCGCGATCTTGGCGAGCGTCGCCTCCGCCACCCCGTACGCGGCGTTGAACAGCGGGTCCTCGACGCAGAACGCCCCGGGGCGGCGGTAGCCGGAGTCGCGGTAGGCGCGGGCGAGCGCGGTGTAGCGCTCGTAGTCACGGTCGGTGGGCCGCTCGTGGGCGCTGACGTGGTCGAGGTCCCTGCGTGTGACACCGGACGGCTCGGCCTCCACGGCGGCGAGCGGCGCGTCCCAGGCGGGGCTGTTGTCCATGCCCGACTCCCAGGGGTGCACGATCGAGATCAGCCCGTCGGCCGACCGCCTGGCGGTGCGCAGGAACTGCTGCTGCGCCACCAGCCGGGGATAGATCCGGCGCAGGAACGCCGGGTCGGGCTCGGCCTGGTGCACCCGCCAGGCGGCCAGCGCGTGCACCGGCGGCTGCACGATGCCGGAGGTCGCCGAGCCGGACGGCGCCCGCACGTCCCAGAACTCCGGGCCGGGGAAGTAGGCGCCCAGCGGCACCTTGGGGTTGAACACGATGTGCGGCACCCTGCCGTCGCGCCACTGGGCCCCGAACAACGTCAACAGCTCGGAGCGGGCCCGGCGCGGGGCCCAGCGGGCGTTGCCGATCGCGATGAAGGCGGAGTCCCAGCTCCACTGGTGCGGGTAGAGCCGGCGCGAGGGAACCGTGTAGCTGCCGTCCCAGTTGCCGACCAGGATGCGTACGGCGTCGCGCAGGATCACAGGAACTTCCTGATGAAGGACGCCGTCTCGGGCAGGACGGACTCGGGCTCACCGCGCAGGCGGCATTCGAGCGCCAGATAGCCGTCGTAGCCGGCGGCGTCGAGGGCGGCCAGCTGCGCGCCCCAGTCGAGGTGGCCGGTGCCGGGCTGGTTGCGGTTGGACTCGCTGATCTGCATGTGCGCGAGGTAGGGGGCGGCGTCCAGCAGCGAGCGGCAGGGGTCGTCCTCCTCGATGTTCATGTGGTAGGTGTCGCCGACGACCCGGATCGAGTCCATCGAGCAGTAGGACACCGCGTCGGCGAGCGTGTTGACCATGTGGTTCTCGTACCGGTTGAGCGGCTCCAGCATGATCAGCACGCCGTTGCGCTGGGCGTGCTCACCGAGGACGCCGAGGGCCTCGGTCAGCACCTCGCGGTCCTGCTCGGGGCCGCGGGGCGGTTCGAACGGCGGGAGCCTGCGCGAGAACTGACCCCACGAGGCCGGGGTCATCACGCCGATGCCGCCGAGCTCCGCGATGACCGTGAGCTGCGATCTGAGCTGCTGGATGGCGTCGGTGCGCCGGGCGGCGTCGAAGTCGCCGATGAAGTGCGGCATGTCCACGCAGACGGTCGGCATGACCACGCCGTCGGCCCGCGCCCGCTTGAGCTCGGTGAGGCGGCCGGCGAAGTGGAAGTCGCCCTTGCCGCGCAGCTCGATGGCGTCGAAGCCGGCCTCGACGGCGAAGGCGAACTTCTCCTGCAGCGTCCGGCCGGGAAGGAGTTGTTCCTGGGCGGCGAGCTTCACTGTTGCTCCTCGAATCGGAAGACGAGCTGGAGCACCTCTGAGGGGTGCCGGTCGATCAGGTCGAAGGCCTCGGCGGCCCCTTCGACGGGGACGACGTGGCTGACCAGGTCGAGAACCTCGATCTCACCCCGATGCACGAGCTCCATGAAGGTGCGCTGGAGGCGTTCGACGTCCCAGCGATGCGCCAGCCACGAGGCGACGCCGCCGATCTGGGAGGAGACGAGCTGCACCTGGTTGTGGTGGAACTCCTCGCCGAGGCGGAGCCCGATGCCGTCGCCCTGGTAGAAGCCGGCGGCGACCACCCGGCCGCCCCTGCGCACGGTCCTGATCGCCTCGTGCAGGCCCTGGTGGCTGCCGCTCAGCTCGATGGCGGTGTCGGCGCCCTCGATCCGCTTGCGGACGAACTCGGCCACCGATCCCGAGCCCACGTCGAACGTCTCGGCGGCGCCGTACTGCCTGGCCAGCTCCAGCCGGGCCGGGATGGCGTCGGCGGCGACCACCCGCGCGCC
This sequence comes from Nonomuraea cavernae, assembly GCF_014646355.1. GTDB lineage: Bacteria > Actinomycetota > Actinomycetes > Streptosporangiales > Streptosporangiaceae > Nonomuraea > Nonomuraea cavernae. Next base: position 10,569 of record NZ_BMNH01000007.1, read on the forward strand.
GCTGAGCACCGCCATGCGGGTGGCCAGCAGGCCGATGACGCCCTGTCCGAAGATCGCGATCTGGTCACCCAGGTGCGGGTCGGCGGCGTGCACGGCGTTGAGCGCGATGGCGCCGACGCGGGCGAAGACCCCGGTCAGTGGGTCGGCGCCGGGCGGCAGCAGGTGGCCCGCCAGCCGCTCGGCCGGGACGACGGCCTCGGCGCGGTGGCCCCAGATGCCCCAGACGAGGCTGCCGACGGGCGGGGCGATGACGTCGGGCGCCGCCTCGACGACCTCGCCGACCTCCTGGTAGCCCCAGCCGGTCAGCGGGTAGGCATGGGTCTGGCCGTCGACGAACAGGCGTCGCTCGGTGTCCCACTTGCGATCAAGGTAGGGGTTGGTGCCGCGGTAGGCGGTGAGTTCGGTGCCCGCCGACACTCCGGAATAGATCGTCCGGACCCGTACGCAGCCCGGTTGGAGGTCGGCGGGGGGCTCCAGGCCGACGCGGACACGGCCTGGCTCTTCGAAGCTGATGACGTGCATTGTCCACACTTATGCTTAGTGATCAAGTAAAAGACAAGGGTTTAACGCGAGTTTGCAAACTATAGTCGCGCTTAGAACGCTCGTAAGTCTAGGACTTCCGTAGGAGATAACTGATGCAATTGGGGTTTCTGACAGCATGTCTTCCCGATGACGACCTGGCCGAAATCGCGCGATGGGCTGTGGAGCAAGGCTTCGACGCACTCGAGGTGGCCGGATGGCCCTCGCCCGACCCCCGAAATCACATCAGAGTAGATCGTTTCGACGAGGCCGAACGTGATCGCGTCGGGCGAATCTTCGCGGAGACCGGACTCACCCTTTCCTCGATCGCCTACTACGAGAACAATCTGCACCCTCACCAAGGGGATCAGGTGAACGCCCACCTGCGGCGTTGCGTCGACGCGGCGGCGGCGCTCGGCTGCCCGACCGTCGGCACGTTCGTCGGGCGCGACCCCGGCCTGCCCGTGCGCGACAACCTGGAGCGCGCCGCCGGGGTGTTCAAGCCCCTGGTCGCGTACGCCGAGGACCACGGAATCGAGTTGGTCATCGAGAACTGCCCGATGAAGAGCTGGCACCCCGACGGCTATCCGGGCAACCTGGCCTACTCCCCCGAGCTGTGGGAGTGGATGTTCACCCTCGGGCTGAAACTCAACTACGACCCCTCACACCTTGTGGCCCTGGGAATTGATCCGGTTTCGGCCGCTATGCCGTATATATCGGAAATTTCGCATGTTCAGGCGAAAGACACGGAGATCCTGCCGGAGAAGATCAACCGTTTCGGCTTCTACGGCCCGATCAGCGGCGAGAAGGGCTGGTACCGCTTCCGCGTGCCGGGTTTGGGGCAGATCGCGTGGCAGCAGGTGATCGGCGCTCTGCGTGACGGCGGTTATGACGGGGTCGTGTCGGTGGAGCACGAGGATCCCGTGTGGAGCGGCGAACCGGAGAAGGTACGGACCGGTCTCGGCATCGCGTATCGCACGTTGCGTCATCTCGTGCGGGGGTAAAGGGGCGGCATATTCCCGTTCATAGGAGCGTGTACATGCCGCAGAGGTTAACCGCCGTCCTCTCCGCCGCGATCCTGGCGACGGCCACCCTGGCCGCGTGCGGCGACGACAGCGAGACCGCCGCCGACGAGATCACCGTCTGGACCGAGGAGAACCTCCCCGACCGGATGAGCGTGCAGAGACAGATCGCCGACGAGTTCACCCAGAAGACCGGAATCAAGGTCAAGCTGACCGGAGTGGCCGAAGACCAGTTCAGTCAGGTTCTCACCACCGCCGCGGCGGCCGGTGAGCTCCCCGACGTGATCGGGGCGCTGCCGTTGTCGGCCGTGCGTGAGATGGAGGCCAACGACCTGCTCGACACCGAGACCCCCGGCAAGGTCGTCGACCAGCTCGGCAGGAGCTCCTTCTCCCAGCGGGCCCTCGAACTCGACACCTCCGACGGCAAGTTGCTGGCCGTGCCGAGCGACGGGTGGGCACAGCTCGTGCTCTACCGCAAGGACCTGTTCGAGAAGGCGGGGCTCCAGCCGCCGGACACGTACGAGGCGCTGGAGGCGGCGGCGAGCAAGCTCAACACGGGCGGGGTCGCGGGCATCACGCTGGCCATCGCGCCCAAGGACTCGTTCACCGCGCAGAGCTTCGAGCACGTGGCGCTGGCGAACGGCTGCCAGCTCGTCGACGATTCCGGAAATGTCGCCATCGACTCGCCACAGTGCGTGAAAGCGTTCGAGTTCTACTCGAAGCTGGCGAAGGACTACTCGGTCAAGGGCAAGCAGGACGTCGACTCCACCCGCGCCACCTACTTCTCCGGCCAGGCCGCGATGACCATCTGGTCGTCGTTCATCCTGGACGAGCTGGCGGGGCTGCGTAAGGACGCGACGCCCAGCTGCCCGCAGTGCCGGGAGGACCCGCAGTGGCTGGCCAGGAACACCGGCGTCGTCACGGCGCTGAAGGGCCCCGACGGGAGCGTGCCCGCCCAGTACGGAGAGGTCGTCTCCTGGGCCGTGACCCGCGACGCGGCCAAGGACTCGGCCGCCGAGTTCATCGCGTACGCGATGAACGAGGGCTACGAGCGGTGGATCGGGATGGCCCCCGAGGGCAAGTTCCCGACGCGTAAGGGCTTCGCGACCAAGTGGAACGAGCTGCCCGCGGGCGTCGACACCAAGAAGCCGCTGGCCGACGTCTACCCGGCCGACGTCCTCGACGCGCTGCGCGCCAGCCCCGACACGCTCGGCCGCTGGGGCATCCCGCAGGGGCAGGGCAAGCTGGTCGGCGCCACGATGGGCGAGCTGCCGGTGCCCAAGGCGCTGAGCGCGATCGTCGACGGCTCCCTCACCCCGCAGGCCGCCGCCGCGCAGGCCAAGACGGATGTGGAGACCATCAAGCGCGGGATCCGGCAGTGACGACGGACCTCGACGCACGCCCTCGCGCCCAGGCGCCGGCCCCCCGGGGACGGACGCTCCGGGAGCAGGAGGGACGGGCCGGGCTGGCGCTGATCTCGCCGACCCTGGTCATCACGCTGGTCGTGGTGGTGCTGCCGCTGGCCTGGGCGATCATGCTGGCCTTCCAGGACGCCCGGCTGATCAACATCCGCCGGACGGGCGTCTTCGGCAACTACACCCTGGAGAACTTCTCGTACGTGATGTCCGAGCCGGGGTTCTGGCCGGCCCTGGTCAACACACTGGTCTACACGGTGGCGGGCACGGCGCTGTCGATCGTGATCGGGCTGGTGACCGCGCTGGCGCTGCGCGACAGGTTCAGGGGCCGGACCCTGGTCAGGGCCTCGATCCTGATCCCGTACGTGGCGCCGGTGGTGGCGGTGACGTTCCTGTGGGAGACGATGCTGAACCCGCAGTACGGCATCGTGAACACCTGGCTCAGTCAGCCGATCGCCTTCCTCAGCCAGGCCAAGGGCACGTTCCTCGGCGTCGAGGTGCCGGTGGCGCTGCTCACCGTGATCGCGTTCGAGGCGTGGCGCTACTTTCCCTTCGCCTTCCTGTTCATCCTGGCCCGGTTGCAGGCGCTGCCCGCCGAGCTGGACGAGGCCGCGGTGGTGGACGGGGCGACGCCGACGCAGCGGTTCAGGTACGTGATCATGCCGCAGCTCTGGCGGATCATCGCGCTGCTGTCGGTGCTCAGGTTCGTCTTCACGTTCACCAAGTTCGACGACGTCTACCTGCTGACCGGCGGCGGGGCGGGCACCGAGGTGATCAGCGTGCGCGTCTACGAGTTCCTCACCGCGCGCGACGACATCGGCGCCTCGGCCGCGCAGGCCATCGTGCTCGCGGTCGTGCTGGTGGGCTTCCTGATCGTCTATCTCAGGTTCTTCGGGGGAGGCGAACGTGACTAGGGGCATGAGCCGGGACAGGTTCGAACGGGCGCTGCTGCGCGGGCTGAAGCCGCTGGTGATCGCCTTCCTCCTCGCGATCACCGCGTTCCCGTTCCTCTACATGGTGATGCTGTCGGTCCGCGACATCCAGGAGCTCATCCTGGATCCCGGCTCGCTGTGGCCGCGGTCCTTCACCCTCGACACGTACGCGAACGTGCTCGGCGAGCAGGGCTTCCTGACCTTCATGCGCAACAGCGCGATCGTCGCGGTCGCGACCGTGGCGGCCACGTTGCTGATCTCCATCCCCGGCGCGTACGCGGTGGCCAGGCTGCGGTTCTTCGGGCGGCGGCAGGTGCACTTCCTGTTCCTGGCCGTCTACCTGTTCCCGGCGATCGTGCTGGCCATCCCCTTGTTCGTGCTCTTCACGATGATGGGGCTTCGTGGCTCTCTGGTGGGATTGATCCTGGTTTATATCGCGCAGACGGTGCCTGTCACGGTATACATGCTGCGCAACTACTTTGAGACCGTGCCGCAGAGCGTGGAGGAGGCCGCCGCGATCGACGGCTGCACGCGGCTGTCCACCATCTGGCGGGTCGTGCTGCCGCTGTCCAAGCCCGCGCTCATGGCCACCGGCCTCTACGCGTTCATGATCGCCTGGAACGAGTTCCTGTTCGCCCTGCTCTTCCTCGTCGAGAGGCGGGAGAGCTGGACGGTCTCCCTGGGGCTCTCCCAGCTGGCGGGCAGTATCGAGATCCCCACCACGGTTCTCATGGCAGGATCGGTGGTTCTGACACTGCCCATCGTGATCGTGTTCTTCGCCGGCGAACGCCTGCTGACGGAGGGCCTCACCGCTGGAGCGGAGAAGGGATAGACCATGCTGACGGCAGGGCAGATCCTCCAGTTGATCCGCGACGGCTCCTGCCGCACCCGCAAGGAACTCATCGAGTTCACCGGACTGTCCCGATCGACGATCACCGACCGGGTCGACCGGCTGATCGAGGCCGGCTACATCCACGAGTCGGGCGTGGCGAGCTCCGGGGGCGGACGGCCGCCCTCGGTGCTCGACATCGACGCCGCCGGCCGCCTGGTGCTCGTGGCCGACCTGGGGGCGGGCCACGCCCACGTCGCGCTGACCGACCTCGCCGCCCGGCCACTGGCCGAGGAGCACACCGAGATGCGCATCGACCGCGGCCCCAAGGCGGTCCTGTCCTGGGTGCGCGAGGCGTTCCAGCGGCTGCTCGACCGCACCGGACACCCCCACGACCGGGTGTGCGGCATCGGCGTCGACCTGCCCGGCTCGGTCGACCACACCTCCGGCCGGGTGGTCAGATCGTTCCTGATGCCCGGCTGGGACGACCACCCGATCCGTGAGGCCCTGGGCGCCGACTTCGAGGTGCCGATCCTGGTCGAGAACGACGCCAACGCGATGGCGCTCGGCGAGTGGTGGTCGACCTGGCGCGAGACCCGGGCGCTGGTCCTGGTCAAGGTCTCCACCGGCATCGGCACGGGCGTCATCCTCGACGGCGAGATCTACCGGGGGGTGGAGGGCGCCGCGGGCAGCATCGGCCACGTACGGCTGCGCGAGACCGACGACCGGGTCTGCACCTGCGGCTCGCGCGGCTGCGTCGCCTCCCTGGCCAGCGGCCACGCGGTGGCCGTCGACGTGGGCGGTCAGACCAGCCGCGACGTGGTGCGCCTCGTCCAGGCCGGCGATCCCACGGCCATCGCCCGCACCCAGGAGGCCGGCCGCACGCTGGGCATCGTGCTGGCCACCGCGGTCAGCCTGCTCAACCCCGGTGTCCTGGTGCTCGCCGGCGACATGGCCGAGACCGGTGAGCACTACCTGACGGGCATCCGGGAGAGCGTCTACCGGCGCAGCCTGCCGTACACCACGCGCAACCTGGAGATCGCGACCAGCTCGCTGGGCGACCGCGCCGGGATCGTGGGCACCGCGGTGATCGTCATGGAGCACGTGCTCAGCCCGGCCACCGTCGACGCCGCCCTGGCCGCCGATCCCGGTCAGCCCAGGGGCCGCGCGATCGTGCCTTAGCGGGCGAGGCAGGCCGCGAGCCGGTCGCGGGCGGCGACGAGCGACGGCCCGTACCAGGTCAGGTCGCGCCCGCTGACCAGGACGCACCCGAGTCCGGGAAACGCCTCGGGCCCGTCGTCGGCGGCGAAGGCGTACGGCTCGTCCGGCAGCACCACCAGGTCGGGAGCCCGCCCGACCAGCTCGGGCAGCGGCACCTTGGGATAGCGCTCCGGGTGATCCGCGTAGAGGTTGTCCACGCCGAGCCGTCTCAGCACGTCGCCGGTGAACGTGTCGCGCCCCACCACCATCCACGGGCGCCGCCAGATCGGGATGACCGCCGTGCGCCGCGGCCCGCTCGGCGGCTCCCGCCACGCCTCCTCGGCCAGGTCGAGCCAGCCGGGACGGCCGGCGCGGCAGGCGAGGCGGAACATCCGGTCGAGCGAGGTGAACGCCTGGTCCAGCGTCTCGATCCGGGTCACCCAGACGGCCAGACCGGCCTGACGGAGCGCCGAGATGTCGGGTTCGCGGTTCTCCTCGACGTTGGCGAGGACCAGGTCGGGGCGCAGCGCCCTGATCGTCTCCAGGTCGGGGTTCTTGGTGCCCCGCACCCGGGTGACGTCGAGACCCGCCGGATGGGCGCACCAGTCGGTGGCGCCGACGAGCGTCTCCGGGGCGGTCGCCGCCACCGACTCGGTCAGCGAGGGCACCAGCGACACGATCCGGCGCACCTCGGCGGGCACCCGCACCTCGGCTCCCGTGTCGTCCTTCACACCGGCCCCCCGTGCCGCGGCCGTCGCCGGCGACCCGACTGGAACGATTCCAGTGTGCCGAAGCACCTCCACAGCCGACCTGACGCATCAGTAGACTCCCAGATAAAGGTCGTGGACTTCTGATCGGGGGCCACTGGTTGGAGCGCGAACCGCTGGGCTTCGATCCGCACACTCCCAACGTCGCCCGGCTCTACGACTACCTCCTCGGAGGCAAGGACCACTTCCCCGCCGACCGTGAGGCCGCGGAGCAGATCCTCCAGGTGGCGCCTGAGCTCCGCGCCGCCGCGCGGGCCAATCGCGCGTTTCTGGAACGTGCCGTTCACGAGCTGGCCAGGGCCGGTGTGACGCAGTTTCTCGATCTCGGCACCGGTCTGCCCACGCGACGCAGCGTGCACGAGCTGGCCCGCGAGGTCACCCCCGGAGCGCGCGTGGTCTACGTCGACCGCGATCCGGTCGTCCTGGTGCACGCCCGGGCGATGCCGGCCGGTGAGGGCACCGCCGTCGTCTACGGCGACCTGTGCAAACCGCTCGACATCCTGCGCAGCCCCGAGGTGTCGCGCACCCTCGACTTCAGCAGGCCCGTCGCGGTGCTGCTCACCGCGGTCATGCACTTCGTCAGCGACGCCGACGACCCCGGCCGGATCCTCACGACGCTCCGCGAGGCGGTGGCCCCCGGCAGCGCGCTGGTCATCTCCCACCTCGCCGGCGACGCGCGCGCCGCCGGCGACGCGAAGATCGTCGAGGTCTTCCGGCGTACGACCTCTCCGCTGAGCCCGCGCGGCCGTGAGCGCGTCGCGGCCCTGTTCGAGGGGTGGGACCTGGTCGAGCCGGGCCTGGTGTGGCTGCCGCAGTGGCGGCCCGCTCCGGCCGACACGATCGGCTTCGCCGACTCTCCCGAGTCGTCGCTGCTCCTGTGCGGGATGGGCCGCAAGCCCTGACGCCCGAGCGCCGGAGGCCGGGGTCCGTGACGGATCCCGGCCCTCGCCGTACGGCTCCCGGTGACTACTTGAGCGCGGCGAGCGCGCCATCGTAGTCGGGCTCCTGGGTGATCTCCGGCACCAGCTCCGAGTAGATCACCTTGTTGTCGCCGTCGAGCACCACGACCGCGCGGGCGGCGAGCCCGGCCAGCGGCCCCGACTCCTGCGCCACGCCGTAGTCGGTGAGGAACTCGCGCCCGCGCATCATCGAGAGCATGACCACGCTGTCGAGCCCTTCGGCGCCGCAGAAGCGCTTCTGCGCGAACGGCAGGTCGGCCGAGACGCACAGCACCACGGCGTCGGGGTGGTCGGCGGCCACCTCGTTGAACCGGCGGACCGACGCGGCGCAGACACCGGTGTCGACGCTCGGGAAGATGTTCAGCACCTTGGTGGAGGTGCCGTAGTCGGCCAGCGAGACCTCGCCGAGGTCACCGCCCACCAGACGGAAGTCGGGCGCCGCGGCGCCAGGCTGCGGGAAGGTGCCGCCCACGGTGATCGGGCTGCCCTTGAACGTGACGTCGGACATGAAACCTCCTGATTGCAGTGATGCCCCCGATCTTGATCCTATCGGCGGGCACCACAGCGGCCGACCCGGGCCGACCGGCGCACGTCGCGCCGGTACCGGCCGACCGGCGTCAAACGTCTCGCCGGTACCGGCCGACCGGCGTCAAACGTCTCGCCGGTACCGGCCGACCGGCGTCAGACGTTGCGCCGGTACTGGCCGCCCGCCTCGAACAGGGCGTCGGTGATCTGGCCGAGCGAGCAGAACCGGGCGGCGTCCATCAGCACCTCGAAGGCGTTGCCGTCGGACATCGCCGCCTCGCGCAGCCTGGCCAGCGCGGCGGGCGCCTCGGCCCGGTTGCGCTCGTGGAAGGCGTGCAGCCGGTCGAGCTGCGACTGCTTCTCCTCCTCGGTGCCCCGGGCCAGCTCCAGCTTCCGCGGGTGCGGCTCGTCACCGCGCGGGTTGTGGAACGTGTTGACTCCGATGATCGGCAGCGAGCCGTCGTGCTTGCGGGTCTCGTACAGCATCGACTCGTCCTGGATCCGGCCGCGCTGGTAGCCCGTCTCCATGGCGCCCAGCACGCCGCCCCGGTCAGACAGCCGTTCGAACTCCCGCAGCACCGCCTCCTCCACCAGGTCGGTCAGCTCGTCGATGATGAACGAGCCCTGCAGCGGGTTCTCGTTGCGCGCCAGGCCCCACTCGCGGTTGATGATCAGCTGGATGGCCATCGCCCTGCGCACCGACTCGGCCGACGGCGTGGTCACCGCCTCGTCGAACGCGTTGGTGTGCAGGCTGTTGCAGTTGTCGTAGACGGCGATCAGGGCCTGCAGGGTGGTGCGGATGTCGTTGAAGTCCATCTCCTGGGCGTGCAGGGACCGGCCCGAGGTCTGGATGTGGTACTTGAGCTTCTGCGAGCGCTCGGCGGCGCCGTACCTCTCGCGCATCGCGACCGCCCAGACGCGGCGGGCCACGCGCCCGAGCACGCTGTATTCGGGGTCCATGCCGTTGGAGAAGAAGAACGACAGGTTGGGCGCGAAGTCGTCGATCCGCATGCCGCGTGCCAGGTACGCCTCGACGTAGGTGAAGCCGTTGGCGAGCGTGAACGCGAGCTGGCTGATGGGGTTGGCCCCGGCCTCGGCGATGTGATAGCCGGAGATCGAGACCGAGTAGAAGTTGCGCACGCCGTTGGCGATGAACCACTCCTGGATGTCGGCCATCATCCGCAGCGAGAACTCGGTGGAGAAGATGCAGGTGTTCTGGCCCTGGTCCTCCTTGAGGATGTCCGCCTGCACCGTGCCCCTGACGGTGGCGAGCGTCCGCGCCCGCAGCTCGCGCTCCTCCTGTTCGTACGGCTCGCGCCCGTGCTCCGCCCGGAAGGCGTCGCGCGCCTGGTCGAGGGCGGCGTTGAGGAAGAAGGCCAGGATCGTCGGCGCCGGGCCGTTGATCGTCATCGAGACGGACGTGTTGGGCGCGGACAGGTCGAACCCGTCGTAGAGCACCTTCATGTCGTCGAGCGTGGCGATGGAGACCCCCGACGTGCCGACCTTGCCGTAGATGTCGGGCCGTGGGTCGGGATCGTGCCCGTAGAGCGTCACCGAGTCGAACGCCGTGGACAACCGGGTCGCGGGCTGGCCCTCGGAGAGCAGCTTGAAGCGCCGGTTGGTGCGGAACGGGTCGCCCTCGCCGGCGAACATCCGGGTCGGGTCCTCGTCGTCGCGCTTGAACGGGAAGACGCCCGCCGTGAACGGGAACCTGCCCGGCAGGTTCTCGCGGCGCAGGAACCTGAGCAGCTCGCCGTCGTCGGTGTAGCGGGGCAGGGCCACGCGGGGGACGCGGTTGCCGGACAGCGTCTCCCGCCAGAGCGGCGTGTGCAGCTCGCGGTCGCGTACCCGTACGACCAGCTCGTCGGCGGTGTACGCGGCGCGGGTGGCGGGCCAGGAGTCGAGCAGCGCCCGGCTCTCGTCGCTCAGCTCGCCCTCGGCCTGCTCCAGGAGCTCCGCCAGCCTGGCCTCCGTCGCGTCCACCGCTCCGGCCTCGGCGGCTCCGGCGGCTTTGCCGGGTGTGCCGGGTGTGCCGGTGGCGAGGAGGTCGCGGACGGCGGTGAGCTGCCGGCGGCGGCGGGCCACCTCGGCCTGGGCGTCCGTCTCGGCGTGGTAGCCGCGCACCGTGTCGGCGATCTCGGCCAGATAGCGGGCGCGGGCGGGCGGCACGGTCGCGGCGGACGCCAGGGAGGTGCGTCCGCGCACCGGCGCGAGCAGGCCCGAACCGGCCGGCATGCCCTTGTCCACGAGCAGGCCCTTGAGGTGGTGGTAGAGCGCCGTGACCCCGGCGTCGCTGTAGCGGGAGGCGATCGTGCCGAACACCGGCATCTCGTCCGGCGAGACGCCGAAGGCCTCGCGGTTGCGCACCAGCTGGCGGCTCACGTCGCGCAGGGCGTCCTCGGCGCCGCGCCGCTCGAACTTGTTGATCACCACGGCCTCGGCGAAGTCGAGCATGTCGATCTTCTCCAGCTGGGAGGCCGCGCCGAACTCGGGGGTCATGACGTAGATGGGCACGTCGACGTGCGGCACGATCCCGGCGTCGCCCTGGCCGATGCCGGGAGTCTCGACCACGACCAGGTCGTGGCCGGCGGCGCGGCAGGCGGCGATCACGTCGTCGAGGCAGGCGGGCACCTCGTTGGGGGCGCCCCTGGTGGCCAGGGAGCGGAAGTAGGTCTGCGGGCCCAGGCTGTTCATCCGGATGCGGTCACCGAGCAGCGCGCCGCCGCCGCGCCTGCGGGTCGGGTCGATGGCGATGATCGCGATGCGCAGCTTGTCGTCGTTGTCCATCCGCAGCCGGCGGACCAGCTCGTCGGTGAGGGACGACTTGCCCGACCCTCCGGTGCCGGTGATGCCGAGCACGGGCGCCTGGCGCCCCGCCGAGCGCAGGCCCTCGACCAGCCCGTCCGGCGCGCGACCGGCCTCGATCAGGGTGATCGCCCTGGCCAGCGCCGCCTGGTCGCCCGAGAGCACGGCCTCGGCCGAGGGGGCGCCGTTCAGCTCGACGTCGCACTCCTCGATCAGCTTGTTGATCATCCCGGGCAGGCCGAGCCGCTGGCCGTCCTCGGGCGAGAAGACGCGGGTGACGCCGCGGGAGTGGAGCAGGTCGATCTCCTCGCGCACGATGACGCCGCCGCCACCGCCGTACACCTTGATGTGGCCCGCGCCGCGTTCGCGCAGCAGTTCGACCAGGTAGGAGAAGAACTCCACGTGACCGCCCTGGTAGGAGCTGATCGCCACGCCCTGGACGTCCTCCTGGACGGCCGCGGTGACGATCTCGTCCACCGATCTGTTGTGCCCGAGGTGGATGACCTCGGCGCCCTGCGACTGGAGGATGCGGCGCATGATGTTGATCGCCGCGTCATGACCGTCGAACAGGGCCGCTGCCGTCACGAAACGGACAGGGTGGGCCGGAACGTGCACGCCTGATCACTCCTTGGTGAGGGGCCTCACTTCGAAGATACTAGGACGTCCTACTATTTCCCAAGCCCCCTGCTCTTCGCGAAGGAAACACCCGTGCGGCGGTCAGCCCTTCGGCTCGTACGGCCGGCGTCTCGTCACCGTCGGACGGCGCTCACCCCCGTGACCCACGCCCGCGGGGACCCGGCTCCGGCCACTCTCCGGACGGCCGGAGAGCGCCGGATCGGGATGGCGTACCGGCGCGGCGGACGGAGACGGGCCGGCGGGCTCGCCCCGCCCTGCGGTCAGGAACGGGTCGGCGGGCGGGGCGGGCCTGGCCGGGCAGGGGTGCCTGGCCGGGCCGGGCTGCCTGGCCGGGCCGGGCTGCCTGGCCGGAGTGGGAAGCCTGGCCGGAGTGGGATGCCTGGCCGGTGACGTGTCTGGCGCGTTCCATGGCCAGCGGAAGCGGCGGTGGGCGACCCTGCGGGTGCCACGGCGGTGACCCGCGCGGCGTAAGGAGAGCACGACGGTGGTCAGCACCATCACGGCCAGCAGCGCCTGCGGCGTGCCCAGGATGTCGAACGGCGACCCCTGCGGCGCCGCCACGCGCGGCACGGGGACGAACGGCTGGTCGGTGGCCCGGATCTCACTCTGGGTGAGGCGCTCCTTGACCACCCGGGGTAACCCGTAGCCGACGACTTTGTCCGTCTCGCGGGTCTTGCGCTTGAGCCAGACGCGGTCGACGTTCGCCTCGATCGTGTGGATCCTGTCACCGGAGACGCGCTCCACGATGCCCACGTGGTCGATGCCCTTGTAGCTCTTGCCGCCTTTCCAGTCGAAGAAGACCAGGGCACCCGGCTCCGGCTTGGCGGTCCAGGCGCCCTTCTGGATGAACCAGGCGGCATGGGAAGGAGTCCATGCGAACTGGCCGACGTAGTCGGTGACCCCGGCCTTGTCCGCAGCCCAGGCGATGAACATGTCGCACCAGGGGGCGTTGCGGTACTGGGAATCCTGGACACGGTCGGCGTACCAGTTGCCGAACTTGGTGTGCTGGCCGCCCTTCTCCCGGTAGCCGATCTCCTGGCGTACCACTTTCAGCAGATCTTCCGCGATCGGGTCCAGGGCGACTCCTCCCAGAAAATCCGGCAGATCACGTTGGACTGTAATAGCCGACCTACGATCGCGCGCCGAACACCCGGAAAGTGGCTAACCGTGAGAGAAAACAGCGGCTGTGCGGCAGAAGTGACAGAGGTGACGGCAGTCGGCGCCACCTCAGGCGGAGCCGCTGATCACCCGCCTGCCTACGCGCCGGCCCCCACGCGGTAGACCTGCTGATCGCCCCCGCCCGGCGCCACCACGTCGGCCACGATCACGGTCACGTTGTCGGGCGAGCCGCCCTCGTTGGCCAGGTCGATCAGCCGCCGTACGGCCGCTCCGGGGTCGGCGAACGTGGTCAGCACCTCGTGCAGGACCTCGGGCCCGAGGACGGTCGTCAGCCCGTCGGAGCACAGGAGATAGCGGTCGTCGGGCTCGGCCTCGCGTAGCGCCAGGTCGGGCTCGGCACGGCCCTCGCTGCCCAGCACCCGGAGCACCATCGACCGCCGGGGGTGCACGGCGGCCTGATCCTCTGTTATCCGTCCTTCGTCCACCATCGACTGCACAAGTGTGTGATCCTTGGTCATCTGGTAAAGCGCACCATCGCGAAGCAGGTATCCGCGGGAGTCACCGAGATGAGCCAGGGCGAACCGGTAGCCGTCCCACAGCATGGCGGTCACCGTGGTCCCCATCCCCCTGCGCGCCGGGTCGATGTCGGCCAACTCGACCAGCCGGCGCGCCGCCTCGTGCACGGCGCCCTCGATCGCGGCCTCAAGGTCGACCCCCGCCTCGGGAAGCGTGGCATCCAGCTCGCGCATGACCGCGATGGCCGCCGAGCTCGCCAGCTCACCGGCCGCGTGCCCGCCCATCCCGTCGGCCACCACGAGCAGCCGGCTGCTCGCATAACCGGAATCCTCGTTCTGCTCCCTGCGGCGGCCCACATCTGATCCGGCGGCATAGCGGATGTTCTGCTTCATACCCTGCAGTAAATCATTGGTTGAAAGACTTCACAAGCAGATGCGCTGAAGACTCTTGTGAACTACTGTGGCCTTCATGAGCCATGACCCGACTGTGAACGCCGGGGACATCGCCCGGCTCGCAGGGGTCGGGCGAGCCGCGGTCAGCAACTGGCGCCGCCGCCACGACGACTTCCCACTGCCCGTCGGCGGCACCGCCAACCAACCCCTCTTCTCGCTGCCCCAGGTCGAGTCCTGGCTGCGACGCTATGGGAAGTCCTACCAGGTCTCCCTGGGTGATCGGGTATGGCAACGCCTGAGAGCCGCCGGTGATTTGCGGCTGGGCGAGCTGGTGGCCCAGGTCGGAGTGCTGCTGACCGAGGGACACAGCGGGCTCGACCCCGAGCTCGCCGCGCTGGTCTTCGAGCTGGCCGAGCGGCACGACCCGCTCACCGCGTACGAGTTCCTCATCGAGCGCTACCTGGAGGCCCACTCCCGGCAGCTCTCGGTCACCCGCGAGGAGACCGCCGACCTCATGGTCAGGCTGGTCCACACCGACGGCGGCACGGTGCTCGACCCCGCCTGCGGCGTCGGCACGCTGCTGCTGGCGCCCCGGGCATCCAGTGTCCTCGGCCAGGACCTCAGCGGCACCTCCGCCCGCATCACCGCCGCCCGGCTGCGGCTGCGCGGCGTCAGGGCCCGGGTGGAGGCGGGCGACTCGATCCGCCACGACGCCTTCGCCGGCGAGAAGGCCGACGCCGTCGTGTGCGACCCGCCGTTCAACGAACGGTCCTGGGGCTACGAGGAGCTGACCGGCGACCCGCGCTGGGAGTACGGCCTGCCGCCCCGGGGCGAGCCCGAGCTGGCCTGGGTCCAGCACTGCCTCACCCACGCCAGGCCGCGCGGCCTGGTCGCGGTGCTCATGCCGCCCGCCGCCGCGAGCCGCAAGGCGGGCAGGCGCATCCGGGCCAACCTGCTGCGTGCCGGCGCCCTGCGCGCCGTGGTCGCGCTGCCGGGCAGCGACCTGTGGCTGCTGCGCCGCCCGGCCGCCGGCGAGCGGCCGCCGTCCGACGTGCTCATCCTCGACGCGACCACCGACCAGTCGGCGGTCGAGCCCGCCTGGCGGGCCTACCTGGAGGACCGTTCCGACCAGACCGTACGCATCATCGACCTGCTGGCCGACGAGGTCGACATGACCCCGGCCCGCCACCAGCGCCGCGACGACCTGGGCCGGGCCTTCACCGAGACCCGCGACCGCTTCCTGGCCGCCGCCGCCACGCCGCCCGACCTCAAGGTGCTCGACCAGCCGCTCGACCAGCCGGTCACCACGGTCGGCGACCTGATCAAGGAGGGCCTGGTGACCACGGTGCAGGCGCCGCCCAAGATGGCGGCCGACGGCGGCGAGGTCGCGGTGCTGACGGCCGACGACATCGCCCACGGCACGGCCCCCTCGGGCCGCGCGGGTCCGCAGCGCGGGCTCGTCGAGGTCCGGCCGGGCGACGTGGTGGCGTCCTACTCCAGCGTGCGGGTGATGACCGAGGGCGGCTTCGTGCTCGGTCCGCACCTGACCCTCTATCGGGTCGACGCGCGCCGGCTCGACCCCGACTTCCTGGCCGGTTTCCTGCGCGCCGCCGGCGGGCGGGCGACCACCGGCTCCAGCCGCTTCGACGCGCGGCGCACCCGCCTGCCCCGGCTCTCGCTCGCCGACCAGACCGCCTACGGCGAGGCATTCCGGCAGCTGGCCGTGCTGGAGGACGCCCTGCGCGAGACCTCCGCGCTCGGCCAGACGCTGATCCGGCTCGGCCTCGACGGGCTGACCGACGGCCACCTGCAGCCCCAGTCCTGACGGTGTAGGTTTTTCGCGATAAGGGCGGGAGGGGGCTCATGGTCATCGGCGACCGCTATGTGCTCGACGACCTCCCTCTGGGGCAGGGCGGCATGGGAGCCGTCTACGCGGGCCACGACCGCCATCTCGACCGCCGGGTGGCGGTGAAGCTCCTCCGGCTGCCCAGCGGGCCCGACGAGGAGTTGGAGCGCCGGTTCATCCGCGAGGCGCGCATCCTGGCCCGGCTGGAGCATCCTGGCGCTCCCGTGCTGTACGACTTCGGCACCCACGAACAGCGGCTCTACCAGGTGATGCAGTTCATCGAGGGCGTCACGGTGGCCGACGTGGTGAGCGAGCACGGGCCGCTGCCGGTCTCGTGGGCCGCCGCGATCGCCGCCCAGGCGTGCGCCGTGCTGTCCGCCGCGCACGCGCTGTCCATCTGCCATCGCGACCTCAAGCCGACCAACCTCATGCTCTGCCCCGACGGCAGCGTCAAGGTGCTCGACTTCGGCCTGGCCCTGCTGCGCGACGCCGACGTCACCACGTTCACCAGGATCGGCCAGATCCTCGGCACGCCCGCGTACATGGCGCCCGAGCAGATCCAGCACGGCGTCGCCGAGCCGCGCAGCGACCTCTACTCCCTGGGCTGCGTGCTGCACGAGATGCTGACCGGGCGCCAGCTGTTCACCGGCCCCACCGATTACGTGGTGTTCGAGAAGCAGGTCAAGCAGCGCCCGCCCGGCATCCCGGGGCTGCCCGGCGAGTTGGGCGCACTGCTGGCCGAGTTACTGGAGAAGAAGCCGGGCGACCGGCCGGCGGGCGCCGAGGCGCTGTACGAGCGGCTGGAGCCGTTCGCGGTGGGGCTGCGGATGCTGCCCGGCTTTCTGGCGAAGTCGCCCAGCCCAGGCCGCATGTACGCCCGCATGGTGGGCCGAGTGCTCAACGGTTAGCGACATCCGGACCGAACCGTCCCACGCATCAAGGCCAGCCTCCGCAAGTCGGCCATCAGCCATGCGTCACTCAACGTGAGCGCCGTGTCACAATAGGTGTCATGCCGTCCCCCCGACATGATGCCCTGATCCAGATGATCAGTGACCGCCCGCAGCTGGCAGTGGAGATCCTGCGTGACCTCATGGGGGTGGAGCTACCTGCCACTCCCCTCATCCGGGTGGAGGACAGCACGTTCAACACCCGCCACTCGGTCGACATCGAGGCCGACCTGATCCTCGTCATGGGGCCACCACAGTCGCCGGCACACGCCGTCGTCGTGGAGATCCAGCAGGACAAGGCCAAGGATCCCCGGCAGTTCACCCGCTACGCCGCCGCGCTCTGGCTGCTGCTGGGCTGCGACGTCACGGTCCTGGTCATCACACCCGACCGGGCAGCCGCCGCCCACTACGCACAGCCGATCGACTCCGGCCTGACCGGCTACCGCCTCCAGTGCCAGGTGCTGGGGCCGGACGACATCCCCGCCATCACCGACCCCCACCAGGCCGCGGAGCAGCCGGGGCTGTCGGCCATGTCGGTCATGGTCCACGGCCGTGATCGCAAGGTCATCGAAGCGTTCGCCATGGCACTGACCGAGCTCCGCGATGAATACGCTCCGAAGTACTATGAATACGCTTACAGCATGGCCGCGCCCGACATCCGGCGACTCATGGAGGAGATCATGAAGTCCACCGCCTGGCCCGTCTACAGCCCCTTCGCGCGCGAACACTACGGCCGCGGCCTCGAAGAGGGGCAAGCCCAAGGCAAGGCCGAAGGGAAAGCAGAAGGGAAAGCAGAAGAGGCCGCCCGGCTAGTGCTGCTCCTTCTGGAAACCCGTGGATTCATGCTCCCCGACGACGTTCGGGCCCGCATCACCGCGTGCACCGACCTGACCCAACTGGAAACCTGGGTCACCCGTGCGGTCACCACCCAGACCCTGGACGGCCTGTTCGACGGATCGGGAGAGCAGCGCCGCTGATGTAGGCGGACGTCAGATGCCTGCCGCCGAGGCGTCGCACCGCGCCACATGCCTCCGTTCCGCGGACGGGTTCTCCTTCAGGCAGAAGGTACGACGCGCTGGTGCCGCCGCCGGCGGCGGCATGTCACGGGCGTGCCCTACTCCTCGCCCAGGGCGTTCGATTCTGTCGTGATCTGCAACGACGAGGACAAGGCCACACGCATCCGCGCGGTACGCAAACCGCTCAGCACAACCCACCCCGCGTGGCGCGAGACGGTGATACGTCCGGGTGTGCAGAAGGACGGGCGGACACATCGCACGCTGCGCAACGTCGACATCATGGACGGCGGGGACTCGTTCTCGCCGTCAAGCAGCAGGTGGATCTGGTCTCCAAGCCAACCGCTGACTGATGCGCCCTGCGTTCGATGACCGCCATGGACGGCACGAAGAAGTAACCCGATCAGCCGCGCGCAAGACCTCGCGGCCATGCCCAGCCGATGTGGCGCGACTGGAGCACCACATCGGCGGCAACACCGCCTACGGCGAATACTTCAAAGGCATCATCGACGAAGTTCGCATCTACAACCGCGCCCAAACCGCCGCCGAAATCACCACCGACATGAACACCCCGCTCGGTGGTGCGGCCCCCTCGCTCGCCAGGACCACCTCCGGTAAACCTGGGGCCTCGACCACGGCTACAGTAGCTTCCTCGGACGGCTCCGAACTCGAGATCTGTACCTCTAAGACGGCTCCGGTCCACTTCACCACACCCGGCACACCTCCGGATGACCCCCCAGAGGACATCCGGCATCTGACACTGGGTAAGGACGACATCGTCGTCAAGACAGCCAAGACCGACCCTGCGGCATGCGCCGGTTCGCCGTGCACCGTCACTGACGACACCGTCATGCGGATCGGCGGCACCGGGATCGACAAGACCGCCGCTGTCATCGGATTGCGCCTCACCGAGTTGCCCGACGGCGCGGCTGTCTCCGAAGCGCTTCTGAAACTCGGTACACCAACCTGCCCGGCGGGTCCCTGCCCGGCGGACGCGGTCATCACCGCCACTCCGTTGAAAAGCCCGGTGACCGGTGACAGCAAGGGCTCCGATCTGACCGGCGACGCCGACACCAGCACCACGCCGTACACACTGCCGCTGAGCACGCCACAGGCGGACATCTCCGGCAGCGAATATCAATGGCTCCTTCTCACCTCCGACAAGGACGATGTCGTCAATTTCAGCGACGCGGCCGCAGACGAGCAGCCGTCGGTTGGACTCGCCTACCTGCCGGCCGGGCCACCCAGCAAGGTGCTGAACCTCACCGTCACCGGCGGCGACGCCAGCGCAACGGCCAGTTGGGGGCTGCCAGAGTCCAATGGCAGCGTCGCGCTGCTCGAAGGCTACGACGTAGAGGTCATCGACAGCGGCGGCAACGTCGTCGAGAACCTGGAGGTGAAAGATTCGTGGGCGGCCATCAGCGGCCTGGCGAACGACATCACCTATACCGTCAAGGTGCGGGCCAGGACCGCCCACGGCTCCGGCGAGTGGGAGGCCAAGACCTTCACCACCAGGGCCGTGCCACCACCTGCGCCCAACGGCGGAGCGGGTTGCGTCCTGGAGCCTGACCCACAGCAGAGGAAGGCCACGAACGAGGAATCTGGCAGGCAGGCCTACATCGACCGGGTCAAGCACTACTACCAGGCTCAGGACGCGGTTTTGGAGAGCCGGGCGACATCAATCTGGGATGCCCCTGGAGTAACTGCGGACGCGCCCAGCACGGCCAAATTGTCCCTGCTCAATGCAGCGCTCATCAGCGAACGTGAAATCCTGGAGCGGATCGGTCTCAGTCGAACCGATTCCGCTGTTGCGCTCGACCACCCTGTCGTGCAAAGTGACGCGAACGGCACCGTCCACGTGACCGCCACGGTGAGCCGTACGTGGCGTTTCCAGGAAGCCGAATCCTCGGAAACGAAAGCGACTACATCGGCGGTCACTCCCCTCGGCCAGGTGGAACCGAGCGACCCGACCATCTCGATACACGTCTTTGATCGCTGCGGAAACATGACGATAATCATCGTTCCGCTTCCCCAGCACGAGGATTCGACGGACTTCGGCTCGGAAGGGCCGGATTGCAATTCCAGCGAGCGTTCGTCAACCATGGCAGGAACTGCGAGTGACTGCGTGCCCGACTACGCGCTGAATCCGAGAATATGCGAGACCATCAGGGCGGCAGGAAACCGATGTAAACACTTTTCCGCCATGCCGGGAAGGCCGTACAAGGGCATGACCTTCCGGGCATCCGGTGTCGTCGGCTGGAAGCCGAACCATGCGGTGAGAACGACTCAGCTCAACATCGCCAAAATGCGCATATGGACTCAGGTCTATATGACCGACTCCTTCCGCCAAAAATACGGCAAGTATCAGTTCGTCAAAAAAATGACAATCTCACTCACCACGACATTCTGCGGAAAAATCAAGGCAGGCCAGTTGACAGTCTCCTATCCACCGGGATTCTCTCCATCGGAATCCTCGCAGTGTCACGAAAAAAAGGACGAATCTCGTCCCGGCAAGGAGGTTCACAACTATCCGACGGATGGACACGATAATGGGCTCCTGGAATGCTCCGGAGGCTTTCCGACATGCGACATCGGGACTTTCAAGTTCGGCTTCGAAGCCGAACTGAAGCTTCCATACTCGGATCCACAGAAGCCGGACGGTAGGATCCCGCTACGCTGCGACAGCGGCTGGCATAACCCTCGGGATTAGCTGTGCGAGTGCGAGCCGACTTCAGGTAACATGTGCGTGGCCGCCCGCTTTACGTGGGCGGCCATCACAGCACTCTTAAGTGTGACTTGTTAGGAGCGTTATGACAGGGCGGGAAATCTCTCTGGTCGCTGGGTGGGGTTTCTTTGTGTTAAGCGGCTTTAGCGCGCTAAACGTCACCTCCAACCCGCGCGACCTTGCAGTCTGCCTGGTCTTCGCACTGACAGGGCTGGGGTCCATGGTCGGCGCCGTTGCTCTGGGGCTCAACGAACGAGGCCAAACAAGGGAGGCAGGTGGCGGATCAGCTGACATTGATCCGGGACTGGATCCACGTACCGGCGCGCAGGACGGTTCATAGTGGTTCGGCTCCGCTCCCAGCCGGTCGTCGACTCGCGCGCGACTTGAGTGCTATCAGATTGGTAGATCGCCCGGGAATCTCATCCCAAGCTCCCACGGAACGGCGCGTGACAGTGAGGCTTTTCCAACCTGATCGCGCAGGTCAGCAGGCGCGGCACCGGGACCAGTCGACATGAGAAGAGGCTCCCGGTAAGACAGCAGTCGACCAAGATCCGATGCCTCTACCGGAGAGCCTCGTTGCTGTCTTACCCTGCCGCGATTCCGCTGTCCAATCACACCCTGATCCGCCTGGCGCTACGTCCGCGAGGCCACCGGCTCCGGTCGGCGCTGTCACGCCACCAGCACTCGGTCAACCGCGCACACGCGCGCATCCGCGCCTGCGGTGAACGCGCCGTTGCCACCTTGAAGACCTTGAAGGTCCCGACCCGGCTGCACTGCTGCCCGCACCGCGCCACCACGATCGTGCAGGCCATCCTCGTCCTGCAGCTCATCGAAGAAGGCCGCACTCGGGATGAAAGCACTCACTCTTCAGGACTCCATCCCTCGTCCGCGGTCGACGGCGAGAGCGCCCTGGTCCAGCGTGGAGGCTTTCACTCCAGGCCGATGATCTGCGTCGGCACCCATGGGACCGGCCTCCGCAGACGCTGCTCCCACGGCCGTCAGATTTCTGAACGCGCTCTCTCAGGCAACCCTATCGTTATCCACCTTCCGTTGACAGAGCGATAGAAGGGCTACGAACCTCGTGAGAGAGCGCTCTCTCCACATCCCCCTAGCCTGAACTCTGGAGGGTTTCCATGACCCCTCGTATCCGCCGGCTCGCCGTACCCTTGCTCACCGCGTCCCTGCTCGTCCTCGCATCGGCGGCCTGCGGAAGCGGCGGCGGGAGCGACACCGCGGGCAGCGCCGACACCGCCGCCAAGCCGGGAGAGAAGGTCAAGCTCACGATCGGCCTCTTCGGTGACTTCGGCTTCAAGCCGCTGTACGAGGAGTACAAGAAGACGCACCCGAACGTCGAGATCGTCGAGAACGTCACGCAGTTCAACGACCACCACAACAACCTGGTGAAGCGGCTGGCCACCAACGCCGGGGCGGGGGACATCGAGGCCGTCGAGGTCGGCTACATCAGCACGTTCACCGCGCAGCCCGCCAAGTTCCAGGACCTCAAGCAGTACGGCCTGGACAAGCGGCAGGGCGACTACCTCGACTGGAAGTGGCAGCAGGGCCTGAGCAAGCAGGGCGGCCAGGTGCTGGGCCTCGGCACCGACGTGGGCGGCCTGGCCATGTGCTACCGCAAGGACCTGTTCGAGAAGGCGGGGCTGCCGACCGACCGGACCGAGGTGGCCGCGCTCTGGCCGACGTGGGAGCAGTACATCGAGACGGGCAAGAAGTTCGCCGCGGCCGACGTGGCGGGGGCGAAGTTCGTGGACAGCCCCGGTGAGATCTTCCGGGCCATGGTCAACCAGGCGCCGGCCGGCCTGTACGACGCCCAGGACCAGATCATCGTGGACTCCAACCCCGACGTGAAGAAGGCGTGGGACCTGTCCAACCAGCTCACCGCCGAGAAGCTGACCGCCAAGCTGGCCGCCTTCTCGCCGCCGTGGAACACCGGCTTCGCCAAGGGCTCGTTCGCCACGATCATCTGCCCGGCCTGGATGACCGGGTTCATCCAGGAGCAGGCGAAGGACGCGTCCGGCAAGTGGGACATCGCGACCGTTCCCGGTGGGTCGGGCAACAGCGGCGGCTCGCACCTGATGATCCCCAAGCAGAGCAAGCATCCCAAGGAGGCAGCCGAGCTGATCGACTTCCTCACCTCCAAGGAGAACCAGGCCAAGGTCTTCAAGGAGGAGGGCACGTTCCCGTCGATCCCGTCGCTCTACGACGACCCGTCGATCCAGAACTTCACCAAGCCGTTCTTCGGCGACGCCCCCATCGGCAAGATCTACTCCGAGGCCGCCAAGGCGCTCAAGCCGCAGCACCTCGGGCCCAAGGAGGCCGAGGTCCGCGTCGTGATCGGCGACGGCCTGGGCCGGGTCGAGCAGGGCAAGCAGACCCCCGACCAGGCCTGGGCGCAGGTGCTCGAGGACGTCAAGAAGATCAAATGAGTTCTCTCCCGCTCGCCGTCCCCGGGCGGCGGCGCAGGCGGGGCATACGGCACACCCTCGACGTGAGGGTGTCGCCGTACGCCTACGTCGCGCCCTTCTTCCTGCTGTTCTGCGCCTTCGGGCTGTTCCCGCTGGTCTACACGGCGTGGGTGAGCCTGCACGAGTGGACGCTGCTGTCCGACGAGCACACGTTCGTCGGGATGGACAACTTCGGCACGCTGCTGGCCGACGGCTACTTCTGGAACGCGACGTTCAACACGCTGTCCATCGGGGTGCTGTCGACCGTGCCGCAGCTGGTGCTGGCCATCTGGCTGGCGCACCTGCTGAACCGCAGGCTGCGCTTCCAGACGTTGTTCCGGGTCTCGCTGCTGCTGCCCAACGTGACGAGCGTGGTGGCCGTGGTGGTGATCTTCAGCCAGCTGTACGGCCGCGACTTCGGCATGATCAACTGGGTGCTCTCCTGGTTCGGCGCGGGGGCCATCGACTGGGCGGCGGGCACCGCGACCTCGCACATCGCGCTCTCCACGATGATCATGTGGCGCTGGACCGGCTACAACGCGCTGATCTTCCTGGCGGCCATGCAGGCCGTACCCCGGGAGCTGTACGAGGCGGCCACGATCGACGGGGCGAGCAACTTCACCCAGCTCCGCAAGATCACCGTGCCGATGATCCGGCCCACGATGATCTTCGTGGTCATCGTCTCGACGATCGGCGCCATGCAGATCATCGCCGAGCCCCTGCTGTTCGGCGCCAGCACCGGCGTCGCCCAGGGCGGCGCGGCCAACGGCGGGCCCGACCGGCAGTTCCAGACGCTGGCGCTGTTCGTCTACGAGCAGGGGTTCACCAAGTTCGACTTCGGCTACGCCTCGGCGGCGTCCTGGCTGATGTTCCTGGCCGTGGTGATCGTCGCGGGCGTCAACTTCCTGATCACGCGCCGGGTGAAGGGCGGCCTGGTATGAGACTGAGGTATCTGACGCTGACCGCGGTGGCCTTCTTCTCCGCGTTCCCGCTCTACTACAGCGTGGTGGTGGCCTCCCGGCACAACTCGGCGCTGGCGGAGGTGCCGCCGCCGCTGTTGCCGGGCGGCAACTTCCTCGCCAACGTGGCGAGGGTCTTCGACACCGTGCCGTTCGGGCTGGCGCTGCTCAACTCGGTCATCGTGGCGGGCTCGATCTCGATCGCGGTCATGTTCTTCTCGACGCTGGCCGGGTTCGCGTTCGCCAAGCTAAGGTTCAGAGGCCGCAACATCATGCTGCTGATCACGGTCGCGACCATGATGGTCCCGGTCCAGCTCGGCATCATCCCGCTCTACCTGCTCATGGTGAAGCTGGAGTGGACCGGCACCAACTACGCGCTGATCGTGCCCGCCCTGGTCAACGCGTTCGGCGTGTTCTTCATGACGCAGTACCTGACGCGGGCATTGCCGACCGAGTTGCTGGAGGCGGGCCGGGTCGACGGGTGCACGACCTGGGGGCTGTTCTGGCACGTCGTGCTGCCGGCCGCCCGGCCGGCGGCGGCGGTGCTCGGCATGCTCACGTTCATGTCGGCCTGGAACGACTACTTCTGGCCGCTGGTCGTGCTCAACCCGGACAGCCCCACGGTGCAGGTGGCCCTGTCGACCCTGGCCAGCGGTTACGTCAACGACTACGTGCTGGGCCTGGCGGGCACGGCGGTGGGAACCCTGCCGCTCGTCGTCGCCTTCGTCCTGTTCGGCAAACAGATCATTGGTGGAATCATGCAAGGAGCGGTAAAAGGATGATTTTCCCGGAGAGCTTCGTCTGGGGCGCCGCAACGGCCTCCTATCAGATCGAGGGGGCGGTCAAGGAGGACGGGCGAGGCCAGTCGATCTGGGACACCTTCTCCCACTCCCCCGGGAACGTAGCGGACGGCGACACCGGGGACGTGGCCTGCGACCACTACCACCGCTACGCCGACGACGTCGCGCTGATGCGCGAGCTGCGCCTGGCGGCCTACCGGTTCTCCGTCGCCTGGCCGCGCGTCCAGCCGAACGGCACCGGCCCGGCCAACCCCGAGGGCCTCGCCTTCTACGACAGGCTGGTCGACAAGCTGCTGGAAGCCGAGATCTCGCCGTACGTCACGCTTTATCACTGGGACCTGCCGCAAGCTCTGGAAGAGCGCGGCGGGTGGACCGACCGCGACACCGCCTACCGGTTCGCCGAGTACGCGGAGGCCGTGCACGACCGGCTCGGCGACCGGGTCGGCCACTGGGCCACGCTCAACGAACCGTGGGTCGCGGCCTTCCTCGGCTACGGCAACGGCGTGCACGCGCCGGGACGCCGCGACCCGGCGAGCGCCCTGCGCGCCGCCCACCACCTGCTCCTCGGCCACGGCCTGGCCGCCAGGCGGCTGCGCGAGCTGGGCGCGGAGGAGCTCATGCTGGTGATCAACTCGGCGCCGGTGCTCACCCCGGCCCAGGTCGACGACCCGGACGCGGTCGCGACCCCGGCCGACGCCGCAGCCACGCACCTCATCCACGCGCTGCTGACCAGGCAGTTCCTGGACCCCGCCCTCTACGGCCGCTACCCGGAGGAGGTGCTCGGCACCGCCGAGCGCAACGGCGGCACCGGCCACATCAAGGACGGCGACCTGGAGACGATCGCCGCACCGATCGACCAGATCGGCATCAACTACTACAACCCCTGCGTGGTCGAGGCGGGACCGGGCGAGCCCGCCGACGCCGCCTGGCCGGGCTCCGAGGGCGTCAGGTTCGCCGCCGCCGACGCCCCCACCACCGCGATGGGCTGGCCGATCGTGCCGGACGGCCTGTCCAGGCTGCTGATCCGGCTCTCTCAGGACTATCCCCAGGTCGGCCTCATGGTCACCGAGAACGGCGCGGCCTTCGACGACGTCGTCGAGAACGGCCGGGTGCACGACGCGGACCGCGTGTCCTACCTCGACCGTCACCTGCGTGAGGTGCACCGTGCCATCGAGGCGGGCGCCGACCTGCGCGGCTACCTGGTGTGGTCGCTGCTGGACAACTTCGAATGGGCCGAGGGCTACCGGCGCAGGTTCGGCATCGTGCACGTCGACTACTCCACCCAGGAGCGGGTGCTCAAGGACAGCGCGCTGTGGTATCGCGAGGTGATCGTCAGGAACGGGCTGTAGATTCCATTCGTGCTCAAGGAGATGAGATGAGACGCCCGACCCTGGAGGCGGTCGCCGCCCGGGCGGGCGTCTCCCGCGCCACGGCGTCCCGGGTCGTCAACGGTCAGACGACGGTCGCGCCGCACATCCGCGACGCCGTGGAACGCGCGATCGACGAGCTGGGCTACGTGCCCAACTCGGCGGCGCGCAGCCTGGTCACCCAGCGCACCGACTCGATCGCCCTGGTCGTGTCCGAGTCGCCGACCCGGGTGTTCTCCGAGGATCCCCTGTTCTCCACGGTGATCCGCTCTGCCAGCGTGGAGCTGGAGGCGGTCAACAAGCAGGTCGTGCTGATGCTGGCGTCGTCGGCCAAGAGCCACGCGCGGCTGGAGCGTTACATCGCGGGCGGCCACGTCGACGGTGTCATGCTCATCTCGATGCACGGCGCCGACCCGCTCCCGACCGCGCTGTCCCGGCTGCGTGTCCCCGTCGTCTCGTACGGCAGGCCGGCCGTTCCCGTCGACATCCCGTTCGTCGACAACGACAACGTGGGCGGCGCCGAGGCGGCGGTGCGCCACCTGCTGTCCTCGGGCCGGCGCCGCATCGCCACGATCGCCGGGCCGCTCGACATGATCGCCGGGCAGGACCGCCTGACGGGCTACCGCAACGTGCTGCGCGACTCCGATCACCGCTCGATCGTCGCGGTCGGCGACTTCACCCGCGAGTCGGGCTCGGCCGCCATGCGCCAGCTCCTGCGCGACGACCCCGCGCTGGACGCCGTCTTCGTGGCCAACGACCTGATGGCCGTCGGCGCCCTGCAGTCGCTCCGGCAGGCGGGGCGCCGGGTGCCCGACGACGTGGCGGTGGTGGGCTTCGACGACATCGACGCGGCGAAGTACACCGAGCCGCCGCTGACCACGATGCGTCATCCGGTCACGGAACAGACGGCCGCGCTGGTGCGTCTCCTCCTCGGCCTGTTCGTCGGCGGCCCGTCCGACCCGGTCATCCTGCCGACCGAGCTGATCGTCCGCGAGTCCGCCTGAGCCTCAGGTGGCGGCCCGCTCCCGGAGAACGTTCTTCTGGATCTTGCCGGTGGAGGTCTTGGGGAGGTCGGAGAAGACGACGCGCTTGGGGGCCTTGAAGCCGGCGAGCTCGGAGCGTACGTGGTCGATCAGGTCCTGGGCGGTGGCGGCGGCTCCGGGGCGCAGGGTGACGAAGGCGACCGGCACCTCGCCCCAGTGGGCGTCGGGCGTGGCCACCACGGCGCTCTCCAGCACCGCGGGGTGGCGGGCCAGGACCTGCTCGACCTCGACGGAGCTGATGTTCTCTCCGCCGGAGATGATGATGTCCTTGCGGCGGTCGCGGATCTCGACGTAGCCGTCGGGGTGCATGACGGCCAGGTCGCCGGTGCGGAACCAGCCGTCCGTCGTCACGGCCTCGGTCGCGGCCTCGTCGCGGTAGTAGCCGAGCATGACGTCGTTGCCGCGGGCGGCGATCTCACCGAGCGTGGCCCCGTCGGCGGGCACGTCGGCGCCGTGGTCGTCGATGACGCGCAGCGGGGCGGCGATGACGTTGGCCACGCCCTGCCGGGCGCGGAGGGCGGCCTGCTCGTCCGGGGGGCGCTCGTCCCAGGGGGCCTGCCATTCGTTGACGGCGATGGGGCCGAAGGTCTCCGTGAGACCGTACAGGTGGGTCACGTCCATGCGCAGCTCGCGCAGCCTGGCCAGCAGGGTCGGGGTGGGCGGGGCGCCGCCGGTGCTGATCCGCACCGTCGAGTCGAGCGGCTTCTCTTCGGCGCCCGGATGGTTGGCGATCATGGACAGCACGGTCGGCGCGCCGCTGAGGTGGGTGACGCCCTGCTCGTGCAGGAGTCGCCAGATGCGCTCGGGTTCGACCGCCCGCAGGCACACGTGGGTGCCGCCCGCCGCCGTCACGGCCCAGGTGAAGCACCAGCCGTTGCAGTGGAACATCGGCAGCGTCCACAGGTAGCGCGTCGCGGAGTCGAGCCGGGCGTGGAAGGCCATGGCCAGTGCCTGGAGGAACGCGCCGCGGTGGTGGTACATGACCCCCTTGGGCGGGCCGGTGGTGCCGCTCGTGTAGTTGATCGCCAGCAGGCCGCGCTCGTCGATCCGCTCGGTGGGCGCCGGCTCGGCGGCCGCCAGCAGCGTCTCGTACTCGTCGTCGCCGTCCTGGCCGGCCAGCACGAGGCGTACGCCGGTGGCCTGGGCGATCTCGTGCGCCTTGCCGGTGTACTCGGTGGTGGCGACGAGGACGCCGGCCCCGGAGTGGCGGACGATGTAGGTCAGCTCCTGGGCGGACAGCCGCAAGTTGAGCGCCACGAGGACCGCCCCGCTCAGCGGCACGCCGTGGTGGAGTTCGAGCTGTACGTGGCTGTTGGCGCACAGGGTGGCGACCCGGTCCCCCGGCGCGACGCCGAGGCCCGCCAGCAGGCCGGTGACGGCTCCGGACCGCCGGCCGAACTCCGCGTAGCTCAGCTCCCGCTCGCCGTCGACCACCGCGATCCGGTCCCGGAACACGACCGACGACCTGGCCAGGAACGAGGCGGGAGTCAGCGGGTCGAAGGTGAAATCGGCCACGGGGGCACCTCCACGCGAATGTCGGCCACCTCTTCATGGTGATCGATTCGGGTCCGCTTTCCTAGCCGCCGGAGGGTGGCGGCCCGGCGGCCGGGCGCGGTTGCCAGGGCAGGCGGCCCTCCAGCTCGACCTGGAGGGAGAAGCTGAGGAACGTCCGCACCGCCACGATGACGGCCAGGACGCCCACGCTCTGGAAGGTGGGCGAGACCGCCACGGTTCGGATGATGTCGGCCGCGACGAGGAGCTCCAGCCCGAGGAGGATGGCCCGGCCCACGCCCTGCCGGAACGCCGGGTAGAAGCCGGTGGCCCGGCGGGTGCGCGCGTACCGGAGGGCGAACGTGACACCGGCGATGAGGGTGCCGGCCGCGATCACGAGCACGCCGACGAAGTCCAGCGCCTCACCGATCAGTTCGATGATCTCCTTCACGCGCGCACCCTCCCACTCATCCCCTTCATGCCCAGGTGTCGTATCCGCACCCTTCAGCCGCAACAAGCGCTTTATCCCCCTGATTTACCCCCGTTTTCCAACGAACTCCACCCAACCGTGACCCAAGGCTGAAAGTCTGTGCGCTCTGTCAAGTCAGCCTCCGTAGGGAGATGGACAGTGCCGAAGCCCCGGGCCACCCTCGGGTGGGCATCCGCCTTAGCAAGCCTGCTGGCCGTCCTCGCCGGCTCGTTCCTGGCCCTGCCGTCGCCCGCGCGGGCGGCGGACAGGACGCTCAGCGTGAGCTTCACCTGTACGGGCGGGCCGTTCAGCACCACCTCGATGACCGTGCCGATCGTGGTGCCGGACACGGCGAGCGGCACGTTCGACGTCGAGTGGAGCCTGCCGACGCTGACGTTGCGGACCGCGCCCACCACGGCCACGCAGGTCCTGGCGGCCGGCAAGCTGGTCGTGACCGGCGGGACGCACGCGGACCTCAGCGGGCCGGGCGCGAGCGTCACGGCCGGATCCACGAGCGTGCCCGCGGCCAAGGTGACCAGCACCGTGACGGTGACCGCCGCCACCGGCGGCCAGGTGACGGTCAAACCGTCCACCGAGGCGGGCAGCCTGAAGCTGGGCCTGATCAGCGACCCCTCCGCGGTGACCTCGTGCACGACCACCGGCACCGAGAGCGTGGTGGTCACGGTCGGCCAGGGCGGCGAGGACGGGGGCGGCGCGGGCACCGGGACGCAACTCGTCGACTACACGTGCACCAGCGACTCCGGCACGGTCCAGGACGTCACGATCAAGGTCACGCTCACGCTACCGGCCACCGATCCCCGGGCCGGCGAGCAGTTCTCGATCGGCTGGTCCGGCGAGTACGAGACGGGGGCCGAGCTCAAAGCACCGGCGGACGGGCTTCCGGCAGGCGTCAAGCTCTACGCCTACGCCTCGATCTCCGGGCTGACGGGCCTGACCTCGGCGACCGGCGTCGGCACGCTGGGCACGATCACCGCCGGCCAGACGATCACGCTGCCGACGACCGCCGTGAGCATGAAGACGACCTCGCAGAAGGCCGGCACCGCGCAGGTGAAGCCCGCCGCCATCAACATCGGCAACCTGCCCACCTCACCCCTCATCGAGTGCGAGGTGAAGAACGCGACCACCCTCGTCACCTACCCGCTGACCATCGGCGCGGGCGGCGGATCGACTCCCTCCGACTCGCCCTCGTCGCCCACGCCGACCACCACGCCCACGTCGGAGTCGCCCGAGCCGACGAGCAAGAGGTCCGCGACGCCCAAGGACGGGGTCGACACCGGCGCCGGCGGCGAGGCGGGGCCCGACGGGCGGGCGTTCGTGCTCACCGGGTCGGCGCTGATCATGGCCGCCGGAGCCGGCGGGCTGCTCCTGCGGCGGCGCTCGGTCACCCGACCCTGACCGGGGACACCGCCTGACCTGCGATCATCTTTCCGTAGATATCGGTCTGTCATGGATACCGATATTGGACATCGACCGATCACATCTGCTTGGCTCACGCTCATGCGAGATCGGGGTGAGGACAGATCAGGCACCGTGTCCAAGATCATGCGGTTGGCCGGCGTGGGAGTGGCGGCGGGAGTGCTGGTGGCGGGGATCTCGCTGCCCGCCGTCGGGGGTGTGGGCTTCGGGCTCAAGTCGGCGACCGACGCGGTCGACCTTACACCGGCCGACCTCGTCGAGCCGCCGCCGGCCGAGGTCACGATCGTGCAGGACGCCAAGGGGGCCGAGATCGCCCGCTTCTACGAGGAGTACCGCGTGGTCGTCGGCCTCGACGAGGTGGCCGACGTCATGAAGACGGCGATCATCTCGATCGAGGACTACCGGTTCTACGAGCACGGCGCGATCGACATCGAGGGGACGATCCGCGCGTTCGCCAAGAACCTCCAGGCGGGCGGGGTGAGCCAGGGCGGGTCGAGCATCACCCAGCAGTACGTCAAGCAGGTGCTGCTCAACTCCGCGGGCACCGACCAGGAGCGGAACAAGGCGCTGGAGGCGAGCTACGCGCGCAAGCTCAAGGAACTGCGGCACGCGATGGCCGTGGAGGAGAAGTACTCCAAGGACGAGATCCTGGAGAAATATCTGAACATCGCCTACTTCGGCGCGGGCGCCTACGGGGTGGAGGCGGCGGCCAAGCGGTTCTTCGGCGTGACGGCGGCCGAGCTCACCCTGCCGCAGGCGGCGACCCTGGCCGGCGCCGTGCAGGATCCCAACGCGACCGACCCCAACCTTGGCCGCAAGCAGCGCGAACGGCTCCGGAGCCGACGTGACGTCGTGCTGGGACGGATGGCGGAGCTGGGCAAGATCACCCAGGCCGAGGCGGCCAAGGCGAAGGCCACCGGGCTCGGCTATAAGGGCACAAAGCTCCCCGGTGGCTGCGAATCCAGCAAATATCCGTACTTCTGCATTTATGTGCGCAACGAGATCCTCAACAACCCCGACTTCGGCCCGACCGCCAAGGACCGGCTCGCCCTGCTCAACCGAGGCGGGCTGACGATCAGGACCACGCTCGACCGGGCCATGCAGAGCGCGGCGGACAAGGCGATCCGGAAGTGGGTGCACCCGAGCGACGCGCCGGTCGCCTCCGAGGCCCTGGTCGAGCCGGGCACCGGAGCCATCAAGGCGATGGCGGCCAGCAGGAAGTACGGCTCCGACAAGAACAAGAACGAGATCTCCTACAACCTCGTCGCCGACGCCGCCCACGGTGGGGGCGTGGGCTTCCAGGCCGGATCGACCTTCAAGACGTTCACCCTGCTCGCCGCGCTGCAGAAGGGCATGAAGGTCGATGACGGCTTCACCGTCGGCGCCGGCTACCGCGCGTCGGGCTACTCGGCGTTCAAGAACTGCAAGGGCGAGAACATCGGCGACCCGACCCACACGGTCACCAACGACGAGGGCACGCCCGGCTGGAAGACGCTGCGCACCGGCACCTGGGGCTCGGTCAACACCTTCTTCATGACGCTGGAGCAGCAGGTCGGGCTCTGCGAGACGGTCACCCTGGCCAAGTCGCTGGGCATCCGCCGCTCCGACGGGCAGAAGCTCCGGGAGTACGAGACGTTCACCCTCGGCATCAACGAGATGGACCCGGTGACGGTGGCCAACGCCTATGCCGCGATCGCCGCCCGGGGCACCTACTGCGAGCCGATGGCGATCAGCCGGATCACCGACCGCGACGGCAGGACGACCAAGATCAAGCCCAGCTGCCGGCAGGCGATCGAGCCCGAGGTCGCCGACGCGGCGGCCGACGTGCTCTCCGGCGTGTTCACCCAGGGCACGATGCGTGCCGTCGGGGGCATCGGCCGCGACGCGGCGGGCAAGACCGGCACCACCGACAGCTACGCCTCCGCGTGGTTCGCCGGGTTCACCCCCGACCTGGCCGGGGCGGTGAGCATCGGCGACCCGGGCGGCTCGCAGGACCACAAGCTGATCGGCGTCACGATCGGCGGCCGCTACTACGGCTCGGTGGTCGGCGCCAGCATCCCCGGACCCATCTGGAAGGACACGATGCTGGCGGCGCTGAGCAAGGTCGAGCCGTCGTCGTTCACCCCGATCGACTCGGCCCGGTTCGGCGGCTGCGCCCAGAACTGCCGGCCGGTGGTGCCCGTCCCGGACGACGACGCGGGCCCGGACGAGGCCACCGGAGACGAGGCGCCGGCGCTGGTCGGCGACCCGGCCGAAACCGGCGAAGGGCTCGACGGACTCGACGGACTCGAAGACCTTGACGGCATGGACGGCATGGACGGCATGGGCGGCATGGGCGGCATGGGCGGCATGGGCGGCTGAGGCAGCCGTCCCGGCCGCGTCGGACGGGCCGCCGCGCGAAGGGGCGTCACAGCTGCGGGCCGGGCGGGGGCGTCACAGCTCGGCCCGGGTGGGCAGCCCCTGCCAGTCGCTCGCGCTGGTCGCCGCGGCGGCGCCGAGCAGCGCCCCCCGGTGCAGGCGCTCCTGCGGGGTCAACCCGTCGAGGATCGCGCTGAGATAGCCGGCCACGAACGCGTCGGCCGAACCCGCCGGATCCACCACGGGCACCTGCGGGGCGGGCACGTCGTAACGCATCCGGTCGGCCCGCACGCTCGCGCCCTTCGGCCCGCGGTCCACCACGACCTCGCGCTCGGGCGTGAGCGCGGCCTTGACCAGGTCGAGCTCGTCCTGGCCGAGGAACAGCAGGTGGGAGTCGCAGGCCAGCTCACTCAGCACGTCCTCGGCCTCGCGTACCGACGGCCAGAGCTCGGGAACGTACCGGACGGCGAACGAGATCGGCACCTCGGCGTTCCGCGCGGCGCTCACGGCGGCGCGGACCGCGTCGAGCGTGTCCCGGCCCAGCCCGGCGGTGACCCCCGTCACATGGAGGATCTTCGCGGCGGCGATCCGGTCGATGGGCACGTTGCCCGGCGACAGGGCGGAGCCGGCCGAGCCGGCGCGGTAGTGGGTGACGCACGGCTCTCGGCCCACACGCGACTCCCGCAGCAGCATCCCGGTGCGCGCGCCCTCAACGACCCGGGTGTCCGCCACGTCGACGCCCTCGCCCCGGAGCGCGGTGAGCGCTCTGGCGCCGAGCTCGTCGGCGCCGACCTTGCCCAGGAAGCACACCTGGTGCCCGAGTCTCGCCAGGCCGATCACCAGGGTGAACTCCGGCCCTCCGACGTCGAGTCTGGCGTCGTCGTCGTGGCGGACGCGGCCGCTGGACACGACTCCCAGTGCCTCGCCGAGGGTGTAGACGTCAGCCATGGCGAGACTCTAGCGGGTCGGCTCCGGCCCAAAAAATTTTCCCGCCGATGGCGCAGGTGAGCGCTGTGTTCAAAGTTTTTCCGTACCTTTAGCGAACCTTTCCCCCATTTTGTCCCTCAAAGTAGTAGAGGAGCCGCGCGATCCCGAGCCGGCTCCAGCGATACGGGGAGAGGAATCAGCACCCTCATGAAGAAGTTCGCAGTAGGAATCGTCTCCGCCCTGGTGGGCGGGACCATGCTCGTGTCCGGAGGTGCCGCCGCGTCCGCGCAGACGAAGGCGCCGACGGTCGAGATCCAGAACATCTCGCCCAACCCGGTCATCGTCAGGGGCAACAACGAGACCGAGGCCTTCTTCAAGGTCGCGGCCAGCTCCGACGTCGAGAAGGTCACGCTCACCGTCGAGCCGCAGGGCTTCCACACCCTGCGCGCCAAGGACGTCAAGGCGCTGGAGAGCTGGCGCTTCGCCGTCCCGTTCAACAAGTACGACCCCGAGGGCAAGTGGAAGGCCACGGCCACCGGGGAGGACAAGGACGGCAAGATCGTCGTGTCCGACTCGGCGTACTTCTACGTCGACGTCCGCAAGGGCAAGGCCGACACGCGGATCACGCGCTTCAGCGCTGACCCGTACAAGGTCCGCAAGGGCAAGTCGATCTACTTCTCCGGCCGTCTGCAGGTCGACGACCACGGCTGGGAGGGCCTGCGCGGCCAGCCGGTCAAGGTCCTCTACCGCGCCAACGGCTCCAGCGGCTGGAAGTGGGTCGCCTCCACCAAGTCCACGTGGGGCGGCAAGTTCACGGCCAAGTCGCGTGCCTACAAGAGCGGCACCTTCAAGGCCGTCTACTCCGGCGACCGGAAGCTCCAGAGCGCCGAGAGCCGCACTGACTACGTGCGGGTCTACGGCAGCCGGTGGCACCACCACCGGTAACCACATCTGAGCGCGGCCCGGTCCCCTCCGCGGGGGCCGGGCCCGTTCGTTTCCCCGGCCGTCTTGAGCGGCCGTTCTGGGGGTAGCGTCGAATTATGGCTGAGGATCCGCTGCAGGAGTTCGATCCGTTCGACATCTTCGACGCCGAGGCGGCCAGGCTCGACCGGTTCTTCTCCGGTCTCGACGACGAGGGCTGGGGGCGGCCGTCCCGCTGCGAGGGGTGGTCGGTCCGCGACGTCCTCGGTCACCTGGCGGGCGAGGAGCTCTACAACCACGCCTGCCTCGACGGCAACGTCCAGATCCTGCTCGCCCGGCTGGCGCGTGAGGGGATCGACGGCTTCCACGACTTCAACGAGTGGTGCGTACGGCAACGCCGCACCGTCCCCGTGGCGGACGTGCTGGAGGAGTGGCGCGCCGAGAACGGCGAGACGCGCCACCGCATGCGACTGCTCGGCCGCGACGGCCTGCTCGACACGATGGCCGGGCCCTACCCGGCCGGCCTGCAGGCCTTCCACTACGACTCCGAGTACGCCACCCACGCCGATGACGTCGGCGCGCCGGTCTCCGCGCAGGAGGCCGATGACAGGTGGCGCTGGCGGGCCGAGGTCGGCCGGTTCGTGCTGTCGGAGCAGGGGGCCGATGTCCAGGTGGAGCCGACCGGCGAGCAGATGTGGGTGTACGCCGACGGAGAGAGCGCGTCGCTGCCCTTCCCGGAGTTCGTCGAGGCGACGGTCGGGCGGCTGCCCGCCGGGCATGGGCTTGACCCGCGACTCGTCGCCAGGCTGAGGTGCCTGGCCTGAGGGGAGACGACATGTGGCTACGCGACCGCCAGGGCACCGAACCGTTGACCGCCCGCAGCCCGCTGGGCGCGCGGCGGACACTGTCTCTGGTGGCGCTGTTGGTCGGCGTGCTGGCGACGGTCTTCTTCGTCACGCGCGCCATGATCACCGGCGCGGACGTCTGGGTCTGGGAGGCCGTGATCGCGGCCGTGGTCACCGTCATCGCCGCCGTGGACCTGGCGGTGATCAGGCACCGCCGGTCACGCGACCAGCACGGCCACGGCTCATAGAGGCGATCCGCGACCCCGTACGGTCACGGCTCACAGGGGTCAGGCCGGTCAGGCGACCAGCACGGCCACGACCAGGAGCACGACGACGACGAGTGAGCACACCACGATCAGCCAGACGCGCCCCGTCACCCAGAGGCGCAGACGCGGTACGGAGTGCCCGGCCGCCCCGGCGCGGTTGATCTTCGCGATCCGCTTGGCCAGTGCGGGGTCGTCCGCGAGAAGGGCATGCTCGATCTCAGCGAGGATGCGGCGTTCCCGCTCGGAGAGACTCATCGCGATCACCATTGCCCAGAGACCCGTTAAAACCTCATACCCACAAGTAACAGCCCAAAGCGGAAACATGGGCGGCAGTCGGGACGAAATCCTGCCCGCCGCCGGCATGCCGCCGCGCGGTGGGCCGCGCCACAACCCGGGTCTCGCCTGCGGCGCGTCAGCCCTGGATGACCACGTTCCTCAGTCCTTCGCCTCGGGATCCAGGCCGAGAACCGACCGGCCGCCGTCCACGGCCAGGGTCACTCCGTTGACGAAGGCGGCGTCCTCCGACAGGAGGTAGGCCACGGCCGCGGCGATCTCCTCCGCCCGCGCCACCCGGCCGAGCGGGTGCAGCCGTGCCATGTCCCGCGACATCTCCTCGGCCGCCTCGGGAGTCGCCGCCGCCAAAAACTCCTCGTACCTCTCCGTGGCCACCGAACCCGGGGCGACGGCGTTGACCCGGATCCCCCGCTTGCCGTACTCGACCGCGAGCGCCCTGGTCAGTCCCTCGACGGCGGCCTTGGCCGTGGAGTAGGGCAGGCTGCCCGGCACCGGGCGGCGCGCCTGGTGGGAGGTGACGTTCACGATCGCGCCCGGCGTGCCCGCCGCCAGGAATCGGCGCACGGCGGTGGCGCAGCCGGCGACGGCGAGGTCGAGGTTGGCGGTGATCAGCGCGCGGATCTCGGTCGTGGAGGCGGTGTGGACCGAGGCGTCGCGGAAGACGGCGGCGTTGTTGACCCAGCCGGCCAGCGTGCCCGCCTCCTGCGCGAGGTCGGCCGCGCGCTCGACGACCGCCTCGTCCGAGGCGTCTCCGACGACCGTGATGACACCGGGCCCGGTCCACGCCGGCGCGCCCGCGGCGCGCTCGACGGCCACCACCGTCCCCTTGTCTGACAGCCGCTCGACGATCGCCCGGCCGATCCCGCGTCCTCCACCGGTCACGACATACGAAAAACTCATGATCAATACGTTATCCACCTGACGTGACATGTATCACCGCATTCCCGGGCGACGGGCGGGGAAGTGGTCCAGGTGTGATCAGCGGCCGGCGAGCGTCCCTCCACCTGGTCGGCGCACTCGCGATCACCCAGACCGCCGGATACGGCGTGCTCTATTACGCGTTCTCGGTGTTCATCAGCCCGATGGCCCGCGACCTCGACGCGGGGGTGGCCCAGCTCACCGGCGCGATCACGCTGGCCGTGCTGATCTCGGGGCTGGTGGCGCCGCTCGTCGGCCGGTGGCTCGACCGTCACGGCGGGCGCGGGCTGATGACGGCCGGCTCGGTGCTCGGCACCGCCGCCGTGCTCGCCTGGTCGCAGGTCCACACGGTCGCGCAGCTCTACCTGGTCTGCGCGGCCCTCGGCGTCGCCTCGGCCATGGTTCTGTACGAGGCCGCGTTCGCGGTGATCGTCGCCTGGTTCGACGCGGCCCGCCGGGCCCGAGCGCTGCTCGCGGTCACCGTCGTCGCGGGCTTCGCCTCCAGCATCTTCCTGCCCCTCACCGGCTTCCTCGTCGACAGGTACGGCTGGCGGCACGCCCTGGTGGTGCTGGCCGTCGGCTACGCGGTGACCACCATCCCCCTGCACGGCCTGGCCGTACGCGGGCGACCGGTCCCGGTCTCCGCCCACCGGGGCGAGGTCGTCGGCTCGGCGGTGCGCGAACGCCCGTTCTGGCTGCTGGCCGCCGCGTTCCTGACGCAGACCGGCGCCGTGGCGGTCATGGGGGTGCTGCTCGTCACGTATCTGATCGCGCTCGGTCACCCGCCCCTCTTCGCGGCCGCCGTCGCGGGCCTGCTCGGCGTGCTGTCAGTGACGGGCCGGGTGCTCACCACCGGCCTGCAGGCCCGCTGGCCGGTCTCGCGGATCACCGCGGTGGTGTTCGGGCTGCAGGGCGTCGCCGCGGTCCTGCTGCCGCTGACCGGGCGCGGCGTGCCGGGCGCGATCGGCTCCGTCGTGCTGTTCGGGCTGGGGTTCGGCGTGGGCACGATCGCCCGCCCGGCACTGCTCACCGAGAGGTACGGAACCGCCGCGTACGGGTCGCTGAGCGGGGCGCTGGCTCTGCCCATCACGGTCGCCAAGGCGCTGGCCCCGCTGCTCGCGGCCGGGCTGGCCCAGGTGGCCGGTTATCCGGCGGTGATGGGCGCGGTGGCGGCGGCGTGCGCGCTCGGCGCGGTGTCGCTGGTGGCCTACGATCGCCGTGGGCGAACAGGGCCGTCGCCCGCGGGCGAACACGTAAGGTAGCCGTATGGATACCCCCATCGAGGTCCTGCGGCGCGTGTTCGGTTACGACTCGTTCCGGGCCGGCCAGCAGGAGATCATCGAGCACGTCGTCTCGGGCGGCGACGCGCTCGTGCTCATGCCGACCGGTGGCGGCAAGTCGCTGTGCTACCAGATCCCGGCGCTGGTGCGCCCCGGGGTCGGGGTGGTCGTCTCGCCGCTGATCGCGCTCATGCAGGACCAGGTCGACGCGCTGACGGCGCTCGGCGTCCGGGCGGGGTTCCTCAACTCGACCCAGGAGTTCGACGAGCGGCAGCGGGTCGAGGCGGCGTTCCTGGCGGGCGAGCTCGACCTGCTCTACCTCGCGCCCGAGCGGCTGCGGGTCGACTCGACGCTGCGGCTGCTGGCCAAGGGCGAGATCTCGCTGTTCGCCATCGACGAGGCGCACTGCGTCTCCTCGTGGGGGCACGACTTCCGGCCCGACTACCTCGCGCTGTCCGAGCTGCACGAGCGCTGGCCCGAGGTGCCGCGCATCGCGCTGACCGCGACCGCCACGCCGGCCACGCACGCCGAGATCTCCTCACGACTCGGCCTCGAGCAGGCCCGCCACTTCGTGGCGAGCTTCGACCGGCCCAACATCCACTACCGCATCTCGTCCAAGAACGAGCCCAAGCGGCAGTTGCTGGAGTTCCTGCGCACCGAGCACCCCGGCGAGGCGGGCATCGTCTACTGCCTGTCCCGGTCCTCGGTCGACAAGATCGCCGATTTCCTGGTCGACAACGGCATCGCCGCCGTCCCCTACCACGCCGGTCTCGACGCCCGCACCCGCGCCGCCCACCAGGCCAGGTTCCTGCGTGAGGACGGGATGATCGTGGTCGCGACGATCGCGTTCGGCATGGGCATCGACAAGCCCGACGTGCGTTTCGTGGCCCATCTCGACCTGCCCAAGTCGGTCGAGGGCTACTACCAGGAGACCGGCCGGGCCGGGCGCGACGGCCTGCCCGCCACCGCCTGGCTGGCCTACGGCCTGCAGGACGTCGTGCAGCACCGGCGGCTGGCCATGGAGGGTGACGAGGCCCACCGGCGGCGGCAGGTGCTCCACCTCGACGCGATGCTGGCCCTGTGCGAGACCGTCGCGTGCCGCCGGGTGATGCTGCTCGACTACTTCGGCCAGCAACGCTCCGAGCCCTGCGGCAACTGCGACACCTGCCAGTCGCCGCCCGAGTCCTGGGACGGCACGGTCGCCGCCCAGAAGGTGCTCTCGACCGTGCTGCGGCTGGCCCGCGAGCGGCGGCAGAAGTTCGGGGTCGGCCAGATCGTCGACATCCTGCTCGGTAAGAAGACCGCCAAGGTGCTCCAGTTCGGCCACGAGTCGCTGACCGTGTTCGGCGTGGGCACCGAGCTGACCAACACCGAGTGGCACGGAGTGGCGCGCCAGTTGCTGGCGCAGGGGCTGCTGGCCGTCGAGTCCGACTACGGCGCGCTGGTGCTCACCGACGCCAGCGCCGACGTGCTGCGCGGCGAGCGCCAGGTGCGGTTGCGCCGCGACGCCCAGCGGCCGGCCCGCGCCAAGTCCTCCGGCGGCGCCGGTGCCCGGCCCGTGGTGGAGTTGCCCGAGGAGGCGGCGCCGGTGTTCGAACGGCTCCGCGCCTGGCGGGCCGCCACGGCCAAGGAGCAGGGCGTGCCAGCCTACGTGATCTTCCACGATGCCACGCTGCGCGAGATCGCCACAGCCTCGCCCGCGTCACTGGCCGACCTGGGCCGGATCAGCGGCGTCGGCGAGAACAAACTGGCCAAATATGGGGAGCAGGTGCTGGAGACGCTCGCGTCTTCCTGACCTCCGGCGACCCGATAGTGGGCGGCTGCGGGGTGGCCTCGGAAATGGGCTCCGGAGAGCGGTTGGAGGCGACACCGAGGGAGGCCCTTGCGGGTGGCTCGCGGCTTCAAAGGCACTTCGAAGGCGCTTTTTGGGGCTTCGCGGAGCTCTGAAGGGTGGCGACGGCCGCACGAAGAACGGTCGTCGCCACCGCGCTGCTCGCCACTTCGGCGATCAGCTCCTTTCCACATTAGCCGGACCAAGCACGCATCCTGCACTTCTGTCCATATGAGCGGCGTGTTCCCTTTTCGTCAATGGGCCGGCCGTCGCCGCCGAGCTCGGCGTCGCGGGTCAAAGTCGCGGGCGGGGCGGGGTCGCGGACACGGTCGGAGTCGCGGGCGGGGACGGGCGCGGGGACGGGGACGGGGTCAGAAGCGGCAGGGCGGGCTCCAGCCGGGGTCTCGGCCCAGGAAGGCCAGCAGCCGGTCTTCGGCGGACGCTCGCCACGGCTGGTCGATCGGCTCGGCGAAGCGCTCCGGGCGGTCGGCGGCCGTGACGAGGGCGTGGGCGCGGCCGAGCAACGCGGCCGCCATCAGAGCCGGCATCGGGCGGGAGCGTCCGCAGGCGCGGGCGAGATCCCATGCGTGCACGGCCACCTCGACGGCACCGACCTCCGTCACCGTCCTCGCCGCCATCGGGCAGCCCTCGATGGTCACGACGTGATCGCGCACCTGATGAGCCCACACACCGAGCAGTTCGGCCGCCCGATCCCGCAGCACCAACACCGGATCCCCTCTCCTGCTCCCCTCCCGGCTCCCACGGCGCCCACCAGAGTGCCCACTCGCCTCACCGCCCCACCGGCCACCCCGTTCGTCACTGGACCCGCCATCTCGTTCGCCACCCACCTCACCAGCCCGCCGACTACCCGGTTCGCCACTGGCCTCACCGCTCCAGTCGGCGCTCGTCCCGCCGCCGGGCTCGACACCGACCCCACCGCCGGGGTCTCCACTCCCCTGGGCGCGGAAGGCGGCCCCATCACCGAGGGTGATCTGGGCGAAGGTGGCCGCCTCGTTCAGGGTCGTGAGTGAGTCGTCCAGGTGGGCCAGCAGATTCGCCACGTCCCAGTCGTGGCAGGGCGTGGCGCGGTGCAGGTCGTCCCGGTTGATGACGCTCAGGATCCCCAGCGCGTAGCCGATGGCACGTTCGAGCAGGCTCACCCCGTCGAGCAGCGGGTCGGCCGTCACGGCGTCACCCCGAAGGGCCGGAACTCCAGGTTGACCACTCCGGTCGTCGTGGCCGCATGGCCGATGCTCTCGTTCACCGAACCGGGCCGCCTGTCAGCAGGGCGCGCGGCGGCGCCCGGACAGGTGCGCAACTCCCCCATGTCCACCTCCTCGTCAGGTGTACAGACGAGGCGGGCACGAGGAACTCATCGGACACCGGGCAGGGTCCGCGCGGCAGACGGTCCGGAGAGAAGAGCCAGCCAGACAAAGGGGCGCGCACCTCATGTCGCAATCACCGACATTCGCCCCTCAGATCCGGCAATTCCCTATCGACCTTCAGCCAACAATTGCCGCGCATCCTTATTTTCTGCTGACGTACCCTTAAGGCCATGGATCCACCAGGCCGCCCTCACGAATGGGACGATCGCGGAAGAAGGCGCACAGTCGTGACCGGATGCCTGGTCATGTGCGTGATAGGCGGCATTATCTGGCTCATCCCCTTGAGTGTGATCCTGTATTTTATCTTTCGATCATAAATAACCGTTCTTAAACGTGCGACACGTAGCGGCACCTGTGACCCGAGCGCAGGAATATTCGACAGGACGGCCATCACATCGACCTGGCGTCCTGTCAAACCACGCCGATTCGGCGGGACAACATACGGCCGGCGAAGCCGCCATACATTCGTCGACTCGCCGGGACGGTATGGCCGCGGCCGCGGTAAAGCACTGGCTCGGTGGACGCGCCGGAAGTCCATCGACCATCTGGACTATTTGTCCAAAATAGACATACGATCCACTGATGGGTGCTGTCGAGAATGAGAGGCACGACCCGCGCGTGCCGCTCTGGACCCCGGTCTGCCAGGCCATCGCCGCACTACTCAGCCCCTACGCCGAAGTTGTGCTGCACGACCCCGGCACAGATCGAGTGCTGGCGATCTGGAATCCGATGACCTCGCGTGGCCAGGGAGATCCATCCCTGCTGGGCGAACTCGACGACCTCGACCCATCGGGAAAGGACGTGTACGGACCGTACGAGAAGCTGCTCGCTGACGGCCGCCGGCTGTCCTCGGTCAGCGCGATCCTGCGCGACGCCCAGGGCGAGCCGTCGGCGGTGCTGTGCGTCAACCTCGACCGCACGCCACTGGAACAGGCCGCCGCCGTCCTGTCGGCCTTCGCCGCGCCGACCGTGCAGCGGCCTCAGCCGCTGTTCGAGCAAGACTGGTTCGAGCGCATCCAGCAGGTGATCGGCAGCCACGTCCGCGTCACCGGCCGTCCCGTCGAACGCCTGAGTCGCGAGGACCGCCTCACCATCCTCCGCAGGCTGGAGCAGGACCGGGTCTTCGCCGTGCGCCGGGCCGCACCGGTCGTCGCCGGCGCCCTCAAGATTTCCCGCTCCACCCTCTACGGCCTGCTGGCAGAGCTGCGAGCACCACGCGCGAAGGAGTGATCACCATGACCGCACTTCCGGACTTCCGTCTGGAAACCTACTTCTCCCAGTGGGAATTCACCGCCCGCTACCACCTGACGGCCTCCGACGCCCAGACCATGACGCTCGCCGAGTTGCTCACCTACGCCGACGACGCCGACCGCAGCGCCTTCCACCACCTGTCCCTGGGCTACACCGAGACCTTCGGCGACCCGGCCCTGCGCGACGTGATCGCCGACACGTATGACCATGCCGACGCCGACGACGTCATCTGCTTTGCAGGCGCCCAAGAGGCTCTCTACCTGGCGATGAAGGTCTTGCTCGGTCCCGGCGATCATGCCGTGGTGCTGACGCCGAACTATCAGTCCGCTGAGACGGTTCCGCTCGCGCTGTGCGAGGTCACCGGAGTGGCTCTGGATGCCGATCGTGACTGGGCGCTGGACCTCGACAAGGTGGTGGCGGCGATCCGCGCCAACACCCGCCTCATTTCGGTCAACTTTCCCAACAATCCCACCGGCAAGGTCATCGACGCGGCCGACTTCGCCGCACTGGCACGTCTGTGCGACGAGCGCGGCATCCACCTGTTCAGCGACGAGGTCTACCGCGGCCTCGAACGTGACCCCGCCCGCACCCTGCCGCAGGCGGCTGACCTGTCCGAGCACGCACTGTCCCTGAACGTCACCTCCAAGGCCCTGGGCCTGCCCGGGCTGCGCATCGGCTGGATCACCTGCCGCGACCGCGAGCTGCGTGCCCGCCTGGAGCGAGCCAAGCACTACACCACGATATGCAACTCCGCACCCAGCGAAATTCTGGCCCGCATCGCGTTGAAGGCCCGCAACTCGATCTTGGACCGTAACCGCGACCTCATCACGGCCAACCTGCCGGCCTTCGACGCCTTCTTCGCCGAATTCGCTGACGACTTCGACTGGCGCGCACCCGACGGCGGATGCGTCGCCTATCCCCGCTACCGCGGGGCCGACGGCGTGGAAGCATTCTGCACCCGCCTGGTGCAGGAGGCCGGTGTCCTGCTGCTGCCCGCGAGCATCTACCGCTCCGAGCTCACCGCCACCCCTGCCGACCGGTTCCGCATCGGCATCGGCCGGCGCGACGCCGAGGAGTGCCTGACCGCCTTCGCCCAGTGGATGCGAACGAGCCGATGAGCCTGCCCGCCCACGCCGTCCGCGCCTCAGCCGTCCTGAACAGGCTCCTGGCGCGGCTCCTCGGCCACGGCCCAGTGCCTTCGCCCTGATGTCACACGTTGACCGGGCTATCTCGTCTTGAGAAGGAAGGGCCTTTAGCGACAGGAGTGTGGACGTGAACGAGCACACCGCCCCCCAT
Source organism: Nonomuraea cavernae (assembly GCF_014646355.1). GTDB lineage: Bacteria > Actinomycetota > Actinomycetes > Streptosporangiales > Streptosporangiaceae > Nonomuraea > Nonomuraea cavernae. The sequence continues at coordinate 54,333 of NZ_BMNH01000007.1, forward strand.
CAAGTTGTCCTGATCACCGGAGCGAACAAGGGAATCGGGCTCGCGGCTGCCGAGCAGTTCGCCGCGCTGGACATGACGGTTCTCATCGGGGCGAGAAACAGGCAGCGTGGCGAGGATGCGGCAGACGCGGTGCGCGAGGCGGGCGGTGCCGCACACGCCGTCACCTTGGACGTCACCGACCCGGTCACCATCAAGGATGCCGCGGCGTGGATCGAGCAGCGCTTCGACCATCTGGACGTGCTGGTCAACAACGCCGGTATCACCGGCTCCGGGCAGGTCTCACCGCAGGACGCCGTCGATCAGATCCCCAGTGGGGTCGACCTGGACATGGTTCGTCAGGTGTTCGAGACCAACGTCTTCGGAGTCATTGCGGTGACCAACGCCATGCTCCCGCTGCTGCGGCGCTCATCAGCGGCGCGTATCGTCAACCTCAGCAGCGGAGCCGCGTCGCTGAACATCACCAGCAACCCCTACGGGCCGCTGACGGGACTGCCGCCGTCGGCGGCGTACGCGCCGTCCAAGTCCGCGCTGAACGCGCTGACCGTGCAGTACGCCAACGAACTGCGTAAGGACGGCATTCTGGTGAACGCGGTCTCACCCGGTTACGTCGCCACGGACATCAACAACCACAGCGGGTACCTCACCCCAGCGCAGGGCGCCGCGGTCGTGGTCAGCCTGGCCACACTCGGCCCGGACGGGCCCACCGGCGGGTTCTTCAGCGACGACGGACCGGTGCCCTGGTAGCGTCCAGTGCGGTAGAAAGCCTCCGGCGTGAAGGTTGATCTTGGTCGACAAATCTTCTACCAAGGCCTGTTCCAGTAGTGGATCACTGGTGTGATCCACTACTGGATGATCTCTGTGGGCCGAGCACCGAGGTGGACGAGATCGGCACCGGGGGCGACCCCTTCCACGCACCGCCAGAGCTCTCTACGAGAAGCTCGGGTTCATCCTGCTTCCGGTCGCCGCCTATCACCTGGGGTGGGGGCATGGTGGTCCGTTCTTCGTGAAGCGTTGACACGGGCAGCGGACTTGGTCAACGAATGGCGTAGATCCGGTAGTTGACGTGGTTCAGTGACAGCTCATTGATGGCCATCGTGATGGTGCCATTCAGCCATGCGTAACGATCGGCGCCGGTCTCGAAGAGTGGCGCCGACCTGGCATGCATCTGATCCCAGGCGATGGTCTCGCCGGCCATCAGCTGATTGATCGCGACATCCGACAGGCCGGCCCGGCCCGTCGAGGTGACATACACCAGTTCGCCGTCGTGGGTGAGGATCGTGGCCCGGACGTCCATCCGGGCGATTCCGTCGGTGCCCAAGGTGATCCAGTCACCGCCTCCGGCGAGAAACCCGCCACGCAACCGAGGGCCCTCGACAGTGCCTTGAGCGATGGTCGCGATGATCCGCGTCGCCGCCGGCGTGGCGATGGTCCGCACCGACGCGAACGTGATGGCGAAGTCACACAGATGCTCGGCCTTCAACGCCGTGGCGACCGGATCGGTGTCGAGCAGGTTCATGGGTCTCCTGAATGGCGAAACTGACGGGCGAAACTGAACGGCGGAATCTGGTCGGCGGAATCTGGTCGGCGAACAGAGGCGCCGGGCCAGTGACCGGTGAGCCGGGCCAGTGACCAGTGAGAGGAACAGGCCGACGCGCTCGGCTCCGAACGGTGCGGTCGGCAAGCGCCGTCAGTGCCCACGGTCACCGGACAGGCGACGCGCCCTACTCGCTTCACGCACGATCGCCCAAGCGTCCGCCACTGGCCCTAGATGTCGGAGTTTGTCCGGATTGATCATCGACCGGATCGCCTGGACCTGCCCGTCGAGGATCTCGACGGCGAGCGTGACGAAGATCTTTCCATCCCGGTCACGAAGAATCACGCCTGACTGGCCGTTGATCTGGCGCGGCTGCACGACACCGCCGATGTCCACGAAAGCCGAGGTGATCGCGACCAGTACGCGTGCGACGGGCTCGGGGCCGATGATGGGATTCCACTGCGGAGCCTTGCCGCCACTGTCACCGACCATGTACACATCGGCGGACAAGAGCTCGCGCAGGCCGTCGACGTCGCCTTCCCGGAAGGCGACGAAGAAACGCTCGGCAAGTCGCTCACGTTCCTCGTGGTCGACCTCGAACCGGGACCGGCCCGCCTCCATGTGCCGTCGTGCACGCACTGCGAGCTGGCGGCAGGCCGCCTCCGAGCGGCCTATCGCCGCGGCGATCTCGGGAAAGCCGAAGTCGAACACCTCGCGGAGCACGAACACCGCCCGCTCCAGCGGAGACAGGCGCTCCAGCAGCAGCAGCGCCGCCATGGACATCGAGTCGGCCAGCTCCGCCGCCCGTTCCGGATTCTGGTAGGGGTCGGCGAGCAGCGGCTCGGGGAACCACAGTCCGACGTATTCCTTCCGCCGGACCCGGGCTGAGCGCAGCACGTCGATCGAGATCCGGGTCACCGCGGCCGACAGGAACGCCTTGGCCGAAACGGGTTCGGTCGTCGACGTCTCGTAGCGCAGCCAGGTCTCCTGGACGGCGTCCTCGGCCTCGCTCACGCTGCCGAGGATCCGGTAGGAGATCGAGAACAGCAGGGATCGCAGCGGTTCGAACTCCTCCAGGCGATTCATGTCAGTGCCTCCTTGAAGCCCTGCCGCCAGGAGGGGTAGCGCGGCTGCCAGCCGAGGTCCCGCTTGGCCTTGGCGTTGGAGAAGCCGCGTCCCGCGGTCATCATCGTCACGGCCGCCTCTCCGGCCAGCAGCCGAGCCAGCCAGCTGGGAATCCGCAGCGGCGGCCTGGCCCCCGCGCACGCGGCCAGATGCGGCAGCCATTGATGGGCCGGGGCCGGCTCATCGTCGACGATGTTGTACACGCCCTTCGCCCTCTGCTCCACAGCCAGGACAGTCGCGCTCACGGCATCCTCCACATGCACCCACGAGCTGTGGCCGGCACCGCCTCCCACCACGGGGTACTGCCACTTGCGCACAAGCTCGACCTGATCGTCGATGGCGCCCGGCCCGTACAGTCCGCCGTAGCGCAACACGGCGCCATCCGCCTTGAGGACGGCCTCCTCCAGGTGGCGGATGGCGAGCGCCCCCTGGTGCATGATCGTGCCCACCCCCAGGTCCAGCGGGTCCTCCTCGGTCTTCACCCATCCGCCCTGACGCAGGCCGTTCCAGCTGGCGTAACTCTGCGCCACGATGTGGCCCACACCTGCGGCATCGGCGGCTGCCAGCAGGTGATTCGTGCCCTCGACGCGCAACCTGTCGGTGAGGGCGAACCAGCGGTCGAAGTGCTTCATGTCCGGCTTGCCGGCGTGCGCCGGCGAGATGGCGGTCATCTGGTGCACGATCACGTCTGGGCTTGCCATGGCTACCGCCTCGCCCACCGAGGCCGCGTCCAGTCCGTCCATCACGACTGCCTCGGCACCCAACTTCTCCAGCATGTCCATCTTGGCCGGACTCGTCGCGGTCGCCGTCACGTGGTGACCTCGTGCCACGAGCTGGGGCACCAGTCGCCGTCCCACGACACCGGACCCTCCTGCCACGAAGACTCGCATCCTCATCACCTACCTGTTTTTGAAGTCCGCTGTGATAGGAGACGAGGCAGCACGACCGGTTGTGACATCAAGCCGCCGAGAAACGACGCGACCGTCCGGCCGCGGGCCCAGGCCGGGGTGGCGCCCGAGACACCACCTGATGGACAGGCGTCGGTCGTGTCCCCCACCGAGCGAGACGGGCTGACGCGCATCGAGAACTCCTCTTCACATCCTCACTACCTTTTTTTGAAGTGCTAACTTAAGATTCAGGAAACAAGTAGCTACTTCATCGAGAAAATCGGGTTCAAGGTGGCGACAGTGAAGATCGGCTACGTGCTGCCGACGCGCGAGCGGGCCGTCCTGGGCGAGCATGATCCGGCTCCCCTCGTCAGACAGGCGCAACGGGCCGAGCGGCTCGGCCTGGATTCGGTGTGGGCGGGCGACAGTCCGCTGGCCAGACCTCGAGCCGATCCACTGATGCTGTTGGCCGCCGTGAGTGCGGCCACCGAACGGATCGCACTCGGAACGGCGGTTCTCCTACCGGCGTTGCGGCATCCGATTCTGCTCGCTCATCAACTCGCCACCCTCGACCGGCTGTCAGGAGAGCGGTTGATCGCGGGCATGGGCGGCGGCTTCCCACGCGCGGACACCGCGGCCCAATGCGCGGCCATCGGGGTCGACCATGCCCGGCGCATCAGCCGCATGGAGGAATCGATCACCGTCATGCGACGGCTCTGGTCCGGAGAGTCGGTGTCCCATGAAGGCCGGCACTTCGGCTTTGACGACGTCCGGCTGGTGCCCGCGCCCCTTCGCCCGTCCGGCCCCGAAATCTGGCTGGCCGGCAGCGGTCGCCCTGCGCTGAGCCGGGTGTCCCGCCTTGCTGATGGGTGGCTCCCCTACTCGCCCAGTCCGACGACGTACGCGACGGAACGCGACATCGTCGAGCAGAGTGCGGCTCGTCCGATCACCCCCGCCTTCTACGCCACCCTGACTCTCGACGAGGATGCCGAACGCGCACGTCAAAGCCTGCGCACCAGCATCGAACGTTACTACGACACACCCCTCGAACTGGTCGAACAGGTCCAGGCCGTATTCGCCGGCACCGCGCGCGACGCCGCCGGATGGCTGGCGGGATACGTGGCAGCCGGAGCCCGCCACCTCGTGATCCGCCTGGCCGCCGACGACCAGGAGACGGGTTTGGAAGAACTCGCCGACCGCGTTCTACCCCTGCTACGCACGGAGGAATACCAGTGACCACGTTCGTTCTCGTTCACGGCGCCTGGCATGGCCCATCGTCCTGGGACCGTGTCGTCCCGGTGCTGCACGCCGCGGGAGCTCGGACCCTGACCCCGGATCTCAGCGACCCGGGCGACCACGGCCTACATGATCACGCCGAAGCCGTCGTCGCCGAAATCGACGCGGCCATCGACGCGGCCGATGACAGGGACGAGCTCATCTTGGTCGGGCACAGCTACGCGGGACTGGTCGTGCGCGAGGCCGCCGACCTGCGCCCCCAGGCCATCGACCACATCGTTCTGGTGGACGGATGGGCGGGCGCCGACGGGGCCGGCATGCTCACTCTGGCGCCGCCGGATTTCACCGTCGCGGTGCTCACGGCCGCGGAAGTCCACGGTGACGGGCGCCGCATCCCGGCCCCGCCTCCTGAGCTCTTCGGCGTTGTCGATCCTGACGACGTGGCGTGGCTGGCGCAACGCCTGCTGCCCCAGCCGCTGCGCACCTTCACCGAGACGACCCACCTGAGCGGAGCGGTCGACCGGATTCCCGGGACCGCCATTTACTGCACTCCGCAGACCTATCCCTTCGACCGTTTCGGCAAGGAGGTCGGCTATCGGACGCTTGCCATGGAGGGCCCCCACGACGTCATGCTCACCCACCCCTACCAGCTCGCCCGCCTGCTCATGGAGACGACTCAGTTCGGAAGCAGGAAGCCCGAAGTTTAGAATGAGGAGGTGGAGCAGCGAACGTATAGACAGTACTGCGCGACCGCCCGCACCCTCGACCTCGTCGGCGAGCGCTGGACGCTGCTTCTCATCCGCGAACTGCTGACCGGCCCCAAGAGGTTCAGTGATCTGCAGGCGAGCCTGCGCGGGCTGGGAACCGGGCTCTTGGCAGCTCGTCTCAAGCACCTGGAACACGAAGGGCTCGCCCGCAAGATCACTCTCCCGCCCCCCGCCCGCACCTCCGCCTACGCGCTGACGGAGGCAGGCGAGGAGCTCGCCCCGGCGGTTCTGGAACTGGCCCGCTGGGGCCTGAAGTGGGCGATGGGCGAGAGGCGGGAAGATGAGACATTTCACCCCGGCTGGGCCGTGCTGGGCCTGCGGGCCTGCTTCGACGCCGACGCCGCGGCCGGGGTGCGCCTGGTGTGTGAGTTCCGCATTGATGACGAGGTCTTTCACACGCGCGTCGACGACGGGACGATCGAGGCACTGAACGGTCCGGCCCAACATCCCGATGTGGTCATCACCATCGGCGAAGACGCTTTCGTCGAGGTCATCGGTCTGACGTTGCCGCTGGCGGAGGCGGTCGCCAGCGGAGCCGCCGACGTGAGCGGCGACCGCGAGCAACTGAGCCGGCTGACTCGGCTGTTCCGGCTGCCGCCGCACCGTGCCCGTCCGGCGGAACAGCCCGGTTGATCGCGCTGTGGCCGCCGGCCCATCACCGCGGGGTGCGCGGCCGAAGTCGGTGACGGTGCGATCGTCGGCGCGTGGTCTCATGGTCAGCGCATCATCGCCTGCAGCGCTGTCTCCACAGCGTCGACCAGCAGGTCTCCTTGTGTGCCGGGTCGGCGTACGAGACCGATCTCGATGTCCGGCAACGGCGGCAGGAGGTGGGGAGCCGACACGATCGTCAGGTCGGGGCCGACGTTGGCCGACAGGAAGGCGCTGACGCCGAGCCCGGCCCGCACCGCCGCCTGGACGCCGGCGAGTCCGGTGCTCTCGAAGGCCACCCGCCAGGCACGGCCAGCCTGGTCCAGCGCCTGGAGGAGCGAGGAACGCCAGCGGCAGGGCTGGGAGAACAGCACCAGGGGCAGCGGGTCGGCGTGCAGGTCCATTCCCGGGCCACTGACCCAGACCAGGGGGTGCCGTGCCAGCCATCGTGGCGGCTGGGACAGGTAGCCGACGTCGGTCAGGGCAAGCATGATGCGTCCTTCCGTCATCGCCTCATGCATGCGAGGCCCTGAAAGGATCATGACTTCGAGCGTGACCTCGGGATGCAGGCGAGCGAAGTCCGCAAGCAGCTGCGGCACCCGCGCGACGGCCAGGTCCTCCAGGATCCCGATGCCGCAGTGGCCGGTCAGGGCTTCATTCGTGCTGCGCAGGGCCTGTGCGGACAGTGCGATGATGCGCTCGGCGTAGGGCAGCAGGGTCTCCCCGGCTCGGGTCAGCGAAACTCCGGTGGAGGCGCGGTGCAGCAGTGGCTGGCCGATCGCCTGCTCCAGCCGGCGCAACTGCTGGCTCACACCAGGCTGTGTGTGCTTCAGGGCACTCGCCGCACGGCTGATGCTCCCGGCTTTGACCGTGGTGACGAACGCCCTCAGCAACATGACATCCAGACCTTTGGCCATAAGGAATCATTATGGCCCTTCCAACAGTTTGCCCACTTCCTTAGAGCCTGGTGGGTGGCCTAGCGTGACGCCGTCACCGCACGGCGGCTGACATGGACTGCCTGACCAGGGATGAGAGAAGGACCGGCGATGACGGACAACGGCGCACGGGCGAGGACCGCCGTCGATGATCTGGCGGAGACCTACCTCGCGCAACACGCTGCGCTGGATCCCATCATGGCCACCGAGCTGGGGATGGCCGAGCACAGGACGGAGCTACCGGATCTTTCGCCCGACGGATTGGCTGACGTGTCCAGATTGCGGCGCCGGACACTGGCAGCCCTCCAGGGCGTCGTCCCCAAGGACAGTGTCGATCGGATCACGGTGGCGGCGCTGCGGGAGCGGCTGCGGGCAGCCGAGGAGCTGAGAGAGACGGGCGCCGAGGAGTCGCAGCTCAACAACGTGAACAGCCCTCTGCAGAAGATCCGGCTGGTCTTCGACCTGATGCCGAAGGAGACGGCGCAGGATTGGGTGGCTGTCGCGGACCGGTTGATGCGGGTGCCGGTGACGATGGACGGCTATATCGCCTCACTGCGCCATGCCGTCTGGCGGGGTGACGGGATCGCGCGGCGTCAGCTCGACGTCGGCATCGCTCAGTGCTCGGCCGTCTTCGCCGACGACGGGTTCTTCGCCGACCTGGCGGCACAGGCCGGGCGCACGCAGGGGCTGACACCCGCCCTGCTGAAGGAGGTCGAGCGAGGCGCCCGCGTCGCGAGGAGTGCGTATGCCCGCGTAGCCGACGCCCTGGCCGGGGACCTGCAGGACAAGGCCGTCGACAGGGATGGCGTCGGACAGGAGCGATATATCCGATTCGCTCGCTCAAGTCTCGGCATGTCCATCGACATCGACGACACCTATGCCTGGGCGCGAGGGGAACTACGCCGCATCGACGAGCAGATGAAGGAGTTGGCCGAGCGGATCACGCCGGGAGGTTCGATCCAGGAGGCGATGCGCGTTCTGGACGCCGATCCGGCACGCCGACTGCACGGCGCCGAGGCCCTGCGGGCCTGGATGCAGCACACCTGTGACGAGGCCGTCGTCGTGCTGGGGGCTGGGCACTTCGACATTCCCTCGCCGATTCGAGCGGTGGAGTGCATCGTGGTGCCGACCGGCGGGGGGATCTACTACACCGGGCCCAGCGAGAATCTGTCCCGCCCTGGACGCGTGTGGTGGGGGGTGTCGCCGACCGCGACGGAATTCACGACCTGGCGAGAGCTGAGCACCGTCTATCACGAGGGTGTGCCGGGCCATCATCTCCAGGTGGCTCAGACCGCTCACCGGCACCACGACCTCAACCGCTGGCGTCGGCTGGCCTGGGTCGACGGTCATGGTGAGGGATGGGCGCTGTACGCCGAGCGCCTGATGGCCGAGTTGGGCTTTCTCGACGATCCGGGAGATCGTTTGGGCATGCTCGCCAGCCAGGCCTTCCGGGCTGTGCGCGTTCTCATCGACATCGGCATGCACTGCGGCTTGCCGGCCCCCGCCGAGGCGGGGGGCGGTTCATGGACCTACGACAAGGCGTACCACCTGCTGCGCGCCTACTCCACGAAGAGCGAGGAGCGGGCCCGCTTCGAGATCGACCGCTACCTCGGCCTGCCGGCGCAGGCCTCTTCGTACAAGATCGGCGAGCGGAGTTGGCTGCGGTTGCGGGAGGCGGTCCGGCTGCGCGAGGGCGCTGCGTTCGATCTCACCGCCTTTCACCGTGAAGCCCTGAATCTCGGCGGCGTCGGTCTGAGCATTCTGCATGACGCGATGCTGGGCGAGGACGGGGACGAGCGCCACGCGGACTCCAGCCGCAGGAACGTGGAGTGACGCCGCGTTCCGGCAGCGGTGGCGATCGATCGGCCCGAGAAAGATCGACTTGAGAAAATGACGATGCTTCGTGACCGACCTTCAGCGTGACAACCGGCGTCAAACAAGGTGAATGCCTTCGGACTCCGTCTCGTGCGGGGTTGCCGTCTGAACCTGTGACCGTACTGGAGCAGTGATTTGACCCCCTATCGCCCACGCCGGACCCGCTCCCTCGGGGTGACCGAGACACGCGGATGGAACGTGAAGGTCATCGGCATCACGGCCGGCCAGGACCTGCCCGACGACTTCGAGGTGGAGGCCGCGATGCTGGCGGCCGAGCGGGAGCTCCCCGAGCGGGCCGGCATCGCGTTCGTCGTGGTGCACCGCGGCACCGAGGCACTGTGCGTGAACATCTGCTGGTGGCAGGCCGACATCCTCTATCACCGGGTGTGGCGGGCCGGCCTCGGCACCACCGAGCTGGTGCGGGCGCCGGCCGACGGGCCGGCCGCGTGCGTGTGGGAGCTGCTGGCCATCGACCACGAGCGGCGGGCCTGGGTGCGGCACGTGCTGGCCCGTCCCGATGACCCCGACTACCTCGGCTACCTCGCCGCGGACCCGCTGGTCGAGGCGGCCTGACCACCCACCCAGGCCGCCGCACCCGCGTGTAGGCGGCCTGACCACCCACCCAGGCCGCCGGGCCCGCGCCCGCGTGTAGGCGGCCTGACCCGGGCCCGCCCGCCGGGCGGGTCAGGCCAGATCCTCGGCATCGTCGAGCTTGAGGCGTCCACCCTGTTCGTACGCCTCGGCGAACGCCCGCTCGCCCAGCGCCTCGCGGGCCAGGGCGGTGGCCTGGTCGATCTCGGTGTGGTCGGGCGGGCCGGCGGGAGTCTGGTTGGCCCGCCTGGCCTCGGCGGCCAGGCCGAGCAGCCGGGCGGCCCCGTCGTGGCGGCCGGTCGCGGCCAGCGCGGCGGCCAGCCCCTCCACGGCCCGCACGATCGAACGCGGATCGCCGATCTTCCGCGAGGCGGCGTACGCCTCCAGGTGCAGCTCCCTGGCCCCCTGCGGGTCGCCCCGCGTCGCCCGGATGAAGCCCAGCTCGATCAGGGCCGTGGGGAGCTGCAGGGCGGGCCGGTCCGCCGGATCGCGCGACACTCCGTCGAGCAGCCCCGTCAGGTGGGTCTCGGCCAGGTCGAGCCGTCCGGCGCGGCGCGCGGCGCAGCCCAGCCCCATCGCGGACATGAGCCGCCCCTCCCGGTAGCCCTGCTCGATCGAAAGGCGCAGCGCGCGTCCGCACAGCTCCATCGCCCGCTCGTACGCCCCGCTCCGCAGCGCGACCCAGCCCAGCCAGGAGGTGCGCCGGGCGACCTCGGGCCACAGGCCCAGCTCCTCGGCCAGGCGCAGGCTCTCGGTGAACAGCCGGGCGGCTCGTTCGGTGTCGCCCGCGATCTCGGCCTCTCCGGCCAGCCACTCCATGGCCTGGAGTTGTCCCCAGCGGTCGCCGAGCTTCCTGAACAGGCGCAGGCTCTCCTCGCCGTCGCGTTCGAGGGCGCTCAGGTCGCGCTGCGTGTAGGCGTTGCGCGCTCGCCTGCTCAGCGCCGTCGCGATGCCCCACTCGTCGCCGACGGCGCGGCAGGCGGTCAGCGCGGAGGTCACCAGGTCCTGCTCGACGGACATCTCCGCGGCGGACAGCGCCAGGAACAGCTCGGCGCGGGCCCGCTCGCGCGGATCGCGCACCGCGCTCGTGTCCCAGGTGACGTCCTGGTCGAGCATCAGCGCGAACCCCGCGTGCCACGCGGCGGCCCTGGCCCGGCCGGGCGCCTCGCCTTCGACGGCCAGCGCCGCCTCCAGCGACCGCCGGGCGTCGGCCGCTCTGCCGCGCAGGAACCAGTACCAGCTCAGCGCGTTCGCCAGCCGGAGCGCGTCGCCGGCGTCGCGTTCGCGGGCCAGGGTGTCGAGCGCCGCTCGCAGGTTGGCCGCCTCCGCGTCGAGCCGCCGCAGCCAGGTGCCCTGCTCGGGGCCGTAGAGGGCGGGCTCCGCCCGCAGGGCCAGCGCCAGGTAGTGGCCGGCGTGCGCGTGTCGTACCGGCTCCAGCTCGCCCGCGTCGGACAGGCGGTCGAGGCAGTAGGCGGCCACCGACTCCAGCAGCCGGTAGCGGACCCCCGCCGGGCTCTCGGTGACGACCACCAGCGAGCGGTCGACCAGCCGGGCGATCAGGTCGAGCACGTCGAGCCCGTCGCCGCCGCAGACCTGCTCGGCCGCCTCCAGCGTGCAGCCGCCCGCGTGGACGGCCAGGCGGCGCAGCACCACGCGTTCGGGCTCGGTCAGCAGCCGCCAGCTCCAGTCGATCACCGCCGTGAGTGTCCGCTGGCGCTCGGGCGCGCCGCGCCGGCCGGAGGCGAGCAGCCGGAACCGGTCGTCGAGCCGGTCGAGCACGCCGCGCACGCCGAGCGCCCGCACCCGGGTCGCCGCCAGCTCCAGCGCCAGCGGGATCCCGTCGAGCCGGCGGCACAGCTCGGCGACCGCGCCGGTGTTCGCCTCGTCCAGCGTGAACCCGGGCGCGGAGGCGGCGGCTCGTGCCACGAACAACCGCACCGCGTCGGCCCGCCCCACCCGTTCGATTTCCGTACGAGACTCCACCCCGGTCTCCGTACGGGACTCCGCGCCGGAGGACGGGCCGGGCTCGGAAGGCGTGGGGAGGCTGAGGGGCGGAACGCTCCACAGAGCCTCGCCGGGCACGGCCAGCGGCTCGCGGCTCGTGGCCACGACGCGAAGGCCGGGAGCCGCGCGCAGGAGCCGCTCCGCCAGGGCGGCGACCTCCTCGACCAGGTGCTCACAGTTGTCCAGGACGAGCAGCAGCCGCCGGGCCCGCAGCGCCTCGGCCAGCCGGTCGGCCGGATCCGCCCGCTCGGTGCCGTCGCGGATGTCGAGCGCCGCCATGACGACCTCGGCCGCGGAGCCCGTGCCCGGGTCGAGCGGGCCCAGCTCGACCAGCCACACCCCGTCCGGGAAGTCGCCGAGCGACCGGGCGGAGACCTCCACCGCCAGCCGCGTCTTGCCCACGCCGCCGGTGCCGGTGAGGGTCACGAGCCGGTGGGCGCGCAGCAGCGAGCGCACCTCGGCCACCGCGCCATCCCGCCCGATCAGCTCGCTGAGCGCGGCGGGCAGGTTGGTGGCGGGCCGCTCGGCGCCGCCGCCCAGCGCGGGGTCCTGCGTGAGGATCGCCTGGTGCAGGCCGGCGAGCTCGGGCCCGGGGTCGAGGCCGAGCTCGCCGGCGAGCAGGTCGCGCAGCTCGCCGTAGCCGGCGAGCGCCTCGGCCTGCCGACCGGTGCGGTAGAGGGCGCGCATGTGTGCGGCCCGCAGGCGTTCCCTGAGCGGGTGGCGGGCCACCAGATCGCCCAGCTCGCCCACCAGCAGGCCGTGCTCTCCGAGGTCGAGACGGGCGTCGGCGTACTGTTCCAGGGCCGACAGCCGCTGCTCCGTCAACCGGGCGATGGCGGTGCGGGTGAACTCCTCGTCGGCGAAGTCGGCGTAGGCCGGACCTCGCCACAGCCCGAGCGCCTCGGCCAGCAGATCGGCCCTGGCGCGCGGGCTCTCGGCGGTCTCGGCGCGGGCCAGCAGCGCGGCGAACCGGGCGGCGTCGACCGCGCCGGTGTCGAGCAGGTAGCCGGGGGCGCGGGAGACCACCAGGCGCCTGCCGCCCGGCTCGGCCTCCTCCAGCGTGCGGCGCAGCTGCGAGACGCGCACCTGGAGCGCCGCGGCGGGGTTGCCCGGCGGCTCGCCGCCCCACAGGTCGTCGACCAGCCGGTCGGCGGACACGACCTGTCCCTCGTGGACGAGCAGGTCGGCGAGGAGCGCGCGCACCTTGAGACCCGGGACCGTGACGGTGTCCCCGGCGTCGGTCCAGACGGCCAGCGGCCCGAGCACACCAAAACGCACGTTCGATATTTTATGCGCCGCCTTAAGCCCACGAGAAGAAGTCCTTAAGCGCTTTCGCACACTGTTTCCCCACAACCGTATGCCGCAAGGAAAAGGAAAGGCTTGATGGACACCGCAACCCTCGCAGGACGGCGGGAGTGGATCGGACTGGCCGTGCTGGCCTCGGTCGCCCTGTTGCTCTCACTCGACGTCAGCGTGCTCTACCTGGCACTGCCCCATCTCAGCGGAGATCTCGGGGCCACCGCGCCGCAGCAATTGTGGATCATGGACATCTACTCGTTCCTGCTGGCCGGTTTCCTGGTCACGATGGGCACGCTGGGCGACCGGATCGGCCGCCGGAAATTGCTGCTGATCGGGGCGGCGGCGTTCGGCGTGGCCTCCGTGGCCGCCGCGTACTCCACGACCGCCGAGATGCTGATCGTGACCCGGGCGCTGCTGGGGATCGCCGGGGCGACGTTGATGCCGTCGTCGATGGCGTTGATCCGCAACATGTTCACCGACACCAAGCAGATGGGCGCGGCCATCGGGCTGTGGTTCGGCTGCTTCATGGTGGGCATGGCGCTCGGGCCGCTGGTCGGCGGGCTGCTGCTGGAGCACTTCTGGTGGGGGTCGGCGTTCCTGCTCGGTGTGCCGTTCATGGTCGTGCTGCTGCTCACCGGCCGGACGTTGCTGCCCGAGTATCGCGACCCGGAGGCGGGCCGGCTCGACCTGGTCAGCGTCGCCCTGTCGCTGGGGACCATCCTGCCGATCATCTACGGGCTGAAGGAGGTGGCCAGGGGCGGCTGGCAGCCGCTGCCCCTCGGCGCCGTCGTGGTCGGCCTGGTGCTCGGCGTGGTGTTCGTACGGCGGCAGCGCAACCTGGCGAACCCGCTGCTGGACCTGCGGTTGTTCGACAACCGTGCCTTCGCGACCACGCTGTCGCTCCTGCTGCTCGGCGGCATCGTCATGGCGGGCACCACGTTGATGTCCACGATGTACCTGCAGATGGTGGAAGGGCTCTCTCCCTTGCGGGCGGGGCTCTGGCTGCTGCCGCAGAATTTCGCCATGATCGTCGCTCTGGCGCTCGGCCCGGCGCTGACCCGCTGGATGCGTCCCGCGTACGTGATGGGCATCGGGCTCGTGGTGGCGACGCTCGGGCTGGTCGTGCACACCCAGGTGCCCAGTGCGGGCGGCACCGGGTTGCTGGTGATCGGCCTGGCTCTGGCCTCGGCCGGCATCGCGCTGCCGATGAGCGTGGGCAACAGCGTGATCATGACGGCGGCCCCGCCGGAGAAGGCGGGCTCGGCCGCGGCGCTGTCGGAGACCGGCGGCGAGTTCGGGGTGGCCGTGGGCGTGGCCGTGCTGGGCAGCCTGGGCACCGCCGTCTACCGCGCGACGCTGCCGGAGACGCTGCCCTCGGAGAGCGTCCGCGAGAGCATCACCGCCGCCCTGGGCGTGCCCGAGGTGCTGGACGTCGCCCGTGCCGCCTTCACGACGGGTCTCAACGCCGTGGCGCTGACCGGCGCGCTGATCTTCGCCGGCCTCGCGGTGCTCACGGTCGCGCTGCTCAGGCGGCACACCATGGAGGAGCGGGTCACCACGTAACGGACGAGGCCGCGCACCGGGCTGAGCGGCACCCGGTCCGGCGGCGCACCTCGGCCAGGCGGTCAGGGGTCGAGCGGGGGCGCCTTGCGCATCGACCCGTGGTAGAGCTCGGGGTCGTAGCGGCGGTCGTTGACGTCGAGCCTGGTGTTGGCCTCCGCCACGAGGTCGACGCCGAGCACGTCGGCCAGGCGGACCAGATAGGCGGTGACGTCGCCGAGCTCGGCACGCACCCTGGCCAGGGTGGCGGGGTCGAGGTCGCCGGACTCGTCGGGGGTGAGCCACTGCAGCTCGGCCACCAGCTCGCCGACCTCACCGGACAGGGCCATCGCCAGGTTCTTCGGCGTGTGGAATCTCTCCCAGTCTCTGACTCGGGCGAACTCGCTCAACCTCGCGGCCAGCCGTTCCAACTCGGTGCTCACGCCAGGCGACCCTATCGGGCGCGCGCCGCGGACAGGTATCAGACGCCGCGCGCCGCCCTCCGAGATGGGTGACGGCGCGAACTCCCCGACAGAAGGGCCACCGCATGAGCGGTCCCTGTGGCGCCGTCGGAGGCCAGGTCATCCTGAAGGAGCACGTCAGCCCCGATGCACACGAAACCGGCAGAAGCGGCCAGCAGTTCACCGGAGGTGGCCCGCTGCGCCTCGGCCAGCGCGGTCGCCGCAGAGTGACCGGCGGCCAGCAGGCGGTGCAGGGTGATCATGGGCTCGGCGGTCTCGGCGTCGGGGACGGAGACCACCGAGCCGATGATCGTACGCGCGCCATGGGCGAGGAACGTGGCGCTGAGCCCGAGCAGCTCGTCGCCGGCGCGCACGATGGAGCGCCCGCTGTCGCACGCCGCGAGGACCACGATCTGCGGCGAGCGGCGGAGCCGTTCGAGGTCGTAGAGGGTGAGCGGGCCGTCCGACAGGTGCAGCGAGGAGAACAGCGGGTTGGTGGCGTGCAGCCGCCCGTGCGCGGCCAGGTGGGCCAGCCGGGCGCCGTCCAGGCCGGTGAGCACGGCCTCGGCGTTGGCTTCGGCGCCGACCAGCACGGCCGCCTCGTGGATGCCGGCGACGGCCTCGGCCTCCGCCCGTGCCCCCGGCAGTCCCGGCCCCGCCACGGCCAGCACGTGCCCGCTCTCGCCGGGCGCGTCGGCGGCGGCGTGCCACAGCGTCGCCGAGGGCGAGACGGTGACGGGCCGCCCGGCGCAGGAGGGCAGGATCGACCACGGCAGCGCCTGCAGGAAACCGGTGGGGATCACCACGAGCGGCCGGTCGCCGATGACCCCCGACAGCGGGCCGAACAGCATCCGGTCCAGGTGCTCGGCGGCGTGCCGCAGCATCCTGCCGGCCGCGACCCGGTTGACCCCGTCGGCACGGCCGCCCAGGCGGCGCAGCGCGAAGGGGATGCGGTCGACCAGATCCCTGACCGGCGCGGCGGCTCCGAGCCGGTGCAGCGCCGGCCGGCCGCGCGCGACCGTGACGGCGTGCAGCTCACCGTCGAGCAGCGCGAACTCGACGAGCGCCGCGTCGGCGAGCGCGCCGGCCAACGTGGACACCCCGACCGGGCGGGCGCCCATCGGCGAGCCGACCGCGGGCTGGCGGCGGCGGTGGTCGCGGATGTCACGTTCCAGAGCGAGCTGACGCTGCCCCAGCCGCCCGGTGCCCTGCCCCGCCCGCCGTCGCTCGTTGATCTCGCTCATCACCGCGCGCAGCTCGGCCATCGCCCCGGCCAGGTAGGGGTCGTCCGGCGGGTGGACCGGCGGCATCAGCAGGTGGCTCGCCCGGCCCTCCTCGGCCCAGGCGAGCACCGCCTCGGCCCGGCCGGCGCGCAGGGCCATGCCCAGGCCGAGCGCGGCCAGGTCCAACCGGTACTGGGCGCTGTAGGCGCGCAGGTCGGTCGCGCCCAGGGTGGCGCGGTGCTCGTCGAGCACCCGCAACCCGGCCCTGGCCGCCGTCACCGCGCCCCGCTGGTTGTCCCTGCTCAACCGCAGCAGCGCGGTGGCGTGCCAGGCCCTGGCGCGCAGCAGGGCGGGGCCGCGAAAGCGTGGCCTGGCCGCCTGTTCCAGCTGCTTGCGGGCCTGTTCCGGCCGGCCGCGCCGCAGGGAGAGCTGGGCCGCGAGGATCCGGGCCTCCACGGCCGCGCCGGGCCAGCCCGCGGCGGTCAGGTCGACCGCGACCCGTTCCAGCAGCGTGGCCGCCGGAGCGCGGGTCCGGCCCATGGCCAGCGAGCGCAGCACCGCGAACCTGGCCAGCGCCGCCCATTCCGGCCTGCCCTGCCGGGTGAACTCGGTGACGGCCCGCCTCGCCTCCCGTACGGACTCGTCGTGGTCCCCTTCCAGGCCGGCCGTACGGGCGAGGAGCAGCCGCACCTCCGGCAGCCCGATCGCGCGGCGGTTGCGCCTCAGCTGCTCGACCGCCTCCCGCGCGGCGAGCCGGGCCTCCGACACCAGGCCCACCGAGAGCAGCAGCTCACCCCGGTCGGCGAGCAGCCAGCCGAGCTGGTGCGTGCCGAGCGCCCGGAAACGCTCCTCGGCGCCGTCGAGATAGGCGAGGGCGGACGGCACGTCGCCGCGCAGGGCGGTGACCCACCCCAGGTTCAGCCTGACGATGGCCAGCGAGAGGTCCAGGCCGAGCTCGGTGCACAGCTCCTCGGCCTCGCGCAGGTCGGTCTCGGCGGCGGTGAACTCGTGCCGGTAACCGTGCACGATGCCCCGGTTGGACAGCACCCGCTGCAGCCAGAGGCGGTCCCCGGCGCGGCGCAGCGCCGGAACGGCCAGGCGGTAGCCGGCCAGCGCGTCGTCACCGCGGCCGAGGTGGTTGAAGATCGCCGCCCGCTGGGCTTCGGCCCGGGCGCGCAGGACGCCGTGCACGGTGGGCAGCACGCTCTCGATCTCGTCCAGCGCGTGCTGGGGCCGGCCGCGCAGGCTGGCCACGAAGGCGAGCCTGATCCGGGCCTCGGCGGCCAGCTCCGGCGAGCCCGCCCGCTCGCCGAGCCGCATCGCGGCGCGCAGGTGGCGCGTCGCGGTGGCCAGGTCGAGCAGGTGGGTCGCCGCCACCCCCATGGCCCGCTCCGCGACCGACTCCAGCGCGGTGTCCCCCCGCGCGCGGGCCCGGCGGGCCGCGCCGGCCGCGACGGACGTCAGCTGGGCGGGGTCGGCCTCGGCGAGGCGCAGCATGGCCTCGGCCGAGTCGGTTGGAGTCCGGCTCACCTCTCGCAGTGTGGCGGACGACCCCACGTCTGTGATGTATCAGCCGGGAGACAACCCGTCCTTGGCCGGACCGGGCGCGCTGTTGCCGTCCGCGCCGGAAATCCCGACAATACGAGCTCTAGGCATGGGAGGCGCCCGATGCGTGATGATCCGACCGTCATCGCGCTGGTCGCCCGCGCGCGCAAGGGCGACCAGAACGCCTGGAACGAGCTCGTGGAGCGCTACCTGCCGCTGATCTGGTCGATCTGTCTCCGGCACCGGCTGAGCCGCCCCGACGCCGACGACGTGGCCCAGACCGTCTGCCTGCGCCTGGTCGAGCACCTCGCCGTGCTGCGCACCCCCGCCGCGCTGCCCGGCTGGATCGCCGTCACCACCCAGCGCGAATGCGTCCGCGTTCTGCGGGCAGTACGCAGGCGCGAGGTCGCCGAGCAACCCATGACCGTCGACCTGGCAGCCGACGACGAGGTCACCACGATGATCGAACACGAGCTGGAGCGGGCGGAGCGGCAGGCGGCGCTGCGCGCGGCCTTCGCCCAGTTGCCGGCCCTGTGCCGGAAGCTGCTCACGCTGCTCATGCGCGACCCGCCCCCTTCGTACGCCGAGATCGGCGACCGGCTCGGCACCCCGGTCGGCGGGATCGGCCCCACGCGTGCCCGATGCCTGGCCAAGCTGCGCCAGAGCCCCTACCTGAACGGCTACCTGCCGGGAGAAGGCGGCGGCGATGTCTGAACGCCGATGGAGCGACGACAGGCTCCTGGACGAGCTCGCGGCGGCGAGGCGCGCGGCCGAGGAGGTCCCCCGCGAGGTCGTCGAGGCGGCGCGGGCGGCGTTCGCCTGGCGCGACATCGACGACGAGCTCGCCCGCCTCGCCTACGACTCCGAGGTGGACGGCGAGCCCGCCGGGGCTCTCACCCGGTCGGAGTCCGCCCCGTTGCGGGCCATGACCTTCGTCTGCCGGTCGCTGACCATCGAGCTCGAAGTGGCCGGCGACGCCCTGATCGGCCAGGTGGTGCCGAGCCAGGTGGCCGACATCCACGTACGGGTCCTGTCCGGCGTGACCACCACGGTCCGCACCGACGAGGTGGGCGGGTTCGCCATCAGGCCGATCCCCGATCACCCGTTCCACCTGCGGTGCCGCACCTCCGACGGCGTCAGCGTGGCGACGAGCTGGATCACCCTCTAGGCGTGTCCGCTTCAGGTCAGGTCTGTATCAGGCGGCTCTCCGAGCCCTCCGTCAGGTACGGAGCCATCGAAGGAGAGACCCCCATGCCGTACTCGGACGCGACCACCCCTACCGACCGATACCTGTCCCACGAGATCGTGGTGGAGTCCCGGGACGAGAGGCTGCTGCTGGCCGAGCTCGACGGGTTCGTCAGCGGAGAGCCCGACGGCGACCTCGTGCTCGGGCTGACCCGGATCAGGCTCGACGCCCTCGACCGCTTCCCGTACGACCCCGACCTCGACGCCCGGATGCGGGCCGAGGCGGGCGCCACCGCGCGCGGCGCGGCGCCGAGCGACCTCGACCGGGTGCTGTACCACCTGCGTGAGAGGTTCAAGGCGACGAAGCAGTGGGTGCCCCGGATGGCCAAGATCCGCATGTACGCCGAGGGCACGCCCTACACGGGCGGCGGCCAGGGCGACCCGGAGCAGCTGGCCGCCAGGGCCGAGGTGGTCATCGAGCCGCGCGAGTCCTACCGGGGACGCCGGTTCACGATCGGCATCCTGGACGGCGCGCTCTACCGCCACCCGAAGCTCGCCGGGCACTATCTCGCCGACTCCTCCCTGTTCGGGGCGGCCGACCACACCGACCCGCCCGCCACACTGGGACACGCCGTCCACCTGGCCGGCATCGTGGCCCGGCAGGCGCCCGGCGCCGACCTGGTGATCCGCCAGGCGCTCAACGCGTCCAACGAGGTCGACTCCTGGACGCTGGCCAAGGCGATGGTCCGGTTCAGCGGTGAGGTGGATCTCCTGCTCACCTCGCTCGGCGGGGCGACCTGGGACGACAGGCCGCCGTTCGTGCTGGAGCGGGCCGAGTCGCGGCTGGGCTGCGTGCACGTCGCCAGCGCCGGCAACTGGGGGAACGTCCTGCGGCCCGGGTCCTACCCCAGCCCGACGCGTGACAGCGCGATCTTCCCCGCCGCGCTGCCCGGCGTGATCGCCGTGGGCGCCCTGGCCGACGACGGCAGGCGCGCGGGCTACTCCCAGTCGGGGCCGTGGATCGGCCTGATGGCGCCGGGCGCGCACGACGGCCTGTTCCTGGAGCGGGCCTCCCTCCTCACCCGCGACGCGCACGGTGCGCTGGTCGCCAACGTCGAGCGCAAGCCGGTGGACTTCGGCGGCGGCGCCAACTGGCCGGGCACGTCCGCGGCCGCCGCGTACGCGGCCGGCGCGATGGTGGCCGTCGCCATGGCACAGGGCACGAACGTCCAGGAGGCCGCGGAGACGCTGCTCTCCGGCCACCCGGGGCTGTCCCAGGAAGTGCCGCAGGCTCGCGGCATCCGTCCCTACTCCCCCGACCTCGACCGCTACTGACATGTCCGCGACCGCCACCGACCTGCGCAGCCACGGGGTCGGTGCTTCCCCGGTTACTTCGGCCCGGCCTACTACCTCGACGACGCCCTCGGCCGGTGGGCCCGCTGAGCCCACCGGTCACTCCCCGGGCTTGTCCAGGCGGTTGAGCGCGCAGGCGAGGGCGGTGCCGTACACGACGTGACCGGCGGCCATCACGACCGGGCGGCCGGGCCGGTCGCGGTGGATCGGCGGCAGGACGGTCATCTTGGGCACCCAGCCCGCGTAGCTCACGAGCCAGATCATCAGGCCATAGGCGATGCCCGCCGGCACCCGGGCGCGGCGACGGCGGGCCATCAGCCCGAACAGCGCGCCCGAGCCGATCCCGAAACCGAAGTGGGCGACGGCGGCCAGCGCCCCCTCGCCCGGTTTGCGCTTGCGTTCGCTGCCCGGCAGCAAGGACCGGACGATGTGCTTGGGCGGCTGGCCGCCCATGAGCCCGGCGCGCTCACCGGCGACCATCACAGCGCTCATCATCGCCGTGGCCAGCGCCCCGCTCGCGGCCCCTTTGACAAGATTTCGCATCATGGTGGATCGGCTGCCCTCCGGACCGGACGGGAAACCGCAGATCAGCGGGCCGATGTTCAGGGCGACGGCGGATCCCGGAGGCCGCGCTCGCGTCAGGGCGCGCCGGCGCCGCGCAGGTAGGCCACGACCATCTCACCGACCATGGCGCGCAGCCGCGCCCGGTGCTCGGGCGCCGTCATGTCGCGCCCGAACAGCGCCCCGAACGTGTGCTGGTTGGCGACCCTGAAGTAGCAGAACGCGCTGATCATGATGTGCACGTCGACCGCGTCGGCCTCGGTGACGAAGTCGCCGCTCCGGCGGCCCGCCTCCAGGATGCGCGAGATGACGTCGAGCACCGGGGTGCCCAGGTTGGCCAGCGCCTCGGACTTGCGGATGTGCTCGGCCTCGTGGATGTTCTCGATCGCGACGAGCTTGATGAAGTCGGGATGGGCCTCGTGGTGGTCGAAGGTCAGCTCCGCCAGCGTGCGGATCGCCTCGACGGGCGCCAGATGCTCCACGTCGAGGGTCCGCTCGACCTCGCGCACCTCGGAGTAGGCGTTCTCCAGAGCCGCGATGTAGAGCCGCTCCTTGCTGCCGAAGTAGTAGTAGATCATGCGCTTGGTGGTGCGCGTCAGCTCCGCGATCTCGTCGACCCTCGCTCCGGCGTAGCCCGCCCGGGCGAACTCCCGCTGCGCCACCTCGAGGATCTCGGCCCTGGTGCGGTCGGCGTCGCGCCGGCGCTCTGCCGCGGCTGGGCTGGCGGGCTGCGAGGTCATGAGGCTCCACGAAGCTGTCGGACCGGTCCGCCTCATCCTAAGGTCGCTGGCTCACCCACGAGTTCCGGCATGCTGTACGGCCAGCCGCACGGGCGCGTTGCCGGCGCCGTAGCCTCGGTAGCCGCCCAGCCGCTGGACCAGTTCGAAGAAGACCCGCCCCACCGTGATCGTGTAGAGGTGCAGGAACTCCCCGTGCTCATCCCGGTCGTACAACAGCCCGAGCTCCCTCAGCTCCGGCGGCACGTCGTGCCGGGCCTCCAGGTCGTCGTAGTAGTTGGCCGGGATCGGCAGCAGCAGGTCCGGCCGGGCGTCGCGCAGCCCGCGCGCCGTGGTCACGAGGTCGTCGCAGGCCAGCGCGATGTGCTGCCACGGCACGTGCTGCCCGCCGACCCGCGCGATGTTCAGCACCATCCGCACCGCGCCGTCGTCGCTGGCCATCGCCTTGCTGCGCAGCAGGCCGTACGGGTCGGGTAGTTCGAGGCTCGGCAGCGGGCGCAGCCCCAGCACGCCGCGGTAGAACAACGCGGCCTCGTCGAAGTGGTGCAACGGCTGGGTGAGCGCCACGTGGTCGATGTGCGAGACGGGCCCGGCGACCGGCTCACGCGGGCCGAAGTCCCCCACCCAGCTCGCGCGCCTGACGTCGCCCGGCAGACCGGCTTGATCGCGTTGCCCCGGATGGTCCGACAGGCCGGGATGCCCCAGCGGGCCGGGTCGGTCGGTGCGGCAGAAGAAGAGCCGGGTGCCGTCGGGCGCGGCGATCGCGTCGAGCGCCGCCTCGTCCGGTCCGCGCTCGCGCGGCAGCACGGGTGCGAGCAGCGATCTGGCGCGCGCGGCCGAGCCCGCCGGATCGGGACTCTCCAGCCCGAGGGCCGCCAGCGCGGGCGCCACCCGCGTGGACTCCGGCGCAGCAGCCGCGGGCTCCGGCGGGGACTGCGGGACCGAAGCCGCGCGCTCCGGCGCGGACTCCGTGCCGGTGGTGTTGAGGAGGATCCGGGCGTCGCGTTGTTCCCACAGCTCCACCGGCTTGGCGGCGTGCCGGCCGGTGCGCGCGAAGCCGAGCGCGGCGAGCAGGTCACGCAGCCGATCGCCGTCGGTGTCACCCGGCCCGGACTCGGAGCCGGTCGGCTCAGGCTCGGAGCCGGTCGGCTCGGACTCCGAAACGGTCAGCTCGGCGAAGGCGAAGCCGGTGGGGATCACGGGAGGAGGGATCTGGGGGGCCAGGCCGACCGCCTCCTCCAGGGCGAGCAGCGAGCGCATCGCGTCCTTGGCCGTACGGCCGGTGTCGGCCTGGCGGAAGACGTCGTTGAACACCTCCAGCGAGAGCGGCCCCTGGTAGCCGGCCTTGAGCACGTGGGTCACCAGCCCGGCCACGTCGAAGCCGCCCTGGCCGGGGAAGCAGCGGTAGTGGCGGCTCCACTGCAGCACGTCCATCGCCAGCCGGGGCGCATCGGCGAGCTGGAGGAAGAAGATCTTGTCGCCGGGGATCGCCTCGATGCCGATCGGGTCGGACCCTCGCGACAGGATGTGGAAGCTGTCGAGGCAGGTGCCGAGGTTGGGGTGGCCGGCGAGCTGCACGACGCGCCAGGCGTGCAGGTAGTCGCTGACGTGCCGGCCCCACGCCAGGGCCTCGTACGCGATCCGGATGCCGTGCCGGGCGGCCCGGTCGGCGAGCAGGTGCAGGTGCTCGGCGGCCAGGTCGTCGTCGCCGATGCCGTCGGGCGAGACGCTGGAGCAGACGAGCAGCAGGTCGGCGCCGAGTCGCCGCATGAGGTCGAACTTGCGCTCGGCCCGGCGCAGGTTGCCGGCCAGCACCTCGGCGGGCACCGCCTCGAAGTCACGCAGCGGCTGGTAGAGGTCGATGCCCAGGCCCAGGTCGGCGGCCCGCGCGCGCACCTCCTCGGGTGACAGCGGGCTGGCGATGAGATCGTTCTCGAAGATCTCCACACCGTCGAAGCCGGCGGCCGCGATCGCGTGCAGTTTCTCGGCCAGCGTGCCGCTCACCGAGACCGTGGCGATGGACTTGCGCATCCGTGCTCCTGTCAGGTGGTGACGAGGTCGGTCAGGTGGGTCAGCATCCGGGCGGCGTCGGGCTCCTTGCCGGTGAAGAGGCGGAAGGAGTGGGCCGCCTGGGACATGGCCATCCCGCCGCCGTTCAGGGTCCGGCAGCCGATCGCCCGCGCCGTCCGCAGCAGCTCGGTCTCCAGTGGCAGGTAGACGATGTCGGCCACCCAGAGCCCGGGGTGCAGCAGCTCGGCGGGCAGCGCGAGCCCGGGGTGGTGGGCCATGCCGGTGGGGGTGGCGTGCACCAGGCCGTCGGCGGTGGCCAGGCCGGCCTGGTCGGCGCGGTCGGCGGCGCGGGCGCGGCCGGCGCCGAACCGGCGTTCCAGCTCGGCGGCCAGCGAGCCGGCCCGGCCGGGGTCGGCGTCGACGACGGTCAACCGGCCGGCTCCGTGTGTGAGCAGTGCGTGGGCCACCGCGGCGCCCGCGCCTCCCGCGCCGAGCTGCACGATCTCCCCGGTGGGCGCGCCGGGCAGGTCGCGGGCGAAGGACTCGGCGAAGCCGGTCCAGTCGGTGTTGTGCCCGATGGCCCGGTCGCCGTCGAAGACGACGGTGTTGACGGCGCCGAGGACCGCCGCGTCCTCCGACAGGTCGTCGAGGTGCGGGATGACGGTCTGCTTGCCGGGATGGGTGATGTTCAGCCCGTCGTAGCCGAGCCGCCTGGCCGTACGGACCAGGTCTCCCACGTCGTCGGCGGTGAGCCCGAGGACGGCGAGGTCGATCAGCCGGTAGGTGTAGTGCAGGCCGTGGAAGCGTGCCTCGCGCTCGTGCAGGGCAGGGCTGAGGGAGGCGCCGATGCCGGCGCCGATCAGCCCGATCAGATAGGAGGTCATCCACCCTCGCCTCAATGTACGAACTAGTGAGTTAGTCATATCTCATCCCGGGCCAGGAGGAAAGGGGCGACCTCTTTCCTGGGTCTCCTCCGGTTCTCGCCCGGTTCTCCGTCCGGCTCTTGACAGGTGAAATGAGTCACTGCAGCATCTGCAATTAACTATCTAGTTCGTAACTCGCCGGAAATCTCTGGAAGGCGGACTCGCGTGGCGGGAGCCCCGGCCTCCCACGACGCGCGCCGGGGGGCAGCCGACCACCTCCATCGAAGCCGCAAGGAGCACTCGTGACCGATCGATCACCCGGCGACCAGCAGGGCACGCCGCGCAAGGCGGCACTCGCCGCCTGGATCGGCAGCGCGCTGGAGTACTACGACTTCTTCATCTACGGCAGCGCGGCGGCCCTGATCTTCTCGAAGGTGTTCTTCGACGAGTCGGACCCCGCCACCGCCACCCTCCAGTCGCTGGCCAGCTTCGGCGTGGCCTACGCGGCCAGGCCGGTCGGCGCCTTCATCCTCGGGCACGTCGGCGACAGGTTCGGCCGCAAGAAGATCATGGTCTTCACGCTGGTCCTGATGGGCGTCTCGACCTTCCTCATCGGCTGCCTGCCGACCCGCGACCAGATCGGCGGCCTGGCGCCTGCGTTGCTGGTGTTCCTGCGCGTGCTGCAGGGCCTGTCGGCGGCCGGCGAGCAGGCCAGCGCCAACTCCATGACGCTGGAGCACTCCCCCGCCGACCGGCGCGGCTACTACACCAGCTTCACGCTCAACGGCACGCAGTTCGGCCAGATCCTGGCCACCTTCGCGTTCATCCCGGTCGCGGCCCTGCCGGAGGAGCAGCTGCTCAGCTGGGGCTGGCGGGTGCCGTTCTGGCTCAGCGTGGCCGTCGCGGTCGCCGGCTGGATCATCCGCCGCAAGCTGGACGAGACCCCCGCCTTCGAGCGTGAGGTGGCCGAGGGCACCGTGCCGAAGATGCCGCTCTCCCTGCTCTTCCGCGACCACTGGGCGAGCGTGCTGCGCGTCGTCTGCGCGGCCCTGATCGCCACGGTCAGCACGATCTTCACCGTCTGGGCGCTCAACTACGCCACCAGCGACGCGATCGGGCTCGACAAGGCCACCATGCTCTGGGTCGGCGTCGCCGCCAACGGCGTGGCCCTCGTGACGATCCCGCTGTGGGCGCGGCTGTCGGACCGGATCGGCCGCCGGCCCGTCTTCCTGATCGGCGCCGTGGGCAGCCCGATCATGATCTTCGTCTACCTGGCGGCGATCAACTCGAAGAGCTACCCGCTGATCTTCCTGGTCGGCATCCTGACGCTCGGCGTCGTCTACAGCGCCTCCAACGGCATCTGGCCGTCGTTGTACGGCGAGATGTTCACCACCAAGGTGCGCCTGTCGGGCATGGCGATCGGCACCCAGATCGGCTTCGCCATCGCGGGCTTCGCGGTGGCCTCGGCCGCCGGGATCGTCTCGCCGTCAGGCTGGCTCGGCCTGCAGGGCTGGACCGGGGTGGCGATCTTCACCGGCATCCTCTGCGCGATCAGCGCCATCGCGGTCCTGACGGCCAAGGAGACCGCCCACGTGCCGACCGAGGAGCTCGGCCGCAAGCCCGCCGGCGACGGCGTCTCCACCCCCGCCTGAGCCGCTCACCCGGGTGGGGCCGTGCTCTCACGGACGATCAGCTCCGTGGCCAGCTCCACCCGGCGGCTCTCCGGCACCTCGCCGCGTCCCATGCCCAGCACCGTACGGGTGGCGAGGGCGGCCATCTCCTGCAGCGGCTGGCGCACCGTGGTCAGCGGCGGCCAGGCCGACTTGGCCAGTGGCAGATCGTCGAACCCCACCACGCTGAGGTCCTCGGGCACCCGCAGGCCACGCTGCCGCGCCGCCTCGAAGACGCCGAACGCCTGCAGGTCGCTGCCCGCGAAGATGGCCGTGGGCGGGTCGTCGAGCGAGAGCAGCGCGTGCCCCTCGTCGTGACCGGAGTCGACCAGGAAGGTGCCGCGCCGGATCAGCTCGGGCGCGAGCGGCATCCCGGCGGTCTCCAGGGCCGCCCGGTAGCCGTCGATCCGGGCCTGACCGCAGAGCATGTCGGCGGGGCCGCTGATCATCCCGATCCGCCGGTGGCCCAGCTCGATCAGGTGGCGGGTCGCGGCCAGCCCGCCGTTCCAGTTGGTGGCGCCCACCGAGACGACGCCGGCCGCCGGCTCGCCCTCCGGATCGACCACGACGAACGGCAGCGACCGGGCGCTGAGCTGCGACTGCACTCCCGCCGACAGGCGTGAGGCGACGATCACCACACCGTCGGTGCGGCGCGCGGCCAGGCGCTCCAGCCAGTCGCGGCCGGGGCCCGCGTGCGTGTGCAGCACGGAGATCACCAGGCTGGCCCCCGCCTCGTACGCCACGGTCTCGGCGCCGCGCACGATCTCCATCGCCCAGGGCGACTCGACCTCGGCGAAGACCAGGTCGACCAGCCCGGCCGGGGCGTCGCCCTGGCTGGCCCGCCGCTGGTAACCGTGCTCGCGCAGCAGCCGCTCGATCCGGTGCCGGGTCGCGGGCGCGACCTCGGGGCGGCCGTTGACGACCTTGGAAACCGTGGGGATCGAGACCCCGGCCTCCTCGGCTATCAGGGCGATCGTCACCCGCCTCTTCGCTGGCATGGTCGGGAGTGTACCGAAACTTTCGGCTTGGACTCCCGCTCACTCCTGCGACGCACCCGTAACACCCCGGTTACCTGTGCTCCTGGCAACGAAATTGTCGGTGGTTTCGCGAAATCTTTCGACCGGAGGTTCAGGAGTCCCGGGCCGAGACGTCCAGCGTGTACTCGGTCACCCGCTGCCCCTGCGGGCCGTAGCAGGGCGCGGCGGCCGGGTCCGGCAGGGCCTCCTCCAGCACGACCGGCCCGCCCCGGCGGGTGGCGGCCCTGGCCAGCGACAGCAGCAGGAAGTGGTCGGTCACGTCCACGTAGAACGGCCTGCGGAGTGAGCCGGGGCGGGCGCCGGCCAGGCGGGCGAAGAAACGGCGCGGGATCCGGTGCCGGTCCAGCCAACGGGCCGTCCGCGTCAGGTAGGCGGCGTCCGGCTCGCCGGCGACCGGGACGGGCAGGTCGGCCGCGCTCATCCGCCAGCCGGCGCGGACCAGCACGACCCGCCCGACCCGCAGCCGCGGCCAGGCGTGCGGCTCCTCCGCGCTCCCGCCGATCTCCCACGGCTCGGGCAGGGCGACGCACGGCTCGCCGAAGACACGGACCAGGAACGACCAGGCCGGCGGCAGCGTGGCCTCGGGCGCCAGCCCCAGGTGGGCGGGCCGCACCGGATTGCCGTCACCGTCGGACAGCAGCAGGCGCAGGCTGCCCGGATCGTAGGAGACGCGCAGGTCGGCCACCGACGGGCCCGGCCAGCCGGTGACGGTGAACGGGTAGTCGACGGTGACGCCCGAGGAGGGCCGCAGGTTGAGGTGGGCGCCGAAGCCGCCCAGGCACTCGGCCACCGGCCGCGGCCGCACGGCGGGCGCGTCGGCGCCGGCCAGGGCGAGCAGGTGGCGGATCCGGCCGATGCCCCGGCCGTAGCCGGCGGTGACGGAGTCGAGCACGAACTCCGGTCCCGGCAGAAGGTGGCCGTGGCAGGCGATGGAGCCGGGCGGCCGGAGGTGCTTGGGCCAGGCGGCCGCCATCTTGTCCACCAGGTCGGGGTCGGCGACGATCGCGCCGCGCTCGTCGGGCGACCCGCCGTACAGGATCTCGCAGGTCTCCCGGCGCAGCCGGGCGAGCTCGCGCACCGCCGGACCGGCCGGCGCGGAGTCGCGGTCGACGAGGTGCGCGTCGTGATAGAAGCGGACGAACGGGACGGTGGCCCGTTCGCCGTGGCAGCGTACGAAGTGCTCGGCCAGCGCGAGCTTGACCGGCAGGTCGGGGTCGAACACGGCGGCCAGCCGGCGCACGGTGTCGAGGTCGCGCAGCACCGGCTCCCAGGCGGCACGCCCGCAGACGGCCACCGGCTCGGGCGACACGGCGGTCTCCAGCCGCACGTTCCTGACCGCGAGCTCGGCCGGGTCGCCGAGCCGGGCGAGCAGCCAGCCGGTCACGTCCCCGATCCGGTCGTGCGGCGCCTGCTCCACCTCGCGGAGCGCGGTGGGCAGCCAGGGCCGGTCCGACGAGTCGCCGGGCAGCACCTCCTCGACCCAGGCGGCCAGGTCGGCGAGCGGATCGAGGGACTGGTCGGCGAACGGCCGCCGCCGCTCCAGCAGCCCGGCCGCCAGCAGCCGGGCCACCAGGCCGGGCGAGGCGGCGGCCCGTTCGAGCCCGCCGACCGTGGGATCGGACGTGTTGCGCACCCAGGACAGCAACCCGGCCAGCATGGGCTCGGCCGGCATGCGGACCGGCGTCTCCTCGGGGCCACTGCCCAGGAACCAGAGCCAGCCGTCCTCCTGCCGCAGGCTCGGGTTGACCCGCACCCGCACGGCCTCGCGCAGGCCGGGGCGCGTCGCGAGCGCGTCCCAGATGCGTCCCACCGTGGCGAGATCGGACTCGGGGACGACGCAACGGCGCAGCTCGTCGGGCGCGGTCGCGGCCGGGGCGTCGCCGTCGTCGTCCCACCGGCCCAGGCCGCTGATCGTGGAGGGGGCGTACGGGCTGGTCCTGGTGGCCAGGCGGGCGGCGTACCTGGCCAGGCGGGCGAGCACGGCCCGCTCGGGCGGCTCGTCGGGCCGGGCGAGCCAGCCGTCCAGCTCGGCGGAGAGCGCGGGGTTCGCGGCGGCCAGCCCGCGCCGGAAGTCCTCGTCGCAGGCCAGGAGCCGCAGCGCCTCGGTGCGGCCGGCCGTCTCGGCGGCCAGCACCCGTGACAGCTCGGTGCCGGGCTCCTCTCCGTCGGCGACGAGCCGGTCGACCAGTTCCCAGGTGCGCGCGAACCTCAGCGCGTCCAGCTCGCCGACCGGTAGTCCCGCCACCCGCACGCCGAAGACCTCACCCACCCGATAGTCCATGGTGCTCCCCTTGTGTGGACTCCTGCTGTGTGGACTCCTGGCGACACCTTCCTTTCTCTCCCTGCCTGGGGGGAACGTCGCACCACCCGCCTTTACCTGATATGCGCGGTGAAATAGGGCCCCATAGACCGTCCCTGGCCACGGCCGGGGACACTCGTTGTCCGGCTGAAAGACCGGCCGAGGGAAACCTTAAGAATTCCGTAGGGCGACTCCACCATGCTGAAGGCAGCCGAGAGCGGCGGGATCTCAGGGGCCCCGCTGTCACACCGAGAGAAGGAGTGTCAGATGGCGAGCAGACTGGTGGTCTCCACCTTCGTGTCGCTGGACGGAGTCATGCAGGCCCCCGGCGGCCCCGGCGAGGACGACTCCAACGGCTTCCCGCACAGCGGATGGCTGGCCCCGCACGTCGACGAGGGGTTCGGCGAGATCATGGGCGAGCAGTTCGAGCGGGCCGACGGCATGCTGCTGGGCCGCAGGTCGTACGACATCCTCGCCGCGCACTGGCCCGGCGTGCCCGACGAGGAGGGCGGCGCCGAGATCAACGGCATGGCGAAGTACGTCACCACGCGGACGCCGATGAACGCCGAGTGGCGCAACACGCGGGTCCTGGTGGGCGAGGCCGCCGAGACGGTCGCCGAGCTCAAGCGGAGCACCGACGGCGAGATCCTCGTCCAGGGCAGCAGCGGCCTCATCCGCACGCTGCAGGACGCCGAGCTGGTCGACGAGTATCGCCTGCTGATCTTCCCGGTCGTCCTCGGTCAGGGTAAGCGGCTCTTCGCCGAGGGCACCACGCCGGCCGGGCTGAAGGCCACCGGGTCGACAATGACCGGCGCCGGCGTCGTGTACGTCACCTACGAGTGGGCGGGCAAGCCCTCGTACGGCTCCGTCGCCTAGCGAGCCGCCCGGGCGCGGGCCGTACAGCGAGCTGCAAGCCGGACCTGTTCAGATGGGCCCATTCACCCCCCAGTGGAGGCCGTCGTGATCATGGTCGTAGTCATCAGCGCTCTCGTGTTGCTCGCCCTCGTCGGCGTCATCGCCGTCTACAACGGCCTCGTGCGCAGGCGCAACGCCGTCGACAACGCCTGGGCTCAGGTCGACGTGCAACTCAAGCGCCGCCATGACCTGGTGCCCAACCTGGTGGAGACCGTACGCGGTTACGCGGGGCACGAGCGTCAGACGCTGTCCGCCGTCACCGCCGCCCGCACCCAGGCCGTCAGCGCGAGCACCCCCGCCGAGCAGGCGAACGCCGAGCACATGCTGACCGGCGCGCTGCGCGGCCTGCTCGCCGTCGTCGAGTCCTACCCCGACCTGAAGGCCAGCCGTAACTTCGCCGAGCTGCAGGAGGAGCTGGCCACCACCGAGAACCGGATCGCCTACTCCCGGCAGTACTACAACGACGCCGTCCTCACCTACAACAACGCGATCCAGACCGTTCCGGCCAACCTCGTCGCGGGCCTCGGCGGGTTCGCGAGTCGCGAGTACTTCCAGGCACCGGGTGAGGAGCGCGGGCCGGCGCGGGTGCGGTTCTGATGGTGCTCTGGCCGGCCGTCGCCGCGGCCCTGGGCCTGTGGGCGCTGCTGCTGCTCGCCCTGACGCTCGCCACCCGCACTCCGGACGCCGACCCGGTGCCGCCGACCAGCGTCTTCGCCGCCGAGCCGCCCGCCGTGGTCGACCTCCTCACCGGCGGCTGGCGGCTGTGCGAGGAGGCCGCGGCGGCCACGCTGCTCGACCTCGCGGCCAGGGGCGCCGTCCAGATCGAGGAGATCGGTCCCGAGCTGTCCCTGGTACGGCTCCGCCAGGCCGACGGGCTGAACCCGTACGAGCGGCTCGTCCACGACCACGTCCGATCGCTCTCGCGCGACGGCGTCGTCGCCACCGGCGCGCTGGCCGAAGGCGCGCGCGACCTCGGGAGCTGGTGGAAGCGCTTCCGCAAGCAGGTCATCGCCGACGCGCGGCAGCGGGGTCTGTCGCGGGCCCGCTGGAGCCGGGCCCAGCTCGCGCTGCTGACGGCCGGCGCCGCCCTGCCCGCCGTGGTCATCGCCGTCGCCGTCACCCTGGCCGACGCCGAGCACGAGGGCGGGATCGGGGCCGGCGTGGTCGCCTTCCTCGGGCTGATGGCCCTGACCCGGCGGCTCAACCGCGAGCGCGGCACCGAGCTGGGAGCCCAGGCGGCGGCCCACTGGCTGGGGGTCCGCGCCCATCTGTCCGCCGGTCGGTTCGCCGAGCAGCCCGCCGCGGCCGTCGCCATCTGGGGCCGTCCGCTCGCCTACGCCGCCGCGCTCGGGCTCGCGCCGCACGCGGTGCGCAGCCTGCCGGTGAGCGTGCCCGCCGACGACCGGCGCGCCTGGTCCGACTACGGCGGCATGTGGCACGCCGTCGAGGTGCGCTACCCGGCCCGCCTCATCTGGGGCCGCAAACCGCTGCACGTCGTCGGCAGGAGCCTGGTCGCGGGGTTCTTCCTGGGCTTCTGGACGTGGATCGGGCTGCTGGTCCTCTCGGCGTTCGATCTGTGGCCGAGCGGGCTGGTGCGGCCCGGCGCGCTCGCCGTGGGTCTCGCGGTGGCCGCCGTCCCGGCCGTCCGCGCGCTCTTCGGCGGCCACGGCTGGGCCGAAGGCCAGATCGTACGGCTGCGCCGGCAGCGCTCCGGGGGCAACGAGAACCAGCCGAAGTACGTCCACTGGTGCGCCATCGACGAGGGCACCAGCCGCGAGCTCAGGGCGTACGGGATGGCCGGGGAGCAGTGGGCGCTGCTGTCGGAGGGAGACGTGGTGCGCGTCAGGGTCGCGCGCGGAGTGGGCTGGATCGACACGACGGAGGTGTTGTCCCGGGCCGCTCGCGGCGACAGGTGACCACCCGTCGCCGCGAGGTCCGCGATCACGGGGTTCCGACCCGACGCGAAGCAGGTCGGAGCCCGGTTTCGCTCGATGCCCGGGTCGTGGCCCTCGCGAGCGTTCGAGCGACAGGTCACGATGCCGTGCTTCGGGTGACCACGGCGCCGCCTGGGGGGCTGCCCCGGGGGACCCTTCAGGGGCTGCGACGGGCACGGGAGGCGGCGGCGTGGGCGCGGTTGGCGCAGCGAGTGGAGCAGAACTGGCGTCGCCCCGGCCGGCTGCGGTCGACGAAGGCGTCGCGGCACGGGATGGCCGCGCAGAGCCGTACCCGTGCCCAGTCGCCCTTGGCGGCTAGGTCCAGCAGCTCGCGGATCGCGCACACGGCCAACCGTTCGGCGAGACCGGCGTCGTGGGCGGGAGCGAGGCGCAGCTCGGGCACGCCGTCCCGCTCCTCGACGGTCGCGCGTACGGGCAGCTCGGCGACCCACGACGCCAGGGCGCGCGCCCGCTCGCGCGGCTCGGCCGCCAGCACGGCCCGCAACCGGTCTCGCACCGCCCGCACCGCGACCAGGTCGCCCTCTCTCACCTCCCCGGCCGGCCTGCTCGGCCGCCCTGTGACCTGGTCCGCGATCAGTTCGTGACAGAAGCGGCGGAGGGCG
Source organism: Nonomuraea cavernae (assembly GCF_014646355.1). Taxonomy (GTDB): domain Bacteria; phylum Actinomycetota; class Actinomycetes; order Streptosporangiales; family Streptosporangiaceae; genus Nonomuraea; species Nonomuraea cavernae. Next base: position 87,189 of record NZ_BMNH01000007.1, read on the forward strand.
GCGACGTCCGGCAGGCGTTCCGGCGAGTCGAGGTATTCGTCCCAGGTGTTGGCCAGGTCCAATGCCACCCATCCCGTTTCGGCCAGCTGGCGCATCGGGGCCCCCCTTGCTAACGTCAGGACTATGAGCATTGTAACCACTGACAGACGACTGGCTGTACTCGATGCACCGTCGAACCTGGGGCTGCGGCCTCCGGCCGACGGAGCGGCCCCCGGGTGCTACAAGGCGCCGTGGGCGCTCAGGGACGCCGGCCTGCTGGAGCGGATCGGGGCGAGCGACGCGGGAGCCGTGGTGCCGCCCCGGTACGTGGCCACCTGGCAGCCTGGCGACGGCGTCAGGAACGGCCCGGCCATCGCCCGCTACACGAGGAAGCTGGCGGAGCGGGTCGCGGAGATCAGGGAGGCGGGACGGTTCCCGGTCGTGCTGGGCGGTGACTGCTCGATCCTGCTGGGCTCGGCGCTGGCGCTGCGCAGGACGGGCCGCTACGGCCTGGCGTACCTGGACGCGCACTCCGACTTCCGGCACCTGGGCAACTCCCCGCACGTGGGTTCGGCGGCCGGGGAGGATCTGGCACTGGCGACCGGGCGCGGCGACGACTATCTGACGGATCTCGACGGGTTGCGGCCGTACGTCCGCGACGAGGACGTGATCGTGCTGGGCGTGCGGGACGAGGAGGATCTACGGGACTTCGTGGACACCGGCATCGCCCACGTGACCGACCCCGAGCTGGGTGGCCTGGAGGCGGCCAGGAAGGTGCTGGTCCGTGACGACCTGGACGGTTTCTGGATCCACGTCGACGCCGACGTGCTGGACTCGTCGGTGCTGACGGCCGTCGACTCGCCCACCCCCGGCGGGCTCGACGCCGCCGGCCTGGGGAGCCTGCTCCGGGGGCTGCTCGGCCTGCCCGGAGCGGCCGGGCTGCAGATCACCATCTACGATCCCGACCTGGACGAGGACGGGGCCCAGGCCGCCCTGCTGGTGGACATCCTGGCCGAAGCCCTCGCCGCCTGACCTCTGTCGCCGGCCGTCGCCCGCACCCCGTCCCAGGAACGGGCTCCGACCCGGCAGGACGCTCAGGTCGGAGCCTGATCAGGCGTTACTGCCGTTCGATGCCGGGCTCGTAACCTTTGCGCGCGTCCGGCGGGCAGGTCGCGATGCTGTTGCTGGGCGGCACTGTGACGTTCAGCCAGTGCCCGCGCGCGACCGTGTCGATGCCCCACGGGATGTCGCACCTGAGCTTGGCCCGGAACTGCCCGGTGCCCACGCTGCACGAGGCGTAACTCGCCGAGTTGGTGTTGTAGAAGCCGAAGCTGCACGAGGACGGGATGGCCTGGGCCGCGGACGATGACCCCAGCACGGCCGAGGAAAGGGCGGCTGTGGACAGGATGGCTAACACGCGGGCTGAGCGAATCTTCATAAGCACTTTTCCCCAAAAAGTTAGCTTTGATGACTTGACCCACGCTACGAGATCAAGGGGCTCGCCACAACGGATGATCCTTGGCAAGAAGTGACAGGGCTGTCGTCGTCCGAACTACAGCGTTCGACGTGGCTCCCAGTCACCCCCAGTGACCCCAGCCCCGCCCCCAGGTCACCCCAATCACCCCCAGCCGCCCGCGCCCCCGCGACCGTGCACGCCCTTCAGACGGTGATCGTCCTTTGGCTAGGTCGGGTCAGAGGCCGAGCGCTCGGGCCGGGTCGGCGAAGACCCGCTGGATGACCAGGCCCGCCGCGCCCAGAATGGCGGCGTCCGCGCCGATCGCCGAGACGGCGAGGCGAGGCGGGGTGCGGCGCATCTGGCCGAGCCGGGCGGACAGGGTCTCCCGCGCGGGCCCCTCCAGCCAGGGGAACAGCGGCGCGAAGACGCCGCCCAGGACGACCATGCCGGGGTCCAGCAGGTGCACGGCCGAGGTGAGGGCCAGCCCGAGCGCCCGCCCCGCCGTGTCGCAGGCCCCCAGCGCCGCCGGATCGCCCGCCTCCAGCCGCGCGACCAGCTCGGGGATCGAGCCCACCTCTCCGAGCAGCGCGTCCTGTCCCGCGTAGACCTCCAGGCAGCCCCGCCCGCCGCACCGGCAGGCGGGGCCGTCGGGCGCGACGACGACGTGGCCGAGCTCCCCGGCCAGCCCGTACGTGCCGCGGAAGACCGAGCCGTCCACCACCAGCCCGGCGCCGATGCCGATCTCCCCCGAGACATAGAGGAAGTCCCTGGCCCCGGAGCCGAACCAGAGCTCGCCCAGGGCCGCCAGATTGGCCTCGTTGTCCGCCTCGAAGTTGCCCGCCTCGAAGCCGACCGCCTCGAAGCCGACCGCCTCGAAGCCGGCCGCCTCGGAGTTGCCCGCCTGGAAGTTGCGTGCCTCGGGGCCGGCCGCCTCCAACGGCAGGTCGAGCAGGTCCGTCACCCGGACGTCGCGCCAGCCGAGGTGCGGGGCGTTGCGCAGCAGCCCGTGTTCGACCGGACCCGGCACCGCCAGCGCCGCGCCGGCGACCCGCAGCCCGGCGGCCTCCGCCTCCATCAGGGCCGACTCGGCCAGCGAGCGCAGCTCCGCGAGGATGCGTTCCGGTCGCGAGTCGCGGTTGCCGGCCGCTTTCGTACGGCGCAGCCGTACCGAGAGGGTGAGGTCCACGACGCAGACGGCGAGGTAGTCGACGTTGATCTCCAGGCCCAGCGTGGCCACCCGGTGGCCACTGAGGCGCACCGCGACGCCCGGACGGCCGCGTTCGCCGTCGCGCACGGCGCCGTTCTCGGCCACCACGCCCGCGTCGAGCAGGTCGGACACGAGCTTGGACACGGTGGTCTTGGTCAGCCCGGTCCGCTCCGCGAGCGCCGCCCTCGTGAGCGGGCCCGCGTCGCGGATCTCGCCGAGCACCACGGCGAGATTGCGGGCACGCATGGAATCGTGCCGCACGCCTCTTGACGATGCCACATCCGCCTCCGAGGATTATGTGCAGATTGTGGACTTAATGGTAAAGCTGCGGGAGGTCCCACCATGACCGCGTTCGTGCCAATCCCCGACGACCGCTTCACCTTCGGACTGTGGACCGTCGGCTGGCAGGCGCGCGACCCGTTCGGCGACGCCAGTCGTCCGCCGCTCGACCCGGTGGAGAGCGTCCACCGCCTCGCCGAGCTCGGCGCGTACGGAGTCACGTTCCACGACGACGACCTGCTCGCCGTCGAGCCCGACCGGGAGAAGGCCGTCGCGGCGTTCCGCAAGGCGATCGGCGAGACCGGGCTGAAGGTGCCCATGGCCACCACGAACCTCTTCACCCACCCCGTCTTCCGCGACGGCGCGTTCACCAGCAACGACCGCGACGTGCGGCGGTACGCGATCCGCAAGGTCATGCGCAACCTGGATCTGGCCGCGTCGCTGGGCGCGCGGACGTACGTGTGCTGGGGCGGGCGCGAGGGCGCCGAGTCGGACGCGGCCAAGGACGTGCGCTCGGCGCTGGCCAGGTACAAGGAGGCGCTCGACCTGCTCGGCGGCTACGTGCTCGACCAGGGGTACGAGATCAGGTTCGCGATCGAGCCCAAGCCGAACGAGCCGCGCGGCGACATCCTGCTGCCCACGATCGGGCACGCGCTGGCCTTCATCAACGAGCTGGAACACCCGGAAATGGTAGGGCTCAACCCCGAGGTGGGACACGAGCAGATGGCCGGGCTGAACTTCGTGCACGGCATCGCGCAGGCGCTGTGGCACGGCAAGCTGTTCCACATCGACCTCAACGGGCAGCACGGCCCGAAGTACGACCAGGACCTGGTGTTCGGCCACGGCGACGTGAAGAGCGCGTTCTTCCTGGTCGACCTGCTGGAGCACGGCGGCTACGACGGGCCCAGGCACTTCGACTACAAACCGCTGCGCACCGAGGACCCCGCCGACGTGTGGGTGTCGGCCGCGGCGAACATGCGCACCTACCTCATCCTGCGCGAGAAGGCGCGCGCCTTCCGGGCGGACCCGGAGGTTCAGGACGCGTTGCGGGCCTCGCGCGTCGACCAGCTGGCCGTGCCCACGCTGGCCGAGGGCGAGACGCTCGCCGATCTCGCGGCCGACGACTTCGACCCGGACGCGGCGGCCGAGCGGGGCTACCACTTCAGCCACCTCAACCAGCTCGCGCTGGAGCACCTGCTGGGCGTGCGGGGCGGGGTGGACCGGTGACCAGGCCGCTGAGCGTGCAGCTCTACACCGTCAGAGACCGGCTCGCGGCCGACCGGGACGGCGTGCTGAGCCGGATCGCCGGTCTCGGGTACGGCGCCGTCGAGCCGTACGATCCGACCAGTGACCCCAAGGGCTTCCGCCAGGTGGTGGACGACCTGGGGCTGACCGTCTCCAGCACGCACGCGTACGCGTTACTCGGCGAGGAGCCGGCGGCGGTGTTCGACGCGATCGCCACGATCGGCACCGATCTGGTCATCATCCCCGGCGGCATCGCGCACGAGGAGTTCACCTCACGCGACGGCCTGGCCCGGACCGCCGACCTGCTGAACGGCCTGGCCGGGCAGGCCGCCGCCCACGGGATGCGGCTCGGCTACCACAACCACTGGTGGGAGATCGAGCCGAGGATCGACGGCCGCCACGCGCTGGAGGCCCTCGCCGACCTGCTGGCGCCGGAGGTGTTCCTGGAGATCGACACGTACTGGGCCGCGGTGGGCGGCGCGGACGTGCCCGGCCTGCTCGGCCGGTTGGCCGATCGGGTGCTCGCGCTGCACGTCAAGGACGGGCCCGGCGTCAAGGAGGAGCCGCACACGGCCGTCGGGCAGGGTGTCATGCCGGTGCCGGAGATCCTCGCCGCCGCCCCCGGCGCCTGGCGGATCGTCGAGCTGGACAGCTGCGCGGGTGACGTCTTCGACGCCCTCGCCGGCAGCCGGGCCTACCTCGCCTCGCTGGAGGTCTCTTGAGCGGCGGACCCGTGGGCGTCGCCGTCGTCGGCGCCGGTGTGATCAGCGGCCAGTACCTCCGTCACCTCGGCGCGTTCCCGGACGTCCGGGTGCTGGGTGTGGCCGACCTCGAACCGGCGCGGGCGGCGGAGGTGGCCGAGGAGCACGGCGTGCCCGTGTCCGGCACGGTGGAGACCGTGCTCGCGATCCCCGAGGTGGAGATCGTGGTCAACCTGACGATCCCGGCCGCGCACGCGTCCGTCGCGCTCCGGGCGTTACGCGCGGGCAAGCACGTGTACGGCGAGAAGCCGCTGGCGCTCGACCTGGGTGAGGCGGCCCAGGTGCTGGCGGAGGCCGACAGGCTGGGCCTGCGCGTGGGCAACGCGCCCGACACGTTCCTCGGCGCCGGGATCCAGTCGACGATCCACGCGGTGCGCTCGGGCCTGATCGGCGTCCCGGTCGCGGTCACCGCCGCCACCCAGGGGCTCGGCCCGGAGTCCTGGCATCCCAGCCCGGAGTTCCTCTACCAGCGCGGCGCCGGGCCGCTGTTCGACCTGGGCCCCTACTACCTGACCACGCTGGTCGCCCTGCTCGGGCCGGCCGCGCGGGTGGCCGCCGGCGCCCGCCGGGCCCGGCCGGAGCGCGTCGTCGGCTCCGGCCCGAAGGCGGGCACGGTCTTCCCGGTGGAGGTGCCCACCCACGTCAACGCCCTGATCGACTTCCCCGGCACCGCGATGGCGGCCACCACCTTCAGCTTCGACTCTCCGGTCAACCGCAGGATGATCGAGGTCATCGGCACCGAAGGCGCCCTGTCGCTGCCCGATCCCAACACCTTCGAGGGCCCGTTGCTGGCTCGTGGCCCGCGCGACTTCGACTGGCGTGAGCTGCCCCTCGCGGGTACGACGGCCGGGCGCGGCATCGGGGTGCTCGACCTGGCGCGGTCGCTCCGCGCCGGGACCCCGCACCGGGCGTCGGGGGCGCTCGCGCTGCACGTCCTGGAACTCATGACGACCATCGAGGAGTCGGCCGAGCGAGGAGAGTTCCGCCCGGTCGCGTCCACGTGCCCGATCCCCGAGCCGCTGCCCCCTGACTGGAACCCACACGAATCCACCTTGACCTGACCGAACTCCGCACGGATCGCGTGCGCCGGCGAGGCCGGGCCGGGCGAAAGGGCCCGGCCCGGCCGGCTGTCAGCCGCGAAAGGTGTGACCGCTCGTGCTGGTACGGCCCGCGCCGTTCACCGCCTTGACCGTGATCCAGGGGTGAGCGGGATCCAGCCGGTCGGGAGCGAAGGGCACGCGGGCCGACTCCAACCCGCCGCGTGCGGTGTGCGCCGCCTGCGGAACGTCCACGCGCACCTCGCCCGCCCCCGCCTGCCGGTAGGCGATCTGCAGCGTGCCGCCGCGCAGGTTGTGGCCTTCGACCGCGAGGTCGCCTCCGTCCAGGGCGGCGTGCACGATGATCGGCTCCTGCCAGCCGGCCGCCAGGTCGTCGCTCAGCGAGGGGGTGTCCCAGTTGAGCCGGCAGGTCAGGAACGGGTCCCAGCCGTAGGCGATGATCTTGGTGGCGTGCCGGCCCACCGCCATGATCTGGCGGTCGACCCGGCTCTTCGCGGCCCGGCCGCGCAACGGCAGCGGATCGGACCTGCCGCACTCGCCGGCCACCGGGGTGGGCTCGAACACCTCCACGTTCACCCAGAGCTCCACCCCCGGCGTCACGTGCCGGGCCGCCGCCTCGACGTAGTCACGGGTGGAACCGTGGTAGGCCTGCCGGTTCGTCAGCCTGCCCACGACCGGCACCAGCCGCTCGGCCACCTGGGCGTCGGCCTCGTCGGGGCCGTGCACGGGCACCTTGCCCACGCCGCGACCGTCCTGGATGGCGATGGCCATGGGCGCCCCGGCCCGGGTGGCCGCTATCTCCGCGAAGCCCCGGCCCACCGAGTCCGGCGGGAATCCCCGTGACCTGCGCGCGTCCCAGTAGGGGCTGACCGTGATCGTCCGGCCGGGCAGCGTGGCGGCGACCACCGCGTGCTGGGCGGCGTACAGGGTGAGGACCTCGTCGCGGGGCGCCCGGTCCCGCATGGCCAGCTCGAACGACTGGTACACCCCGCCCAGCGACGGCCACGTGCCGTACCTCTCCCGGTAGTCGGCCAGCACCCGCCCGGTGAAGGCGTTGAGCACGTCCAGGTGCGCGAGGTCGGGCAGCCACGGCTTGTCCGGGTCCTGCGGGGCGGCGGGCAGCCCCGGGTAGACCTTCATGCCGTAGCCCGCGGCCTCGGTCAGCAGGTTGCCCAGGCCGTCGCCGTCGGTCGCGACCAGGACGAGGTCGTACTCGCCGGCGTCGCAGGAGCGGCCGAGCAGCAGCCGGTAGTAGACGCGTCCGCGGCTCTCGATCCGCCGGTCCAACCCCTCGCAGCGCAGTACGCCGGACCCGAAACGCTCGCTGGTCACGTACGTGAAGACGCGGCGGATCGTCTTGCCGGGGATCGCGTCGCGGGCGGCCAGGTAGCAGGGCTTCCCGTTGTCCAGGCAGTCGGCGAAGCCCGGAGCGGGCTCGCCCTTGGTGCGCACCCGGCCGCCCGCGTCGACGGTGCTCAGCGCGAACCGGGGGCCGAACGTGATGATCGTGTCGCCGCCCACGGCGTGCATCGCCTCCACGGTGCGCCGGGTCAGGCACGGGTCGGCGCGGGGCACCACCCAGTAGCCGCTGATCGCGTACGGGGCCGTGACGCGGGTGTCCCTCGGCGGGCACTCGGCCTCGCCGGCGGAGCCGGCGTCCGGCACCACGGCCGCGCCCGCCGCGAAGATCACGACCAACCAGAGAATGAGCCGAACCCGTTGTCGCACATACCCGCACATACCCGGTCTCGTCGGTTTGTGCGATGCTGATCGACTTTTGTTCACGACAAGCCGGGAAATGTCGGCGGCCCCTGGCAAGATCACGACTCCGCGCACCGACCAGAGGAGACGCGCCATGCCATCCGACCCCGCCGCCTGGACCGTGGTGCGCGAGCTCATCGACGCCGGCGACCTGGCCAAGCTCGTCGAGACCGTGACGGCGCTGGACGAACCCGCCCGGCGCGAGGTGGCCGCCGAGCTGCCCGGCCACATCGCCGTGGCCCGGCAGCGGGCCCACCAACCGCGCGCGGATCATGCGGCGGCGCGTGAGCGCGCGCTCCTGGCCACGCAGAAGGAGTTGCTGGGGCGGAAGGAACGCGGCGAGATCTCCCAGCACGAGTTCGAGCAGTCATGGTCCAGGATCTGGATCCATCACGGTCCGAAGCCCGACCACGGCCTGCCCGACACCAACGGGTGGATGGAGCCGATGCGGGTCGCCGGCGCGGGCACCATCAGCTCCGCGAAGGCCGTGGTGACCTGGATCAACCGGCGCGACTTCGATCGCTGGGACGCCGCCGGCGATCCCACGGCCGCGTTCGAGCCGCTGATCGAGGTGATCGCCGCGCGTCCCGCCGCCTGGCAGGCCGAGCTGGCCACGCGGCTGGCGCTGCGCCTGCGTCCCGTGCGCCGCCGCGCCCCTCGGAATCTGAACCTCCCGCTGGCCCTGGCCCTGTTCCGCCGTACGGGGGCGACGCCGCCCGAGCACGACCCGCTGGTCGTCGGATGGGTGTCAGAGGAGCCGAGGCGGGACGATCCGCTGCGCGAGCACCTGCTGCCGCGGATCTTCGAGGCCGAGGGCGTCGGGCGGCGACTCCGCGACGACCGCACGTGGCTCTCACTCCTGTGCGACCTCGCCGCGAAGGGCGAGGTGAGCCGCGACCTGCTGCTCGACGGCTGCCGACGCCGCTTCCTGCGTGGCGGAGACGGCCCCGACCTGCGGTTCTTCGCCCGGCTGCACGAGCAGCTCCAACCGACGCCCGCCGAGCTCGCGCCGCACGCCATCGACTACGCGCGGCTGCTGCCCACCGCGCCGGGACCGGTGGCCGAGCTGTCGCTGCGGCACCTGCGTGCGCTGCCCGCGCTCGACCCGGCCGACGTGGTGGAGGCGCTGGAGGGGCTGCTGTTCCGGGCGGAGGCCGGGCTGGTCCGGGCCGGGCTGAGCTGGCTGCGGGAGTCGCTACGTCAGGCGCCGGGGCGGGCCGATGACCTGTCGCCCGCCCTGGCCATGGCCTTCGGCCACGAGTCGTGGAGCGTACAGGAGACGGCGGTGCGGCTCGCGGTCCGGCACGCCCGGCACTTCACGGAGGCCGGCCTGGAGACCCTGCGGGAGGGCACCGGCACACTGCCGCCCGACCTGCACAACCGGCTGGTCGCCGCCATCGGCGGCGAGCCGGTCGAGCAGCCGGAGCCCGTGCCCGACCCCGAGGAGGCGTTCGTCCCCCAGCGGCTGCCCGCGCCGCGCCGGCCGGTCCCGGCCGTCGCGCCTCCGGGCGCCGCCAGGGAGCTGGCCGAGCTGTGCCTGGACGAGACGCCGCAGGCGGCCGAGCGAACACTCGCGGCCTTCGTCCACCTCGCCACCCGCGATCCGCGGGCGCTGCGCACGGCGCTGGCCCCCGTCGCCGAGACCGAGGACTGGCGCCTCCTCCGCGACGAGTGGCGCGAGCACGGCACCTGGATGCGCGTTCTCGCCGGCGACCTGGTGGACCCGGGGCGGGCGTACCCGACCGAGAGCGCCGCGTTCATGTACCAGCTGCGCCGCGACCGTGGGCTTCCGGCGACCATGCACGACGAGCCCGACCGGCTTCCGGCGACCATGCACGACGAGCCCGACCGGCTTCCGGTGGCCAGGCGGGCCTCGCCGCTGCACCGGTTCATCCTGCACAGGTACGCGGAGGTCCGCGCCGCCGCCCGTTCCGGGACCCTGCCGCCGCTGCTGCTCGCCCGGCCCGCCCTGTCGACCGGTCACGTCGATCCGGACGAGCTGGTGGCCGGGCTGGAGACCCTGGAGGCGGCGGGGGCCGAGCCGCTGCCCGCCGACTTCCAGCAGGCGTTGGTCAGGCTGCCCCGCGAGATCGACCCGGCCGTGACCGCACGCGCCGCGCGCCTCACGTCGGACGCGGGTCGCCGGGCGGCCCGCTGGCTGGCGGGCGACGGCCTGCCCGACCCCGTCGTGCGGATCACCCGGTCGGGAGCGGACGACGGCCTGGGTAGCCGGATCTGGATGGTCACCACGGTCGAGGCCGCGCCGACGGGCCTGCCGCTGGTGGACGAGCTGCTCGCGGACCAGCCCCGGCACGTCAACTACGTCTGCGACGGGCACCTCGGCGACATGATGGACCGCTGGCCCGGGGTCCTGCCGTCGCACCGGGAGGTCGTGGCAGCCCACCTGATCGGGCACCAGTTGCTCCCGCCGCAGGCGCAGATGCCGTCCAGTCTCCTGTGCGACCTGGCCGAGACCGCCGGGCCCGCCGGATCGGCCCTCGCCCTCCTGCTGGCGTACCGGATCTTCCCCCGGCCTTACGCCGAGAACGACACGGCGCCCGCGCTGCGCGCCCTGCGCCGGCTGGCCGCCGCCGGCGACCTCCCGGCCGAGCACCTGGGCGTCGTGCTGGCCCAGAGGGTGCTCAGGGATGAGATCACCCTGCGCGCACTCGTCGACAGGCTGGACGCGGAGGCCCGCCACGGCATGCACCACGAGGTGTGGCGGATCCTCACCACGGCGATGCCGCCTCTGCTTCCCGAGAACACCGCCCACCCGACCAAGGCGCACCTCGACCTGGTCGTCCTGGCCATCCGGGTGGCCCGCTGGTCGGAGGCGCGCGGCGAGCTCCCGGCCCTGACCGCCTTCGCGGCCCGCAGAGGCACCGGCAGAATCCTCCGCCTCGCCCGGACACTGGCGGCCGACCTGGGATGACCCGGCCGGCATCGGCTGACGCACGGCCGGTCGGGCGAGGCGATCACCAGCGCTGGCGCGCCTCCTCGGCCCAGCCGGTCAGGCCGTCGAACTCGACCCAGCCGCCGTCGTCGGCGCGCGCCCGGCCGGTGAAGTGGCCGAAGCACTGGTGCGTCAGGCTGCCCACCACACCCAGCTCGGTCCGCGAGATCTTGTCGTGGAAGGGGGTGAACTCCACCTCGACCCGCTCACCGGTGATCCGCCACGGGCGCAGCCAGTCGTCGCGGTCGTAGGTCCAGGTCAGCTCTTCGCCGATCTTGTGCAGCCGGCCGTCCACGAACAGCGCGTTCTCGGTCATGCCGGTGCCGTCGGTCCACTTGCCGCCGAGCTGGATCGCCAGGCCGGGCGCGCAGCCGGCGGCCCAGTTCCAGGTCATGGAGTAGGGCCACTTGCCGCGCCCGTGGTCGAGCACCGCGAACGAGTCGGCCTCGGTCAGCCGGTGCTCTCCCGACGCCAGCCGCAGCACGCCGTGTACGGGCCGGCCGAGGTCCTTGACCGTGTACTGGAACCGCGTCGGCCCCCAGGGCACCACCACGCCGAGCGACTCGTGGCCCTCCGGCGACGGGATCTCGACGTCCAGCTCGATGCCGGACGCCAGGGCGCGCAGCGAGGTGCCGCCGGGCGACTGGACGATGTCGATGGTCACGCCGCCGCCGCTGACACGGGCCGTGCCCTCGCCGCTGCGGTCGGGGAAGACGGCTCCTCGGGCCAGCGGCACCACGGCGTCCTTCGAGAGCTCGACGCCGGTGGCGCGGTCGAGGACGTAGACGCCGTGGACGCCCGCGTAGTCGAGTGACGACGCCACGAGCCCGATCACGTGTGAGGGGGTGACGATCCCCCAGTACTCCCAGCGCTTGGCCCGGCCCCAGCCGCGCAGGTTGCCCCGGTGCAGCGGGCGCCGCGTCCATCCGACCGCGTCCGGGTTGAGCCGCCCGTTGGGCAGACATAGGTCGGTACGGGTTGTTATCTCCCGTTCGTGCGTCGACATGACCGAAGGCTAGCGCCACATCCTGTGGCCCGCCCGGGGGCACCGGTCCGGGCGAGCCGACGGGGGCGCGACCGCTCGCGCGTAACGGCGAGAAATTCCCTGCCCGGAAACCGTCACGATCATGGCGCCGCCGGCCTCTAGAGGAGCAAAGAAGGCCGGGCGAAGACCACTCGGCCGATCCTCCGGGAGGTGAATCCATGAACGACGGGACATTGATCGACGCGATTCTCGTCGCGATTATTGCCGACATATCAACAGCAACGCTCTGGTTTTACGCGAAACGAATGTTGCGAGGTTCTCGCTTCCGTCCGCGTACGCGGCGTTTTCGCAGCATCCTGGACAAGGAGGAGGAGCGACGGCATGTCTGACATCGAAAGGAACGGCCGACCGGTCGAGGAACTACTGCGCCGCCACCGGCCGTACATCGCCAAGATCTGCAACGAGATCCTCGTCGATCGCCACGACGCCGACGAGGCCATCCAGCAAACGATGGTCACGCTTTTCCAGCATTTCCGCACACCGGGCGAACTAGGCAAAATCCAGGACATCACGGCATATATCGCGAAGGCTGCTAAAAACGCCAGCCTCAAGTACCGCGAATCGAGACACCGCAAGTCGGTCGCCGAATACCGCGAAGACGACCTGTCCGTCCTCGACCGCCCGGCTCCGGACGACCCGTTGGAGACGTTCCTGGACACCGACTTCACCAGGACGCTGGACGAGGCACTGGCCGCGCTTCCCGAGCCGTTCGAGCAGGCCGCCCGTTCCGTGATCGAGTACGACGTCCTCGGGCCGCTCGCGCCGCTGACCGACAAGGAGCGGAAGGAACGCTCCAGGGGCCGTCCCCGCATCAGAGCGTCCGCGCACGTCGTCATGCGCGGGCGGCCCGGCGCGCAGCCGTCCGCCTGTCCCGGCCTGGAGAGTGCCGTCCAGACCGCGCACGAGGGCCGGCGCGCGGGCCGCATCAGTCGCACGCACCTGAACGCGGTCGTCACGCATCTCGGCACCTGCCCGGTCTGCGCGAAGGCGGAATGGGACCCGCTCGCCCGAACGCTCCGCGGCGCTCCGTTCCTGCTCGGTCCCGAGCTCGTCGACCAGATCCGCGACACCCTCGAACTGGTCAGCGCCGAGACGGCCACCCGCCCTGCCAGGGTGCCGAGATCCCGCCCTGCCAGGGTGCCGAGATCCCGCCCTGCCAGGGTGCCGAGGTCCCGCCGTCCCCGGCCGCCGCGTGGGCCTGCCCATACGGGGCGGGCGCTCACGGCGTGGACGCTGGTGTTCCTACTCGGTGCTCTGCTGCTCGCGGTCCGGCCGCAGACCTTGGAGCTGGCCTCCGAACTGGTTCCCGCGCTGGCGCGCGACCCGTACGTGGGGGCGGCGGGCCCCTCGGGGGGCAACGACTCCCGGCAGGAGGGCCGGCCCCGGCGCGACGACGACGCCGGAGGCGGCGAGGAGGGCGGCGACCGCACCGGGCGGCGGGACCACGACCCCGGCCGCCAGGCGGCGACGTCCGATGCCGACCGGCACGGGGACGGCGAGGACACCACCGACGCCCCACGGCTCACCCAGCCGGACCAGGGGACGCCCCCCGGACAGGAGTCGGGCCCGGAGGTCGAGACCTATCCCGAGGCGGAGACCGAGGAGGAACATGGCCCCAAGGCCCCCGAGGCGGAGACCGCACCCGAGCAGGAGTCGGGCTCCGGGCAGGACTCGGGCTCCGGGCAGGGCGCGACCTCGGAGCAGCAGCAAGCGCAGACCCCGGCCGACCAGCAGCAGCATCCCGTCGTCGTGCAGCCGGTGCAGCCGGTGCAGCCGGTGCAGCCGGTGCAGCCGCAACCCGTGCCCGCGACGCCCCTCCACACTCTGACCGTGCGGCTCACCGGCTACGGCGCCCACCTGAAGGCGACCGCCGACGGCAAGAGCCTCGGCATCTGCGAGCAGCCCGGCAACACCGATCACGACTGCTCGTGGCAGGTGGCCGAGGGCGCCGAGGTCACGCTGCAGGCGGCGGACGACCTGGCCGAATGGCGCCAGGGCCCCTGCGGCGGGCAGTCGAAGTCCTGCGCGTTCACGATGGGCGGTCCCCGGACGGTGGTGATGTACCTCTACGTCCCCGGGTGATCCACGAGCCCGTACGGGCTCGGCGGCGCATCACGAGCGACCGGACATGACTGGTGATTTCCTGACCGACCGGGCATTCTCCGGTTGGACAGCGCGACACAACAGGCACGGCTTCCCAGGGAGTGGCCCATGCACGTCGTCGTCACCGGTGCGCACGGCAAGGTCGGACGGGCCGCCACCCGGGTGCTGCTCGACGCCGGTCACGAGGTGACCGCAGTCGACGTCGGCCGGCCGGTGTTCGAACGGCCCGAGCCCGGCGCCCCGCACTACTTCCAGGCCGACCTGACCGACGCGGGGCAGGCGTACGCGGCCGTCCGGGGCGCCGACGCGGTCGTGCACGCCGCCGCGATCCCCGACCCGACCGGCAACGCCCCGCACGTGGTCTTCCAGAACAACCTGATGTCCACCTTCAACGTGCTGGAGGCCGCCATCAGGTTCGGCGTCCCCCGCTTCGTGAACATCTCCAGCGAGGCCGTGACCGGCTTCTTCTTCGCCGACCGGCCCTGTCTCCCCGACTACGCGCCGGTGGACGAGGACCACCCGATCCGGCCGCAGGACCCGTACGCCATCGCGAAGCACTTCGGCGAGCAGCTCATGGACGCGGCCGTGCGCCGCGCCGACATCCGGTGCCTGTCGCTGCGGCCGAGCTGGGTGCAGCACGAGGGCAACTACGAGCGCAACCTCGGCCCGCTGGTCCGCGACGCGTCCGAGCAGGCCGCCGGGCTGTGGAGCTACATCGACGTCCATGACCTGGCCGACGCCATCGTGCTGGCGGCGGAGTCCGACCTGCCGGGCCACGAGGTGCTCTACATCGCCTCGCCGGACAACGCCGGCGGGCACGACTTCGCCACGGTGCTGCGGCAGCGGTACGGCGACCGGATCGAGCTGCGCCCCCTCTCCCGCCCCGACGCCTCCGGCATCTCCTGCGCGAAGGCGGCGCGCCTGCTCGGCTGGCGTCCGAAACGCTCGTGGCGCGACTACCTCGACGCGAACGGCCGCTCGCTGCCGAGATAGTCGCGGCGGCGGGCGGCCGTTCATAGCCGAGGTAGGCCGACGTCAGAGCCGGGTGATGCGGACGGCGTCGGCGATGACGTAGCCGGTGGCCGAGGTCCAGCGGCTGACTCCGACCACGTCGTAGGTGCCCGCGGCGAGGGTGAAGGTGCCGAGGGAGCGCCACTGGCCGCCGTTGGAGCGCTGGTCGACGTTGATCGTCTGGTTGCCGCCACTGGCCGCCACGATGTACGGCACGGCGCTGTTGTAGCCGGCGTTGGCCGGATGCCAGATCTCCACCCGGTAGCTGCCCGCGCTGGGGATGGCCGTCCTGAACCAGGCGGGGTCGCTGGCGGCGACGGGGTCGGCGAAGCGGTAGTCGGAGCCGTACAACTGCGTGGAGTAGGTGGAGGTGCCCCACCCGGACCCGGCGGTGAAGCCGGTGCCGGCGTTGTCCACGATCACGCTGAACCCGGTGCCGGAGCCGGTCGCGGGCTTGCCGGCGCTCGCCGCGCTCTCCTGGTGGGTCCGGTTGAGCGCGGTCACGTAGTAGGTGTAGGGGGCGGTGGCCGAGGCGGTGGTGTCGGTGAAGGTGGTCTGCCGGGTGGTGCCGACGAGGTTGCGGGCGTCGGCGAAGAAGCAGGGATCGGCCGCGCCGGGGGTGCCGTCCACGCGGTAGACCGCGTAGGAGGTGGCCGAGCCCTGCCAGGCGAGCGCGACGCCGCTCGACCCGCGGGTGGCCGAGGTGATCGAGGGCGCGGCCGGCGCGGCGGCCGAGCCGCGGGCCGGAAGCAGGGACCGCCGGGTGTAGTGGGCGTTCGCCAGGGTGGTGAACGAGCTGATCCGGTCGGCCCTGACGTCCTTGGCGCTGAAGTAGACGTCGCCGGACACTTCGGGATGCCCCCGGTTGACGGTCAGGTGGTCGCTCAGCTCGGCGGGGTCCTGCCAGGCGGCGTCCTGCCCGGAGGCGCCCGCCCGGTAGGCGGCCTGGCCGATGATCAGCTGGACCCCGGTGCCGCGCACCACTTCGGACCACCAGGCGGTGAGCACCGCGTAGTCGGCCGTGCCGAACCCGATGTGCCAGTAGAGCTGCGGCGCGAGGTAGTCGACCCAGCCCTGCTTCACCCAGCGCCTGCTGTCGGCGTAGATCGCGTCGTAGGACTGCAGGCCCGAGGTGGCCGAGCCGAGCGGGTCGGTGGAGGCGTTGCGCCAGATGCCGAACGGGCTGATGCCGAAGGAGACCCAGGACTTGGCGGCGTGGATGCGCTGGTCCAGCTCCTTGATGAGCAGGTTGACGTTCTCGCGCCGCCAGGCGCCGATGTTGGCGAAGCCGCTCCCGTACTGGGCGTAGGTGGCGGAGTCGGGGATGGCCTGGCCGCTCACCGGATAGGGGTAGAAGTAGTCGTCGAGGTGCACGCCGTCGAGGTCGTACCTGGTGACGGCGTCCATGATGGCGTCCTCGATGAAGTCGCGGACAGCGGGGATGCCGGGGTTGTAGAAGAGCTTGCCGCCGTAGGCGAAGCGCCATTCGGGGCGCTGCCGGGCGGGGTGGCTCGCCACCAGCTTGCTGGGGTCGTCGTGGTTGGCGATCCGGTACGGGTTGAACCACGCGTGGAGTTCGAGGTTGCGGGCGTGGGCCTCGCTGACCATGAAGGCGAGCGGGTCGTAGCCGGGGTTGCCGCCCTGGGTGCCGGTCAGCCACTGCGACCACGGCTCGTACGAGGACGGCCAGAACGCGTCGGCCGTCGGCCTGACCTGCACCATGACGGCGTTCATCCGCTTCTGCACGGCAAGATCGAGCCAGGAGCGGAACTCCGCCTGCTGGGCCGCCACGCTGAGGCCGGTGCGGCTCGGCCAGTCGATGTTGGCGACGGAGGAGATCCACATCGCACGGAGCTGCCGTTTCGGCTTCGCGGGGTCGGTGGCGCAGGCCGCCGACACGGCGGCCGGGGTGGTCAGGGTGGCCGCGGCCGAGGGGGCGGGCGCGACGGCGCAGAGGAGTGCGGCGGTGAGGGCCGCCAGGACGACGCGCGGGACGGCGCCCGCGATGGTCTCGACGAGCCGCCTTGACCGGCTCCCGCGATGCATGGTCACGAAGAGAAGTTTCACTACTGACCCTTCGTGGCGCAATAGTTTTCACGCGATCCGGGGGCCCAACTTCACTTCCGGGACACACTGGACACCTGCGAGTCCTACACCCACCTTCACAGTCTGTCCGCGCGGGCGAAAAGTTTCTTCCAACTCCCCAGTAATGTCAATTATCGACATTTGTCAGCGAACTCACCTAATGTGCAAGCCGTTGCCCCCCAACGAGGAGCTCCCCATGGCATTCGCCCGCACGCGATTAGCAGCTCTCGTCGCCACCGCCCTCACGGCCCTCCTGGTCACCGGCGCCCCGCCCGCCCTGGCCGCCAAGGAGGCGCCCCTGCCCGCCGCCTTCGACCGGGCCGCCGCCGAACACGACGTTCCGCGTGACCTGCTCGTCGCGCTCGGCTACGCCGAGACCCACCTGGACGGCCACGAGGGCAAGCCCAGCGCCAGCAACGGCTACGGCCTCATGCACCTGGTCAGCAACCCCACCTCGCACACGCTCGAGAAGGCCGCCGAGCTCACCAAGCTGCCGGTGGCCGAGCTGCGCTCCGACGACGAGGCCAACATCCTCGGCGGCGCCGCGGTCCTGCGCGCCTACGCCGACGAGCTGGGCCTCGACGAGGCCGCCAGGAAGGACGCCGGCCGCTGGTACCAGGCCGTCGCCAAGTACGGCAACGCCTCCTCCCCCGAACTCGCCCGCCTGTACGCCGACGCCGTCTACGAGCTGCTGGGCCTCGGCCTGGAGGCGCGCGGCGTGACGGTCAAGGCGCAGGAGGTCACCGCCGACCGGGGCGCCTACGCCAAGGCCCGCGACCTGAACGCGCAGGCCGAGGTGCAGAGCACCGACTACCCGCCCGCGGCCTGGGTCGCGGCCAGCTCCAGCAACTACACCGTGTCCAGCCGCGAGTCGAGCTACGCCATCGACCGGGTGGTCATCCACGTCACCCAGGGCTCGTACGCGGGCACCATCTCCTGGTTCCAGAACCCGAGCGCCCAGGTGTCGGCGCACTACGTGATCAAGTCGTCCAACGGCGCCGTCACCCAGATGGTGCGCGACAAGGACGTCGCCTGGCACGCCGGCAACTGGAACTACAACACCCGGTCCATCGGCATCGAGCACGAGGGCTTCGTCAGCGACGCCTCCTGGTTCACCGACGCGATGTACCGGGCCTCGGCCGCGCTGACCCGCTACATGTGCGACAAGTACGGCATCCCGAAGGACCGCACCCACATCATCGGCCACAACCAGGTGCCCGGAGCCACGCACACCGACCCGGGCTCGCACTGGAACTGGACCACGTACATGAACTACGTGACCGGTGGCGGCACCACGCCGCCGACGTGGACGACCACGATCGACAACGCCACGGCCGGCCAGTTCACCGCCAGCGCCAACTGGGGCACCTCCTCCTACTCCAGCCAGCGCAACGGCGCGGACTACCGCTTCGCCACCCCGGTGACCAGCAGTGACGGGGCCTGGTTCCAGGCCGACATCCCGAGCGCCGGCACCTACAAGATCGAGGTCTGGTATCCGGCGGACGCCGGATACAACAGCTCGGCGCCGTACATCGTGGCGGCGTCCGGCGGCAACCAGACCGTCTACGTCGACCAGAGATCGGGCGGCGGAGCCTGGCGCACCATCGGCTCGTTCTCGCTCAACGCGGGCACGCAGAACGTCGTGGGCGTCAGCCGGTGGACCGCCGGCACCGGCTACGTCATCGCGGACGCGGTGCGCATCAGCCGGTAACGCGATCGGTCCCCCCGAACGCGTCCACCCGAATCCGTCCACCCGACTCCGTTCGTCCAAGACAGTCCCATCCGAGACCGTCCCCTCCGAATCCGTTCATCACGGCATCCATACGGCCCGCACCCTTTTCCGGCGCGGGCCGTATGACGTGGGCTTTCTCTTTCCCGGTTAATGCGCCATGCCCCGGCGTACGGAATTCAACATCAACTTTGCCCTTTGCAGGTAGAAGCGGAGCATGTTAGATGGGGTTGCAGGGCGTCTCGACTGTCGCGATCACCGCGCTGACCTCGCATTCGCTGTCGGCGCACGGTTGATCATGCTCCGGCGGAGAGGACCGGGTACATGGCGCTGATTCTCGACGGGGTCCGCCTCCGGCGGCGCGGAGAGATTTGGCTCGACGACATCTCCCTCGAATTATCGAGCGGAATGACCATGCTCGTCGGGCCCATGGCAGCGGGAAAGACGACACTCATGCGGGTCGTCGCCGGGCTGCTCCCGCCCGACGCCGGCCGGGTCACGGTCAACGGGGCCGACGTCACCTCCGTCCCGGTGCGCAAGAGGTCCGTCGCCTTCGTCTACCAGCAGTTCATCAACTACCCCTCACTGTCGGTGTACGAGAACATCGCCTCCCCGCTGCGCCTGGCCCGCGACCTGTCCCGGGCGGGCATCGACCGGCGGGTGCGCGAGGTCGCCGAGCTCATGGGCCTCGGCGAGCTGCTCGACCGCAGGCCCGCGGAGCTGTCCGGCGGCCAGCAGCAGCGCACCGCGATCGCCCGCGCGCTGGCCCGGCCCGTCGACGTGCTGCTGCTGGACGAGCCACTGGCCAACCTCGACTTCAAGCTCCGCGAGCAGCTACGGGCCGACCTCAGGACCATGTTCCAGGGCTCGTCCAGCGTGGTCCTCTACTCCACGGCCGACCCCACCGAGGCGCTGACCTTCGCCGCGCCGACGGTCGTGCTCGGCGAGGGCCGAGTGCGGCACGTCGGCGAGGTCGCCGAGATGTACGCCCGGCCTCCGACGCTGGCGGTCGCCGCGGCGCTCAGCGACCCGCCGCTCAACGTGCTGCCAGGAGTCGTGCGCGACGGCCGGGTGGAGTGCCTCGGCACCTCCTTCCCCGCGCCGCACGCTCATCGCCCCGCCCACTCCCCTGTCCAGGACGTCACCCAGGAGGCCGCCCAGGACGTCGTCCTGGGCGTGCGTCCGCACCACGTCACGATCGGCGAGGGCGGGCCGGGCACGCTCGCGTTCCCGGCCGAGATCCGGCTCGCGGAGGTGACGGGCAGCGCCACGTTCCTGCACCTCCTGCTGACCGGGCGGCGGCATCTGGTCGCCCAGCTGCCGGGCACCCAGCTGTTCGTCCCCGGCGAGTCGACCACCGCCTTCGTCGACCCGGCGCACCTGTTCGTCTTCGACGAGAACAGTGGCCGCCTGCTCGCCGCCTCCGCCGCCTCCACCGCCTCCACCGCCTCCACCGCCTCCACCGCTGCGGAGGTCGACCCGCATGGCTGACATCCGCCTCGAAGGCGTGGGCCACAGCTACGACGGCGGCCGCACCTGGGCCCTGAAGCCGATGACCTGGACCTGGCGGAGCGGCAGGGCGTACGCGCTGCTCGGCCCGAGCGGGTGCGGCAAGACGACGCTGCTGAACATCATCTCGGGCCTGCTCACGCCGACGACGGGCCGCATCTGGTTCGACGACCGCGAGATGACGGCCGTGCCCACCGCCGGCCGCGACATCGCGCAGGTCTTCCAGTTCCCCGTCCTGTACGAGGAGATGTCGGTCTACGACAACCTCGCCTTCCCGCTGCGCAACCGGAAGTACCCGAAGGCGGAGGTCGACCGCCGGGTCCGCCAGGTGTCCGGGATGCTCGGGCTGGACGACCACCTGCGCCGCAGGTCACGGCGGCTGGATCCGGGGCGGCAGCAGATCGTCAGCCTGGGCCGCGGACTGGTCAGGTCAGGCGTGGCCGCGGTGCTCCTGGACGAGCCGCTCACCGTGGTCGACCCGGCCATGAAGTGGACGCTGCGCAGCACGCTCAAGGAGATCCACCGCGACACCGGGCACACCTTCGTCTACGTCACCCACGACCAGACCGAGGCGCTGACGTTCGCCGACGAGGTGGTCGTCGTCAAGGACGGCGAGATCGTGCAGGCCGGCGAGCCGACCGAGCTGTTCCTGTCGCCGGCGCACGAGTTCGTCGGCCACTTCATCGGCTCGCCCGGCATGAACGTGCTGCCGGCCGAGGTCTCCGACGGCGTGGTCTCGGTCGGGCGGGCGGCCGTCGGGCGGGCGGTGGGCGACCTGCCGCCCGGTCCCGTGCGGATCGGGATCCGGCCGGAGTTCGCCGTGCTGGACTCGGCCGGGTCCACGCCGGGAGTGGCCGGCCGGGTGACCGGCGTGGACCGCATGGGCTCGTACGACCTCGTGCACGTCCTGGTGAACGGCCACGACGGACCCCCGCCGGCCGAGCGGGACGGCCAGACCGGCCAGACCGGCCAGACCGGCCAGACCGGCCAGACCAGGCAGGACGGGCAGGACAGGCAGGGCGGGCGGGCCGGGCAGGGCGGGCGGGCCGGGCAGGGCGGGCGGGTCGGGCACTCGCTGGTCGTGAAGACGGACGCCGGCACCCGGTTCGAGCCGGGCGACGCCGGGTTCGTGCGGTTCGCCGCCGACCGGGCGTACCTGTTCCGCGACGCCGTCAGGTGCGGCACGGTCGCCGCCCTGAACGGAGCGCCGGGCGAGCCGGAGGCACATGCACCGGAGGACCGGGTGAGCAGGAGCGGCGAGGCGTGAGCGGGAGGGGTGAGAGTTGACCGACCAGACCACCGCCGTCACGGGCGGGCGGGCGCACGGCCGGGCGGGCGGCCAGGCGGGCGGCGGAGCCGCCGAGCCGCGCGACGAGCCCGACCGGCGGGCGGACGCCAAGCCCAGGAACAACCGGGCCTGGCTGCTCGTGCTGCCGGTCGTCGTGTCCGTGACGTTCACGGCGCTGATCCCGCTGATGACCGTCGTCAACTACTCGGTGCAGGACATCTTCAGCCCGAACGACCGGATCTTCGTCGGGCTGGAGTGGTTCCGCGCCGTGACGCGCGACCCGGAGATCCGCGCCGCGTTCCTGCGCACGCTGCTGTTCTCGGCGCAGGTGCTGCTGGTCGAGATCCCGCTGGGGGTGGCGATCGCGGTCGCGATGCCGCGCCGCGGGTTCTGGGTGTCGGTGGCCCTGGTCGTCGTCGCGCTGCCGCTGCTCATCCCCTGGAACGTGGTCGGCACCATCTGGCAGATCTTCGCCCGCGCCGACATCGGGCTCGGCGGCTGGACGATCAACCACGTGCTGGGCATCGACTTCAACTACACGCTGGACTCCACCGACGCCTGGCTCACCGTGCTGATCATGGACGTGTGGCACTGGACGCCGCTGGTGGCGCTGCTCGCCTACGCCGCGCTGCGGTCGATCCCCGACCCCTACTTCCAGGCCGCGCAGATCGACGGCGCCTCGGCGTGGGCCACGTTCCGCCGCATCCAGCTGCCCCGGCTGCGCGGGGTGCTGACGATCGCGATCCTGCTGAGGTTCATGGACAGCTTCATGATCTACACCGAGCCGTTCGTGGTGACCGGTGGCGGGCCCGGCAACGCCACGTCGTTCCTCAGCGTCCTGCTGTCGAAGATCGCCGTCGGTCAGTTCGACCTGGGGCCGGCGGGCGCCTTCTCGTTGCTCTACTTCCTCATCGTGCAGATCGTCTCGTACGTCTTCTTCACCGTGCTGACCAGGACCGGGAGGTGAGCGGGATGGCCGGAGGGCAGGTCGCGACGGCCAGGCGGGCCCGGCGGCAGCTTCCCTGGGCGCGTACCGTCTTCTGGCTCTACGCGGCCACGCTGATGCTGCCGCTGCTGTGGATGTTCGGCATGTCCATCCGCCCGAACGAGGACATCCTGGGCAGCTTCTCGCTCATCCCGCAGCGGGCGACCCTGGACAACTACCAGACCTTCTTCACCGACCCGGCGTGGTACTCCAGCTACCTCAACTCGATCATCTACACCTCGATGAACGCCGTCATGTCGCTGATCGTGGCGATCCCGGCGGCCTACGCGTTCTCCAGGTTCAGGTTCGCCGGGGACAAGCACCTGTTCTTCTGGCTGCTGACCAACCGGATGGCCCCGCCGGCCGTGTTCCTGCTGCCGTTCTTCCAGATCTACCAGAGCGTCGGGCTGTTCGACACACACCTCGGCGTGGCCATCGCGCACATGCTGTTCAACGTGCCGCTCGCGGTCTGGATCCTGGAGGGGTTCATGTCCGGGATCCCACGCGAGATCGACGAGACGGCCGCGATCGACGGCTACTCCCTGCCCCGCTTCTTCATCAAGATCTTCCTGCCGATGATCCGCTCCGCCATCGGGGTCACCGCGTTCTTCTGCTTCATGTTCAGCTGGGTCGAACTGCTCATCGCCCGCACCATCACCTCGGTCAACGCCAAGCCGATCGCCGCCACCATGACGCGCACCGTGAGCGCGGCGGGCGTCGACTGGGGGCTGCTCGCGGCGGCCGGCGTGCTGACGATCATCCCGGGCGCGGTCGTCATCTGGTTCGTACGCAACTACGTGGCCAAGGGCTTCGCGCTGGGGAGGGTCTGACGATGCCCGACTGGATGGTCTGGACGCCTCCCACGGCCCTGGTGTTCACCGGCCTCGCCCTGCTGCTCTGCGTCATGGCGGTATGGGCCCGGTTCTCCCCGCCCGTCGCGCGGCGGGGCTTTCTGCGCATCGAGACCGATCGGGGGGACCGGCTCTACATCGGCCTCATCAGTGCGGCCGTCGTGCTCGCGGGGTGGATCGCCGTCACCGACCTGTCCATGTGGCTCGCACTGGCGTGCGCGCTGCTGGTGGCGGTGGTCATCGGTATCTGGGGTTGACACAGGAGGGACCCGAACATGCCGTTCCACAGGAAAGTCCCACGACGACGGGCGACGGCCACCGCGGCCGCGCTGGTCCTGCTCGCGGCCGCCTGTTCGCAGGGCGAGGGCGCCGGTCAGAGCGACTACACCGAGGCCGGCGGCAAGGCCGCCGCGCAGAAGTGGGTCTCCCAGGAGTTCACGCCGAGCACCCTGTCCAAGGATCAGCAGCTCGCCGAGATGGACTGGTTCATCAAGGCCGCCGCGCCGTACCGGGGCATGGAGATCAACGTGGTGTCCGAGACGATCACCACGCACGAGTACGAGTCACGGCAGCTCGCCAAGGCGTTCACCGAGATCACCGGCATCAGGATCAAGCACGACCTGATCCAGGAAGGTGACGTCATCGAGAAGTTGCAGACCCAGATCCAGGGCGACCAGAACATCTACGACGCCTACGTCAACGACTCCGACCTGATCGGCACCCATTCGCGCGGTGACTACGTGCTGCCGCTGTCCGACTACATGGCCGGGGAGGGCAAGGCCGTCACCTCCCCCACGCTCGACCTGGACGACTTCATCGGCATCAGCTTCACCACCGGGCCGGACCGGAAGCTCTACCAGCTGCCCGACCAGCAGTTCGCGAACCTCTATTGGTTCCGCTACGACTGGTTCACCGACCCGGACATCAAGAAGCAGTTCAAGGACGCCTACGGCTACGACCTGGGCGTGCCGGTCAACTGGGCGGCCTACGAGGACATCGCCGACTTCTTCACCAACAAGGTCAACGGCAACGGCACCGTCGACGGCAAGAAGGTCTACGGCCACATGGACTACGGCCGCAAGGACCCGTCGCTGGGCTGGCGGTTCACCGACTCGTGGCTGTCCATGGCGGGCAACGGCGACGCCGGCATCCCCAACGGGCTGCCGGTGGACGACTGGGGCATCCGGGTGGAGAACTGCCGCCCGGTCGGCTCGTCGGTGACCCGCGGCGGCGACACCAACGGCCCGGCGGCGGTCTACGCGCTCACGAAGTACGTCGACTGGCTGAAGAAGTACGCCCCGAAGGAGGCCGCGGGCATGAACTTCAGCGAGGCCGGCCCGGTCCCCGCCCAGGGCCACATCGCCCAGCAGGTCTTCTGGTACACGTCGTTCACCGCCGACATGACCAAACCCGGATTGTCGGTCGTCAACGACGATGGCACGCCCAAGTGGCGCATCGCCCCGAGCCCGCACGGCGCGTACTGGAAGGACGGCAACAAGCTCGGCTACCAGGACGCCGGCTCGTGGACGCTGCTGAAGAACACGCCGAAGGAGCGCCGGGCCGCCGCCTGGCTGTACGCGCAGTTCGTGACGTCCAAGACGGTCTCGCTGAAGAAGTCGATCGCCGGCCTGACCTTCATCCGCGACTCCGACATCAGGAGCGACTACTTCGCCGACAACGCCAAGAAGTACGGCGGCCTGATCGAGTTCTACGGCTCACCGGCCCGCAAGCAGTGGACCCCGACCGGCACCAACGTGCCCGACTACCCGAAACTGGCCCAGCTGTGGTGGCAGAACGTCGCCACCGCCGTCACCGGTGAGACCACTGCCCAGCAGTCGATGGACAACCTCGCCAAGCAGCAGGACGACATCCTGTCCCGGCTGGAACGCCGCGGCTACGGCGGCGCCTGCGCGCCGAAGCTGAACCCGGAGCAGTCCGCCCAGCACTGGCTGGACCAGCCGGGCGCCCCGGTGCCGAAGCTCGCGGACGAGCGCGGCAAGCCGGAGACGCTCGACTACGACAAGCTGATCGCCCAGTGGAAGTCGGGCGACTGAGTCACCCGCCGCTGCGGACGATGGCCAGCGGGCATGGCGCATGCTGCAACATGGCGTTGCTGACTGAGCCGAGCACCATGCCCGCCAGCACGCCGTGCCCGTGGGAGCCGACGACCAGCAGGGCGGCGCCCTCGGCGGCCTGACGCAGCACCTCGACCGGATGGCCCTGCACGACCTCCTCGATCACGGTCACGCCGGGGTGGCGCTCGCTCCGGCCGGCCACCTTCTCCTTGAGCAGGTCGAGCTCGCCGCCGACCGAGGTCGGCTCCGGCACGTCCGGCCAGGTGCGGGCGTGCACGGCGCGCAGCCGCGCCCCGCGCATCGACGCCTCGGCGAAGGCGAAGTCGAGGGCGCGCTCACCGGCGGCCGAGCCGTCGACGCCGACGACCACCTCGGGGCGCGGGGACGGAGGCAGCTCGCGCACGACCACGACGTCGCAGGGCGCGTGCCCGGCCACCCCGTAGGCGACCGAACCGACCAGCATCCCGCGCACGCCGCCCAGCCCGTGGTTGCCGACCACCAGCAGCTCGGCGTCGGCCGCCGCCTTGATGAGGGCCGTGCGGGGATCTCCGGGCAGCAGCGTCGTCTCGACGCTCACCTTGGGCGCCTCCCTGTGGACCCGCTCCTCCCCCGAGGCCAGCACCGTCATGCCACCCTCACGCATCCACCGGGCCACCTCGGCGAAGCGGCCCTCACGCGTGTCGACGGCCCACGCGGCGATGGCGTGCGCCACGGTCAGCGGCACCTCGCGCAGCGCCGCCTCCCTCGCGGCCCATCCGGCGGCCTCCAGCCCGGCCCGGGACCCGTCCACTCCGACAACGATCACGATATTTCTCCCATCACGCCACAACCTCGCCGTTTAATCCCACCATCCTCCCAGCCGCCGGTTCACACCCGAGGCGAACGTCCCTCAAGACCCGGTCGAAGGCCCTTTTCCCGAGCACCCGACGGAACGGACTCAAGGCGATCGAGCGGTATGCGCGCCGGTGCCCGCCCCGTCACCGACGGGGCGGGCACCGGGCCTCGGGTCAGCGGAGGTCGAACTCGCGGAGCGTGGTCTGCTTGACGCGGTTGCCGGCCGCGTCCCACGCCTCGACCTTCAGGCTCACCGCGCCCTTGGTGGCGCGGTAGGCCGGGTACGTGGCGCCGGCGGTGTAGACGCCGTCACGGCCCCGCTTGAGATCGGCGGGCTTCCAGGTGGCGCCGTCGTCGGTGCTCGTCCAGAGCTTGACGCCCGCGATGGCGGGCATCTTCGCGGACGAGGGGCCGTGGTAGGCCTCCAGCTGGAAGGTGTGCCTGCGGCCGGCGGCCACCTTGTTCTCGATGGACAGGCTGCCACCGAGGTCGTAGCTGACGTACACGGCGGGAGTGGTCCGGCAGTGCTCGATCGGGCCGTCGATCCACCAGGCATAGCAGTTGAGACCGGGCTTCGCGTGGTCCTCGCCCGGCGGGGTGGTGAACGTCCACTCGACGTGCTGCAGGTCGTTCGCGGCCGTCAGCCGGTAGCCGCCCTCGCCCTCCGGCAGCGGGTAGCGCGGCAGCGTGGTGAACGGGTCGACGGGGGCGTTCGGGATCTCCTTGCCGTCGCGGTACAGGTGGATCTCGTAGCGCGGCCGGAGGTCCCCGAAGGCCGTGCCGTCGTCACGCCGCTCCCCGACCCCGCTGACCATCGACGGGGTCACCCAGAGGTTGCCGTCGTGCACGCAGATCGCGCACGGCACCCCGACCACCAGGCTCTGGAGCGGCGCGGCCTTCGGATCGGCGAGCTTGAACACCTTGTCGGAGGCCGTGGCGGCACCGGGTGTGCTCGGGGTGGCGAACCACCGCTGCGACGTGCTCCCCGGCTTGTCGAAGACGTCGACGCGGTAACGGCTCTCCTCGATCTCCGCGGCCCGGTCCGGCGTGACCAGGGCCGACATGCCCGTGGAGTGCACGATCGTGGGGTCGAGCGGCCACACCCACTGCGACCTGCGTTGCGGCAGCGGGAGAGCCCAGTTCACGGCGTCCGTGCCGGTGCCCAGATAGGTGACGTCGTCGGTACGCCACGTGCTCCGCGAGATCGAGGCCTTCGTGTACGACCCGGCGGGCACCTCGAAGTCGACGCGGTGCAGCTGGCGTTCGGTGACCTTGTAGTGCATGGAGTCCGGGATGCGGCCGTCCGCGTACGGCCGGAACACGTACGAGTACGGGGTGATCGGCGTGCCCTCCACCCGGATGGTGACCGGGCCCCGGCCGACCGCCTCGCGCACCTTCATGCCCTCGGCGTACGACACGTACGCGACGGGGACGTTGACCGGCAGCAGCGGTCCGCTGAACGGCTTCTGCGTGATGGCCAGCGGGATCGGGCAGCTGGCCCGCTGCTCGTTGAAGGCGAGGACTCCGGCGGCGCCGGCGTCCCTGATCGGCCCGACGCGCTCGATCTGGAGGCCGCACTCGTACCCCATGACCCCCTGGGCCGGCTCGGAGTCGATCAGGACGAGCGCGCCGCGCAGGTCCTTGCCCGCGAGGTCCTCGGGACGGCCCTTGCCGGCGTCGACGACCCGCAGGTCCCGCGTGCCCTCGAAGGGGACGTAGCCGGGGTGGAGCTCCGCGCGGTCGAGGACGTGAACCCTGGAGACCGGGTTCAGGGTCGTGCGCTTCGGCGTGCGCATGGTCATGGTGACCTCGGGCACCCCGAGCTCCCACTGCCCGGTGAAGCGGAACTTGCCCTTGGTCACCTTCTTCGTCGGCAGCGCCCACGTCTTCTCCCAGGCCCCGGCGGGCGGCGCGTTGAGCAGGGTGCCGCCGTAGATCTGGCCGTTGGGGAGGGTCCGCTGGAAGAAGACCTCGTAGAAGTTGTTCAGCGGCTCGGCGGTCTTCGGCGCGGTGAAGCGGATCCGCGTCGCCTTGCGGGCGTCGAGGGTGATCTCGGTGTCGCCGGTGATGGT
Organism: Nonomuraea cavernae; assembly: GCF_014646355.1. Classification (GTDB taxonomy): domain Bacteria; phylum Actinomycetota; class Actinomycetes; order Streptosporangiales; family Streptosporangiaceae; genus Nonomuraea; species Nonomuraea cavernae. The sequence goes on from NZ_BMNH01000007.1 coordinate 115,475, forward strand.
GAGCTCGGGGTCGAACAGCCAGCCGCGGTTGGCGCGGTCGTCGCCGTCCACCCAGTCGAGCACCTGCAGCAGGCTGACGGTGCCCGCCGGCACCCGGGTCACGATCACGCCCGTGTCGTGCACGTGGTGCGGGCCGAGCTCCCCCTTGGTCCCCTCGACGTCGACGAGGCTCATGGCCGTCGGGGTGCGCGGCTTGCCGTCCCGGTCGAGGGTGCGGACGGTGAGGTCGAACGTGGGCACGTCGCGCACCGCGCCCACGGGCGTGGTGAGGCGCGCTCCTTCGGCCTCGGCGACCACGGCCCCGCTGTACCTGCCCAGCTCCAGCCCGGACGGGTCGAGGGTGACGGTCGTCGCGGCCGTGCCGCCCGCCGGGACGGTCAGCGTCGCGTCGGCGACGCTCAGCTTCGCCCCGCCGCTCATCGTTGCCTTGAGGGCGAGCGTGACCGGCTGGTCACCCAGGTTCGTGTACAAGACCTCGCCGGTCTTCGGCCCATCGGACTCTTCGAGCCGGCCGAAGTCGACGCCGCCGCCGGCGGTGAAGACCTGCTGGCCGGTCGCCCGGTCCAGGTCCAGCCGCCCGGCGCCCTGCTCGTACACGGTGAAGCCGTCGTCCTTGGCGGTGGACATCAGCGCGGCCTTGAGCTGCCGGGCCTTCCAGTCCGGGTGCCGCTGCGCCATGATCGCGACGGCGCCGGCGACGTGCGGCGTGGCCATCGAGGTGCCGTTGGCGCTCGTGTAGTGCTCGTCGACGGGGGCGCCCATGGCGGTGCCCGCCGCCCGTGCGGCCGCGATGGCCACGCCGGGAGCCGCGATGTCCGGCTTGAGCCCCGAGTCCCCGACGCGCGGGCCGCGGCTGGAGAATCCGGCGAGCTGGTCGCTCTTGTCGACCGCGGCCACGGTCAGCGCCGCGTCCGCCGCGCCGGGGGTGCTCACGGTCTCGTCCGCGCCGAGGTTGCCCGCGGCGATCACGAACAGGGCGCCGGTCTCCGCGGTCAGGTCGTTGACGGCCTGGCTGAGCGGGTCGGTGCCGTCCGTGGGCGCGCCGCCGAGGCTCATGCTGACGGTCCTGGCGCCGCTGCGGGCGGCCCACTCCATGCCCTCGATGATCCACGACTCCTGGCCCGAGCCCTGGTCGTCGAGGACCTTGCCGACGACGAGCCGCGCGCCGGGGGCGACGCCCTTGTGCCTGCCACCCGAGGCCGCGCCGGTGCCGGCGATGGTGGAGGCGACGTGGGTGCCGTGGCCGTGCCCGTCCTTGACGGTCTGGCCGGGGACGAACGACCTGCTGTCGGCGATCTTCCCGTTCAGGTCGGGGTGGGCGGTGTCGGCGCCGGTGTCCAGGACGGCGACCTTCACGCCGGTCCCGTCGTGGCCTCGCGCCCAGGCCTGGGGCGCGCCGACCAGCGGCACGCTCTCGGACAGGTCCGCCTTGACCTTGGCGTCCAGCCAGATCTTGGCGATGCCGCCGCGCAACGTGCCAGGCGGGGCCAGGCCCTGCCTGGCGTTCGGCTGCTCGCGTACGGCCGCCCAGAAGGCGCCCGTCTCCGCCTTGGCGACGTCGAGGGCGGAGGCGTTGATGCTCTCCAGCGTCTGGGTGGGCTCGCTGGCGGGGATGGCCGCGGCCGAGCTCTTGACCGACGCCTCGGCCTGGTCCTTCGGATACTGGACGATGACCGGCAGCCGCTTGGTCACGTCGTCGGCGTAGCCGTTCTCGGCCAGATACCTGACGTCGAACAATCGCTTGTCGAGCAGCCCCGCCTGGATGGCGGAGACCGCGTCGTCCGGGAGCACGAACACGCCGTCAGGAGCGAACTGGGTGAACAGGCTGACGCGGCGGCCCGTCTCCCGGGTGCCGGGGGCGGTCTCCACCCGATACTTGCCGGCCTCGGACCGGCTCAGCCGCACCCTGTCACCGGTGATCAGCGTGATGTCGACCTTGCCGGCGCGCACGCCCGACAGGGTGACGGTCTGTGCCTGGGCCTGCGAGGTGGCGGCGGGAGTGGGCGTGGTCCGCTCGGCTTCGGCGGCTGACGCCGGCGTGGCGGCCAGTGCTGTGGCCAGCATCGTGCCGGCGGTCAGCAGCAGGCCTGCGCGGCGTGCCAACGGGGGGCGGGGCAGTGCCATGGTGGCCTTTCTGAAGGGGGATGTCAGGCGGGCTCGAAGCCATCAGGAGGCAGGAGCGGCTCCGATGGCTCTTCCGGGCGGTCTTCCGGGCCGGCTCGGCCCGAGTCCTGGTGAGCTGATTCGGCTGAGGTTTCGGACATGCCGCAAGTCTCGCCACCGTCAGAGGAAGGGGGTATGGGGATACCAATGGGGAAAAATCCCCAATCTGGGATTCAGCTCCCGGGGAGGCGGCGGGCGAGCTCCGTCCGCGACCGCGCGCCGACCTTGCGCATGGCCGCGCTCACGTGCTTGTCCACCGTCTTCGGTGACAGGAACAGCTCTTTGGCGATCTCCTGGTTGGTCAGCCCCTCAGCCGCCAGCCGAGCCACCTGCTCCTGGCGGGCCGACAACGCCTGGTCATTCCCGTTCTGCGCGGGCGCGGGCGGGCGGACCCCCCACCGGCGGCCGAGCCCCGCGGCGCGATCCAGGTCCCAGCGCGCGTGCAGGCGGCCGTACAGCATGACGGCCCGGCCCAGGTGGGTGACGGCTGCGGGATCGTCCAGGGTGAAGAGGCAGGCGGCGGCGTGCTCGCCGGCCTGTGCGGCCTCGTACAGTGCCGGGACCTGCTCGTACGCCTCGGCCGCGGCGGCGAACTCCCGCGCGGCCTCCTCCCGGCGTCCCTCGGCGGCGGCCAGCAGGCCACGGGCGTGGCCGAGAGCCGGTCCGGCCAGCGGCGCGTCGAGCCCGGCCAGCCGTGAGGCGTACCTCTCGATCACGTCCGCGGCCTCCACGGGACGACCGGCCGACAGCAGAGCCTCGGTCAGGGCGGGCAGGGCGCGGACCGCCACCGGCCACAGGCCACTCGCCTCCCAGTGGGAGACCGCTTCGGCGGCCGTCGCGATCGCCGGCTCCGGCTCGCCCCGGGTGGTGGCCAGCCTGAGCAGCATGGTGACGGGCAGGACCAGATCGTCGAACTGCCCGCGCGACTGGGCTGTGGCGATCGCGTCCAGCAGGGGCGGCAGCGCCGCCTCCTGGCGGCCGAGCACCGCTCCCAGGCAGGCGGCCACGATGGTGACCAGGACGCGCTCGTGCGGTTCGTCGCCGAAATGGTCGCGCAGCTCCTCCAGCCGCTCGGCCAGCCCGTCCCAGGAGCCGTCGAAGTAGTCGGCGGCCGCCAGGTTCACCAGGCAACGGAGCTCCAGCCGCCCGCGGAGATCAGGCTCGGCCCCGTCCTCGATCGCCGCGGTCAGCAGGCGGCGGGCCCTGCGGTGGTGCCCGCTGAACAGGGCCGCGCCGCCGATCGACCGGTAGGCGTTGACCTCACGGCGCGACAGCCCGCGCCCGCCGGTCTCCCGGACCAGGTCCTCCGACAGCTCGGCCCACCGAGGGTCGCCGATCACCACGAAGATCATGGCGATCTTGCCGAGCACCAGCATCCGCATGGCGGGATCGCCGACGGCGGGCAACGTCGCGAGCGCCCTCTCCAGCCAGGCTTTACTCTCGCCGGACGGCAGGTCGTTGGGCGGGCGGCCCACCCCGACCATGGCCCAGGCGGCCAGCCCCGGCTCCCCGGCCAGGTCATCGACCGCCTGGGCGAAGGCGTCCCCGATGCGGGCGATGTCCGTCCGGGTGCGCTCCAGGTGCAGGGCGAGCAGCAAGCGGAGCTGGCCGCGGAGCGGGCGCGGCACGTTCCGCTCCGCCGCGGCCTGGTCCAGCGCGCCGCTGATGAGGTCGGCGACGGGGGGCGGGCGCAGCAGTTCCAGGGCGGCCCAGCCCAGCTTGACCGTGAGCTCGGCCCGCCGTGCCGCCCGCAGCTCGGTGTTCCGCAGCACGTCCTCCAGCAGGCGGGCGGCCTCGGCGTCGTCGCCCAGCCTGGACGCCTGGTCGGCCGCCTCGATGGCGGTCTCCACCCACTGTTCGGCCCGTCCCGCGTGCCGCAGGTGGTGGGCCAGCCGGCCCAGCGGAACCGGCCGCAGCCTCCGCACGGCGTCCGCGGCGGCGGCGTGCAGCGCCTGGCGGCGGCCGGGCGGGATCGCCTCGTAGACCGCCTGGGCCGCCAGCACGTGCCGGAACCCCACCGCACCGTCCGTCTCGGCGAACAGCCCCGAGCCGAGCACCTCGTCGATCGCCCCGGGGTCGGCGTCGGCGAGCACCTCGACGGGCACGGGCGTCCGCAGCACGGCGGCCCGTTCCGCGGCCTCCTTGGCCCTGTCGGAGAGCTGCGCGACCCGCTCGCGCACCGTGACGCGGACGCCGCTCGGCACGTCCAGCTCGTTGAGCGCGCGCCGCGCCCACCCACCCTCCCACTTGATGAGCGCCCCCCGCCCGCGCAGCAGCGCCAGCAGCTCCTGCACGGCGAGCGGCAGCCCGGACGCCCGCGCGCAGAGGTGCTCGGCGAACTCGGCCGTCACATGGTCGGCCTCAAGGATCGCCGACGCCATGATCTGCGTCTGGGCGGCGTCGAGCGGCGGCAGCACCAGGTGCGCGACGCCGATCGCGTCAGTGGTCCGCGCGGTGATCGCCCGCACCGCCGCCGGCGCCTCCTCGCCCCGGTACGTCAGAACCACGCGAAGCGCGCCGGGCAGCACGGACATCAGGTACGTGAGGAACTCGATCGTCTGCTCGTCCGCCCAGTGCAGGTCCTCCACGACCAGGACGGCGGGGCCGAACGCGGCCATGACCTCGGCCAGGGCGCGGAAGATCCGGTGCCGCTCGGCCGCCCGGTCGTCGGGCAGCCGGGGCTTCTCCGGCAGCACCCCGGCGAGCTCGGGCAGCAGGTCGCGCAGGGCTCCCGCGACGGGCGTCAGCTCCGCCCCCGCCAGATCGGTCGCGCGTCCGCGCAGTGCCTCGACGATCGGCCCGAGCGGGAACGGCTCCCTGATCTGCACACACGCCCCGCGCAGCACCCGCATCCCCGCCACGGCCGGGTCACCCAGCAGCTCGGCGGCCAGGCGTGACTTCCCGATGCCGGCCTCGCCCTCGATGACCGCCACGGAGGGCGCGGTGGCCATGAGAGCCACGAGCCGGGCGAGCTCCTTCTCCCGCCCCACCAGAACCGGAGAGATCACTGGGCCCACATGCACCCGATCATTCAACTGCACGCCCTTTCACATATCAAACGTCCCGTTTCGGCGCGGGCGAGAGCCGGGGGCCACAGGTCGCGTGAGCCCGGCGTGACCTGTCGGTGCGGTCTTCTAAGCTGCGAAGCCGTACAGGGATGATGGGATTCTTGCCGTGGAAGCCTCGGTCGAGCAGCTCGTGTACGTCCGCGAGGACGAATACACCGTCGCCCGGATGACCGACGAGCAGGGGGCCGGGTTCGTCGCCACCGGGCGGGCGCTGGCCGGGGTGCAGCCCGGGGAGACGCTCCGGCTCACCGGCGAGTGGGGTGAGCACGCGCGTCACGGCCGCCGCTTCCAGGTGGCGACCTGCGAGCGGGTCGTCCCGTCGACGGTCCGGGCCATCCAGCTCTACCTCGGCTCGGGCCTGATCCGGGGGATCGGCCCGCGCCTCGCGCAGGCCATCGTCTCCCACTTCGGCGACAGCACGCTCACCGTCATCGACACCGAGCCGGGGCGGCTCACCGAGGTCGTCAACATCGGCCCGGCCCGGCAGGCGCAGATCGTCGAGGCGTGGCGGGAGCAGAAGGAGATCGCCGCGCTGATGGTGGTCCTCCAGGGCTACGGCATCAGCCCGCTGCTCGCGGCCAAGATCTACCAGGTCTACGGCTCCGACTCGGCCGGCATCCTCAAGTCGGACCCCTACCAGCTCATCGGCCAGGTCAGAGGCATCGCCTTCCACACCGCCGACCGGATCGCGCTGCGGTCGGGCGTGTCCGAGCGCAGCCCGCAACGGATCAGGGCGGCGATCCTCGACCGGCTGGAGTCGGCGGCGGCGAGCGGCGGCCACTGCTACCTGTCGATGACCGCGCTGCTCACGCAGACCGCCGAGCTCATCGACCAGGACCAGGACCTGCTACGCCCGGTGATCGACGCCCTCACGGCCGAGCGGCGGATCGTCGTGGAGGCGGCCCCTGACCAGGTGGTCGTCTACTCCAAGGAGTTGCACAGCCGCGAGGTCAAGCTGGCCGAGCAGCTGGCCCGGCTCTGGCAGGCCCGCTCGACGCTGCCGATGCGCGACTTCCGCGAGGACCCCGACCTGCACGACGACCAGCGCGCGGCCGTGACCATGGCGTTGACCAGCACCGTCTCCGTGCTCACCGGCGGGCCGGGCTGCGGCAAGAGCCACACGGTGCGGGCGATCGCGGCCACGGCGCGGGCGATGGGCGGCAGGGTGACGCTGGCCGCGCCGACCGGCAAGGCGGCCAAGCGCCTGTCGGAGCTCACCGGCCTGCAGGCGATGACCGTGCACCGGATGCTGGCGCACGAGCCCGACCCCGACGCCCTGTTCGACCAGGTGCCCGCGCAGGCCGACCTGATCGTGGTCGACGAGGCGTCCATGCTCGACCTGCACCTGGCCACCCGGCTCTGCTCGGCGGTCCCCTCGGGCAGCCACCTGCTGCTCGTCGGCGACAGCGACCAGCTCCCGAGCATCGGCCCCGGCAGCGTGCTCTCCGACCTGCTGCGGGCCGAGGAGATCCCACGCGTCCGCCTGACGCACGTCTTCCGCCAGGCGGACGGCAGCGGCATCGTCCGCAACGCGCACCGCATCCGGTCCGGGGAGTTGCCCGCGATCCCGGGCGGCGGCGGCTTCTGGTTCGAGGAGGTCGACACCCCCGAGGCCGTCGCCGAGCGGGTCGTCCACCTGGCGACCGTGGCGATCCCGCGCAAGCAGCGGGTGGACCCCGGCCAGGTGCAGGTGCTGTGCCCGATGCGCAGGGGCGCGGCCGGCACCGCCGAGCTGGGCCGCATGATCCAGGAACGCCTCAACCCGGCCCGCGACGGTCAGCCGGAGCACTGGTCGGGCGCCTCGGTCTTCCGCGTCGGCGACCGGGTGATGCCCATCCGCAACAACTACGACAAGGGCGTCTTCAACGGCGAGACCGGCACGGTCACCCGGATCGACCAGGAGCAGCGCCAGGTCGAGCTCGTCATCGACGACGGCGACCCGGTCACCTACGGCTTCGACGAGCTCGACGACCTCACCCACGCCTACGCCATCAGCGTGCACCGCTCGCAGGGCAGCGAATACCCGTTCGTGGTGGCGCCCATCGTCGCCGAGGCGGGCGGCATCATGCTGCGCCGCAGGCTCCTCTACACCCTCGTCACCCGGGCCCGCTCGTGGGTCGTGCTCGTCGGCGACCGCAGGGCCCTGGAGCTCGCGGTCGCCCGCCTCGGCCGCCCCCGCAACACCATGCTCACCCGCCGCCTGACGCAGACCCTCCAGTGACCTCTCTCAGGTCGCGCAGGTAGCCGTGCACGTGGGGATGGGAGCCAACCCTGACGAGATTCGTCCAGGTGGAGCCGCTGGCGGGCGCTCGCGCCCAGCCCAGCGAGACGATCGTCATCGCCCGCCGACGAAGGTCCGCTCAGGAGGAGAGGCGAGGAGTTCGACCATGGTGCCTGGGCGGAGTTCCTCGCCCAGGACCGATGTGATCGCGTCGGTGAGGGCGGCGCCGAGGCGGGCAGTGATCTCGGCCGCGTCAGGGCGTTCGAACACACCTGACCGGACACCCAGCGTGACCGAAGCGCCGGTGTCCACGGGCACGCCTCCCTGGGCGAAGCGGCCCGCGGGAACGCCGGACAGCCGGATGCTCACCAGCGGCCGCGCCCACTCACCGTAGACGCCGACGATCGCTTCGGTCAGGGCGGTCACGAGCTCGGGCTCGTTGCCCGCTAGCCTGGTGTCTGGAAGATGGGCGGTCAGATGCGGCACAGTGGACCTCATTTTCTTTGACCTTAAAGGCTTTGACCTTAAAGGCTTTGAGCTTAAAGATACCGGTGAAGGGTTGCTGATGTCCACCGAGGCGGGTGGTATCACCGTCAACGAGGCCGTCCGCACGCTGCTGTTGCTCATGCCTCGGCTCGTCGGCCGTGCCAAACGCCTGCCGATTCCGCCGGAGCTGCGAGACCTCGACCTGGCGCCCCGGCACCTGGCCCTGCTGGCCCACTTGGAATATGACGGCCCCGCCAGCGTGAACGAGCTCGCCGATCGGCTAGAGGTGGCGCCCACGACCGTCAGCCTCATGGTCAGCGAACTGGTGCGGCCACGCGTTCTGGAGCGGACCGCCGACCCCGCCGACCGTCGCCGCCGCATCATCGCCATCACCCCGGCCTACGCCGAACCGATCCGCGCCTGGCTGTCCGGCAGCGCCACCGCCTGGGAACACGTCATGAACGACCTGTCACCCGCCGAACGCGCGACCGTCGTCACCGCACTCCGCTCCTTCGAGGCCGCGCTGGAACGCCGCGACCCGCAACCGAACGAACCACGAAGCTGACCGGCCGCCCGGTCCCGCCCATAGCGCCAGACAGTGGCGGCCGACCAAGACGCGGGATTGGTCGAGGCCCAGCACCCATGGACGGGAGCGGGCGTCAGACGACGGGCCACGGCTGCGGCGCCCGACCCGCACTGTGCCGGCAAGTGACGGCTTCAGCTACGGCGACAAACCGCCAAAGACGGGAAACAGGCGCTTCAGCATCGGCGAGAAGAACGACGACGAAGCCGAGCCCGCCCTACGGCGGGCAAGCCGAGCGGCCGGACACCGTGAAGCGGAGGCGGGTGGGCGTTCCGGCCGACTTAAGACCGTGCCAGGTACCCCCGCGCCCGAAACAACGCCGAAGGCGAAAAACACCAGACCCCGGGCAATCGCGGTCGGCCGGAACGCCCACCCGCCTCCGCGGCCGGCACCGCAACAAGACCGCCAGACAGCACCACAACACGAGCCTCCGCGGCCGGCACCGCGACAAAGCTCACCGCCCTACGCGGCCGGCACCGCGACACGAAGCCCGGCACAGTTGCCCGCCAAGGGCACTCACCTACCCGGGCCGGCAACCGGCCCAGCCTCCCGAGCGGCGGCGGCCGCACTGGACGACTTCAGCATCCGCAGAGCCCCCTTCGACAACGACACCAGCACATCCACGGCCTCCTCCAGGTCGGGATACCGCCCCTCCAGATGCCCGAGGGCCAACGCGTTGGTGGCGGCGTTGATGCCTTCGGCGATCATCTCCAGCCGCCGCCGGTCACGCTCGTTGTCGGCGGTGTAGCCGAGGGCCGCGAGGTCGGCCGCGTGGTGGTCGCGGTAGGCGAGTGAGGCCTCCTTGGCGAACTCGTGCATGGACGAGGAGGGGTCGTGCCGGGCGCGGTGCAGGATGCGCAGCAGCTCGGGGTGGCGGCAGATGGCTTCGAGCGGGATGCGGAAGGTGTCGCGCTGGTGCTCGGTGACGTCGGGCGCCTCGCGGGCCCGGCGCCGCGCCTCCCGCATGGACCGGCGCAGCCGGTCACCGCCCTCGTCGCCGAGCACCCGCAGCAGATCTTGCTTGTCCCTGAAGTGCACGTAGAAACTGGACTGGGCGATGCCCGCGGCCTTGGCGACCTTGACGGTCGTCAGCCCTGTCTCGCCTTCGGTGTCGAGGATGGCCAGCGCCGCGCGGATCAGTCTGCGCCGGGTCAGGTCCTTGGCCTCGCTCCTGCTGAGCGGTGTGCTGCTCACGGGCCACCTCCCTCTTGCTTGTCGCCGATAACAGTATCGCCGAGCGTCCCTGGATAACGATCGCTACTGGACACTTGTGAGTTTCCTCACCGATAGTACTATCGGTGAAATTGCTCTCGGGGGGACGACCGGGAGGAGGCGTGGATGAAACGCTGGAGAAGACTGGCGGCGTTGTCGCTGGCTTCGGTGGTATTGGTGGCGTGCAGCGGGCAGCGACCCGTGGCCGTCAGTGAGAAGAGCTCCGACCCGACGACACCCGTGGTCGGCGGAAAGCTGGTGTACGGGCTCAGCGCCGACGCCGCCGGATTCAACCCGGTGACCGACCAGTTCGCGGCGCAGAGCTACAGCATGGCGACGACGATCATCGAGCCGCTGGTGAGCGTGGACGTCAACGGCGATTGGAAGCCCTACCTGGCAGAGTCCCTGACGCCTAACAAGAAGTCCGACGAGTGGACGATCACGGTCAGGTCGGGGATCTCGTTCTCCGACGGCACGCCGCTGACCGGCGAGGTGGTCAAGGCCAACCTGGAGGCGCAGAAGGCGTCGCCGCTCAACAACGCGGTGCTCGCGCCGGTCTCGTCGTTCGAGCTGGTCGACCCGAAGACGGTCAAGGTCAAGCTGAAGCAGCCGTGGGTGGCCTTCCCGTACTATCTGGCGGCGCAGATCGGCATGATCGTGCCGCCCTCCTCGCTCAAGGATCCCAGAGGAGCCAGCCAGAAGCCCGTCGGCACCGGGCCGTTCACCTTCCAGGAGTACGTGCCCGACAGCAGGTTCGTCGTGGCCAAGAACGCCAACTACTGGCGCAAGGGCCTGCCGTACCTGACCCAGATCGAGTTCCGGATCCTGCCCGACAGCCAGACCCGCGCGCAGACGCTGGAGGCGGGCCAGCTCGACGCCATGGGCACCAGCCGCGACGAGGACATCACCAAGTTCGGCGCGCTCAAGGACGCCTTCACGGTGCAGCGGTCGCAGGGCATGGCCGTGGCCGAGTACATGTTCATGCTCAACACCGCCGTCAAGCCCTTCGACGACATCAGGGTCCGCAGGGCGCTGGCGCACGCCATGGACCGCAAGGCGGTCATCTCGACGCTGCGCGGCGGGCTCACGAAGGAGGCCGACGGCCCCTGGTCGAAGGACTCCAAGTGGTACGCCGAGGGCGGCGGCTATCCGGAGTACGACCTGGCCAAGGCGACCGCGCTGGTCAAGGAGGTCGAGGCGGAGAAGGGACCGATCAAGTTCGAGATCATCTCCACTCCCGACCCCAACACCATGCAGGGCATCGAGCTGGCGCAGGACATGTGGCGCAAGGCGGGCATCGAGGTGACGATCAAGCAGGCCGACCAGGCCGACCTGATCAACCGCGCGGTCACCGGCAACTTCGCCGCGACCGTGTGGACCCAGTTCTCCTCACCCGACCCCGACGGTGAGTACATCTGGATGCACAAGGGGTACGCGGGGCCCGTCGGCTCCATCGCGCTGAACTTCACCCGGCTCAAGGACGACAAGCTCAGCCAGGCCTTCGACGTGGGCCGCACCAGCCCGGACGAGGCGACGCGCAAGCAGGCGTACGCCACCGTCCAGCAGCGGCTGCGTGAGCTGGTGCCGTACGTGTTCGTCGACCACCTCGACACCGGCGCCGTCATCGCCAAGACCACGGTGCACGGCATCGGCGAGCATGTGCTGCCGGACGGGGAGAAGGGGCTGCCCATGACCGGCTCACCCATCCCCTACCACCCCTTCTCCGGCGTCTGGATCACCCAGCAGTGATCCTCCTGCACCGGCTGGTCCGGCTCCTGGTGGTCCTGCTCGTGGTGACGTTCCTGTCCTACGCCCTGCTCGGGTTGCTCCCCGGTGACCCGACGACGCAGATCCTCGGCCTGTCGGCGACCGAGGAGGCCCGTGCGCAGCTCCGCCAGGAACTGGGCCTGGACCAGCCGCTGCTGGTCCGGTACGCCGACTGGCTCGGCGGCCTGGTCACCGGCGACTTCGGCACCTCGTACATCAACCAGGTGCCGGTCGCGCAGGAGCTGGCCGAGCGGCTGCCGGTCACGCTGGAACTGCTGGTCGCGGCGCAGATCGTGGCGCTGGGGCTGGCGGTTCCGGTGGGCGTGGCGGCGGCCCGCCGGGCCGGCGGCACGCTGGACCAGGTGCTCACCGCGATGAGCTTCGCGCTGCTGTCCACCCCGGTGTTCGTGCTCGGCGTGCTGCTGATCCTGGTGTTCGCCGTCACCTGGCAGGTGTTGCCGGCCACCGGGTGGACTCCGATCTCGGTGGATCTGGGGTGGAACATCACCTCGGTGCTGCTGCCCGCGATCACGCTCGGCGCGGGGCAGCTCGCCGTCTACGCGCGGCTGTTGCGTACCGACCTGATCGCGACGCTGCAGGAGGACTACATCACGCTGGCGCGCGCCCGGGGCCTGTCGCCGCGGCGCATCCTGTGGCGGCACGCGCTGCGCCCGTCCACGATCTCGCTGATCACCGCCGTCGGGCTGAACCTCGGGGCGCTGATCGGCGGGACCGTGATCATCGAGACGCTCTTCGGGCTGCCCGGCATCGGCCGGCTCATCGTCGACTCCATTTTTTCCCGCGACTACCTGACCGTGCAGGGAGGCGTCGTGCTGATCTCGGTCGGCTACGTGCTGGTCAACTTCGTGGTGGACCTGGTGTACGCCGCCGTGGACCCGAGGATCCGGCATGCGTAGGCGTCTCGGCCCGGGGTTCTGGATCGCGGCGTGCTGGATCCTGCTGGTGCTGGCCGGGGCGCTGCTGGCCGACCTGCTGCCCATCGCGCGCTACGACGAGACGCTGGCCGGGCCGCCCCGGTCGGGTCCCAGCGCCGACCACCCGTTCGGCACCGACGGCCTGGGTCGCGACGTGTTCAGCCGGGTCGTGCACGGCTCGCGGGTCTCGCTCGGCGTGGGCATCGGCGCGGTGCTGCTCGGTCTGGCCATCGGCGGTCCGCTCGGCATCCTGGCGGGTTACCGCAGGCGGGCCACGGACGCGATCATCATGGCGTTCAACGACGTCGCGCTGGCCTTCCCGTCGCTGGTCTTCGCGCTGGCCGTGGTGGCGTTCGCGGGGGCCAGCCTGCGCAACGTGCTGATCGTGCTCGGAGTGCTCGGCGTGCCCGCCTGGACCCGGCTGATCAGGGGCGCGACGCTCTCCTTCGCCGACCGGGAGTTCGTCCTGGCGGCCCGGGTGCTGGGCGTGCGCGACAGCAGGATCCTGTGGCGGGAGATCATGCCGAACGTGGCGGTGCCCGCCGCGTCCTACGCGTTCATCGGGATGGCCGTGGTCGTGGTGGCCGAGGGCAGCCTCGCCTTCCTCGGGCTGTCGGTGCAGGCGCCCACGCCCACCTGGGGCGGGCTGATCAACGAGGGCCGCACCCTGATGGACGACGCGCCGCACGTGGTGCTGGCGCCGTCGCTGGTCATGTTCCTGACGGTGCTCTCGTTCAACCTGGTGGGCGACCGGCTGAGGGCGCTGACCGACGTCCGGCACAGCGGCCTGGAGCCCGTACGGCAGGCGCCTCCGGCGGCCCCCGCCGCCCCCGTCCACGCGGTGGGCGACAGCCTGCTCCAGGTCGAGGACCTGCGGACGCACTTCGTCACCGAACGCGGCCTGGTCAAGGCCGTCGACGGGGTCTCCTTCACCCTGGAGCGCGGCAGGACGCTGGCCATCGTGGGCGAGTCGGGCTCGGGCAAGTCGATGCTGATCCGCTCGATCCTCGGCCTGCTCCCCGGCTCGGGCGTCGACCGGAGCGGCAACGTCTACCTGGACGGCGACGACCTCACCCGGCGCACCCCCGAGGAGATGCGGCACATCCTCGGCCCGCGCCTCGGCACCGTCTTCCAGGACCCGATGACCGCGCTCAACCCGGTGCGGACGATCGGCGCGCAACTGGCCGAGCCGCTCCGGGTGCACCTCGGGATGAACCGGAAGCAGGCCCGCGAGGAGGCCGCGCGGCTGCTCGCCCAGGTCGGGATCCCCGATCCGGGACGGATGCTGGGCCGCTATCCGCACCAGCTGTCGGGCGGCATGCGGCAGCGGGTCACCATCGCGATGGCCCTGTCGTGCGGCCCCGACGTGCTGTTCGCCGACGAGCCCACGACCGCCCTCGACGTCACCATCCAGGACCAGGTGCTGCGGCTGCTGCACCGGCTGCGGGAGGAGCGTCACATGGCGGTCGTCCTGGTCAGCCACGACCTCGCGGTGGTGCGCGAGTGGGCGGACGAGGTCATCGTGATGTACGCGGGCAAGGTCGTGGAACGCGGCCCCACGGCCGAGATCTTCGGGCGCACCCGCATGCCGTACACCGAGGCGCTGCTGCAGGCGGCGCCCCGGCTGACCGACCCGGCGCACCACCGGCTGCGGGTCATCCCCGGCCGGCCGCCGGACCTGGTGGACCTGCCGTCGGGCTGCGCCTTCCAGCCGCGCTGCGCCCACGCCCGCGACCGGTGCGTGACCGAGGCTCCGGAGCTGCTTGAGGACGGTCATCTGTACGCGTGCTGGTATCCCACCGGCAGCCCGATCAGCGAAGGAGCCGAGAGCCGTGGCCGGTAGCGGAAACGCCCATCTTCGTCCCCGCGACCAGGTGTTGCTCCAGGTGGAGGACCTGGTCGTGGAGTTCCCCGCGGGGCGGGGCCGTACCGTGCGGGCGGTGTCGGGGGTGAGCTTCGACCTGGCGCGGGGCGAGACGCTGGGCATCGTCGGCGAGTCGGGGTGCGGCAAGTCGAGCACCGCGCGGGCGCTCGTACAACTGCCGCCGCCGCGCGGCGGCTCGGTGCGGCTGGACGACGTCGAGCTGACCACGCTGCGCGGCGAGGCGCTGCGGCGCACCCGCAGGCGGCTGCAGATGATCTTCCAGGATCCGATCTCGTCGCTGAACCCGCGCCGCCGGGTCCGCGACATCGTCAGCGAGGGCACCCGCGTGTGGGGCGCCGGCGGCGACCGGGTGGACGAGGTGCTGGAGGCCGTCGGGCTCGACCCGGCGACCGCGGCCGTGCGGCGGCCGCACGAGTTCTCCGGCGGCCAGTGCCAGCGCATCTCCATCGCGCGGGCGCTGGTGCTGGAGCCGGAGGTGGTGATCTGCGACGAGCCGGTGTCCGCCCTGGACGTCTCGGTGCAGGCGCAGATCCTCGGGCTGCTGGAGGACCTCAAGGAGCGTTACCGGCTCACGCTGGTGTTCATCGCCCACGACCTGGCCGTGGTGAAGAACGTCAGCGACCGGATCCTGGTGATGTACCTCGGCAAGATGTGCGAGCTGGCCGCGAGCACCGAGCTGATCGAGCGGCCCGCCCACCCCTACACCCGGGCGCTGCTCGCCTCGATCCCCGGCAGCGGCCTCGACCTGCCCCCGGCCGACCGGCTGATCAAGGGCGAGCCGCCGTCACCGGTCGACCCGCCGAGCGGCTGCCGCTTCCGTACCCGGTGTCCGAGAGCGGCCTCCAGGTGCGCCGAGGAGGAGCCGGAGATCCGGCCGCTGACCGGCGGCCACTGGGTGGCCTGCCACTTCCCGGAAACAGCCTGATTTTTCCGGAAACAGGCTGTTCTTCCGGAACAGGCTGCACCAGAACAGACTGAGACGGAACCAGATTCAAGGAGCAGCATGGCCATCGACTTCACCCTCGCCCCCGAGCACGAGGAGATCCGCAAGCGGGTGCGGGCCTTCATCCAGGGCACCGTCATCCCGGCCGTCGAGGACCTGGAGGAGGGCGACCGCGACACCTACCTGCGGACCATCTTCAAGCTGCGCGAGAAGGCCAGGGCGGAGGGGCTCTGGCTGCCGCACATGCCCAAGGAGTGGGGCGGCATGGGCCTCGGCCACGTCGAGCTGGCCATGGTCCAGTCGGAGGCGGCCAAGACGCGGCTCGGCCCGTGGGTGCTCAACTGCCAGGCGCCCGACGAGGGCAACATGCACACGCTGCTGCACTGGGCCAGCGACGAGCAGAAGGAGAAGTACCTCCGCCCGCTGCTCGACGGCCGCACGATGTCGTGCTTCGCGATGACCGAGCCCGAGGTGGCGGGCTCCGACCCGACGCTCATCCGCACCACCGCCGTCAAGGACGGCGACGAGTGGGTCATCAACGGCCACAAGTGGTTCATCTCCAACGCCCGGCGGGCGAGCTTCGCCATCCTCATCGCGCGGACCGAGACCGACGTGCCCGAGGGCACGCGCGGCGCCAACACGGCCTTCCTCATCGACCTGCCGCAGGAGGGCTGGCACGACGTCCGCGAGGTCGAGACGATGCACGGCTCGACGGGACACAGCGAGATCGTCATCACGGACCTGCGGGTGGCCGACGGCCAGATCCTCGGCGGGCGCGGCGACGGCCACCGGCTCGGCCAGTACCGCCTCGGCCCGGCGCGGCTCGCGCACTGCATGCGCTGGATCTCCCAGGCGGAGACGGCGCTCGACATGATGGTCGACCGGGCGCTCAACAGGTACAGCCACGGCTCGCTGCTCGCCGAGAAGCAGGGGGTCCAGTGGCTGATCGCCGACTCGGCGATGGAGCTCTACCAGTGCAAGCTGATGGTGCTGCACGCCGCCTCGAAGATCGACAAGGGCGAGGACTTCCGGACCGAGGTGTCGATGGCCAAGCACTTCGTGGCCAACAGCCTCAACCGGATCATCGACCGGGCGATCCAGGTGCACGGCGCGCTCGGCTACTCCACCGACACGCCGCTGGCCCACATGTTCCAGCACGCCCGCTGGGCCCGCTTCGCCGACGGCGCCGACGAGATCCACCAGATGCGCATCGCCGAGCGGACCATCGACGCCTACCGCACCACCGGATCGACCAGCGCCGCCACAGGGGGCCTACCCCTGTAGCGGCGCCGTAGGTCACGGCCGGCCATCACCCGGCACCGGCCGTGACACGGCGCCGGCCGTGTCGCGACCGGCCGGCCGCGCGTCCGTCCGTCAGCCGGTGAGCGGGCCGAACTCCTTGCGCGTGTCGATCACGTCGCCGAAGAGCTCCCACCGCTCGCCCTTGAACGTCATGAGCTGCATGGACTCGATGGGGAACCCGTCATCGGGTCCGGTGCTCATCGTCACGCCCGGCAGCAGCATGTCGACCTGCACGTTGCCGAGGGCGCGCACCGAGTCGCGCAGCCCCTCGCGGGTCGGGCACTTGGCCGCCTCCATGGCCTTGTGGAAGCTGCTGGCCACCGCCCAGCCGAAGGCGTGGTAGGGGACGGCCGGGTCGGCGTCGGGGGCGTACTGCTTCATCTTCGCCTGGTAGCGCATCATCTCCGGATCGCTCTGCCACGTCGGGTCGTTGGGGTCCTTGTAGTACGTGGAGGACACGACGCCCTGCACGTTCTCGAACCCGACGGGCTTGAGCACGGTGACGGACGCGGCGACGTTGTTGACGATGTGCACCGGGTTCCAGCTCGTGTTCTTGGCGTCGGCGGCCAGCGCCTGGGAGCCGAACTTGGGCGTCGTCACGTTGAGGAACACGTCGGCCTTCGACTCGGCCAGGTTGCTCATCTGGGGGTCGACGCTGGGATCGGTGACCTCGTAGCTCTGCTCGGCCACGATCTTGACCTGGGTGCCCTCGAGGGCCCGCTTGAACCCGCCGAGCAGGTCCTTGCCGAAGTCGTCGTTCTGGAAGAGCACCGCCACCTTGGCCTCGGGCTTCTCCTGCTTGAGGTACTGCGCGTAGACGCGGGCCTCGGAGACGTAGTTGGGCTGCCAGCCGATGGTCCACGGATGGGCGGTGTCGGTGCCCCACGTGGACGCGCCGGTGGCGACGAAGACCTGGGGCACCTTCTGCTGGTTGGCGTAGTCCCAGGTGGCCGTGGTCGAGGGGGTGCCCAGTGTCTGGAAGAGCGCGAACACCTTCTCCTGCTCGACCAGCCTGCGCGCCTCCTCCACGGCCTTGGGCGGCTGGTAGCCGTCGTCCCGCACCAGGAACTCGACCTTGCGCCCGCCGATGCCGTTCTGCTCGGCGTTGACGAAGTCGAAGTACGCCTTGATGCCCTTGGGGATGGCGCCGTAGGCGGAGGCGGGGCCTGACAGCGGATAGATGCCGCCGAGTTTGAGGCTCTTGTCGGTGATGCCGGTCGTCTGTTGCCCCTGACACTCACCTGTGGCCGTCGTGCCGGTGCCGCCCGCCTCCTCCCGCCCGCCGCAAGCCGTCATGGCGAGCAGGAGCACAGCCGTACAGCCGATCGCAGTTACCCGCATTCCTTTACTCCTTCCGGAGAGTCTTCCTGATCGAATGCGCCGCGCGTCCGGTCAGCCCGGCGAGTCCGGTCGGAGCGACGTACATCACCGCGATGATCAACAGGCCGAAGATGACGCCGGGCGCGGCCTCGTTGACGTCCTGGGAGATGCTGGGCACGAACATCACGAACAGCCCGCCGAGCAACGGTCCGGAGAGCGAGCCCAGGCCGCCGACGACGAGGCCGGCCAGCAGGGTGATCGAGAGCGTCACGGCGAACGAGTCCGGCGAGACGAAGCCGATCACCCAGGTGTAGACGCAGCCGGCCGCTCCGGCGAACATCGCGCTCCAGGCGAAGGCGAGTGTCTTGTAGAACGACAGCCGCACGCCCATGGTCTCGGCCGCCGCCTCGTTGTCGCGGATGGCGTGCAGCGCCCGTCCGACGCGCGAGCGCATCAGGCTGTACGCCGACAGGAAGGCGGCGACGGCCACGGCCAGGGCGAGGAAGTACAGCCACTGGTCCTCGGCCAGCCCGGTCCAGGCGGGCGGGGCCGGCTTGGGCAGCGTCAGCCCCATGGACCCGCCGGTCACCTCCTCGAACCGCTTGAGCAGCGGCACCAGGAAGATCGCCATGGCCAGCGTCACCAGGGCCAGGTAGAGGCCGCGTAACCGCATGGCCGGCAGCCCGAGCGCGAGCCCGATCACGAACGCCACGGCGGCGGCGATCGGCAGCGTCACCGGGTAGGGCAGCTCGAACCGGTCCAGCATGATCGCGGCCCCGTACGCGCCGACGGCGAAGAACGCGCCGTGCCCGAGCGAGATCTGGCCCGCGTGGCCGACGAGCAGGTTGAGCCCCAGCAGCGCCACCGCGTAGACCAGCACCATGGTGAACTGGAAGACCCGGAACGGCACCAGTTGGAAGGGCGCGTAGCAGGCCGCCGCGAACAGGGCGGCCAGCACGATCCACCGCCACCGCTCGGCCGCGACCCGCCTGAGGGCTCCCGCCCGGGTCGGCGCGTCCACCCGCGTGACCTCCGCCGTGTCGCTCATGCCCGCTCCACCGCCGCTCGTCCGAACAGCCCCTGGGGCCGCAGCAGCAGGACGCCCAGGATGATCACCAGTGGCACTCCGACCTTGAGATCGGATCCGATGAACCCGACGTACGCCCCGGCCAGCGTCTCGGCGACGCCGACGATCAGGCCGCCCACGACCGCGCCCACCGGGCTGTCGAAGCCGCCCAGGGTCGCCGCGGCGAAGGCGTAGATGAGGACGCCGCCCATCATGTTCGGCTCCAGGAAGAGCAGCGGCGCGACCAGGACGCCCGACACGGCGCCGACGGTGGCCGCGAGACCCCAGCCGAGCGCGAGCGTCCAGCCGACCCGGATGCCGACGAGCCGGGCCGAGTCGGGGTTGGTCGCCACGGCCCGCATGCCCAGCCCGATCCTGGTGTGCTGGAACAGCAGGTAGAGCAGGCCCATGACCAGACCGACCACGACGAGGACGCCGAGCGTCGAGTAGCTCACGCGGAGGCCGCCGGCCTCCAGCGCGCCCCCGGGGAACGGGTTGGGAAAGTCCTTGATCAGGAACGTCCAGATCCACCCGGCGGCGGCGTTGACAAAAATGAACAGGCCGACGGTGACGATCACCACGGTCAGCTCGGGCGCTCCCTCGACGGGCCGGATGACCAGCCGCTCGATGAGCATGCCGCCCGCGAACGACACCGCCAGCGTCAGCGCCAGGGCCAGCCAGAACGGCATCCCGGCGGCGGTGAACTGCCAGGCGAGGTAGGTGGAGAACATGGCCAGCTCGCCCTGCGCGAAGTTGACGATGCCGGTGAACTGGTAGATGAGCACCAGGGCGAGCGCCAGACTGGCGTAGATCGCGCCGGCGCCGAGGCCCTGGACCAGCTGTTGCAGGAAACCGGTCATCGTCAGACCCGGTAACCGAGGTAGGACTGGGCGACCTGCTCGTCGGCCCGGATCTGCTCCGCCGTGCCCGACAGCACGATCCTGCCGGTCTCCAGGACATGCGCCTGCTGGGCGATGCCGAGGGCGAGATGGGCGTTCTGCTCGACGACGACCACGGTGGTCCGCTCCTGTTCGTTGATGGTCCGCACGATGCGGAACAGCTCCCGGGTGACCAGCGGGGCGAGGCCCAGTGACGGCTCGTCGAGGAGCAGCAGCCTCGGCCGCAGCATGAGCGCCCGGCCGATGGCCAGCATCTGCTGCTCACCCCCGCTGAGGCTGCCCGCCGCCTGCCTCAGCCGGGTCTTGAGCACCGGGAAGTAGCCGTGGATGCGCTCGAGGTCGGCGTCCACCTCGGCCCTGGCCCGCCGGCTCGCCGGCCGGACGTACGCGCCGAGACGCAGGTTCTCCTCGACGGTCAGCGGCATGAACGTGCCGCGCCCCTCGGGGACGTGCGCGACGCCCTGCCGGGCGATCGTGTCGGGCGAGCGCCCGGCCAGGTCGGCGTCGCCGAGCCGGACGGTCCCGCGTGTCCTGACCATGCCCGACAGCGCCCGCAGCAGGGTCGTCTTACCCGCCCCGTTGGGGCCGAGGATCGCGCAGACCTCACCCTCGCCCACGCTGAGGCTCACGCCGTGCAGCACCCGGGCGTCCCCGTACCCGGCGTGCAGGTCGGTCACCACCAGCGCACTCATACGGCGGTCCCCAGGTACGCCTCGATGACGCCGGGATCGCGCTGGACCACGGCGGGCGTGCCTTCGGCGATCTTGCGGCCGAAGTCCAGGCACACGACCCGGTCGCAGGTGCCCATGACGAAGCCCATGTGGTGCTCGACCACGACCACGGTCACGTCCAGGTCGTCGCGGATGGCGCGCAGCGTGCCGGCGAACGCCTCCACCTCCGCCGAGTTGAGCCCGTTGACCGGCTCGTCCAGCAGCAGCAGCCTCGGCCGGCCGACCAGCGCCCGGGCCAGTTCCACCCGCTTGAGGGTGCCGAACGGCAGCCCGGCCGCCGGGTGCTCGGCCACCTCGGCCAGCGACAGGCGGGTCAGCACCTCGTCGGCCTCGGCGCGCAGCCGGCGCTCCTCGCCGCCCACTCCCGGCAGCCGCAGGCCCGCGGTGAGGAACCCGGCCCGGCCCCTGTGGTGCGCGCCGACCATCACGTTGTCCCGTACCGACATGCGCGGGAAGAGGCCGAGGTTCTGGAAGGTGCGGGCGATGCCGAGCGCCGCGATGGCGTGCGGGGCCACGCCGAGCAGGCTCCGGCCCTCGTACGTGACCGTGCCCGAGTCGGCGTCGTAGCGCCGGGTCAGGCAGTTGAACAGGGTGGTCTTGCCGGCGCCGTTCGGGCCGATCAGCCCCACCATCTCGCCGCGCCGCACGGAGAAGCCGACGCCGTCCAGCGCCGTGATGCCTCCGAAGCGAACGGTGAGATCGTGTACCTCCAGCATCCGGCCTCCTGGGACGCAGCGGGTGGAGAACAATGTTCTGAAGTTGGGGTCAGCGTAGGATCCGCCCGTCGCCGCCCGCATTGGGTACGGACACCCAAGAAGTTCGGGGGGAGTTGTCCGCAGAGCACAGCATCTGTCTCGGACCGGTTACGACCCGTTGACCTGTCGGCGACAACCATGGATGATCCCCGGCATGTCCAGTGGTTTCAGCTTGGAAACGCTCACTGGTGCGGAAACGGTCCGCGCGGAACGCGCCCGGATCCTCTCCGAACTACTCGCCGGCCTGGACGAGCTGGCCGGCGCCGCGGTCACGACGATGTGCGCCGAGATCCCCGCCTACGCCGCGATGGACGACGCGTTCCACGCCGACGTGCGCGACCAGGTGGCGCGCCACTACCGCGGCAAGCTGGCCGTCCTCCTGGAGGACCGCACGGTGACGCTGGACGACATCGCCTACACCCGGCGGGCGGCGATGCGGCGCGCGCGGGCCGGGATCGCCCTGGCCGACTACATCAACGCGTTCCGGGTCGGCCAGCAGGTGTTCTGGGAGTCGGTGGTCGAGCGGGCCGGGCACTCGTTCGCCGGTCACGAGGCCGCGCTGGCGCTCGCGGCCCCGCTCATGCGCTACTGCGACTTCGCCAGCACGCACGCGGCCAACGCGTACATGGAGTTCCAGCAGTACGCCGCGGCGGAGGCGGTGCGCGAGAGCCGCGACCTGCTGGAGACACTGCTGGCCGGCGGCGTGCCCACCCGTGGCCGGCAGCTCGCCGCGGCCCAGGCGCACGGCCTCGGCCCCGAGGCGCGCACGCCGCTGCTCGTGGTGATCGCCGTGCTGATCGGCTCGCGGTCCGACGTGCGGCGCGGCCCCGACCAGGGCGCCGACGCCCGCCACGCGGCCTGCGCGGCGATCGCCCGCACCGGCGGCAACGGCACCCGCACCCTGTCCGTCGTGCGCCAGTCGGAGATCGTGGCCATCCCCGCGCTCGGCCCCGGCGGCGACCCCGAGCAGCTGTGCGACCGGCTGCAGGCGGTGCGCGAGAGCCTGCTCGGCGAGGGCATCACGCTGGCCATGGGCATCAGCACCGTCGTCACCGGCACCAGCGGGATCCCGCAGGCCTACCAGGAGGCCCGCGCCGTGCTGGAGTTCCTGCCCGAGGACGGCGGCGTGGCGGCGCTGCCGAGGATCACCCCGTTCCAGTACCTCGCGCTGCGGGCCGACGACACCGCCCGGCACCTCGTCGATCCGCGCATCACCGCGCTGCTGGCCGAGGACCGGGCGCGCGGCGGCGTGCTCACCGCGACGATCCGCGCGTTCGCCGCCGCCGACCTCAACCTGCGCGCCTCGGCCGAGCGGCTGCAGATCCATCCCAACACCGCGCAGTACCGGCTGCGCCGGATCCAGGAGCGCACCGGCCGCAGCCTGCGCCGGATCAACGACCTCGTGGAGCTGCTCGTGGCGATCGCGCTGCACGACTCTCTGCCGCCCAACTCCGGGCGGGAAAGACTGGCCACCGCGACCAATGAGCACCGCGGGAGCGCGGGCGTACGGTCGTTCCTTGACCTCCTCCCCCTCGTGAACGAGGGGGATTCCCACGGTCGCCCGTGAGGGTTCCTGTTTCATCGCCGGTCGCCCGCCAGGAAGGAGGACTTCCCTTGAGGTCTTACATCGGCTCCGCAGGCGTTTCGGCTCTCCGCCGGCCCGGCGGCGAGGATGTTCTTGGCCGCGTTGACGTCCCGGTCATGGCAGGCGCCGCAGGCGCATACCCAGGTCCGGACGTTCAGCGGCATGGACGGCTGGAGTGTCCCGCACGCCGAGCACAGCCTGGAGGAGGGAAACCAGCGATCCACCACGACAAGCCGCCGCCCGTACCAGCGGCTCTTGTACTCCAGCATGCCGCGCAACTCCCGCCAGGACGCATCCGAGATGGCGCGCGCCAGGCTGCGGTTGCGGATCATGTTGCGGACGGTCAGGTCTTCCACGGCGATCACTTGGTTCTCGTGAACAAGCCGGGTGCTGACCTTGTGCAGGAAGTCGCGTCTGCGGTCGGTGATCCGCGCGTGCACGCGGGCCACCTTCAGCCGGGCCTTGACCCGGTTGGCCGAGCCCTTCTGTTTACGGGCCAGCGCCCGCTGAGCGCGAGCCAGCCTGCGCCGGTCGGCCCGCTCATGACGCGGGTTGACGATCTTCTCCCCGGTCGACAACGTGACCAGAGCGGTGATCCCCGCATCCACCCCCACGCGGGCCTCTACCGGGGGCAGCGGGGACATCTTCTCCTCCACCAGGATGGACACGAACCAGCGTCCGGCCGCGTCCCTGCTCACGGTCACCGTGGACGGCTCCACACCCTCAGGCAGAGGCCGCGACCACACGATGTCCAGCGGCTCGCCCATCTTCGCCAGCGTCAACCGGCCGTCGCGCCAGCGGAAGGCCGAACGGGTGTATTCGGCGCTCAGGCGCGACTTCTTACGGGACTTGAACACCGGATACCTGGCCCGTTTGGCGAAGAAGGCGGCGAACGCCGCCTGAAGGTGGCGCAACGCCTGCTGCAACGGGACACACGACACCTCGGCGAGAAACCGCAACTCCGCAGAGCGCTTCCACGCCGTCAGCAGTGCCGACGACTCCTCATAGGAGACGCCGCGGCCCTCCAGCCGATAAGCGCGAGTCCGCTCCTCCAGCGCCTTGTTGTAGACCAGACGGACGCAGCCGAACGTCCTAGCAAGCTCCACTGCCTGCTCGGGAGTCGGGTGGAAGCGGTACTTGTAGGCCCGCTTCACGATCTGTGCCACGCCCCACAACCTATCGCAAGATCCGCCAAATCTCGTACACGTGTTCGATTTGATGGCATTGTTCCGGCTTTCCTCTCCGCCCCGAAGGACGGGATCTCCAGCCTCAAGGAGATTCGATGAACCTCGCTGACCGGCTCCAGACCGCCACCGCGCGGCTCGGCGGCAGGCCGGTCCTCACACTCGACGGGGCCGAGCTCACCTACGACGCGCTGGAGCTGATGAGCGCCCGCGTGGCCGCGATGCTGCGCGGGCGCGGCATCGGCGTCGGCGACCGGGTCGCGATCATGCTGCCCAACGTGCCGGAGTTCGCCGTCGTCTACTACGGCGTGCTGCGCGTCGGCGCGGTCGTCGTGCCCCTCGACCCGTTGCTGCGCAGGCGCGAGATCTCCTCCTACGTCGCCGACTGCGGCCCCCGGCTGCTGATCGCCTGGCACGCCTACGCCGAGACCGCCGAGGCCGGCACCGCGGCCTCCGGCACCGACTGCTTCTTCGTGGTGCCCGAGGAGTTCCGCCGGCTGCTGCGCGGCATCGCGGCCGAGCACGAGATCACCCCGAGGGCGCCCGGCGACACCGCCCTCATCCACTACACCTCCGGCACGACCGGCCGGGCCAAGGGCATCGAGCTGACCCACGGCAACCTCGACGGCAACGCCGCCACGGTCGCCCGCATGCACGCGCTCGGCGTGGACGACGTGGTCCTCGGGGCGCTGCCGCTCTACCACGCCTTCGGCCTGACCTGCTCGCTCAACGCCACCGTGCACGCGGGCGCGCGCCTCACGCTGCTGCCGCGCTTCGAGGCGGGCCGGGCGCTGGAGGTCATCCGCCGTGACGGGGTCACCGTCTTCCAGGGCGTGCCCACCATGTACATCGCGCTGCTCGACCATCCCGGGGCCGGCGACATGTCGCTGCTGCGCGTCTGCGTCTCCGGCGGCGCCGCGCTCCCGCTCGACGTGCTGCGCGAGTACGAGACGCGCCTCGGCTGCTCCATCGTGGAGGGGTACGGGCTCAGCGAGACCTCGGCCGTGGCCGCGTCCAACCGGGGCGGCCCCGCCCGCCGGCCCGGGTCCATCGGCTACCCGGTCAAGGGCGTCGAGATGAAGGTGGTCGGCGACGACGGCCACGAGGTGCCCCGCGGCGACATCGGCGAGATCGTGGTCCGGGGCCCCAACGTCATGAAGGGCTACTGGAACAACCCCGACGCGACCGCCGAGGCGATCCGCGGCGGCTGGTTCCACACCGGCGACCTCGGCAGGGTCGACGAGGACGGCTTCTTCTTCCTGGTCGACCGGCGCCGCGACGTGATCATCCGAGGCGGCTACACGGTCTATCCGCGTGAGGTGGAGGAGGTGCTCTACGAGCATCCCGCCGTCCGGCAGGCCGCCGTCATCGGGGTGCCCCATCCGGAGCTGGGCGAGGAGATCGCGGCCGTGGTGGCGTTGCGGGTGCCGGTCGAGGCCGACGACCTGCGCGCCTTCGTGAAGGAGCGGGTGGCGGCGTACAAGTATCCGCGGCACGTCTCGTTCGTGGACGAGCTGCCGGTGACGGCCACCGGCAAGATCCTCAAACGCGCGATCTCGCTGCCCGAGACGGCCGTCCGCGGCCGGGCGGCGGCGAGCCGCCGCCCGAACCCTCGCTGAACGCCACTCCGCGCTACCTGAGCGCTACCTGAGCGCTACTTGAACGCGCGCAGCCGCAGGCTGTTGGTGACCACGAAGACGCTGGAGAACGCCATCGCGGCCCCGGCGATCATCGGGTTGAGCAGACCCGCGGCGGCCAGCGGCAGGGCGGCCACGTTGTAGGCGAAGGCCCAGAACAGGTTGCCCTTGATGATGGCCAGCGTGCGCCGCGACAGGCGCAGCGCGTCGGCGGCCACCCGCAGGTCGCCCCGGACCAGCGTGAGGTCGGACGCCTCGATGGCGACGTCGGTGCCGGTGCCCATGGCCAGGCCCAGGTCGGCCTGGGCGAGCGCGGCGGCGTCGTTGACCCCGTCGCCGACCATGGCCACGACCCGGCCCTCGCCCTGCAGCCGCTTGACCACCTCGACCTTGTCGGCGGGCAGCACCTCGGCGATCACCTCGTCGATGCCCACCTCCGCCGCGACCGTGCGGGCGACGGCCTCGTTGTCGCCGGTGAGCAGCACCGGGGTGAGCCCGAGCCCGCGCAGCCGTTCGATCGCCTCCTTGCTGGTCGGCTTGACCGCGTCGGCGACGACCAGCACGGCGCGCGCCCGGCCGTCCCAGCCGACGGCGACCGCCGTACGGCCGGCCGTCTGCTCCTCCTCGACCGCCCGCGCCAGCTCGGCGGGAAGGTGCTGGGACCACTCACTGAGCAGCTGGGGCCGGCCGACGAGCACCGCGTGCCCGTCGACGACGCCCTGGACGCCGAGCCCCTCGACGTTGGCGAAGTCCTCGACCTTCGCGTCGGACCGGGCGGCGCGGGCGACGGCCTGGGCGATGGGGTGCTCGGAGGCGTGCTCCAGCGCGCCGGCCAGCCGCAGCACCTCCTCACGCTGCTCCCCCTCGGCCAGGTGCACGCCGGTCAGCGTCATCCGGCCCTCGGTGACCGTGCCGGTCTTGTCCAGGACGATCGTGTCCACCTCGCGGGTCGACTCCAGCACCTCGGGACCCTTGATCAGGATGCCGAGCTGGGCGCCCCTGCCGGTGCCGACGAGCAGCGCGGTCGGGGTGGCCAGGCCGAGGGCGCACGGGCAGGCGATGATCAGCACGGCCACCGCCGCGGTGAACGCCGCGCCCGCGCCGCCGCCGGTGCCGAGCCAGAAGCCCAGGGTGGCGACCGACAGGGCGATCACGATCGGCACGAAGACGCCGGAGATCCGGTCGGCCAGCCGCTGCACCTGGGCCTTGCCGGTCTGGGCCTCCTCCACCAGCCTGGCCATCTGGGCCAGCTGGGTGTCGGAGCCCACCCGGGTCGCCCGGACCACGAGCCTGCCGCCGGCGTTGACGGTCGCGCCGGTGACCGGATCGCCCTCGCGCACCTCCACCGGGACCGACTCGCCGGTCAGCATGGAGGCGTCGACCGCCGAGTTGCCCTCCTCCACCACGCCGTCGGTGGCGATCTTCTCTCCTGGCCGGACCACGAACCGGTCGCCCACCTTGAGCTGGTCGGCGGGGACCCGGCGGCCGTCGGCCAGCGCGACGTCCTTGGCGCCCAGCTCCAGCAGCGCCCGCAGCGCCGCGCCCGCCCGGCGCTTGGAGCGCGCCTCGAAGTAGCGGCCGGCCAGGATGAACGCGGTCACCCCCGCCGCGGCCTCCAGGTAGATGTTGCCCGCGCCGCTGGTGCGCTGGATGGTCAGCTCGAACGGGTGGGTCATGCCGGGCATGCCGGCCGTGCCGAGGAACAACGCCCACAGCGACCAGCCCAGCGCCGCCAGGGTGCCCATCGAGATCAGCGTGTCCATCGTCGCCGCGCCGTGGCGCAGGTTGGTCCAGGCCGCCTTGTGGAACGGCCAGCCCGCGTAGACCACGACCGGAGCGGCGAGCGTGAGCGACAACCACTGCCAGTAGGTGAACTGCAGCGGCGGGATCATCGCCATCGCGATCACCGGCACGCTCAGCACGATCGCGGTGATCAGCCGCTGGCGCAGCGAGCGCAGCCCGTCGTCGGGCTCCTCCTCGGCGTCCGGCTCGGCGGGCGGGGCGGGCAGCGCGGCGGTGTAGCCGGCCTTCTCCACCTCGGCGATCAGGTCGCGCGGCTCGACGCTGCCGGGGAAGGTGACCTTGGCCTTCTCGGTCGCGTAGTTGACCGTCGCGGTGACGCCGTCGAGCTTGTTGAGCTTGCGCTCGATGCGGCTGGCGCAGGAGGCGCACGTCATCCCACCGATCGAGAGCTCGACCGCCTGGTGTGATGTGTCATCGGTGAGGTGAGACGTGTGCTGGGACATCATCTCTCCTTTCTCGTGTCGCGTCCGCGTCAGTGACCGTGGCCGTCGTCAGCGTGGTCATCGTCACCGTGGTCGTCGTCACCGGGCGTGGCCGCCGGTGTCGCGGCCGGTGTCGCGGCCGGCCGCGCGGGGCCCGCGCTGGCGGTGAAGTCGGCGGTTCGTACGACGCCGTCGTGCTTGAAGTCCAGGAACAGCCGGTAGTCGCCGCCGCTCGGCACCTCGGCGTCGAAGGCGATCCGGGAACCGGCCGTGCCGGCTTCGTCGGGATGAACGTGCAGGTAGGCCAGGTCGCCCGCGCGCAACGCCACCAGATGGCCGTAGGCGCCGAGGTAGGGCTGCAGGTCGGTCACCGGCTTGCCGTCCTTGCTCACCGTGAGCGTGAGCCTGCCGGCCTGGCCGGGCACCAGGTCACCGTCGAGGGTCACAGTGTAGTCGCCGACCTCGGCCGTGCGGTTGACCGGCTCCAGCTCCTGGGGCTGGTAGTCGCCCGCGACGAACACGTCGGTGCCCAGGGTCAGGCCGCTCCCGCCCGTGGGGGCGAAGTCGGCGAAGGCGCGGAAGGGCCCGGCGGCCGGGAAGGTCATCTTGACCGACCAGACGCCGTCGGGGCTCATCTCGGGGTGCAGGTGCGCGAAGCTGCCCAGATCTCGAGAGACCACGATGAAGTGCATCTTCTTGTCGTGGGCCACGTCGTAGCCGGTGACCGGGCGTCCGTCAGGGCCCGTCACGACGAACCTGAACTCGGTGCGCTCGCCGGGCTTGATCCCGGTGGTGAGCGGGGTCAGCGTGTAGCCGCCCTGCGACACCTGAAGCCCCCCGGGGGTATTGTCCTCCGGCTGCTCAGGGGACGCGTGCCCGGTGTCGTGGCCCTGCTCGGCGGCAGGGGAGGCTGTGTCGTGGCCCTGCTGGGCGGTGTCGTGCGGGGCCGGGGCCGCCGGGGCCGCCGTCTCACCCACCGCCGCGCCCACCCCCAGGGCTCCGCCGAAGACGACGGCGAGCCCCAGGGCGTAGGCGCCGAGCTTGGCCGCGGTGTTCACGACCGCGACACCAGCGTGTAGCCGGCCTCCTCGACGGCGGCGCTGATCTTCGCCTGCTCGACCGGGCCGTCGCTGCCGACCGTCAGCAGCCCGCCGTCGAGCTCGACCTCGACCGAGGTGACACCTTCGACCTGGCCGACCTCCTCCTTGACCGAGCTCACGCAGTGGCCGCAGGTCATGCCTTCGACGACATAGGTGCTGGTGCTCATCCTCGTCAACCCCTCATCAGTGTGCTCTCCGAACAACAGGTTCCTTCATACCATACCCCCCCACCCTATATCGAAGGCAAATGGGATGCTCGGTCCGGGCATGCGTTCGGCCTCAGTCGACGAGTTCGGACAGGGGCCGGCGAACGGCGTCCTTGTCGTCGAACGTGATGCCGAACCGGGCGATCATCTGCGGGAACTCACCCGAGCAGAGCTCGGCCCTGAGGAACTCGCGCAGGTGGAACATCTCCAGCGCCTGCGTGTGGAAGGCGGCGCTGACCCCGTGCGCCGAGGCCCGCAGCAGCACCCGCTGCAACGCCTGACCGGCGGCGATCCAGTCCTCGCGGCTGTCGCCCGACGTGGTCAGCAAGGCGACCACCCCGGTCGAGGCCGACTTGCTCTGGTCGGCCTCGCTGCCCCACTCGTGCCGCCAGGCGTAGTCACGCTGCGCGAACCTCGGCTCCGTCGGCGCCGCCTCGCGCGGGTAGCCCCCGGCCGGCACGCCGTCACCGCGGCCGCTGCCCGGCGGGCGCGCCCAGCGGATCACCTCCAGGCTGAAGCGCCGGTCCTGCGCCTGCACTTCCTGCGCGGCCCGGGTGAGCGCGGCGACCACCTCGACCGCCCCGGGCGCGACGACCGGCGTCACCCTGACCCCCTCGCTCCTGGCCTCGCCGACCAGCGCCTCGACCAGCCGCTCCGGAACGGGCAGGTCGGTGAACCCCGCCCGGTGGGTGCGCCGCCGCTCGAACTCGCCGCCGAGCAGCCGCGTGTGCTCGTCGGGCTCCATCGGGGCCCCGACTCCCACGGTCGCCACCAGCGACGGGCGGTCGGGGTCCGGCAGCACCCGCGTGATGGGCTCGAAACCCGCGCACCGCAGGGCCGTACGGATGTTGAACAGGGCGGCGCCGCAGCCGATCAGCAGCTCCCGCCCGGAGCTGTCCTCCACGCGCAGCTTGCGGTCGACGTCGGCGCGCAGGCTGACGACCTCGCCGGACACGGAGAAGGACCAGGGTTGCGTGTTGTGCACGGACGGCGCCCAGCGACCGGCCTCCAGCGCCGCCCGGATCGCGTCCTCCCGCTGTTCTGGCGTTCGAGTGGTCATGGCGCTACCTCCAACCGGTGTCCAGTCCAGCTCATCACGGCCGGAGGGACACGGTGAGGGCCGAAGGTCCCCTCCGGCCAGGGACCGTCGGCCTTCACCCGGCCGGCCTCCCTCAGAACGCTCCCGTCAGACGGCGACGGAAGATCCAGTACGTCCAGCCCTGGTAGATCAGCACCAGGGGCGTGAAGATGGCCGCGACCCAGGTCATCACCGTGAGCGTGTACGGGCTGGAGGCGGCGTTGATCACGGTCAGGCTGTTGGCCGGGTCGAGCGCGGGCATCACGTTCGGCCACAGGCTGGTGAACAGGGTGGCCGTGACCGCGACGATGGCGACGGCGCTGGCGGTGAACGCCCAGCCGTCACGGCCGATCAGGGTGGCGACCAGGGTGCCGGCGAGGCCCGCGACGGCCAGCGCCAGGGCGGCCCAGGAGACGGCCCCGGACCGGACGACGAGCAGGAACGCCAGCCCCACGAGGATGGTGACCGGGGCGAGCAGCCGGGCGGCCCGGACGGCCCGCGCCCGCAGGTCGCCGGTGGTGCGCAGGGCGAGGAAGACGGCGCCGTGCTGGGTGAACAGCAGCAGCGTGGCCACACCGCCGAGCAGGGCGACCGGGTTGAGCAGGGTGAACAGCGTCCCGGTGTACTCGTGGTCGGCGTCGAGCGGCACGCCGCGCACGATGTTGGTGAACGCGACGCCCCACAGCAGGGCGGGGCCGAGCGAGCCCCAGAAGAAGGCCCGGTCCCAGCCCTTGGTGCTGTCGCTCTTGTTGCGATACTCCAGGGCCACGCCGCGCATGATCAACGCCAGCAGGATGAGGAACAGCGGCAGGTAGAAGCCGCTGAACAGGGTGGCGTACCACTCGGGGAAGGCGGCGAAGGTCGCGCCGCCGGCCACCAGCAGCCACACCTCGTTGCCGTCCCACACCGGCCCGATGGACCGGACGATGGTGCGCCGGTCGGCCTCGTCGCGTCCCAGGAAGGGCAGCAGGATGCCGACCCCGAAGTCGAAGCCCTCAAGAACGAAGTAGCCGGTCCACAGCACGGCTATCAGTACGAACCAGACGGTGGTGAGTTCCATGACGTGGAGTCCTTAGTAGCAGAGGGCCTTAGTAGCCGAGGGCCTTAGTAGCTGAGGGCGGGGACGGCGGAGTCGGGCTCCTGCTCCTCCTGCGGCCCGATGCGGATGAACTTGAGCATCAGCCGCACCTCGATGAAGGCGAGCACGGCGTAGACGAGGGTGAAGCCGACGAGCGTGATCGCCACCGAGGTGACGTCCACGCCGGGTGAGACGGCGGCGGCGGTCCGCATCAGGCCGAACACGGTCCACGGCTGGCGGCCCATCTCCGTGAAGATCCAGCCGAGGGTGTTGGCCAGGAACGGCAGGCCGATGCCCACGATGGCCAGCCGGTAGGGCCACCGGCTCGCGGGCAGCCTGCCGCGCCTGGTCAGCCAGAGCCCGACGAGCGCCGCCAGCGCCGAGAGCATGCCGAACCCGATCATCAGCCGGAACGACCAGTAGGCCAGTCCGACGACGGGCCGGTAGTCGCCCGGGCCGTAGAGCGCCTCGTAGCGGGCCTGGATGTCGTTGATGCCCTCGACCTTGCCGTCCAGGGTGTTGGTGGACAGCAGGCTCAGGCCGTACGGGATCTGCAGGTTGACGTGGTTGCGGCCGTTCTCGACGTCGCCGATGGCGAACAGCGAGAAGCCGGCCGAGGTCTCGTCCTCCCACAGGGCCTCGGCGGCGGCCATCTTCATCGGCTGCTGCTCGGTCATGATCTGGGCCTGCCAGTGGCCCGAGAGGCTGACGCCGATCGCGGCGACCAGGCTGACGACCATGGCCATCCGGGCGGAGATGCGGAACATGTCCACGTCACGCTTGCGCAGCAGGAACCAGGCGCTGACGCCCAGCACGAACGCGCCGGCGGCGATGAACGCGCCGAAGATCACGTGCGGGAAGGTGACCAGCGTGGTGGAGTTGGTGAGCACGGCCCAGATGTCGGTCAGCTCGGCCCGGCCGTTGTTGATCCGGTAGCCGACCGGGTGCTGCATCCAGGAGTTCGCCGCCAGGATGAAGTAGGCGGACAGGTTGGTGCCGATCGCGGCGATCCAGATCGTGGCCAGGTGCAACCGGGGCGAGAGGCGATCCCAGCCGAAGATCCACAGTCCGATGAAGGTGGATTCGAGGAAGAAGGCCATCAACCCTTCCATCGCCAGCGGGGCGCCGAACACGTCGCCGACGAAGCGGGAGTAGTCACTCCAGTTCATCCCGAACTGGAACTCCTGCACGATGCCGGTCACCACGCCCATCGCGAAGTTGATCAGGAAGAGCTTGCCGAAGAACTTGGTGAGCCGCAGATACTCCGGCTTCCGCGTACGGTGCCAGGCGGTCTGCAGCCCGGCCACGAGGATCGACAACCCGATGGTCAGGGGTACGAACAGAAAGTGGTAGACGGTCGTGATGCCGAACTGCCACCGCGAAAGGTCCAGAACATCCATGCCAGCAGGGTCGTGCACGCCCGCTGTCCACCCGTAGGGCCGGCAGACCCCATCCCGATGGGACCTTGGTCCTTCCTTTCCGTCCGCCTGAACCCGCTCTGACCTGTGGTGAGGTCCGCACGAGGGCCTTCGCCGTCTCTTCGCCCGCCGTCAGGCAGGGACCTTTGGCACCGACCCGAGGGCCCTCCGGCACTCCCGGCACAATGGGACCTACGCGAGCGTCTGAGTAGGAGGTGTGTCATGTCTACCCCACTCGCCACAGAGCTCGGCGTCCGGCGGTTGCTGGTCGCCGCCGGGCACGCGCCGTCGGTTCTCAACACCCAGCCCTGGCGCTTCGACGTCGTCCGTCACGAGATCGTCGAGCTGTTCGCCGACCCCGACCGGCGGTTGCGGGTCAGCGACCCCCGGGGGCGCTCCCTGCACGTCAGCTGCGGCGCGGCCCTGTTCAACCTGCGGCTCGCGGTGCGGGCCGCCGGGCAGCGGCCGGTGGTCTGGCTGCTGCCCAGCCCGGACGAGGAGCCCGATCTGCTGGCCGCCGTGCGGATGACCGACGCCCGCCCGTCGTCAGGCGAGCAGCGCGAGCTGTACGACCTCATCTGGGAGCGGCGCACCAACCGCGAGCCCTACTACTCGCGCCCGGTGCCGTCGTCGGTCATCGCCGAGCTGCGCATCGCCGCCTCCCGCGAAGGCGCCAACCTGCTGCCCCTCGACCGGCGCGGCGCGGCCGACATCATGGACTACGCCGCGATCGCCGAGGAGGAGCTGTCCGGCGACCACGACTACCAGGCCGAACTGGCCGCGTGGACGATGCCGGGAGCGCGCTACGACGGCGTCCCCGCCTACGTGCACGGCCCGCGCCCCACGGGCGAGCCGGCTCCCGTGCGCGACTTCGGACGGCACACCACGAAGGCCCGGTTCGAGGAGCGTCCCCAGCTCGCCGTGCTCACCACGCCGGGCGACCGGCCGATCGACTGGCTGCGGGCCGGGCAGGCGCTGCAACGGCTGCTGCTGGTCGCGACCAGGTACGGGCTGTCGGCGTCCTTCCTCAACCAGCCGCTCGACCTGCGCGACATGCGTCAGCGCAGGGACCCGCACCACCGGCGCGGACACCCTCAGATGATCATTAGGCTCGGTTACGGCCCCTACGTGGCCCGCAGCCCACGCCGCCCCGCCACCGAACTGGAGAGTTCGCATGTTTGACGGCTACGATGTCCTGCTGCGTGACGGCGGCATCGCCCACGTGCGCCGCCTGACCCCCGACGACCGCCCCGCTCTGCACGAGCTGGTCGACCGCTCGTCGGAGCGCTCGGCCTACCTGCGGTTCTTCACCGGGGGGCGCAACACCGCCCACTCCTACATGGACCGGCTCACCGGCCCCGCCTATCGGGGCCGCGCGATGGTGGCCACCATGCGGGACCGGCTGGTCGCCGTCGCCGAGTACATCCCGATCGACGACCACTCCGCCGACCTGGGGATCCTGCTGGACGACGCGGTGCACGGCGTCGGGCTGGGCACGCTGCTGCTGGAGCATGTCGCGCTCGACGCCGCCGCCAACGGCGTCCACGAGCTGATCGCCGACGTGCTGGCCGAGAACCAGACGATGATCCGGGTGCTGCGGAACCTCGGCCTGGACGTGCGGCGCCGGTTCGACGGCGGCTCGATGCACATCAGCATCGACGCGCTGCCGACGCCGGAGTTGCAGGCGGGCATCGAGGCCCGCGACCACGAGGCCGAGCGCGCCTCGCTGGCCCGTGTCCTGGCCCCCAGGTCGGTCGCCGTGATCGGGGCCGGCCGCGACCCACGGAGCGTCGGCCACCGGGTGCTGCGCAACCTCATCGACGGCGGCTTCGCCGGCGACCTCTATCCGATCAACCCCAACGCCGAAACGCTGGAGGGACTGACCTGCCTGCCGAACGTGGGCGCGATCACCACGGGCGTGGACCTGGCGGTCGTGGCGGTGCCCGCCACGCACGTGCTGAAGGTGGCCCGCGAGTGCGCCGAGGCCGGGGTGTCCGGGCTGGTCGTGCTGACCTCCGGGTTCGCCGAGGCCGGGTTGCGCAACGTGGAGACCGACCTGCTGCGGATCTGCCGCACCGCCGGGATGCGCCTGGTCGGCCCCAACTGCCTGGGCGTCGTGAGCACCCCCGCCCGGCTCAACGCCAGCTTCCTGCCGCACGCCCCGGTCCCGGGCCGCGTCGCGCTCATGTCGCAGTCGGGCGCCGTCGGCGCCGCGCTGCTGGAGCGGCTGAACGTCTCGTCGTTCGTGTCCGTCGGCAACAAGGCCGACGTGAGCGGCAACGACCTGCTGGAGTACTGGGAGGACGACGACGACACCGACGTGATCGCGCTCTACCTGGAGTCGTTCGGCAACCCGCGCAAGTTCGCCCGCATCGCCCGGCGCGTCTCGGCCAAGAAGCCGATCCTGCTGGTCAAGAGCGGCCGGTCGGGCGCCGGTGACCGGGCGGTCCGCTCGCACACCGCGGCCGCCGCCAGCCCCGACGTCGCCGTGGACGCGCTCGTCCGCGCCTCGGGGGTGCTGCGGCTCGACAGCGTGCACGACCTCATCGACACCGCCCGCCTGCTCGCCACGCAGCCGCTCCCCCAGGGCCGCCGCGTCGCGATCGTCGGCAACTCGGGCGGCCCCGAGGCGATGGCCGCCGACGCCTGCGAGCTGCACGGGCTCGTCGTCCCCGAGCTGCCCGCCGGGCTGATCGAGGCCGGCGAGTCGGCCGCCCTGGGCAACCCGGTCGACCTGACCGCCGACGCGCCGGCCGGCCAGATCGGCGCGGCGATCGAGACCCTGGGCAAGTTTCCCGACATCGACGCCATCCTGGTCGTCTACACGCCGCCGTTCGGCTCCGGGCTGGAGGAGACCCGCCGGGCCATCGCCGCCGCCACCGAGCACACCGACAAGACCGTGGTGGCCTGCATCGTGGGCCATGACGGGCTGATCGACGACCGCATCCCCAGCTACGCCTTCCCCGAGCAGGCCGTCGAGACGCTGGCCAACGCGGTCCACTACGCCGAGTGGCGGGCCCGCCCGGCCGAGGAGCCGGAGCCCCGGCCGCGGGTCGACGAGCGCGCGGGACGGGAGATCGTACGAGCCGAGCTGGAGGCGGCCCCCACCGGCGGCTGGCTGTCCCCGGCCGACACCACCGCCCTGCTCGGCCACTACGGGCTGAACCTGGTGCCCACCGTGGACGTGGACGGCCCCGAGGCCGCCGCCGAGGCGGCCGCCAAGGTCGGGCTGCCCGTCGTGCTGAAGGCGACGGGCCCGGTGCACAAGAGCGACGTGGGCGGCGTACGGCTCGACCTGGGGAGCGTGGCGGAGGTACGGCAGGCGTACACGGACATGGCCGCGCGGATCGGCCCCGAGATGACCGGCGGCATCGTGCAGCCCATGCTGCCCAAGGGCGTCGAGATCATCATCGGCGGGGTCAACTACCCGTCGTTCGGGCCGCTGGTCATGGTCGGGATGGGCGGCGTGACGGCCGAGTTGCTGGCCGACCAGTCCTTCCGGGTGCCGCCGCTCAGCCGCGCCACGGCCGTCGAGATGATCGACGAGCTGCGCTGCGCGCCCCTCCTGCACGGCTACCGGGGCACGCAGCCGGTGGACGTCGAGGCCCTGGCCGAGCAGCTGGTCCGCATCGGCCGGCTGCTGGAGGATCTGCCCGAGGTGACCGAGCTCGACCTGAACCCGGTGATCGTCACTCCCGGCGGCGCCACGACGGTGGACGCCCGGATCCGGGTCGCGCCGTCCCTGCCGCAGCCGTCGCCGCTGCTGCGCCGCCTGCGCTGACCAGCCGTCCGCACTGACCGGCCGTCCACCGACCGGTCGTCCGAACTGACCAAGGGCCGGGCGGATCGGGACTTCCGCCCCTACGGGCGGGCCGCTCCGCGAGGTGTGATGG
Source organism: Nonomuraea cavernae (assembly GCF_014646355.1). Taxonomy (GTDB): domain Bacteria; phylum Actinomycetota; class Actinomycetes; order Streptosporangiales; family Streptosporangiaceae; genus Nonomuraea; species Nonomuraea cavernae. The sequence continues at coordinate 152,215 of NZ_BMNH01000007.1, forward strand.
GAGTACCCCAAGGAGGTAGTCATGAGGATGACCGTCAAGGACGTGATGACGACCGAAGTCGCCTCGGTGAGAGGCGACACCCCCTTCAAGGACATCGCCGAGACGCTCATCTCGGGCGGCATCAGCGCCGTGCCCGTGGTGGACGACGATCGCCACGTCATCGGCATGGTGTCGGAGGCCGACCTGCTCCGCAAGGAGGAGTTCAGGGAGCAGTTCTACCGCGAGGGCTACCAGCCGCCGCTGCGCGCCCGGTTGCGCCACCCGAAGGGCAGGCAGAAGGCCGCGGGCGACACCGCCGCCGAGCTGATGAGCTCGCCCGCGATCAGCGTCTCCCCGGAGGCGTCGGCGGTCTCGGCCGCCCGCCTGATGGACTCCCGCGACGTCAAGCGGCTGGCCGTCGTCGACCCCGACAACAGGCTGGTCGGCATCGTCAGCCGCCGCGACCTGGTCAAGTTGTTCCTGCGCGCCGACGAGGACATCGCCGCCGAGGTACGGGACGACATCCTGGAGCGGGCCCTGTGGGTCGACACCTCCCACGTCACCGTCGAGGTCCACCAGGGCGTGGTGACGCTGGGCGGCTGGATGGACCGCCGCAGCGAGGCGGGCATCGCGGCCCGGATGACCCAGCGCGTCAACGGCGTGGTCGACGTGATCGACAACCTGACCTGGAAGCAGGACGACTCGAAGTGGGAGGGCAGCTAGTCATGCTCGTCCGCGAGGTCATGAGCAGTCCGGTCGTCACGGTCCTGCGCACCGACCCGGTGCGCAGGGCCGTCCGGCTGCTGCACCGGCACGACATCACCGCGGCCCCCGTGGTCGACGCCGAGGGACGGCTGGCCGGCGTGGTCAGTGAGCTCGACCTGCTGCGCGGCGAGTTCGAGCCCGACCCCCGCGCCTCGGCGCGTCCCGTCGAGACGCCCGCCGAGCCCCCGCCCCGCCACGTGGCCGAGGTCATGACCGGTGAGGTGGTCACCGTGACCGAGACGACGGACGTCACCGTCGCCATCGACCTCATGGTCGGCAAGCGGATCAAGAGCCTGCCGGTCCTCAGGGGCGACGAGATCGTCGGGATGGTCAGCCGCCGCGACCTGATGGCGATGCTGGCCCGACCCGACGAGGAGCTGTGCCAGGCCGTGCGCGAGGCGCTCAGCGAGCAGTACCCCTTCGGCCCGAGCTGGGACGTCTCCGTCCACGACGGCGTGGCCGAGCTGAGCGGGCCACCCCACCCGCACGCCGACCGCATCGCCGACGTGCTCGCCCGCACCGTGCCCGGCATCGTCCGGGTCAGGCATCTGAGGTGAGTCCCGTCGGGCGCGACGGCGTGGCCAGCGTGGCGGCCGCGATCACGGCCTGGCCGTAGCTGACTCCGCCGTCGCCGACCGGCACCCGCTCGCCGATGTACGGCTCGAAGCCGGCCAGGGTCAGCCGGGCGAGCACGTCGGCGGCCAGCAGCCGGTTCTGGAACACCTCCCCCGACAGGCAGACCGTGGTGACGTCGTGCTCGGCGGCGGCCCGCTCGCACATCAGCACCGTGACGGCCGCGATCGTGGCGTGGAAGGCGGCGGCGATCCGCCCGGCCGGCTCACCGTCGGCCCTGGCCTCCAGCAGGTCGCGCAGCGTGGCCACGGCGTCGTACACCCACAGCCCGTCACGCCGCGCCAGCCGCCAGGCCAGCGGCTCCACGCGGGGACAGCCGGTGGCGGCCTGTTCCAGCCGCTCCGCCGCGTCCCCTGCGTGGCCGGCGGCCGGGCAGAGGCCGAGCAGCGCGGCGGCCGCGTCGAACAGGCTGCCCGCGCCGGAGGTGACCGGGCCGCCACGGGCGATCACCTGGCGAATGCCGTCCACCGGGGGGAATCCGGGGAGATCGGCGGCGAGCCCCATGGGGATGGGCTGGTCGGTGGTCTCGCCGCCGACGAGGTAGCCGAGTGCCATGCGGGCGGGCCTGCGGACGGCCGCGGCCCCGCCGGGCATCGGAGCGTAGGAGAAGCGGCCGAGCCGCTGATAGCCGGTGTAGGTGGCCAGCAGCAGTTCGCCGCCCCAGAAGGTGCCGTCGTCGCCCAGGCCGAGCCCGTCGTAGGCGACCCCGAGGAAGGGGGCCGGCAGTCCGTGCTCGGCGGCCACCGCCGCGACGTGCGCGTGGTGGTGCTGCACGGCCACGCGGCTCGGCCAGCGGCTCGCCATCCGTGAGGCGAGGCAGCCGGAGTCCAGGTCGTGCGCGGCGTACGCGGGTTCGACGCCGTGCAGTGAGCGCAGCCGGTCGAGCTCCACCTCGTACGCCTCCAGGGCGCGGGCGTCGGTGAGGTCGCCGAGGTGCGGGCCGAGGACGGCCCGCTCACCGCATGCCAGGGTGAACGTGCCGGCCCGCTCCGCGCCCAGGGCGAGCAGTGGCCGCCGGGCGGCGACGGGCAGCGGCAACTGCGCGTCCGCCAGGCCGCGAGCCCGGCGGATCACGGTCGAACGCGACCCGAGCGAGCGCACCACCGAGTCGTCGCGGCGGCTCACCAGCGGCCGGTCGTGCGTGAGGACCCCGTCCACGCCCAGCTCAACGGCCTCTTCCGTGCCGGAGGGCGGGTCCGCCGTGACCACCACGAGGGGGCGGCGGAGGCCGTCCAGCAGCAGGTGGTGCAGCGGTGTGCCGGGCAGGACCAGCCCGACGCCGGCGGTCCCGGCGCAGACGGCGGCGGACAGCACGGCGTGACGCGCGCGCGGGACCAGCACGATCGGGGCCGCGGGGTCGCGCAGCAGGCGACGGTCGGCGTCGGCCAGGTGGCCCAGGGCGCCGGCGCTGGTCACGTCGCGCACCATGACGGGCAGCGGCTCCGTCGCGCGTCCGGTGACCTCGCGGAACCGGGCCACGGCCGCGTCGTCGATCGCGTCGCAGACGAGCTGGAAGCCGCCGGGGCCCTTGACCGCGATCACCCCGCCGCCCGCGACGATCTCGACCGCGGTCCGGAGTGCCTGATCTCCGGTGACGCTGAGGAAACGCAGCCGGGGGCCGCACGACGGGCAGGCGGTCGACTCGGCGCGGAAACGCCGCCCGCCCGGGTCGTCGTACTCGGCGGCGCAGGTCGCGCACATCGGGAAGTGGCGCATGACCGTGTGCTCCCGCGCGTACGGCAGGCTCTCGGCGATGGCCGCGCGCGGACCGCACGACGCGCAGTCGATGAACGCGTAGCGGTACCTGCGGTTGGCCGGGTCGAACAGCTCGCGCAGGCAGTCGTCGCAGGTCGCCCGGTCGGCTGGGGGCTCCTGGCGCGGGTACGGCACCTGCCGCTCTCCCGCCCCGGTCACCAGGAGCCGGACGTACGGCCGGACCCGCGCGGGAGCGTGCTCCTCGACAGCCATGCGACGGGCCTAGAGCACCGGCGGGACGACGAGGAGGTCTTCCCTCTCGTAGGTCAGCTCGTTGACCACGTCCACCACGCCCTCGACGCGGCGGATCGCCTCGATCAGCGTGACGACCTGGGAGTTCCAGCTGACCCGGCCGCCGATGGTCACCACGCCCCTGTCGATGTCGATCGTGAACGCGTCACGCTGAGGAAGCAGGGACCGGATGTCCGCCTCCAGCTCGGTCGCCGGACGGAGGAAGACCCGCAGCACGTCGCGCTGGTGCAGGGTGCCGATGATGCGCCCGGTGACGGGATCGATCACGGGGAGCTGCTTGACGCGCTTGTCGTACATCAGCCGGGCCGCGTCGCGGACCGGGGTCCCAGGAGTGATGGTGATCGCCGGGGAGGTCATGAGCTGGGTCGCCGTGACGCCCGCGGCCTTCTGGTGCTCCTGCTTCTGCCTGCGCGACTCGAACATGGAGACGCTGTGCCGTACGGGATCGGCCTCCTTGAGCAGCAGGTCGTCCTCGGAGACCACCCCCACCGGCCGCCGGTCGGCGTCGATCACGGTGACCGCGCCCACCGCGTAACGCTTCATCGCCGACACGATGTCGGCGAACGAGGCGTCCTGGAGCACGGCGATGGCCACGCGACCCATGACGTCCTTGACTTGGATTGCCATCGTGCTCACCTCCTCTTCATCCCTCACGATGCCGTGGGCCGGACGGTCTCGGCACTGGCGAACGTCCCACGTCCGTGGGCCCAAGGTCCCGCCCCGGCGCTCATCGGTAGAGGGCGTCGTCGATCGAGAAGCGGAGGAACTCGCCCTCGGCCCACCGCTCCGTGCCCGGCCACCAGCCGACCCGCAGCGACTCGGGCAGGGTGAACCCGTCAAAGGTGACCTCACCCTCGCACCGCGCCCCGAACGGGTGGTGGCGGTAGCTCTCCTGGTCAGGGTTGCCCCAACGCCGCAGGGTGACCGCCACCAGCCTGCCGCTGGGGGCGATGTCGAGCGTCACCTCGTGCTCCTCGTCCCCCACCGGCACGCAGGCGATCACCCGGCGGTCGTCGACCGGTTTCCAGCGGATCCGCGGATCGAGCGCCGAGGCGGGCGCCAGGACGAACTCGCTGGCCAGTCGCCCGGCCGCGCTCCGGTCGATGTCCTCGCCGGTGCCCGACATGACCGGGATCGTGTTCAGCAGCCGCCAGCGCATCTCCCCGGCGCCGAACAGGTAGCGGTCGAACCCCTCGATGTTCAGCAGTCCCACGTACGCGGTGGCCGTCCAGACGAAGCCCACCATCGGCAGCAGCGCCTGCGTGGCGTGGAAGGTGCGCCAGCCGCCCAGCCGGATCGTGCCGTGCGTCTCCAGCACGACGGCTCCCAGCAGCGGGGTGCCGGGCGCGATGGCGTGCAGCAGCCAGCGCCGCGCGGGTTCCGGCAGCAGGGCGGCCCGCACGGGGTCGAACGGCTCGGGATCCTCGGTCGCCGCCTGCAGCAGCTGCCAGTCGCGGCGGGCCTCATCGGTCAGGTACGGCGGAGCGACGACGGCGGTCATGACGGCCTCCAAGGCGCTCGGATCACGGCCACCGGGCAGTGCACCCGGTGGATCACGCCGTGCGTGACCGAGCCGAGCACGGCGGAGGCGAACCCGCCCAGCCCGTGCGGCCCGATCACGATCAGGTCGGCGGTCCGGGAGGCGGCGGCCAGGATGGGCACCGGGTGCCCCTCGACGATCGACTCGACGATCTCGACCCCCGGGTACTTCTCTCGCCATGGCACCAGCCGCTGCCGGATCTCGGTCTTCATGTCGGCGAACGCCCCGGCGAGCAGCGGCCCGTAGCCGGCGCCCTGCGGACCGAGCGACGGGTAGCGCTCGGCGTAGACCACGAGCACCCGGGCGCCGATGGCGGCGGCCTGCTTGAGGGCGTACTCGAGGGCGGCGTCCGCGTCGTCGGACCCGTCGTAGGCGGCCACGACCTCGCCGTTCCCGGCGTGCGCGGGGGCTCGCACGATGACGAGCGGACTGTGGGCGTGCCCGGCCAGGTGCAGCCCCACGGAGCCCAGCACGAGCCCGGCGAACCCGCCGAGGCCCCTGTTGCCGACCACCAGGGTGTCGGCGGTCTCCGACTCGGTCAGCAGGCGTTCCGTCACCGCGCCGGTGAGGTGAGCGGTGGTCACGTTGAGGCCGGGGGCCCGGGTACGCGCGTGGGCCTCACTGGCGGCCAGCAGCCGGGCCTCCTGTTCGGACCGGGTGTGCTCCTCGTGGGCCTTGGTGAAGGGGCGCTCGCTCTTCCAGGGCTCGCGCACGTGCACGATCCGCAGGGGCCGGGCGCGCCGTGCCGCGTCGTCGATCGCCCAGTCGAGCGCGGCCTTCGCCGACTCCGAACCGTCGACCCCGACCACGATGGGCCTGCTCATCGCCGTTCGCCTCCTGTCACGAGGACCGCGGGCGGTTTGACGCCCTCGCTCGGCCACGTTTCAGTGCCCGGCGGTCATCCGCCGATCGTCGATGCGGACAAAATGCCCAAATTGCTGGAAACTGAACATAGAAGGCCGATTTCGGGTGGCCGTAGGAGCGGAAATTCCGCCCCTACGGGGATTTCCGTGTCTCACTTCAGCGCGGAGGCGAACGAGCGGACAGTGCCATTGGTCCTCACCGGCGGTGACGTTCGCCGCTACCCGCGAAGCGCGCCGCCGGGCGACGATGGGACCGTCCAGCTCTCTGGGAGGTGAGCACATCATGATCGGTGGCCGCATGATCATGGAATCGCCGGTGTTCGACACCGAGCTGGCGGCGCTGAAGAGGCGGGTGAGCGACCTGGAGGAGCAGGTCCGCACGCTGACCGCCGCCAACCTCGCCCTCGTCCGGGCGATGGAGAACATCCGGACCCTGATGAACGTCCGAGCCCCGGAGCACGTCGGGGGCCTGAAGAACGTCGGGGGCCTGGAGAACGTCGAAGCCCTGAAGAACGTCGAAGCCCTGAAGAACGTCGAGGTCCCTGAGCACGTCGGGGACCTGGAGCACGCACGGGCCGATCTCGCGCCCATGATCTGAAGGCGCCGAGCCTTCACCGGCCCACCGCGGAACCAGTGACCCGACTGACCCAAGGGGGAGCCATGCAGGTCAAACAGTGGACAGTGCAGATCTACATCAGTGAGGACGACGGCGACCAGCGGACCCTGGCCCGCGCGGTGCTGTCGGCGCAGGGCACCAGGTGGCACGAGAGCGTCGGCGTCGCCAGGCGCAACCCCGGCGACCGCCCGGTGCCCGAGATCGGCGACGAGCTCGCCGCCGGACGCGCCCTGATGGACCTGGCCGACAAGCTCATCATCGACGCCGCCGAGGACGTGGCCCAGATCGGCGGCCCGGCCGAGTCCCGCTGATCATGCCTGGGGCAGGCGGGCTCAACCGGTCACGATGCGCCGTCCCGTCACGTGGGACGGCGTGATCCGGAGATAGCGCCGGCGATCGCCGCTCGCCCACGGCTCCACCTCGGCCGACGCCGCGGCCAACTCGTCGTCGGTGACGTGGTGCAACGAGCCCCGGACGAGCACGCTCCAGCCGGTGCGCGTGAACTCGTCGAGCCGGTCCACCTCGAACGCCACCTGGTACTCCACCCCTTGGAGCCCGGTTCGCAGGTCCTCGTCGGTCGCGCCGCCCGCGACCGTGCGGATGACGATCGCCCCGTCGTGCACCCGGTAGTTGACCGGAAGCACCGTCGAACCGAAGCGGCCGTAGTAGCCGATCCGGCCGATGCCGCCCGGCGAGATCAGCCGCAGGCACTCCTCCCGGTCGAGCTTCACCAGCTCCGGCCTGGACGGCTTCGCGCCCCGCTCCTCGGCCAGCGTCTCCAGCGCCCGCGCCAGCTTGGCGGCCAGCTCGGGCTCCTCCAGGCACTCGACGTGCGCGACCGGGACGCCCGCCCGCTCGGCCAGCGCCTCTCGGGTCAGGCCCAGCGCCACTCGCCGCTCCGCGAGCCCAGGCACGAGCCCTCCGGCGGTGAATCCGTTGTCCGACATCTGGCACTCCATCTCCGCGGCACGACGACAACTCCCGTGACCACGTTAGTAGCCGATTCCGGCCGGCCGCCCCCACCCCCGCCCATGCCGGGCGGGATGCGGCCCCGTCAGGAAACCACCGCTGGACATCCGAAGCGGGCAGGATCGGCCTGCCCGCTTCGGCGGCCTACCTGGGCCGGCCGTCGACGCGGTCCGCCAGCGCCCGTTCGATGGCGGCCAGCCGCTCGGCGACGGACCGGCTGTGCAGCAGATCCGCCAGTTGGTCGGCTTCGCCGCCGTCCAGGTCGATCGTCTTCGCCGGGCGGTCGGGGTCGGCGGCGTCGGGGGCGGCGTCGTAGACGAGCAGGGTGCGCCGTCCGTCGTGGTGATGGACGACGGACAGCACATGCCCTTCCTGGGTGTGGACATGATGGACGACTCCGATGCCGGGGGCGGTGGAGTGGGTGATGTCCATATGGGTCAACCTCCTATCGATGTCGTGGCCGGGGTGCGGACTCACATGAAGTAGCGCAGGTAGACGTAGACCCAGGCCATCACCGAGCTGAGAATCGTGACGAGGATTCCGTACTTGGTGAACTGCCAGAACGAGATGCGGTGACCGGCCCGCGCGGCGATGCCGATGGCCACCACGTTGGCGCTGGCGGCGACCGCGGTGCCGTTGCCGCCGAAGTCGGCGCCCAGGGCGAAGGACCACCACAGCGCCTGCCCGGTGACCGGGTCGGGAGCCTGGGCCACCAGTCCCTCGACGATCGGCGCCATCGTGGCGGCGTACGGGATGTTGTCGAAGAAGGCGCCCAGCACGGCCGAGCCGAACAGCAGCGAGGTGGCGGCGCCGAAGAAGTTGTCGCCGACCGCGTTCACCGCCCAGTCGCCCACGGTGGAGATGACCCCGGTGTGCACCAGCCCGGCGACCATGACGAACAGGCCCACGAAGAACACCAGCGTCGGCCACTCGACCTCGCTCAGGCTCTCCGAGACCTCGACACGCGACACGAGGATCATCACTCCGGCGCCGACCAGGGCGACGATCGACGGCTCGACGTGCACCACGGAGTGCAGTCCGAACCCGACGATGACCAGGGCCAGCACGACCATGCAGCGCACGAGCAGGGCCGGGTCGGTGATGGCGCGCTTCTCCTGCAGCGCCATCACCTCGGCCACGCGGTCCGGGTTGTAGCGGAACGACTTGCGGAACAGCACCCTCGTCAGCAACACGAACGCCACGAAGACCACGACGACGATCGGGGTCATGTGGATGAGGAAGTCATTGAACGTCAGTCCGGCCCGGCTGCCGATGATGATGTTGGGCGGGTCGCCGATCAGGGTGGCCGCGCCGCCGATGTTCGACGCGAGGACCTCGGCGATCAGGTACGGCTGCGCCGGCACGTCGAGTCGTTCACAGACGACGATCGTCACCGGCGCGACCAGCATGATCGTGGTGACGTTGTCCAGGAACGGCGAGGCGACCGCAGTGATGATCATCAGCATCACCATCAGCCGGTACGGCCGTCCCTTGGACTTCTTCGCGGCCCAGATCGCCAGATAGTCGAAGACACCCGTCTGTTTGATGATCCCGACGATGATCATCATGCCGAGCAGCAGGAAGATGACGTTCCAGTCGATGCCCTCGTGCTCCGAGTAGAACACGTCCGCCCCGGGTGCCAGCCCGAGGACGAGCATGGCCCCGGCGGCGATGAGCACCACTTTGACCTTGTTAACTTTTTCGGTGGCGATGAAGAAGAACGCCACCGCGAAAATGGCCAGCGAGATGATCGCGCTCATCGGCCACGCCCCGGCGGGCCGGTACGCACCCCGGCGAGAACAGGCATCGCGAAACGAGCGCGGGAACGGGGCAGTTCTCGGATCAAGGCATGCCGCAAGGGCACCGCCAGGCGATATTCACACACAGTCAGACCTCCGTACGTTGGGCGTCTCAATCCGGGCTGAAACCTCAACCGGCCCGGGCGGTTCATACACAGGCCTCGGATGGGCACGCCGACGCAGCCGCGCGGCGGCCGATCACGTAGGGAAAGTTCTCGGGGGGGGCGCTCAGTCGTCGAGGTCCGGCATGGCCAGGCTGGTCAGCAGCCGGCCCAGGGTGATCGCTCCGGCGAGCTCCCCGGTCCGGTCCACCACCGCGACCAGAGGGCTGCGCAGGCGGGCCATCAGGGCCGCGACCTCCAGCAGCGTCGCCTCCAGCTTCACCGTGACCGGGGCGACCTGCTGGCGCGGCAGACAGTCGCCCACGGTGAGCCCGCCCAGCGCCTGCCAGAACAGGTCGGCGTGGGCCTCGTCGATGGTCCTGGCCAGCGCCGGGTCCTCCTGGAACGCGCCGGGCACCGCCATGCGCAGCACCTGGGTGCCGGGCAGCACCATCCGGGGCCGGGACTTGTCGTCGACGACGATCAGCCCGGGCAGACCGCCCATCGCCATCACCCGCACCGCTTTGGCGACCGGGTCGTGCACAGTCACCGTCGGGAGTTGTACGGCGATATCGCGTGCCTGCATGACACCTTCTTTCGAGGCTTGATCGGGTTCGGGTCGGGACTGTGCCGTCTCATGCCTGGTCATCTCGCCCCCCGGCCGGACGGCACGAGCCGCACCGGTAGTTCTCGGCCCAGCGGATCAGGTCGCTCCTGACCGGGATCTCGACGCGGGAGAGCTCGACCAGACCGACCTCGATGCCCCACTCGGCGGTCCGGCGGCTGATCCTCGCGGCCAGTTCACGCGTGTCTCCGCCGTCCGGTGCGGACAGCTCCGCCAGGTCCCGCTGGGCGACGTACCGGCGGATCTCGCTCTCGGCCACGGCGCTGGTGGCGGCGGTGGAGGTGTCCTCGGCCACCGCGTAGGCGATGGGGTCGGCCACGGACGCCAGGGCGACCCCGCTGACCGTGACCCTCACCTCGTCCCTGGTGGTGGCCTCCACCCACAGCAGGTCCACGTGCATGGGCCGCATCGGGATCGGCACGGCGCGGGCGACGCCCGTCGGCACCACGACGACCCCGGGGCCCTTGATCCCCGCGAAGCGGCCGAGCCGGAAGACGGCGAGCCGCTCGCCGGCGGGGACGACGCGGACCCAGGAGACGGCCAGGACGGCGAGCAGCAGAACGAGCACGATGACCCAGGTGATCGGGTCGCCGGCGATGGCGTACGCGTGCGCCGAGAGCGGCGTCCACGCGCCGCTGCGAGGCACGGCCATTGACGTCTCCCTCCCGCGGTCCTGGCTGTGTGTGCCTCCAGTCTGGTCAAACCGGGAGGATCCCACCATTGGGCCTGACACCCATCTAGGCGGGGGTGCACCATGTAAAAACGCCAGGTGAGAGGGTTCGACGGTGACGTGCGTCACCGAATCGGGCCGCGCGGGAGATCATCGGTCACCGCGACGGCCGGGGGCCGTGTGCCCGGCCGGGGCGAGCCTCGCGCCCCGGCCGCTGTCAGATATCCCAAGAGCGTACGTCCCCGCGAGCGTCCGCGGCCCCGAACGCATCCGAAATCTCCAAATATCGCGCGTTACCGCCCTTCAGACCGCCACGTCGGCCCGGACCGCCGAGCTGGATGACCCGGTCGCGTTCCGCGTCGGACGCGCGCAGCGCGGGTGAGCGGGGCAGGTCTGCCGACATTCCGCTCTCCTCCTTGGCGAGGGGGTGGCACCGAGCCACCGAAACTGCTGACTGATCGGTCTGCGGAGACGGCTATCTAGGAGATCTTGCGGCGGTAGCTGTTCATGGCGAAGACATAGGCGACGATGAGGATGCCGACGCACCAGGCCAGGGCGATCCAGATGTCGGTGCCGACCGGCTGCTGGGTGAACAGGTCGCGGAGGGCGTTGACGATGGAGGTCACCGGCTGGTGTTCGGCGAAGGCGCGCACCGGGCCGGGCATGGTCGCGGTGGGCACGAAGGCCGAGCTGAGGAAGGGCAGGAAGATGAGCGGGTAGGAGAACGCGCTCGCGCCTTCCACGGTCTTGGCCGACAGGCCGGGGATGACGGCCAGCCACGTCAGCGCCAGGGTGAACAGGATGAGGATGCCGGCCACCGCGAGCCACGGCGCCACTCCCGCCGACGAGCGAAAGCCCATCAGCAGGGCGACGAGCAGCACGACGACGAGTGAGATCAGATTGGCCACCAGCGAGGTCAGCACGTGCGCCCACAGCACGGACGAGCGGGCGATCGGCATGGACTGGAAACGCTCGAAGATGCCGCTCTTCATGTCCATGAACAGCCGGAAGGCGGTGTAGGCGATGCCCGAGGCGACCGTGATGAGCAGGATGCCGGGCAGCAGATAGTTCACATACGACTCCGAGCCGGTGTCGATCGCGCCGCCGAACACGTAGACGAACATCAGCATCATGGCGATCGGCATGAGCGTGGTGGTGATGATGGTGTCCGCGCTGCGCGTGATGTGACGCAGGGATCGTCCCAGCAGGGCGGCGGTGTCGCCGAGGAAATGCTTGGTCATCGTGGTTTCCTTACGCGTCCGTGCCGACGTTGCGGTCCTGGCCGTGCCTGCCGGTCTTACCGGTCTTGCCGGTCTTGCCGGTCTTGCCGGTCTTGCCGTTGTCACCGACGAGGGTGAGGAAGACGTCCTCAAGCGTCGGCTGCTTCTCGACGTATTCGACCTTGGCGGGCGGCAGCAGCTGCTTGAGCTCGGCCAGGGTGCCGTTGACGATGATCCGGCCCTCGTGCAGGATCGCGATCCGGTCGGCGAGTTGCTCGGCCTCGTCCAGATACTGCGTGGTGAGCAGCACCGTCGTCCCCCGGCCGGCGAGCTCCTTGACGGCCTGCCACACCTCCAGCCGCGCCTGCGGGTCCAGCCCGGTCGTCGGCTCGTCGAGGAAGATGACCGGCGGATCACCGATGAGGCTCATCGCGATGTCCAGGCGGCGGCGCATGCCCCCCGAGTACGTCGACACCCTGCGCGCGCCCGCGTCCGTCAGCGAGAACCGCTCCAGCAGGCCGTCGGCGATCGCCCCCGGATCCTTCAGGTGCCGTAACCGGGCGACCAGCACCAGGTTCTCCCGCCCGCTGAGGATCTCGTCGACCGCCGCGAACTGCCCGGTCAGACTGATCGACTCCCGCACGTCCGCGGCCCGCGTGACCACATCGAAACCGTTGACGCCGGCCGTCCCCGCGTCGGCCTTGAGCAGCGTGGACAGGATTTTCACCACCGTGGTCTTGCCCGACCCGTTCGAACCGAGCAGCGCGAAAATGCTGCCCCGGGCCACGGCGAAGTCCACACCCCGCAGCACCCGCAACTCCTTGTACGACTTCTCCAGGCCCTGCACATGGATCGCAGGCCCTCGGGCCTCATTGACTGTCATCCAGACATCCGTTCTCTGTTTCGTCACGGCTTGTCGCCCGCGACGGGATTGGTGGCGCGATTGATGGCGTCGCAGGCACCGCTCCAGCGCATCGATCGCCGTGCGACGGGACGATGGAAGCCGCTGGAAGCCGCTGGAAGCCGCTGCGTGCGCGCCTTGTGTTCGCCGATAGCGCCGTTTGTCCCCCAAGCGGCCCGCTGACCATCTCCAGGCGCTACCGGTAGCGCCGATTCGGCTCGCTCGGTCCTGCCGCCATGGCTGCTTACTCGCCGGTGGCCTTGCCGATTTCGGGGGGTATTCGGCGGAGTTCTTGATCGCCTCACAGGCGCCGATCGCGCGGAAGCGGACCTCGCCGCCGGTGCGGAGGTCGACCGGGCCGCACTGATGGGCGGCTAAAGTTCAGGGTGGTAGTTCAATCGTGCTCTGCTGTGGCGGGCGCGGCCTCGGGAGGGTGTTCCAGCACTCTCCCGGGGGCCCGTCCAACCGGACGGCGCCTACTCGCAGAAGATACGCACTTGGGCATCGGGCTGGTCGACCTCCATGGTCAGATCGTCGAGGTGCTCCACGAGCGCCTCGAGGTGTTCGGGCTTGAGCTGCGTGAGATCGAACGGCACGCCCGACTTGTCCAGTTTGGCGTTGGCCGCGGCCAGTGCCTGCGGCGGGATCAGGGCCGCCAACTGCACGCCGGCCCGCAGCAGTTGCAGCGGCACCCGCACGTCGATCCGCCCCTGCTCGCCGTTCTCAACGGTGTGCACCATCAACCGCAGATACTTCGCCTTGCCCTTCGGCCGGGCGCCGGGACTCGACGCCGCCGGCGGGTGGTCCCGTTCGAGCGCGGTGATGAGCCGCTCAGCCTCCTCTGCGGTGATCTTGCCTTCGGCCAGCATGCCGAGGATGTCCCTGCGCTGTTCGTTCATCGCACCTCTCCTATCGGATGGCTACGAGCACAGCCGTACGGCTGTATTCGATGTCGAGTCGGGTGCCGGGCAACGCGCAGACGATGCGCCATCCGGTGTCGAGTGCCCGCACCACACTGATGCGGTAGACGTGGCAGGCCACGGCTGCCGCCAGTAGGGCCAGGACCACGACCGGCAAGAACACGAGCACTACCGGGAGCACTGGGACCCAGACCCGGATGGGGCTACGGTCCGGGCGTTTGACCCCTACGGTCACCAACTGCGGCATCACGTGCGCCCCTCCAGTTCGGACAGTGCCTGCTGTGCGGTGATCTCGCCGCGGCGCAACCGATCGACGATCTCGGCCGACGGCGGCGCCGGATCGACCTCGACGAAGTCGAGCAGCTGCATGATCCGGTTCAGTCGCGATTTGATCGTCGGGTAGCTCACCCCGAAGATCCGTTCCATCTGCTTGATGGAGCCGTGGCACCGTACGAACGCCGTGACGAAGATCTGATCCTCGACACTGAGCTGAGCCAGTTGCGGCAGCTCGAACTCACCCTCGATCGCGACACCGTTGCCCGCCAGGCGCACCCGCTCGACGACGAACGGCTGACCCCGGGTCAGGTTGGTGAGCTCCTGCCAGTCCATCGCCTGTTCTGCCATATCTAAAGTTATATCGAGAGCATCTTTAATTTTCAAGATGTAAATCTTAATTTTCTTGAGGTCATACTTCTCTTCGGGGTCCGGACGCGGGCGCCCCTTGCCTCTTTGTTAAGTAGCTGCTTATAGTACTGACTAGTTCCGGAACTTGGAGGTTCGCATGGACACGCTCAGCACGGTCTTCGCGGCCCTCGCCGACCCGACGCGGCGCGCGATCCTCGCCCGCCTCCTCGACGGCGACGCGTCGGTCACGGAGCTCGCCGAACCGTTCGCCATGACGCCGCGGGCCGTGTCCAAGCACATCGCCGTCCTGGAGTCCGCGGGTCTGGTCACCCGGGCCCGCGACGCGCAGCGACGGCCCAGCCGGATCCGCGTGGAGCCCCTCGTCGACGTCGACGCGTGGCTCGACTCCTACCGGCAGGTCTGGCAGGACCGCTTCGACCGGCTCGACGAGCGGCTCACCCGGCCGCGCGAGGACGACTCCCCCACCAGTTCCCCCACCAGCGAAAGCCTTGCGAGCGACTCCCTGGTGAGCGACTCCCCCACCAGCGAAAGGAGAGCCTGATGGCGTCCACTCACGCCGAAGGCCACACAGCCCGTCCCATCTCGATCGTCCGGCTCTTCGACGCTCCGCGCGAGCTGGTCTTCCGCACCTGGACCCAGGCCGAGGACGTCGCCGCCTGGTTCGCGCCGGACGGCTTCACCGTCACCGACTGCGCGGTGGACGCCCGCCCCGGCGGGCGATGGCACGTACGGTTCCGGTCCGCCTCCGGCGAGGGGCACCGCGAGTACGGCGAGTTCCGCGAGGTCGTACGGCCGGAGCGGCTGGTCTTCACCCTCACCCAGCAGGGCGACGACGGGCACACCGGCCCCGAGACCCTGGTGACCGTCGCCTTCGCCGAGCACGGCTCAAAGACGGAGATGACCTTCGAGCAGACCGGCTTCGACTCGGCGGCCACGCGCGACGGCAACACCGAGGGCTGGCGGGAGTGCTTCGACAACCTCGACCACCACCTGACCACCACCTGAACGACCCGGCGACCACCTGACGACCACCCGGTGACCGCCTGGCCGACCCCGACGACCACCACGACCACCACGACCACCACGACCGGCTACCACGAGGAGCTGACCGACATGAGCAAGACCGCCGACAAGACCGCCGAGAAGGAGATCCGTGAGCACTTCGAGGAGTGGTTCAGGGACGCCGCCGCGAAGGATCTCGACGCCGTGATGACGAAGATCGCCGACGACGCCGTCTCGTACGAGCACGACGCCCCGCTCGTCTACACGGGCGCGCGAGCCATCCGCGAGAGCTGCCGTCAGGGCTTCGAGGTGATGGCCGGCGAACTCCGCTGGGACATCCCCGACCTGCGCGTCATGGTCCGCGACGACCTTGCCGTCAGCTGGGGGCTCAACCGCATGCGCGCCCAGGAGCCCGGCGGGGAGCCGGTCGAGCTCTGGTCGCGCGGCACCCGGGTGTTCCAGCGGATCGACGGCGCGTGGAAGATGATCCACCAGCACGTCTCCTACCCGGTCGACTCCGAGACCGGCCGGGCGGCCACCGGCCTGCGGCCGGATCGCTGATCGAACGATCACCCTCGCCGGCCGAGTCGGTGTCCGGCCGAACCTCTCAGCGCGACGGGTCGTCCAAGGGATCATGAACGCGGACGAGTTACGCCCGGGAGACCCGTCGAGGCTGGGCGGCTACCGGCTGGCGAGCAGGCTCGGCTCAGGGGGCCAGGGCGTCGTCTACGAGGGCTACGACCGCGCGGCCAACCGGGTGGCGGTCAAGGTGCTGCACGCCTACCTGGCCGGTGACTCCCCGCTGCGCCGGCGCTTCACCCGGGAGGTGAGCGCCGCCCAGCGCGTGGCGTCCTTCTGCACGGCCCGCATCCTGGACCACGATCTGGAGGGCGAGCGCCCGTACATCGTCACCGAGTTCGTGCCCGGCCCGAGCCTGCGCCGGGCGGTGACGCAACGGCCCGCGCTGGACCGCGACGGGCTGCACCGGCTGGCCGTCGGCATGGGCACGGCGCTGACCGCGATCCACCAGGCCGGGGTGGTGCACCGCGACCTGAAGCCGGAGAACGTGCTGCTCGGGCACGACGGGCCGCGAGTGATCGATTTCGGCATCGCCCGAGCCGCGGGCCTGTCGATGACCTCGACCGGCGAGCTGACCGGCACCCCGATGTACATGGCGCCCGAGTTGTTCTCCGGCGGCCGGGCCGAGGCGGCGGCGGACGTGTTCGCCTGGGGCGCGGTGGTCTACTTCGCCGCGACGGGCCGTGACGCGTTCGCCGGTCCGACGACGATCGCGGTGATCAACCGGGTGCTCCATCACGATCCCGACCTCGGCCCCCTGCCCGAGGGGTTGCGCGAGTTGGTCGGCGCGACGCTCTCGAAGGACCCCGCCGCGCGTCCCTCCGCCGAGCGGCTCCTGCTGACCCTCCTCGGTGGCGGCGGCCACACGGTGCTCGCCGAGGGGGCCGAGGCCGCGGCGGGCGTGCGGCCGCCGCGCGAACTCGCCGCCGAGCCCGCGCTGGGCACGGTGGCCGAGGAGGTCTACGCGGCGCTGCCGGCCGCCGACCGCGAGGTGGCCCGCGACCTGCTGCTGCGGCTGGTGAACGTGAGCGACGGCGACGAGACGCCGCGCCGCGCGACGGTGATCGAGTTGACCGAGATGCCGCACTCGACAGCCGGACAGGTGCTCGCCGCGTTCGAAGAGGCCACGCTGGTCCAGCGCCAGGACGACACCGTCACCCTCGCCAGGGCCGCCCTGCTGTACGCCTGGCCCCGGCTGCACGAGTGGGTGAGCAGCGACCGCGCGGATCTCGGCCCCCACCGGGAGCTGGGCGAGGCCGCCCGCCGCTGGGCGGGCGGCGGACGCCGTCCCGAGGATCTCCTCCAGGGGTCGGCTCTGCGGCAGGCGCTGTCCTGGACGAGCGCCACGCGGCTGACGCTGAACCTGACGGAGAAGGAGTTCGTGGAGGCGAGCCGAGCCAGGTCGGCGCGGCGGACCAGGCGGCGGCGCCTGCTCACGACGGGCGTCGCGGCCCTGCTCGCCGTGTCGCTCACCGCGGGCGGCCTCGCGTGGCAGCAGTCGCTGAGGAGCGACGCGAGCGACCGGAGTCTGGCCGAGGAGCGGGCGAAGGCCACGGCCAGACGGGTCGCGCTCCAGGCCGACGCGCTGCGCGGGACCGATCCGGTGAAGTCGATGCTGCTCAGCGTCGCGGCCCACCGCATCGCGCCGGTGCCCGAGGCGGGGGCGGCGGTGCTGAGCTCGCTCGCCCAGCAGGAGCAGCGGGTCTTCACGGATCCGGCGCCCGCCAACTCCGGACGGGCGCTGAGCGCCGACGGCCGGACGCTGGTCAGCGCGGGCGCCGATCGGGTGACCGCCTACGACGTGTGGACGGGACGAACGGTCCGGACGTTCGGCGGGGTCGGCGCGGGCCCCTTCACCGCCGCGCTCAGCCCGGACGGCGACACGCTGGCGCTCGCCAGGCAGGGCACGGTCGCCCTGTGGAGCCTGCGGACCGGCGCCCGGCTGGGCGAGGGCAGGTACGTGCCGGAGGTATTCGGGCTGCCCACCGGCCTTCCCGGCAGCCTGGAGTTCAGCCCCGGCGGGGGCTATCTCGTCGTTCGCCAGAACCTCGGCGGCCCCTACGTCGGGCTGTGGAACGTGGCGCGGCGGAGCCTGGAGACGAGATGGGGGCCCGAGCCGCTGGGAGACGCGCGGCTCGGGCCGGGTGACCGCTTCGGCTCCGTCGAGGTCATGGCCGAGCGGTCGGAGACCTCGCTGCGGGGTTTCCCCGACCAGAAAGAGCTCGCGGGCCGGCGGCTTCCCGAGCGCCTGCCCGGTCCCGTCCTCGCGTTCAGCCCCGACGGCTCCCTGGCCGCCGTGGGAGAAGGGACGAGGACGGAGCTGTGGAACCTGTTCACCGGCAAGCGGGCCGAGCGGGTGTTCCCCGGTGACGTCAGCGACGCCGTCTTCAGCGACGACGGCCGGTTTCTGATCACCTCCGGCAGGCAGGCGGGCAGCCCGTTGTCGCTGTGGCGGCTGGACGACGGGGCCCCGCTGCTGCGGCTGACGATCGCGTCCACGCTGACCGGCCCACCGCGCCTGGACCCGGAGAACCGGACGCTGAGCCTGCTGGACGAGTCGGGGCGGGTGACCGGCTACGACGTCGGCCGGCGGACCCGTCCGCCGCTCGTCCTGCCGGCCAGGGCCCGGGACAGGCGGTTCACCGCCGGCGTGGACGCCCTGTTCGCCCGGACCGGCGGCGCCGTGCGCGGCTGGTCGCTGCCCGGCCTCACCGAGACGAGGTCGCGCGTCGACATCGCCGTGAACCACGGCCCGGTCATGCTGGTCAGCCCCGACGGGCGGACGATCGTCACCGGCCACTGGGACAACCATACGGAGGGCGTCACGCTCTGGGACGCCGCCACCGGGCGCGAGCTGGGCCGGGTTCCGCTGAGTTCCCAGCCCGAGCGGGCGGACATGGAGATCAGCCCCGACAACCGGCTGCTCGCCGTCAGCCACACCCTGCCCGGCGACCTCTACGGCAGCGGCGAGGTCGTCGTCATCGACCTCGCGCGGCGCGAACAGATCATGCGGTTCGGGCCGGTCGCCGGAGGCGCGCTGTCCTTCAGCGCCGACGGCAGGTTCCTCGTCACCGCCGATCCCGCGGGCGCCGACGTGATCGATCTGGTCTCGCGGAAGGTGCTCCCCCGGTCCGAGGGGCCGGGCACGCTGGCGCGCGGGTGGATGGAGCTCGCGCCCAAGGGCGGACTGGCCGCCTCGCCGTACGGCAACAGGGCGGTGGTGCTGTGGGACAGCCGCACCTGGCGGACCACGGGACGGGTGTTCAGGCTGCCGGGCGACGCGCTAGGCGCGGTCTTCTCCCCCAACGGGCGGATCCTGGCGGTGGCGCACGACGACAGGGTCTCGCTGTTCGACGTGGCCACGGGACGTCAGCTCGGCGATGGCCGCACCGTCGTCACCGACCTGTCCGATCCGCGGGACTCGGACGATCCGGTGCCCGCCCTCGCGTTCTCGCCCGACGGCTCCCTGCTGCACGTGGCGGGGCGCGACGGGACCGTACAGGAGTTGCCGGTCGATCCGGCGCGCGCGGCCTCGGAGGTGTGCGCGCGGGCGGGACGCGCGCTGACCCGCGAGGAGTGGCGCGAGCACGTGGGAGCCGATCTGCCCTACCAGGGGGTGTGCGGCTGAGCGCCGCCGTCGCCACCTCCCCGAAAGGGGCGATGGCCTGCGTTAGCCTCAGGTGGTCGAAACCGTATGTCGTCGAAGCCGTCTGTCGTCGGCGAGCGTGGGCGCATGTCGAGCCGGAGGAGTGTCTCAATGATCTTCATCACCGCTAGGTTCCGCGTTCTCCCGGAGCATGCCGACCGGTGGCCCGAGATCACCGCCGACTTCACCAGGGCGACCCGCGCCGAGCCCGGGTGCCTGTGGTTCGACTGGTCGCGCAGCGTCGAGGAGCCGGACGTGTACGTCCTGGTCGAGGCGTTCCGCGACGACGAGGCCGGGGCCGCGCACGTCGGGTCCGAGCACTTCGCCGAGGCGCGGCGGACCCTCCCGCCCCACCTGGCCGAGACGCCGCGCATCGTCAACGTCAACGTCCCGCAGGACGACTGGTCGCTCCTCGGCGAGATGGCCGTCCCCGAGCGGTAGACACTCCCACGAAGATCGGCGCAGCGGGTGCGCGAGTCAGGCGCGGTGGACACTCCCACGGGGATCAGCACCGGGGCACGTAGGGTTAGGCTCGGATGTCTCGGCACATGGGCGCGAAGGGATCCGATCATCGTCAGCGACAACTACCCGTTCGAGGACCCGCCACCGCGCGTGCGCCGCCGCGTGACCAAGGCGGCGATCCTGAGCACCCTGAGCACCGCCGACCTCGCCCAGTGGACCTGCCCGCACGGCCAGCACGCCGGGCACGGCTGCGTCACCTGCTACGACGCCACCGCCGAGGCCGAGGCCGATCCGGAGCTGCCGCTGTGGGAGGTCGCGGCGTGGTTCACCACCAAACGGCCGATCCCGATCAGAGCGTTGCAGGACGTCCACCGCCACGGCCGCCGTTTCGCGCTCGACCAGCCGTCGACTCCCCTGGTCTACCTGCTGAGCGGGCAGGTGCGGGCCACCCTGGGCGTGGAGGCGGTGGCGGGCGTGGTCGGGTTCCTCCTGCAGAACCGGCACATCGTCGACGACTTCACCGTCACGGAGATCCGCGCCGTCCACTCCTGACGGCTCACCTCTCCTGACGGCTCACCTCTCCTGACGGCTCGCCTCGCACGAGGCGGCAGGCCGCCCCTCCGAGGCCGCTACCCAGCGGGCCGAGGGGAGCCGGGGTAGGAGTCGCGGTCCTCGTCGAGGACGTCGGCGGCCGTACGGACGATGAGCGGATCGGGCACCCCGACCACTTCGTGGTTCTTGCCCTCGTAGTCGAACAGGCTCAGCACGTGCCGGATCGCCTCGACGCGGGCGCGTTTCTTGTCGTTGCTCTTGATCACCGTCCAGGGCGCGAAGTCGGTGTCGGTGTGCTGGAACATGTCCTCCTTTGCATCGGTGTACTCGTCCCATTTCTGGCGGGACGCCAGGTCCATCCGTGACAGCTTCCAGCGCCGGACCGGGTCGATCGACCGGATGACGAAGCGGGTGAGCTGCTCGCCGCGCGAGACCGAGAAGTAGAACTTGACCAGCTGGATGCCGTCCTCGACGAGCATCTGCTCGAACAGCGGCGCCTGACGCAGGAACTCCAGGTATTCGCGCGGGGTGCAGAACTCCATCACCCGCTCGACCCCCGCGCGGTTGTACCAGGAGCGATCGAAGAACACCATCTCCCCCGCCGACGGCAGGTGGGCGATGTAGCGCTGGAAGTACCACTGGGTGCTCTCGCGTTCGCTGGGCTTGTCCAGCGCCACCACGGCCGCGCCCCGGGGGTTCAGATGCTGCTGGAACCGTTTGATCGTGCCGCCCTTGCCCGCCGCGTCGCGCCCCTCGAACAGGACCACGAGCCGGACCCCGGTGTCCTTGATCCAGTACTGCAGCTTCACCAGCTCGATCTGCAGCAGCCGCTTGGTCCGCTCGTACTCGGCGCGGTCCATCCGGCTCCGGTAGGGGTAGTGCTCGCGCCAGGTGTCGTACGGACGGCCGTCGAGGTCGACCAGGACCGGATCGTCGTCATCGTCGTCGATCACCCGGAGGTCGGAGAGGTCGTCGAGCAGCTCGGCAGGGGGCGCCTCCGCCGTGTCGAGCAGCTCGGCGGGGGCCGCCTCCATCTTTGCGCCGTTCATGCTGGTGACCAGGAGCTCTTCGCCCGGGCCCGCGCCACTGTCGGTGTTGTCCACGCCGCCCGTCTACCCCTGCCGCCGTGCTCGACACCCCGACCCGCCGCGCCGCGTCCCCTTCTCGACCTTCGCCGGGTGAGCCGCGGGGCCGGTCACGACTGACGCTTCGCGTTCTCCAGCCGGTCGGGCTTGTTGGTCATGATGCCGTCCACGCCGTACGAGATCAGTCGGCGGATCACGGGCGGCCTCCTCGTCGACCAGGTGAAGACCCGCATGCCCTGGTCGTGGACGTCCTCGACGTATCCCGGGGTGAGGTCGCGGTGCGGCAGGTTGATCCCGCTGGCGTACTGGGCCAGCTCGGGCAGCCGATCGGCCGCCGGTTTGCCGAGCAGCGCGATCGGGACATGGGGCACCATGCTGTGGAAGGCCCGCATCGAGCGCCAGTCGAACGCCTGCACGGTCAGCCGCTTGCGCCCCCACCAGGCACGGGCGTCGTGCAGCTCGGCGGCCACCCGCCGGTCGATGTCCGGGCTGTCCGGCGGGTGTTTGATCTCCAGCAGCAGGCCGATCTCGGTGTTCCGCAGCGCCCGCATGGCCTGGCCGAGCGTGGGCACCCGTTCGCCCCGGTACCGCGAGGAGAACCACGAGCCGGCGTCCAGCCGCTGGATCTCGGCGAGCGTGAAGTTGGAGACCCGCCACGGCGAACGCCGGGGAAAGACCTTCTCGACATCGGTGGTACGGGTCAGCGTGGCGTCGTGCATGAGGACGAGCTGGTGGTCCTTGGTCTGCTGGATGTCGAACTCGCACACGTCGGCCCGCTGGATCCGGGCCACGGCGCACGCCGCGAGCGTGTTCTCGGGCGCGTACGCGGAGGCGCCCCGATGCGCGATGGTGTCGACCTCGCGCGGCGACGCGGACGCGGTCCCCGTCATGACGGCCAGGGCGGTCAGGACGGCGGTGCCCACGGCACTGAGCTGGCGGTACATGTCCCTCCTCGGGTGTGGCCTGTGACGGTCGGTAACCCGAGTCTGACAATGCGTCCTATGTCGAGTTATGTAGGAGGGTGCCCACTAACGCCAGCAAAGCGATGATTCATCCGACACACTGCCCACATTCGCACCAACTCTTTGCCGGGTTCACAGCGCGTTGGCGTGCGTCAGTGGGGTCGGCGCTGTTCGGGAAGGTCTCCGTCGCTGCCCAGATCCGCTCGCATGCTGTCGAGAAGAGGCTTGAGATCCCGGTCCAGCCCGGACGGCCGCCGGCCTCCGCTCAGCGCGTGGGCCACCGCCGCGGTCAGCGACCTGCACACCTCGTTGGCTTTCGCATCGGTCTCGGGCTTCGCGATCAGCCGGACCTCCGCCCTGACGAGCCCCAGCGCGATCAACGTGCTGTCGCACGCGGTCCGCGCCTCGTCGGTCGGAGCCTGCTGATAGCGGATCAGTGCCTCCTGCGTGTCGTGCAGCGCCGCCAGCAGTTTCGCGTACGCGCTGGACCGGGCCTCGTAGAGGCGAGTCTGCCTCTCGTGCTCGAACTGGGCCGCCCGGCCTTCGACTTCCCGTCGATGGGCGCGGTCGGCCTCCACCCGGATCTGCCTGCGCGCGAAGTACGCCACCGAGATGGCCGCGACGGCGGCGATGAGAGCGGCGATCGAGCTGCTCACCTGCGCGAGGATCGCGCCCATCACACCCTCCTACCGCCCATCCGGCCCGAAGTCGTCACGCGAGCCCGGCTGCTCATAAGGCCCGGGACGGCCACCCCTGCCGGGACGGCCACCCCTGCCGGGACGGTCATCCCTCTCGGAACGGTCATCCCTCTCGGAACGGTCATCCCTCTCGGAACGGTCATCCCTGCCCAGGCGCTCTTCCCTGCTCGGCAGGATCAGGTCGGATGAGGCGGGGCGCTCCCCCGCGTCCATGCGGTAAGGATGACCTCTGGGAGCGGGGTCCCGGCTCGCCGTCCAGTCGGCGAGGTCCCTGGTCCGGCCCGGAGCGAGGCGCTCCAGATAGGTCCGGGTGCGTGCCACGTCGCCGATGGTGTCCTCCGCCACGAAGGACCGGAGTTCCTCGCGGTCGAGTAACGCGACGGCCAGCCGGCCGTTCTCCGCGACGGCCGCGAGGGGACCCACGTACATGGTCACCGTGGTGGCTCGGATCGCGACGAGCAGCCGGCGCAGGGCGATGGAGGCATCCGTGCCGTCATCCTCTCCGCCCGCGGCGGGCAGTGCCTCCGAGAGGCGCTGCCGAATGCTGTCGAATGTCTGGCCTGCGGCGAACTCGACCAGATATCCGACTCTCCAGGAATTCGCCCTCGCCGCCTTGGGCACTATCCGCACCGGTGAAAGGGCTTCCAAGAATCGTTCGACGTACTGGACGACGGTGGGTTCGTGCGCGTGGTCCAGTCCCCGGACCTCCACGGCCACCGTGGCGCCCACCTCCGCGGCGCCCGCCGCAAGTGTTTCGCGGAACCCTCGTTCCGCCATATGCCTGTCCACCACACTCGCGATCCGCGAATCCTGGGACTCTCTCAGAACGGCGAGTTCGTCCCGCACCTCGCCCAGCCTGTCCAGCAGTTCGCGGTGTGCTGACCACTGGCTCTCCAGCGCCTTGCTCCTCGCCGCCTCTCTGTCCTCGACGTGGTCGAGGTCCCTCCGGAAGAGACCGACCTCGTTGCGGAACCGGAGCACGATGCCGAGCGCCGCGACGGCGACGAGCAGGCAGGTGACCGCCACGACCACACTCATCAGGAGTCCCTCCTCGCGTACGTGACCCAGCAGGCCGAGAGGGCGAAGGTCACGGCGGCGGCGCAGATCATCATCAGCACGCCGTCCCCGACACTGAGTGCTCCGGAGTCGTGAGACGGCGGCTGCGCGATCCGCGTCACCGTCACCGTCGGCACGGGAACGGTCACCGGCACAGGGGAAGCAGAAGGCGACACCGGCATGGTCTGGGCCGGAGGCGACCCTCCCACCTCGGTGGCCGGTCCGTCGTATGTCGTCGCGAGCAGCACGCCGAAGATCAACGCAAGGAATAAGCCGGACGCCTTCATCACCACCCCCGGGTACCCGTCCATCGTAGATAACGGGTCATCCGCTACCGAGGCCCTTCCAGCCGTATCGTTCTAGATCAAGGCCGACCTGACACCCTGAAATATGACATGAAGCCGTTATCGGATGACAAGGACGCTAGTTCTACCTCTTCCCAATTTCTGCCAGACACCCGATTTCTCTAATCTCCAGCAAGAACGGGAAGAAAGCTTGATTTCTCTCCAGAGAAGCTGACTAAGATCGCTGTCGATCGGTCAGTGTGCGATCGAGCAGGAGGAAGAATCATGTCCGAAGATCTGAGCTCGGCCGAAGGCGCACAGGACCGGGCTCCGGCCGGCATCGAGATCAGCAAGCCGAGCATCGCGCGGGTCTACGACTACATGCTGGGCGGCAAGGACAACTTCGCCTCCGACCGCAAGGTCGCCGAGATGGCCCTCCAGATCGCGCCGGACGCCCCCGAGGCCGCGCGGGCCAACCGTGAGTTCCTCCGCCGGGTCGTGCGCCACCTGGCGGCCGAAGCGGGCATCCGGCAGTTCGTGGACATCGGCTCGGGCCTCCCCACCCAGGGAAACGTGCACGAGATCGCCCAAGGCGTTGACCCGCGGGCGCGGGTGGTCTATGTCGACAACGACCCGATCGTTCTCGTGCACGGCCGCGCCCTGCTGGCCAAGAACGACACCACGACGGTCATCCAGGCCGACATCCGCCAGGCCGACGACATCCTGAGCCATCCGGAGCTGCGCCGGCTCGTCGACTTCTCGCAACCCGTCGCCCTGCTGCTCTTCTCGATCCTGCATCATCTCAACGACGCCGAGGACCCCGAGGGAATCGCCGCCCGGCTCAGGAACGCGCTGCCTCCGGGCAGCTACCTGGCCATCTCCCACTTCCACAATCCGGGTGCCGCCCGGCCCGAGATCGCCGAGCAGGCGGCGTCGGCCGAGAAGCTGTTCAACGAGAACCTGGGCACCGGCCGCTGGCGCTTCCACGACGAGATCCTCGCCTACTTCGGGGACTTCGAGGTCCTCGCCCCCGGCCTGGTGCCGGTGGCCGAGTGGCGACCCGGCCCCGACGACCGGGCCGCGCAGGGCATCACGTACCACACCCTGGTGGGAGGCGTCGCCCGCAAGCCGGGCCCGGAACCGGCCTGAGCCGTGATCATGCCCGACCTCTCGGCTCTCTCCGCGGCTCAGCCGAAGCTGGCGTGCGGTGCGCTGGTGCCCTGGGGCACGCGGGCCGGGCCGGACGCGCCGGGACGGACATCGAAGTCGAAGATCGCGGTGGGCAGGTAGACGGTGGCGCAGGAGTTGGGGATGTCCACCACTCCCGACAGCCGACCCTCGATCGGCGCCGCGCCGAGCAACAGATATGCCTGCTCAGGGCTGTAGCCGAAGGTCGTCAGGTAGTCGATCGCGTGCAGGCAGGCGCGCTGGTAGGACAGCTGCGAGTCGAGGTAGCGCTGCTCGCCGTCCAGCGTGACGGACGTCCCGGAGAACGCGAGCCACTCGCTGTACTGGGGGGCGGTGCGGCCCGGCATGAAGATGGCGTTCTCGCCGACGCGGTACGTCTCCATGCCGCCCTTGATGAGGTCGACGTGCAGGTCGATGAAGCCGCCCATCTCGATGGCGCCGCAGAAGGTGATCTCGCCGTCGCCCTGCGAGAAGTGCAGGTCGCCGACCGACAGGTTCGCGCCGGAGACGAACACCGGATAGAAGATGCGGGAGCCCTTGGTCAGGTTCTTGATGTCCTGGTTGCCGCCGTTCTCCCGGGGCGGCGCGGTGCGGGCGGCCTCGCCGGCGACCCGGCCGAACTCCGATGAGGGCACCGACCCGAGGACTGCGTCCTGAGGCTCGGGGGGCAGGGCCAGCGGCGGCACTCTCTGCGGGTCGGTGGCGATCAGCGCGCCCTCCCGGGAGTTCCATTTCGCCAGCAGCTCCGCCGACGGCGCGGTGCCCATGAGGCCGGGGTGGACGATGCCGATGAACGACACCGCCGGGATGTGGCGTGATGTGGCCTCCTGACCGGAGAAGTCCCAGATCGCCTTGTAGGCATCGGGGAACTGCTCGGTGAGGAACCCGCCGCCGTTCTTGGTGGGGAAGACGCCGGTGTAGCCCCAGCCCTGGCCGGCCAGCGGGCCGCTGTCCTCCTGCGGAATGGGCCCCACGTCCAGGATGTCCACGATCAGCAGGTCGCCCGGCTCGGCCCCCTCGACCGCGAAGGGGCCGCTGAGCGCGTGCACCGTCGTCAGCGGGGCGTCACGGATGTCCTCGGCGGAGTCGTCGTTGTGGATCGCGCCGTCGAACCACTCCCGGCAGTGGACCCGGAAGCTGTCGCCCGGCTTGACCCGTGCCACCGGCGGGATCTCGGGATGCCAACGGTTGTGACCGATCTTGGCCTGGTCGGTGAACTTCTTGGTCGAGTCGAGCGGGAAGATCAGCTCTGGCACGGCTGGATTCCTTTCGGCACAGGGACGGTCACGGGCGCGGCAGGCGTCTGGTGGCGGGATGGGTGGCCACCGCCCCCACGGCGCGGCGCCGTGGCAGGGACGTGACGACTTCGGGCTCGGAGGCGCTGCGCTCCGCGCGTCGCAACTGGGCCGACACGGCAGCCGGAGTGCGCGTGAGCATCGGCGGCGAGAACACCCGGACCGAGGTCGCTCCGCAGTCCGGGCACGGCATATCAGCCGGTGCGCTGCCGATCGGAAATGCGGCATCAATGTCGGAGCAGTGCGGACAGCGATAGCCATATATCGCCATAGCAAACGCCCTTCGCGCGAATTCCAACAAAAGCCTCCCCAGGCCACGACGTCTCTCTCGACGCGACCTGGGGAAACAGCCTCAGAACCGGATACATATGCAACTTAACGCGCGAATGAGCTGCAATCGATCTCACTTCCGCCAAGCTTGCTCGCGGAGTAAGGCAGTTCGCTGAGTCCCTAGGCAAAACCCATGCAACGTACCTGCCAGCTGTGCATGCCCGAAGCCTCGGGTGATAGGTCAGCGCCCCCGAGTCTCCCTGTTACGGAGTCCGGCTCACCGCCCTGCCCAGAACGGGTCCCGGCCGATGAAACCGAGCAGTCTGGTCTGGGCGTCCGCACCGGCGGGCACCTCGACCGGGGCACCGTACTGGCCGGAAGCGCGCAGAGCCTCCTCCATCTGCTCCATCTGGGCGAGAAGCCGAGCACAGAACTCGGGGTCCAGCCGGTCGTCCTGGCCGGTGGCCCTGGAGAGATCCCAGGTGTGCATGAACACGTCAACGGTGTAGAACTGGTCGATCGCAGCCGCCACAGGCAGGCTGCCGACGTGTCGGTTGACGAGTTCCCGGTGCGCCGTCGCCGCGTCGTCCAGCACCGCCTGCACGCCGTCGCAGTGCACCTGCCACGCGGCGACCGGGTCCTCATCCACCGACGCTCCCTGGGGCAGCTCGATGCCGGCGCCGGAGGCGAGAAACCCGGGGAACCATTCGGTCAGGTGACGCACGACGTCGCGGGCGGCCCAACCGGCGACCGGCGACGGCGCGTCCCAGGATCGGACGCCTCGGACCCGGTCCGTGAACAGCCCGGCGACCTGCCGGTGCCGCTCGGCCGGGTGATCAGACAGCACCATCGGCGAGCATCCTCTCCAGCTTCGCGTAACCCTCGTTCACACCGATCTCCATACCGCTGCGCAGCCACGCGTCGCGGCCTTCGAAACTGTCGACCAACGCCTGCGTCCGCAGCCGGGTACGGCCGCCGCCCAGGTCCTCGAACCACAACGTCTCCAGCGTGACTCCGTCGGGATCGCCCTCGTACGTCAAGGTCTGCACGATGCGGTCCGGCCTCACCTCGTGGAAGCAGCCATGGAAGCCGTACTCCGTGCCGTCCTGCGCCGAGACGTACCGCCAGCTGCCGCCGGTACGGGCGTCCCAGTGCTCGATCCGGGTGGCCAGGGCGTGGGGGCCCACCCAACGGGCGAACAACTCGGGATCGGTGTGGGCGCGGAACAATTGCTCGGGCGTCGCCGCGAAGTCACGTGTTGTCAGGATGATCGGCAGCTTCGGGTCGACTTCGATGACCGTCTCCGTGAACCTGTCCATGCTCGTCTCCGTTCATCTCCGCCAGGACGGCGTCAAGGCGGCGGTTGCGCTGCTCGACGCGGTCCCGGTGGCGCTCGATCCAGGTGTCCATCAGGTCGAGGGCCTGGACCTCCAGGCGCACCGGCCGGGGCTGCGGCCCTCGCGGCCGGCTGATGAGCCCGGCGTCCTCGAGCACCCGCAGGTGCTTGTAGACGGCCTGCAGCGTCATCCGGTACGGCTCAGCCAACTGACTCACAGTCGCGTCGCCCTCGGCGAGCCGGGCCACCATGTCGCGCCGAGTCGGATCGGCGAGGGCGGCGAAGACCCGGGACAGCGTGTCCGTGGTCGTCTCCCTTACTTTCAACCCAACGGTTGAAAGGACCGTAGACCGTGGGCCGCCCATCGGTCAACCCAGCGGTTGAAAGCGCTGCGTGCGCGCGGATCAGATGGTCGACCACGCCCGGGCCGGGCCGTGGCAGGCGGACGAGCTCAGAGCCTGACGATCTCAGGATGACCGCGCCGTCGCCGCAGGGGATGGGACGCAGATTGACGCGGGGGTCGCCGGTCGGCGGCGCGTTGACGAGCTCGTCGAGTGTGACCCCGTGGGCGCGAGCCAACGGAAGCAGCTGCTCAAGCGTGGGGCGTCGCAGGCCCGCCTCAAGCCGGGACAAGGTGCTGGTGGAGATGCCGGTCTCCTGCGCGAGGTCGGCGAGCGCCATGTCCCGACGCAGCCGAAGGCGTTTAGCGGCCCGACAGCGTCAAGAGTGCGGTCTGTGGCTTCGCCCACCCCGCCAATTCGCCATTCGGCAACGACGTTTGCGCGTCCGCCTTCCTTGCCAGCACCATGAACCACGAACCGAGGAACGCACCGCGAAGGGGTGCACGATCCGCGGGTCAGCCCGGCGGAGCCGTTGGCACCTTGGCCGTGACGAGGTCACCGGCCACGGCGGACGGATCCGCGCAGCCTCGCGACGAGGAGGACAACTGTTGACGTACGAATTCGACAAGGACTTCTGGGAGCGGCACTGGCAACAGGGACGAGATGGTGGCCCCGGCTCCATGGGCGGCAATCCGCCGAACCCGTACCTCGCTCGTGAGACCAGCGGCCTGACACCGGGCACGGCGCTGGATGCGGGGTGCGGCGGCGGCGCCGAGGCGATCTGGCTCGCCTCCCATGGCTGGCACGTCACCGCGGCCGACATCTCGTCCGAGGCCCTTGCTCGCGCCGCCGAGCGCGCGGCGACGAGCGGAGCCTCCGAGCGCTTGCGGTGGGTCGAGGCGGATCTGAGCGTCTGGAGCCCGGACGTACGGTTCGACCTGGTCATGACCCACTACGCCCACCCGGCGATGCCCCAGTTGGAGTTCTACGACCGGCTGGCGGGTTGGGTGGCCCCCGGCGGCACGCTGCTCATCGTGGGGCACCTGCGCACCCAGGGCGCTACCGGCCACGGGCACCACCCTCCCGCCGAAGCGTCGGCCACCTCCACGTCCATCACCGCGCGCCTGAACGGCACGGAGTGGGAGATCGTCACCGCCGAAGAACACCTCCGCACACTCACCGGCCACGGCGACCGAGCCGTCCCCCTTCACGACGTCGTCGTACGCGCCACCCACCGCCGTTGATCACACCATCCGACGCCGCACCGGCGGGTACGACAGGAGGCCGACTTCCGTCGTAGGCTGAATCCCGCGCGTGACGGACGGGAGGCCGGAGTGACCGAGACGACCGTGGTCGAGGTGATGGCCGAGCTGGCCGACCTCGAGGACCCGAAGATACGCGAGGTGAACGAGAAACACGGCGACGATCACGGTGTGAACCTCGGCAAGCTGCGCGCGCTCGCGAAGCGGCTGAAGACGCGGCAGGAGCTCGCGTGCCGGCTCTGGGAGACGGGTGACACCGCGGCGAGACTGCTGGCGACCCTGATCTGCCGTCCGAAGGCGTTCGAGCGTGACGAGTTGGACGCCATGATGCGCGAGGCGCGCACACCCAAGGTGCACGACTGGCTCGTGAACTACGTGGTGAAGAAGAACCCGCACGCCGAGGAGCTGCGCCAGGTCTGGTCCGCCGATCCGGATCCAGTGGTCGCGAGCGCCGGCTGGGCGCTGACCACCGAACGCGTGGCGAAGAAGCCCGACGGCCTCGACCTCGCAGGACTGCTCGACGTCATCGAGGCCGAGATGAAGGACGCCCCGGATCGCCTGCAGTGGGCGATGAACCACTGCCTGGCTCAGATCGGCATCGAGTACGCCGAGCACCGCGCCCGTGCGATCGACATCGGTGAGCGCCTGGAGGTGCTCAAGGACTACCCGACTTCGCCGGGCTGCACGTCGCCGTTCGCACCCATCTGGATCAACGAGATCGTGCGCCGACAGCATGGCGATGAGAGCCAGACACCCCTGCCGACCGGCGCGGCCATGGCTCCCGCCAGGAGCCCCGGCTCGATGTAGCGAGCGTGGGCCGCCGTACCGAGTGCCGGCATTCGTCAGTACGTCGACATGCGGGTTCTGACGCCGCTGCCGACGGACTGACCGTTCAGTGGGCCCCACCCGAGAAGAGGGTCACAATCCGGCACCACCGGTCGCGTCGATCACCCTGCCGGTCACCCAGCGAGCCTCGCCGGAGGCAAGGAATGCCACGATGTCGGCGATGTCTTCGGGCTGCCCGACCCGGCCCAGCGCGGCCAGCGACGCGGCGTGCGCCTCGGCTTCCGCGTTGCCGCGCAGCCATCCCGCGTTGACGTCGGTATCCACGATTCCGGGGGCCACCGAGTTCGCCGTGATGCCCCGCGGGCCCAGTTGCTTGGCCAGGTTGAGGGTGAAGGTGTCCAGGGCCCCCTTGGTGGAGCTGTAGGCGATGATCTCCGGCATGGCCAGGCGGGCCGCGCCGCTGGAGATGTTGATGATCCGCCCGCCGTCGCGCAGCCGGCTCAGCCCCTGCTGCAGGATGAAGAACGGTGCCCGGACGTTCACCGCGAAGACCTCGTCGAACTCCTCTTCGGTGAGCGAGGCCAGGTCTGAGCTGCGGCCGATGCCGGCGTTGTTGACGATGATGTCGACGCCCGCCCGGAGCGAGTGCCGTTGGGTCTGGGCGTCGAAGGCGGCCCACAGCGCGGCCGCGTCGCCGTGCCTGCCCAGCTCGGCCCGGATCGCGAACGCCCGGCCGCCGTCCTTGCCGATTGTTTGGACGACCTCGTCGGCCGCGGCTTGATCGCGGGCGAAGGCGACGGCCACGACCGCGCCCTCCCGGCCGAGCCGCTCGGCGATGGCCCGCCCGATCCCCCTGCTGCCGCCGGTGACCAGCGCCACCTTGTCGTCCAGCCTGCGTCCGCCCATGATGTGCTACCTCCTATTTCTTGAGTGATTGCTCAACAATCACGCTAGCATGATTTTTTGAGTGAACGCTCTAGAATGTGAGGCATGAGTAAAGCAGGCACGGCACGGGGCCGTCCGCGCACGTTCGACCGTGACGTGGCACTCGCCGCAGCCACGCGACTGTTCTGGGAGCACGGCTACGAGGCCACCTCGCTCAACGAGCTCACCGAGGCGATGGGCATCCGGCCAGGCAGCCTGTACGCCGCCTTCGGCGGCAAGAAGGCGCTGTTCAAGGAGGTCGTGCACGCCTACGCCCGCTCGCCCGTCGGCGCGTTCATCGGCCTCGCCCTCCACGAGGAGCCCACGGCTTACCAGGCTTTCGCTCGCATCCTGCGCGAGGCCGCGACGATCTACCCCGACCCCTCCCACCCCGCCGGCTGCCTGACCATCACCGCCGCCACCAACGTCACCGTCCAGGACGCCGAGATAGCAGCGTTCCTGCGCGATCTGCGCAACGCCAACCTCGCGGTCTTCCAGGACCGCCTGCGCACCGCTCAGCAGGACGGCGAACTACCCCCATACGCCGATCCCCGTGCGCTGGCCGGCTACTTCGCCGCCGTCATCCAAGGAATGTCGCAGCGCGCCCGGGACGGAGCCGACGCGACCGAACTCGCCGACATCGCCGAACTGGCCCTGGCCGCATGGCCGAGACGTGGGCCAGGTCCGCCAAGCTGACCCACAGCCTCAAGTGGCCAAGGTCATCCACCACGCGCTTCAGTGCTCAACGAGTTGCTAAGACCACGGGTCATGGCAAGAGAGTGCAGCATGACGAGCGGAGACCGGCCGAATAGTCGGACGCCGTGAGTCTCGCCGGATACGCCGCCGATGAATCCCGCCGCGCCCAGCTCGGCATCGGCTTCGCCACGTACCGCCGCAACTGACGCCCGCCACCGAGCTCGGCGCCGCCGGGGTCGCCGAGCTCGCAGCCATCGAGGGCCGAATTCGTGCCGGAGTCGGACCGCCGTCAGCACCCGTCGCGGTTGTTCCAGCTGCCCACCGTTGTGTAGTAAGGGCCGGCGCTGCTGGGCGGGAGAGCTCCGCTGCTCTTCTGGCGTCCCACCCGTACGGTGATCATGCAGATGCGCTGCCCGGTGGACGGGAGACTCACCGAGACCCATTTGTCCACGCCGTTGCACTCCAGACGGGTGTGCGTCTGCACGGGTTCGTAGCTGTACTCGTCGATCCAGCCTGCCGCGCAGTATCCGTCCGTGGCGAAGTCCTTGAGCCAGAACGAGACCGTCACCCGTGCCCCATAGTCGGTCCAGTACAGTTCCCCCTCGCCGAGGCGGGCGACATTCCGCCATACGCCATTCACGGAGCCCGCGTGAAGCGTGTACGGGATGGGATCCCGATGCCAGGAGTCGGCGGCGCCGGACGCGACAGCCGGGCTGGGCGCGAAAAGAGGAAACGCGAGGCAAAGGGCCCCTGCCAGCCGAATGATCGAACGCATTGTCATATCCTCTCGATTGCGGACCCCGGTTTCTTCCTGGGATCGTGAGCCGGGCCCACGCCGTTGTCGATGTCATTCGGTTGTGTCCGAAACACCCAGCTCCGGGCAGGTCAGGGCCTGGAACGCGCCAACAGCACATGAACGGCGAACGTCATTCAGAATGCTGATGAACGGCAAACGTCACCCGAAAGAGTAAGAGAGTCCGGCACCCTGCATCGGAGGGCCCCGCTCATGCTCAGGATCTATTTCACGAGTGATGACATCGCGCGGACCAGAATCGCCACCGGGCCGGATCCGCTGTGGGAACTGGTGCTCGGCCTGCAGATGCTCAGGCCGCAGCGAGGCGATCTGCTTTTCACCGCGTGGCGCCGGGAAGCGTGCCGGGCGGTACGGCAGGCGAAACTCGGGGAGATGCTGAACCTGCTGCTGGCCCTGTCCCCGAACGTGGGCTACTTCCCCGATTTCCTCAACCCCAGCAAGGCGATCCACGGTCTGGATCAGGGTATCGAGGCGCTGCGCAGCACCCCTGTCACGATGCTCAAGCGGGACGTCCGCCGCCTGGCCGCGACGCGCCGGCTGCCCTCGAACGCGCGGCGCGTGGCCGACGGCGAGCCCGCCATGCTCACCGACCTGACCGAGGCCATGCGGATCTGCTACGAGCTGATCGTCCTGCCCTATCGGCGCAGCGTCGACGCCGCCCTTGAGAGGGAGCGCCGGATCCGTGCCTCAGCCTTGGCCGCCGGCGGCGTGGAAGGACTGCTGACGAGCCTGCGGCCGATGATGACCTGGTCCTCGGGCGAACTCCGCATCCCTGGGCATCGCGACCAGGAGCTTCACCTGCACGGCCGAGGACTGCTGCTCATCCCGACGTACTTCTGCGTGAGCGGCCCTTTGACGATGCTCGACCCGGACCTGCCGCCCGTGCTGGTCTACCCCGCGGTACGCGGGCCGGAGGCTGTGCCGTCGCGCGCCTCGGGGGTGCCGGCGGCGCTCGGCGCGCTGATCGGATCGACCCGGGCCGCGGTGCTGGAGGCCGTCGGCACCCGCGAGGAGACGAGCACCACGGTGCTGGCCCGCCACCTGGGCATCTCCCTGGCCTCGGCCAGCGAGCACACGACCGTACTGCGGCACTCCGGCCTGGTTTTCAGCCACCGCGACCACAACCGTACGCTGCATCACCTGACCGACCTCGGCCGCGCCCTCCTGGAGGCCAACGCCGACGCACTGCTCCCGTAGGTTGCGGTGGGAACGGCTGCGGGTGCCGAACAACGACGTGATCGCATCTGTACCTTCCTGGCGAGGTCAGGCCCTTGATCGCCGACTACTAAGCTGATAGCTGTGCTGCAGGCAGGCGAGGTCGAGGCGATCAGATGACGATGAGCGCGGAAGAGGATTTCCAGCAGGTCGGCGCCGAGTTGGCCGATCTGGGTGTGGGGGTCTCCAGGATGATGGGCAGGCCCGCGCTCAAGAACCAGGCGGGGAAGGTGTTCGCGAGCCTGCAGCGCGACGGTGCGATGGTTTTCCGGCTGGTCAGGGACACCCCTGAGTACACGGCCGCGCTCCAGCTGGCCGGGGCGTCCCTGTTCGACCCAACGGGCCAGGGCAGGGTGGTGAAGGACTGGGTGGTCGTGCCTCACTCCTCGGCCGAGAAGTGGACGGATCTGGCCGAGGCCGCTCTCAGCCGCCCGCGCTGATCACACGGACCCTCCATACACCACGTCCGTGGACGTGACCCCATGCGACTGTCGGCTGATCCCCCTGATCGTGACCGCCGACGACTGATCAGCGACTGTTGATCCGACGGCCCTGCTGACCCATGTCATCTCTGCGAGGCCCGGAGGAATGCTCCATTCTTGCCCACACTGGCCCACAGCTAGCGAGCGTCAACGAGAACGGGCGGGCCTCCGTGAGATTGAAGGCCCGCCCGTTCGTACGATGTTCGTCCTGGTCAGCGGCCGGAACCGCCGGTCAAGATCGAGTGCCCCCTGTAGGATTCGAACCTACGCACCCGGCTCCGGAGGCCGGTGCTCTATCCCCTGAGCTAAGGGGGCTCAACGTGTGACAAGGCTACCAGCATCAGGCCACCACTCGTCACGCGATAAACCTCCGATCACACATCCTGGAAAACCGCACGTGACCGCGCCACTACGGGTAGCTTTGCCGCCGTGGGCGAGGTTCTTGGCAAAGTACTGGTAGTGGACGATGACGAGGTCATCCGTCAGCTGATCGCGGTCAACCTGAGCCTGGAAGGGTTCGAGGTCGCGACGGCCACCGATGGGCAGGACTGCCTCGAGCGGGTGCTCGACGTCATGCCCGATGTGATCACCCTGGACGTGATGATGCCGTGCCTCGATGGGTGGGTGACGGCCCAGCGGTTGCGCATGGGCGAGGCCACCAGCCACATCAAGGTGGTGCTGATCACCGCCCGGGCTCAGGATGACGACAAGAGGCGCGGCAGGGGCATCGGCGTGGACGCCTACCTGACCAAGCCGTTCGATCCGGCGGAGCTCATCCAGGTCGTACGAGACCTGGCAGCGGACGCGAGCACGTAACGGATCAGAGCAGCCCGCGCTGACGGGCCGCGGCGGCGGCCTGGGTGCGGGTGGAGGCGTCGAGCTTGCCGAGGATGTTGGACACGTGCACGCTGACCGTCTTCTGGGCGATGAACAGGCGTTGCGCGATCTCCCGGTTGGTCAACCCCTCGGCCACAAGGCGCAGCACCTCGATCTCCCGGGCCGTCAGGCCCCCGTCCGCTTGCCCGCCGGCGAAGCGGGCTCTCCTGGCGAACTCCGCCAGGGCGTTCTCCAACGGCACGGCGCGTAGCTTGCCGGCCGTATCCCTGGCCAGCTCCCACTCCGCCTGGGCGCCGTCGCGGTCGCCGGTCGCCAGCAGGGCTTCGGCGAGCCGCCAGCGGGCTCGCGCCGTCTCGTAGACGAAGCCGAAGTCGAACGCCGTCACCACTGCCCGCCACAGGTCGGGGTCGAGCCGCCCGTGGACCCGGTGCCATTCGGCTTCGGCCCGCAGGGCCCAGGCCTGACCTTCGGGGCCCAGTCGGCTGCCATGCCCTGCCGTGCCGTGGGTGACGGCGAACCGGGCCCGTTCGGCCAGTTCGTCGGCTCCCTCCGTGATCCCGAGGTCGGCGAGCGCCCACAGCCCGAGTGCGGCGACGCGGAGCGTGCCGGGCTCGCCGGGGACCAGGTCGTCGAGCACGGCGCGTACGTGATCGAGGGCGGCGGCCGGG
The DNA here is from genome assembly GCF_014646355.1 of Nonomuraea cavernae. Classification (GTDB taxonomy): domain Bacteria; phylum Actinomycetota; class Actinomycetes; order Streptosporangiales; family Streptosporangiaceae; genus Nonomuraea; species Nonomuraea cavernae. The sequence goes on from NZ_BMNH01000007.1 coordinate 188,908, forward strand.
TCGCCCTTCCAGAGGGCGTGCTCGGCGGCCAGCCCGCGCGAGATGTAGGAGGCGAGTGTGTCGGACCAGAACGGGCGCAGCCATTCGAGGCGGCTCTCGACGGCCGGCAGCCCTCGGCCCACCTCCAGGAACAGCGCGAAGGACGAGAGCACGGCCTCGGGAGAGGTGCCCACGCGGGCGCCGAAGGACGCGGCCACGGCCTCAGCCTGATCCCAGTCGCCGGACACGTAGTAGATCAGGAAGCGCAGGAAGCGCAGGTCGGTGCCGTAGGTGCTCCACTTGAGCCCGCTCTCGAAGGCCAGTTGGACGCCCTCGTCGGCGGCAGCCGCCGCATGGTGGAGCGCCCCCTCCTCGAAGTGGATCCGGGCGTGGTGGAACCGGGCTCGCAGGTCCAACGCGAGATCTCCGGTGCTCTCGGTGAGCGCGACGCCGAGGAGGTCGTGGGCCCGGGCCAGGTCGCCTCGGGCTTCGGCGTGGATGGTCAGCGTGAGCAGTGCGCCGACCTCGGCGTCGCGGGCTCCGGCGGCGCGGGCGGTGTCGAGAGCGCGGCGGGCGAGTCGCTCGCCTTCGGTGTGGCGGGGGCTCCAGGTGAGGGTGCGGGCGTGGGTGGCCAGGGCACGGGCCAGGTCGGCCTGGCCGGTGGCGGTGGCGACGGCTCGCTCGGCGGCTTCGATGGCCCTGTCCTGGTCGTCCAGCTCGATCAGGTAGTAGGCGAGGCGCTCGCTGACCTCACTGGTCTGGGGCAGGGCGCGGAGCTGGGTGACGGCCCGGTGCTTGTCGCCGCTGTCGGCGGCCATGACGGCGCTGCGGAAGGCCAGCCGGACGCGGCTCGCCCCGGCCAGCGAGGCGGCGTCGTCGACGCGCTCCCACAGGCTGAGCGCCTGGTCATAGTGGTTGTGCGCCTCCGCCGGCGCGCCGAGCCGCTCGGCCAGCCGGCCGGCTTGGACCGAGGCGGCGAGGGCGCCGGCCAGATCATGGCCGGCCAGGTGGTGGTGGGCCAGCTCGGCGGGTGAGGTGAGCAGCCGGGCGAAGGCGGCGTGCAGCCGGGTGCGCTCGCCTGGCAGCAGGTCGGTGTAGACGGCCTCCTGCAGCAGGGCGTGGCGGAAGGTGTAGCCGTGGCCGGTGACGCGGAGCAGGCCGCGGGAGACGATCTCGCGGACGGCCTCCTCGAAGGCGTCGAGCGGCAGGCCGGAGACCTCTCGCAGCAGGTCGTCCTCGACGCGCCGGCCGGCCACGGCGGCGGCCCTGAGCACCCGCTGTCCGGGCTCGGACAGCACTTCGACGCGCGACATCAGCAGGCTGGCGAGGCCGTCGGGCAGGCTGTCGCCCTCGGCGAGGGCGGCGTAGAGCTCTTCGGCGTAGAAGGGGTTGCCGTCGGCGCGGGCGACGATCTCCCCCAGCTCTCCGGCCTCGATCTCGCCCATGGTCGCCACGTAGTCGGTCATCTCGCCGGTGTCGAGCGGGCCGAGGTCGATCGAGGTCACCGTGGGCAGGCGTTTCAGCTCGGCCAGCACGGGCCGCAGCGGATGGCGGCGGTGGAGGTCGTCGGTGCGGTAGGTGCCGACCACGCACACCTGCTCGGTCTGCACCATCCGGCTCAGGAAGACCAGCAGGTCACGGCTGGACCGGTCGGCCCAGTGCAGGTCTTCGATGACGAACAGCACCGGCTGCAGGTCGGCCAGCAGCCCGAGCAGCGAGCCGAACAGCCGCTGCTGGGTGAGCCCCGACGAGGGGGCGGTCTCCACACCGGGCAGCAGCTGGCCGAGCATGGGGTGGGCGGCCACGGCCTCGCGGACCGCGGGCTCGGCGCCGCGCAGCGCGTCGGCCAGCGGGAGGTAGGGCAGGGTGTCGCCGAGCTCGGCGCACTGGCCGGCCAGCACGTGGAAGCCGAGCTCGCGGGCCCGGCCGGCCAGCTCGGTCACCAGCCTGGTCTTGCCGATGCCGGCGTCGCCGCCGACCAGGGCGACTCCCGCCGTGCCCGCGACGGCGGACTCGAGCACCCGCACGAGTCTTTCCAGCTCGGCGCCACGCCCGACGAGAAGACCATTCACGCCCGCCACTATCCCATGTTCTGCCGACATCCCCATTGGTACACAAACAAAGGCGTCGATTGGCCCTGATGACCGGACCAAAGCCGTTCTACGCTGAGGATTCATGATCTCTTGGTCGACGTTGGTGCCGTTCCTGGCCGCTTCGCTGGTGCTGGTGCTGATCCCTGGGCCCAACCATCTCTACATCGCCGCGCGAGGTCTCACGCAGGGCAGGGCGGCGGCGCTGGCCAGCGCGTTCGGGGTGGAGACGGGCACGCTGGTGCACATCGCGGCCGCCGCCGCGGGGCTGTCCTACCTGATCACGAAATCGGCGACGCTGTTCGCGATCGTCAAGTGGGCGGGTGTCGGCTACCTCGTCTACCTGGGGATCCGCGCCTTCACCGCCAAGGAGCCGGCTCGGGCCGAGACGCTGAGGCCGCAGCCGCTGCGTGCGGTCTTTCTGGAGGGCGTGGTGGTGAACGTGCTCAATCCCAAGGTCATGCTGTTCTTCCTGGCGTTCCTGCCGCAGTTCGTGGACCCGGCCGCCGGGTCGGCCGCGCTGCAGATCGTGCTGCTCGGGGTCACGCTGCTGCTGCTCGGGCTGCTGTCAGACATCGCGTACGCGATCACGGCCGGCACCCTGGGCAGCCGCCTGGCAGGCGGAGCGAAGGCGCTACGCCACTTCAGCGGGGTGGTCTACCTGGGGATGGGCGTCCTCGCCGCGTTCGCCGGGAGAAAATGACCACATGGCGCCGAGGAAGCAGCAGGAGATCTTCGACGCGACGCTGTGGCTCGTCGCGGAGAAGGGCTATGACGGGCTGACCGTGGAGGGCGTGGCCGAGCGGTCCGGCGTCAACAAGACGACGATCTACCGCTGGTGGCCGTCGAAGGCGGCGCTGCTCGGGGCGGCGCTGGTGGAGGCCGACGTGCTGGGGTTCGAGCCGCCTGACACGGGCAGCCTGCGGGGCGACCTGGTCGCGCTGGTCGAGGGCGTCCGGCGGCTGCTCACCGAGCCTCCGGCCAGCGACATCGCGGTCGCCGCGCTCGGCGCCGCCGTCCGCCATCCCGAGCTCGACGGGCGCCGCTTCTTCGTCGACCGGTTCGTACGCGAGCGTCAGATCTTCGAGCGAGCCGTACGGCGCGGCGAGCTGGCCGGGTCGGTGGACCCGATGCTGGTCGTCGACCTGCTGGCCGGGGCGGTGTGGGTCAGGGCGGTGTTCCGGGGGCTGCCGGTCTCCGACGGGTTCGCGGCCGAGGCGGTGTCGGCGGTCCTGGACGGGGTGGGGGCCGGCTGACCCGGGGCCTCAGTGCACTTCGGCGAGGGCGACGGGGATGCGGTCGAGGACCGGATGCGGCACCAGGCCGTAGGCGTAGAAGTCGATCGCCATCGCCCCGGCCGCCTTCGCTCCGCGTGCCTTGGCGACGAGCCGGTCGGCCGAGTCGCTGTCCGGGAATCCGGGCCGTAACACCGCCCGCACCTCGCGGTCCTTGCCCACGGACCGCAGGTAGGCGCCGACGTCGTCGGCCACCCGGGCCGCGTCGCGGGCGTAGGCCAGCACCCCGAACGCGGGCACCAGGTCGCCCAGGGCGACCAGGTCGACGCCGAGCTGCCAGGCGTCGTGGGCCGCGAGCCCGGGGGTGGGCAGGCCGTCGGTGTAGCCCTTGACGGCTCCGGTCGAGTCGATGAACACCAGTTTCGACCCTTCGTCGGCCACCGCGGACGCGACCTCCGACACCAGCGTGGTCACCGTCTCGGAACGGGCCCGGGCGTAGGCCACCACGTCGGGGCCGGCGTAGGCGGTCAGCGCGGCGCGGGTCACCTCGCCCTGCGCGGGAGCGTCGCCGTCGAGCACGCCGCCCACGATCCGGGCGCACTCGTCGCGTGCCACGTCGGCGTCCACGCCCAGGTCGGTGGCGCGTCGCATGCAGTAGTCGCAGAAGCAGAGCCCGAACAGGTAGGCGTCCATCGGCCCCAGCGGCACGAACGACCGCTGCGGTTTGAGCGGCCTGAAGTGCAGCGACTCGGCCACCACGCTGTCGACGCCGAGCCGGGCGACGGCGCGGGCCAGGGCGACTGCGTAGTCGCGTACGTCGGGATGAGCCGGGCACAGGTCGGTGAGCGAGCCGCGGTCGCCGAAGCAGTCACGCACGGTCACGTCGGGGTGCTGGCCGCCCAGGGTGGCGTTGCGCAGGAAGACGGTCCAGCCGTGCAGCTTGAGCCCGCGCTCGGAGCAGGCCTCGCGCACGCCGTCGAGGGCGTCGGCGTGGCCGGGGGTGGGCTTGAGCCGCAGCCCGGCGAACAGCTCGGCGGGCACCGGGAAGTGGGCGCCGTCGTGGCGCACGGTGAGCCGGGACAGTCCGTGGGGGGTGACGTCGCGTGAGGCGTGGTGCACGACGCCGACGGTGACGCCCGCCGCGCCGTATCCGCTGACCCTGTCGAGCACCCGCTCCACGCCTTCGCCCCGCAGGTCCTCGACGAAGGCGTACACCGAACTGTCCACGAGCCGACCTTACAGTTCTGGTCAGGTGCTCTTGTGCGCCACGAAGTCGATCTCGACGAGGATGTCCAAGAGGTCCGATCCCACCGTGGTGCGCACGGGGTACGGCTTGGTGAAGTAGGACTTGTAGACCGCGTCGTAGGCGTCGAAGTCGCGCTTGAGGTGCTGCAGGTGCACGGTCGCCTTCACCACGTCGTCGTAGCCGAGGCCGTGGGCGGCGAGGATGGCGCCGAGGTTGCGCATTACCTGGTGGGTCTGCGCGACCACGTCGTCGCCGGCCAGCTCACCGGTCTGCGGGTCGACCCCGGACGCGCCGGAGGTGAAGACGAAGTCGCCGACGACCACTCCCTGGGAGTAGGAGCCCTTGGGGGCGGGGCCGTCGGTGGTCTTCAGTTCCTTCTTCATGGTTCTCCTCATCGGTAGGGGTGCAACGGTGCGGGTCTCAGAAGTACGTGGTGATCTCGCCGACCACCCGGTAGTCGCGGTCGACCAGCGGGAGCGTGCGCCACTTGTCGAACGCCGTGCACGGGTGGGAGATGCCGAACGCGAGCAGGTCGCCTGGTTGGACCCCGTCGGCGCGTACCACCGTGTGCTGGTCCTGGATGGCCACGACCGTGACGCCCTCGCGCCTGGGGATGGGCAGCCCCTCGTCGTACGGGGCGTCGCGCTTGCCCATGCCGACGATCGCCAGGCCCGGCTCGGGCGTGGACAGCACGTGCGCCCAGATCTCGAGCGCGGGCCGCAGCTCGCCCGCCACGCGGTTGAACGGGGTGCGGTCGCGGTAGTAGCCGTCGTCGTGGGCGGCGTAGGCGCCGCTGCGCAGCACGATCGTGGCCTGGGTGGCGACGAGTTCGCGGCCGATCACGTCGAACCACTGGCTGCCGCCGACCGACAGAATGGGGTTTCTGACCCTCAGGTGCTCGACCGCGTCCTGCAACCGGCGGAGGTACGCCTTGACCTCCTCGGCGTTCCGCAGCGCGCCTTCGTACCCGGCGACTCCGGCCAGTTCGACGCCGGGCGTGTCCTGGATGTGCCGGGCGACGTCGAGCAACTGCTCCAGCGACCGGCAGCCGGCTCGCCCGCCGTCGTGTCCCAGCTCGGCCAGCACGGTGAACGGCCGGGCCGACGCGTGCCGGGCGAGGATGTCGACGCCCGTCACCGAGTCGGCGAAGCTGAGGAACTCGAAGCCCGGGTCGCGCGCTAGCTCGCCGGCGGCCCATTCCAGCCCGGCCGGGTCGACGACCTGGTTGGCCACCATGACGCGGGCGGCGCCGAAGCCCCGGGCCGCCATGGCCTGCCGCGTGGTGGCCACGGTGAGACCCCACGCGCCCGCTCCGAGCTGCATGGCGGCGATCTCGCGCGACATGTGCGTCTTGACGTGCGGCGCCAGCTCCATGCCGTGGTCGCGGGCGAACGCCGCCATGGTGGCGATGTTGTGTTCGAGTGCCTCGCGTCGCGCGACCATCAGCGGGAAGGAGAGCCCTCCCTTGAAGACCGTTTGCTTGAGCGATCCCTGCACGACACCCCCTTTGTCGGGCATGACCCTATCTCGCCCGATTTTCGATCAGGCAGGGCGGAGGGCTCTGCCAGGTGTCGCGCCGGTGGGCTCGCCCGCCGCCAGCACCCGTACACCCGACACCAGCACGTCCTCGACTCCCGTCGCGGGCAGCCGCGGAGCCGCGTAGGTCGCCCGGTCGGCCACCGTGACGGGGTCGAACACCACCACGTCCGCCGCGAACCCGTCTCGCAGCAGCCCCCGGTCCGCCAGCCCGAAGCGCCGCGCCGGATGCGAGGCCAGATGGACCGTGGCCTGCTCCCAGGTCCAGTCACCCAGCTCCCGGACGTGCCGCCCAAGGAACCGGGCGAACGCCCCGAACCCGCGCGGATGCGGATGACCGCCCACGTAGATGCCGTCGGAGCCGCCGGTGTGCGACGGGTGGCGGAGCATCCTTCGTACAGAATCCTCCCCTTGTGGGCCCTCGTCGGGGCGGGCCGTCACGCAGCCCGCCTCCAGCCGGGTCTCCACGAGCAGGCGGCGGCAGAACTCAGCCGGCGCGACACCCGCCCGCTCGGCCGCCTCCACCATGCCCAGCCCCTCGGCCCAGGCGAGACCGGGGGCGTGCGAGATCGTCAGCCGCGGCCAGGTCTCGGCCAGCCGCGGCCACCAGTCGTCGAGCTCGCCGGAGCCGAGCATCTCCAGAGCCCGGCCGGTGTCGGCTCCGGGCACCTCGGGCGGCAGCACGACCATCGCCAGGATCGTGTTGCCGCGCAGGTAGGGGTAGGTGTCGAAGGTCAGGTCGACGTCACCGGCGAGCGCGTCCTCCACCAGAGGCAGCAGCACGTCGGCGGGCCCGTGCAGATGGGAGACGTGCGCGGCCGCGCCCGAGCGGGTGGCGATCTCCACGACCTCCGCCATGCCCACCCCGGCCTGGGCGCCGTAGGCCCGCATGTGGGTGACGTACGGGCGGCCGCCGAGCGGCTCGCAGAGCGCGGTCAGCTCGGCGGCGGAGGCGTAGCGGCCCGGCAGGTACTCGAGCCCGCTCGACAGCCCGGCCGCGCCCTCCGACAGCCCCCGCTCGACGTGGCCGACCATCCGGGCCAGCTCGTCGCGGGTGGGCGCGGCGGGGGACGGCCCCATCACGTCATAGCGGATGGTGCCGTGCGGGAGCAGGTAGGCGGTGTTGAGCGGGACGGCCCGGTCGTAACCACCGAGCAACTCCCCCACGGTCAGCGGGCCCTCGACGAGCGGGCCCTCAACAAGCGGGCCCTTGATGAGCGGCCTCCCGGTCAGCGGCCCGTTGACGGCGGCGAAGTAGCGGGACGCGTACGCGACGGTCGCGGCGGAGCCCGGCGCGAAGGAGAGGCCGTCCTGGCCGAGCACGAACGTCGTGACCCCCTGCCGCAACGCCGCCAGCTGCACCGCCGGGTCGAAGACCGCCGCGTCGCCATGGGCGTGGCAGTCGACGAACCCCGGCGCCACGAACCGGCCGCTCGCGTCGATCACAGTCGCCGCCTCGGCGCCGTCCAGGCGGCCCACGGCGGCGACCCGGTCGCCGGTGATCGCCAGATCCGCCCGGTACGGCGGAGCGCCGGTCCCGTCGAGCACCTGTCCGCCGCTGATGATCACATCGAAGGCCACCCAAGGATTAAACCCGATCGACCGGCCGGTACGGCTTCAGGTCCGCCGTCGATCCGCCACCTCATCCGGCCGGCCATCGGACCGCCGACCCGGCCACCCTGTCCGGTCGTCACGTCAGACCGCCCGGCCGTCAGCCTCATCCGGCCGTCACATCAGACCGCCCGGCCGTCAGCCCCGTCCGGCCGTCGCATTGGGCCGCCCGGTCGTCAGTGCGTGCGGTCGGCGCATTGGGCTGCCTGGTTGACGGGCCGCTTGGCGAGCAGGTCGCGGGCCTGCGCACGGGCCAGGTTCCAGCCGTTCCACGGGTCCGGGCGGTCCAGGCCGTTGGCACGCACCACGTCGGCCAGCACGCAGCTGCGTTGCGGCTCCGGCAGCCGGTCCAGCGCCGGCACGGCCTCGGCGCCCAGGTCTCCCAGGTAGTCGGGGTCGATCTTGGCGATGCCCCGCACCTCCACCTGTGTGCGGGCCACCTGCAGGTCGGGGTTCACCATGGCGAAGGCGCCCAGCCCGATCGCGGTGATCAGCACCACGGTACGCGGCAGCCAGCCGGAGCCACGGCCGGCCAGGCGTACCGCACCGGCGAGCAGCACCAGCGCGAACACCGCGCCCAGCCACCAGACCGTCGCCTGCACCGACAGGCGGAGCCGCGACAGCCCGTACGCGTCGGTGTAGAGGTCCATCCGGTGCAGCGCCGAGGCGAGGACGACCACGGTCAGCGCGCACAGCACGCCGAGCTGCCCGGCCAGCAGCCAGCGCTCACGGTTGGAGGTCCTGAGGATGCCGCTGGCCACCGCGACGATGCCGAGCACGAACACGCTCACCACGACGAGCTGGAAGAAGCCCTGACGAGCGTATTCGGCGTAGGTGAGCCCGGCCGTCTCCAGCACCCAGGCGTTGCCGCCGAACAGCGCGGTGATCTGTACCGCGACAAACGCGACGAACAGCAGGTTGACCGCCGTGAGCGGCAGCAGCCAGATGGCCCGGCTCACGACGACCTTGACCTCGGGGCCCACGGGATCGGCGACCGGCCTGAGCGCGACCAGCACCACGGCCGCCAGCAGCGCCGCGCCGACCGCGAACAGGAAGATCCGAATCGGCAGGGACTCCACCCAGTCGGGAGTGCTGGTCAGGCGTTCCACGTAGGAGGCGAACACCGCGTCGGCCGACGTGAACAGCAGCCCGAACACCAGCAGCAGCACGGTCGTGATGCCCAGCGCCACCAGCGTCGGCATGACGTGGTGCCTGGACTTCAGCTTCTTCACCGGTTTGCCCAGGAACCACGGCACGGGCCCGAGCGCCAGCAGCACCGACACGCCGCCCCTGATCACGCCCAGCCAGCCGAGCCCGGCCCCCGACACCGCCAGCGCGGCCAGCCCGACCCCCGCCACGACGAGCAGACTGACCAGCCAGTCCGCGTCCCTCACCGCGGCCATCGAGATCAGCCAGTACGCCAGCACCCCGAACCCCAGCGTCCACGGCGTCATCCTCCGCAGCACCGCCGGCAGCGCCGCCGCGCCCAGCACCATCGCGACCAGCACCAGCCCCAGCCCGGCCTGCGCCTCGGGCAGTGCCACCGCCGTGAACACCCCTGCCCCGGCCGCCGCGGGCAGCAGCCAGCGCGGCGTCTCGGGCAGCTCCGGCCGCGGGAACAGCGGTGGCGGCACGTACGGTGGCGGCGGTTGCCGCGGCCCGGACGCCTGCGCGGGGTGTGGCGCACCAGGGCGCGCCGGTGTCCCACCCTCCCCATGGTGCGTCTCGCCCTGGTACGGCGATCTCGGGTAGGTCTCGCCCTGCTCCGGCCCGCCCTGGCCCTGCTGCGGCCCGCCCTGGCCCTGCTGCGGCCCGCCCTGGCCCTGGTGCGGCCCGTCGTGGCCCTGGTGTGGAGCCGGTCGGCGACCGGGGCCCGCGCCGATGGCCATGCCGATGGCGCCGACCAGCGCGGTGCAGAGCACGAGCGTGATGAACGCCATCCCGTCGCCTACGGTGACGCTCATGAACACGGCGGCGAACATGCCGCCCAGGAAGCCGATGAGCAGCCCGACGATGGTCCCGACCACCATCCGCACCAGCCTCGGCCCGGACTCGGCCGTCGGCCCTGCCGTCTCTCCAGGCATCGGCCGGGATTGCGCCCCCCTCAGCACCCCTGCCTCCGGCACCGGCCACGCCATCGGCCCAGCTCCCGGCACGGCCACGGTGGTGTCCATCGGGCCGACGATCGCCGCCGTAGTGGTCTCGACGCTCCCATCGAGCGCGTCCACGGAGCCGGTTGGGCCGAGCTCACGCACCACGACTCCCTTACCGGCCGCCCCAGTGCCGGTGACGATGCCGGTCCCGGTGGCGGTCCCGGTCCCGGTCCCGGTCCCGGTGCCGGTGCCGGTGACGATGCCGGTGACGATGCCGGTCCCGGTCCCGGTGGCGGTCCCGGTCCCGGTGCCGGTGTCGGTCCCGGTCCCGGTGCCGGTGCCGGCCGCGTCTTCCATGCCGGCGACGGTCGCCTGGGCGGCATCCGTGACCGCCGGGGGCGGCGTGGCCCGGTCACCTGTCGCGTCCGTGCCACCGCCCGGAGCGCGGGTCGCGTCCGCTCCCTCGGTGCCGGGAACGGCCCCGATCAGCGCGGCCAGGGCAGCGGTCACCCCGTCCGCGCTCTCAGCCGCCCCTGCCGGGATGGCCGCCGCGGCAGGGGCACCCGGCTCGGCCGCGCCCGCCAGAGGGCCGGACACCGGGAGGCCGGACGCCGGAGGGCCGGACGCCAGAGGGCCGGACGCCAGAGGGCCGGACGCCGGGGGGCCGGACGCCGACACACCGGCAACCGCCGTCCCAGGACTGGTCACCGGCGTCAGCGTGGGGGTGGCCGGAAGGCCGGACTCCACCTGCCGTCCCTCTAATGGCTCGTTCGCCATCATCGTCCTCCCTGGTAGTTCGACGATCATGCGGCACCCCGCGCAGTCGTCGATGCTGATCGAACCGCCGTGCAGTTCGACGATCTCCTTCACGATGGCCAGCCCCAGCCCCGCTCCCCCGGCGTCGGCGGCGCGGCCGCTGTCGAGCCGGGAGAAGCGCTCGAACACGCGGCTCCGGGCCGAGGCGGGGATGCCGGGCCCCTGGTCGGCGACGGTGATCTGGACGCCGCCCTCCGTCGGGGCGGCCGACACGGTGACCACGCCACCGGGCGGGCTGTGCCGTACCGCGTTGTCGAGCAGGTTGGCCAGCACCTGGGCGAGCAGGTCGGGGTCGGCGCGGACGACGAGACGGCCGGGGACCGCCGCGGCGAGCCGGACGTCCTCGCGCGCGAGCGCGCTCTCCCGCACCGCCTGGACGAGCAGCGGCGCGAGCTCGATCGTCTCGGGCTCGATCAGCCGGACGCCGGAGTCGAGCCGCGACAGGTCGAGCAGTTGCGCGACGAGCCTGCCGAGTCGTTCGGTCTGGGCGAGCGCGGTGCGCATGGTGACGGGGTCGGGCGCGGAGACGCCGTCCACGACGTTCTCCAGCACGGCCCGCAGCCCGGTGATGGGCGTGCGGAGCTCGTGGCTGACGTTGGCGACGAGCTCGCGCCGCTGCCGGTCGACCTCGCCGAGGTCGGCGGCCATCGCGTTGAACGCCCTGGCCAGCTCGCCGACCTCGTCGCGCGAGGTGGCGCGGACGCGCAGCGTGTAGCGGCCCTTGGCGATGGTCTGGGCGGCGCGGGCCATCTCGCGCAGCGGCTTGGTCATGCCCATGGCGAGCACCTGCACCATGATCAGGGCGAGCACCACGGCGACGGCGATCCTGACGTCGCGGGTGAACCCGGAGTAGATGCCGACCTCGTTGATGACGAACGCGGTGCCGACGGCCAGCACGATCACGATGCCGAGCTTGACCTTGATCCGGCCGAGGAAGTCGAGCGGTCTCATGGCCGTACCAGGGCGTAGCCGACGCCGTGGACGGTGCGTACGACGTCGGAGCCGAGCTTGCGGCGCAGCGCGCGCACGTGGCTGTCGACGGTCCTGGTGGCGGCGGCCTCGGAGAAACCCCACACGTCGGACAGCAGCCGATCGCGCTCGAACACCTGGCCGGGCCGCTCGGCGAGCCGGCGCAGCAGGTCGAACTCGGTCCTGGTGAGCTGCGCCTCCGTGCCGCGGACGAACACCCGGCGGGCCGCGGTGTCGATCTCCATCTCCCCCACGCGGAGCACGGTGTCCTCGGCGGCCAGCTGGGCGGCCCGCTCGACCCGGCGCAGCAGCGCGTGGATCCGCGCCACCAGCTCGCGCATGCTGAACGGCTTGGCGAGATAGTCGTCGGCGCCGACGCCGAGCCCGACGAGCACGTCGGTCTCCTCGCCGAGCGCGGTGAGCATGAGCACCGGCACCGGCCGGGCCGCCTGCATCCGGCGGCACACCTCCAGCCCGTCGAGGCCCGGCAGCAACCGGTCCAGGATCACCAGGTCGGGCTCCGCCCTGCCGTACTCGGTCAGGGCGGTCTCGCCGTCGCCGGCCACCCGGACGTCGAACCCCTCCGCCGCCAATCTGTCGCGTACGGCCCTGGCGATGGTCTCGTCGTCCTCGACCAGGAGGACGCGTCGCTGCTCTGCCACGGACGAAAGCCTAGAAGTGCCCCGTGCAGACGGCACTCCCCTAACTGTGCACATCCGGTGCAGACTTGGGCGAGTGAATACTGCCGAATATCTCCGCCGTCTCGGGCTTCCCGGCCTGCTCAACACCCCGCCTTCGGCCGAGAGCCTGCGGGCCCTGCACGTCGCGCACGTCGAGCGGGTGCCATACGAAGTGCTGGAGATCTGGCTGGGCCGTGCGACGACCGTCGACCCGCTGGAGTCGGCCGAACGCATCCTGCGGGGACGCGGCGGCTACTGCTACCACCTGAACGGCGCGTTCTCCCGGCTGGCCATGGAGCTGGGGTACGAGGTGACCCGGCACGTCGGAGGCGCGCAGATGCGGGGTGGTGAGCCCGGCGTCAGCGGCAACCACCTGGTGCTCACCGCGCGCGGCCTGCCGTCCGACGACAACCCGGGCGGCGAGTGGCTGGTGGACCTCGGGCTCGGCGACGGCCTGCACGAGCCGCTCCCGCTGGTCGAGGGGACGTACCGGCAGGGCCCCTTCAGGTACGGGCTGCGGCCGTCGGAGGTGGTGCCGGGCGGTTGGCGGTTCGACCATGACCCGGGCGGCTCGTTCGAGGGCATGGATTTCGCCCTGACACCCACTGACATGTCGGCCTTCACAAAAATGCATGACCACCTGAGCACTTCGCCGGATTCCGGCTTCGTCCGCGTCGCCACCGTGCAGCGGCGCGACGCCTCGGGGGCGGACATCCTGCGCGGGCTCAGGCTGTCCCGCCTCGGCAGCGGCAGCCACTCGGTCACGCTTGACTCGGCCCGCGACTACTACGCCGCGCTGGCCGACGTGTTCGGGCTGTCGCTCGACGACGTGAGCGCCGGGGAGAAGGACGCGCTGTTCGGCAGGCTGCACGACGCGCACGAGGAGTGGCTCGCGGCGACGCCGGCCTGACGCCTCCTGTCAGGGACAATGCGGTACGTGAGTCTCGTGACGTTCATCCATGGCTTGCCCGGTTAGAGGCCGCTATCGTGCACCTCGGGATGGGAAAGACCACGAAACTCGCAGGGCGCTACCGGCTGCTGGACCCCCTGGGCGGTGGGGTCGCACGACCGGCCTTCGACGAGCTGGAGCACCGCGACGTGACGGTCAGAGCCGTGCACGTGCCGCCCGAGCTGCGCGACGCCGCCGTGCGTGACGCGCGGCGGGCCATCGGGCTGCGCCACGCCTCGATCGTCGGCGTGCTCGACGTGGTGGTCGAGAAGGGCGAGCCGTGGCTGGTCACGGAGTCCGCCACGGGCGCCTCGCTGGAGCGAACCGTGCTGTCGCGCCATCCACTGCCCGTCCTGCAGGCCGCGCGGGTGGGCGTCTGCGTGCTCTCGGCGCTGCTGGCCGCGCACGCCGAGGGGATCGTGCACGGGCGGGTCAATCCGGCCAACGTGCTGCTCACCTCGACCGGCCGGGCGCTGCTCTCGGGGTTCGGGTTCCCGGATCCCGGCCTGTCGCCCGCCTCCGACCTCTGGTCGCTGGCCGCCACACTGCACTTCGCCGTGGAGGGCCGGCCGCCGGGCCCGGCGCCCGTCGCGGGCGCCGATCCACTGCGGTCGCTGATCCGGGCGATGCTCGATCCGGCGGGACCGCCGCCCGCCGAAGTGGTGGCCGAGACGCTCGACCGGCTCGCCCTCGACCGCTCCCTCGACCAGGTGATCGCCTCTTCCGGGGCGGTGCCGATCGGTCAGGTGGTCGCGATCGGGCTGGCCGTGCTCGACCAGCTGGCCGCGATCCACTCGCGCGGCCGGCACCACGGCGCCGTGCATCCGGGGATGGTCCTGCTGCCGGCGGGCGGCGCTCCCGCGCGGCTGCGTTCGGCACGGGTGGCGGGGCCGCCCATGCCCGACTACACCGCGCCCGAGGGGGTCGCGAGCCAGGCCGCCGACCTGTGGTCGCTGGGGGCCACGTTGTTCGCGGCCGTGGAGGGCCGGTCGCCCGCCCCCGGCGCCCCGCTGACCAGGGCGGGCACGCTCGCGCCGGTGTTGTTCCGGCTGCTGTCGGGAGACCCGGCCCAACGGGGTGACCTGGCGGAGCTGCGCCAGGAGCTGCTGGCGGTCGGCGCCGAGGCCGAGGGCCTGAGGACCGGCTCCAGGTGAACGCAACGGTTGAGATACATCGCGTACGGAACCGTGTCCGTGCGCCACTCGTTGGACCGGCGACGCAGAATAGTGAAGAGGCGGGGCGTGCGCCCCGCGTTCGGAGGACGTTGAGGATGTCGCCAGTTCAGAAGTACGCCATCGGAGCCGGCGCAGCGGTTCTGCTCTCTCTGATCTTCTTCGGGGCCGGATGGATCACGTTGCTGGTCATCCTCGGCGTGGTCGGCGCCCCCGTGGTCGGTTATCTGATGCTCGACCCGTCGCAGCGCGAGCGGCTCAAGAGGTCGCGCAAGCGCGGCATCGGCCGCTGATCCCGGGCGGCGGGGGCCTCAGGCCTCCGCCGGCTGGGCGTTCCGCACCCGCTCGGTGACCTTGCGTTCCACGACGAACGACAGGAACGGCACCGTGCCGCCGAGCATGATGCCCAGCATGTACGGCCAGTTCCAGCGCGCCTTCATGCCCAGGTTCATCACCGCCACCAGGTAGACCATGTAGAGAAATCCATGGATGGGCGCCACGACCTTGGACAGGGTCGCGTTGTCGAAGCCGTACCTGAGCACCATCGCCACGCAGAGGATGAGCAGCATCACGCCGACGACGTAGGCGAGCGCCCGGAAGGGCTTGAGAGCCGATTCCACCGTTTAACCTTCCAGAACCATTTCAGGGGACGTGCGACGGTCCCGATCCGCGCGTACGCCATCGCGTACGAAGTGGAACCACATGAACACGGCGAACCCGGCGAAGATCCACCAGTTGGCGGCGTAGGCCAGGTTGCGCCAGGTGAGGGTGCCGCTGACGACCGGGGGCGCGACCTCGACCTGGGTGAGCGAGCCCGACGGCGGCTGGGCGACGACGAAGCCGTTGCGCACCTGCTCGCCGGCCCACAGGTTGATCAGCTCACCCGTCGACACGGTCTGCACCTGGCCTTCGGGCAGGGCTCCGGCGCGCCGCTGGACGCTGTCGGTGCCCTGTGGCGGCCTGAGCCGGCCCGCCACGGTGACCCTGCCCTGCGGCACCGCGAGGCCCGGGTCGTCGGCCGTGGCCGCCCAGCCGCGCACCACGGGCACCAGCGTGCCGTCGTCGAGCTTGAGCGGCGTGAGCACCCAGTAGCCCTCGTCTCGCGCGACGTTGCCGCCCGGCGCCTCGACACTGGGCCGCCTGTCGATGACCAGCAGCTGGCGGGTGGCGTCGTAGACGCCCTCGGCGGTGACCTTGCGCGCGACGGAGTCGCTCGGCATCTGCGCGCCCACCTGGGTGAGCGTGGCGACGGCGACGGGCGCGGGGTCGGTCGCGCTGTGCGGCTTGCCGGAGTCCTGGAAGACGCCGAGCTGCCAGCGCCCGAGGAAGAGGAACGCGACGAGGACCCCGATCGTCAGCAGGTGCAACCCCAGCATGCGGGGTGAGAGCAGGGTCCTCAGCATGGTTACAAGCTATCCGGCGATCCGGGTGGTCGCCCCATCAACCCGGGGTCTACGAATCACACGAAGCAGTGCAATTGCGGCATGTGATCCCGCTAGGCTGCTGCCCATGTCTGACCAGCATATAGACCCCGCGGGCAACACCCAGCAGTTCCGCGCGTTCGCGCAGCAGTCCGAGCAGGAGGAGGCGGCGACGCCCAAGAGGTCGCCTCTTCTGCCGATCATCGCCGTCGTGCTCGCGATCGCGATCGTCGGCGTGGGCGTCTTCCTGCTCCTGCGCTGACCCGGCCCGAGGGTGCGCCGACGGCTACGGCTCTCGGCGCTTTTCGTGTTTCCCAGGCAGCCCATACCGACCAGTCGGTGTGATGTGGTTCACTCCACACAGAACCTGGACCGGACGCGGGACGCGGATTACATTGGACTTCGCGTCCAATAATCCCGGGACGCGGAGGAGGAGCAGTGGCTGAGCCAGGCATAGTGATCATCGGCTCCGGCTTCGCCGGGATCGGCATGGCGATCAAGCTCAAAGAGGCCGGCTACCACGACTTCGTCATCCTGGAGAAGGCCCCGGACCTCGGCGGCACCTGGCGCGACAACACCTACCCCGGCTGCGCCTGCGACGTGCCGTCGCACATGTACTCCTACTCCTTCGCCCTCAATCCCGACTGGTCGCGGATGTTCTCCCCACAGGAGGAGATCTGGGACTACATGCGGGCGTGCGTCGACAGATACGGCATCGCCCCCCATCTCAGGTACGGCAAGCGGGTCGTCTCCCTGGAGTACGACGACGGCGCCCGGCTGTGGGAGGTGGCCACGGCGGACGGCGAGACCCTGCGGCCGCATGCCGTCGTCTCCGGCATCGGCGCCCTCCATATCCCGTCATTTCCGGAAATAGCGGGGCGGGAGCGCTTCGCGGGCCCGGCCTTCCACTCCGCCGCATGGGACCATTCGGTCGACCTCACCGGCAAGCGCGTGGCCGTGATCGGCACCGGCGCCTCGGCCATCCAGTTCGTCCCCCAGATCGCCTCCAGGGCCGCCAAATTGACCGTCTTCCAGCGGACACCGCCGTGGATCCATCCCAAACCCGACTTCGCCATCCCGCGCCGGATGCGGCGGGCGCTGCGGCTGCCGGGCGCGGCCAGGACACTGCGCCACGCCCTCTACTGGCTGCTGGAGAGCAGGGCGCTGGGCTTCACCGTGGACCCCCGGCTGATGAAGGTGCACGAGACGCTCGCCCGGCGGCACCTGGAGAGCCAGGTGCCCGACCCCGAGCTGCGCCGCAAGCTGACCCCCGGCTACACGATCGGCTGCAAGCGCATCCTGATCTCCAGCGACTACTACCCGGCGCTCACCCGCGGCAACGTCGACCTGGTCACCGACGAGATCGCGGAGATCAGGGAGCACTCGATCATCGACGCGACCGGCGCCGAGCACGAGGTCGACGTGATCGTCTACGGCACCGGCTTCAAGGTCATCGAGTCGCTGCAGGACCAGCGCATCGTCGGCAGGAACGGCGTGAAGATCCAGGAGGCCTGGCAGGACGGCATCGAGACCTACTACGGCATCAGCACGGCCGGCTTCCCCAACCTGTTCTTCCTGCTCGGCCCCAACACGGGGCTCGGGCACAACTCGGTCGTCTTCATGATCGAGTCGCAGATCCGCTACGTCATGGACTGCCTGCGCCTGCTCTCCAGGACCCGGGCCAGGGCGCTCGACGTCCGGCCGGAGCGGCAGCGGGAGTTCGGCAGGCGGCTGCTCGAACGGCTCGACCCGCTGGTGTGGAACTCCGGGGGCTGCGACTCCTGGTATCTCGACGAGCAGGGCGTCAACCGGACGATCTGGCCGGGCTTCACCTTCGAGTACTGGGCGCGTACCCGCAAGGTGAAGCCCGACGCCTACGAGCTCATCTACTAGGTCTCACCACCAGCGCGCTGCCGCCGCCGCGCCTGGTCGGCTCGGCCACGGCCTGGACCTTGTTCCGGCCGACGAACTCCAGCGCGGTCGCCGCCCCGATCTCGGCCGTCAGCGCGAAGCTGTGCCCGCGGGCCTCCAGCTCGGCCCGATGGGCGTCCAGGAACGCCTGCTCCGCCTGCGTCTGCGCGCTGTTGCGCTGCGAGGCCCGCGGCGCGGCGAGCGCCTCGGGCAGGCTCATGCCCCATTCGAAGCGGTTGACCAGGATCTGCAGCACCGTGGTGATGATCGTCGCGCCGCCGGGCGAGCCGACCGCCAGCACCGGCTTGCCGTGCTGGAACACGATCGTGGGCGCCATCGACGAGCGCGGCCGCTTGCCGGGACCGGGCAGGTTCGGGTCGCCCGGAGCCGGGCCGAAGGTGAAGTCGGTCAGCTCGTTGTTGAGCAGGAACCCACGGCCGGGCACCACGATGCCGTTGCCGCCGGTCGACTCGATGGTCAGGTTGTAGGCCACCACGTTGCCCCAGCGGTCGGCGACCACCAGGTGCGTGGTCTCCGGGCCCTCGCCGGCCGTCGGCGTCGAGGCGCCCTTCGGGGCCTCGCAGAACGTGTAACTCCCGTCCGGGTCGCCCGGCGCGGCGGGGTGCGCCATCGCGTCGGGGCCGATCAGACAGGCGCGTTCCTTGGCGAAGCCGTCGGACAGCAGCTCCTCCAGCGGCACCCCGGGCACGTCCGCGACGTACTTGTTGCGGTCGGCGAAGGCCAGCCGGGACGCCTCCAGGTACTCGTGCAGCCCGACCTGGGGCAGCGAGTCGAGGATGTTCAGCGCCTCACCCACGGTCGAGCCGCCGGAGGACGGGGGCGCCATGCCGTACACCCGCAGATTCTGGAAGTCGACGCGCGTGGGCTCACGCAGCAGGGCGCGGTAGGCCCGCAGGTCCGACTGCTCCATGAGGCCGGGCCGGACGTTGCGGGTCGCGCCGGGCACGACCGGCGGCTGCTTGACCGTGGCGACGATCTCCTTGCCGAGCTGCCCGCCGTACAACCAGTCGGGGCCGCGCCTGCCCAGCTCGCGGTAGGTGGCGGCGAGGTCGGGGTTCCTGAAGACGGAGCCGACGGCCGGCGGCGCGCCGCCCGGCAGGTAGAGGGCGGCGGTGGAGGAGAAGTCCTTGAACCTCGCCCGGTTCTGCTCGGTCTGGGCGGCGAACGTCTCGTCGACGACGAAGCCCTTGGACGCCACCTCGATGGCCGGCTGCAGCGCCTGCTTGAGCGAGATCGTGCCGAACCTGCGCAGCGCCAGATCCCACTGCGCGACCGCGCCCGGCACCCCCGCCGACAGGCCGCTGGTCACGGCCTCCTCGAACGGGATGCCCTCGAAAGTGGCCGCGTGCATGGCCTTCGGTGCCGTCTCACGGCCGTCGATCGTGTGCACCTTACGCCGCTGGGCGTCGTAGTAGACGATGAAGCCGCCGCCCGCCAGCCCGGCGGAGTAGGGCTCGGTGACCCCGAGCACCGCGCCGGCGGCGACGGCGGCGTCGATGGCGTTGCCGCCTCTCTTCAGTACGGCGATGGCCGCCTTGCTCGCGTCGAGGTCGACGGTGGCGACCGCGCCGCCCGTCCCCTCGGCGACGGGGACCTTGTGAGGGGGTACGGCCAGCGCGGGAGGGGCGCCGGCCAGCATGAGGAGGACTGCTGCTGTGGAAACGATCACACTGCGCATGGTGTCCACGATGGACCAGGTACGCCCGTCGCGGTAGGGCCCCCTGCGACATGCGGGGGATGCGCTGGTCAGGACGTTGACCTAGCGTGGGCATGTGCGCATGAAGTCCGGATACACCCCATACCTCGCGCTGATCGTCGCGATCGTCCAGGTGGGGTTGTCCCCTGGCGCGGAGTATGGGCAGGAATCGTTCAGGGAACCGCTCACCCCTCTGGCGTACGGGTTGCTGCTGGTCGGTCCGGCGATGCTGGCGGTGTTCCGGAAGCTTCCGCTCATCTCGTCGTTCATCACGTTCGCGGTGACGTACGTGTACGTGTGGCAGGGCTACCCGTACGGCCCCATCTTCCTCGCCCCGATCGTCGTCCTGTTCCTGCTGATCATGAACGGGCGGCGGCTGGCCGCGTGGATCCTGGCCGGAGTCACGCTCGCCGTCTTCCTCGTCTACGCCGGGCTCGGCACCTACCAGGGAGGGCCCTGGCTCTACCACGCGCTGGCGATCAGCGCGTTCATCCTGGTGTTCATGGTGGCGGCCGAGCTGCTCAGGATTCTGCGGGAGCGCCGCGCCCAGCAGTCGCGGGCGGTCCAGGAGGAGACCAGGCGGCAGGCCAGCGAGGAACGACTGATCATGGCCCAGGAGCTGCACGACGTGCTGGCGCACAACATCTCGCTCATCCACGTCCAGGCCTCGACCGCGCTGCACCTCATCGACGACCACCCCGAACAGGCCCGCACCGCGCTGGCCACGATCAAACTAGCCTCCAAGGAGGTGCTCGGCGAGATGCGTTCGGTGCTGAACGTGCTCCGCGACGGCGCTCCCCGCTCCCCCACCGCCGGGCTCGACCGCCTCGACGAGCTGGCCGAGCGCTCCGGCGTGGACGTGACGATCAAACACGCCGGCTCCCGGCCGCTGCCCCGGCCGGTCGAACGCGCCGCCTACCGCATCGTGCAGGAGTCGCTCACCAACGCCGCCCGCCACGCCCCCGGCTCCCGGGTCTCGGTCCGCCTCGAGTACGGCGCGGACGAGCTGTGCATCCAGATCAGCGACACCGGCGCGACGTCACCCGCCGTGCACGCGGAGGTGGGCAGCGGCAACGGCATCCCCGGCATGCGCGAACGCGCCTCCGCGCTGGGCGGCTCGCTGGTCGCGGGCCCCTCGGGCCACGGCTTCCAGGTCTCGGCCCGGCTCCCCCTCCCCGAGGAGAACTCTTGATCAACGTGCTGCTCGCCGACGACCAGGCCCTGGTGCGGGCGGGCTTCAAGGCCCTGCTCGACGCCCAGCCCGACATGACCGTGGTCGCCGAGGCCGCCGACGGCGCCGAGGCCGTGCGTCTGTCGCGCGAGCACGATCCGGACGTGGTGCTGATGGACATCCGGATGCCCGGCACCGACGGCCTCACCGCCACCCGCCAGATGCCCCCGGGCCCGCGCGTCATCATCCTGACCACCTTCGAGCTGGACGAGTACGTCTTCGAGGCCCTGCGCGGCGGCGCCAGCGGCTTCCTGGTGAAGGACACCGAGCCGGCCGAGCTCATCCAGGCGGTGCGCGTGGTGGCCGCCGGCGAAGCCCTCCTCTCCCCGAGCGTGACCCGCCGCCTCATCTCCGAGTACGCCTCGCGCGCCAAGGAGCCGCTGGCCGCCGACGACCTCGACCGGCTGACCGAACGCGAGCGCGAGGTCCTCACCCTGGTCGGGGCCGGCATGACCAACGACGAGATCGCGGCCAAGCTGTTCATGTCGCCGGCGACGGCCAAGACGCACGTGAGCCGGACCATGATGAAACTCAACGCCCGCGACCGCGCCCAACTGGTCGTCATCGCGTACGAATCCGGCGTGGTCAGACCCGGCTGGCTCTGACCTGCCGCTTCGGCGTGGCCCGTTCCCAGGTCCGTGCTTTCTGTGGGTGGCCGCGGAGGCGGGTGGGCGTTCCGGCCGACCGCCTTTCTGTTGGAGCCGCGGAGACGGGTGGGCGTTCCGGCCGACTCTGTTGGAGCCGCGGAGACGGGTGGGCGTTCCGGCCGACCGCGATTGCCCGGGGTCTGGTGATGTTCGCCTTCGGCGTTGCCGCGGGCGCGGGGGTACCTGGCACGGTCTTAAGTCGGCCGGAACGCCCACCCGCCTCCGCTTCAAGCTACCCGGCCCGCTCTGCTCACCCGCCGCAGAGCGGGCAGGGGCCCGTCGCCTTCCGTCTCGCCGATGCTGAAGCGTCTGTTTCCGCCCGCCGGGCATGCTCGCCGTAGCTGAAGCCGTCACTTTCCGGCACAGTGCGGGCTGGGCACACACTCCGGATATGTGGGACCTGCGCTGGACTTCCCTGAACGGCCGCAGCCGCCGAGACCTGGCGGTTGATCAAGTATCCGGTCGAGGAGAGGCCGGTCGGGGCGCAAATCGAGTCTTCTGAGGCGAGGCGGGATGGCGCGGCCGGGGGGTAAATCGGTTGTCCGGGGGTCAGGTGGGATGGCACGGTCGGGCGATGGGGAGATTGTTCGAGGACTTGGTGGCCGAAGCCGAGACGGTGTCCGTCGACGGGTGGGACTTCTCCTGGCTCGACGGACGAGCGAGCGAGGAACGCCCCTCCTGGGGGTACGCGCGGCTGCTCGGTGAGCGGATGGCCGAGGCGACGGCCGCGCTGGACATCCAGACCGGTGGCGGCGAGATCCTGGCCGGGCTCCCGAAGCTCCCGCCGGTGACCGTCGCCACCGAATCATGGCCGCCCAATCTCAGACTGGCCGCCGCCAGGCTGCGCGAGAGAGGGGGCGCGGTCGTGGCCGACGACGAGGAGCCGCGGCTCCCCTTCCGGACGGGCGCCTTCGACCTGGTGTCCAGCCGCCACCCGGTGCGTACGTGGTGGACGGAGATCGCCCGCGTGCTCCGCCCCGGCGGCACGTACTTCTCCCAACAGGTCGGCCAGCGCAGCGTCTTCGAGCTGGCGGAGTTCTTCCTGGGTCCGCTGGACGGCTCGGCCCGCGACCCGGAGCAGGCCCGGCGCGAGGCGGAGGCGGCCGGTCTGACCGTCGTCGACCTGCGAGCGGAACGGCTCCGCATGGAGTTCCACGACGTGGGCGCGGTGATCTACTTCCTGCGCAAGGTGATCTGGATCGTGCCCGGCTTCTCCGTCGACCGCTATCGCAAGGAGCTGCGCGACCTGCACGACCGCATCCAAACTGACGGCCCGTTCGTCGCCCACTCCGCCCGCTTCCTCATCGAGGCAAGGGCTTGAACACACCCCGCGTCGTGCTGGAAAGTCCAGTCAGGCTTCAGCTGCGGTGCCCGGCCACGCAAAGCTGGGGTTTAGTTACGGTGCCCGGCCCGCGCTGTGCCGGAAAGTGAAGGCTTCAGCCTACGGCGACCAGCCGCGACGTACGGGATGAGGCGCTTCAGCGTCGGCGAGCAGGAAGGCGTCGAAGCCCGGCCCGCTCTGCGGTGGTCAGGCAGGACGGCGGGGGCGGTGAAGCGGAGGCGGGTGGGCGTTCCGGCCGACTTAAGACCGTGCCAGGTACCCCCGCGCCCGAAAACAAGGCCGAAGGCCAAAATCACCAGACCCCGGGCAATCGCGGTCGGCCGGAACGCCCACCCGCCTCCGCGGTCCAAGCGCCCACCCGCCTCCGCAGCCCCAACGCCCACCCACCGTAGATGGCCCAGGCGCCCGCTCGTTTGCGCGGCCCAAGCGCCCACCCGCCCCGCAGGCACACCCACCGTAGACGGCCCCGAACGAGGGTCCGATTCGGTCAACGCCGGTAAACATACTGTTACTGGCCGCGTCCAATAAGACACGTTACGTTGCTCCTGGAACCTACATCGAGAGTGGGGACGAGTATGCGGTCGATCGCCCGATTCTGCGGCCAGTGCAGCTGTGGCTGCCCCGAGCTGTTCGTCGACCACGCAGCCCCAGAAGACCGTCAGGTGATCATCACCGACGACTTCGGGCAGCGCGTCGAGATGAGCCGCGATCAGTTCAGCTCGATAGTGGAGGCGGCCAAGAGCGGGGCGCTGGACGACCTGGCTCTCGTCCACTGAGCGCGCAGGCCGCCGCCCTGCTCGCCAGCGGCCTCGCCGCCGGCCTCCTGGCGGGCACCGCGTCCTGCGCGGCGGTCCAGGGCGGCCTTCTGGTCGGCCTGATGGACCGAAGCCCTGGCCCGGCCACCGCCCCCCGATCGACGAGAGCGGCCGGAAAGGACGAGACGTGTTCGGCGCGGCCTTCCACCGGTGACCCGTCGCTGATCGGGTGGTTCCTGGCGGGCAGGCTGGTCGCCTACTCGGCGGTGGGAGCGCTGCTCGGGCTGCTGGGCGCGGCCGTCAGCCTGCCGCCCGCGGCCAGGGCACTGCTGCTCGTGGCGGCGGGCGTCACGGTGATCGTGTTCGCCGTACGACTGCTGCGCCGTACGGAACCCGGCTGCGCCCCGCCGGCACGGCAGACGAGGCGGCTGGCCGCGCCGTTGCTGGGCGCGGCGACCATCCTGGTCCCGTGCGGCGTGACGATCGGCATGGAGATGGTCGCCGTCTCCAGCGGATCCCCTCTCGGCGGGGCGGCGGTGATGGCCGGGTTCGTGCTCGGCACCGCTCCGGCGTTCGCGCTGCTGGGCTACGTGCTCCGGCGCGTCTCGCGGACCAGGGTGGCCAGGCTGGCCGGAGTGGTTGCGCTGGCGGCCGGGCTGTGGACGATCGGCACCGGGCTCAACCTGGGCGGCTGGCTGCCGCGGCCGACGCTCTCCGCCGCGGCCTCGGCCGGCGTACCGACAACCGGCAGCGCACGCACACACGAAACCGGCACACACGAAACCGGGACGACCGGGACGACCGGGACGGCCGTCGCGGAGGGCGGGCGCAGGGTCACGGTGTGGGCGATGCGCGACGGCTACCGGCCGGGCATCGTGACGGCCAGGGCGGGCGTGCCGGTGGAGGTCGTGTTCAAGCTGGTCGACCAGGGCTGCACGGGCACGGTGGTGCTCGACGGCCGTGACATCACCCTGCCGGCGACCGTGACGTTACCTCCGCAGCCCGCCGGGACGATGCGCTACACCTGCGCGATGGGGATGTACACGGGGTTCATCGAGTTCTCCTAGACCCGGCAATTACCCCTCGCTTCCGTCCGGTTACGTGTCACCCTGTGGGCCATGTCGTGGTGGCAAGGTGAGGCGCCGGCCGTTCCGGCGCCGCGCGTGGGCGACGAGGCCGAGCTGCTGCTGGCCGCGCAGGCGGGTGACCCGCAGGCCGCGCACCGGCTCGGCAGGTTGCACGCGCAGCGGGGTGACCGTTCAGCGGCCCGGCACTGGTGGGAGATGGCGGCCTCGGGCGGCAACGTCGACAGCGCCTTCAACCTGGGCATCTGGCACGAGAAGCATGGCAGCCTGGAGGAGGCGGTCTTCTGGTACGAGCGGGCGGCCGGCACGGGTGACGCGGAGGCGGCCGTCAACCTGGCCACGCTGCTGCTGGAGCAGCGCGGCGACCTGGAGGGCGCGAGGGGCTGGTTCGAGTGCGCGGCCCGCGCCGGGTCCCGGCCCGCGGCCCGGCGGCTGGCGCTGATCTGCGAGGACGCGGGCGAGCTGCACGCGGCGCGGGAGTGGCATCGCCGGGCCGCCACCGACGGCGACACGGCCTGCGCCCACGACCTGGGGTTCCTGGCCTACTCGGCCGGTGACGACGAGGAGACCGTGCGGTGGTGGGAGTTCGCGACGCGCGGCGGGCAGGCCGACTCTGCCTACTGTCTGGGCCTGTTCCTGCAGGCCAGCCGCGATCCCGAGGCCGCCGAGACCTACTTCCGGCTGGCCGCGGCGAGCGAGCATCCCGGCGCCGCCGCCCAGTTGGGCGGCATCGCGCTCTCCCGTGGCGACCTGCGCACGGCTCGCGGCTGGTACGAACGGGCGGCGGGCGCGGGCCGGGTGGAGGCCCAGCGGATGGCCGGGTTCGTCTGCGTGGAGCTGGGCGACTCGCGCGGGGCCAGTCACTGGTTCGGCCGGGCGGCGGCCGGGGGCGATGCGGAGGCCTCGTTCAACTTCGGGCTGTTGCTCATCGCGGAGTTCGGCGACCTCGAAGGGGGGCGGCACTGGTTCCGTGAGGCGGCGCTGGCCGGGCACCACCAGGCGGCCCTTGAGCTGGGCGGCCTGCTGACGGCGGCCGGGGAGGTGGGCGAGGCCCGGCGGTGGCTGGCCGATCCGCCGCCGCCGTCGTGGGGCAGGATGGCCGAGCCCGAGTTGTGCGCCCGGGCGGAGCTCGCGGCGGCGGCGACCGGCCGCAGGGGCGGCGTCTCGCTGGCGGTGCCCGCGCTGACGGAGGTTCTCTGCACCTGGGACGTGGTGACCAGGCCGCTGCACGACCACGCCGACGTGATCGGCTGGCTGGTGGCGCGGAGCGGCCTGCACACCAGCGCGATCGAGCATCTGGCCGCGGTGCGGGTCACGCTGCTGCGGCCGGGCGGCGCGCCGTGGCCCAGCCCGGCCGAGATCGAGCACGTCCTGGCCACGGCCCGCGAGCTGCGCCGCCGTTTCGGCCTGCGCCGATAGCGGTGCGGGCCGCGAGGGAGGTCAGGCGGCGAGTACGTCGGGGACGGGCGTGTAGGGCAGGTCGAGCGCCTGCGCGACCGGCTCGTTGGTGAGGCGCCCGCCGTGCGTGTTGAGGCCGCGCGCGAGCCCCGCGTCACTCTTGAGCGCGTCGCGCCAGCCCAGGTTGGCCAGCTTGACCGCGTACGGCAGGGTGGCGTTGGTCAGCGCGTACGTGGAGGTGTTGGCCACCGAGCCCGGCATGTTGGCCACGCAGTAGAAGACCGAGTCGTGCACCCGGTAGGTCGGCTCGGCGTGGGTGGTGGGGCGCGAGTCGGCGAAGCAGCCGCCCTGGTCGATGGCGATGTCGACGAGCACCGAGCCCGGCTTCATGCGGGAGACCAGGTCGTTCGAGACGAGGGTGGGGGCCTTCGCGCCGGGGATGAGGACGGCGCCGATCACCAGGTCGGCTTCAAGGACCTCCCGCTCGATCGCGTACGAGGTGGAGACCAGGGTTTTGAGGCGGCCCTGGTAGACGGCGTCGATGAAGCGGAGCCGGTCGACGTTGGTGTCGAGGACGGTGACGTCGGCGCCCATGCCGACGGCGATCTGCGCGGCGTTGAGGCCGGAGACGCCGCCGCCGATGACGACGACCTTGGCCGGGGCGACGCCGGGCACGCCGCCCGGCAGGACGCCGCGGCCGCCGTTGAACCGCATCAGGTTGTAGGCGCCGACCTGCGGGGCGAGCCGCCCGGCGACCTCGGACATGGGGGCGAGCAGCGGCAGCGCGTCACCGACCTGGACGGTCTCGTACGCGATGCCGGTCGTCCCGGCGGACAGCAGGGCGTCGGTGCACGGGTGCGAGGCGGCCAGGTGCAGGTAGGTGAAGAGCACGAGGTCTTCGCGCAGGCGGTGGTATTCGGAGGCGATCGGCTCCTTCACCTTGAGCACCAGCTCCGCCTCGGCCCACACCGCGTCGGCACTGTCGATGATCTTCGCGCCCGCGGCGAGATACTCGTCGTCGGTGATGTGCGATCCGAGGCCGGCCTCGCTCTGGACGGTGACGTCGTGGCCGTTGCGGACGAGTTCGTGCACGCCCGCCGGGGTGACGGCCACGCGGTATTCATGGTTCTTGACCTCGGCGGGCACACCGATCTTCATTGCGCCGGTTCCTTTCGGGACGAAAATGTCCGGTACGGCTATGCCGTACCGGACAGGGGGGTTTCTACAGGCGGGCCCACGCCTGGGTGAGCACGGTGCGGAGTATCGAGCCGATCTCGTCGAACTCCTTCGGCCCCGCGATCAGCGGGGGCGCCAGCTGGATGACGGGGTCGCCCCGGTCGTCGGCCCGGCAGTAGAGCCCGGCCTCGAACAGCGCCTTGGACAGGAAGCCGCGCAGCAGCCGCTCCGACTCCTCGGCGGTGAACGTCTCCTTGGTGGTCTTGTCCTTGACCAGCTCGATGCCCCAGAAGTAGCCGGAGCCGCGCACGTCGCCGACGATCGGCAGGTCCTTCAGGCCTTCGAGGGTGGCCTGGAAGACGGGCTCGTTCTTGGTGACGTGGCCGAGCAGGTCCTCACGCTCGAAGATGTCGAGGTTGGCCAGCGCCACGGCGGCGGAGACCGGGTGGCCGCCGAAGGTGTAGCCGTGGGCGAAGGTGTTGTCGCCCTTCTTGAACGGCTCGAACAGCCGATCGCTCGCGATCATCGCCCCGAGTGGCGAGTAGCCGCTGGTCAGGCCCTTGGCGCAGGTGATGATGTCGGGCACGTAGTCGAACTTCTGCCCGCCGAACATGGTGCCGAGACGGCCGAAGGCGCAGATGACCTCGTCGGAGACGAGCAGCACGTCGTACTCGTCGCAGATCTCGCGCAGGCGCTGCCAGTAGCCGGGTGGGGGCGGGAAGCAGCCGCCGGCGTTCTGCACCGGCTCGGCGACGACGGCGGCCACCGTGTCGGGGCCCTCCATCTCGATGGCGCGGGCGACCCGCTCCGCGGCCCAGAAGCCGTACTCCTCGGGGGTCATCCCCTTGATGCCGGAGATCTCGTCGGCCCGGTAGTGGTTGGTGTTGGGCACCCGGACGGAGCCGGGCACGAGGGGCTCGAACATCTCCTTGAACGCCGGGATGCCGGTGATCGACAGAGCCCCGTGCGGGGTGCCGTGGTAGGCGATCTGGCGGCTGATGACCTTGTGCTTGAGCGGCTTGCCGGTGAGCTTGAAGTACTGCTTGGCCAGCTTCCAGGCGGACTCGACCGCCTCGCCGCCACCGGAGGTGAAGAAGACGCGGTTGAGGTCGCCAGGCGTCAGGGCCGCGATCCTCGCGGCCAGCTCGGCCGCCTTGGGGTGGGCGTAGGACCACAGCGGGAAGAAGGCCAGCTCCTGGGCCTGCTTGGCCGCCGCCTCGGCCAGCTCGCCGCGCCCGTGACCGGCCTGGACCACGAAGAGCCCGGCGAGGCCGTCGAGATAGCGCTTGCCGTGGATGTCGTAGATGTAGGAGCCCTCACCACGCACGATGGTCGGGATCTCGGCCTGCTCGTAGGAGCTGTGCCTGGTGAAGTGGAGCCACAAATGATCCTGCGCGGCCTTGAGGATGTCGTTGTCCGGCTGCGTCATGTTTATCTTCCCTTGCCTTTGATCTCACCACAGTCTGCCTCTTCACTTCGGCTTTGCCAAGCGAAAACGTTGCGACATTCTGTGAGCAAGCCGAGATCCGCAGCAGCAACATGTAACTGCTACGAAATCCGCAGGTAGATTGATCCGCGGGTCATGCCGATCCCGCGCCGCGGGGCCGTGTGTGATGCAATGAGACGTTGACCGTTGAACAACCCCCGGGGGATCGTCCGTGACACCTGACCAGATCGAGAGCGCCGTCGCGGCCTCGATGCCACAGGCCATCGAGGAGCTGAAGCGGCTCGCCGCCATCCCCTCCGTCGCGTTCCCCGGGCACCCGGAGGAGCCCGTGTTCGCCGCGGCCGCCGCCACCGAGGAGCTGCTGCGCTCCACCGGCCTGCGGCATGTCCAGCAGGTCCCGGTCGAGGGCAGCTTCCCCGCCGTCTACGGCGAGTCGCCCGCCCCGCCCGGTGCCCCGACGGTCCTGCTCTACGCCCACTACGACGTGCAGCCCGCCGGCGATCCCGCCGCGTGGCGCACCCCGCCGTTCGAGCCCACGCAGATCGACGGGCAGCTGTACGGCCGGGGCGTCGCCGACGACAAGTCGGGCATCATCTCCCACGTCACGGCGCTGCGCGCGTTCCAGGGCCGGCTGCCCGTGGGCATCAAGGTCATCATCGAGGGCCAGGAGGAATACGCCGGCGAGCGCCTGGAGGCCTTCGTCGAGCGCAACCCCGACCTGCTGCGGGCCGACGCCATCGTGGTGGCCGACACCGGCAACCCACGCGTCGGCGACCCCGCGGTGACCACGTCGCTGCGAGGCATGGCGGGCTTCACCATCGAGGTCCGCACCCTGCGCGGGCCGGTGCACAGCGGGTCGTTCGGCGGCGCCGCCCCTGACGCGCTCGCCGCCCTGATGCGCATGCTGACCTCGCTGCACGACGACAACGGCGACATCCGGGTCCCGGGGCTGCCCAGGGGGTCGTTCCTCGGGCAGGGCCCGCCGGAGGAGGAGTTCAGGAAGACCTCGGGCGTGCTCGACGGCGTGTCACTGGTCGGCTCCGGCTCGCTGGCCGACCGGCTCTGGTCGTCCTACGCGATCACCGTGACGGGCCTCGACGTGCCGACCGTCTCCGGGGCGGTCAACGCGGTGCAGCCGGCGGCGCGGGCCCGCGTCACGGTCCGGGTGCCCCCGGCGGGCGATCCGAAGACGACGGTCGACGCGGTGGTGGAGTTCCTCCAGCAGGTCACGCCGTGGGGGGCGCAGGTCTCGTTCGGCGACTTCACCGTGGGTTCGGGCTTCCAGGCCGACTCGGGCGGCAAGGCCCGTTCGGCCCTCAACCGGGCCATGGAGCGCGCCTTCGGGCGCCCGCCTCGCGACGTCGGCGCCGGCGGCTCGATCCCGCTGGTCAACACGCTGCTCAAGCAGTTCCCGGCGGCCGAGATCCTGCTGTTCGGGGCGGAGGACGAAGACGCCGCCATCCACGCGCCCAACGAGCGGGTCGACCTGGAGGAGCTGCGCCGCGTCGCCACCGCCGAGGCCCTCTTCCTGCACGAGCTCAGCCTCCCGTCGGCCCTCGGCATCTGACCGCCCCGGGTCGCGGGTCCGGCCCCTGACTGGTCTTCCTGCGGGTCCGCCCGATGACTTTCCGGCCGTTGGCCGGTCTTCCTGTGGAACAGGACTTCGAGGAGGACTCATGGCCACGTTCGTACTGATCCATGGAGGCGGCTCGAGCGCCCGGGACTGGCACCTGGTCGTCGCCGAGCTGCGCCGCAGAGGGCACGACGCGGTGGCCGTGGACCTGCCGATCGAGGACGAGTCGGCGAGCCTCGGCGACTACGCCGACACCGTGGTCCGGGCCGTCGGCGACCGCGGCGACCTGGTCGTCGTGGCCCACTCGTGGGGCGGCTTCGTCGGCCCGCTGGTCTGTGACCGGGTCCCGGCCAATCTGCTGGTGCTGGTGACGGCCATGATCCCGGTTCCGGGCGAGCCGCCCGCCGACTGGTGGGCCAACGCCGGCTTCCACGCACCCGCGATGGACGATCCGGTCGCCGTCTTCCTGCAGGACGTCCCCGCCGAGGTCGCCGCCGAGGTGCTGACCCGGGGACGGGAGCACGCCGAGAAGGCGCTGCTGGAGCCGTGGCCGCTGGCCGCGTGGCCGGACGTGCCGACGAGGTTCCTGCTCTGCCGGGACGACCGGTTCTTCTCGCCGGCGTTCATGCGTGGGCTCGTCCGCGACCGGCTGGGCATCACGCCCGACGAGATCGACGGCGGCCACACCCCGATGCTGGCCCGCCCTGTGGAGCTGGCCGACCGCCTGGAGAGCTACCTCTGACGAGACGGTAGGTCGTAGACACGGGTGGACGCTGCTGCCGAGGCGACTGACCGATATCCGACGAGCGCCGGGGAACATAATGATCACATTTTCGCTACGCACGTGGGATTCGCACTGAGGCCAATGAAGGCCGGTTCACAGTGATCTCATGGGGAACAAGAGTCTTTACTTTCATGGTGCCGGTTTCGAGCGATCGGCCATTCACCTCGAGGATACGAGTACACAGCTCAAGACCCTCAGAGACGGCACAGGCACGTACGGAGGGACCTCGCTGCCGCCGTTGGCACTCGGCTTGGTCGGCGAGTCTGCGCGCTCACGCTACAACAATGGTCTCAAGGCGTTCCAGCGTCGGCTGGCGGAGGGCGTCGCCTCAGCGACAACCTTTCTCAGGCGGTCAAGGTCAGCAAGGACGGCTACCTGCAGGCCGAGGCCAAGAACCTCCAGCTTGTACTCCAGCGCGACGACCACGAATACAAGCCGCGCGACGATGACACGCCGTCCAATTTCCGCAACCTGAACCGCAAGCGCGAGGAGAAGGACTGGCAGTTACCCGGGATGACCTCTATGGCAGCCGTCGGCGCCAGTCTCGCGGCAGGAGCCGGGGTCATCGCTCGGTCCCGTGGCGCGATGACGAGCGCTCGCACCGCGATGCTGCTCCGGGTCGGCGCGGGCATGTCCGTCACCGCCGCCGCAGGCGTACTGATCTGGGCCAGTGCCATCATCCCCGACGACGAGCCCCTGAACCAGCACATGGACTACTGGCAGAACATGGCAGCGAAGCTGGACGCCACATTCGGCAGTGGTGATCCCGCGGGCAGAGAGGCTCTGTCCAAGGCCTGGAGCGGCGAGACCATGAAGGTGGCGGACCGTAAGCTCCGTGACTTCGTGACCGCGGGCATCCAGCTCTCCGACGAGGCCGTGGGGCGCGGATACGACCTGGCACAAGCGGTCGACAGGCTCAACAACCTGCACGACTGGACCTACCTTGCAACCGCGGTACAGATTGCCCTACTCATAGCGGTCCGTACGTACTCTCCGGTCAATCCTGCGGCTGCTCTGACAATGTCGTCACTCATCGGACATCGGCTGACATTGATGATTAGCCTCGTTTACGGCCTCATCGTCGCGTCCACCGGCGCGCTCTACGCGAACATGGACGGGCAGCCCACCAAGACCGGCCCAGCGAACGTGCCGCAGACGGACTTTCCGATGGTCTGAGGATCAGCGCCGTACTGAGGACTTCGCGAGTCGAGCGCGGGCTCGTCCGCGACCCTAATCGGGCGTCACGCCCGACGAGATCGACAGCGGCCACCCCCGATGCCGGCCCTGCCGGGAAGTCGGCCTTCTGGAGAGCTACCTCTGACGGACGGGCAGGTCGTAGACGCGGCGGACGCTGCTGCCGAGGCGGCGAACGTCGGCGCCGTAGACGTGGACGGAGACGCCCACCTCGTCGCTGGTGTTGAGGACCGCGTGGATGTCGCCCGGCGGGGCGAAGCCGCTGACCTCGCCCGGACGGTTGTCGGCGCGGCCGATCTCGGTCAGGTGGTCGCCGTGGTCGCGGTAGAGGGTCTCGTGCTCGATGCCACTGAGGACGCCGAAAGCGCACCACGACACGTGGTCGTGGATCACCGTGCCCTGACCGGGGCGCCACACGACCGCCACGATCGAGAAGTCGTCCTGGGCGTGCAGCACCTGCGAGACGTACCTGTCGGGGGAGCCCTCGCGCTCCTCCGGCGTGAGCAGGTCGAGCGACGGGAACTGGGCGCGGAGCAGGTCGGCGACCGCGAACGCGGTCTCACGGCGGTCGAGCCGGCGGGCGGTCAACGCTCCGACGCCCCGCACGAGCTCGTCCAGTCCTGGTCTGACGATGGTCGCCATATCCATGGTATCCCCCTAGGGAAAGACGCTAATCTGCCTTCCGTTTCCACCCTGCTACAGCTCACATCGATAGGTCCAACAGAAGTTCTGTTGCTCATCGATAGATAAGATTGATGA
This sequence comes from Nonomuraea cavernae, assembly GCF_014646355.1. Lineage (GTDB taxonomy): Bacteria > Actinomycetota > Actinomycetes > Streptosporangiales > Streptosporangiaceae > Nonomuraea > Nonomuraea cavernae. The sequence continues at coordinate 221,724 of NZ_BMNH01000007.1, forward strand.
ATGCTCGATGTCGTACGGCTACGCGTGCTCGTGGCGGTCGCCCGCAGGGGGTCGCTGACGGCGGCGGCCAAGGACCTGCACTATTCGCAGCCGTCGGTCAGCCACCATCTGGCCCGCCTGGAGGCCGAGACCGGCGCCCGGCTCATCCAGCGCGCCGGGCGTGGCATCCGGCTGACCGAGGCGGGGCGGCTGCTCGCCGAGCGCGCGGCCGACATCATCGGCCGGCTCGACGCCACCGCCGAGGAGCTGGCCGCGCACGTCGGGTTGCGCTCGGGCCGGGTGCGGCTGGCCGCGTTCCCCTCGGCGCTGGGCACGTTCGTCCCCGAGGCGGCCATGCGGATCGCCCGCGACCATCCGGGGCTGCAGCTGGAGCTCACCGAGACCGAGCCGCCCGAGGCGCTCAGGCTCCTGCGGGCCGGACGGGTCGACGTGGCGGTGATGTTCCGCTATGACGACACCATGCCCGAGGAGAGCGGCCTCCACCTGACCCACCTCCTCGACGACCCCAGCTACCTCGTCTCCCCGTCGACCAGGGAACCGGCGACCGGGCCGGCCGGCCAACCGGCGGCTGGACCGGCGATCAGACCGGCAGGCGACCCAGCCAGCGAACCAACCAGCGGACCGGCGGGCGCGTCCCCCAAGGCTCATAAGCCCGCCAGGCTGGCGGAGCATGCGGGAGCGGCGTGGATCGCGGGGTGCGATCGGTGCCGAAGCCATCTGCTCGACATCTGCGCCAAGGCCGGGTTCGAGCCGCGCATCTCGTTCACCAGTGATGACATCGTGGCCGTGCAGGCGCTGGTGGCGGCCGGCATGGGGCTGACCGTGCTGCCGGGGCTGGCGCTGGCCGCGCACCGCCATCCCGGCGTGACGGTCACCGAGGTCGCCGGTTCGACCAGGCACGTCCACGCAGCCGTCTACGGCGGGCCGCCGCATCCTCCGGCCACCGAGGCGCTGCTGTCAGCGCTTCGGGAGAGCCTTGACCACGTGTCCTGAGGGTGGCTCAGCGGGCTCACACCGATACTCGGGGTGCACGGGAGCTGGGTGCGCCGACTCAGAACCGCAGGCACATGATCACAATTCAACCTCGTGGCGCGTGATTCACCTCCTGCCGAACAGGAGGCCGGAGAGGATGATCGCATGACGGAGCAACCTCTTCAGGTACAGGGCGCCGGCCTGCGAAACTCGGCCATCAATCTCGATTTCTTCGCAAACGCACTGCTCGACACGCACCGCATGCAACGCGACGGGTACCCCCCTGTATCCGCGATGCCGATGGGGGCGCTGGGGATCATCGGCGAGGCGGCGCGCCTCCGCTACAACAACGGGTTCCGCGGCTTCAACGATCGCCTGATCGACGGCGTCCACTCTGCCAAGTTCCTGTCCAGAACCCTCATCCGCAACCTGGACGGATACACCGAAGCCGAGAACGCCAACGTGCAGGACCTGATCAGGATGCAGCAGAGGGGAAGTGGCTCCGATCTCGATTTCGGTCTGCTCGGTGACGATATCGTTTCCATCCCCGGCAATCCCCTGTTCGACGCTCATCGGGGCCTGAACAGGAACTGGGAAGGAATGACCCTGACGGCAGGGGCGACCGTCAGCGGGCTGACGGCGCTGGGGCTCCGTCAATTCATGGCCAAGAGTTCGCGGTACGTCGCACCGAGTCCCACCGTGTTCAACGAATACGAAAGAGCGCGCGTGGCGCTACGGAGTAGTCGTACCGCTGGATTACTCAAGCTCGCCGGACAAATGTCCTTGGCCGCTACCGTCGGTGCGCTGGCCTGGGCCACCGCCGTGGTCCCGAGCGACGAAGTCCTGGACGATCACGTCAATTACTGGGCAAGTGTGGCGCTGTCGTTAAGCAAACTCTTCGCCGGCGGCGATCCGGCGGAGAGATCTGTCCTTGCCCAGGCGTGGAGCGGTGATGCCATGGTCGCGGCCGACGCGAAGTTGCGCGCCTTCATAACAGCGGGCATCCAGCTCTCCGACGAAGCCGTGGCACGCGCCTACGACCTGGCACAGGCGGTGGCGAACCTCAACCTTCTCCACGACCTGGCCTTGGGGGTGACGGTGATGGGAGTCGCGGCGCTGGCCGGGATCCGTATTTTTTACTCCGTCAATCCCGTGGCCGCGCTGGCGGCGCAGGAGACCATGGGGCGCAAGATAACCATCGCCATCATGGCCGTTCAGGCCGTGCTCACCGCCTCGATGGGCATGGTGCTCTACGCGGGGATGGACGGGCAGCGCAGAGAATCCGGGCCCAGCAACGTGCCGTCACAGGATTTCCCTCGGGAGCTCGTTTAAGGCGTCGCCCAGGGCAGGTCCGCGGACGTGGCCCACCTGGTCTGGCAGGGCGTGCGCAAGTTGGTGCACCGTGAGCTGGCGGAGCAGGCCGCGGGCCCGGGAATAGTCGGCAAATGATCACGAAGTAACCACCTTTTCGTGATCCACTTCTGGTCGAGCCCAAGGTCCGGAAAGGATGACGCCATGGTGGAGCAGCCTCTTCAGGTCCAAGGCGCCGCTCTGCGGCACTCAGGCCTCAATCTCGACCTTTTCGCAGAGCAGCTGTTCACGTTGCACGGCGCGCAACGAGATGGGATGGATCCGGCGACCGCGATGCCGGTGGGCGCACTGGGGATTGTCGGCGAGCCGGCGCGCCTGCGCTACAACCTCGGGCTCCACGGCTTCAACGATCGCCTGGCGGACGGCTCCCACTCGGCTCAACATCTGTCCGAAACCCTCATCCGCAGCGCCGACGGTTACTACAAGGCCGAGGACGCCAACGTGCAGGCGTTGCTCGACCTGCCGGCCACTGATGCCTCGGAACTCGATCACGACCTCCTGTCTGAGCCCGTGTCCATGGACGGCAGGAGAAATCCCCTGTTCGACGCCCAGGGCTCGAACAGGGAGTGGGAATTGATGGCCCTGCTGGGTGTAGCAACCGCTGGGGGGCTGAGCGCGCTGGGGCTGCGTCACATGCTGGCCCAAAAGCGCTACATCAAGCACCCAGGCGACCGTCTATCCGAATACAGGCCGCCGGGGTCCCGGAGGTCCTTTTGGACCACCGAAACCGAACCATCGCGCATCGCGATACGGAGTGGCCGCACCGCCGGGTTGCTCAAGGTCGCAGGGCGAATGTCCGTGGCCGCCACCGTGGGCGCGCTGGTCTGGGCCACGGCCGTGGTTCCGAGCGACGAAACCCTGGACAATCATGTGAATTACTGGGCGTCAATGGCACGCTCGTTACACGAACTCTTCCGCGGCGGCGATCCAGCGAAGAGAGACGTTCTCGCACGGGCGTGGAGCGGTGATGCCATGGTCGCGGCCGACGCGAAGCTGCGCGCCTTCATGACCGCGGGCATCGAGCTCTCCGACGAAGCCGTAGGACACGCCCAGGACTTGGCGTCGGCGGTGAAGTTGCTCAACCGTCTCCACGATCATGTCTACGGGGTGACCCTGTTGGGAGTGTTGGGGTTGGCCTTGATCCGCACGTCTTACATGGCCAATCCCGTGGCCGCGCTGGCCGCGCAGGAGACCGCGGGACGGAAAATATCCACCCTCATCGTGAGAATGCAGGCGATGATCGCGGTCCTGACGAGTATCACGCTCTTTAGGACCATGGACGGGCAGCGCAAGGAACACGGACCGAAGATCGTGCCGGATCAGGATTTTCCTCGGGCGTAAGAGCCGTCAGCGCCAAGCGCAGCGCCGGAAATCCTTTGACCGCGTCCTTAGGATGGCCCCATGCCGGATCTCGCGACGCTCGCGCTCTTCTGCGCGGCCACCCTCGCCCTGCTCGTGGTGCCCGGCCCCGCCGTGCTCTTCATCGTCATGCGCAGTGTCGCCCAGGGCAGGTCGGCCGGCCTGGTCTCGGTCCTCGGCGTGCACGCGGGCTCGCTGGTCCACGTGGTGGCCGCCGCGCTCGGCATCAGCGCGCTGCTGGCCGCCTCGGCGACGGCGTTCACCGTGGTCAAGTACGCGGGCGTGGCCTACCTGGTGTGGCTGGGCGTGCGCAAGCTGATGCAGCGCGGGACAGACGAGGAGACCGTGGCCACCGAGACCCATTCCAGGCGGCGGATGTTCTGGGAGGGATTCGTGGTCAACGTGCTCAACCCGAAGACCGCGATCTTCTTCCTGGCGTTCCTGCCGCTGTTCACCGACCCGGCCGCGGGCCCGGTCGGGCCGCAGATCCTGCTGCTCGGGCTGTTCTGGCTGGTGCTCGGGATGGTCAGCGACGGCACCTACGCGATGGCGGCCTCGGCCCTGGCCGGGCGCCTGCGCCGGTCGGCCAAGGCTCGCCGCCGCCTCGACATCGGCAGCGGCGTCGTCTACCTCGGGCTGGCCGCCCTGCTGACGGGCGAGAAGGCCTGAGCCGGCAGGCGGGTGTCCGGTCTGACCTCACCCCGTGTCTACACGGCTACGAGCCGAACTCGATCACCACAGAGCTTGGTCATGTCGTCGATTTCGGAGGTGAGCATGACGACCGGCCGCTGTTGCCGTGTCGCCAGCTCCGCCACCACGGCGTCGATCGCGTACTTGTGACCATGCAGTCCGGCTCCGATCCGCAGCGCTGAGGCGGCTTTGGCCTCCTCTTCGCCAACGTGGACGATCCGCATACCGGACAGGAGCCAGGCGAGCCGGGTTTTGTCCGTTCGGCGGTGAGTGGCCTCGATGACGGTGAGAGCGCTGATCACCGCCTCCATGCCGCGGCTTGCCAGATGGGGGTCAGCAGGCGGATTCGGCCACCTGTCTGGCCCAGCGGTAGTCGGCCTTGCCGGCCGGGGAGCGGACCATCTCGGTCACGAACGCGTACGTGCGGGGCACCTTGTAGCCCGACAGTAATCGCCGGCAGTGCGCGTCGAGCTCCTCCGAGGCGACCTCGACGCCGGGACGCCGCTCGATGACGGCGGCCACCCTGTTGCCCCAGCGCTCGTCGGGCACGCCGGTCACCACCGCGTCGAACACGGCGGGGTGGCCCTTGAGCACGGCCTCGACCTCCTCGGGGAAGACCTTCTCGCCGCCGGTGTTGATGCACTGCGAGCCCCTGCCGAACATGGTGACGGTGCCGTCGGCCTCGACGGTCGCCAGGTCGCCGGTCAGCAGCCAGCGGGTGCCGTCGGCGTCGGTGACGAACGTCCGCGCCGTCTTGTCCGGGTCGTTGTGGTAGCCGAACGCGATCCGCCCGGCCTTGGCCACGGTGCCCAGCTGTCCCGAGCCCGGCTCGACGGGCCGCAGCTTCTCGTCGAGCACGGCCAGCCCGGAGGTCGCGTTGGGCTGGTAGCGCAGCCCCTTCTCCGGCGAGGAGCCCTCGACGCCCGAGGCGGTGAAGCCCGACTCGGTGGAGCCGAAGTTGTCGAGGATCATCACGTTCGGCAGCAGTTCCTGGAGCCGGTCGCGGACGGCGCCGCTCAGGATGGCGCCGGTGGAGCTGACCGCGACCAGTGAGGAGACGTCGTAGCCGCCCCGTTCGAGCTCTTCGCTGAGCGGCCTGGCCATCGCGTCGCCGGTGATGTTGACGGTGAACACCTTCTCCCGCTCGATCGTCCGCCACACGTCGGCGGCGTCGAACTTGCGGACGTAGGCGATGGTGGAGCCCATCCACCAGGCGATGAAGGTGGCCATCTGCGCCGCCCCGTGCATCAGCGGCGGCGCGGCCATCATCACGATCGGGTTCGCCTTGACGGCCTCGTCGACGACCTCCTGCGGGGTGGCGCGCGGCTCGCCGTACGGGTTGCCGCCGCCGAAGGCCATGAACAGGTCCTCGACGTGCCACATGGCGCCCTTCGGCATGCCGGTCGTGCCGCCGGTGTAGATGATGTAGACGTCCTGCCCGGAGCGTGGGGCGAAGCCGCGCTCCGGCTTGCCGCTCTCCAGCGCCATCCAGTACGGCACCGCGTCGCGGGTGGCCGGCTGCCCGCCCACCGCGATCAGGTGCCGCAACTCCGGGGCGTCGGGGGCGACGGCGGCCACCCGCGACTCGAACTCGACGTCGTAGAACAACGCCCGGATGCCGGAGTCGCGGTAGAGGTAGAGCAGTTCGGCTTCGACGTAGCGGTAGTTGACGTTGATCGGCACGGCCCGGATCTTCAGCGCGGCGAGCAGCGCGGCGATGTACTCGATGCCGTTGTAGAGGTGGATGCCGACGTGCTGGCCGGGCCCGACGCCCCGGTCGAGCAGGTAGTGGGCGAGCCGGTTGGCCTCGGCGTCCAGCTCGGCGTAGGTGCGCCGTTCGTCGCCGCACACGACGGCGACGCGGTCCCCGATCGCGTCCGCGAGCGCTTCGAACAGGTCAGCGTGGTTGAACTCCATCCGGACCTCTTCTTCCTCGGTTCGAGGGTGTGCGGGTGTCCCCCCTGGTCAGGGCTTCTCCCGTCCGACGATCCACATCGCGAAGAACTGGGCTCCCCCGCCGTAGGCGTGGCCGAGCGCGAGCCGGGCGCCGTCCACCTGGTGCTCTCCCGCCATCCCGCGCACCTGCAGCGCGGCCTCGGCGAATCTGATCAGTCCGGACGCGCCGATCGGGTTGCTGGACAGCACCCCGCCGGAGGCGTTCCACGGGATGTCACCGTCGAGCGCGGTGGCCCCCGACTCGGTGACCTTCCAGCCCTCTCCTTCCGCGGTGAATCCCAGGTTCTCCAGCCACATCGGCTCATACCAGGAGAACGGTACGTACACCTCGGCCACGTCGATCTGCCGCCGGGGGTCGGTGATGCCGGCCTGCCGGTAGACGTCGGCGGCGCAGTCCTTGCCGGCCTGCGGGCTGACCGTGTCGCGCCGGGCCCGGGACATCGGTTCGGAGCGCATGGCCGCACCGTGCACCCAGGCGGGCGTGCCGGTGACCTTGTCCTCCGACGACAGGACGATCGCGCAGGCGCCGTCGCTGGACGGGCAGGTCTCCAGGTAGCGGATCGGCTCCCACAGCATCGGCGTCGACTCGACCATCGCCCGGTCGATGCCGGGGATCCTGAGGTGCGCGTACGGGTTCTTCAGCGCGTTCAGCCGGTCCTTGACCGCGACCAGCGTGCCGATGTGGCCGGGGGCGCCGGTCCGGCGCATGTACTCGCGGATGTGCGGCGCGAAGTAGCCGCCGGCGCCCACCACCAGCGACGAGCTGAACGGCGGGTGGGTGGTCAGCGCCCAGGTGGCGTTGGACTCCGACTGCTTCTCGAACGCCACGACCAGCACCCGGTCGTGCACGCCGCCCTGGATGAGGCCGGCGCCGACCAGGGCGGTCGAGCCGCCGACGCTGCCCGCGGTGTGCACGCGCATCATCGGCTTGCCCGCCGCGCCCAGCGCGTCGGCCAGGTAGGACTCGGGCATCATGACGCCCTCGAACAGGTCGGGCGCCTTGCCGATGACGACCGCGTTGATGTCCTTGAAGGTGAGCCCGGCGTCGTCGAGCGCCCTGAGCGCGGCCTCGCGGACCAGGCCGGCGATCGACACGTCCCTGCGTTTGGTCGTGTAGTGCGTCTGGCCGACGCCGATGACCGCGCATCTGTTCACTGGTCGCTCACCACTCCTCGTTCGCTACGCGGCCTCGCCGGGTCATGGGCTCACGCCTCCAGGACCGCGACGAGGTTGTGCTGCAGGCAGGGGCCGCTCGCGGCGTGGCCCACGGTCCGGGAGGCGGTGCCGTCGTGGATGCGCCTGGCGGCCTCGCCGATGCGGATCAGCCCGGTGGCCATGACGGGGTTGGCGGCGAGCGGGCCGCCGGAGGGGTTGATCACGGTGTCGCCGGGGAGTTCGAGCGCCCGGCGCAGGATCGGCTCCTCGTGGGCGAACTGGGTGTGCAGCTCGGCCACCTCGACCGCACCCTTGCCGACCCCCGCGGCGCGTGCGGCTTCGGCCGCGGAGGTCGACCGGGCAAGATCCCGCATACCCAGGTAATGGGGCTCTATGCGATGGGCGATGCCCCTGATGTAGGCGGGGTTCGGGCACAGCCTTGTGGCCAGGTCGCCCGTGGCGAGCACCACGGCGGCCGCGCCGTCGGTGATGGGGGCGATGTCGGCGGTCTTCAGCGGCTCGACCGCGAACCCGTCCGGCACCTCCTCCGGCAGGTCGAGCGCGTACGGGTTGCCGCGGCCGTCGGCGCGGCTGCGCCGGACGATCTCGTCGAGCTCGGCGCGGTCCACGCCGGCGGCCGCGGCCTGGAGGGCGGCGACGGAGAGCTGGTCGAGGCCGAGCGGCGCCAGGTAGTAGGGGTCGAGCTGGAGTGTCGTGATCGTACGCAGGTCGCCGAGTGACGACTTGCCGAAGCCGTACACCAGGGCGCTGTCGATGTCGCCGTGCTGGAGCCGCACCCAGGCCTCGTAGAGCGCCCAGGCGCCGTCCATCTCCACGTGGCTCTCGGAGATCGGCGGCCAGGCGCCGACCGCGTCGAGCGCGGAGACGAACGAGAACGGCGCACCGGCGAGGTAGTCGCAGCTGCCGGAGCAGGTGAATCCGAACCGTTGGAGCCCGGTGCGCTCCTTGACCTCGTTGATCACGGGCAGGATCATCTCGGCCTCGGAGAGGCCGGTGTCGTGGTCGGTGTGCCTGGTCTGGGCGAAGGCGACGATGGCGACGTCTCTCATCACTGCTCCACGTCTCTCATCACAGCTCCACGTCCGGCTCGCCGGTGGGCGCGAACCACCGGACGTTCGCCATGGACGGCGTCCACTCCTCGCGCGGGATCCACTCGGCCCGGACCCGCATGCCCTGCCGCACCTCGTGCGCGGGGACCCCGCCGACCAGGGCGATCAGCGGGCTGTCCGAGCCGTCCAGCAGGATGTACGCCGAGACGAACGGCACCTCGGGGGCCCGGGGATCGGGCAGGTTGTTGATGGCGAAGGTGGTGATCGTCCCGGTGTCGGGCAGTTCGACCTGCTCGGTGATCACGGTGCCGCACTCCGGGCAGGAGCCGCGTAAGGGCACGTAGACCTGGCCGCAGGTGGCGCAGGAGCCGCCGATGAAGACGCCCCGGCCGACGCCTTCGAGGAAGACGCCGAGCGCCCCGCCGGCCTGGAGCCGGTATTCGGCGCGCACCTGGGACACGATCTTCGTCACCTCAGGAGCGAAGTGTGAAATGTCGGTTATCTGGCCATCGCGGGCCTGACGCCAGACCGGCCACACCCTGGTCCCGGGCGCCAGCGCCTTCGGGTTGCCCGCGTCCACGGCGTGCACCAGCGAGGTGTCGGCCCCGTCGAGCTTGATGGTCGCCCAGGCGAACGGCCGGTCGAGCGGGTGTCCGGGGCGGGGCTCGTGCACCCAGGCGCTGGCCGTGACGGTCCCCGCCGGACCCACCTCGACGTACTCCGAGGTGACGGCGTCACCGGTGGCCGGATCGTACTCCAGGGGCGGCACCAGCACCGTGCCCTCGGCGGTCCGCACCCCGACGATCCGGCCGGCGCGCAGCTCGGTCAGGAACCGGCCGATCACCGGCCCGGTGGTCCGGGTGTAGCCGCCGGGGAACTCCAGCACGTGCCGGGCGACCAGCGCCCCGCTCTCAGATGGCACGGTCGTGTCCCTCCCAGTAGGGGGCACGGAGTTTGCGTTTGAGCAGCTTGCCGTTGGGCTCGCGGGGCATCTCCTCGATGAAGTCGATGGTCTTCGGCCACTTCATCCGGGCCAGCCGTCCCTCCAGGGAGGCCAGCAGCTCGTCCACCAGGTCGGGCCCCGGCTCGACCCCCTCGGCGGGCTCCACCACGGCCTTGATCTGCTCGCCCCACTCCTCGTCCGGGATGCCGAAGACGGCGACGTCCGCGACCTTGGGGTGGACCATGAGCTCGTTCTCGATCTCGGCCGGGTAGATGTTCGCCCCACCGGAGATGATCATGTCGGCCTTGCGGTCACAGAGGAAGAGGAAGCCGTCCTCGTCCAGGTAGCCGATGTCGCCGACCGTGAAGTAGTCCTTGAGCCTGCTCGCCTGCGTCTTGGCCGGATCGCCCTTGTACTCGAAGGTCGCGCCGAGCATCTTCATGTAGATCGTCCCCGCGGTCCCGGTCGGCACCGGCTCGCCCGCGTCGTCCACGATGAGCAGCTCGCTGATCGGCCAGGCCGAGCCGACCGTGCCGGGGTGGGACTTCCAGCCCTCGGGGGTGGCCAGGGTGCCGCCGCCCTCGGTGGCCGCGTAGTACTCGTAGACGCAGTCGCCCCACCACTCGAACATGGCCCACTTCACAGGCACCGGGCAGGGCGCGGCGGCGTGGATCATCCACTTCAGCGAGGACAGGTCGTACGCGTGCCGGGTCTCCTCGGGCAGCGCGAGCAGGCGCTTGAAGTGGGTGGGGACCATGTGCGAGTTGGTGATCCGGTAGCGCTCGCAGAGCCGGAGCATCTCCTCCGCGTCCCACTTGTCGGTGAACACGATGGTGTGCCCCATGTGCAGGGCCGTGCCGCCGAACTGGGTGACGGCGGTGTGGTAGTTGGGCGAGGTGACCAGGTGGGCGTTGGGCTGCCCCGGCGTGATGCCGAACAGGCCCAGCAGGAACGTCATCAGCTCGGCGGAGTCGTCGGGGTCGAGCCCGGAGAGCTGCCGCCTGACGCCCTTGGGCTTGCCGGTCGTACCTGACGTGTAGTGCATGGTGGCCCCGGCCGTACGGTCGGGTGGCGTGGTCTCGGGCCTGCCGTCGATGAGGTCGCCGATCGGGCGGAACCCGGGCACGTCGCCGCCCGGCAGCGCGAAGCGGCGCTCGGGCGCCAGCGCCTCGGCTCCGCGCGCCCCTTCCACGGCGTGCCGGGGATGCACGAGGAAGGCCTTGGCCTCGGAGTCGGCCACGATGTAGGCGATCTCCGGGCCGGTCAGGTGCCAGTTGATCGGCGTGTAGTACCAACCGGCCTGCAACGCCGCCAGGTAGAAGACCAGGCCGTCGGCCCCGTTGGGCACCAGGGCGGAGAAGCCGTCGCCGGGCCGCAGGCCGAGCTCCCGGAGGCCGTGGACGAGCTGGTTGGACCGGGCGAGGAGGTCGCCGGCGCGATGCTCCGTGCCGTCGGGGTCCACGGCGGCGATCCAGTCGGGATCCGCCTGCGCCAGCCTCCAGAAACCGAGCGTGCCCATGGAACTCCTCGTCAGTGTTCGGTGCCGGAGACGGCCGAACCCACAAGCGCACGACCGGCCCAGGCAGGCGAAACGAGAACCTGTTCTCGTTTGCTTGGGCAGCGTAACCCGCCGGTGAAGAGGGGAGCAAGCGCTTGATTAGACCGGTTCCGGCACCCGGCGCGCTATCATCGGCGGCGTTGAACAAGCGTTTGATTCAATCACCTCGGAGGCTCTCGTGGAACTCCTGCCGATCAGCACGTCCCACTGCCGCGTCGAGCGCGACGGCCAACTCGTGATCGTCACCATGGACCGGCCCGAGGCCCGCAACGCCCTCTCCTCCGACATGCTGATCGGCCTGGCCTCGGCCTGGGCGTACGTGACGGCCGAGCCCGAGGTCCGGGTGGCCATCCTGACCGGCGCCGAGGGCACCTTCTGCGCGGGCGCCGACCTGAAGGCCATGGGCCAGCCGTCCACGGACCCCGAGGTTCGGGCCCGCGCCGCCGAGATCGCCAACTACCACTGGAAGGGCCTGCTCCGCGAGGACCTGCCCACCAAGCCGATCGTCTGCGCGGTGGAGGGCCACGCGGTCGCGGGCGGCACGGAGCTGCTGGTCGGCACCGACCTGCGGGTGGTCGCCGAGTCGGCGACCCTGGGGCTCTTCGAGGCCAAGCGCGCGCTGTTCCCGATGGGCGGCAGCGCCGTGCGGCTGGCCCGCCAGATCCCCTACTGCCACGCCATGGACCTGCTGCTCACCGGCCGCCCGATCACCGCGGCCGAGGCCCTGACGATGGGCCTGGTCAACCGCGTGGTGCCGGACGGCCAGGCCCTGACGGTGGCCCGGGAGATCGCGGCCGACGTCGCCGCCTCGGGCCCGCTCGCCGTCCAGGCCATCCTGCGCGCCTACCGCGACACGCTCGGCCTGTCCGAGCCCGAGGCGCTGAAGGTGTCGGACGAGCTCGGCTGGCCGGTGATCGGCTCCGAGGACGCCCGCGAGGGCGCCCGCGCCTTCAAGGAGAAGCGCCCCGCCACCTACCACGGCCGCTGATCCCGGTGACCGTCGTTCCGGTGTGAGTCAGTCGTCGGTGATCTGGCCGAGGCGCTCCAGGGCCTCGGTGTACTCCTCGACGAGCGAGTACATGACGTCACGGGTGGAGCGCACCTGGTTGGTGATGCCGATGATCTGGCCCGCCGGGAAGGTGGCCAGCTCGGCGGCGTCGGAGCGGCCGATACGCCGCAGGGCGTCGGAGACCAGCATGAACTGCAGCGGCATCGGCAGCGTCCCCGGCGACTCCTGGGACTCCCAGGCGTCGGTCCACTCGTTCTTGAGCAGCCGGGCCGGCTTGCCGGTCCAGCTGCGGGAGCGGACCGTGTCGCGCGAGGTGGCCTCCAGGATGCGCTCCTTGGCCATCTGGGGCGTGTCGGCCTCCTCCACCGTGAGCCAGAGCGAGCCGGTCCAGACGCCCTCGGCACCCAGGGCCATGCCGGCGGCCATCTGGCGCCCGTTGCCGATCCCGCCGGCCGCCAGCACCGGCACGTCGACCGCGTCCACGACCTGCGGAATGAGGACCATGGTGGAGATCTCGCCGGTGTGTCCACCGGCCTCGGTGCCCTGCGCGACCACCACGTCGACGCCGACCTCGACCTGCTTGAGCGCGTGACGCGGGGTGGAGGCCAGGGCGGCGACCTTGACGCCGTGGGCGTGGGCCAGGTCGACCACGTCGGCCGGAGGCGGCCCGAGAGCGTTGGCCAGCAGCGCGATCGGATGCCTGAGCGCCACCTCGACCTGTGGGCGCGCGGTGGCGTCGGTCCAGCCGAGCAGCACCTTGCCCGCTTCGGCGTCGGCCGACAGGGCCGGCACGCCGTGGGCGGCCAGCAGGTCGTCGACGAACTTCCGGTGGCCCGGGGGGATCATCGTCTGGAGTCGGCCGACCAGCTCGTCGGCCGCGAAGTCCGCGCCCTCGTAGGAGGCGGGCATGACGACGTCGACGCCGTAGGGCTTGCCGTCGACGTGGTCGTCGATCCACTTGAGCTCCATTTCGAGCTCTTCGGGGGTGAAGTAGAGGGCGCCGAGGACGCCCATTCCGCCGGCGCGGCTGACCTCCGCAACGACGTCCCGGCAGTGACTGAACGCGAAGATCGGTAGTTCGATCCCGAACATCTCCGTGACACGTGTCCGCATATACCGACAATACGACCGGCTAATAACGAACTGCAACGCGTTCTACTCTAGAACCTTTCATCGGTACTGGCCAGTAACCTTGGTCGAGAACCCGTTCTAATTACGTAGCGTGACAAGCCGGCCGGCCGCCAGAAGGGGGTCCGGGCAGCGAAAAGGGCCCCGCGCGACGCGGGGCCCCGGAAGGACGGTCAGGACTCGCGGGAGCGGCGGCCGAGCATCACCCCGGCCACGACCAGCACCACCCCGATGACCAGCAGCACGAGCGGGATGATGTTGCGCAGCAGGTTGATCTGGCTCTTGCCCTCCTCCGCGCTCTGCACCAGCTTGCCGACCGTCTCGTCCGTCATCTTGGCCACGGCGACGAAGGCCACCGAGCGCTCGATGCCGTCCTGGGTCTTGAGCACCTCGTGCCGCTGCTGCTCCTGCTTGACCGGAGCGCCGGTGGCGGGCTCGATCCAGTAGGTGACCTTGCCGTCGTACCAGCGGTCCACCTGCACGTCGCCGGTGGTGTCGGTCATGCCGAGCACCGAGGCGGGAGCGGTGAGGGTCGAGGTCTTGGTCGGCGGCACGTCCTGCTCGTAGACGTAGACGGGCAGGCCGCCGACGTTGTCCTCGCGGACGAAGCGCGCGTCGAACGCCTTCATCGCGCTGGAGTTGAACACCTTGTAGGTCTTCTTCTCCGCGTCGAACGGGAACTTGTAGATCTGGCCCTCCAGCGTCACCGGGGCCTTGGCGACGTTGACGCCACAGCAGTTCACGCCCACGCCGGAGTACTTGTCGAAGGCGCTGCGACGGTCGCTGAGGTCGATCTGCGGACGTCCGTTCGTGATGTCGTTGACCACGGTGGCCTCGTCCCAGACGACGCGGTTGGAGTTGGCCTCCTTCACGTCGCCACGGGTGGTCACGATGATGTCCAGGTCGGCCGTCAGCACCTTGAGGTCCTGCTTGGAGAAGTACTGCGCGCCCTTGGCCTCCAGGTGGGTGATACCGAACTGGTTCGCGGGGGCAGAAATGATCTTCTCTGCCGCCCAGAATTTCACGAGCGGGGCGAGTGCGATGAAGAACGCACCGACCCCGATGAGGACGAGCGTGGAGATGCGACCCATCAACGGCCTCCGCGATCCTAGAACCTGTTGTTATCTTGCTCGAACATCCGGCAACAAAGTATGACAGTGCGTGACATGCGTCACCGTCCGGAACAGAGCCGCAATCAAATCGATAGAAACAAGTTCTAGAGTGACTCCGCATATGAAAGCAGGAGATATGCCCAGGCGCCCTGACTTGGCGCGGTCCATCCGGTTATTCCGGGCGTTCCGCTCCGAGCAGGACGACCAGCAGGGCTACTACACGACCCTGGCGGCGGACACGGCCGCCCAGCTACGCCGGTACGTGGACCTCCGCGACCGGCTCGTCCTCGACGTGGGCGGCGGCCCCGGCTTCTTCGCCTCGGAGTTCCGCCGCCACGGCGCCCGCTGCGTGTGCGTGGACGTCGACGCGGGCGAGCTGACCGGCCAGGGCACGCCCGGCGGCGGACTGCTCGGCAGCGCCCTCGACCTGCCGCTGCGCACCTCCTCGGTCGACGTCTGCTTCTCCTCCAACGTGCTGGAGCACGTCCCCGAGCCGTGGCGGATGGCCGCCGAGATGGTCAGGGTGACCAGACCCGGCGGCCTGGTGTTCCTCGCGTACACCAACTGGCTCTCCCCTTGGGGCGGTCACGAGACCTCGCCCTGGCACTACCTGGGCGGCCACCGAGCCGCCCGGAGATACGAGAACACCCACGGCAAGGCGCCGAAGAACCGCTACGGCCAGAGCCTCTATCCCGTCTCCGTCGCCCAGGGCCTGCGCTGGGCCCGGAGCGAGCGGCGGGTGGACCTGGTCGACGCCTTCCCCCGCTACCTGCCCTGGTGGTACCGCCCGATGCTGCACGTCCCGATCGTCAGGGAGTTCGCAACGTGGAACCTGGTCCTGGTACTGAGAAAGCGTCCTTGAAGAGGGATGGCGCGCTCGACGGCATCCGCGCCCTGGCCGCGCTCGGCGTCTGGGTGCTGCACGTGGCCGGCAACACCGGCGTCATGTACCGCGAGGGCATGTTCGCCTGGATGACGACCCGGCTGGGCGTCGCGGTGCCGATCTTCTTCCTGCTCTCCGGCCTGCTGCTCTACCGGCCGTGGGTACGGGCCCTGCTGGAGGACTCCCCGGCGCCGCGTCCCGGCCTCTACCTCTGGCGCCGGGTGTTCCGTGTGATGCCGGCCTACTGGGTGGTCACGTTCCTGGCGCTGCTGGCGTGGAGCTCGATGGACTGGACCGGCTGGGCCAAGTGGCTGCTCCTGCTGCAGAACTACACCGAGCAGGACCGCGCCCCCGACGGGCTCTACCAGATGTGGACGATGCCCATCGAGATGGCGTTCTACCTGGTGCTGCCCCTGCTCGCCTGGCTGCTGCACCAGTGGGCGCGCCGCGGCAACCGGCCGGTGCGGCTGCTCGCCGGCATCGCCGTGCTGCCGGTGATCTCGGTGGCCAGTGTGATCGTCTCCCACGCGGCCGACGAGCCGGAGATGGCGCTCTGGCTGCCGCATCACCTGATCTACTTCGCCGCCGGGATGGCGATGGCCGTGCTGTCGGTGTGGCGCAAGGAGATCAAGGCCATCGACGCGCTGGCGCCGCAGCTGCTCGTGCTGGCGCTGCTGCTCTACGTGGTGCTGAGCACGGAGCTGGCCGGGCCGCGCACGCTGACGCTGCCGGACGTGGGCCAGTCGCTCTGGCGGATGGGCCTGGAGGCGTCGGTGGCGATCCTGCTGGTCGCGCCGTTCGCGCTGGCCCCCCGGCACGACTCGCTCCGGCACCGGGTGCTGGGCAACCCGGTCACCGCCTACCTGGGCCGGATCTCCTACAGCTTCTTCCTCTGGCACGCGCCGGTGATCACCCTCTACTACAAGGTGACCGGCACCCAGCCGTTCACCGGCGACTTCGTGCAGGTGGCGATCCTGACGTTCGTCGGCACGATGCTGGTGAGCGTCGCGAGCTACCACCTCATCGAGGAGAACGCGCTCAGACTGAGCCGGCGCGGGTCAGCACCTGCTCCGCCGCCGGACGCTCCCGCGGCGAAGGAGGCGGCGCCGGTGCGCTGACGAGCTGCCCGAACAGCACGCCCATGGCCGCGCAGGAGAAGAGCTGCGGCACGTGGTCGGTCAGCAGCTCCACGTCCACGCCGTAGTCGCGCAGCGCCATGGCCGCGGCCAGCGACACCGTCGCCCCGCCGAACAGCCAGGCGGCCACCCAGGGCACGGCCCGCCTCGGCAGTCGCGGCCACAGGACGACCACGACGCCGGCGAGCACCACGAGCATGCCCTGCCAGCCCGCCACCCAGGCGCCGAACCCCAGCCCCAGCACGATCACGTACGGCACCCGCCACCGGGACAGGCGGGCGGCGGCCGCCGGAGCGGTCTCCAGCACGTGCTCGGGCCGCGGGCCACGCATCACCAGGGCGAGCAGGACGAGCAGCGCGATCCCGGCCAGCCCGAGCCCGAGCGCCAGCCGGTAGGGCTTGTCCGGCCCGTACTCCATCCGCACGGTCCCCGAGGTGCCCGCGGGCAGCTCCCAGGCCTGCTTCCAGCCGTCGACCCGCACGGGCCGCAGGATCTGCCCTTCGACGGTGGCGTGCCAGCCCGCGTTGAAGTTCTCGTTGACGACGAGGAAGGAGTCCTGGCGGGCGGCCACGCGCACCTCGCGCAGCGCCGGGGTCCAGGTGCCGGGCAGCGCGGCGCCCTCCACCGGAACGGGCCGCTCGGGCACCGAGCCGACGACCAGGTTGGTGATCTCGAACGGGTCCCAGCCGGCCACCCGCACCCGGTTGTCGCCGCCGCCGAGCTCCGCCCGCGAACAGCCGGCGAACCGCACGGGCCGCTGCTCCAGCAGGTCGGAGTAGGTGCCGCTGACCTTGGTGCGGATGGTCTGGCCGTTGACCTGCAGCTGCGGCCCCTGGCCGCAGGAGAGCCGGAACGGGATGCCCTCCGGCCTGCTCGCCGGGCTGACGCCGGGCACGATCAGCTCGGTGACCTGGAGCCGCCTGGAGACGGGGTAGAAGCGCAGTTTGAGGGAGGACGTGGACATCGGCTGGAAGGCCAGGGTGCCGCCGGCGTCCGCCCGGCCGCTGCGCACCTGGCCCTTGTCGCCCATCACCACGAGGTCGAGCGGCTGCTTGTCGCCTCCGGGGCGGGCCACCTGGAGCCGGGAGACGGCCCGCTTGCCCTTCCAGCGGATCGTGAGCGTGGGCTCGGCGTCGGAGGGCGAGGGCACCCAGGTGGTGGACGCGTCGGCGTCGAATGCCGACCGGGGCGCCACCACGGGCTCCTTGTTCACCTGGGACGAGCCCTCGACCCTGGTCACGTCGGCGCTGAGCCGGGTGTAGCGGTCGACCAGCTCGGCGTCGCGGAGCACGGCGGTGCCCTGGACCGCGGCCGTGCGCTCCTCCTCGACGGTGAAGGTCCGGTCGAAGCCGGCGCCCTCCTCGCCCGGTCGGGCCAGCAGCGGGTTGCAGATCCAGCGGGCCGGGTCGCGCATGCACTCGGGGCGCGCGTCCAGGCCGGTGTCCATCACGTAGACGTCGCCGCCCTGTCCGGGCAGCCGGATGGTGCGGCTCGGGATGATCCCGGGGATCGCGATCTCGGTGATGCCGACCCGCTGCACGAAGCTCCAGCGCTGGTTGTACGTCTCCACGACCTCGATCTTCAGCCAGCTCGTCGGGCCGGGCGGCGTGCGCAGGGTCTGGGGGGTGTTGGTCTGCGCGACCTGCTGCACCAGCCGGCCGCCCTCGGTCACCACGGCCACCCGTTTGATCGACTGGCCGAGCAGCACGTTGTTGGTGAACGTCGCCTGGAAGGACGGGATCTCGCGCTCCTGGGGCAGGTCGATGCGGAGCCACTCGCCCTCGGGCCGCTTCCAGCCGCCGCTCTCCCAGGTGGTCTCGAAGTCGCCGTCCATGGCCGCCCACGGGCTGCGGCCGGTGGCGCTGAGGCCGGGGATCGCGCCGGCGTCGGCGACCGAGGAGGAGGCGGTGATGGCCGAGATGCCGCCGTACTCGGCGGTGGCGGTCTCCTCCAGCCAGCCGTTCTCCAGCAGGTCCAGCGCTCTGACGCCGGTGAAGTCGTCGCGCCGGTCGGCGGTCAGGGTGGGAGTCCAGTTGGACCTGATCTCGCCGAACTGCCGCTCGCGCAGCCTCAGCGCGTCGCTCGCGACGACCGGCACCTCCTGCCGGCCGGCGTCGCCGTTCACCAGCACCGGACCGTCGCCCAGCAGGCCGAGGTCGCCCATCGTGAGCAGCGAGTCGGGGCCGCCGCGCACCCGCAGCGCCTCGGCTCCGGGCCGCACGTCGACCAGCTCCGAGCTGCCCGACACCTCGTACAGCTCCAGCGCGGGGAACGGCCAGTCCACGGACTCGATCACGTCGTCGGTGACGCTGTCGCCCACCTCGCCGCCGAATGAGCGGATCTTGGTGATGCCGGGCGACTCGCGGAGCGTCTCGTAGATCCTGGTCGGCCAGGCGCCCTGCAGGTTGGCCCTGATCAGGTCGTTCCTGACGACCAGGTAGCGCACGCCCATCCGGCGCAGCACCTCGGTC
Source organism: Nonomuraea cavernae (assembly GCF_014646355.1). Classification (GTDB taxonomy): domain Bacteria; phylum Actinomycetota; class Actinomycetes; order Streptosporangiales; family Streptosporangiaceae; genus Nonomuraea; species Nonomuraea cavernae. Next base: position 240,537 of record NZ_BMNH01000007.1, read on the forward strand.
AGGCCCGCTGAGCCGTGGCCGGCGGTGAGCCGCTGGTCGATGGCGTCGAGCAGCCTGGTCAGGCCCACGGACCCGGCGGCGGTGACCTGCCTGGCCGTCCAGCGGGCCTGGAGCAGCGGCTGCGTGGGATCGTCGAGCGGCCGGCCCCACAGATACTCGCCGAACTTGGCGCCGGGCACGACCAGCACGCCGTCGTCGCCGGCGTTCTCGTTGATCCAGGCGGCGGCCTCCTTCCAGTAGAGGGGCACCTCCTTGAAGGAGCCGGGGGCCGCCAGGCCCTGGTTGAAGACGGGCAGCACGAGCCCGGCGAAGGCCACCAGCGCCACCGCCCGCACGCGCAGCCGGGCCCCGGCCAGCAGGTGGACCAGCCCGAAAGCGAGCGCGAGGCGTACGAGCGGGTCGAACTTGCGCAGGTTGCGCAGCGGCGCGAGCGGCCCGTCGAGCAGCCAGCGCACCGGCTCGGCGACGACCGGCTCCAGCGCGCTCATGTGCCCGGCGACCAGCGCGGCCACGCCCACCACGAACACCGTGATCAGGAAACCCTTGGCGGGCAGGTCGCGCCGGGCCAGACCGGCCAGGCCGAGCGCGGCGAGCAGCCCGGTGATCACGACCATCGCGGCCGAGGTGGCGATCGCGTAGCCGGCCGGCTGGTCGTTCACCCCGCCGACGGTCAGGAAGCGCACCCAGTCGGACGCGCCGCGCAGCACGTTCGTCAGCGAGGTGACCTGCGTGGTGGTGGAGGCCGTCTCGGTGTAGGGCAGGAAGGAGAACGCGTAACGGCCGACGAGCAGCAGCGGCAGCCACCAGAACAGCGTGGCCACCGAGACGGCGCCCGTCCACCAGCCGAGCATCCGCCAGCGCGGCACCGGGCTGGGCCGGGTGAGGATGTAGATCACCGGGGCGACCAGCACCGCCAGCACCGCGACGGCGTTCACGCCGCCGCAGAGCGCCACGGCCAGGCCCGACCGGATCGCGCCTCTGGCCCGCTGGCCGGTCTCCGACGCGGTGAGCAGCGGGATCAGGATCCACGGCAGCATCGCGGCGGGCAGCCACTCGATCGAGATCTCGCCGAGGATGGACAGCGCGCGGGGCGCCAGCGCGTACGCCAGCGCGCCGACGACGCGGGTGCCGGGCGTGCCGATGCCGAGCTGCCTGGCCAGCCGCTCCACGCCGAGGAACGCCACGCACAGCAGCAACGTCAGCCAGAGCCGCTGCGTCACCCAGGGCGCGATGCCGACCAGGTCGCCGAGGGCGAAGAACGGGCCCATCGGGAACAGGTAGCCGGCGGCCTGGTTCTGCAGCTGGCCGAAGTGCTGCAGGTCCCACAGGTGGGCGGCGCGCTCCAGCCAGCCGACCGGGTTGAGCGCCAGGTCGATCTTGGTGTCGGAGATGATCTGGCCGGGGACCGTGGTGAACGACAGCACCGCGAACCCCAGGCAGCAGATCACCAGCCAGAGCCGGTGCCGGGCCTTGGCGCTCACGCCTTCCTCGCGGACGCCTCCCCCGCGACCTCCTCCTTCGCGACCTCCTCCTTCGCGGACGCCTCCTTCGCGGACGCCTCCCCCGTGCGCGCCTCCGCCGCTCAGGGCTCGCTCGCTCACGACTCCTCCCAGACGGGCTCCACGGCGTGGCCCCGCATCAGCCGGGCCATGCGTTCGGCGCTGCGGTCCCAGCAGAACCTCGCCGCCCACTGCCGGCTTCTGTCTCCGTACGGGTCGGCGGGGGCGGCCTCCTCCAGCTCCTCCAGGGCCGCCGCGATGCCCTTGGCCAGGTCGGTGCCCTCGGGGAGCAGCCAGCCGGTCCGGCCGTGCCGTACCGCGTCCCTGAGTCCGTCGACGTCGAAGGCGACCGTCGGGACGCCGAGCGCGGCGGCCTCCAGCACGCACAGCCCCCAGCCCTCACCCTGCGAGGTGCTCACCTGCAGCCAGGCGGAGGCGATGAGACGTTCCTTGTCGTCCTCGGACAGGTAGCCGTGCATGGTGACGCCCTCCGGCAGCCGGGCGCGCAGGCGGTCCTCCTCGGGACCCCGGCCGATGACGTCCACGGTCAGGCCCGGCCAGCGTTTCCTCAGCTCTCCGACGGCGTCGAGCAGCAGGTCGACGCGTTTGTGCGCGACGAGCCGGCCCACGCACACGAGTCGAGGCACCCCACTTCTCCCGATATTTCGTGATCCATTGATGCTTACGCCGTTGGGGACGATATGAATCGGCCCCCGCCACCCGAGCCGCTCCCGCATGGCGTTGACCGTCGAGGGCGACACGGCCACGCTCACCTGCCCGCGGTAGGTCCACCGCGAGACCGGCCCCTCCAGGAACCGCCCGACCGCCGCCAGCCAGCGCGGCAGGTGCACCTCGAACTGCCGGTCGTGCACGTGGTGCACCACGCAGAAGATCCGCACGCGGCGGGGCAGCACCCAGGGCGTGAAGAACGGGATGCCGTTCTGGCAGTCGAGCACCACGTCGAACAGCGAGCGACGGAGCAGCAGCCAGCCGAGCACCAGGGGATAGACGGTGAACGGGCCGCCCATCCGGGCGATCCGTACCCCGTCCCGCTTGTCCTTGGCGGGCTGGCCGGGGCCCCGGGCCGTGACGAAGCAGACCCGGTGGCCCGACGCGGCGAAGCGCCGGGCCATCTCCCAGGCGTAGGTCTCGGCGCCTCCGGCGGCGGGATGCCACGGATCGCGCCAGTTGACGACGGCGATGTTCACGAAACTCCGGCTCACGGATATCCGACGGAGTCCAGCGGCTGGTCCCAGGCGGGCCGGGGGCCGGCACGCGGTTCGGTGCGCAGGGTCAGCCAGATCCGGCCGAGTTCGAGCAGGATGCCCGCGCTGTGCCGGGTCGGCGAGAAGCGCGAGCCCGGCATGTCCCGCCACTGCACCGGGATCTCCAGCACCTTGGCGCCGAGTTCCGCGCACCGCGCGAGCAGCTCGACGTCGAAGGCGAACCCGGGAGTGCGCAACCGGGGCGCCACCTGACGGGCGAGTGCGCCGTCGAAGAACTTGAAGCCGCACTGGGTGTCGTTCACCCCGCGCACGAGCACCCTGGCCAGCGAGCGGAAGCCGACGGCGCCCAGCTCACGCACCCGGCTGTGCCGGTTCTCCACGTCGGAGCAGGTGTGCGCGCGCGAGCCCACGACCACGCGCTCCCCGGACAGGAGCAGGCCGAAGGCGACGTCGATGGCGTCGAGGTCGGTGGCCATGTCGGCGTCACAGAACCCCACGAAAGGCGCGTGAGTCTCAAGCAACCCGGCACGTACGGCGGCGCCCTTGCCGGGAACCGGACACTGGATCAGCCGGACCGGGACCGTGCCCTCAGGCCAGGCTCTGACGATCTCGGCGGTGGCGTCCGTGCTGTTGTTGTCGACGACGATGACGGCGGTCGGGAACGGCATGCGGGCAAGCTTCGCGCACAGCTGCAGGAGCCCCCCGGGGAGTCGTCCTTCCTCGTTGTACGCCGGAACGACGATCTCGAGCAGTGGTGGTCGGCTCGTCCTCTCGTCCCCTCGGAGGGAGGGCGGCATGACGACTCGGGTTACCGGTCGCCGTAGTTGTAGAGCGGCTGATTGACCGGTGTGGCCGTGGCGCCGGTAAAGGAGACGGTGGTGACCGTCGCCACGAGCGTAGCCACGGCGACACCGATGATCGCTGCTAAGAGGATCTTGATCACTTGGGGGGTTCCTCCTCGGACACGGCAGTGGTGACCGTCACAAACCTAGAACCTATTCTTGCTACTCGGAAGTAGCTAAACGAAATCTTAATAAACCCACTGATCAAATACCCTATTCGGACGTACCCTGCCCAAGCGCGCGGTCCAGTCGGTACAGCCGCAGGTCAACACCGTCCACCACCAGCGTCGCGTCACGGAGCCACCCCTCGAATACCCGGCGCTCGTCCGGGGTTCCCGCATCGACGACCACGTACCGAAATCCGGCCCGGAGCAGGTTCGGTGAAGGTTCTACTAGTACGCGTTCTACCTGGCGGGCCCGTCCGTCCTCACTTCCGACGACCATCGAACCGACCCGTACGGTGTCGTTGGAGACGACGTCGCGACCGGGGACGGCGAAGAACCGCTGGGCCGGGTCCAGCACCGCCCGGTGGCCGTTCCACGGAAAGCGCCGGTAGGACTCGAACGGCAGCACCAGGATGTCGCCCGGCTCGCCGTCCCGCCGGATGAGCTCGCGCGCGGCCGTCCAGTCGGCGGGATAACTCACGGCCCGCAGCGCCCCGGCCGCGCCCCACGCCAGGGTGGGCAGCACGGCGAGGGGCACCAGCACCATGACGCCCGCCCACACCGGGGCACGGCGGGCCACCGAAGCGGCCGAAGCGGCCGAGGCGGTCAGCAGCCCGAGGCCGACGGCCGCCAGCAGCGCCAGCGGAGCGACGAACTGCTGGGCGTCCCGGAACACCGCGAACCCGCCCCACACCCCGATCAGCCAGGTGAGCAGCGCCCGTCCCGGCTCGGTCACCCCCAGGCAGGCGATCGCGAACCCCACCGCCGCCGCCACCGCGAGCCCCCTCCGGTACGCCACCCGCCCCAGGACGGCGAAACCGGCGATCCCCGCCACGGCCAGCGCCAGCCTGGCCACCGCACCCGGCAGCGTGTCGTAGCCCGCCGGAACGGCGTGGGAGTTCCAGATCCCGCCGAGCGAGAGCAGACTCCCCACGGCCCCGAACGGCCCGTCGGCCCTGGCGGCGAACGCCTCCACGCCGACCCCGTCGCCCGTCACCCCGTCGGGGCGGAGCGCCGCGACCAGCAGCCAGGGCAGGCTGAACGCCACCACGATCGCCCCCGTCCGGAGCGTCCCCGCCCACCTCCGCGTGCCGGTGAGCGCCAGCGGGAGGGCCGTCAGCGCGGTGATCGTCATCGCCGCGAACCCGCCCACCGCCGCCGGCAGGATCGCCACGGCCTGCCGCCGGCCCGAGACCACCGCGCCCACCACCCAGGGCAGTCCCGCGTAGCCCAGCAGCAGCGCCCACTGCCCCATCAGCAGACGCTCGGCCACGTACGGGTTCCACACGTAGAACGCCCCCGCGACCAGCCGGGGCGCCAGGGACTCCGACGGCACCAGCAGCGCGGCCCCCGAGCAGCCCAGCACGAAGATTCCGAGCAGGATCGCCTTCTGCACCAGCTCCCCCGGGATCACCCAGGAGAGGGCGGTGACCACCGCGTCGCTGGGCACCACCCGCGGCGCGCCCCCGGCCAGGCCGAAGGTGAACCGCGAGAAGGCCGGGTCCGGGACGAAGACCATGTCCTGCGCCAGCACGAACCCCCAGCCCAGAGCCGGGCCGAGGGCGAGGCAGCCGAGTGCGAGACCGAGCAGGGCGGCCATCGGCCCGGCGCGGGTCGTGTACGGCATCCCGCTATGACATCACAACCACACAACGGGCATTCCGTATAAATCATCCCGTGGCTACTCTTCCGGATGGGGAGGGCGGGGTGGCGACGAGCGAGGTGACGGTGGCGGCCCGGCCATGGGCGCGCTCGGACGCCGTGCTGGCCACGGCCATCACGATGATCGCCGTCCAGCTGGTGTGGAAGTTCGGCCTGGTGCAGCGGACCTACTTCCGCCAGGACGACTTCACCTTCATCGCCCGCGGCCTGGAACACGGGCTCACCTGGGACTACCTGATGCGGGTGGACTACGGGCACCTGGTGCCCGGGCCGTTCGCCATCCAGTGGATGATGGGCCGGCTCGGCGTCTACAACGACATGCTCGCCCACACCATCACGATCAGCCTGCTGGGCGCGGCCGGCCTGGCGCTGTTGCGGCTGCTCTGGGTGCTGTTCGGCGCCCGGCCGGCGATCCTCGTGCCGCTCGGCTTCTACCTGCTCACGCCGCTGACGATCTCGTCGCTGTCGTGGTGGGCGGTGGTGATCGAGACGCTGCCGTTCCAGATCGCGCTGCCGATGGCGCTGAGCTCGCACATCCTCTACAACCGGACCGCCCGCTTCCGGCACGCGGTCGCCGCCGCGGCCTGGGTCGTCCTCGCCATGCTGTTCTTCGTCAAGGCCCCCTTCATCCCGGTGCTGGCCTTCGTGCTGACCCTGGGCTGGTTTCCGCGGGCCGCGCGCAAGCCGGTCTGGCTGCTCTACCTCGCCGTGATCGCGGTCTACGCCGTGATCTTCTTCCGCCAGCTGTTCACGTCCGTGCAGCTCACCAACGACACGGTACGGCCGGGGCTGCCGGACCCGGCGATCGCCGCCGGCTTCGCCTGGAACCTGCTGACCGACTCCCTGGTGCCCGCGGCCCTCGGCGGCCCGTGGCAGTGGCGGCCGATCGGCGACGACTACGCCATCGCCGCGACGCCGCCCGTGATGGCCTGGGTGAGCCTGGCCGTCGTGGCGGCCGTGGTCACCGTCTCCGTGCTCTACCGGCGGCGGGCCTGGCTGGCCTGGGCCGCGCTGCTCGCCTACTTCGTGCTCGCCGACGTGGTGCCCGTCATGATCGGACGCATCGAGGAGCTCGGTCCCGACCTGGGCGGCTCCGAGCTGCGCTACGTCTCCCCCACGGCCACCGTGCTGGCGATCGTCCTCGGGCTGGCCTTCATCCCGCTGCGCGGCGAGGAACGGCCCTGGCGGCGCCCGGCGGCGCCCCGGCTGAGGTACGCGTGGGTCCCGCTGGGCGTCGCGTTCGCGGCAGGCTCGGTGTGGTCGGTCACCGCGTACGCGCGCCTGCCGCTCGGCGAGCACGTCAAGAGCTACGTGGAGACAGGCCGGCTGGCGCTCAAGCGGGCCGGGGCGAACGCCGTCATCCTCGACACGCACGTCCCCGCCAAGGTCGTCTACCCGATCTTCTTCTACGACTACGCGCGGGTCTCCAAGGTGCTCGGCCCGATCGCGCCGTACCCGGTGACCTGGGCCCGGCAGCTGACCGGCCCGGTGCGCAACCCGCTCGTCTTCGACCCACAGGGCCGCCTGCGTCCGGTGGACATCGTGGGCGTGACGATCCCGCAGAGCGCCGGCTGCGTGCCGGTCGCGGGCCGGGAGGTGGTCTTCCGCCTCCCGGCGACGCTGCCCGAGGGTGAGTGGACGGCGCAGGTCGGCTACCTCAACCCGACGCCCACCAGCCTCGCCGTACGGCTGGGCGGCGGGCAGGCCGTCGTCCCGGCGGGCAAGGACTTCGGCTGGACGTTCGCCCCTGTCAAGGGCGGCGGGGCCGAGCTGACGATCCGCACGGTGGACGGCCGCCCGGCGTGCATCGGGCAGATCAAGGTGGGCGTCCCGCGTCCCGCCAAGTCGGGCACGCCCAGCCCGCTGCAGCCCGTCACCCGCTGACCCCCGGGCCTCTCATCCTCGCGGGCACCAACGTGACCCGTCCCAGCGGGGACGCCTGCCCGACGAGCCTGGTCCCGACCGAGGATCGAGGCTCCAGGACCTGTCCAGCGCAAGGCAGGTCAGCGGCGGGGTAGCACGCCCAGGAGGGTTGCGGTCAGGGCCAGCTAGCCGTCCAGCAGCGGCTGCGGGCCGTCTCCGAAGACCTCACCGGGGTGAAGTTCCCTGTAGTTCAGTCCAAGCAGAACTCGTTTCCGTCCGGATCGGCGATCACGATGTAGCCCGCGCTGGTAGGAGGCGCGGGGCTCATCGCGGCGCGAGCGGGTGGCGCCGATACCGAAGAGGCGCTCGCACTCCGCTTCGAGGGCGGCCGTCCGCTCGTCGCCGTGATCTCCGGGCGATGGCGAGCCTGCTCGGAGATCTCGTTCGTTCGCCGGGCGAGGAGCCCGTGCCGGGAGTGATGACATCGGCAGAGGGCTCAGCGGCTTCGATGACTTACCCTCCTTGGTCGTGGCATCGGATCATCAGGCAAGTTGTTCGGTTTGCTTTTCTTGGCTGAAGCGAACAAGGCAGATGGATTTTGTTCGGTACAGTTATATCGACTCAGCCGAACAAAATCACGGGAGCGTCGGTGTCAGGACCGGGCAGGCCATCCAGGGCGACTGTGTATCAGCGCCTCGACGAGGCCGTTCGAGAACTCCGTGACCGCTTGGGCGGACTGCCTTCGCCCGATGAGGCGGAGGACATCTGGTCTGACATCTGGCACCAGGAGGCTCACAACAGCACTGCGATCGAGGGCAACACACTCGTGTTGCAAGAGGTGGAGAAGCTCCTCGAGGAGGGGCGGGCGGTGGGTGCGAAACCGCTCAGGGACTACATGGAGGTGAGGGGGTACGGCGACGCCGCGAAGTGGGTGTACGGGCAGGCGCTGGAGCCGGGAGACTGGCAGAACGGAGAGCTCATCACGCTCCAGGAGGTTCGTCAGATACACCACACCGCCATGTCGCTCGTGTGGGCTGTGGAGCCTCACTCGCATGCCACCCCCGCCGAAGGCCCGGGAAACTTCCGGCAGCACGAGATCGCCAAGTTCCCGGGAGGCATGAAGCCGCCGCCATGGCCGGAAGTCGACCCCCGGATGCGGGACTGGGTAAAGGCGGTCGATGACCTTCGCGGCGAGTCCGAGGAACCCCTCCCCGAACGCTTGGCTCACGTTCATAACCGGTTCGAACAAGTGCACCCGTTCCTCGACGGCAACGGACGGACAGGCCGTTTGGTGCTCAACTTGATACTTTGCAGAATTGGATATCCGCCAGCGATCATCTACAAGCGCGACCGCGACAAGTATCTTCAGGCGATGCGCCGAGCCGACAATGACGAGTTCGGCCCGTTGGGCGAACTCATCGCACGCAGCGTGACGACGAATCTTTACCGCTTCGTCATGCCGGCGGTGGCCGGCTCGGTCAAGCTTGTCCCTCTACCTGCTCTCGCGACGCGCGACGTCACCGAAAACGCCCTTCGGGTGGCTGCCGCACGGGGACGGCTTCGTGCGGTCAAGGGCGACGACGGCATGTGGCGTAGCAGCGAGAAGTGGGTGAACGACTACCTCAAGTCGAGGCACCGCAGGTCGTGACGCGTCTTCCGTAGGTGAAAGGCGGCCTGGCGCTGGGGGGATGAGCTGGAGGCGGCCCAGCGCGGTGAGGATCGGTCGTCCGCGGATCAGCATCTCGGCGGCGTCGGCCTGGCCGGGCGTCAAGGTGGTCAGCAGGGCGTACCCTCGTACGCGGCAGGCCGCTCCTGGCGGCGGCAGCCGTACCGGCCGTCCGGGTCACCGCCGAGTGGGTCATGAACCTCGCCGGACCGCATGGCGCTTGGTGGAGCCTGGCGTACACGCAGGCCGATTTCCTGCCCGTGCTGCAGACCGCCTCGGTCACCGGGGTCTGGGGCATCACCTTCCTCCTGTTGTTCGTGCCCGCCTCGATCGCGGTCCTGCGGCCACGCGCGGCGGTGGTCTCGGGCGTGCTGGTCGCGCTCACGCTCGGCCATGGTTTCGTACGGCTCGCGACGCCCGCCGACACCGGAGGGCGGAAGGTCGCGCTGGTCGCGACCGACAACTCCGAGGATCTCGTCCGCCGGTACGGCGAGGCCGTCGACGCCGCGGTGGCCCGCGGCGCGGAGATCGTGGTGCTGCCCGAGAAGGTTTTCACGACCGCCGACCTGCCGTTCGCCCGCCCGGGGGTGGAGGTGATCGCGGGGATCGCCATGGAGACCAACAGCGCGGTCGGCTACCCCTCCGGGGTGCGCTACGACAAGCACCACATGATCCCCGGGGTGGAGCGCACGTTCCAGCCCGGCACCAGCTTGGCCTTCCTGGACGGCGACCGGCTCGGCCTCATCATCTGTAAGGACCTCGACTTCCCTGGCCTGGTCAGGGAGTACGGCAAGGCCGGCGCCGCCGCCCTGCTCGCGCCCGCTTGGGACTTCGACGAGGACGCGTGGCTGCACAGCCGCATGGCGGTGGTGCGCGGTGTGGAGAACGGCCTGGCGGTGGCCCGTGCCGCACGCCAGGGATGGGTGACGGTCAGCGACAGCCGCGGCCGGATCGTGACCGAGCGCTACAGCGACAGAACGGGCATGACCACGGTCACGGCCACCCTGCCTCGGCAGGGCTCAGCCACCCTCTACATCGCCCTGGGCGACTGGGCCGCGTGGGCCTCGACCGGGCTCCTGCTGCTCGCGCTCGGTGCGCTGGCCCTAAGAAATCGTCCAGCTGAGCGAGAGCCAGACCGGCGGAACCACGACTCGCTCTGAGGTCGCCCTCGACTCCAGCCGCTCTCCGGCTCTCGTGTCGTTCGGGTATGAGCGAGCAGGGAAACTGGCGCGAACTCAGGGATCGCCGAATGTCCGAGCCGAGGGCGGCCGAGGCCTATGAAGCCACGCGGATCGCCTACGAGCTGGGCAAGACAGTTCGGGCGGGATCATCCCCACCTTGCCGGTTCTGGAACGCCTTGCACGCGCGCTGGACGCGGATGTCGAGGTCCGCCTGACACCGAAGGCCCCAGCCGCTTGAAAAGCCTCTGGGTGACCATCCGAGTGGGGCGCCGGCCAGACTGGCCTGGTCCCCGCCGGGGATGGAGCCCACCCTTCGCGGAGACCGTCCTTGGGGTACATGAATATCGATTCCGGCACGTGGCCACTAGGACTTGCGTAAGCTGCAAGCTATGTTTCAGTTTATGAAACAGCCGCCGTCTGTCCTGCTTCCTTTGCTGCGTTCTCCCTTTCAGGGGGAGCTCCTGGCCTGGCTCTTTCTCCATCCCGACGAGGAGTACGCGCAGGTTGAGCTAGCCAGGAGATTCAGTGTCTCGGCCTCGACCGTGACGCGCGAAGTTGATCGTCTCGCCGCGGCGGGCCTGGTTGCCGAGCGGAGATTCGGCAATCTGCGGATGATCCGCGCGGACACCGACACGGTCGTGGCTCGACCGCTGACCGAGTTGCTCGCTCTGACGTACGGGCCGGTGGCCGTGCTCGGTGAACACCTGTCTGAGGTCGCCGCCGTCGAGGAGGCGTACATCTACGGCTCCTGGGCCGCACGCTACTCGGGAGAGCCCGGCCGGGTGCCGAACGATGTGGATGTCCTGGTTGTCGGTGCTGTCGATGAAGACGATCTCTACGACGCCGCCAGGGCCGCGGAACGGCGACTCGGCAGGGAGGTGAACATGCGCCGGCTGAGCCGCGATGTCTGGGAGTCCTCAGGCGGCGATCCCTTCCTGGAAACGGTCAGGTCCCGGCCACTCGTACGACTCAAGATTGAAAAGAGGGATGTTCGGTGAGATGGGAACAAGGACGTGCCACTCTTGAGGGCATGCTGGGCCGATGCGTCGACGGCGGAATGAGGCGGAATATCCGCGTCTGGGGTCACCTCAATTCGACGCCGACGATGTTCGGGCCGACATGGCCAAGGTCGAGGCGATCATGGAGATCTCGGCGAAAGTGATTGATCAGATGCAGCCTTTCTGACGATGGTTTGGCTGCCCCCTCGGAGGAAGTGCCGCCACAGGCTGTACCTCGAAACGGGCTGGTCACCGCGGGATCGCTGGGACCACCGTGCCGTACCCCATGGGGCCGGACGATGTCCCGTGGGGGGCCGGGCGGTGGCCCGGCCCCCGCCGCTCACTTGCCCGGTTCGGGATCCCGGGGCAGGCCGAGCATGCGCTCGCCGATGATGTTCAGCTGCACCTCGGTGGTGCCGCCGTAGATGGTCATCGCCCGGGTCGCCAGGACGGCCCGGTTCCAGTAGCCGGCGTCGCCGAGCTTCACGTCCGCCGCCACCACGGCCGAGGCGCCGAGCAGGTCGACCGCGGTCTCGGAGACGTGCTGGGCGTGCGAGGTGGACAGCAGCTTGCGCACCGAGGCGTCGGCGCCCGGCTCCGCCCCGGCGAGCTGCTTGAGCGTCACCCGCAGCGACAGCGCGTTGATCGAGTGGCCCTCGCAGACCACCTCGGCCACCTGCCGCGCCTCGACCGGGGTGAGCTCGCGGCCGAGCCGGCCGATCAGCCCGAGCAGGTCGGGCACCGAGGACCCGGTGCCGCCGGAGCCGGACGAGAGCGAGACGCGCTCGTTGGACAGCGTGTTGCGGGCCACCTTCCAGCCGTCGCCGACCTGGCCCACGACCAGCTCGTCGGGCACGAACACGTCGTCGAGGAAGACCTCGTTGAACAGGTTCTCGCCGGTCATCTCGGTCAGCGGCCGGACCGTCACGCCGGGCCCCTTCATGTCCACGAGGAAGTAGGTGATGCCCTCGTGCTTGGAGCCCTCGGAGGAGTTGCGGGCGATGCAGATGCCCCACTCGGCGAAGTGCGCGACGGAGGTCCAGATCTTCTGACCGTTGAGCTTCCAGCCGCCCTCGACCCGCTCCGCCTTCATCTGCAGGGACGCCAGGTCGGACCCGGCGCCGGGCTCGGAGAACAGCTGGCACCACATCATCTCGCCGCTGAGCGTCTTGGGCAGGAAGCGCTCCTGCTGCTCCGGCGTGCCGTAGCTGACCAGCGACGGCACCACCCAGGCACCGATGATCATCGCCGGCAGCTTCACCTTGGCCGCCTTGAGCTCCTGCGCGATCAGCACCTGCTCCAGCGGCTTGGCGCCACGGCCCCACGGCGCGGGCAGGTGGGGCATGACGAAGCCCTGCGCGGCCAGGGCCCGCTTCTGCTCCTTGCCCTCCAGGGTGGCGATCTGCGCGATCTCCGCGCGGATCGACTCGCGCCGGGCCTCGGCGTCCTCGGGCAGCTCGATCTCCATCTCGCGGGTGACGCCCTGCAGGGCGAGCGCGGCGACCGAGGCCGCCCACTCGGCCGAGGAGCCGAGCAGGGCGCGGATGGTGAGCGCGCGGCGGTAGTAGAGGTGCGCCTCGTGCTCGTAGGTGTAGCCGATGCCGCCGAACGTCTGGATCGCGTCCTTGGCGCACTGGACGGCCGCGTCGGGGGCCATCACCCCGGCGATCGCGGCGGCGTACTCCAGCTCACGTCCCTCGGCCCGGGTGGCGTCCCACACCGTGGCACGGGCCTGCTCCAGCGCGACGAGCATCCGCGACAGCTTGTGCTTGATCCCCTGGAACTGGCCGATCGGCCGGCCGAACTGGACGCGTATCTTGGCGTAGTCGGCGGCGGCGGTGACGCACCACGAGGCGAGCCCCGCGGCCTCGGCCCCGAGCAGGATGGCGGCCAGGTTGAGCACGTCGGGGCCCTCGACCCCGTCGAGCACGCGGTCGGCCGGCACGGTCACGTCCGACAGCTCGACCTTCGCCACCGACCTGGTCAGGTCCAGCGACTTCACGGACGTGACGGTCGCGGCGGAGGCGTCGAGCGCGATCCACTCCTCGCCGTCGGCGGTGGAGACCGGGAGCACGAGCACGCCGGCCTGGGAGGCGCCCAGCACGGGCTCCGCCGTGCCGGAGACCACGAGTGAGCCGTCGGCGGCGCGGGTGCCACTGAGCGCGCCCGTCAGCGCGACCGCGCCGGTCACCGTGCCGTCGGCGAGACCGGACAGCAGGTCGTGACGCTTGGAGGCGTGGATCACCGCGCTCGCGAGGACCGTCGGCACGTACGGCCCCGGCGCCATCCGCTCGGCCAGCGCCTCGATGGCGACCGCCGCCTCCAGCAGCCCGTAGCCGGAGCCGCCGGCCTCCTCGGGCAGGTGCAGGCCGAGCAGCCCCTGCTCGGCGAGCCCCGACCAGAAGGGCGGGCGCTCGTCAGTCGCGGAGCGCAGCAGCTCGGCGGGAATGTTCCGGTCGGCCCAGCCGCGCACCGATTCGCGGAGCGCCTCGTGCTCCTCGCTCAATCCGATCGCCATCGCGCATCCTCCAAGCAGGTCCAGTTCTTGCCAGAACCATATTCTAGAGGACGCTTCTAGCCTAGAGCGGGCGAACGCGGGTCGCGAGGGTGTTCAGATCCCGCCAGTGGGATCTGCCGCTCTGCGGGATCGAGGCGAGCAGCATCGCCGGCTTCGTCTTGCCGACCTCGACCACCGACACCAGCGCCTGCGCCGACTGACGCTTGCCGGACAGGGTGTAGGTGACCCGGTAGGCGAGGGTCCAGCCCTTACCGACGGGGACCTTCTGCGACCCCGTCCAGGCCAGCGTGGCGCCGGCCGGATACTGCGAGCGCAGCGTCCACCGGGCGGCGCGGGCCGCGATCTCCCGGTAGTCGGCGTCGGTCGACGGCTTGGTCTCCGGGGCCTCGGCCGGGAACATGGCCGAGGCGATCACCGTGTGCGGCACCGCCACCTTGCCGACCCGCTGCGCGACGGTGAACGGCGGGAACGACCTGGCCGTCCAGGGGTCGCCGAGCCGCGGATAGCTGATGCCGTTCTTGGTGTCGTTGATGATGCCGGTGACCACCGAGGCCGTGCCGGGCAGGTCGGCGAAGACCTTCGCCTTGGGCACCGGGGGCAGCGCGACCTCACTGACCGTCGGGGACGGCGTGGCCGAGGCGGAGGCGGAGGGGGTGACGCTGCCGGGGACCGGCGCGACGGGGACCACCCGCGCGGACTGCTCGTCCTTGCCCGGCACGTCGCCCGAGAACAGCGTGAAGATCAGCAACACCGCCGCCACCGTCGCGAGGATGGCGCCGATCAGGTAGACGACCCGGATCGGGATGTCCCCGATGCGCGCCGCCAGACCCCGCTTGGGCGGAGGAGGCGGCGGGGGGACTGGTCGGGGAGCCGGCGGCCGTCGGATCTGGACCGTCTCCTCGGCGGGAAGAACGATCTTCCGGAACGGGGTGGTGGGAGAGTCATGCTCGTTTCCTTGGTCTCCAACGTCCGCCATGGCCATGAGGCTACGTCACCAGGGAGAAGGATTTTTCCGCTATTCCCACGGCAGAATGTAATTCTGTATGGTCGCGGTCATGCGCGGTTTCTACGAGATTGCGGCCGGCGACCCCGGACGCCCCGCCCTGCTCGGCGACGACGCCATGACCTACGGCGAGCTGCTCTCCCTGGTCAACCGGACCTCACACGGCCTCGTCGCGCGCGGCGTGCGGCCCGGCGACCCGGTCGTGACCGTGCTGAAGAACGGCCCCGACGCCCTGACCATGATGCTGGCCGGCTACCAGGTGGGCGCCTACCTCGTACCGGTCAACTGGCATTTCACCGCCGAGGAGATCGACTACATCGTGGCCGACTGCGGCGCCGGGACGGTCGTCGCCCCCGGCGCGCTCACGGTCGCCGAGCTCGCGGACGGGCAGCCCGACGGCCCGCCCGAGCACCGGCGGGCCGGCTCGATGATGCTCTACACCTCCGGCACCACCGGCCGCCCCAAGGGGGTGCGCCGGCGGCTGCTCGACCTCACGCCCGAGGAGCTCCACCCCATCCTGACGCGCAAGAGCTGGCGGCACTTCGGGCTGCCGCCCGGCGGCGTGCACCTGGTGTGCTCGCAGCTCTACCACTCCGCCCCGTACGGCCAGGCCATGATGGCGCTGCAGCTCGGGCACGCGATCGTGGCCCCCGAGAGGTTCGACGCGGCCGAGACACTGCGGCTGATCGAGCGGCACCGGGTGACGAACGCCTTCATGGTGCCGACCATGTTCCACCGGCTGCTCGCGGTGCCCGATCGGGAGTCGTACGACCTGTCGTCGCTCACGCACCTCTACCACGGCGCCGCCCCCTGCCCGCCCGCGACCAAGCAGGCGATGATCGACTGGCTCGGGCCCGTCCTGTGGGAGTACTACGGCTCCACCGAGGCGGCCATCGCCACCATGGTCTCCTCCGAGGAATGGCTGGACAGACCGGGCACGGTCGGGCGGGCGCTGGACGGGATGGCCTTCACGATCGTCGGCGACGACGGTCAGGAGGTGCCCCCGGGAGAGCCCGGCCTCGTCTACATCGGCGGCGTCAACCGCTTCGAGTACCACGGCGACCCGGCCAAGACCGCGGCCTCCATGCGGGGGCGCGCCTACACGCCCGGCGACATCGGCTACCTCGACGAGGACGGCTACCTGTTCCTGCTCGACCGCCGGACCGACCTGATCATCTCGGGCGGGGTCAACATCTATCCCGCCGAGATCGAGGCCGCGCTGATGGAACATCCCGCGGTCACGGACGTCGCGGTGATCGGCGTGCCGGATCCCGAATGGGGGCAGTCGGTGGTCGCGCTCGTCCAGCCCGCCCCCGGAGCACCCGGAACCGACGCGCTCACCGCCGAACTGCTCCGCCACTGCGCGCCCCGCCTGGCCAAACTCAAACACCCACGGGTCATCGAGTTTCGCGACACCCTGCCCCGAACCCCCACCGGCAAGCTGAGCCGGAGGGACGTACGCGAGGCGTATCTTTCACGCTGAGCTGGGCAGATATCCTCGCATGAGGAAGATCGTCGCGGGCATCGCCGCCGCTGTGCTGCTCACCGGCTGCGCGTCCGGCGTCCCGGCCAGCATCGCCTCCCCCTCACCCGGCGCCACCACACCGGCCGCCACCCCGAGCGCCACCGTCTCGCGACATGAGCTGGAAGCCGCCTACGAGCAGGTCATCCACGACGTGCTGCCGTCGATCGTGCAGATCACCACGAAGGTGGGGCTCGGCTCCGGCATCGTGTACGACACGAAGGGCCACATCATCACCAACGCGCACGTGGTCGGCGAGGCGACGCGGATGACGGTGACACTGGCCACCGGCGGCACCGAACGCGAAGCCAAGCTGGTCAAGAGCTTCGCCCCCGGCGACCTGGCGGTCATCAAGGTCGACGACACGAAGGGGCTGACCCCGGCCAGGTTCGGCGACTCCGCCAAGCTCCGGGTCGGCCAGGTCGTGCTCGCCATGGGCAACCCACTGGGCCTGTCGGGCAGCGTGACCAACGGCATCGTCTCGGCCCTCGGCCGCACGGTGAGCGAGCCGGAGGAGCCCGGCTCGCCCGGCGCGACGATCGCGAACGCGATCCAGACCTCGGCCGCGATCAACCCGGGCAACAGCGGCGGCGCCCTGGTCGACCTGGCCGGTCAGGTCATCGGCATCCCGACGCTGTCGGCCGTCGACCCCAACCTGAGCGGCGGCGCGGCCAACGGCATCGGTTTCGCCATCCCGAGCAACACGGCCACGGACATCGCCGAACAGATCGTCCGCGACGGCAAGGTCACCAACACGCACCGGGCCGCCCTCGGCATCAGGGGCAGCACGATCGTCGGCCGAACCGGCAACCCCGCCGGCGTCGGCGTGATCTCGGTCGAGGCCGGCAGCGGCGCCAAGAAGGCCGGGATCAAGCCGGGAGACGTGATCCTCTCCATCGACGGCCAGGAGACGCGCACCATGGCCCAGCTGTCCGAATACCTGACCACCCGCAAGCCCGGCCAGCAGGTCAAGGTCGAGGTGCTGCTCCCCAGCGGCGACACCGAGACGGTCACCGCCACCCTGGGCGAGCTGCCCGGCGAGTGAGCCGCTCACTGCTCGACGTTGTAGACGATCTCCACCCGGCGGTTCCGCTCGCGGTTGGCCGGCACCGGCTTGCCCTCGACGACGTTCGGCAGCCTGGGGCGGCTCTCGCCGTACCCCTTGGCCTGGAGGGTCACGTCCGCGCCGGTCAGCAGGCCGCGCATGACCCGCTCGACCGCCTGTGCCCGGCGCTGCGACAGCGTGGCGTTGTACGCGTCGGCGCCCTGGTCGTCGGTGTGCCCCTCGATCTTCACGACACCGCCCGCGCCCTCGGTGTCGACCTTGGCGGCCACCTCCTTGAGGCGCTGCCTGGCCTTGGCGGTCAGCACCCACTTGTCCAGCGCGAACAGCACGTCGCTGGTGAGCGCGACCGTGACCTGGGCGCCCTGCTTGGTCTCGCTCTCCGAACCGTCCAGCGACTCGACCGCGCCGATGACGTCCTCGATGGGGAAGACCAGGTCCTCGACGACGCCCGTCGCGTCGGACGGCGCGGTGGGCGGGGCGGTGGGCGGGGCGGTGGGCGGGGCGGTGGGCGGCGAGGTGGGTGCCATGCTCAGCGAGGTGGTCAGGGCGATGGCGGCGGCGCTAAGAGATCGGAACATCGGTCAGCACACCCAGCATGGGCATCTCAATGTTGATCTTCGTGATGTCGGCCGGCGGCGCCGCGAAGACCGCGTAGAGGGTGGACGCCTCGCCGTCCTTCAGGAACTGCCCCTGGGTGCCGGAGCAGACGCACTTGGCCTCGCTGCCGCTGCCGTTGCGGGCGACGCGATAGCGCTTGGCGTTGACCGGGTCGATCAGGGAGACGGCCGCCACCGAGTAGTCGAAGACCCCGGTGCCCAGACCGTTGTGCACGTTGACGGAGCCCTTGACGGAGGTGATGGTCCAGTTGAGGCTGACGGTCCGGCCCTGTCGCTTGAGCGCCGTGATGTCGACGCGCGCCGTGCCGGACTGGCCACCCGACGACGCCTTGGCCTCCAGGGTCGCGATCACCTGGCCGCCCTGTGGCGGCGCGCTCTGCTGCTCGGCCGGGGCGGACGCGCTCTCCGCGGGCCGGCCGTCCGCGGCCGTGGACGGGGTGTCCTCCTTGGCCGCCGTCTGCTGGGCCTGCTTCTCCTCGCCGCCGCCGCCCGGCTGCCCCGGTAGCATCCCGCACCCGGTCAACGCGATGGCCGCGACGGCCAGCGCGATCGTTTTCCGCATCTTCGATCACCTTTGTCGCGTAGGGGTCTCACTCATGACCGACGCTAGGGCGACGACCTTCAGAATCCGCATAGTCGCGCCACGGCCGGCCGCCTCGCCCGCGCGCTTCCCGCGCCAGGCTTTCGGCCTCCGCCCTGCCCTGCGTGTCACTAAGAACGTCAAACTCTCCCATAGCGCGTGTAATCGCCTCAACCGCCCCATCCGTCTCATCCAGCTCGAGACGCGCCCGCGCCAGCACGAGCAGGGCACGGCCGGCCCCGCGGCGGTCGCCGTGGCGCTCGAAGGTCGCCACGGCCTCACGCGCGTACGCCTCCGCCGCGCCCGGGACGCCCTCCGACGTGGCGATCCGGGCCAGCAGCAGCAGCGACGCCGCCTCCGGCAGCCGGTCGCCCAGCCGCCGGTTGACGCGCAACCGCCGCTCGGCGCACTCGCGCGCCTCGGCGTGGCGGCGGGCGTCGAGATGCAGCCCGGCCAGGTCACGCAGCGATTCCGCCTCACCGCGCGGGTCCCCCAGCTCCCGGTACGCCGCCAGGGCGCTCTCCAGCACCGCGAGGTCCCGGCGGACGGCGCCCAGCGCGCGCAGCGCGTCGGCCCTGCCACGCCGGTCACCGGCCTCCTCGAACACCCGCAGGCACCCCGCCAGCGCCCGCTCGGCCGCCTCCGGCCGCTGCTCGACCAGGCCCAGCCGCAGGGTGATCCTGGCCAGTTCCAGCCCTTCCACCAGCGGCTGGGCCGCCCTGAGCGCCGCCGCCGCCGACTGCGGCCTGCCCTCGGCCCGATGCAGATCGGCCAGCCCGCGCAGCAGCAGCGCCTCACCCTGCCGGTGACCCACCGCGCGGGCCGCGTCGAGCCCGGTGGCGGTGGTGGCGTGCCAGTCGTCGTGGTGCGCGCCCAGCTCGAACAGCGGGGTCAGGTAGAAGGCCAGCCGCCAGGCCGCCTCGTGCAGGCCCACGTCGTGGAAGTCGCCGACGGTCGCCACCAGGAACCTGCGCTCCGCGCCCAGCCAGCGAGCCTCGGTACGGAGCCTGCCGGTCTCCATGATCTCCTCAGCCGTACGCGCCACCGTCTGACCGGAGCCCGGCTCGGCGGGCAACAGGGCCGTCCTGGCCCGCCTCGTCCGGTCGAGCACCTCCCCGGCGATCTCCGCCAGCACCCGCGCCCGTGCCTCCCGCCCGCTCACCGGACCCCGGCCCCGCCCGGCCCCGTCCTCCCCCTCGGCGCCGGACCGGCCTGCCGGTTCCCCTCCGGAGTCGGCGGCGACGGGGACGGACCGCTCCTCGGCCAGGCGTTCGGCGGCGTAGAGCCTGGTCAGATCGTGCCAGCCATACCTCTCCTGGCCCGCCTCGTCCAGGCCGCGCGACTGCAGCAGACCTGCCTCGGCCAGCGGTTCGAGGTCGGCGCCCAGCACCCACGGCGCGAAGTCGGGCGCGGACAGGGCGCCCAGACTCCGCAGCAGCCGCCGCTGCGGGTCGGCCAGACCCCGGTAGCCCAGCGCCAGGCTGCTGCGCACCGCCAGGTCGCCCGCGCTCAGCTCGTCCAGTCGGCGGCGCTCGTCACCCAGGCGCCCCGCCAGGTGCTCGAGCGTCCAGCCCGGCTTCCTGGCCAGGCGGGAGCCCGCGATGCGCAGGGCCAGCGGCAGGCCGTCGCAGAGCCGTACGATGCGCCGGGCCGCCTCGGGCTCGGCCGCCACCCTGTCCCGGCCCGCCACCCCGGCGAGCATCGCCACGGCCTCGTCCGGATCGAGCACACCCAGCTCGTACGCTCTGGCGGCCTCCAGCCCGGCGAGCGGTGAGCGGCTGGTCACCAGCGTCAGGCTGCCCGGCCCGGTCGGAAGCAGGGGGCGCACCTGCGCCTCGTCCGCGGCGTCGTCGAGGACCAGGAGCAGGGCGCGGGTGGCCGTCAGGCTGCGGTACATCCGGACCCGCTCGTCGAGCGCGGCGGGGACCGCCCCGTCGGGGCAGCCCAGCGACCGCAGCAGATCCTCCAGCACCGCCCCTGGCGGCCGGGCGTCCAGGGAGGCGTAGAGGCGGCCGTCGGGCAGGTCGAGCCGGGTGGCGGCGCGCACCGCGACGGCCGACTTGCCGCAGCCGGGCGGCCCATGGATCACCAGCACCACCGGCGCCAGGCGACCGTCCACCCCGGACCCACCGGATCCGCCCGCCCCCGAACCAACCGCCCCCGAACCAACCGCGCCCGAACCGGAAGCGCGCGTCTGCCTCTGGGCGGCGGTGGTGATCCAGGAGAGGACGTGAGCCCGGCCCGTGAAGTCCGAAATATCGGGCGGCGTCTCATTTATGGGCATCCGCCGCGACGGGGCCGGCGCCGGCTCGCTGGACAGCGCCCGCCGGTGCGCCTCCCGCAGCTCGGCCCCCGGCTCCAGCCCCAGCTCGTCCACGAGCGTCTGCCGCGCCTCCTGGTACGCCTCCAGCGCCTCCGACCGCCGTCCGGCCTGGCACAACGCGTCGAGGAGCCGAGCCCACGCGCGCTCGCGCAACGGGAATGCCGCCACCAGCCCGCGCAGCTCGCCGACCACCTCCCCGCCCCTGCCCAACGACAGGTCCAGCGCGACGCGCTCCTCCAGCGCGGTCAGCCGCAGCTCCTCCAGAGGCACGCCGTGCAACCGCCGCAGCGCGGACGAGTCGACGTCGGCCAGCGCGGCCCCCCGCCACAGGCCGAGCGCCGCCTTGAACCCCGCGGCGGCCTCGGCGACCCGCCCCGCCTCCCGAGCCGTCCTCGCCTGACCCACGAGCCGCTCGAACCGATGGCAGTCGACGTCGCCGGGCCGCACGTCGATCAGGTAGCCGCCGGGCGCGGTCGTGATGCCGCCGACCACCTTGCGCAGCGCGCTGACGTACACCCTGAGCACCGGCTCCGCCGACGCCGGCGGCCGGTCGTCCCAGACCAGGGCCATCAGCCGCTCGATCGGCACCACCCGCCCAGCCGACAGCAGCAGGGCGGCGAGCAGCGCCCGGTGCTTGGCCGGGCCGGGCACCCGCCCGCCCTCGACCTGGAGCGGCCCGAGCACGCCGAACCGTACGCGCTCCACGACTACCCCTTCGCGGGCCGGAGGGCGAACGACTCGAACCGTACGCGCAGCTCGTCCGCGCCGTCGGGCGCCGCGTGCACCCCGGACTCGCCCCGGCCGAGCGGGGTTCCGGGGTCCGTGGCCTCGGCGACGAGCGCCTCGTTCAGCCACATCCGCAGCCTCGCCTTGCCGCCGCTCTGGCCGCACTCGGCGACGACGCGGTCGACGTCCGCCTTCGGCGCCTTCTCGGGGCCGGACAGGATCACGGGGTCCTGCCCCGCGAGGCGCTTGGCGATCGTGATCTGGCCGGCGCCGCTCACCGCGAACTCGTACCTCCCGTCGGCGCCCGCCCCACGGCACCACACCCCGTACGCTCCGGCCCCCTGTTCCAGCCGCGCCTTCGCGCTCACCACCACGACCCCGTCCGGCTCACGTCGCGGCGCCGTCTTCCACAGCCGCCATCCCGGCCTGACGGTCAGCACGTAGCCGGACCCGGCCGGCCGCGCGTCGCCCGCCTCCGAGGTCCCGACCGCCCACCCGTCACCGAAGCCGGCCTCGTACGGCCAGCTCTCCGGCCCGGCCTGCGACAACGCCACGGCACCCGCCACGCCGAGCGCCACCACGACGCCGACCCCCCAGTACCACCACCGCCGGCCTGCCCTCCGGGTCCCGGCCCCACCACCCCGGACGGCGGGGACGCCTCCGCCCGTCTCGGCACCGGACCCCGAAGGCCCGTGTTCCAAGGCGGAATCCGCGACCTCCCGGCCACGCTTCACCTCGTCCGACCCCCCCGCGCCTTCGGGCCGCACGGAAACCTGGGGCCACGCCGGGACCTCCGGCCGACCCGCACCATCCAACCCGACCGGACCATGAGGCCGACCGAGACCATCCAACCCGACCGGACCGTCAGGCCGACCCGCGCCGGACCACGCCGGAGCGTCCGACGCGGGCGGGGCGACGGGACCGGTCCAGGTGTTCTCGACGACCTGGGTGGCCGTGGCGGGGGTGAGCGCGTGGCCGCCGCCGACCAGCGCCTCCAGGAGCCGCTGGGCCGTGGGCCGCAGCTCGGGCCGTTTGGCCAGGGCCCGCTCGACCAGCTCGCGCAGCCCGTGGTCGAGCCCGTCCAGCTCGGGCCCTTCGTTGACGATGCGATACAGCACCTCACCCGGCGCGCCGCCGCCGAACGGCAGCCGGCCCGTGCCGGCGAAGGCGATCACGCCGCCCCAGGCGTAGACGTCGGTGGCCGGGCTGAGCGGCTCACCGCGTACCTGCTCGGGAGCCATGAACGCGGGGGTGCCCAGGATGGACTGGCTGATCTGGCTCTCGTCCACGAGCTGCGCGATGCCGAAGTCGATCACACGCGGCCCGAGGGGTGAGAGCAGGACGTTCGACGGCTTGAGGTCCCGGTGGATCACCCCGGCGCCGTGGATGGCGGTGAGGGCGGTCGCGATGCCCACCGCCAGGGCTTCCAGGTTGGACCCGGACAACGGCCCCTGATCTCGTACGGCCCGCGCCAGGTCGGGACCCTTGACGTATTCGGTGACGAGGTAGGCGACGTCACCGTCGATCCCGGCGTCCAGAACGGGAGCGGTGCAGAACCTGGCCACGCGCCTGGCGGCGGCCACCTCGCGTTCGAAGCGACGCCGGAAGGCGGGGTCGCGGGCCAGCTCGGGATGGATCAGCTTGACCGCGGCCAGGCCACCGGTCGGGGTCGCGGCGAGGTGCACCTCACCCATGCCGCCCCGCCCCAGGACGCGCCGCAGCGCGTACCCGCCGATGACCCGCTCTCCACTCATCGCAGACACATTAGCCAGATCACGATATTTCCGGATGAGCGAGTGGCTTCGTACCGGCCGGACGTCACCACCCGTCGAGATGGAGGACCTCGTCGAGCGGAACGCGCGAAGCGGGCCGGAAGCTGTCGCCCGTGTAGTAGGCGGTGGGGATGAGCGCCCCCTGCCGGACGTCGTCGGGGATGTCGAGCAGCTCCGCCACCTCGCGCTCGTAGGCCAGGTGCAGGGTGGTCCACGCGGTGCCCAGCCCGCGCGCCCGGGCGGCGAGCATGTAACTCCACACCGCCGGCAGCAACGAGCCCCAGAGCCCCGCCTGGTTGCCCTCGGGCAGCCCGCGCGACCCCACCTGGATGCACGGGATCATCAGCACCGGCACCTCGCCCATGTGATCTCCCAGGTACGCCGCGCTCTCGGAGACGCGTCGCTGCACCTCGGCACGGTCCGGGTCGTCCTCGAACAGGGCCGCGGCCGAGCCGCCGGAGCGGTAGTAGACCTCGAACGAGCGGCGGTAGTAGTCGCCGATCTTCGCGCGGATCCCGGGATCGGTGACCACGATCCACTGCCAGCCCTGGCGGTTGCTGCCGCTGGGTGCCTGCAGGGCGATCTCCAGACACTCCCGTACCAGCTCCATCGGAACAGGACGGTTGAGATCAAGACGTTTCCGCACGCTCCGGGTGGTCGTGAGCAGCTCATCAGGGTCAAGCGATGGGTGAGTCATGAGGCGATGATCGCATCCGCGCGCCGGAGAACGGGGGTGGTGTCCTGCATGCGGCTCGCCAGCGGCTCTAAAGACGCTCGCAACCGGCCCGGCGAACCATCAGAAGACCAGACCATCCGCATCCACTCGGCCGCCAGACGAGGACAGGATCATGCGACGCCTTGCGGGGCTCATCACGCCCCTGATCATCGGACTGCTTTCAGCGGGGCTCCTCGCCGCCGGGCCCGCCAACGCCCACACGGCCACCACCCGGACGGCCACCGGCCCTGCCGGCCTGAGCGCCTACTACGGCCAGCGGCTCGCCTGGTCCGCCTGCGGCGGCGGCTTCCAGTGCGCGAAGCTCAAGGTGCCGCTCGACTACGCCAAGCCGGCGGGCGCCGGGATCCAGATCGCGGTCACCCGGCTGCGCGCCCGCGGCGGCAAGCGGCTCGGCTCCCTGCTGGTCAACCCCGGCGGCCCCGGCAGCTCGGGTGTGCAGTTCGCCAGGACCAGCGCCAGAACGGTCTTCCCGGCCCGCATCCGCTCACGCTTCGACATCGTCGGCTTCGATCCCCGTGGCGTGGGCGCCTCCGCGCCGGTCCGCTGCTTCACCAGCGCCCAGTTCGACGCCTACTTCGCACTGGACGGCACCCCCGACACGCGCGCCGAGCGGAAGCGGCTCGACCTGGCGCAGCGCGTGTTCGCGCGGAGCTGCCAGGCCAACTCGGGCAAGCTGCTGCCCCACGTGGGCACCCCCGACGCCGCCCGTGACATGGACGTGCTCAGGGCCGCCCTCGGCGAGTCGCGCCTGACCTACCTCGGCTACTCGTACGGCACCTATCTCGGCGCGACCTACGCCGACCTGTTCCCCACCAAGGTGCGCGCCATGGTGCTGGACGGGGCGATCGACCCGACGAAGTCGTCGGCCGAGCTGGTCTCCGGGCAGGGCGGCGGCTTCGGCGTGGCGTTCACGTCGTTCCTCAAGGACTGCTTCAAGGTGAAGGACTGCCCGTTCAGGACGCACCGGATCGGCCCGTCCGTCAAGCGGGTCGACGCCCTGCTCCGCCGTACGGATCGAGCGCCGCTGCGCAACAACGCGGACGGCCGGCAGGTCAACGAGGCCATCGTCACCAACGGCATCCTCACCTCGCTCTACAGCCAGGAGTCCTGGCCACTGCTGCGCAAGGCGTTCGCCCAGGCGTTCAAGGGGGACGGCGAGATCTTCCTGTGGCTCTCCGACCAGGGCAACAACCGGCGGCCGGACGCCACCTACACCAACGACTTCGAGGCCCGCCTCGCGGTCAACTGCCTCGACCACCCCGCCAAGCGCGCCAGGACCGGCAGGCAGAGCCCGCCCAGCGCCAACCCGTGCGACTACTGGCCGGTCAGGAGCAGGACGGCGCCCAAGGCGCTGCACGCCAGGGGCTCGGGCCCGATCCTGGTGGTCGGCACCGTACGCGACCCGGCCACGCCGTACGCCTGGGCCAGGTCGCTGGCCTCGCAGCTGTCGAAGGGCGTGCTGCTCACCTTCGACGGCGACGGCCACACCGCCTACGGAGGCCCGTCGAGCTGCGTGAACACCGCGGTCGACCGCTACCTGATCACCCGCGTCCCGCCGAAGAAGGGCACCGTCTGCCCCAAGGTCTGACGACCCCGGCGTAGGCACCCGAAAGCGGCGACGGCTGCGACGACGGTTACTGCGCCGTCTGAGCGAGACTCCCCCGACCGATAGCGTGTGATCACACTTACGAGACGGTCGCCACGCGATGGGATGATCACATGACTCGTGACGGATTCGCCTTCCAGAGTGGCGGCTTCACGGATGCGACGATATATCTGGAATCGGCGGCGCAAGATTTGGGCACGCAGCAATACGCGGGAAATCAGGTCTCGCTCGGCATGTTCGCCCTGAGTGCGGCGTGCGAGTGGCCTGCCCGGCACGAGTTCATGAACACCTGGGAGGATGTCAAGCAGGAGTTCCGCCATGGCGCCAACGAGGCCATGGCCATCGCCGACCGGCTGAAGAAGACCGAGGCCGGCTACAACACGGCTGAGAGCACGAACGCGGACACGGTGCTCGCCGCCGTGGCCGAATCCCGGAGGGCGAAGCCCGCCGAGGTTCCCACCTCCTACTGGAACCGAGATCTTGATGGTTTTGAGGTGCCGTCCTTTCCGTCCTTTCCGTGGTCGCCTTTCAGCGGGGCGGCCGTCACGTCGACGAGCTTGATCGCCCGGGCAGGGGTGGCGTGGGAGAAGGAGGCGGCACTGTTTCGTAAGGTCGACCAAGAGCGCGCGTTGCGCCTGTGGCGGCACAGTCCGGACTATGCGCGGGAGCTGTCGAAGATCGCCGAGCGGAGCCAGGCCACGCTGAGGAACCTGACGTACGCGAAGGCGTTCTGCTATACGGCGGCGGCCGCCGGACTCGCCTGGGTCTCCATGGTCGTCCCTTCGGACGAGGACCTCGACCGCGCGATCGCGGGCTGGGACAGCATCGCCTACTACTGCGGAGAGATCTTCGGACACGACACCCGGCTCGTACGGGAGGCCATCGCCGCGTCCTGGGACGGGCTTGCCAAGGACTCCGCCCGCCGAAGGCTGGTCGAGTTCATCGCCGCGGGCAACCATCTGACCGAGAGAACAGGCCGCCTGTCCGCCGCACTGTCCGACACGGTTCGCGACCTGAACCGTATCCACCTCATCGCGCTGACATTCTCCGGCGTCAGCCTGGCCGCCATCGCAGGCGCCGGAATCGCGGCCCGGTTCAACCCCGCCCTGCGCCCCGTCATAGAGTTCCGCGGCACCCGGCTGTCCTCGGTGATCCTGTCCTGCGTGCAATTCATCCCGGTGGCGGCCGCGGGAGCGCTCGCCTGGCATCGGGCGGCCGACGCCAGCCGGCCGACCACCATAGGGGACCGCGAGATCTCCGGGTTCAGGCGTCCCTGAGCCGTACGTGACGAGCCACCCGAGCGGCGGCGGCACCGTCAGGGGCTGACGCCTCCTCCAGAACACGGGACGACAATGCACCCTGAAACAGCGAAAACCGCCCTCTGCCTGCGATGTCTCCGCAGGCAAAGGGCGGTTTTCTCATGTGGAGGTGGCGGGAATCGAACCCGCGTCCTTCAACTCCAAGGCAGGGCTTCTCCGGGCGCAGCCTGCTGTGCTTTTCTCAGCCCCGGCGATCACGCAGGCGTGTCACCGACGGGCTCAGCCACTGTTGGGTTTCCCGAGCTCCCCCGTGGCCGGGTAGCTCGGTTGAGCCTTCTAACGATGCCAGACACCGGGCCGAAGGCACTCCCGGGCTGACAGTGGTTTCGCTACTTAGGCAGCGAGGGCCAGGGAACCCTGGCCGACCACAGTGCGCTTAGAATTGGCACTTGTTGTTTGCGGTCACAGGATTAACGAGGTTATGTCCGCAGTCCTCGGCCCGCTTCACCTGACTTGCAAAGTCAAAGTCGAAGCCAGTCACCCCCTGTGCAGTTGTCAACACGGTTCCGAAGAACCGAGCAACATGACGATACCCCGGTTAACGCCTGAGATGCCAACTTGATTCCCGACATGGCAGAACCCCCGGGAGCGCGGCGCGAGGCACGCGCTCCCGGGGGCCGACCGGCAGGGTCGAGCCGGTCCGGACGGCAGGACTTCCCCCGAGATGAAGTCCTGGCTCATCGCGGCGACCGGGTCCGCAACCCCCCGAGCGGGCCCGGTCACTGTGTAAGACGCCCGCGCCACCCGGATCGGTTGCTCAGCGTGACGACGATTTCACGAAGGGTCGTGCAGTGTCGCGAAGAAGTCGCCGGCCACGGCAGCGGGATCGTGGTTGCGGGCCAGGACGGCGATCGCGACATCGCCCTGCCACCCGACGAACCACGCCTGCCTGCTGCCCTCGTCGCCGGCCGGAGCGGCCACCCCGTAGACCCGGCCGCTGCCGGTCTGCGCGGGGGTGCCGACGGCCCCGGCGCGCATCATCGCGGTCAGCGCGGTGCGCACCTTGGGGTCGAGCGCGACCGGCTGGGGCGGCGGCTCGGGGACGATCTCTGCGGTCGGGTCGGGCGAGCTCGGTTCGGTCACCAGCACGGGCGGGCGCCAGGTGCCGGACGCGACGGCGGCCGCGACCAGCGCCATCGACAGCGGGCTCACCTGGACGGTCTGGCCGGAGATCGCCTTGGCCTTGTCGGCGTCGCTGTCGAGCTTGGGCAGCGAGCCGCTGAACGACTGGAGCGGCAACTGCCAGGACTGCCCGATGCCGAACGCCTTGGCGCTCTTGGCCAGCGCCGCCGCGTCGACCCGGCGCGCGAGCGAGGCCAGCGCGGTGACGCAGCCCTTGGCGAAGTTCTCCTGGAAGGTGGGCGACGGGCCGCCCACCTGGCCCGCCTCGGCGAACCTGGCGCCGCCCACGGTGCGCTCGGCCGGGCAGGCCAGCCGCTGCGTGGGCTTGACCCCGGCCTTGATCAACGCGTCGGAGGCGACGATGGAGAAGGTGGTGCCGGCAGGGTACTTGCCCGCCAGCCCGTCGTCCTCCTCGTCCAGGCCCTTGGCCGCCACGGCGCGGATCTCGCCGTTGGACCGGTCGACCGCCACCAGGGCGCTGACCTCGGCCTGGTCGACCGCTGACTCGGCGGCGGCCTGGATCGCGCGGTCGATCGTGGTCTTGACCGAGAGGTTCTCGCGTCCGGGCCACTCCTGCAGCAGGGCCGACTCCTTGCCGGTCCGCAGATCAAGGGTGATCACCCTGGTCCGCGTGGACCCGGTCAGGTAGTCCTGGTAGGCCTGCTGGAGCCCGCTCTGCCCGACGGAGTCGCCGGCGCGCTGCGGGCCGCCGAGCTTCTGCTCGGTCTCCGGGGTGAGGGCGCTCACCTTGCCGACGATCTCCATCGGCGCGTCGGGAGCGAAAAGCTGCTCCTGGCGCTGGGTGGTGATCTCACTGATGGTGTCGAGCTTCGGTTTCATCGCGAGGTAGCGCGTGCGCCCGAACGTGGCCAGCTCCACGAACTTACTGGGCGGCGACGACCGGATCCGGCTCAGCAGACGGTCCTGGGCGAACCCGGTGATCGCCGAGAGTCGCCTGACCACCTCTTCGTCCTTGTCGCCGAGCTGCGACGGGATGACGCCTGCCACGTAGAGGAACTGGGGGCGCTGCAGCGAGGCGCCGTTTCGGTCGACCACCGGCTGGCGCCGCGTGGGCTTGGTGTCGACGGCGAACCGCTGGCCCTCCTTCAGCTGCGGATGCAGCACCGAGGGCGACCAGCGCACCTTCCACCTGCCATCGACCAGGTGCAGCGGGAGCACCGAGTCGAAGACCCAGAGCGGGTTGTTCTCGCCGAGGTCGACCTCGGCGCTGAAGTCGGCCCGTGACTCATCGCCGTCGATGCTCACGCTCTTGATCTTGAAGCGGAACGACGCCGCGTCGAGCTCCAGCTTGGCGTTGGCCAGTGCCTTGCGCACCGCCGCCCGCTCGCCGTCGGTGCGGCCGGCGGCCAGGTCGTAGTCCTCGGACTGCCAGCCCACGAGGAAGTCGCGCACCGCGTCGTGCGGCGACGACTCGTCGAAGCACCCGGTCAGAGTGGTGCACGCGAGCGCCAGCGTGACGGTCGCGCTGAGAGTACGGCGAGCTCGGCTCATCGGCTACGGTGCCGCAGCGCCCGGGCCATCTCCCGCTTGGCCTGCTGCTCGGCCAGTGTCTGCCGTTTGTCCCAGTCTTTCTTGCCTCGGGCGATGCCGATCTCGACCTTGGCCCTGCCGTCCTTGAAGTAGAGCAGGAGCGGGATGATCGTCAGCCCGCCCTCCTTGGTCTTGGCGGCCAGCTTGTCGATCTCCTTCTTGTGCAGGAGAAGCTTGCGCTTGCGCCGGGCGGCGTGGTTGGTCCACGTCCCCTGGGTGTATTCGGGGATGTGGACGTTGAGCAGCCACGCTTCGCCACCCTCGATGGTGGCGTAGCCGTCGGCGAGCGAGGCCCGGCCCTCACGCAGGGACTTGACCTCAGTGCCCTGCAGCACCAGACCCGCCTCGAAGGTGTCCTCGACGTGGTAGTCGTGCCGGGCACGCTTGTTCTGGGCGATGACTTTCCGCCCGGTCTCACGTGGCATGACTCGACCTTACCGGCGTTCCGCTAGACCCTGAGGTAACGGCGAAGCGTGATAAAGGACGCGAGCACACAGATCACGACGCCGATCCCCAAAGTGCCCATGATGACCGTGGCAACGGAGTCCCAGCCCAGCTGGCTGCCGATCGCGAGGTAGCGGGCCACCTCCTCGAAGATGAGCACCTTCGCCATGATCAGGAAGACCGCGGCCACCACGCCGCCGATCAGGCCGGCGATCATGCCCTCCATCACGAAGGGCAGCTGGATGTAGAGGTTGGACGCCCCCACCAGCCGCATGATGCCGGTCTCGCGGCGCCGGTTGTAGGCCGACAGCCGGACGGTGTTGCCGATCAGCAGCGCCGCGGCCAAAACCAGGACACCCGCCACCACCAGGGCGGCCCAGCGGAGCGTGTCGAGCATGCTGAAGAAGTTGCCGATCAGGTCCTTCTGGTTGGTCACCTGCGAGACGCCGGGCTTGCCCTCCACCGCCGCGACCACCGGCTGGTAGTTGTCGGGGTCGGACAGCTTGACCCGGAACGACGTCGGCATGTCCTCGACCTTGGTGGCGTCGACGAGCGCCTTGTTGGAGGCGTAGGACTGCTGGAAGTTCTTGTACGCCTGGGCCTGGTCCTCGTAGAAGACCTCCTTGACCCCGGGGGTCTGCTGGATCTGGGCCTGGAGGGCCTTGGTCTGCTCGGCGGTGATCGCCTTGCCCTTGCAGGCAGGGATGGCGGAACCCTTGTTGCACAAGAAGACCGAGACCTCGACCTTGTCGTACCAGAAGTCCTTCATCATCGAGACCTGAGTGTTGATCATCAGGCCGACGCCGAGCATCGCCATGCCGACCGCCACGGTGATGATCACCGCGATCGTCATGGTCAGGTTGCGCCGGAGGCCGATCCAGACCTCGGAGAAGATGAAATTCGCCCGCATTTCTGCCTGCTACTCCTGTCAGTACGCCTGGCCGTAAACGCCACGCGACTGGTCACGGACGATCTTGCCGTCCTCCAGCTCCACGACGCGCTTGCGCATGGAGTCGACGATGGCCGCGTCGTGCGTGGCCATGACGACCGTGGTGCCAGTCCTGTTGATCCGGTCGAGCACCTTCATGATGCCGATGCTCGTCGCGGGGTCGATGTTGCCCGTCGGCTCGTCGGCCAACAGGATCATCGGCCGGTTGACGAACGCGCGGGCCATGGCGACGCGCTGCTGCTCGCCGCCGGACAGCTCGTCGGGCATCCGGTGGGCCTTGCCTTCCAGGCCGACCAGCTCGATGACCTCGGGCACCACCTTGCGGATGAACCGCCGCGGCTTTCCGATGACCTCGAGCGCGAACGCCACGTTCTCGTAGACGTTCTTGTTCGGGAGCAGCCTGAAGTCCTGGAACACGCAGCCGATGCGGCGGCGCAGGTGAGGCACCTTGAAGTTGGAGAGGCGGGCCAGGTCCTTGCCGGCGACGTGGATCGCACCGGAGTTGGGCCGCTCCTCCTTGAGGATCAGGCGCAGGAAAGTGGACTTCCCTGACCCCGAAGAGCCGACGAGGAACACGAACTCGCCCTTGTCCACGTCGACGGAGACGTGGTCGAGCGCGGGCCGGTTCTGGTTCGTGTAGACCTTGGTGACATTATCGAAATGGATCACGAGAGCATCACGGCATGCCAGTCTAGAGGTCGAGACGGAAGCGAGGGTGGCACATGCCCACTTCCCGCCGCTCGCCCATCGGGGACGTCTCTCTTTACCAAAGATCGACGTTCCGATTGGCCAGAGGACAGTCTAGGGGGAAGACTGGCATGGAACGTCCATAACGGAAACAAAACGATTGTGCGGCTAGACTTGGGGCTGACATGAGTTGCGAACACCTCGTATGCGCGCAGTGTGCCCACCCGGTCATCGAGGGCCGCTGCGCCCTCTGCCGAGCCAATCGTGAGCGGATGCACCACCACGGATTCGGCGGGCTGTCACCCGCGCTGATCATCCTGCTGCTGGTCGTCCTGCTCTTCCTGACCCTGGCGCTCAAGCACCTGAGCGGTCTCTGACCTTCAGGCGGTCTCCGACTCCTCAGGCGGTCTCCGACTCCTGGCGGCGCATCCAGCGGATCTCCGACTCGATGAAGTCGTCGATGTCGCCGTCGAGGACGGCCGTCGGGTTGCCCGCCTCCGTGCCCGTGCGCAGGTCCTTCACGATCTGGTAGGGGTGCAGCACGTAGTTGCGGATCTGCGTGCCCCATGACGTGGTGCTGGCGCCGCGCAGCTCCGACATCTTCTCGGCCTCCTCCTGGCGCTTGCGCTCCAGCAGCTTGGCCTGCAGCACGTTCATCGCCGAGGCGCGGTTCTGCAACTGCGAGCGCTCGTTCTGGCAGGAGACCACGATGTTGGTCGGCAGGTGGGTGATGCGCACCGCCGAGTCGGTCGTGTTGACGCCCTGGCCGCCGGGGCCGGACGAACGGTAGACGTCGACGCGGATCTCGTCCTCGTTGATGTCGATGTGGTCGGTCTGCTCGACGACCGGCACCACGTCGACGCCCGCGAACGAGGTCTGGCGGCGGCCCTGGTTGTCGAACGGGCTGATGCGGACCAGCCGGTGGGTGCCGTGCTCGCCGCGGAGCGTGCCGTAGGCGTAGGGGGCCTTGATCGTGAAGGTGGCCGACTTGATGCCGGCCTCCTCGGCGTAGGAGGTGTCGTAGACCTCGGTGGAGTAGCCCTTGCGCTCGGCCCAGCGGAGATACATCCGCAGCAGCATCTCGGCCCAGTCGGCGGCGTCGACCCCGCCGGCCTGGGAGTTGATCGTCAGCAGCGCCTCGCGGGAGTCGTACTCGCCGGACAGCAGGGTGCGGACCTCGAGCGCGCCGATGTCGGAACGGAGCGAGGAGAGCTCCTTGTCGGCCTCGGCCTTGGTGTCGTCGTCGCCCTCCTCGGCCGCGAGCTCGTAGAGGACGCCGAGGTCGTCGAGCCGGCGGACCAGGCCGTCGACCCTGTTGAGCTCGCCCTGGAGGTGGGACAGCTTGCTGGTGACCTTCTGGGCCTGGTCGGGGTCGTCCCACAGATCGGGGGCGGCAACCTGCTGCTCCAGCTCTTCGATCTGCTTGCGCATCGCGTCGAGGTCGAGCACGTCCTGGATGCTCCGGAGGGTGCCCGCGAGCTCGTTGATCTCTTCTGCCGGATCGATGACTGCCACGTCTCCCAAGAGTACGCGACCCTCGCCCGCCCGAATAACATGGCGAGGTGCGTACACAAGGTCGGCGGAAGGCGCTGGCGCTCGCCGCCGTCCTGCTGGCCGGGGCGACCGCCTGCTCCGCCTCCTCGCCGCCCGCTCCTTCCGAGGCGGCGGCGACGACGGCCGCGAGCGGGCCCGCCACGCCCGCGCCGCAGCCCCCCGCCGTCACGCGGGCCCAGGCCGCCGAGGCCTTCGCCACCTTCGTCGCCACCGACGACCTGCTGCGGGCCGGCGGCGACCTGCGGCTGGCCCTGGAGATCAACCGTGACGCCGAGGCCAAGCTGACCGAGGCCGCCTTCAAGTCCACCGGCAACAAGCCGCCCCGCTACCGGTGGGGGTCTCCGACCTTCTACGTGCCGCGGTTCGGCGCGGGTGAGGCCTCCCCCTGGTTCACCGTGCTGGTCACCCGCGACGACCGGCCCGCGCTGCTGACCTTCGCCAAGTCCGGCGACTGGCGGCTCAGCTCGGCGACGCGGCTGCTGCCGGGGCAGAAGGCTCCGGTGATCGCGCTCGACGCCGAGGGCTACGCGGCCGCGGTGGCCCCTGGCGACAGGAGCGTCACGATCAGCCCTCAGTACATGGGGCCGCTGCACGCCACCGTGGCGGAGACCGGGGCCACCGGCGCGGCGGGCCTGATCGCCTCGGGCCCCTACACCACGGACCTCGCCGAGGAGATCACCGTGGAGCGCGACCGGGCCAAGGCCGACGGGTTCAGCTACGACTCGATCTTTAGCGGCAACGACTATCCCGTCTACGCCCTGCGCACCGAGGGCGGCGGGGCGCTGATCCAGTATTCCCTGTCGCGCAACACCACCACGACCACCAAGACGGCCGAGGACGACTACATCCCGGTGCCCGAAAACGCCCGGTGGGCGGTCGACGCCCACGTGGTGCGGCGCACGCTCAGGCTCACCGAGACCCACCAGTACGCCACCTCCGTGCCCCCCTCGTCGGCCCCGGCCGCCGCGCGGGTCATCGCCCACGACGGCACCCTGACCCGCGCCTCCGGGGAATGACCGGCCCGCGGTTCACGCGCGGTCGTCGGCGCCGGCCAGCCACCGCGAGTTGCGCACCGCCATGACGTGGATCTCCTCGTCGGTGAATCCCGCGGCGAGCAGGCGGTCGGCGAGCAGCGCCAGGCCGTCCTCCACCGGCGGGTTGAACGGCTGGCCGAGGTCGCTGGACAGGACGGAGTGCCGGGGACCGACGGCGCGGATGGTGCGCAGCCAGGTCTCCCAGCTGATCTTGCCGGTGTGCGGGGTGGTGAAGCAGCGTTCGAGCAGCGCGCCCTTGGCGGCCAGCCGGCGCTGCCGCTCCGGCTCCATCCGCTGCGAGGTGAACTCAGGGTGCGTGATCACCATCCGGCGCACCCCCTCCTCGACGGCGGCGTCGACCACGGCCTCGCTCTCCGCCGAGCTGACGTGGCCGGTGGCCAGGGTCAGGTCGTGCCTGGCGATCACCCGGAGCACCTGCCGGGTGTGGTCGAGCACGCCGCCGTCCGGGCCCATGACGTCGACCGGGTCGGCCGCCAGCCCATCGGCCCGCAGCTCCTCCTGGAGCCGCGCCCACATCGGGGGCCGGGCTCCTTCGGGGTCGTGGGCGGTGCACTCCCGCTGGTTGGCGCTGTCGACGGTCGGCAGCCAGACGACGCGAGCGCCGCTCCGGGCGGCCAACTCCACCGCGACCGGGTTCATGCCGCCGACCGATCCGTTCAGGGTGATCGCGCCGACCGCGTCGAAGCCGGGCACGGCGGCGCGCACCACCGCGGCCCGCTCGGCCGTCGGTACGTAGTGGGACTTGAGCACGAACCCGGCCAGACCGGTCTCGGCGAACCGGGGGGCCAGGGACAGGTCGTCGATGCGCCGGCGCATCACGTCGGGCGCGACGTGGATGTGGATGTCGTACGCGCCCGCCACGAGCTCGCGAGCCCGCCGGGAAGGCGCCGAGTCGGCCATGCCCACCTCTGAAGTGTCGACATAAAACAGCATTGCAGTGTCAACAAGCCCGGCCGCCGGCGTCAAGCCCCGAGGATCACCCGCCCAATTCGCCTCGCCGTCTCGACTCACGGCGGACCGCCTCCTCTGGCGGCAAACGTCAGCGATATCGTCACCAATCCGGTGAAACATCCCCGTAGCCGCAGCCGGCCAAGGGGATCGGACCTTGACTTCCTTCCCAGGGCTGAAGCCCAGGGTCTCCAGCGAAGGAAATCCACGATGAGTCTCGAAGTGAACGGCCGCCCTCGCGTCGCGGTGCTCGGCCTGGGCGAGGCGGGCAGCGCCATCGCGATCGACCTCGTGGCCGCCGGCGCCTCGGTACGCGGGTACGACCCGGCCGTGCCGGCGCCCCTGGGCGTGATCGAGGCAGCCGGCGAGGCGGAGGCCGCGCGCGGGAGCGACCTGGTCCTGAGCGTCAACAGCTCCGCAGCGTCGGCCGGCGCCCTGCGCGCGGGCCTCGACGGCTGCGCCCCCGGCACCCTGTGGGCCGATCTCAACACCGCGTCCCCGCAGGTCAAGCGGGAGCTGGACGGCATCGCCACCGAGCGGGGCATCGGCTTCGCCGACGTCTCCCTGATGACTCCCGTGCCGGGACGCGGGCTGCGCACCCCGATGCTCGTCTCCGGCTCCGGCGCGCGGCGCTACGCCGGGCTGCTCACCCCGCTCGGCGCCCTGGTCGACGTGCTCGACGGTCCCGCCGGGCTGGCGGCCGAGCGCAAGCTGCTGCGCAGCGTGTTCTTCAAGGGCCTGGCCGCCGCGGTGATCGAGGCACTGGCCGCGGCGCGCGCCGCCGGCTGCGAGGACTGGCTCCGCGACAACATCGCCGACGAGCTGACCCGGGCCGACGCCGGCACCGTGCGCCGGCTGGTGGAGGGCACCCATCGCCATGCCGTGCGCCGCACCGCCGAGATGCGGGCCGCCGCCGACATGCTCGACGACCTGGGGGTCGCCCCGTTGATCAGCCGGGCCACCCAGGATCTGCTGTCCCGGATCGACGCGCGGCGGTGACCTGTGGGGGTCACCGCCGCGCGCCTCGCCGTACCGGACGAGGTGTCAGGCCTCCGTGTGGGGAGGCAGCGT
>NZ_BMNH01000008.1:0-421 GCF_014646355.1 Nonomuraea cavernae
GCCACCTGGGTCTCGCAGCTCGCCCACGACCGGCGGGTGTTTCGCAATTACGATCTGCGCAGGCACGTCTACGGGCAGGTCAAGGACAGGTACGGGCTGGCGGCCCAGGCCGCGCAGCACGTCATCAAGAAGGTCGCCGACGCCTACACCACCCTGCACGCCAACCTGCGCAACGGCCATCTGGGCAGGCCCGGCTCCGTCCGGCGTGAACGGGTGCTGGCCAGGCCGATCGTCTTTCGCCCCGGCGCGGCCCAGCCGTTCGACGACCGCTGCCTGTCCTGGCAGCTGAACGCCCGCACGGTGTCGATCTGGACCACGGGTGGGCGGATGAAGGGCGTGGCGTTCACCGCCTCGGCCGATCAGCTCACCCTGCTGGCCGCTCACCGCAAGGGCGAATCAGACCTGGTCTGCCGCGATGGCA
>NZ_BMNH01000008.1:629-49095 GCF_014646355.1 Nonomuraea cavernae
CTGCTGAGGAAACGCCGCCGCAAGGAAGCACGTTTCGCCGCCGACATCAACCACACCATCGCCAGACGCATCGTGACCGAGGCTGCACGCACCGGGCGAGGCATCGCCCTGGAGGATCTCCAGGGGATCCGCGACCGGGTACGGCTCCGCAAGCCCCAGCGGGTCACGCTGCATGCGTGGTCGTTTCACCAGCTCGGCCACTTCATCGCCTACAAGGCGGCCCGTGCCGGGGTCGCCCTGGTCTGGGTGGACCCGGCCTACACCTCGCAAGCCTGCTCGGCCTGCGGGCACGTGGCCAAGAACAACCGGCCCGACCAGGAAACCTTCGCCTGTACGTCGTGCGGCTTCGCTGAGCACGCCGACGTCAACGCAGCCCGCAACATCGCCGCACGCGGTGAGACGGGCTGGGCAGTGAGTCACGCTGCCTGACGCGGACCAGACCGTCGAAGCCACCGACGGCCAGGAGCTGCAAGCTCATTCCCTTCAGGGCTGAGAAGCTGACTCGCCCCTATCTCCTGGACCCCCGACGGGTCCGGCGGCACTCGCTGCGCGGGAGCGGCTGGTGCTCAGATGAGGTGGCGACACCGGCGGCGGCGGGCTTCGTCGGCCGCGGCGAGCTCGGCCGCGTCGCTGAAGGTGTCGAGAGCCGCGAGCCATTCGTCGAGTACGGCGGCGATCTGATGATCGAGCTCCCGATAGATGCGCCGCGCCTCCAGCCAGTGGGTCCGGGCGGTGGCCTGATCCTCGTGGACAAGGGCGGAGGCGAGGCTGTCGTGAGCGGAGGCCCTCCGCAGCGGATCGCCGATCTCTTCGGCCAGCCGCAGTTGGCGCTCGGCGTGCCGACGGGCCGTGACCGGATCTCCCTGACGTAGCGCTATCTCGGCCAGGTTGTGATGGGAGTAGCAGGCTTGCTGTGTGTCGTCGGCGACGTCGGCGAACATGAGTGCCCGCTGGAGTGCGTCGGCCGCCGCCGGATACCTCTCCATGTCGATCAGAGCGCACCCCAGGTTGATGTAGGCCGCGACGGCGTACTGGGGGACCTGCCCGTACTCCGGAATGGACAGGGCGGTCCGCAGGTGGCGCAGGCCGCCTTCGAGGTCGCCCTCGTTGATGGCGAGTCCCCCCAGGTTCGCGTTGAACGCGGCGACCATGCGCATGTTGCCGGCCCTGGCCGCCAGCTCGATCGCTCTGCCGTAGTGCTCGCGTGCCGCCGCGTACCTGCCGATCTGCTTGTGGACCACTCCCAGGGCGTTCTCCATGTGCGCCCTGCCCTCCGGCTGGCCGCTTCGCTCGGCCGAGAGCAGGCCGGTTCGCAGGACGGACAGCCACTCCGGCCAACGCCGCCGGATGATGAAGTAGGCGAGCAGATCGGCGGCCAACTGCCACGCGCGGCGATGCCAGGCATGTGCGTTGGCCAGGGCGACGACACCGACCAGGTTCTCGAGCTCCTGATCGTGCCAGTCCAGCGCGGACGCCCTGTCGGCGAAACGCAGGGGCTCGCGCGGGGGATAGACCACCTCCCTGTCGCCCGCCAGCCGGCGGGGCTGGAGCAACGGGTAGGCCTCGAAGACGGTCTCCGCGTAGAAGTCGACCAGGCGCCGGGCGGCCGTCGTGCGGTCGGCCTCGGGCTCTTCGCTCTCCAGGGTGCGGACGGCATAGCTGCGCAGCAGGTCGTGCATCGCGTACCGGCCGGGACGATGCTCGCTGACCAGGTGGCCTATGCACAGCTCTTCGAGCCGGGGTCGAATGGTGGCGAGGGAGACGCCGAGCAGGGCGGCCGCGGCGACAGGCGCGAAGTCCTGTCCCGGCAGCAGGCTCAGCAGGCGGAACAGGCGTTGCGTCGCGGGTGGCAGGGCCTGGTACGAGAGCCGGAACGCGGTGCTGACGGCGCCGTCCAGGTCGCCGTGCTCGTCGAGCACGGCCAGTGTGTCGCCGGTCGTCAACTGGCGGGCGTAGTCAGCGAGCGTCAGGTGTCGCTGGCCGGTGAGCTGCGCCGCCGCCAACCGCAGGGCCAGCGGCAGGTACGCGCACCGCAGGGCCACCTGCCTGGCGGCCGCGTCGCCGTCCTCGTCACTTCCTCCGGCCAGGGCGTCACTTCCTCCGGCCAGGGCGTCACGTCCTCCGGCCAGGGCGTCACTTCTTCCAGCCAGGGCGACGCGGAGCAGGTCACTCGCCTCGTCCTCGGTGAGCGGGCCGAGCTGGAGCAGGCGGGCACCTTCGTGGGCCACCAGCCCGCGTAACCGGTTGCGGCTGGTCACCAGGACGGCGCAGGTCGCCGAGCCCGGCAGCAGTGGCCGTACCTGGTCGGCGCTGCGGGCGTTGTCCAGCACGATCAGAACTCGGCGTCGTGCGAGCAGCGATCGGAACAGGGCGGCGGCCTCGTCCACGTCCTCGGGTGTGGCGCCGGGATCCACTCCCAATGAGGACAGGAAGCGACGCAGAATGGCGAAGGAGTCCAGCGGAGGCCGATCCTGGTCGAATCCCCGCATGTTCACGTAAAGCTGCCCGTCGGGGAACCGATCCCCGTGACGATGAGCCCAGCGGACCGCCAGCGCGGTCTTTCCGACCCCAGGGGTGCCCACGATCAGCACCACAGGTGGCGTGTCCCGCACGTCGGCCAGCAGATCCAGCTCGGCCAACTCGCGATCACGGCCGGTGAATCCCCACGTGTCCAGAGGCAACTGGGCCGGTGTGGTGTCACTGGGCGGCGCCGAGATCGTGATGGTTCTGGGAGCGAGGTCCAGTGCCGGATCGGCGTTGAGGATGGCCTTCTCCAGAGCCGAGAACCGGGTGCTGGGATCGAGTCCCTGCTCCTCGACCAGCCGGGCGCGCAGGCGTCGGGCCGTCAGGAGGGCTTCGGCCTGCATGCCGGCCCGATACTGGGCGAGCATCAGATGGCAGACCAGGCGCTCTCGTAACGGATGCTGCTCGACGAGCTTGCCCAGCGCCGGAAGCAGGGCGTCGTGGTGCCCGAGTGTGAGCTCGGCTTCGGCCAGCGACTCGTGCGCGTTCAGCCGGTGCTCGTGCAGTGCCTGCCGTGCCGACTGCGCGTACGCCGCGCTGATGTCGGCCAGGGCATGACCGCGCCACAGCCCTAGTGCCGCCTGCAGCCTCCGGACGGATTCCTCGACTTCGTCGCGTTTCCGCAGATCCCGAGCCGCTTCGACGTGGCGTCCGAACCTGCCGGCGTCCAGTTCGTCGTCGGCCAGGGCCAGCAGGTAGCCACCGGGTCTGGTGGCGATGACCTCGTCCAGACCCAGTTTCCGCAGGGCTCGGCGCAGTTCGGATAGCGCCACGTGGATCTGCGACCGCGCGGAGCTCGGCTCGGCGCCACCCCAGATCGCCTCGATGAGCTGGTCAGGCGATATCACCTGGTTGGCCTGGAGCAACAGGTAGGCGAGCAGCGCACGATGCCGAGGCCGGGCTACCGATGCCGGTCCGTCAGCCGTCGCCACCTCGACCGGACCGAGGATGAAGAACCGCAACGCCTGCCCCCCGCAGCGCCAGCAAGATCTTGAGTCCCGTTGAGTGATCTTCGGCAAGTGTATCGATAGCCGATCACAAGTCGCTGTATAAATCGCCTTACTTATTCTTCGGACAGGTTCGCCGAAACCCTGTTGAACAGGCTGAAAATCCCCTTTTGGGGCACGCTCGGCCCAGGTCCGCGGGGGTCTGGAGCGGTGCCCGGACGGGTGCCGCCCGTGAGAGGAGAGTCATGGGTTCGAAGGTGAAACGGATGCTGCAGGTGGCCGCGATCGGCGGGATCATGGCCGGCGCCATGGTCCTGCCCACGACGGCCGCGCAGGCCACACCCAGCAACTGCAGCAGCGTCCCCTATGGCAACGGCTGGTCCGGATGGTGCGGCAAGGGCACTGGCACCTACCAGGTGTGGGCCAGGTGCTACAAGATCAATACGCTCAAGTACACGATCAGGCACGGCCCTTGGCGGAGCCCTGGAGGCGACAGGTCCAACGTCAGCTGTCAGAGCACGGAAGAGGTGGGCGGGGGCGGCATCATCCTCTCCTAGTCCGGGTCCGCTGTCTGGGGCGGCGCCCGGACGGGTGCCGCCCGTGAGAGGAGAGTCATGGGTTCGAAGATGAAGCGGGCACTGCAGGTGGCCGCGCTCGGCGGGATCATGGCCGGCGGCCTGGCCCTGCCGGCGACGGCCGCGCAAGCCCAGCCCACCAACTGCGTCACAACGTCCACCTCTCGTACCTTCTCCGTGTCCTGCCACGCCGGAACCGGGGAGTACCAGGCGGAGGCCCGGTGCTACAAGCCCGGTAATCCCGTGCCTACGCTCAGGTACGGACAGTGGCGGTCCGGAGGCGAGAAGTCCATCGCCAGCTGTCAGTTCGACGAAGAGCTGAGGGACGGACGCGTTCGCTTCAGGTAGTCGGAGCCTGACGTTCACAACGCTCCGGGCGGAGCGTCCTCGCGTCACTCACGTGGGCGACAGGGACAGGGCAGGGGGCCTGCCCTGTCGCCGAGTGCTGAGGTCAGCGGCGGTAGGCGGCGCAGTCGATCAGGCTGAGGTCGCGCTTGTGCTTCTTGGCGAAACGTACGGCGTCGTCCCTGTGCTTGAAGCCGTGGACCCGTACGAATCCCTTCTCGTCATGGAGATGGACCTGCCACTTCTTGCCGTGCTTGACCGGTCCGGTCAGGCACTCGGTCCTCTTGTGCTTGCGGCGGCAATCGTCGTGCCTCGCCTGCACGACGTGCCACCTGCCGTCCTTCAGCAGGGTGGCGGGCTTGTCGCAGTCGAGCGCGGGCGTGAGCTGGTCGCTGGTGAGGACCAGGGGGTCGTCCGAGGTGGGGGCGGCGAATGCCGGGGCGGAAATCGCGGCGGTGCCTCCGATGGTCGCCAACGCGATGATGGCGGCGCTGAGCGCGCGTCTCATGGGGCCTCTTCTCCGAGAGAACGGGGGTTTCCGGGCGTACGGGTGATGACGACCGGCTGATCATCTCCGATAGTGCCGGAAAGATTGTTAAGTCCGCATAATGCGAGCTTTGGCGGACGGTTCGCCGGGGGAGGCGGGCTCCGGAGGCAGGTCCCGAAGACGGACTGTAGGGTGGAAATGGTGCGCCGGGAAGTCTGGTCGGCAACGTCCGACCCGATCCCGAAACCGGAGCACTCATGAACCACGCACCACGACCTGCCCCTGACCTGCTCGGCCGGGGATCGTGGCATGAGATGCGCCGCATCGCCGACATCCTGCGCAAGGAGACCGTCGGCGGCACGTTGCTGCTGGTCGGCGCGGTGGCGGCGATGGTGTGGGCCAACTCCCCATGGAGTGACGGCTATCAGGCGGTGCGCGATCTCACCTTCGGTCCCGCGGTGCTGCACCTCGATCTCAGTCTGGCCACGTGGGCAGCCGACGGCCTCCTTGCGATCTTCTTCTTCGTCGCCGGGCTCGAACTCAAACGGGAGTTCGTCGCCGGTGACCTGCGAGAGGCCCGCCGGGCCGCGGTGCCCGTGGCGGCGGCGCTGGGCGGCGTGATCGTTCCGGCCGTGCTGTACCTGCTGGTCGCCGGCGGTGCCGAGGGCGCCGCCCGGGGGTGGGCGATCCCGACCGCCACCGACATCGCCTTCGCCCTCGCCGTGCTCGCGATCGTCGGCCGCCACCTGCCGACCGCGCTGCGCACCTTCCTGCTCACGCTGGCCGTGGTCGACGACCTGGTGGCCATCGTCATCATCGCCGTCGCCTACACCGACCAGCTCTCCCCGATCCCGCTGCTGACGGCGCTGCTGCCGCTGGGCCTCTTCGCCGCGCTGGTGCAGCGGCGGGTACGCGCCTGGTGGCTGCTGCTTCCGCTGGCCTTCGCCACCTGGGCGCTGGTGCACGCCTCGGGAGTGCACGCCACGGTCGCCGGAGTGTTGCTGGCCTTCGCCGTGCCGGTCGCGCGCAGCGAGAAGGCCGGGGGGCCCGATGCCGGACCAGGACTGGCCGAGCACTTCGAGCACCGCTTCCGGCCGCTGTCGGCGGGCCTGGCCGTGCCGGTGTTCGCGTTCCTGTCGGCGGGGGTCGCATTGAACGGCCTGGACGGGCTGACCGACGCCCTGACCAGCCCCGTCGCCCTCGGTGTGCTGGTCGGCCTGATCGTCGGCAAGCCGCTCGGCATCATGGCCGCGACCTGGCTGGTGGCCCGCTTCACCCATGCCCGCCTGCACAAGGATCTGGCCTGGGTCGACCTGGCCGCGCTGTCCATTCTGGCCGGGATCGGCTTCACCGTCTCGCTGCTCATCGGTGAGCTGGCCTTCGGCGCCGGCACCGCGACCGACGATCACGTCAAGGTGGCGGTGCTGGCCGCGTCGATCGTCTCGGCTCTGCTCGCCACCGTCCTGCTTCGGCTGCGCAGC
The DNA here is from genome assembly GCF_014646355.1 of Nonomuraea cavernae. GTDB lineage: Bacteria > Actinomycetota > Actinomycetes > Streptosporangiales > Streptosporangiaceae > Nonomuraea > Nonomuraea cavernae. The sequence goes on from NZ_BMNH01000008.1 coordinate 6,988, forward strand.
CGCGTCCACCGGCGCGTCCACGAGGCCGAGACCATCGACCGTGACCACGACGGCATCCCCGACCTGTACCAGGACGCCGGTGACGAGACCATCGCAGGCGACCACAGGCAGGGATGATCGCCGCGGCTACCCGGTGAATCTGACGCCCCGGCCGAGCAGGACAGTCGTGCGAGGGGCGCGGACACAGCGGCGCGCTAGTGCGACGGCAGGTCCGCGAGCCTGGGCTGCGGCAGGGCGCGGCGCTCCACCGGGAAGAGCCGATGGATCGTGTCGCGCAGGGTCTCGTCACGCACCAGTGCGACGAACTCGTCAGGAGTGCTCCCACACAGGCGGCGAAGCTCGGCCGACTCGTCCAGGAGGCACTGGATCAGGCTCCGCTGGTCGGTGAGACGTCTGGCCCGGCCGGTCTCGTCCACCAGGCAGCCGTGGCGGCCGACGTAGACGAAGCAGGGCGGGAGCCGGACACCCGACTCCAGAGTCACAGGGTGGCGCTCGACGGGCAGGCGGCGGCGGTCGTAGTTGGGCTCGGTGGCGTCCAGCACGGCCAGCTCGTGATCGTCGAGCCAGAGCACGAAGAGTCGTGACCTCTCGCCCGGAGCCTCCACCGGCACGGCCGGCACGTATCCCCACCGGTTGACGTGCGCCGAGACGCCCGGCGCGAGGCCGGCCACGTCGGCGAGCGTCATGGGGATGACCGGCCGGATCCCACGCCTGACGAACTTGCGCCGCAGCTGGCTCGGCGAGGCGTTGGAGCCCACGGCCACGACCGGGTGGCGCTCCGGCATCGGCGTGCGGCCGAGCTCCGCCAGCACCTCGTCCAGCGTTTCGTCGCCGGCCCGCCACTCACCCGCCGAGGCGTCCGCGATGGGGCGCAGCGGCAGGTACGCGTCGTCCACCAGCACGCCTGACGTGGCGGGGACGCGGCCGGGATAGGTGAGGGGGCGGGACATGGGGTCGTCATGGAAGAGGTTCATACGCTCGCCGGCGCCATGGATTCGTGGGCGCGGGGTGTCGGGGACGAGGGTTACGGGGCGGGGTAAAGCCCCTACCTGCTCTAGCTTACGCAATGTCAAGGAAAAATGCACAAGGTAAACAGGTTGGCGACCGGACGTGCGGCAGATATCACGTTGGCGAAGGCCGTCCCATATTGGTGCTAAATGTCCGGTACTGCCCGACCATCACGGCGTTCCGCGTCCGCTGGAGGGGTGACACGAGATCACCCGAGTGGCGGACGCGGGGCCGGTCGCCGCTCGCCTACCTTGCTTCGATGCCACGGGGCGCACCAGGCGTCCCGTACGGGAAGAAAGGGCGGCTACGCATGAGCAGGACGCGTACCACGCTGGACGACATCGCGGCTCTCGGTCCGGAGCTGGACGAGGGGCAGCTTCTTCAGGTGAGCGGCGGCGCCAAGAGCCAGGTCATCGTGATCCACGGCGGCCACAGCCACACCTCCGGCGACAGCAACTAGTTCGCGCGGGGGCGCGACCGCGTCGCGCCCCCGTCCGGAGCCACGCCGATGATCCTCGTCTTGACCTCTGACGGAGATGAGCACGCCGACCGGGTCGTGAAACCGCTCATGGCCGCGGGCGCGGACGTCGTCGTCTTCGATCCCGCCTCCTTCCCGACCGCAGCCACCCTTGAGATCAGCCACTCCGGCGACGGCTCGACCCGCCGGGTGCTCGGCCGCGACGGCCGCCGCATCGTGCTCGACGAGCTGACCGCGCTCTGGTACCGCCGGCCGCTCGACCCGGTCGTCGATCCGCGGGTCACCGCCCCTGACCACGTGGCGGAGGAGTGCCGCCTGATGACCGAGGGCCTCTGGGACAGCCTCGGCTGCCTCACGGTCCCCGCTTCGCGACCGGTCATCGACCGCGCGGCGCGCAAGCCGTACCAGCTGGAGCTGGCCGGGCGACTGGGCTTCGAGCTGCCCGCGACGCTGATCACGAACGATCCGGAGAGCTTTCTCGACTTCTACGACCGGCACGAGGGCCGCGTGATCACCAAGCCCGTGCACGGCAACCGGCTTGAGGCGGACGGCGAACGGTTCGGCCGGTTCGCGGCCCCCGTCACCCCCATGGACGTCGCGTACGCGGACGCCCTGCGTCTCTGCCCGGTCATCATCCAGGCGTACGTGCCCAAGCACGTCGAGATCCGGGTGACCGTGGTCGGGGGCACGATCTTCGCCGCGGAGATCCATTCCCAGGTGAGCAACCACACGAGGTACGACTGGCGGCACTACGACCCGGGCGCGACGCCCATCCGGCCGCACGAGCTGCCCGCCGAGATCTCGCGACGCTGCCTGGAGCTGGTCGAACGTCTCGGGCTGGCCTACGGCGCGATCGACCTGATCCGCACGCCGGACGGCCGCCACGTCTTCCTGGAGATCAATCCGAACGGCCAGTTCCTCTGGATCGAGGACGCGGCCGGGCTGCCCGTCAGCGCGGCCGTCGGCGAGCTGCTCATGCGCGGAGGCACGTGATGGCGGACGGGCGAATGCTCGCCGAGGCGGTCGGCCTGCTCAGCGCCGGTGCGGCCGAGCGAGACCTGGCCGCGTTCAGGGCGGACCACCCGGCGGCACGGGTGCGATTGATCAGGCAGCGCGAGGAGTACGACGGATCGCTCCACCACGCCCTGCTCATCAAGGACGGGGACGGCGCCACGATCTCCCTCTCGTGGTGTCCCGACCGGGCGCTGCCCTGGCCGCTGCGTGGCGTGCACCGCGCCGGAGAGCATCTGCTGCTCCGGGTGAACGGGGTCGAAACGCCGGTGGCCAGGGCGATCGCCTGCCTGGACTTCATCTGGGACGAGTCCCGGCTGGCCGACCGCCTCATCACCGACAGCCTGGTGCGCGAGCTGCTGGAGGAGGCGCCGGAACCGCTCACCGACGCCGAGCTGCAGGCGGCGACGGACGCCTTCCGCCGGGCGCGGGGACTGCTGACCGCGGGCGCGGTCCGGGAGTGGATGGATCGCAACCACCTCTCCCACCCTGAGCTGGAGGAGCTGGTCGCCGTCGAGGCGTCCGTGGCCCGGCTCCGCTCGCGGGTGGCCGGCGGGCAGGTCGAGGAGTGGCTCGCCGAGCACGGTCACGAACTCGACGTCGCCCGCGTCGCGCGGGTCGAGTTCGCCGCCGGGGCGGGGCCGCGCGTGCCCGACGCCGACGGGTTCCTCGACGCCGCCGAACGGGCGTTCGCCGACGGTACGGCCCGGCCGGGCGACGTGTTCGCCACCCTGCGCAGGGGAGAGCTGGATCAGGAGACGGCCGACCAGGTGTTCGGGGCCACACCGGGGACGGTCGTCGGGCCCTTCCCGACAGAGCGCGGTCACCTGCTGATCAAGGTGCTGGCCGTGGAACCGGCCGTTCTCGACGCCACCGTCCGAGACCTCGCCGAACGCCGGATCTTCGCCGACTGGCTCGAACGGCGCCGGAGCACGGCCAAGATCGAGTGGTTCTGGGGAACCGCCGACCGGACCGGCGGGTGAACCCGCTTCCGTACCGGGAGAAGGCGGTTCACCACCACATCGCCTCCCGGCGGCGCGTCGAACGGCCGTACCAGATCTCCAGGAGACTCCTGATCGGCCTGTGGGTCTACGCCGGACTGCTCGGGCTGTCCATGGCGGGCGTGCTGCTGGTCGGCATCCTGCCGGCCCTCGGGGCGGGACGATGAGGCGCGGGCGGGTGCCGGTCATCAGGCAGAGCACCATGGCCGACTGCGGCGCGGCCTGCCTGGCGATGGTCCTCGGGCACCACGGACGACGCGTGACCGTGCGCGAGGTCGGCGAGCACCTCCAGGTGTCGCGGGACGGGCTGAACGCGTTCGCGATCGCCGAGGCCGCCAAGTCGTACGGCCTGCGCGTCAAGGCGCTCTCGCTCGCCCCCGCGCAGCTCGGCGCGGTGCCCGGCCCCTTCGTCGTGCACTGGGAGTTCAACCACTTCCTCGTCGTCGAGCGCTGGCGTCCGGACGTCGTCGAGGTCGTCGATCCCGCCTCCGGGCGGCGCAGGCTCACGGCGGAGGAGTTCGACGTCGGGTTCACCGGGGTCGTCCTGGCCTTCGAGCCCGGCCCCGACTTCAGAGTCGAGGGCCCGAGGCGCGGCCCGTGGCGCCGGGACCTGGTCCGCGCTCTCCTGACGCGCCACCGCGGCCTGATGCTCCAGGCGGTGCTCGCGTCCCTGCTGCTGCAGGGGCTCGGCCTCGTCCTGCCGTTGCTGTCCGGGCTCGTCATCGACGAGATCCTGCCCGGCGAGGACCGCTATCTGCTGCGGATCCTCCTCGTGGGCCTCGGCTTCGTGGTGCTCACCCAGGCGATCCTCAGCTACCTCCGTACGGCCGTGCTGCTCATGTTGCGGGCGCGGGCGGACACCGAGTTCACGGCGGGGGTGGTCGGACACCTGTTCGCGCTGCCCTACCGGTTCTTCACCCTCAGGGGTACGAGTGACCTGGTCATGAGCACACAGAGCGCGGCCAGCCTACGTGCCATGCTGTCCGGCCAGGTGCTCTCCGCGCTGCTCGACGGCCCGCTCGCCGTGGTCCTCATGACCCTCGTTCTGGTGGGCGATCCCGTGCTCGGCGGCTGCCTGGCGGCCGTGGCGGCCGTACAGGTCGTGATGCTGCTGGCGACCCGCAGACGGATCACGGACCTCACCGGGCGCGGGCTGACCGCCGCGGCCACGACCCAGGGCAGGCTCATCGAGTCCATCGGGGGCATCGAGACGATCAAGGCGTCCAGCGCCGAGTGGCGGGCCATGGAACGGTGGTCGGGGATGTTCACCGCCCAGATGAACACCGACCTGCGCCTGGGCCTGACCCGCGGCGTCCTGGACGCGGTCCTTTCCGGGGTCAGGATTCTCGGCCCCGCGCTGCTGCTCCTCGTGGGCGCGTCACGGGTGCTCGACGGTGAGCTGAGCCTGGGCACGATGATCGCGCTCAACGCGCTGGCCGTGTCCACGCTCACTCCGCTGACCTCGCTCCTGACCAGCCTGCAGGAGCTCCAGGAGGCCGGCGCGCACTTCGAGAGGCTGGCCGACATCGTCGAGGCCGAGCCCGAGCGGAAAGGCGGGCAGAGACCGCGCCTGCGCGGCGAGGTCGTGCTGCGGAACGTCGGATTCCGCTTCGACCCGCGCTCCCCGTGGACGCTCAGGAACGTGTCCCTCGCCGTGGGCCCCGGCCAGAAGCTGGCGCTGGTGGGAAGCTCGGGGTCGGGCAAGAGCACGCTGGGACGGATCCTGCTGGGCCTCTACCAGCCGGTCGAGGGCGAGATCCGGTACGACGGGACACCCGCGAGCGACGTCGACGTGAGCTGGCTGCGCAGCCGCTTCGGCGTGGTCACCCAGGATCCGCACCTCTTCACCGGGACCATCAGGGACAACATCGGCCTGGCCGTTCCCGACGCCTCGCTGGAGCGGGTCGTGGCGGCGGCCAGACTGGCCTGCGTGCACGACGACATCATGGCCATGCCGATGGGCTACGAGACGCTGCTCACCGAGGGCAGCGGCCTGTCCGGCGGCCAGCGGCAACGGATCGCGCTCGCCCGGGCGCTGCTGCCCCAGCCCCGGGTCCTCCTGCTCGACGAGGCGACGAGCCATCTCGACACCGCCACCGAGGCGGCGATCGAGCAGAACCTCGCCTGGCTGACCCAGACCCGCATCGTGATCGCGCACCGGCTGAGCACCGTGCGCGACGCCGACCAGATCCTCGTCATCGAGGCGGGCCGCGTCGTCGAGCACGGCACTCACGACGAGCTGATGAGGTACGGCGGCCGGTACGCCGCCCTGAGCGAGCACCAGTCCATCCGTTAGCCGGGCCGTCCGCCGCCGACCACGACCTCGGCGCGTTCGCTCGACGGGAGGCGATCACGACCGGGTGAGTTCTGGACACGTGGGGACGGCGGGCCCACAGTGAGAATGCGGACTTACCGGGACCTGTCAGGGCGGGAGGTACACGTGCCGGCTCCCCCAGGTACTGTCCAGGAGCGCCAGAACCGGCCCCACATGCACGACCTCCTGCGCGCCGCCCGCCTCTGCCACCTCCGCGCGCAGCGCATCGATGGGCTGCGCCTGTCCGTCTCAGCGCTCCTCGGGCTGCTGGGGCTCATCGGTGCCGTGGCTCCCGCGACGGCCACGCCGATCGCGGTGGGCGGCGCGTTGTGGGCGATCGCGTACGCGGCCGGACTCGGCACCGCCGGCCGGGGGGCCCTGCGACGGGCGGCGCTGCTGCAGGAGATGTTCGACGTCGAGGTGTTCGAGCTGCCGTGGAACGACGTGGCGGCGGGCAAGCGGATCCCGATCCACGAGGTCCACGCCCTGGCCCAACGCTCCAAGCTGTCCGACGAGGCGGTGCGTGACTACTACGTCACGGTGGGGCTGCCCCGGCCGTTCGACGTGCTGGGCTGCCAGGCGCAGAATCTCAGCTGGGCGGCCAGGATCCGCCGTCGCTTCGCCCGCGTCCTGCTGACGGCGGTCGGCGTGTGGAGCGTGACGGGGTTGGCGGTCGGCTGGGCGGTCGGCCTCACCGTCGGTGAGCTTCTGCTCCGCTGGTACGTGCCGTCGATCGGGGCGTTGCTGATGGCCTTGGACACCTACCGGGCGCAACGTGACACAGCCACCGAACGCGACCGGGTGGCCGACCTGCTCGACGACCGGACCAACTCGCCGGGGCAGGCCGCCGACCTGCTCGTCCTGGCGCGACAGGTCCAGGACGTCGTGCTGCACGCCCGGCAGACGCATGTGCGGGTGCCGGAGGTCTTCTCTCGGTGGTCCCAGGCGAAGGACCGGGCGGACTACGAGGCGGCGCAGCAAGATCTGGCTGCCCGGGTCCGGAACGGGGGGAGGCCACGACCATGAACATGTCGGATTGCGGCATCCATCCGGCGGACCGGCCGCACATCGTCGGCTCTCTGGGCGAGAGCGCTGTCGCAGCGCTGGACGCGTGGGCCCGCGACGAGAATTACCTTCTCGCCCTACCTCCTGAGCGCTGGGAGAAGTCCGGATTCACCGACAGCCCGCTTCTGGCTCTCTTCCTGCACGCGGCTCAGGAGGATGTCCAGCCGTCCACCATCGTCGTGGTCAAGGCGTGCGAGCAGGAGTTCGCGCACGAGCCGTCCCGGCACAAGGCCGCGTGGATCCAGCAGGACGACTTCGGCGAGAGACATCTCGTGGGTCGCATGCTGGGCGTCCGGCGGACCGCCGGCGGTGGCGTGGTCATGGTCCAGCAGGTCGCGGGGGGCACGCTCCGCGGCATGCGCCAGATGGCGCAGTTGGACTCCCCTGCCGAGCTCCGCGAGGTCTTCTCCGCCGTCTGCGGCAGCCTCATCCGCGAGTGGAACCGCGGGAAGATCGTCACCACCCCGAAGGTGAATCCGGCCGCATTCCTGCGGGACGAGCTCCGCTGGGCGTGGCAGGACGGCGGGAGTCTCCTGGGATGGGCCCGACGCAGCGGATTGCCACCCCATCAGACTCTGCGCTTCGCGGGCGAGAGCCCACAGGCGAACCTGCCCAATCCCCTGGCCCTGGCCGACGGCACGCTACGCGCCGCCGATGGCATCACACTCCCATGCCTCAACGGGCTCACCCACGGGGACCTGCACACCGGTAACATCCTCGTCCCGAAGACCGCCGCGTCCAGCGCCAAGGCGACCGAATTCCGGCTGGTGGACCTGACGTCCTTCGATCCCAGCGCGCCCCTCACCCGGGATCCCGCCATGCTGGCCCTGTCCGTGATCAACGCACGGCATCCCGCCGAGGACGCGCGAGACCACCTGATCCGGGTGCTCGCCTCGGACGCCGAGTCCGCGCCAGAGGGCGACTTCCTGGGAAGGATGGCCGAGGAGCTCCGCCGGCTGTATCCGGACGCGATCGACACGTGGACGCTGCAACTTCTCCTCTCGGTGGCGGCCGCGGCGCTGCTGCACATCACCTTCGACGACGATCGGGACAAGCGGCTGTGGTTCCTCCGCCTGGCCGCGCACTGCGTGAACGCGTTCCTGAAAAGGACGGCACCAGACTGGGAGCCCCAGCCGGGATTCCTCGTCACGTCGGCACAGATGGGCATGCCCGAGCCGGCGGAGGAGCCCGAGCCTTCACCGGCCCCTCCCGCGCGATTCCCCGAGCCCTCACCTGTGCCACGGCTCCGGCTCGTCGTCCCCGAGCCGGACGAACCGTCAGCCGTGCCGTCCACGACCACTCCGTACGGTGATCTGGGCTACACGACCTTCTGCCACGAGCTCGGCGAGGACCTGAAAGGGCTGCTCCGCCGACTGCACGCGCCCCCCGCCGTCAGAAGAGCGGAAGAGCTGTGGTGGTGGCTGGCCGCGGCGGACCGGCTGGATGACCTGGTTCCACACCTGCTCGCGCTGCGACGGCAGCGCCTCGCCGACGTGCTGGAGGCGGACAGGCATCTGGGCGAGATCGTCCGCGCGGGGACGGTGGAGCGGCTCGCCGGGCAGGCGAGGGACCTCGAACGCCTGATGCACGAGGCGTCGTCGGCCGTGGACGGCTACGACCTGATCGGCCGAGTCATTCTGCCCCGGCACCTGGCCGAGGAGATCAGAACAGCCCTCGACCAGGTGCCCGCGCTTCAGGCCGACGAGAGATTCCCCTTCGACTGGCGCGTGTCGTTCAGCTCGCTCAGGAGGGACGCGACCATGCATCTCACCCGGCTGGAGAGACTGCTGCCCGTCACTGAGCAGGCGGCGCAGGCGGCGCTGCCGCGGTTCTCCGGACTCGTGAACGGCGCCGTGGCCGCGCGGGAGGCGCTGGAGGCCCTGCGGGAGGCGATGGACCATGATCCCCCATGGTCCCCCTGACCTGGAGCCAAGCCGCCGAACTGGCGGAAACGATCTGGAACGAGGCCGAGGCGCTGGATGCGAACCTCGACGCGCGACTGATACCGGCGTCCGCCATTCTCCGCTCGCTCCTGGAACGCTGCGAGTGGCTCAAGGAGGCACTGCGAGAACGAAGGAAGATCGTACGCGGAAAACAGCAGGCGGACACGGTCAGCGGGCTGGTCACGCCGCTGCGCACGTACGCACAGCAGTTGGATCTCCTTCACCAGCGGGTGCAGGAAATGGAGGACGAGGCAAACGGCCTGACGGTCAGGCACAAGGAGAGGATCTTCGCCCGGGCCAACAAACTGTTCAACGCGTGGCGGAGACTCGACCCGGTGCTCCGCGGCTTCGCCCAGGCGGCCAAGACCTTTGACCTCAGGGACGATCGCAGCTCGACCCGGCTGGAGGTGCACGCCGAGATTCGCCGCCGTGACCGCAGCGCCTGACCCGGACCCGCGGCGTGGTCGCGCACCGGCTGAGCACCGTACGCGACCACGATGCGGGTTCCGCCCAGGCCCTTGTCGGGACCGATCAGCGCACGTCAGTACCCCCTGCCTGTGTCTTGTTGATCCAGTCGGTGAGGCGGCGCAGGAAGGTCGTGGCGATGGGGGGCGGATCCTGTGCCATCACGCTCGCGTGGAAGGCGTGCGGCAGGCCCTCGTACAGGTCGAGGGTCACGTCGACGCCGGCGGACGAGGCGGCCGCGGCGAAGCGGCGGGCGTCGTCCAGCAGCACCTCCTTGGTCCCGGCCACCAACAGGAGCGGGGGCAGGCCGGACAGGTCGCCATGGAGGGGAGACTGGGGTGCCCGGTCGGCCGGGGCCCCGGCCAGGTACTGGCTGGCGACGTGTTCGGCCACGGGGCGGCTGATCACGTCCTGGCCGTCGTTGGTGTCCAGGGACCGGCTGGACAGGGTCAGGTCGGTGAGCGGGGAGATCGCGATGGCCGCGCCGGGCAGCGGGACGTCCGCTTCCTTGAGCGCCAGCAGGGCCGACAGGACGAGGGTGCCGCCCGACGACTCGCCGGACAGGATGACGCGGTCGGCGGGAACACCCTGTTCGAGCAGGCTCCGGTAGACGGCCACGACATCGTCGAGGGCGGCGGGGTACGGATCGGCGGGGGCCAGGCGCTGGTCCACCTTGAAGGCGGGGCGGCCGGTGGCCTGGGACAGACGGTGGGCCATGAGAGGTTCCAGCGCGGGCTGGGTGTGCTCGAAGCCGCCTCCGTGCACGTACAACGTGACGCCGGACTCGGTCGCCGAGCCCTCTGTGGCGGTGACCCACTGTCCTGGTACGCCGCCGGTATGGGGCAGCGCGGGCGTCATGTCGCCGGCGAGCGGTGGCGCCTGGGAGGCCAGGCCCTGCATCTCGGCCATCACGGCCGCGTGGTCGTCGGGGGTGGTGGGGATGCGCGTGACGGTCAAGTGATCCTCGTGTCGGGGCGGTAGCGCGTTCATCAGGGGGACGAGGTGCCGTTCCTCGTAGGCGAGATGGTCTTCGATCTCGGCGATGAGCCGGTCGATCTCGGTCGTCAGGTCGGTCATCAGGTCGGCCGGCTCCGTTGAGAGCAGTGCCTGCAGGTCGTCCAGGAGGCGGGCCAGGACGGAGTGCTCGGCGTGCAACCGGTCCAGGACCGCGTCGAGCTCAGGGTGGCGGTCACGCAGGTAGGGGAACAGCCCGCCGCTTTCGTTGGTGTGGTGGTGGTGGAGCCCGCCGCACAGGGTCAGGCAGTTGACACGCAGTTGCGCGCCCAGGCGCGGACCCGAGGCGGCGGCCTCGGCGCGGATCAGGGCCAGCTCTCGCCGGAAGGTGCCGTGGATCGCCTCCAGCACGTCGCCTTCCGGCAGGTCAGGAAAGGCGTGGGAGACAGGGGTCAGCGCGACGACGGGCAGGACCCGGCCGGACTTGACCTGGTAGTCGGCCCAGCCGGGGTCGGCTTCCGCGGCATTGGCGAACAGCCGGTCGCGTTCCTCGCCGTGCAGGACGACGGCCTCGGCCTCGATCGTGAAGACGCCGGTCTCCACAGTGACCCGAGGGTTGGCCCGCAGGTTGTGAAACCAGGCCGGGTGGTGCGGCGCGCCACCGGCCGAGGCGATGACCAGCAGGCGGCCTCCGCCATCGTGCAGGTAGCCGAGCGGGACGGTGTGACGGGCTCCCGAACGGGCTCCCGTGGTGGTCAGCAGGAGCAGCCGGGCTCCCTCGAAAGGGCCGCCCACTTGCCCGCGGTTGGCGCGGAATTCCTCGATGATCTGCTGGTTGAAGTCGTACGGCATGCTCTGCTTTCTTGGTGGGAATGGCTCGGCGGCGCGTTTTCGGGCATGACGAATCGACCACGTAGCCACGTGAAGGCCAGTGGTTTGAGGTGATGAAGAAAACGGGGGCGATTACGGACTGCGTGACGGCGATTTCGCCGACGCCGTGGGAGCGCGCGGAAGCGCGATGAGAACGATGCTTCAGATCAGGAAGTCAGGAGACGCGGCGGACCTCGCGCCCGCCCGGCGCTCACGCCGTGGCCGGGTGCCCCACTCGCTCTTGGCCCATGGCCGACCCGGCAGTCACGATCTTTACGTTATCGCCACCTCAGGAGTGGGGCAACACTATTTACGGTGATGCGGCATTTGCGGTGACGCGGCGGGCGGCTTCGCAAGCACCTGAACCACGTCGGGCGCCCACGCCCCTTATCGAAGGCGCGAACCGCATCGCGCCTGGTCGCGTCGAACACATGTGGATCACGTGAAGAGCCGCGCGCTCGCCCTCGCCATGGCCGCGGGGGCGGTGGTACTCCTGGTCTCCTACGGTTGTCAGGTGCCGCGAAGGTGGCCGAGTTGCCGACGGCGCTGACCCTGCGGCTCTGGGTCGTTTCGCCGGAGCTGTCGCAGCGGCTGGCGGACCTGGCGGGCCGCGCGGCGCGGCGGTGCGCGGACAAGGGCCAGGGCGACAGCACCGCCGCGCGGCCCTTCGATCGCGCGGGCTGGCACGGGACGAGGCTGACGAACACCGCGGCGTGGAGCCCGGACATGGGGGACGTGACGACTGAGGCCTACATCGTGGCCGCCCGCGGTCGCTTTCTGGCCGTGGCGTCGTGGTGGTGGCCCGTCGAGCAGGGCGGGACCGAGGACCCGCACTGGGTGGGACAAGGGGTCGCGGCGTCCGCGTCCGCGCTGGCCGCCATCGGAGGCCGCTGGGACGGCCCTATACCCGTTCCGTCCCCCGACCACCACTACGCAAGTCCAGGCATAGAAAACCCGGCCCACAAGGAGCCGGGTGGTATATGCCTTCACTATACATAACGTTCGTGGTCTCAGCCATCTTCCCTGTTAGCGATGTCACCAGCCTGGAGGGCGGGCGTAGCCCCCAGCAGGGTCGGGGAGCTGATGGTTCCTGAAGTCTACGGCTCTTAGCTGCCTCCACCAGTGTCGACCAACACCAACTGCGGCTTGGTCCTTGAGGGCTCCTGCCAGCTGCGCAGGCGATGGGTTGACCAGCCCGACTGGTACGTGCAGACGTGCTTGCTGTACGGGAAACCTCAGGTCACTGTCGTTGGAGATGACCAGTGCCCCGTCGATCTTGTTCGTCAAAACGTCAATGAGCAGGTGGGAGGCTACATTGACGTCGGAGCCCTTTTCCTCGCGGTTAGCGTAGGACACCATGAACGCGGCGTTACGGACTGGGTTGTTCTGTCCGTCCTGAATCATGACTGGCCACTGCGGGGTAACCAGCTGAGGGCGTCCCCTTGCATCCTTCGTCGCGAGGGGCGCCATCTTGACGCGGGCTACGTAGTAGCCGTACTCGATCAGATCCACGCTCTTGTGGGCGAGCAAGGCTTTGAGGTAGATGTCCTGGTCGGCCTGTCCTGATGGATTCGTAGCTCCATCGATACGGGCTGTGCAGTACACAATGCGCTCAAGATGCGCCCCCGACCAGTTGATGCGAGAGCTAATCAGGGTCTGCGCCAGGCTGCGAATGTCCAGCCAGCGCCAACCCGGCGTGCTCTTGCCGCAGGCGTTACGCGCGCCGTAGTAGAGGTTGAAGCCGTCAACATAGACACCTATCCGCACCGTTAAAAGTTAGCAGTTGGCAAGGCAACTTTTTACGGTCCGTACCGTGGTCGTCGCAGACGTCCTGGCTGTGGCTCGAACGTCAACCTAGAGCGGTCAGGGCGTCAGCAGCAGAGGTGGTAGTCACGCAGTTAGTCACTCAGAAGACAAGAGAGGCCGCTTCCGATCTTCGGAAGCGGCCTTCTACCTGCGGCTACTCTGTCGGGGTGGCGGGATTTGAACCCACGACCTCTTCGTCCCGAACGAAGCGCGCTGCCAAGCTGCGCTACACCCCGGTGCACGCCGTCTTGCACGTGCTTGGGAAAGTCTAGCGGACTTCGAGGGCGCTTGTGACCGCGTCCGCCCCGCGCCCGCCCGCCTCAGCGCCGGGGAAGCAGCGTGAGCAGCGTGGCCTCCGGGAAGCAGGCGAACCGGGCCGGGGCGTACGGGGAGGTGCCGAGGCCGGCCGAGACGTGCAGCCAGGCGGCGTCGTGGCGGCTCAGCCCCTTCACACGGGCCCGATCGATGCCGCAGTTGGTGACGAGGGCGCCGTAGAACGGGATGCAGAGCTGCCCGCCGTGCGTGTGGCCGGCCAGCAGGAGCTGGTAGCCGTCGGCGGCGAAGCGGGTCATGTTGCGGGGCTCGGGGGAGTGCATGACGCCGAGCCGGAGGTCGGCGTCGGCGGGAGCGGGACCGGCGACGAGGTCGTAGCGGTCACGGTCGATGTGGGAGTCGTGGATGCCGGCCACGGCCACGTCGAGGTCGCCGACCTTGACGCGGGCGGTGGTGTTGTTCATGTCGAGCCAGCCCTCGGCCGCCATGCCCGCGCCGAGCTCCTCCCACGGGAGCGTGGGGATGTGCTGGCGGCGTTCGCTCTTGGAGGTGCGCCACAGGTAGCGGAAGGGGTTCTTCGGCTTGGGGGCGTAGAGGTCGTTGGACCCGTACACGAACAGGCCGGGGCGCGAGAGCAGCGGCTCCAGGGCGTGCAGGAGCGAGGGGACGGCGTCAGGGTGGGCGATGGAGTCGCCCGTGTTGACGACCAGGTCGGGCCGTAGGGCGCCGAGCGAGCGGACCCAGTTGATCAGCATGCTGCGCCGGGGCGTCAGGTGCAGATCGGTCAGATGCAGGATGCGTACGGGACGCTGCCCGCGCTCCAGGACCGGCACGTCGAAGCGGCGCAGCCGGAACGAGTTGCGCTCGACGACCGAGGCGTAGCCGACCCCGGCCAGGCCGAGACCGAGCATGGACAGTGGCACCGCGACGGCTTTCCTCACGTACTCATGATGCCCGACATCCGGCGCGAGCCGTTCGCCCAGACGGCAAGATGGACCGCATGAGTGCATTGAAAGACAAGCTGAAGGCCGATCTGACGGCTTCGCTGAAGAACCGGGACGAGGTACGTCTCCGGACTATCCGCATGGCACTGGCCGCGGTGAACGTGGAGGAGGTCGCCGGAAAGCAGGCCCGCGAGCTCTCCGACGACGAGGTCATCAAGGTGCTGACCAAGGAGGCCAAGAAGCGGCGCGAGGCGGCCGAGGCGTTCGGCAACGCCGGGCGTGCCGAGCAGGCCCAGGCGGAGCTCGACGAGCAGGCCGTGCTGGAGGAGTACCTTCCGGCGCAGCTGTCCGACGAGGAGTTGGGGCGGCTCGTGGACGAGGCGGTCGCCGAGACCGGCGCCTCCGGTCCGCAGGCCATGGGGCAGGTCATGAAGGTCGTCAACCCGAAGGTCGCGGGCCGGGCCGAAGGGGGACGGGTCGCCGCGGCCGTCCGCGCGCGGCTCTCCGGTTAGCGCCGGTGAGGCCTCCGCGTCGCCGCGGAGGCCTCGCGGGGCTCAGCCGCGGCCCCGGCCGCGGTTGCCGCGCTCGAACGGGTTGTCGTCGTTCAGGTCGAACTGGTCGTTGAGCTGGTCCATGAGGTCGGGCCCGCCGTCCTCGCGCTTCTTCTTGGGCTTGGGCGCGCAGACGTCGGTGCAGCCGCCGAAGCGTGCCTGGTTGACCGGGGTGAACTTGACGGGTTCGATGCCCTTCAGCGCGTCGATCATCGAGTATTTCCAGACGGCCCCGGAGATGGTCGCGCCGTAGACGTAGTCGTAGTGGCGCCCCTTGATGACGACGTTGGTCAGGTCATGGCCGAACGCGCCGCGCGGGTCGCCGAGGCTGACCGCGGACGCAAGGTTGGGGGTGTAGCCGGCGAACCAGGCGGCCGTGTAGCCGTCGGTGGTGCCGGTCTTGCCCGCCGCGTCACGGCCGATGCCGCCCACCCCGGTCATCGTGCCCTTGGTGAAGACGCCGGACAGGATGCCGCTGACCGCGTCGGCGACCTCGGGGTCCATGACCTTCGAGCACTTGGGCTTGAACTGCTTGGCCTTGCCGTTGCGATCCTTGATCTCGGTGATCGCCAGCGGTGTGCAGTACTGGCCGCGGGAGGCGAAGACGGCGTAGGTGTTGGCCACCGTGACCGGGTCGACCTCGTTGACGCCGAGCGTGAACGTCTCGACCTCGCGGAGCTTTCCGCCGTCTGCCCGCTTGAGCCCGAGGCGCTTGGCCAGCTTGACCACCTTGCAGAGGGTGACCCGCTCCTCGAGCTTCAGGAAGAACGTGTTGACCGAGCCCCAGGTGCCGGACTGCAGGGTCTTGAAGCCGCCGCCGCCCTCACTGGAGTTGCGCACCTCGTGGGTGGGGTCGCCGACCCGGTTGCCCTTGCAGTCGCGGAAGGAGCCGTAGCTGGCCGCGGTGTAGCCGGCGGGCGAGGGGAAGCCGTCGTTGTACTTCATCCCCTCCTCCAGCGCGGCGGCGAGGGTGTACGGCTTGGCGGTGGAGCCCTGCTGGAAGCCGCTGCCACCTCCGTGCTTGGCGTCGGCGACGACGTTGTAGCTGATCTCGTTCTTCTTCTTGTTGCCGCCGAACTTGCGGGAGGCGGCCATGGCCTTGATCTCGCCGGTGCCCGGCACGATCATCGCCTGCGCGGCGACCGGCTTGTCCTTGGTGCTGACGTACCTCTTGATCGCCTTGTCGGCGGCGGCCTGCATCTTCGGGTCGATCGTGGTCTTGATCGTCAGACCGCCGCGCTGGAGCAGGCGCAGTCGCTCCTTCGGAGTCTTGCCGAACTCCTCGTTGGTGAGGATCTCGTTCTGGACGTAGAGGCAGAAGTACGGGTATTTACTGACCTCGCAGCCGCCGGGCACCTTGACGTCCTTGAAGCCGAGCTTCTTGGCCTTGGCCTCGGTCGCCTCCTGCGGCGTGATCTTGCCGAGCTCGGCCATCCGGTCGAGCACGACGTTGCGCCGTTCGAGCAGCGCGGCCCGGGACTTCTTGTTCACGTTGGGGTCGGTGCGCGCGGGGTTCTGGACGGCTCCGGCGAGCGTGGCCGCCTCGACGAGGTTGAGCTCGGAGGCGGGCTTGGCGAAGAAGCGCTTGGCCGCGGCCTGGATGCCGTGGGCGCCGGCGCCGAAGTAGGCGATGTTGAGGTACTTCTCCAGGATCTGGTCCTTGGAGTACTTCTTCTCCATGGCCATGGCGTAGCGCAGCTCGTTGAGCTTGCGGGAGACGGTCGGCGCGATGGCCGCCTGCTGCTCCTCGGGCGTCTCCGCGGCGTTGACCAGCACCTGCTTGACGTACTGCTGGGTGATCGAGGATCCGCCCTGCGTCACGCCGCCGGTGGTCAGGTTCTTGACCAGGGCTCGGGCGGTGCCCTCGATGTCGATCGGTCCGTGCTGGTAGTAGCGGAAGTCCTCGATCGAGATCAGCGCCGTCTGCATGATCGGAGCGACCTTGTCGAGCTCCACCGACTGGCGGTTCTCGTAGTAGAACTGCGCGATCTGCTTGCCGTTGGCGTCCTGGAGCACTGTGCGCTCGGGCAGCGGAGGCTCGTTGAGCTCCTCCGGTTTGAGGTTGATCCCCTCCATCGCGGACTTCGCGGTGACGCCCGCACCGCCGACGGCGGGCAGTGCCACGGCGGCCGTCAGCACCCCTGCGGCCACACCCGCGGCGATCAGCCGCGTGACGTTCAAGAACGCTGATGATCGATCTTTGCCCTGAGCTTGCACAAGGACCAGGGTACGTCGAAAGAGTGACCTTATCGGCAACTCGTCACCATTTCGCCTTGACTGACGGGGGTGACTAGTCATTCCCGGTCAACACTCCACCTAGAAATTGGTCCTCTGGGGTCTGTCGGCCCGAACGTCTAGTTGCGTACGTTCTCCTCTGCGGCAACTGAATACGGAGGCTCGGCGCCCGCGCCCGTCGGCCCCAAATGACGACTGACCACCTAAGGGGAGTGGGGTCGAAATGTGGATCACGGATTGGACCTCCCGTGCCGCCTGTCGGGGTGCGGACCCGGACGCGCTGTTCGTCCAAGGTGCCGCCCAAAACAGGGCAAAGCTGATCTGCCGAGGATGCCCGGTCCGTACCGAATGCCTCGCCGATGCGCTGGACAACCGCATCGAGTTCGGGGTGTGGGGCGGTATGACCGAACGTGAGCGCCGGGCTCTCCTGAGGCGGCGACCGGACGTGGACTCGTGGCGTGAGCTGCTCGAGTCCGCCAAAGAAGAGTACGAACGGACCAACGAGCTGATCGCGGGCTGATCCAGCCCGGAGCGTACGGCCGGCGATCTCGCCGGCCGTACTCTCATGCGCTCGCCAGGAGCTCCCCGATCTCGCGCAGACCTGCCAGGTCGTGGACGTCCTCCGACATCGCGCGCACCTGTGCCACCGGCACGGTGGGATGTGCCGTGACGAAGTGCTCCTGCTCTCGGTGCTCGCGGGCCGCGAGTTGCATCCGACCGGCGTGCAGCCGCAGCACGGCGGCGGTCAGCTCGTGCTCGCCCCGAGACTCCAGCTCCTCGGCCGCGGCGGCGCTCCGTGCGGCTGAGAGCTTCGTGACGGGTGACTCGTGCACCCGGTTGACGACCAGCCCCGCGAGCGGCATGCGCTCTTCGGCGAGCCGTTCGACGAAGTAGGAGGCCTCGCGCATCGCGTCGCGCTCGGGCGCGGCCACCACCAGGAACGCGGTGCCGGGCGCCTGCAGCAGCTTGTACGTCATCTCCGCGCGCTGCCGGAACCCGCCGAAGACGGCGTCGAGGGCCGACACGAACGTCTGCAGGTCCTTCAGCACCTGCGCGCCCAGGAGCTTGGTCATCGCGCCCGCGACCAGCCCGAACCCCGCGTTGAGCAGCCGGAACGCGCTGCGCCCGCCGGCCTTGGCCGGGGCGGTCAGCAACCGGATGAACCTGCCGTCGAGGAAGCGGCCGAGCCGTTCGGGCGCGTCGAGGAAGTCGAGCGCCGAGCGCGAGGGGGGCGTGTCGACGATGATCAGATCCCACTCGTCCGACCGGCGGAGCTGGCCGAGCTTCTCCATGGCCATGTACTCCTGGGTGCCGGAGAAGCTCGACGACAGCGACTGGTAGAAGGGGTTGGACAGGATCTGCCGGGCGCGCACCGGATCGGCGTGGGCCTCGATGATCTCGTCGAACGTGCGCTTCATGTCGAGCATCATCGCGAACAACTGCCCGCCGCCCTCGGGCGAGCTGATCAGCCTGGGCGTGTTGTCGAGCTCGCTGAGACCCATCGACTGGGCCAGCCGCCTGGCCGGGTCGACGGTCAGCACGACCGCGCACCTGCCGCGCTCGGCGGCCCGCAGTCCCAGCGCGGCGGCCGTGGTGGTCTTGCCCACGCCGCCCGCGCCACAGCAGACGATGATCCGGGTGCCCTTGTCGTCGAGGATCGCGTCGATGTCGAGAACGGGGGGCTTCTTCACGCGGCTCCCTGGGTGCGGATGGTCTCGGCCAGCTCGTAGAGCCCGGCCAGATCGACGCCGTCGGCCAGCAGCGGCAGCTCGTACCGCGGCAACGGTGCCTCGGCCAGGGACTCACGCTCGGAGTCTTCCAGCTCGGCGCGGCGGGCGTGCTCAGCGATCTCCTCGGCCAGCGCCTCGGCCATCGCGGAGGCGTCGGAGCCGTCGGCCAGACCGGCGGTCTTGAGCCCCAGCGCGAGCTCGGCCGGGTCGAAGCGGCCCTTGACCGCCAGGTCGAGGACGGACCGCGGGAGCTGCGACTCGCGGACCATGTTGATGAAGATCCCGCCGGCCGGCAGGCCCGCCTCGGCCAGCTCGGCGATGCCGTCGAGCGTCTCCTGCACCGGCATCTCCTCGAGCACCGTGACGAAGTGCACGGCCGTCTCGGGAGACTTGACGACCCCGTTGACCAGCTCGGAGTGGTTCTTGATCGGCCCCACCTTGGCCAGGCCCGCCACCTCCTGGGTGACGTTGAGGAAACGCGCGATGCGACCGGTCGGCGGGGCGTCGAGCACGACCGCGTCGTAGACCCGTTTGCCCCGCTTGTCGCGCCTGCGCACGGCCTCGGTCGTCTTGCCCGTGACGAGCACGTCGCGAAAGCCGGGGGCGACGGTGGTGGCGAAGTCGACGATGCCCATCTTGGTCAGCGCCCGGCCCGCGCGGCGCATCCCGTAGAACATCTCCATGTATTCGAGCATGGCCTCTTCGGGATCGACGGACAGCGCGTAGACGTCACCGCCGTCCGGCGCCACCGCGATGCGGCGCTCCTCGTAGGGCAGGGGCGGCAGGTCGAAGATCTGCGCGATGCCCTGCCGGCCCTCGACCTCGACGAGCAGCACCTTACGCCCGCCCGACGCCAGCGCGAGAGCGAGAGCGGCGGCGACCGTCGTCTTGCCGGTGCCGCCCTTGCCGGTGACGACGTGCAGGCGCACGCCGTCCCAATCGGTGTCCAGAGACTCCACGATTCGAGGCTACCGAACGGTCACTCGACGTAAGTCGACGGGCAGCCTTGACATAGCTCACACTACGCTGATCCCCATGAAGAAATGGGAGTACCTCACGGCACCCGTGCTCATCCACAACACAAAAATGATCTTGGATAATTTCGGCGCCGACGGCTGGGAGCTGGTCCAGATCCTGCAGGGCGCCACGCCCGAGCAGCTGGTCGCCTACTTCAAGAGGGAGAAGCAGTGACTCCGGAGGAGAAGCTGGCCGAGCTGGGCCTGACCCTGCCGGCGGTGGTCGCGCCGCTCGCCGCGTACGTGCCCGTCGTCCGCACCGGTGACCTCGTCTACACCTCGGGGCAGCTCCCGATGGTCGACGGCAAGCTGCCCCTGACCGGCAAGCTGGGCGCCGAGGTGAGCGCCGACGAGGGCAAGGAGATGGCCCGTCTCTGCGCGCTCAACGCCCTGGCCGCGCTCAAGTCGGAGGTCGGCGACCTCGCCGCCGTCAAGCGCGTCGTCAAGGCCGTCGTCTTCGTGGCCAGCGCGCCGGGCTTCACCCAGCAGCCGCAGGTGGCCAACGGGGCCAGCGAGTTCCTGGTCGAGGTGCTCGGCTCAGTGGTGGGCTCGCACGCCCGCAGCGCCGTCGGCGTGGCGGTCCTCCCGCTCGACGCTCCGGTGGAAGTGGAGCTAGTCGCCGAAGTGGGCTGAGTGCCGGATATGTCACCATGACCGAGTGATGTTCTAGAAGGAGGTCATTGTGACTGGTCTGTCGCTCCCAGACGAGCTCGCCGCACGGGCCCGGGACATAATCGCCGGACGCGTCCAACCGGTCCCCGCTCGGGACTCCGCCACCGTGGCGGTCCTGCGCGAGGGGCCGCCTGGCGGCGGCGCCCAGGTCTACCTGCTCAGGCGCAAGTCCACGATGGCCTTCGCGGCGGGCGCGTACGTCTTCCCGGGCGGCTCGGTGGACCCGCGCGACAGCGACAACGCCGTCGCCTGGGCCGGGCCGTCGCCGGCGGAGTGGGGCCGGACCCTGGCCGCCGACGAGCGGGTGGCGCGCGGGCTGGTCTGCGCGGCCGTGCGCGAGACCTTCGAGGAGTCCGGCGTGCTGCTGGCCGGTCCCGGCCCCGACTCCGTCGTCGCGGACACCACCGGAGACGACTGGGAGGCCGACCGGCTGGCGCTCATCGATCGCAGCCTGGCCTTCGCCGACTTCCTCGCCAAGCGCGGCCTCGTGCTCCGCTCCGACCTGCTCAAGGCCTGGGCCCACTGGATCACCCCGGAGGTCGAGCGGAAGAGGTTCGACACCCGGTTCTTCGTCGCCGTGCTCCCCGAGGGGCAACGCACCCGTGACGTGGGCGGCGAGGCCGATCAGGTCGTCTGGCAGCGGCCGGCGGAGGCGATCGAGCTGGCGCGCCAGGGCTCCATCTTCCTGATGCCGCCGACGCACCAGACCCTGACCGAGCTGACGGCGTACGACAGCGTGGGGGCGGTGCTGGCCGCGGAGCGCGAGATCGTCACGATCCTGCCGCAGGTGCTGGAGATCGACGGCGAGTGGCGGCTGGTGACCTCATGAGCGGTCTGCACATCCCTCTGGGCGGCCCCGACGGATCCCGTACGACCCATGCCGAGAACCTGCTGGCGCCCAACCCGTCGCCCATGACGCTCGACGGCACCAACACGTGGATCATCGGCGACCGGGAGACCGTCGTCATCGACCCGGGCCCCGACGACGAGCGCCACCTGCGCAGGGTCGCCGACCACCTGGGTGAGCGCCGGGTCACCGGGATCCTGCTCACCCACGGCCACCACGACCACAGCGGCGGCGCCAGGCGGTTCGCCGAACTGGTCGGGGCGCCGGTGCGGGCGCTCGATCCGAGGCACCGGCTGGGCGAGGAGGGGCTGGGCGAGGGCGACGTCGTGACCGCGGGCGGCGTCGAGATCCACGTGTACGGCACGCCGGGCCACTCGTTCGACTCGCTCTGCTTCTGGCTGCCCGCGGACCGGGCCATGCTCACCGGCGACACCGTGCTCGGCAGGGGCACCACCGTGATCGCGTCCGACGGCGGCGACCTGGGCGACTACCTGCGCACTCTCGACCGGCTGAGGGCCGTCGCGGAGAGCCTGGAGGCGGAGGCCCTGCTGCCCGGGCACGGCCCGGTGCTGCCGGACCCGATCGGCGCGCTGGACGGCTACATCGCCCACCGCCGCGAACGGCTCGACCAGATCAGGGCCGCCCAGCGGCAGGGCGCGCGGACGCCCCGAGAGGTCGTCGAGATCGTCTACGCCGACGTCGACAGGTCGCTCTGGCCCTTCGCCGAGATGTCGGTGCGGGCCCAGCTCGACTATCTCGAACGGTTGTAGAGCCGGTCCATGTCGAGGATGACCACGGCCTTGGCCTCGATGCGCAGCCAGCCACGTTGCGCGAAGTCGGCCAGGGCCTTGTTGACCGTCTCGCGCGAGGCGCCCACCAGCTGGGCCAGCTCCTCCTGAGTGAGGTCGTGATGGACCCGGGTGCCCTCGTCGGTCTTGCTGCCGAACCGCTCGGCCAGGTCGAGCAGCTGCTTGGCCACCCGGCCGGGCACGTCCGTGAAGACCAGGTCGGCCAGCACGTCGTTGGTGCGGCGCAGCCGCTGGGCGAGCGCCCGCAGCAGGTGGAGCGCCACCTCGGGGCGGCCGGTGAGCCAGGGTCGCAGGTCGTCGTGGCCGAGCCCGGCCAGCCGCACGTCGGTCAGCGCCGTCGCGGTGGCGGTGCGGGGCCTGGGGTCGAACAACGACAGCTCGCCGAACATCTCGCTCGGACCGAGGACGCTGAGGAGGTTTTCGCGACCGTCCGGAGACTGGCGGGACAGTTTGATCTTGCCTTCGAGCACGACGTAGAGCCGGTCTCCGGTCTCGTTCTCGTGGAAGAGCGTCTGTCCCTTCGACAGCTGGACTTCGGTGATGCTCGTCCGCAGCGCCGCGGCGCTCTCGCGGTCGAGCGCGGCGAACAGGGGGGCCTTGCCCAGCACATCTTCGGTGTTCACTCTGCCTCCTCTGCTGCCATTGTGGCTCACCCCACCCCAGGCGGCCCACATAGGCTATGGGAATGCCCACTGAGTCAAGACTCGCCCTTGTGCGGCGTGCTCGCCGGATGAACCGCATTTTGGCGGAAACCTATCCCGATGCTCATTGCGAGCTTGACTTCGGCAGCCCCCTTGAGCTGCTGGTCGCCACCATCCTCTCGGCGCAGTGTACGGACAAACGGGTCAATATGGTGACTCCTACCCTCTTCGCCAAGTACCCCACCGTGTCCGACTATGCGGCGGCAGACCGAGCCGAGATGGAAGAGATCATCCGGTCCACCGGCTTCTTTCGCGCCAAGACCAACAGCATCATCGGCATGGCGCAGGCCGTCTGCGACCGCTACGGCGGTGTGGTGCCCGCCAAGCTGAAAGACCTGGTCACCCTCCCCGGCGTGGGCCGCAAGACCGCCAACGTGGTGCTCGGCAACGCGTTCGACGTCCCCGGCCTCACCGTCGACACCCACTTCCAGCGGCTGGTCCGCCGCTTCGGCTGGACCGACGAGACCGACCCGGTCAAGATCGAGCACCTCGTGGGAGAGCTGATCCCCAAACGCGAATGGACGGTCTTCTCCCACCGGGTGATCTGGCACGGCCGCCGCATCTGCCACGCCCGCCGGCCCGCCTGCGGCGTCTGTCCCCTGGCCACCCTCTGCCCCTCCTACGGCACCGGCCCGACGAGCGCCGACGAGGCCCGCAAGCTCGTAAGATCGGGTCCTTTCTCCTGACGGGAAGTCCCGGAAGGCCTGGCGTGTTGGAGATGGCGTGACGGTGGTCCCTGACTGGCTCGACAGACTGGCGGCGCGAGCCGTACATTTCCCCGTTCCCCGGAGCCTGCGCCCGCCCGCCGAGGGCGGCAGACGGGCGGCGGTGCTCATGCTCTTCGGCGAAGGGCCGCTCGGCCCCGACGTGCTGCTCATCCAGCGCAGCACGCTCGGCCGCAGGCACGCCGGTCAGCCGGCCTTCCCCGGCGGCGGCATCGACCCCGACGACGGCGGCCCCGTCGAGGCGGCCCTGCGCGAGGCCGAGGAGGAGACCGGGCTCGACCCGCGCGGCGTGCGCGTCCTCTGCACGATGCCCGAGCTCTACGTCAGCCGCAGCGACAACCGGGTCACCCCGGTCGTCGGCTGGTGGCACCTGCCGTCCGCCGTGCACGCGGCGTCGCCCGACGAGGTCGACTCCGTCGAGCGGGTGCCGATCGCCGAGCTGGTCGATCCGGGCAACCGGTTCACCCTGCGCCACCAGGCCGGGTTCATGGGGCCGGCCTTCCGGGTTCGCGGCATGCTCGTGTGGGGGTTCACCGCGATGGTGCTCGACCGGGTCATGCGCGAGGGCGGGCTGGAGCGGCCCTGGGACCCGGCGCGGGTGGAGCCGTTGCCGCCGGACGTGCTAAAACTCGCCACCCGTGGTTAGCGCCACACCGAGCGAGGCCCAGCCGGCCACGTCGGCGTCGCCGTCGGCCGCCAACCGGCGCAGGGCGTCCAGGCCGGCCCGGTCGGGCGGGTTGCCCAGCACGTGCTGGAGCGCGTAGGCGGCGCCGTACCTCACCCGGGCGTCCTCATGGGCGGCCAGGTCGATCACGGAGGGCAGCGACCGAGGGTCGGCCAGATGGCCGAACGCGATGAGCACCGCGTAGAGCACCATGGCGTCCTCCTCGCTGGCCGCCAGATAGCGCAGCACGGGCAGCGCGCGGTCCACGAACCTGCCGAGCATGCCCATGATGTCGATCCCGAGCATGCGCTCGCCGACGTCGTCCGACGCGCACAGCCGTCGGGCCTCGATGAACGACTCCATGTCGCCGCGCCGCCGCAGCTCGGAGATCACCTCCCAGCGCAGCGGACCGTCGGGATCAGGATCGCCCAGAGCCACCTCGACGAGGCAGCGCACTGTTCCCTCGGTAGGCGACATAGGGCTCAAGGTAGTCATCGGTGAAACGCCGTCATGGACGAAGACGTGCACGCTTGACCGTATCGCTGGTTACCTTTGAACCGTGCGCGGTGATCTGCTTGACCTCATATTGATCGGCCTCGTGATCGCCTTCGGCGTCTCGGGTTACCGGCAGGGCTTCATCATCGGCGTCATGAGCTTCGTGGGTTTCGTGGGCGGGGCGGTGCTCGGCGTCTTCATCGCGCCGCCGATCTCCAAGGCCGTCGTCGACGGTGACACCCCCCAGGCCCTGCTCGCCATCGTGATCGTCTTCCTGGCCGCCACGATCGGCCAGTTCGCCTCCTCGACCATCGGCGCCGTCGTACGCAGCCATGTGACGTGGGAGCCCGCCAAGGTCGCCGACGCGGTCGGCGGCACGTTCGCCAGCGCGCTGTCGGTGCTCGTGATCGCCTGGCTGATCGGGTCGCTGATCGTCTCGACCTCGTTCGCACCGCTCGTCGAGCAGGTGAAGAACTCCATGCTGCTGACCACGGTCGACGACGCCATCCCGCAGGCCGCGCGCAACTGGCAGCAGCCGTTCAAGAAGTTCATCGACCGCTCGGAGTTCCCCCCGGTCTTCGACGCCATCGGCGCCGACCGGCTGGTCGACGTGCCGCCCGCGCCGCGCAGCGTGCTGCAGGGCGCCAAGCTCGGGCGCGCCCAGCGGGCCATCGTCAAGGTGCAGGGCAACGCCGAGAGCTGCAACAAGCACATCGAGGGCACCGGCTTCGTCTACGCCAAGGACCGCATCATGACCAACGCGCACGTGGTCGCCGGCGTCACGCGCGACCTGCAGGTCATCGACTCCACCAACAAACGCCACAACGCCACGGTGGTGCGCTACAACCCGCAGCGTGACATCGCCGTCCTGTACGTTCCCGGGCTCGGCCTGCCGCAGCTGACCTTCAAGAACGACGGCGGCAAGGGCGACAACGCGATCATCGCCGGGTTCCCCAAGGGCCACGGCTTCACCGCCGAGCCGGCCCGCATCCGCAGCCGGCTCGAAGCCCAGGGCCCCGACATCTACCGCAGCACCAACGTCGAGCGCCAGGTCTACTCGATCCGCGGCAAGGTGCTGCCCGGCAACTCCGGCGGCCCGCTGCTCACGGTCGACGGCCAGGTCTACGGCGTGATCTTCGCCGCCGCGGTCAGCCAGGAGGAGACCGGCTACGTGCTCACCGCCGCCGAGGTCAAGCCCGACGCCGACCAGGGCCGCGACGACACCACCCCGGCGGGCACGCAGGACTGCGACTAGCCGGGCAGCGCGGCCAGGATCAGCGCGATGGCCTGGTCGGGGTCGCTGTCGTCGCTCAGGCCGGAGGCCGCCCGGCCCACCTCGTCGTACGGCAGGCCGTACCCCTGCACGCGGGCCGCGCCGCGACCGAAGAGGGTGAGGGCCCCGCGCCCGTTGCCGCGCTGCAGGTGGGTGAGGCCGACGCAGATCTGCGCGAGCCCCTGCCACAGCTCGCGTTCGTCGTCGGGCGCGCACTTCCAGCGGCCCTCGAACACCTCGTGCGCGTTGAACGGCAGGCCCGAGGCGAGGAAGCGGCGGCCGTCGGCCAGCGCCTGCTCGGTGGTGGGGGCGTAGTCGTCGGGCACCCGCTCCACCCCTGGCGCGCCGTGAGGCAGCGGCCTGCCGAAGGCGTCGCGGGGCCGGGCGCTGCGCGGCCTGCCGTCGGGGTCGCGGTCTCTCATCGGTCAGGCTCCGGATCGGACAGCCAGCCGATCAGCTCCGTGTCGAACATCCCGGCCACCTCCTCATGCGGATAGTGTCCTGCCCCTTCCATCAGCCTCCACTGGTAGGGGGCGGCGACGTAGCGGCTCGAACCCTGCGCGGTGCGCGGCAGCACGCGGCGGTCGAGCGCGCCGTGCAGTTGCAGGGTCGGCGCCTCGATCTCGGTGCGCATGGCTCGGGCGTAGCGCCGGCCGTCGGGCCGGAGCTGCGAGCGGCCGAACCAGCGGTGGTACTCGAGCGCGCAGTGGGCCACGGCCGGGATGCGGAACGCCTCGCGATAGGTGCGGGCCGTCTCCTGGTCGGGCCAGCCGGGGACGGACCACCGGTCGAGCAGCCGGCCGACCAGTGACGCGCCGTCGCGCGTGAGCCGGTGCTCGGGCAGCAGCGGCAGTTGGTAGCCCAGCGCGTGCGCGCTCGCCCTTAACTGGCCGAACGGGTCGGTGAACAGCGCGTTGCGCAGCCGCAGAGGGTGCGCCGCCGAGACTGTCACCAGGCGGTAGACGCTCTTCGGTTCGAGCACCGCCATCGTCCAGGCCAGCAGGCCGCCCCAGTCGTGGCCGACCACGATCGCCCCGGTCTCGCCGAGCGCCCGGATCAGGCCGGTCGCGTCGCCCGCCAGCGTGGGCAGGTCGTAGCCGCGTGGCGGCTTGTCGCTGCCGCCATAGCCGCGCAGGTCGACCGCCACCGCCCGGTAGCCGGCCGCCGGGAGTGACGCGAGCTGGTGGCGCCAGGTCCACCAGAACTGCGGGAACCCGTGCAGCAACAGCACCAGCGGGCCCTCGCCGGCCTCGACCACGTGGAAGCGGGTGCCGCCCGCGTGCACCTGCCGGTGCTGCCAGGGGCCCTCGATCTGGACGACCGACTCGTCAGGCGCCATCTCGGCTCACCGGCTCGCGATGCAGACCGACCTGTCCGGCCGTCGGCTCCTCCGGCGTGGCGATCTCCTTGAGGTCCCTGATCGACTGGGTGGTGCGCCTCATGCCCGACAGCCCCTTGAGCCGGCGGATCCCGACGAACACGAGCAGGCCCGCGACCAGCAGGTAGAAGACCGTCACGATGAGGAAGGACGCCCAGGTGGGCAGCCACTGCTCCAGCACGTAGGCGATGGTGAACGAGGCCAGGATCAGGCACAGGTGCGCCATGAAGGCGGCCGCGGCGAACAACCCACCGGCCGTGCCGACCCGCTTGGCGTCGAACCTGAACTCGGCCTTGGCCAGCTCGATCTCGGAGCGGACCAGGGTCGAGATGTGGCTGCTCGCCTGGGCGACCAGTGAGCCCAGGGATTCTTCCTCGGGAGTCTGCGGCATGAACGTCTCCTATCGAGGCCTGGTGGCCGTGTCAAACATCATCCAGTTCATCGCGCCCCTTGCGTACCCGTACGGAAGTCGGCGACGCCCCTACCTCGGACGGTCTCGCCGGGCCTGGTCGTACGGCTTGTCAGGCGCCCCCGGATACGCCGGGGAACAGGCGTGGATCCCCGGCATCCCTTCCACACCTACCCGATCGACGAAGATACCGCCGTGAGGGGAGGAGTGCGCTTTTGCCCTGCCCCTACGCGAACAGACCGCTTGTCCCGAAATTTCGGGACAAGCGGTCTGTCGGTGCCCGGAGGTCAGTCCTCCGACTTGGCGCTCGGCAGCTTCTCCGAGATGAGGTTCATCACCGTGCTGTCGGCCAGCGTGGTCACGTCGCCGATGCTGCGGTTCTCCGCCACGTCGCGCAGCAGCCGCCGCATGATCTTGCCCGAGCGGGTCTTGGGCAGCTCGGGCACGATCAGGATCTGGCGCGGCTTGGCGATCGGGCCGAGCGTCTTGGCCACGTGGGCGCGCAGCTCGGTGGCGATGTCGTCGCCCTCCTCGGCCGAGCCGCGCAGGATCACGAACGACACGATGGCCTGGCCGGTCACCGGGTCGGGGGCCCCCACGACGGCCGCCTCGGCCACCTTCGGATGGCTCACCAGCGCGCTCTCCACCTCGGTGGTGGAGATGTTGTGGCCGGAGACGAGCATGACGTCGTCGACGCGGCCGAGCAGCCACAGGTCGCCGTCCTCGTCCTTCTTGGCGCCGTCGCCGGGGAAGTACATCCCCTCGAACCTGCTCCAGTAGGTGTCGATGTAGCGCTGGTCGTCGCCCCAGATCGTGCGGAGCATGGCCGGCCACGGGTCGCGGATCACCAGGAAGCCGCCGCCGCCGTCGGGGACGCTGTTGCCCTGGTCGTCGACCACGTCGGCGCTGATGCCGGGCAGCGGGCGCATCGCGGCGCCCGGCTTGCCGTGCGTGATGCCGGGGAGCGGGCTGATCATGATGGCGCCGGTCTCGGTCTGCCACCAGGTGTCGACGACGGGGCACCGGTCGCCGCCGATGTTGTGGCGGTACCAGACGTACGCCTCGGGGTTGATCGGCTCCCCGACCGAGCCGAGGACGCGCAGGCTGGACATGTCGAACTTGGCGGGGATGTCGTCGCCCCACTTCATGAACGTCCGGATCGCCGTGGGAGCGGTGTAGAGGATGCTGACCTTGTACTTCTGCACGATCTCCCAGAACCGGCCCCGGTGCGGGGTGTCGGGAGTGCCCTCGTAGATGACGCTCGTCGCGCCGTTGGCCAGCGGGCCGTACACGATGTAGGAGTGCCCGGTCACCCAGCCGATGTCGGCCGTGCACCAGTAGATGTCGGTTTCGGGCTTGAGGTCGAAGACCGCGTCGTGCGTCCAGGCCGTCTGGGTCAGGTAGCCGCCGGTGGTGTGCAGGATGCCCTTCGGCCGGCCGGTCGTGCCGCTGGTGTAGAGGATGTAGAGCGGGTGCTCGGCGTCGTGCGGCTCGGGGGTGTGCTGGTCGCTCTGGCGGTCGACCAGGTCGTGCCACCAGATGTCCTTGTCGCTGACGGCCACGTCCTGGCCCGTCCTCCGTACGACGAGGACGTTGCGCACCTGCGGACACTGGGCCACGGCCTCGTCCACGGTCGGCTTGAGCGCGCTCGGCGCGCCGCGACGGTAGCCGCCGTCGGCGGTGATGACCAGCTTGGCGTCGGCGTCGTCGATGCGGTTCTGCAGCGCGGTCGCCGAGAACCCGCCGAACACCACCGAGTGGATCGCTCCGATGCGGGCGCAGGCCAGCATGGAGATCGGCAGCTCGGGGATCATCGGCAGGTAGATCGCGACGCGGTCGCCCTCGCCGACGCCCAGCTCGCGCAGCGCGTTGGCCGCCTTGCAGACCTCGCGCTGGAGGTCGGCGTAGGTGAGCGTGCGGGTGTCGCCCTCGGGCTCGCCCTCCCAGTGGTAGGCGATCTTGTCGCCGCGGCCCGCCTCGACGTGGCGGTCCACGCAGTTGTACGCGACGTTCAGCTCGCCGCCGACGAACCACTTGGCGAACGGGGGGTTCCACTCCAGGGTGGTGTCCCACCGTCTGGCCCAGGTCAGCCGGTCGGCGGCGCCCTCCCAGAACGCGAGGCGGTCGGCGGCCGCCTCGGCATAGGCCGCCTCTGTCACGTTCGCGGCCGCCGCCAGCTCGGCCGGGGGTGCGAAGCGACGGTTCTCCTGCAGCAGGTTGGACAGGGCCTGCGGCTCGGTGCCAGGGGTTTCCGGGGCCACGTCGTGCTCCTCCTATGGCCAGATTACGTAGGTCATGTCCCACTCCACCAGCTCACGACCTCCCCACACAAGAGGTCTAGACAGGTCTGTACCGTCGGATGATCTGGTTGGCGCGCTTATCGGATCACGTGACAAACGCTATTCAACTGTTGTCCGTTCGAAATGGAACTAACCTGGAACGCGCCAATTCCCGTGCTTCTCGAAGAGGCGGGCGACGGTTTATGGGCCCCCGGCGACCCCGGCCGCCGGACGCGGTGGAGGGCGGAGCCGTACCCGCAGGTAAGGTCGGGATCCGTGAGTGACCCATTGGCAGTGATCGCGCGGCTCCCCGGCGTCTCGGAGGCGGTGGAGGAGGCCAGGCAGGCCGTCGACAGGCTCTACCGCCACCGCGTACTACGCCGCGCCAGCCCTGCGGTCTCCACCGAGTCGTCCCTGCGGGGCGCCCGCGCGTCGGCCGCGCTCGAGGGCGCCGACGTTCCGCTCGACGCCCTGCGCCGTGACGAGGTGCACGATCCGGTCGTGCAGGGCGCGCTGCGCGCCTCGGCCGAGATGGGCCGTCTCGGCTCCACCTGGCGAAAGGCCCCCCGGCAGGTGCTCGCCCGGCTGCACACGGTCGCCGCCGCCGGCCTGACCGACGAGCCCGCGCTGGGCCGTCCCCGCGTCCACGACGACGCCCCCGACCCGCTCGGGCTGGGCGCCGCGCCAAGCGCCGCCGAGACGGCGGCGCGGATGGACAGCCTGCTGGAGCTGCTCGAGAAGCCGACGAAGGCGCCCGCGATCGTGCTGGCCGCCGTCGTCCATGCCGAGCTCGCCGTGCTGCGTCCCTTCGGTACGGCCGACGGCGTGGTCGCGCGCACGGCCGAGCGGCTCACGCTGGTCGAACACGGCCTCGATCCCAAGTCGCTGGTCGCCGTCGAGGTGGGGCATCTGGAGCTGCCGTACGCCGATGGCCTGCGCGCCTACCTCACGGGGAGCTCTGAGGGCGTGGCCGGGTGGATCCGGCAGTGCGCGTCGGCGGTGACCCTCGGCGTGCGCGAGACGACGGCGATCTGCGAGGCGCTGCAGCGGGGCTGAGGGGGCGCGGGGGACATAGCGGACGGCGTCTCGCTGATGAGACGCCGTCTCGCCGGTACACCACACCGGGTTACCAAGCGTGCACCTGAATTCGTCGGAGCGGGTCAAGCCCGTCTCGACGCGCCTCCCGCGGCTGGTCGCGCGTGGGTACCCGGTTGATGCACCCGGACAACTCGTCCGTAGCCCCTTTCTACGACGGATGCACCCTGATGGGAACCCCCGGGAACAAGACCTTTGCCAATACGGGGACCTGAGGGCTCGGGCGCGGCGCATACCGGCGCCTGGCGGCGTGGTTACCAACCTGTGATGATTACGCAGGGTGAGCGTCTTTATGTGATCGTTATGGGATGACGAAAAAAACTTGGCGAAAATACGAGATTGCTCCTCGACGAAACTCGAGTTGATCGGGCAGCATACGGTGGTATCACCTGAAACTGGAGCGACTGCGCATCGGATTGGTTTCCAGATCTCTTGCCATGCTCTGGTCAAGTGATGAAAGCTTTCTTCTGAAACGGGACCGGCTCTACCCCCCCGGAGCCGGACCGATCAGGCGACCCCCGCTCTCCCCCCCGGCGGGGGTCGCCCTATTTCTCCCATCAGCCTCGGCCTGGTCCGGGGCGATGCCCGTCCAGGGGCCGGGTGCTTGGTCCCCTTCGGACGGTCGGCCACGTCCTCGTCCGCGATCCGGGATTCTCCTTCGGGTGAGCCTCGTCCACAGGCCAGGTCCGGCTCCGTCGTTCTGTCCACAGAACTCCGTTCGGCTCCTCGGCGCCATCCGGCCCGGAGCATGGTTGGCCTCCCCGACGACAGGGAGGCCCCCGATGAACCGTCCACTGGTCATCACCGAGGATCGCGAGCTGCTCGACGACCTCGTCCGCACAGCCGCCGCAGCCGGAGCCCAGCTCGACGTGGCACACGTTCCGGCCCACGCCCGCCCCTACTGGAATCTCGCGCCGCTGGTGGTGATCGGCAGCGATCTGGCCGACGCGGTGGCCGCCACGGCGCCGCCTGCCCGCGAGCGGGTGCTGCTGGCGACCCGCGATTCGGAGGACCACGACACCTGGCGGCGCTGCGTCGCGGTCGGCGCCCAGGCCGTCGTGAGTCTCCCCGACGGTGAGCGCCGCCTGATGGAGGAGTTCGCCGACGCCATGGAGCCCGAGCCTCGGTCCGGCGCCGTGCTGTGCGTGATCGGCGGCCGGGGAGGTGTGGGAGCCAGCGTGCTTTCGTCCTGCCTCGCCCTCCGCGCCTCCCACGACCACCTGCGCACCCTGCTGATCGACGCCGATCCGCTGGGCGGCGGCATCGACGCCCTGCTCGGCCATGAGGAGGCCGCCGGTGCCCGGTGGGCCGACCTCGTCGCCCGTGAGGGGCGGGTCAGCTCGACGGCGCTCCGCGAGGCCCTGCCTGCCTTCGGTGATCTCGCGGTGCTCTCCTTCCACCGGGGCGATGTGCGCCCCATTCCCGCCCAGGCCATGCGCTCGGTCCTCGAAGCCGGCCACCGCGGGTTCGACCTCGTCGTGGTCGACCTGCCCCGCTACCTCGACTCCGCCGCGACCGAGGCGCTCGGCCGGGCGACCGGCACCGTCCTCGTGGCCACCGCCGACGTACGAGGCGTTCTGGCCGCCGCCCAGGTGCTGGCCGAAACCGCTCGCCACACCTCCGACATCCGCGCGGTCATCCGGCCGGGCGTGCTCGACGAAGCCGTCGTGGCGTCCTCACTGGGCGTCCCCGTGGTCGGCCAGCTGCCCGACCAGCCGCGCCTCACCGCCACGCTCAACCGGGGCGAGCTGCCGAAGCTGGGCCCGCGCACCGCGCTCGGCACCCTGTGCACCTCCCTCCTGCGCGATCTGCTGCCGTCGTGACCTCGGTCAACGCCGGACCTCCGGCCCACCCGCCTGCCGCCTCGCACGGTCGCCCGGAGCAGGTGAGCGTCTCGCCGGAGCTGGTCGAAGCCGTACGCGTGCGGCTCGCCCGGGCCGGCGTCGAGCCCAGCGCCGCGCAGGTGGCCGTCGCGCTGCGGGCGGAGAAGTCCGTCTACGGTGACGCCGAGATCCTCGCGGTCGCCAGGGCCCTGTGCGCCGACCTGATCGGGGCGGGCCCGCTTGAGCCACTGCTGGCCGCGCCTGACGTCACCGATGTCCTGGTCAACGGCCCGAGAGACGTGTGGGTCGACGACGGTCAGGGGCTCCGGCGCACCCCGGTGACCTTCACCGACGAGGCCGCCGTACGCAGGTTGGCTCAGCGGCTGGCCGCGGCGGCGGGCAGGCGGCTGGACGACGCCTCGCCCTACGTGGACGCCAGGCTGGCCGGAGGCGTGCGCCTGCACGCCGTCCTGCCGCCGATCGCGTCGGGCGGCACCTGCGTCTCGCTCCGGCTGCCGCCGAGGCGCACGTTCACCCTGCCGGACCTGGTGGCGGCCGGCACCGTCACGCCCGAGGCGGCCCGGATCCTGACCTCGATGGTGTCGGCCCGGCTGGCCTTCCTCGTCACCGGCGGCACGGGCACGGGCAAGACGACACTGCTCTCGGCGTTGCTGTCGCTCGCCGGGCCCGGCGAACGGCTCCTCCTCGTCGAGGACTCCGCCGAGCTCCGGCCTCTTCACCCCCACGTGGTCCGCCTGGAGTCGAGACCGGCCAACCTGGAGGGCGCGGGCGGGGTGGGCCTGCGCGATCTGGTCCGTCAGGCTCTGCGGATGCGGCCCGACCGGGTGGTGGTCGGCGAGGTCCGAGGGGCCGAGGTGGTCGAGTTGCTGAGCGCCCTCAACACGGGCCATGAGGGAGGCTGTGGCACCCTGCACGCCAACGCGGCGGCCGACGTGCCGCCCCGGCTGGAGGCGCTCGGCTGTGCGGCAGGGCTGAGCCGCGAAGCCGTGCACAGTCAACTCGCCGCCGCCCTCGACGTGGTGGTCCACCTGACCCGCGGCCGTTCGGACGGTCGTCGCCGCGTCGCCGAGATATGCCTCCTGTCGCGGACCGGCGCGGGCTTCGTGGAAGCCGTCCCTGCCCTGGCCGTCGATGCCCATGGCCGCACTCACCTCGGCCCCGGCCACAGCCTCCTCACCAGCCGGATCTCGCCGTGAGTCCGCCCGTCCGCCGGGCCGGCGCCGATCTCGATCGTGCGAGGTGCCGCCCTGAGGGCGCCGTCGTGGTGCGCGATGGCGACCCAGGTCCACAGCGTGATCGCGCGGTGGGCTCTTGACATCCTCCCGGCTCTGAAGAACCGGGATTCCGACCGTCGCCGGTCGGGCTTCCTGCTTCACCGCCGGTCGCCCGCCCGAGAGAGGACTCTCGTTGAGGTCTTACACCGGCTCCACAGGCGTTTCACCTCTCCGCAAGCCCTGCGGCGAGGATGTTGCCGATCGTTCATCCGGCGGCTTGGTTCTCGCCACCGTCGAACACACCACCGAACCGTCCGGTGTCGCGCGGCGTTTCGACGGCGATCCGCCTGGCGGCCAATCGCCTGCCCCTGCCCTGCTCCGCAGGAGTCCGATCCCTCTCCCGCCTGAAGGTGGGGCTCTCGTCGGAGGTTCCCAATGACGGCGGCACTTCTGGCCGCGATGTCCACAGCCGCGGCCGTATGGCTGTGGACAGGCCCCGATCTCGCGATGGCTCGCCTGCGGGTGCTGACCTCGGCCGAGCGCGCATGGCCCTGGCCGTCGTTGCGCCGATACGTCGTGCGTCCCAACCCCACGCGACGAGCCGACGCGTGGCGCCGCGCCACGATCGAGCTGTGCCAGTCCCTGGCCGCCGAGCTCACGGCGGGCCGCACTCCTGGAGAGGCGCTGACCCGAGCGGTCGCCGCGGTCGACTTCCCCGATCCCGAGACCCTGCGTCCGCTGGTGGCGGCGGCCAAAGACGGCGGTGACGTGTCCGCGGCCCTGAGAGCCGTCGCGCCCGCCCAGGGCGGCGAGGGGCTGTGCCGACTGGCCGCGTCCTGGGACATCGGGGTGACCGCGGGCGCGGGTCTGTCCGCCCTCGTCGAACGGATCGGCCGCACGTTACGAGCCGCTCAGGCCCACCGCCAGGACGTCGCAGCGCAACTGGCCGGCCCTCGCGCCACCGCCCGGATGCTGGCCGCTCTTCCGGCTCTCGGGCTCCTCATGGCCGGAGCGCTGGGCATGCGCCCGCTCCACTTCCTGTGTGGCAGCCTGCCCGGCTTCGCCTGCCTGGTAGCGGGTCTCGCCCTCGACGCGTGCGGCCTGTGGTGGACACACCGCATGGCCCTACACGCCCAAGCCTCCTGAACTGTGCCCGTAGGGGTTTTCGTGCTCGCACGGTCACTCAACGGCTATTAGTCATGACTCTTAGTTGCATGTCCGGGCTCTACTTGGTCATCCCACTCCAAGGCACTCTTGCCTGGGGGCGCTAAGCGGTCGCTGTGAGCGCCTATCGGGCGGCCCCACCGTGCGTCAGCCGGAACCATCGGCAGTGTGTTGCTGCCGGTCAGCGGCGTGGGCCTGGCGAGCGCTGCCGCTTTCGTCACGCACCACGAATGACCGGTCCGTACCACCTAGACCGCACCGTGTCCGCATCCCGCACGGTTGCCGTCCCCGGCTGCGCGGCTAGCCGGGGCGGCTCCCCAAGCGGCATGCACCTCCTCAAGCGGCAAGGGCTCCCCGGCAGGCACCGCCCCAAGCGGCAAGTGGCTTATAAAACGGCATGCGACTCGCCGAACGGCAAGGAGCGCCATACGGCAGGAGCGTTCCGTGGCGGATGCGGCTCCCAGCCGGTCGTGGTCCGCGGCCGGGAAAGACAGAGGACGGAACCTGACAATGCTCGAACTGCTCTCGGCCCTCTGCGTCGCCCTGGCCGTGTGGCTGTGCGTGCCGCCGACGAACCAGGCGGACCGCCTGGCCCGCCTGCGCCCTCCGCCTACCCGCGCCAAGCCGACGCTCCGCACCGCGGAGACGACACGATTCTCCCCGCGTGCGCCTGCTCCGGCTCTCTC
The DNA here is from genome assembly GCF_014646355.1 of Nonomuraea cavernae. Taxonomy (GTDB): domain Bacteria; phylum Actinomycetota; class Actinomycetes; order Streptosporangiales; family Streptosporangiaceae; genus Nonomuraea; species Nonomuraea cavernae. Next base: position 42,907 of record NZ_BMNH01000008.1, read on the forward strand.
GGCCGGAGCCGTGGACCCGCGACACTCGCGGGCAACGACTTCGCCATGGCGAACATTTCAAGCGAGATCCGCCCCCGGTGACCCGTTCAGGAGGCTTACGGCAGAACCTGCGGCTTTACCCCAGGTGCGCGGTATCAAAGCGGAAGCCTCTGTCGTCAGGGCCGCGATCGGCGTCGAAGAAGCTTGGCCCTTGAGTCATCCGGATACGAGTGAAGGTGGGGTGGTCATGCCCGGCTGGCTCCACTCCGGTGGCAAGGGGCCGAGGCGGCTTGACCGCCGGACGGTAGTCGGCTCAGCCATCGCAGGACTCCTCTCCGGCCTGCTGGTCGGTGGGATGACGGGGATCGTGGCCGGCCTGCTGATCGCTCCGGTAGTGGGTGTGATCCTGCACAGGAGAGAAGATCCCGCCGATCGGCAAACCCGAAGTCGGATCATCACTGACCTCCCGTTCGCCGCCGACCTGATGGCCGCCTGCCTCCTTGCGGGTCAGCCGATCAGCTCGGCGATCGAATCCGCCGCGTCCGCTGTGGAAGGCCCCCTGGGAGAGCGCCTCTCCTGGGTGAGCAGTCAACTCCGTCTGGGGGCGGATCCCGAACCCACCTGGGCGTATCTCGCTCGTGACTCGGCAATGGGCGGCCTGGCCAGAGCGATGACCCGTGCGACCCAAAGCGGGGCCCCCGTGGCGGATGTCCTCATCCGTCTCGCCGACGACACCCGAGACGCCGCCCATGCCGCTTCGGTGGCCGCCGCTCGAAGCGTCGCCGTCAAGGCGGTGGCACCTCTCGGGCTGTGCTTCCTGCCGGCCTTCGTGCTGGTCGGGATCATCCCCGTCATAGCGGGCCTCGCCGCCACCATCGTCCTCCCATAGCCGTCACCTCCGCGACCCTCCATGGCGGTCGGTCAGTTCTGCCGTTTCCCATGGCGGTCACCTTGGCGGTCTTCCCTCGGCGCGCTTGATGACAGCCGGCGCGGCCTCGGCGCCTGCATCAGTCAGTCGAGCCTGTCCACAGCCTGTGTTCCATGCCTCGGGGTTATCCACAGAACGTGACTCGGCTGCCCGGCGTATGGCCGGGTTCAGGGACGCTAAGGCCCGCCAGGCCGGACAAGACCCCGGCGAACAAGCACCTGGAGGCATGATGCGTGTTGTCGCAACCACCCCGGATGAGCCGAGCACGACCCCGGAAACGCCATGGACCTCCGCATCAACAGCTTTGATCGACCGCTGTCGACGCTGGTGGGTCTCCAGGCCGTCCATGGCCACGGCGGCGTACAGGGAGCGTGGCATGTCCACAGCCGAATACGCGGTGGGCACCATAGCGGCCTGTGCCTTCGCAGCCCTGCTCTTCAAGGTGGTCAGCAGTCCTGAGGTGCAGGAGATGCTCTCATCACTGATCGATCGCGCGCTGAAGACGGGCGGATGACGAAAGGAAGCCTTCTGCCGTGAGGGATGTGGTGACGCCCACGGCGATGGCGATTCCACGGGGCAGGAAGTGGTCGGCGTGTCGAGGCTCGGTGACGGCTGAGACGGCCGCGATGCTGCCTGCGCTCACGATCGTGCTGGCCGCGGCGCTATGGGCGATCCAAGCCGTTGGGGTGCAGCTCGAATGCGTGGACGCGGCCCGTGCGGCGGCGCGGGCGGCTGCCAGAGGTGAGTCCCTGGACCGGGTCGGTGATCTCGCACGTTCGGTGACCCGCCCGGGAGCACAGGTGACCGTGAGCCGTGACAGGGAGCACACGACGGTGAACGTCTCGGTGGAGGTACGGCCCTCCTGGGGCTCGTCACTTCCGGCGGTCCAGGTGTCAGCCACCGCGGTGGCCAACACCGAATGATCGACTGTCATATCGGCGCTCAGTTGTGTTCGCTCAAAGAGCGTGCTGTCGCACTGGTCCAAACGGCTCATGTGTAGATCGAACCCACCGTCGCGCAGAATCCCCCTGAGGGTTCGTGCTTCAGATATCTGCCCACGTGATGCGTGCTGTCGTAACCCGTAACGTCATCAGGCAAACGATGTGTCTCCTGTGAGTAGGCGGGCCGTGGGTGGCCGCATTGGCATACAAGATGTGCCCTCTGGAAACCGGCATCGCGTTCTTTGCTCCGCCGGTCGCAGCATCGTCAAGAAAGGTGGACAATGTCCGGCGCGCGTAGAGATCGCGGTTCCGCGACGCTGTGGGGAGTGGCGTTCATGGGGTTGCTGATGGCGGTCGCCATGGGGGTGGCCACGGTGGGCGTCGCGCGCGTCGCTCGCCATCGCGTGAACAATGCCGCCGATCTGAGTGCGTTGGCCGCCGCCAGGCTGGTGGTAGTCGATCCTGACGGAGCTTGCGGGAAGGCGGCGGCCGTGGCCCTAGGAAACGGCGTTGACCTGGCCGAATGCACGATCAGTGACGAGGTGGTGGATGTCCGGACGTCACTCGCGATCACCTTGCCGGTCGTGGGCTCCCGCGCTCTGACCGGTAGGGCGCGGGCTGGTCCGGAACGGGTGGACCCAGGGGCGCCAGGGGTGATCGATCAGGTCGAGCTCGACTGACGCGATGCGACCCGTCCAGGCGCAGGCGTGCGATGAGACGGCAGACACCCAGCTGGCCCGGGTCGAGGTGAAATGGTGTCACGGTCCAAATGGAGCGCGTCGGCCCAGTGTCGAGATGCCGAGACAGTCGTTCGCTTCCGTGCTTGGGCTGGTGAACGGCCTTGATCGGTGTTGGATGAGAAGCGGTTCTTTCGGGGCGAAATGGCAGATTAAGGCTGGTCAAAAGGCTGGGGCTTATGAGGTAAGTGGTGCTAGGTCGCAATCGAATCACGAGTTCTTGGACGTGGTGTCCAAGAGCTGAATATCTCACATAAGGTTCCGCTTACCTCGGTTCCATACCGACTACGACGGATTCTGGTAGCTCCAGGATTAAGTCGCCAGGGGATGCGTCCGAGGGAGCGGTTGATGATCGTGGTCGGCCGGTGGATCGCACTTCCGGTCGCCGCGTGAGCGCCTCGGGCGGTCGCGCGGCCCGAGGCTCTCGATGGAGGGACGCGTCGTGACGGTGGTTGGCAGAGTTGTGGCCGCGGCAGTGGTCGTGGCAGGAGCCACCGTGTTCGGTGGATCCGCTCAGGCGGCCGTGGTGACGGGACACGCCGGAGCCGCCGGGCAGATCACGTCGCCGGCCGACGGGCAGGTGGTGTCGAGCGGGTCTGTGCTGGTCTCCGCACGCACCGGCGTGATCCAGCTGAAAATGGGCCTGTACGTCGAGGGGACCTCCACGGGCCGGCAGCAGGTCGCGAGCGGTGGGGCGAACCAGACGATCTCCGGGACCTTCGACGCGGACAGTGCTCCCAACGGCACCTTCTCCGTGATCCTCAAGGGAGAGATCACCGGCAGGACCTACGCGACGAGCACCTTCAAGTTGAGGAGACCGGCGGCGGCACCGAGTAACGTCGACGCCGCCCTCCAGGGCACCAAGAAGATCCAGGTGACCTGGACCAAGGGCACAGAGCCGGACCTGCAGTCCTACGAGGTGTCCACCAGCCAGTCCGGTGTGGTCGGCAGAATGCCCGCCGACAGCGCGTGCTCGGGTTCCTCGTGCAGGGCGGTGCTGGCTGTGCCTGCCAAGGCCGTGGGACACCGTGTCGGGTTCACGGTCAAGGCGTTCAGGAGTGACGGTGACGGCGGAGTGGTGGGGTCGGGGAGTTCGGGTGCCGCGTATGTGATGGTTCCGGCCTCGAAGGCCGTGCAGCCGGTGAAGAGTGCGAGGCCCAAGAGTGAGGACACCACTCGGGGTTCTGAGGCGTTGCCGACGTTGCCGGCCAAGAAGCAGGAGAAGGTCGTTGCCACGCCGACCCGTAAGCAGACGGCGCCGGCCAGTGATGACAAGCTGCCTGCGATGCCGGATGCCGACCGGCAGGGCAATCTTCCGATCCCGACTGCCGAGACCGACACGGGCAGCAGTGACAGCCTCACTCCCGAAGGCGTGAAACCCGACACCGAGGCGGCGCCGATCGCCACCCACGTGACGGCCCAGTCAGCGGAGTCGCCACTCGGGGCCCTGGGACAGTACGGCCTCTACATCGCGGGCGGCATCGTTCTTTTATTGGCCGCCGCCCACATCGGAGCATGGGCCCGCCGCCGTGCCCTGGCCGCCGAGACGGCCGCCGGTCCCTCCATCGTCGCCGACGCGCCGTCCGGTGACGGACCTGCTCGGATGAGGGGCGACAGTATCCGGCCTACCGCGACGACTGCACGCCGTCCCGCCGTCGTCCTGGCGATTGCCAAGTCTTCTGATCCGCTGGCGCCCCGCGCAGTCCACACCGAAGATCGCTGGGACGACTACCTCCCTCCGTCGCCCAGGTCGATGGAGGACAGCGGGTTCTGGGAACGTCCCACCGGTAAGGCGATCGAATTATGGGACGCCGATCGAGGAGGACAACCCCTACGCGGTTACCAAGGCGGCGAAAGCTGAACGATCTGGGGTCGCAGACAACCGAGGTGACTGAGTTCGCGGCAAGGTCCGCGGTAGACCTGGACGAGTAAGCCTGCGGCGGGCAGGTAGCCGTTGGCCGTGGCGAGCGCATAGCGGTGGAGATACTGGTCACGGAGCGTGGGCAGACGTCGTCGGGGTAGGGATCGGGGCTCCGCGACGCTGTGGGGGATGGCATTCGGCGCTGGTGATGGCGGTCGCCATGGGCGTGGCCACAGCGGGTTCCGTCTCGTCGCCCGCCATCGAGTGAACGGCGCGGCCGATCTCGGTGCGCAGGCCGCCGCGAGGTCCGGCGATCGTCGATCCCGGGAGCCTGCGGCCTAGCGGCCGTGGCCTTGAAGGATGGCGAAGGATGGCGTTGAGCTGGCCGAATGCAGGATCGCCGATGGGTCGTCGATTCATACACCACGTCCGTGGACGTGACCCTGGACCTCACCGGTGATCACATTGCCGGTGCTCGGAGCGCGCGTTGTGACCGGAAGGGCGTGCAGGTCCTGGAGACATCGGCTCCAGCGCGCAGAAGGCGGCATCAGTTAGGGACGAAGGCGGTTGAATCGGCTGTCCCAGGGCGGAGACAGCGCGGCGCGAGGGTGGTGCGCCGGCAGCCGGAGGGTCATCTTGCCGAGGCGGAGCGGGGTATCGGCTCACTTCGGGCCGTGTGGAGACGTTGGTTCGAGGTCGATCCACTCGTGTGACTAGGCACCTTGATCGTTCGATTGAAAAGTGATTCCATCTGGGGCTAAACGTGATTTTGGTCAGGCAAGTGGCTTGTGGGGTACATGGTGTTGGATCGCGATCAAATCACTGGTCCTTGGACATGAAGTCCAAGAGCTGGGTATCTCACATAAAGTTCCGCTCCTCTTCGGGCCCGTGTCGATCGGCACCGCATTCCGGGAAATCCGGAACCGAGTCTTCAAGGTGCGTCCGAGAGACGCTTGCTGATCGTGTTCTGTCGGCAGACTGCGCTTCCGGCCGTCGCCTGAGCGTGCCAGGGCGGTCAGGTGGCGCGAGGCTCTCGTTGGAGGGACGCGTCGTGGCGGCGGTTGGCAGAGTTGTGGTTGCGGCGATCGTCGTGGCCGGGGTCATCGTGGTTGGCGGATCCGCGCAGGCTGTCGTGATGGCGGATCGGACGAGCGCTGACGGCCAGATCACGTCGCCCCCTGAAGGCCAGGTCGTCTCGGGCGCCTCCGTGCTGGTTTCCGCGCGGACCGATGCGCTTCAGTTCAGGATGGCCCTGTACGTGGAGGGTCCCTCCACCAGTCGGTTGATCGCCCGTGGCGACAACAACCAGACGCTCTCCGGGACCTTCGACGCGGGCAGGTCTCCCAACGGGACCTACACGGTGGCTCTCAAGGGAGAGATGGCCGGCAGGGTCCACACGACGAGTACGTTCAGGTTGAGGAGGCCGGCGGCGTCGCCGAGCAATGTGAAGGCGGTGCTTCAGGGCGCGAAGAGGATTCAGGTGACCTGGAGCAAGGGCGTTGAGCCGGATCTCCATTCGTATGTGATTTCCGCCACTCAGTCCGGTATGGCAGACAGGGTGGCGGCCGGCAGCGCGTGCTCGGGTTCCTCGTGCAGGGCGGTGCTGGCTGTGCCTGCCAAGGCTGCGGGCCGTCGGGTGGGGTTCACGGTCAAGGCGTTCAGGAGTGACGGTGACGGCGGAGTGGTGGGGTCGGGGAGTTCGGGTGCCGCGTATGTGATGGTTCCGGCCTCGAAGGCCGTGCA
>NZ_BMNH01000008.1:49279-273714 GCF_014646355.1 Nonomuraea cavernae
CGCGATGCCGGATGCCGACCGGCAGGGCAATCTTCCGATCCCGACTGCCGAGACCGACACGGGCAGCAGTGACAGCCTCACTCCCGAAGGCGTGAAACCCGACACCGAGGCGGCGCCGATCGCCACCCACGTGACGGCCCAGTCAGCGGAGTCGCCACTCGGGGCCCTGGGACAGTACGGCCTCTACATCGCGGGCGGCATGGTCCTCATGTTGCTCGCCGGGTTCGTGGGAGCGTGGACTCGCCGTCCCCCCGTGGCCGCCGAGGCTGCGGCCACGCCGCTGTCGGGCGGCGCACCCGGCCAGACCAACCCGGGCGGCATGCCTTTCACCACGACGGCCTCTCGCCGCCCCGCGATCGTCCTGGCCGTCGCCAAGACCCATTCAGAGATCCAGGAGCCCCGGCCGAAGGCTACCGAGCAGGTCGACACCGCTCAGAGATCCCTTGCCGCGCAGGGGTCCGAACGTGCCGCGAGTGCCGTTCACGAACTGCCGGCGGTGCGGGGTCCTGAGCGCGCTTCCGGAGGGCAGTGGGAGCTTCCCGTCATGTGGGGTCCCGAGCGAACCCAGGCGCCCGAGAAGTCCGGCGGCGAAATGCCGGTGGCTCTCCCGTTCTACAAGAGTGCTGACGACAAGCCCACCGGGGCGCAAGAGACGGCCAGACAGGAACCGGTATGGCTGACCCTGCCCAGTTCGGCGGTCACCGACGTGTCCGACTCGCTGCCCTCCGGCACCCAGCCCGGCGTACGCATCGATGATCGATGGAATGACTACCTTCCTTCGGTGCCCAGGTCCATGGAGGACAACGAATACTGGAACCGCTTCAAGCCGGGGGCCGACTTCTGGGCCCCTGATGACGAGGACGACTCTTATGTGGGCCGCCGCCGCCACGACGACGACACCTGAACCCGTCCGCCTTCCCACAGGCCACCGGCGTCTGACCGTTGCGCAGATCGTCACCGGCTGCGTTCCGGTCGACTCTTGGGCTGTGTCAGGAGCCGAGGAGCGTGTTCAGGAGGTGAACGGCGCCGCGTTTGTGTAGTGGATCGTTGCCATTGCCGCATTTGGGCGACTGGATGCAGGAGGGGCAGCCGTGTTGGCACTCGCAGGAGGTGATGGCCTCGCGGGTAGCCGTCAGCCAGTCGCTCGCGCGGGCGTAGCCGCGTTCGGCGAATCCGGCGCCACCCTCGTGCCCGTCGTACACGAACACCGTGAGCAGGCCCGTGTCGGCGTGGAGCTCGGTGGAGACGCCGCCGATGTCCCAGCGGTCGCAGGTCGCGAAGAGCGGGAGCAGGCCGATGGCGGCGTGTTCGGCGGCGTGGGCGGCTCCTCCGAGATCGAAGCCCTCACCGGCCAGGGCGGCGACCACCGACGTGGGAAGGGTCCACCAGACCGCGCGGGTACGGAGGGTTCGGGGCGGCAGGTCCAGTGGCTCGTCGCCGAGCAGCTCGCCTGACTGGATGCGGCGCCTGAGGTAGGAGACGACCTGCCTGGTGACCTCCACCTCGCCGAAGTGGAGGCGGCCCGGGCCCAGTTCCTGGGAACGCAGGGAGGCCAGGATGGTGATTTCCGTGACGTCACGGGCGAAGGTCGTGTAGTCGGGCTCGGCGCCGCTCACCAGGGCCACGCCGGCCTCGAGGTCGAGCAGTTCTACCAGGAACGATTCGCCCTGATGCAGGTAGACCGCACCGGTGTGGACGGTGGTGTGCGCGGAAGATTCGTCCACGCTGCCGAGTAGGCGGCCGGTGGAGGACTCGACGACCTGGATGGGTGCGCCGCCGCCGCCGCGGATGTCGGCGAGATCCGTGGCACGCTCACGTCTGGTCCAGAACCAGCCGGCGGACCGCTGCCGGAGGAGACCCTGAGAGACCAGGTCGCCGAGGACCTTCGGCGTGGTGGGGCCAAAGGTCGGCAGGTCGTCCTCGGTCAGCGGGATCTCCGCCGCGGCGGCGCAGAGATGGGGGCCGAGAACGTACGGGTTGTCGGGGTCGAGCACGATCGCCTCGACGGGCTGGCCGAACAGGGCGTCGGGGTGGTGCACGAGGTAGGTGTCGAGGGGGTCGTCCCTGGCGATGAGCACGGCCAGCGCGTCCTGACCGTCGCGGCCCGCGCGACCTACCTGCTGCCAGAGGGAGGCGCGGGTGCCCGGCCAGCCGGCGATGAGCACGGCGTCGAGCCCGGAGACGTCGACGCCGAGTTCGAGGGCGTTCGTGCTGGCCAGACCCATGAGCGAGCCGGAGCGCAGCGCCTTCTCGAGCAGCCTGCGATCTTCGGCCAGATAGCCGGCGCGGTAGGCGGCGATCTTGTTCGGCAGGTCCGACCAGTCGGACTCCTCGACCCTCAGGGTTTCGGCCGCAGGGTGCGGCCTCAGAGTTTCGGCCGAGGGGTGCGACTCTGAGGGCTCGGCCGAGGGGGGCGGCTCCGAAGGTTCGGCCGTGGCGTGCGGCCTGGCGGCCGGGGTGCCTGAGAGGGAGAAGGCGACATCGGCGAGTTTGGCGCGGGCCGACAGGGCGACGGTCTCCGCGCCGCGGCGGGACCGTACGAAGGCGAGGGTGCGGACGTCCGCCAGGACGAGGTCGGCGAGGAGGTCGGCCGCCTCGGCTGTGGCGGTGCGTCGCACCGGAGCACCTCCCTCGCCCCGCAGCTCCGTCAGGGGCGGCTCCCACAGCGCGACGGTTGTCGAACCCTTCGGCGAGGCGTCCACGGTCACCTCGGCCATCTCAAGCCCCGTCAGCCGCATCGCGAACGCCCCCGGCTCGCTGGCCGTCGCCGAGGCGAGCATGAAGACGGGCCGTGAGCCGTACCGCGAGCAGATCCGGCGCAGGCGCCGCAGGATCTGGGCCACGTGCGAGCCGAACACCCCGCGATAGCCGTGACACTCGTCCACCACGACCATGCGCAGGCGGCGGAAGAAGGTCGACCACTGGGCGTGCCGGGGCAGGATGCCACGGTGGAGCATGTCCGGATTTGTCAGGACGTAGTTGCCGTGCCGGCGGACCCAGGACCGTTCCTCGAACGGTGTGTCACCGTCGAAACAGGCGGCCCGTAGCTGGGTCATGCGCAGCTCGCGGAGGGTGCGGAGTTGGTCGGCGGCCAGGGCCTTGGTCGGCGTCAGGTAGAGGACGGTGCCGCCGTCAAGGCAGGAGGCGACCGCCGGGGTGAGGTACGCCAGGGACTTCCCGGAGGCGGTGCCTGTGGAAATAATCACGTTTCGGCCACGATGGGCCAGGTCGGCAGCCTCGTACTGGTGAGGCCACAATCCTGTGACGCCTTGGTTCGCCAAGCGCGTAACCAGAAGTTCGGGGGCCCATTTCGGCCATCCCGCTTGACCGGCCTGACGTGCTGGAACATGCTCCACATGCGTGACACGCTCGTGACGTGCGGGAACGCCGAGCAGGTGCTGGAGGAGTGGACCTGGCCGGTGTGGGGAGGAAGCGGAGGAAGTCACTGTTTCCAGTTTGCATCTGTGGGCAAAGTCGCCGGGAATCGTGATTTCGTATAGACACAAGCGAGACGCATGGTTGAATGCCGCGCGTCGGGGTCGGACAGTCTGGAGCACCCTCCAGACTGCCAGGCCCGCAAGGGTACTTTCGCAGGCGAGGCGCTGGAGGATCTGTGGATCTGAAGTTGGATCACCGCACCGAAGACCGACTCACCATTGTGGAGGTCGAAGGTGAGATCGATGTCTACACGGCGCCGAGATTGCGTGAGCTCCTCATCGACCTGGTGAACAAGGGCAACTTCCACCTGCTCGTGAACATGGAGAAGGTGGACTTCCTCGACTCGACCGGGCTTGGTGTCCTGGTCGGAGGGCTCAAGCGAGTTCGCGCGCACGACGGCTCCCTGGAGCTGGTCTGCACACAGGAGCGCATTCTGAAGATCTTCCGGATCACCGGTCTGACCAAGGTCTTCGGGATCTACGCTTCGGTCGACGAAGCCAAGGAAGCTCACGGCAAAGACAAGTAGTCATGGCTACCGTCGAGCTGACGTTCAGCGCGCTTCCCGCGCATGTCCGCACCGCCCGGTTGGTGGCGACGGCGATCGCCCGCCGCACCGGCGTGGAGGAGTCGTTGCTGGACGAGGTCAGGCTCGCCGTGGGTGAGGCTTGCTCCCGGGCGGTGGAGGCGCATCGCGCTCACTGCCCGGGCGAGCCCATCCGCATCGAGCTGCGCGACGACTCGGGGCGGTTCGAGGTGACCGTGAGCGACCAGGCCCCCAGTGACGAGCAGCAGCACGAACAGACCTACGAGCTGGGTATGCTCGCCGACCCGTTCATGTCCAGCTTCGGCATCGCCGTGATCGTCGGCCTGGCCGACGACGTCGAGGTCTTTCCCAGTCCCAAGGGCATGCGCATTCGCATGAGCTGGCCCGCCGCGCACAACGGTCACCCGCCGATCTGACGGGGTCCGTTCACCGCGAACGGCCGCTGCTGTGAGGAGACTTGTCAAGTCCCCAGGGAGTCGCCTGGGGACTTGTCGTTTTCTCGCCACGGTCGCGACCGGCCTGAGAGTACGGAGGCACGGGACCGGTTTTATGTCCGCGCACGGGTCGTCCGGGTTCGCGTGTCACCTTCTGTCGTGCGGACGCTCTGACGTGGCGCGCTGAGCGCTCTCGCGTGCTGTGCGGTCGGCCGGACTCGTGCTGGTCCGGCCCGTACGACGCGTCCCGTGCCGACGGCCGCACGCGGGCGTCGGCCGGGCGGTGGCCGTGTGCGGCCGTGCGCGGCCGACGGCAGGGCGGTGGCCGACAGGTCCGGTGTGTCGTTCGTAGGTGAGGCCGGTCGGTCACCAGGTGTGGCCGGGGTGCCCGCCGACAGGCCCGGCGCGGTGGCGGCTGAGGCCAGCATCCGTCCTTCGGGCAGGTTTAGGGCGTGTCGTAAGGGCAGCTAGTCATGGCCGTAAACCACCGGAAATATGCCTTGTCAGATCCCAAATCGGGCCGCTGTCAGCGGATTACTGGACTCGCGCATAATTGGCCGCCCGCAGAGCCTTCATATCGGCGCAGACGCTGCGTAGACTCCCGGCACCGGCCAAGGTGATCCGGCGAAACTGCGGACTCAACCGGAAGCGGCACCCACAACCCGGATGGTGCCGCACCGCCCGCCGATATTCGCAGCACCGCCCGGGCAGGACGACCGGTCTTGCCGAGGAGAACGATGTCTAGGCACATGCTGGCCGCGGAGCCAGCGTCCAATCTGGCCCTCAGCGGTAACAATCTCACCATCGTGATCGTGGTCGCCGCGGTCGCACTGATCGCCCTAGCCGTCGCCGGCGGCCTGGTGCGCGAAGTGCTGTCCGCGGACCAGGGTACCGAACGCATGCAGAACATAGCCCGTGCCGTGCAGGAAGGCGCCGCGGCGTACCTGACACGGCAGTTCCGCACGTTGGCGATCTTCGTCATCGTGATCCCGTTCCTGCTGCTTCTGCTACCGGGCGAAACCGACGTACGGATCGGTCGCTCGATCTTCTTCGTGGTCGGCGCGGTCTTCTCCGCGCTGACCGGTTTCATGGGCATGTGGCTGGCCGTACGCGGAAACGTCCGTGTGGCCGCCGCGGCGCGCGAGTCCGGCGAGAAGCGCGCCATGCGCATCGCCTTCCGCACCGGCGGCGTCGCCGGCATGTTCACCGTGGGCCTCGGCCTGCTCGGCGCGGCGGTCGTCGTCTTCGTCTACCAGGGTGACGCGCCGGGCGTGCTCGAAGGCTTCGGCTTCGGCGCGGCGCTGCTCGCGATGTTCATGCGAGTCGGCGGTGGCATCTTCACCAAGGCCGCCGACGTCGGCGCCGACCTGGTCGGCAAGGTCGAGCAGGGCATCCCGGAGGACGACCCGCGCAACGCGGCGACCATCGCCGACAACGTGGGCGACAACGTGGGCGACTGCGCCGGCATGGCCGCGGACCTGTTCGAGTCCTACGCGGTCATGCTGGTCGCCAGCCTCATCCTGGGCAAGGTGGCATTCGGTGAGCAGGGACTGATCTTCCCGCTCATCGTGCCCATGATCGGTGTGGTCACCGCGATCATCGGCATCTTCCTCACGGGGATGCGCGACCGCGACCGCAGCGGCATGGCGGCCATCAACAGGAGCTTCTTCCTCTCGGCCGGCATCTCGGCCGTCCTGGTCGCGGCGGCGGCGTTCTGGTACCTGCCGAGCAGCTTCAGCGGCCTGACCGGCTCGGCCGTGCAGTCCGACTCCGACCCGCGGCTCATCGCCATCGGCGCGGTGCTCATCGGCCTGGTCCTGGCCAGTGCCATCCAGCTGCTGACCGGCTACTTCACCGAGACCACCAGGCGTCCCGTCCGCGAGATCGGCGAGAGCTCGCGCACCGGCCCTGCGACCGTCATCCTGGCCGGCATCAGCGTCGGCCTGGAGTCGGCGGTCTACTCGGCACTGATCATCGCCGGTGCGGTCTACGGCGCGTTCCTGCTCGGCTTCGGCAACGTCACGGTCGCGCTGTTCGCGGTGGCCCTGGCCGGCACCGGCCTGCTCACCACGGTCGGCGTCATCGTGTCGATGGACACCTTCGGCCCCGTCTCCGACAACGCGCAGGGCATCGCGGAGATGTCCGGCGACGTCGAGGGCGAGGGCGCGCAGGTGCTGACCAGCCTCGACGCCGTAGGCAACACCACGAAGGCCATCACCAAGGGCATCGCCATCGCCACGGCCGTCCTCGCGGCGACCGCGCTGTTCGGCGCGTTCCGGACGGCGGTGGAGAGCGAGCTCGCCGTGGCCAGCCAGGCGGCCAAGGACGCTCTCGGCTCGTTCAGCAGCTTCAGCCTCAGCATCGACCAGCCCAACGTGCTGGTCGGCCTGGTGATCGGCGCGGCGGTGGTGTTCCTCTTCTCCGGCCTGGCGATCAGCGCGGTCGGACGGGCCGCGATGCGGGTGGTCTTCGAGGTACGCGACCAGTTCCGCAAGAACCCCGGCATCATGGACGGCACGGTCAAGCCCGAGTACGGCCGCGTCGTCGACATCTGCACCCGTGACTCGCTGCGCGAGCTGGCCACGCCCGGCCTGCTGGCGGTCATGACCCCGATCGCGGTGGGCTTCGCCCTCGGCTACGCCCCGCTGGGCGCGTTCCTGGCCGGGGCGATCGCCTGTGGCACGCTGATGGCGGTGTTCCTGTCCAACTCCGGTGGCGCCTGGGACAACGCCAAGAAGCTGGTCGAGGACGGTCACCACGGCGGCAAGGGCTCCGAGGCCCACGCCGCGACCGTCATCGGCGACACGGTCGGCGACCCGTTCAAGGACACCGCCGGCCCGGCCATCAACCCGCTGATCAAGGTGATGAACCTGGTCGCCCTCCTGGTGGCGCCCGCCGTGGTGCTCTACGCGGGCAACCCGGCACTCCGCATCGGCATCACGGTGCTGGCGGTGGGCGTGGTCGTCGGGGCCATCATCATCTCCAAGCGCCGCTCGGTGACGACCGAGCCGTCCAACGACCAGGACCGCGAGCACGCGCCCGTCGCGTCGTAGTTCCTGCCGCACACCGGACGCCCGCCCTCCCCGTACGGGAAGGGCGGGCGTTCCGCGTCTCCACCGGCAGCGTTTCCACGACGGGTTCGGCGTCTCCACAACGGGTTCGGCGTCTCCACGGCCGGTTCCAGGTCTGTACGGGTCTGTACGGGCCGGTCGCGTGTCAGCGTGGCCCGTTGGCGGCTCCGCGGCCGGGCGGTGGGAAACTGTGCGGATGGCAGACAAGCGGACCAACGGCGGCAAGTCGCTCGCCATCATCCTGGTGGCGATGCTGGTCATCCTGGCGGCCATCGTCGCCCTGGCCATGTGGGCCTCGAGGGGAGCGTGACCTGGTGCGCACACTGATCGTCCTGCGGCACGCCAAGGCCGCTCATGTGGCGGGTGTCGCCGACCGGGATCGGCCGCTGACCGGCCAGGGCGAGCAGGACGCCGAGCGGGCGGGGGAGCGGATCAGGGAGATGGGGCTGGCGCCCGATCTGGTGCTGTGCTCGCCGGCCCTGCGCACCCGGCGCACCGCCGAGCTGGCCTTCCCCGGTCTTGAGCCGAGCTACGAGCGGGAGATCTACGAGGCGTACCCTGACGAGCTGCTGGAGCTGCTCAGGCGGACCGACGCCGACGCCGGGACCGTGGTGCTGTGCGGCCACAATCCCGGCGTGCACGAGCTGGCCGTCGTGCTGGCGGGGGGCGACTACGTGTTCCGGCCGGGGGCGTTCGCCGTGATCCGCACCGGCTCCGCGTGGACGGATCTGGGGCCGGGCGAAGGAGATCTGGTCATGAGGTGGGACCCCAAGGAGGACTGACCCGGCTCACCGGCTGAGCACGCCGTCCTCGGCGTCGGCGGCCTCGACCTCGTCGCGCGAGATGCCGAGCAGGTAGAGGATCGAGTCGAGGTAGGGCGTGTTGACGGCGGTGTCGGCGGCCTGACGGACGACCGGCTTGGCGTTGAAGGCGATGCCGAGCCCGGCGGCGGCGATCATGTCGAGGTCGTTGGCCCCGTCGCCGATGGCCACGGTCTGGCTGATGGGCAGCCGCGCCTCGCTGGCGAACCGTTCCAGCGCGCGGGCCTTGCCCGGCCGGTCGACGATGTCGCCGACGACCTTGCCGGTGAGCCTGCCGTCGACGACTTCGAGCACGTTGGCCGCGGAGTAGTCGATGCCCAGGTCCTCGACCAGGGCGTCGGTGATCTGGGTGAAGCCGCCGCTGACGATGGCGAAGCGATAGTCGAGGCGCTTGAGGGTGCGCACCAGCGTGCGGGCGCCGGGCGTGAGCACGACCTCCTGGCGTACCCGTTCGAAAATCTCCGCCGGCAACCCTTCGAGCAGCGCGACCCGTCGTCGCAGCGACTCGGCGAAGTCGAGCTCGCCCCGCATGGCCTCCCCGGTGACTCGTACGACCTCCTCCAGGCAGCCGGCGTGCGCCGCGAGCAGCTCGATGACCTCGCCCTGGATCAGGGTCGAGTCGACGTCCATGACGATGAGCCGTTTGGCCCGCCGGGACAGGCCGGTGCGCTGCACGGCCACGTCCACCTGCTGGGCGGCCGCCTCGGCGGCCAGCTCGACGCGGAGGGCGGCGGGGTCGGCGCCGGAGACGGACAGCTCGATGCAGGTGACGGGCCACTGGGCGAGCCGCTCGATGCGGTCGATGTTGGCGCCCGCGGCGGCGATGCGTCCGGCGATGCCGGCGATGGCGGCCGGCTGCAGCGTCGCGCCGAGCACACTGACGGACAGGCGGCCACGCCGGCGCTGCTCCTTGGTCTGCGAGCCGGTGGCCAGCTCGACCTCCATGCCGAGGTCCTCGGCGACTCTCTCGACAGCGGTCCACATGGCGCCGAGGGTGCTGCCGGTGCCGGTGGAGGGGCCGCCCGCGTAGGCCACGAGCACGCCGAGCGTGAGCCTGCCCCGGATGACGACCTGCTCGATGTCGGCCACGGTCACCGGGAAGCCGGACAGCACCGAGAAGAGCCGTGAGGTGACGCCGGGTCGGTCGGGGCCCGTCAGAGTGATCAGGAGGGTGCGCTGGTCCACATCAGGTCACGGTACTGCGCCCAGCCCGGTGCTCGGGTCACAGGGTGGCCACTGGGCGTCGAGCGAAGGCGGCCACCGGCTGTCGCGCCTGGTGTGGACTGGGCGTCGAGCGAAGGCGGCCACCGGCTGTCGCGCCAGGTGCGGACTGTGCGTCGAGCGTGGGCGGATCAGGCGGCGAGCAGGAGGTGGGCGTCGCCGAACTCGTGCCACAGATAGCCTTCGCGCAGCGCCTCCTCGTAGGCGCGGGCGAGCGGGCCGGGGCCGGCGAGCGCGGTCAGCATCATCAGGTGGCTGGAACGCGGCTCGTGCAGCCCGGTGATGAGCCCGGTCACGGTCCTGACCCCGGTCGCGGGGGTGACGACGCGATTGGTCCAGCCGGCGGAGGCGGTGACGCGGCCGTCCTCGCCGGTGGCCGTCTCCAGGGCGCGGACCACGGTGGTGCCGGCGGCCACCACCCGGCCCCCGTTCCTCCTGGTCAGGTTGACCAGGCCGGCGGTCGGGGCGGGCACCGCGTACCTCTCGGCGTAGGGAGGCTCGTCCTTCTCGGGTGAGGCGACGCCGGTGTGCAGGGTGATCGGCGCGATCTGGATGCCGCGCGCCACCAGCGCCGTGACCAGGGCGGTGCTGAACGGCCGGCCCGCGCTCGGCATCTCGGCGCTGCCGGGCACGGTGGCGAACACGGTCTGGTAGGCGTCGATCGGCCAGTCCCTTTCGACGTAGGAGTAGCGGATCGGCACCCCGTGGGCGTCGAGGTAGGCGGGTACGTCCCGGTCGAGGACGGCCCGCCACAGCCGGGGCGTCTCGCGCCCGATCAGCCGCAGCGTGGCCTGTCCCGGCATGGGCAGCCATTCGCCCGGCTCGCCCCCGCCGTACGGCTCGGTGGCCCTGGGCGTACGGCGGCGCAGCTCGACGAGCCAGGTGCCGTCCTCCCGCGCGGTGGAGAAGTGCACCGCGAGCCGGTCGAGCCGGACCGCGGCGGGCAGCGTCGCTGAGTTGTTGACCACGACGAGGTCCCCGGGATCGAGCAGGCCGGGCAGGTCGGTGAAGCGGTGGTGCTCCGGAGCCTGACGACCGCGCGAGACCAGCAGCCGGACCGCGTCGCGCGCCATCCCCCGGGCCTCGGGTGGCGCGTGCGCGGAGAGCGCGGGCGGCAGAGCGAACTCGGGCGGCCGGGCGGAGTCGGGCGGCGGGGCCAGGACGGGAGGCCGGGCGGAGTCGGGCGTCGCGCTCATTGCAGGCTCACCCTGCCGCTCGCGGGACGGGAGGCGACGAGGTCGCGCAGGGAGGCGGCGACCTTGGCGGGGTCGGTGGCCCCGGCCGCCTCCTCGACGCCGACGGCGTCGGCCAGCATCCGGGTGTTCATCTCGCCGGGATCGACCCACCAGACGGCCAGGTCGGGCTCCTCGGCGGCCAGGACGTTCGACAGCTGCTCCAGGGCGGCCTTGGTGGCCCCGTAGCCGCCCCAGCCCGCGTAGGCGCCGGTGGCGGCGTCGGAGGTGATGTTCACGACGGCGCCGCGCCGGTCGCGCAGGGCGGGCAGCGTGGCCTGGATCAGCGCGAGGGGCGCGGTCACGTTCGTGTCCAGCAGCACCTTGAACGCTTCCAGCGGGTAGCCGGCCAGCGGCGGCAGCGGCGTCACGCCGAGGTCGCTCGCGTTGTTGACCAGCAGGTCGAGTTCGGGCGCGGCCAGGGAGAGCCGCTCGACGTGCGCGGGGTCGGTCACGTCGCCGGCCAGGGCCACGGCGTCCAGCTCGGTGGCCACCTGTCGCAGTTCGGCGGTGCCGCGGGCGGTGAGGACGAGGCTCCATCCGGCCTCCGCCAGGGACCTGGCGAGCGCCAGGCCGAGGCCACGGGAGGCGCCGGTGATGAGTGCGGTGTTCGTCATGCTCTGACGGTAGGAACGCGGCGCCGGCCGGACATCGGGCGCAGGGCCCGGCCGGGCCTGGGCACTTCGTCCTAGGACCATAGAGTGGGCACGTGACGGCCGACAGAGACGAGATCCTGCAGGCGGTGAGCAGGGCTGTGCTCGCGGTCACCCGCCACCTGTCGGTGCGCGAGGTGTTGCAGGTGATCGTCCGCTCGGCGCAGCGGCTGCTCGACGCCCGTTACGCGGCGCTCGGCGTGCCCGACGAGGACGGGTCGTTCGCGGAGTTCGTCGCCGAGGGGCTCACCGACAAGCAGTGGGACGCGATCGGGCCGCTGCCGCGCCAGCACGGCATGCTCGGCGCGATGCTCCGTGACGGGGCTCCGGTGCGGCTGCCCGACCTGCGCGAGGACGACAGGTTCGAGTGGTGGCCGAAGGCGCACCCGGTGATGAAGGACTTCCTGGGTGTGCCGATCCATGACGGCGACGAGGTGCTGGGCATCATCTTCCTGGCCAACAAGCGCGCCGAGGGCGGCTTCACGCGGGAGGACCAGGACCTGCTCACGCTCTTCGCGGCGCACGCCGCGATCGCGCTGACCAACGCGATGCTCTACGAACGCGGCCGCGAGCTGGCCATGCTCGAGGAGCGCAACCGGATGGCCCGCGAGCTGCACGACGCCGTCACGCAGAAGCTGTTCTCGCTGCGGCTCACCGCGCAGGCCGCCGCGACCATGCTGGAGCGCGATCCCGGCGCGGCGGCGGCCGAGCTCCAGCGGGTGCAGCGGCTGGCGGGCGAGGCGCTGTCCGAGCTGCGCGCGGTGATCGTGGAGCTGCGTCCGGCCGAGCTCGACCGCCACGGCCTGGCCGAGACGCTGCGCAAGCACGTCCGCCTGCTCGACCGGCTGCATCCCGTGCGGGTCAGGTTCGGCGGCGACGCGCTGCCGCCGCTCGACGCGGCGGTGGAGGTGGCCGTGCTGAGGGTGGCGCAGGAGGCGCTGCACAACGCGCTCCGGCACGCGGCCGCCGTCGAGGTGTCCGTACGGCTCGACCTGCGGGGCGGCAAGCTGGTGCTGTCCGTGGCCGACGACGGCAAGGGGTTCGAGCCCGGTGAGTCGCGCGGCCTCGGGCTGATCTCGATGGGCGAGCGGGCCGAGTCCGTGGGAGGCGTCATGGCCGTGGACACGGCGTGCGGCCGGGGGACGACGGTCCGCATGGAGGTGGGAGTGTGATCCGGGTGCTGATCGCGGACGATCATCCAGTGGTGCGCCAGGGCCTGCGCACCTTTCTCGACCTGCAGGACGACATCGCGGTCGTGGGTGAGGCGGCGGACGGGGCGCGGGCCGTCGAGCTGGTCGGCGAGCTGGCTCCCGACGTGCTGCTGCTCGATCTGCGGATGCCGGTGCTCGACGGCCTCGGCGCGCTGGAGCGGCTGGCCGGGTCGGACACCCGCGTGGTGGTGCTCACCTCGGTGAGCGATCCGTCGGACGTGGCTCCGGCGATGCGGGCGGGGGCGGTCGGCTTCCTCTACAAGGACGTCGACCCCGGCGCGCTGGTGCAGGCCGTACGCGCGGTGCACGAAGGGCAGGTGCTGCTGGCGGCCGAGGCGGCCGAGGCGGTGCTGGCCGGCGACGGCCCGACGAGGGTGCCCGGGCCGGTGCCGCTGACCGAGCGTGAGCAGGAGGTGCTGGCGCTGATCGCGGGGGGACGTTCCAACCGCGAGATCGCGAGGAGCCTGGCCGTCGCCGAGAAGACGGTCAAGACGCACGTCTCCAACGTGCTGATGAAACTCGGGGTCCAGGACCGCACCCAGGCCGCTCTCTACGCGGTGCGGCACGGGCTGGGCTGACCGGTCAGGATTCGCGCTTGGCTGGGTGGGACGTGGCCGACGCCGGACCGGTCAGGGGTTGGCGCTTGGCTGGGTGGCCCGTGGCCGACGCCGGACCGGTCAGGGTTCGCGGACCGGCTCGAAGATCGCGTGGTGCGCGGCCACGATGGCCTGTCGCACGGCGTGGTCGAGGTCGCGCAGGGCGGTGCCGCGTACCGCGATCTGCCCGGAGGTGAGCCCTCTCTCGTCGGCCAGGCGCAGCACCGCGGCCAGCCGGGTGGCCAGCGCGGAGACCCGGTGGGCCCGGGCGGGGTAACCGGGCGCGAGGGTGCCGTCGGCGTGGGCGAGCCGGTCGGGGCGGCCCTGCGCGGGGCCGTCGACCGAGCCGAGGGCCTCGGTGGCCGCCCGCATCGCGGCCGCCAGCTGCTGCTCGGCCTCGGCGACCGACGGCAGGTCGGGGCGTACGGGGCCCGAGTCGTGCACGGTGAGGCGGACGCCCACGTAGGAGGAGCCGCGCAGGTCGGGGGAGGGGACCAGGCCGCGGCACCGGTCGGCGAGCACGGCGATCACCGCCTGCCCCGCGTCGACGGCGGCCGAGTTGAACGCCGGAGGCCCGGAGAGCCCGAGCGGGTCGCCGGGCGCGGGCAGCGCCAGCCGGAGCTCGCGCAGGCCGTCGGCCCGCAGCTCGGCGAGGTGGGCACGGAGCGGCACCTCACCCACGACGGTGGGGCCGGAGATCTTTTCGACGTGGTCGGCGGCCTCGTCGAGCCCGGCGTGGCCGGACAACCAGGCGTTGCCCCAGGCGACCAGGATGGCTGAGACAGGTGATTCAGGGCGCACCGATCCACGATATGCGCTCGCCCTGCAATAGGTTTGTCCACGAGCGTTCTCCAAAGGGAGGGATCCGGGGATGGGTGGTCAGGTGCTGCGGCTCCAGGACGTCGCCGTCAGGCGTGACGGAGCGGCTCTGCTGCGCGGCATCGACTGGACGGTCAACGAGGATGAGCGCTGGGTCGTGATCGGGCCCAACGGCGCGGGCAAGACCACCTTGTTGCAGGTCGCGGCCACGCTGCTGTATCCGAGCGAAGGCGTCGTCGAGGTGCTGGGCGAGCGGCTGGGGCAGGCCGACGTGTTCGAGCTGCGGCCGCGCATCGGGCTGGCGAGCTCGTCGCTGGCCGAGCGCATCTCGGCGGAGGAGAAGGTCATCGACCTGGTGCTGACCGCCTCCTACGGGATCATGGGCCGCTGGACCGAGGAGTACGACTCCAACGACGTCACCAGGGCCGTCGAGCTGATCGACATGCTGGGGGCGGCCCATCTGATCCGCCGCCGGTTCGGCACGCTGTCCGAGGGCGAGCGCAAACGCGTGCAGATCGCCCGCGCGCTGATGCCCGACCCCGAGATCCTGCTGCTCGACGAGCCCGCCGCCGGGCTCGACCTGGGGGGTCGCGAAGACCTGGTGCGCCGCCTGACGGCGCTCGCCGGCGACTACCGCTCGCCCACGCTGGTGCTGGTCACGCACCATGTGGAGGAGGTGCCGAGCGGCTTCACCCACGGGCTGCTGCTGCGCAACGGCTCGGTGGTGGCGCAGGGGCCGCTCGATCACGTGATGACCGCCGAAAACCTGTCGCACACGTTCGGGGTGCCGCTCACGCTCGACCGGAGCGGCGAGGGCCGCTGGTACGCCCGCGCCTACTAGCTCCCTTCCGCCGGTCCAGGGCCGCTTCGAGGACGACACCCTGGCCACCCGCTGTGATCGCGCGGCGGTGTTCCCTCTAGGCTCGTGCGGATGATGCTGTGGGAGACGCTCGCGGTCTGTGCGGCGGGAGTGGCGGCCGGCGCGATCAACGCGATCGTCGGCTCGGGGTCGCTGATCACGTTTCCCACCCTGGTGGCCGTAGGGGTCGAACCGGTGGTCGCCAACGTGTCCAACACCATCGGCCTGGTGCCGGGCTCCTTCACCGGCGCCTACGGCTACCGGCGGGAGCTCGCCGGGCAGCGTGACCGGCTGATCCGGATGGGCGTGGTCTCCGCGCTGGGCTCGGTCATCGGCGGGATCCTGCTGCTCTACCTCGACCCGGGCGTGTTCCAGGTGGTCGTTCCGGTGCTGATCGGCGTGGCCTGCGTGCTGGTCGTGGTACAGCCCAAGCTCAACGTCTGGCTGTCGGCACGGCGCGAGCACGCCCACCCCGACGGCGGGGTGCTGCTCCTGCTGGGCGTGTTCGCCTCGGGGATCTACGGCGGCTACTTCGGCGCCGCCCAGGGCGTGCTGCTGATCGGGCTGCTCGGCAGCTTCCTCAGCGACGGCATCCAGCGGGTCAACGCCGCCAAGAACGTGCTGGCGCTGATCGTCAACGGTGTCGCGGCGGTGCTGTTCGTCGTGATCGCCGAGGTCGACTGGTGGGCGGTGCTGGCGGTGGCCCTGGGGGCCATCGTGGGCGGGTTCGTGGGGGCCAAGGTGGGGCGCCGGGTTCCGGCGCCGGTCCTGCGTGGCGTGATCGTGGTGGTCGGTGTGCTGGCGATTATCAAACTGGTGTACGGATAAATACCGGGCATTGCGGGTATAAATCCGTACATGAAGGGTGATTGGGTGGAGATCGTCATCGATGCGGGCGGCACCCCGCGCACCTACGAGGTCATCGCCACCCGCGCGGGCCGCCGCGTCGAGGTGGCCACGCGGCGAGGGCTGGTCGAGGTGAGCGAGGTCACCCGGAGCGGCACCGCCGTACGCACCGCCCGGTTCATGTCGAGCCGCATCCTCGCCCTGGTGGAACATCCGGCGGACGAGCACCCGGGCTGAGCACCCGGGCTGAGCACCTGGGCTGAGTGCCGGGGCGCTGTCGCCCCCCGTTCTCAGCGGAAGTCGGCCGCGTGGTCCTCCGCCCACTGGCGGAAGGTCAGCGCGGGCCGGCCGAGCAGTGTCCGCACGGTGTCGGTGACCTTCTCCGGCTCGGTCACGAACGACGCCCACCCCCGCAGGGCGCCGTCCACGAACGTCGCGTCACCCCATGCCGCCAGCAGCTCCTCACGGGCGACCTCCGGCGGCAGATCCTCCCAGCGCACCTCGCGCCCCACGACCTCGCCGATGACGCGCACCTGCTCGGCCTGCGTCAGCCGCTCCGGCCCGCTGAGCACGTACGCCGCGCCGCCGTGCCCGGCCGAGGTGAGCACGTGCGCGGCCACCGCCGCGATGTCCTTCTCGTGGATCAACGACCGCGAGGCCTCCCCGTACGGCCAGCGCACCACGCCCTGCCGGATCTGGTCGGCCCACCCGAGCGTGTTGGTCGCGAAGCCGCAGGGCCGCAGGAACGTCCACGTCAGCCCGCTCTTCCGGATGAGCCGTTCGACGTCCTGGTGGAAGATCGTGGACTGCTCGTCCTCCCGGAGGTCCGCCACGTCCGCCGACAGGTAGACGATGCGGCGCGTCCGTCCGGCGATGGCCTTCACCACGGCCGAGGCCGTCTCGGCGGAGAAGCCCGGCCAGACCAGGAAGACGGTCTCCACGTCCTTCAGCGCCGGGCCCAGGGTGTCGGGCACCGTCAGGTCGCCGCGGACCGCCTCGATCCCGGCGGGAAGGGTGGCCCTGGAGGGGTCACGGACCAGCGCCCGGACGTCGAGTCCGGCGCCGGCGAGTTGGTTGGCGACGTGCTTGCCGACGTTGCCGGTCGCCCCGGTCAGCAGAATCTTGCTCATGAGCCGACCGTAGGACCTCAAGTAAAGTTCAGGTCAAGCTCGGGCGGACCTGGATCATGCCGTCCTTGCGGATGCGCGTCTCGAAGACGGGCGCGGGCGCGGTCGCCGGCCCGTGCTCCACCGCGCCGTCGTCCAGCCGGAACGTGCTGCCGTGCCAGGGGCAGACCACGCACACCTCACCGTCCTCCACGACGAGTCGGCCCTGGTGGAGCGGGCCCGCCAGGTGCGGGCAGCGGTCCGCGAGCACGGTGACGCCGTCGCCGTGCCGGAGCACGAAGAGCTGGATGTAGCCGAGCCGCCGGGCGACCGGCCGGCCCTGCGGCAGGTCGTTGAGCATGCACAGGTCGTGCCAGCCCAGCGGCACCAGATGGGTCACCTGCGGGGCGTGGTTGGCGCCCGCCGCCAGCCGGTAGGCCAGGTGGCCGCCGAGGTAGGCTCCGAGGCCGCCCACGGCCAGGCCGGCGAAGGACAGCGCGCGTCCGGCGCGCTCCCGCCCTGACACGCGTGACAGCACCGAGGCGGTGAACAGCCCGAGTGCGGTCACATTTGCCAGCATGTGCACGAGTCCTACCCGCTGCTGCTCGCGGTGCAGAGACGACCAGTCGGTCAGCCCGGCGGCGGCCGTGGGCAGCGCGTTGCCGATGCCCACGGTCAGCAGGAGCCGCGCGGCCCGGGGATCGATGGAAGTGAGGTCGAGCACGGCGGCGGAGAACCAGCAGCCGAGGCTGATCGTGGCCAGCGGCGGGTGCAGCGGCTTGCCCGTGGGCACGCCGTGCAGCAGGTCCCGCAGCTTCCCGGGTCGCAGCTTGCCGCGTACGGCCGTGGCCAGCGACTTGATGGGTTTGTCCATGACCGTGGACTTCTCAAGCCGTACGGCGAGATCGACCGGTCCCGTGAAACCGTGCATTTGCTTACGTCTCGGTCGTACTGTCTCTTTCACGACAAGTCACCTACCCCGGGGGTAAGGGGGTCATTCGGATAGGTGTCCCCTGGTGACGGAGAGTCGTACCAGCTCCTGGGCGTACGCGCCGAGTGACGGCGACCCCTCGGCGATGAGCCGGACCTTCTCCTCGACCTGCGTGGCCGTCACCTTGAACAGCGGCCACGTCCCGCCTTCGGTGTTGTGGTTGGCCAGGATCGGCGCGAACCGGTCGAGCGCCCTGGCGAACCTCGCCTCCGGCGTCTCACGGGCCTCGAACTCCTCCCACAGCGCGCGCATCGGCTCGGCCTGGCCGGCGGGCAGCAGGCTGAAGATCCGGTCGGCGGCGGCCCGCTCGGCCTCGGCCTGGGCGGCCACCGCGACCGGATCGTAGATGAAGGTGTCGCCCGCGTCGATCTCGACCAGGTCGTGCACCAGCAGCATGGCCATGACCCGCTGGAGGTCGGTGCCGGGTGGAGCGTGCTCCCCGAAGATCATCGCGAGCATGGCCACGTACCAGGAGTGCTCTGCGTCGTTCTCCCGTCGCGAGCCGTCCATCAGCAGGTTGCGGCGGATGACCCGCTTCAACTTGTCGATCTCGACGGCGAAGGCGATCTGGGCGGTCAGGCGGTCCTCTGCTGGTGCGATAGTCACGCGCGACACCCTAATGCGCGATGATCACAGCAGTGGGCGAAATCGTGACCGGAACCCCGTTGAACACCGCGTTTCCGGACGGAACATCAATAGTGGTCTCATCGGTCAAGGCATTCGCGTTGACCCCGGCGTGCTCGGCGGCCACCGACTGACTGCTGCCCGCGTGCCCCCAGCCGTGGGGCAGGGAGACGACGCCGGGCATGATCGTGTCGGTCGGCTCGATCGGCACCCTGAGCTCGCCCTTGGCCGAGCGCACCACGGCCTCGCCGTCGAGCGCGAGCCTGGCCACGTCGGCCGGGTTGATCTGCAGCGTGCACCTGTTGCTGCCGCCCACCAGCGGCCCGACGTTGTGCATCCAGCTGTTGTTGGACCGCAGGTGCCGCCGCCCGATCAGCACGATCTCCGCCGGCTCTCGCTCCAGCCCGGCGCGCAGCCGTTCGACGTCCTCGACGAGCTGAGGCGGGGCGAGCTCGATCAGGCCCGAGGCGGTCTTCAGCACCTCGGGCAACCGGGGCTCCAACGGCCCGAGGTCCAGCCCGTGCGGGTTGTCGAGCAGCTTGCGCAGAGACAGGTCGCCGCCGCCGGACCACTCGCCGTAGGGGCCGAGCCTGAGCATGAGGTCGAGCCTGCGCTCCGTCCCCGACTCGCCGTCGAGCGCGGCCCGCAGCTCGGCCACGTCGCGTCCCTCGACGCCCGATCCGGGGGTGTCCACGGCCTTGGCCAGCGTCTGGCCGATGACGAACTCGTCGAGGTCGCCCTCCAGCCCCGACGCGATCATGGCCAGCCTGGACAGGATCCGCGCCTCGGACGGCCGCCCGTCCAGCGGCAGCGCCGGCGGCGAGTAACGGGTGTAGTTGCGCACCGCGAACCCGAGCAGCGCGAAGTCGTAGTGCCCCGACTGCAGCACGCGCGGCGGCGGCAGGATGACGTGGGCGTGCCGGGTCGTCTCGTTCAGGTAGGGGTCGACGCAGACCATGAAGTCGAGCCCGGCGAAGGCCGTGTCGAGCCGCGGCCCGTTGGGGGCCGACAGCACCGGGTTGCCCGCCACGGTGACGAGCATCCTGATCTGCCCGTCTCCCGGCGTCTCGATCTCGTCGGCGAGCGTCGCCACGGGCAGCTCGCCGTTGGCCTCCGGCAGCCCTCTGACGCGGCTCCGCCACCGCCCCACCGTGTACGGCCTGCGCCTGCCGCCGGACTCCGTGGCCGACTTGGGGAACATGACGCCGCCCGGCCGGTCGAGATTGCCGGTCAGCACGTTCAGCACGTCGACCAGCCACTGGGCCAGCGTGCCGAACTCGGCCGTACAGGTGCCTATCCTGGCGTAGACGGCGGCCCGGCGCGCCCCGGCCAGCTCCCGCGCGAGCCGTACGATCACCTCGGCGGGCACGCCCGTGTGCCGGCCCACCACGTCCGGCGGGAAGTGCTTGGCCGCCTCGCGCACCTCGTCCAGCCCGTTGACCTCGTGCGAGAGCCGGACCAGATCCTCGGCGAACAGCGTGTTCACCAGGCCGAACAGCAGGTAGGCGTCGGTGCCCGGCCGGACGAACACGTGCTCGTCGCCGAGCGCGGCGGTGCGGGTGCGGCGCGGGTCGACCACGACCAGCCGGCCGCCCCGCGCGCGCAGCGCCTTGAGCCTGCCGGGGAAGTCGGGCGCGGTGCAGAGTGAGCCGTTGGACTCCAGCGGGTTGGCGCCGAGCATCAGCAGGTAGTCGGTCCGGTCGAGGTCGGGCACCGGGATGGCGAGGGGGTGGCCGAACATCAGTCCGCTGGCCACGTGCTTGGGCATCTGGTCGGACGTGCTCGCGGAGAAGATGTTGCGGGTGCCGAGCGACTTGATCATCGGCCCGGCGTAGAGGGCGCCGGCCATGGTGTGGGCGCTGGGGTTGCCCAGATAGACGGCGACGGACTCGCGGCCGTGCCGCTCGGTGACCGCTTTGAGGCCCTGCTCGACGGCGGCGAACGCCTCGTCCCAGCCGGCCTCTCGCCACTGCTCGCCGTCCCTGATCAACGGCTTGCGCAGCCGGTCGGGGTCCTCGTCGAGGCGGCCGAGACTGGCGCCCTTCGGGCAGATGAACCCCTTGCTGAACGGGTCATCGCCGTCTCCCCGGACGCTCGTGACGTGCCCGCCCTCGTCGAGGGTGAGCGTCAGGCCGCAGACGGCCTCGCACAGGGGACAGGTCCGGTGAACGGTCGACGTCATCACGACTCCTGAGTTCGGAAGTTGAACTCATCTTGTCTCGTACGGCGCGCATGCGGAAGCCCCGGAGCCCCCGCGGTCTCCGGGGCTTGGCCGGCGGGCCGCCCGGCCGGTCAGCCGGCCAGGGGGCGCCGGCCGATCAGCCGACCCGCGGCAGCGCGAGCTTTCTGGACAGCTCGGGCAGCGTCAGCAGATCAGGCGGCTCCTCGACGTCGGGTCGCATCGAGATCCAGGCTCGGCGACCGTAGAACCGGTCGAGCCCGGGGGAGACGGCACCCGGGATCTCGTCACGCCGGACGATCTCGACGACCACCAGGTGCGCCCAGGCGCGGTGCTTGTAGACGTTGACGGTCCTGGCCCAGCAGGCCGCCGCGATCTCCTCGGCGTACGCCTCGAACTCCGCGGCCGAGATGCCGGCCCTGGTCAGGATCAGCGCCTTCTCGCCCGTACGGGTCGGCGTGATCCAGAGCACCAGCGGAATCCGGCCCGACCGGGTGTGCATCGTGGTCTCCAGGCAGGTGCGCTGCAGGCGGTGTCTGGAGACCACGCACCAGATGTGCGCCGTCACCCAGTTGCGGCCCGCCCGGGTCGCGGCCGGCACCGAGATCGCGCTGGTCAGCACGATGAACGGCATCCAGTGGCCGTGCTGCGCCGCGCTCAGGAAGGTGAAGGTGAGCAGGCCGAGCGCGGCGGTCAGCAGCAGCTCGGCGCGGATCCGCCACAGTCTGGCCGGCAGGCTCCCGCGGCCGGCGGCCGGCAGGTCCTCGTTGGCCGGGTACATCTGGTTCCGTGGGTTCCTCGGCATCTCACGACACCTCCTCTGGCACTCTCGGCATGACCCTGAGCTGGTCGAATCGGGGATCCCGATAGGTGCGGGCGCCGAATCCGGACTTCGAGACGGTCCAGTCTCGCCGGAAGGCGAACTCGTCCGGCTCCATGCAGATCTCCCGATCCGCCCACGCGATGAGTTCCCGGATCCGGGACTTGATTCGACTGAGTCCCTTGGTACCTTGTGAGTACATAGAAGACCCCTTTCGCGGCATTATTCGAGGTGGCTTCTTTCGCCGGACTGATGGCTTACGACCGGCGTCGTCGCAGGGTGGCAGCCCTTATGCGGCGATCGGTGGTCGGCCTCGGTCCGGCTTTTCCATGGTGATTCCGGTGCTCGATCGCGATGCTGGATGGCGATGCTCGACCGAGCGATGGTCGCGGCGATTCGTCAGGTGGTGGCGGGATCCCTCCGGCAGACGGCCTCCCTGGGGTCGAGATACAAATCCGGGACGGCGACGTTGCCGATGGAGCGGCCCGCGAGGCCGCGCGTGTACGTGGACGGAATCCCCCGGGTGCTCGGCCGTCCGGTCAACCCCGGCCTCCTCGTCGATCGGGTTCCTCCTGCGCACGATCGTCTCCCCGTCGCCGTGATGCCGCAATACTTTGAGCAAGAGAAGATTTAAATTTCTTCGTGCATTGCTCGCCGATTTGCTATGCATCTACATGTGCAACTTGCACGCGAACTCTCGGGAACGCCTGTGGCTCGTGAGGGTGCAAGAAATCGTCGCCCCGTCCCCGTCCCCCGAGAGAAGCTTGCTTGCCTCCTACCGTCTCTCCGTGAAAGCCTTATGGCAAGCCTGAGTGGCACTACACATGCAAGTTGCAGTGTAAGATTGGATGAACGGCCCAAGTGGCCGGAGTTCAAACGGTCCTTTCCGGCTACACCTTCCTTCCCGACGAGGAGAGTGGACGGTGCCATCGCAGCAGGGCAGCCCGACTGTCCGAAGGCTCCGACTGGGGCAGGAGTTGCGCCTTCTCCGAGAGCGGCAGAAGCTGACGGGGGCCAAGGCTGCGCGAGAGCTCGGCTGGTCTCCCAGCAAGGTGAGTCGCATCGAGGCGGCGAAGACGATGCCCAGCGCCGAGGACATCAAGGCGATGGGCGAGCTCTACCAGGTCGACGGCGGCAAGCTTGACGAACTCTTCGGCCTGTTGCGGGATGCGGATCAGCGTGGCTGGTGGGAAGATTACGAAGACTCTCTGCCTGAGGAGTACACAAAACTCCTGGGGTTGGAGGCGGAGGCCACGGTCCAGCGCAGTTGGGAACCACAGATTGTGCCGGGTCTCCTCCAGACCGAGGATTACGCGCGGGAGGTCATCCTGGCCACCCGTGGCATCGCGCGCATCACGCACAGTGGTGTCCGCAGCCGTGTCGAGGCCCGCCTCGACCGGCAGCGGCGGGTCCTCAGCAGGGCCGATCCGTCCGAGCTGAACGTCGTGCTCGACGAGTCGGCGCTGATGCGCCGCTTCGGCGAGCCGTCGGTGATGCGTGAGCAGATGGAGCATCTCCTGGAGATTTCTCTGCTGCCACACGTCAGCGTGCGCGTGCTGACGCTCGACTCGCTTCACCCGGTCAACACGGGTGCCTTCATCCATCTGAAGTTCGTGGCGTTCGACGATGTTGTATATCTAGAACAGCTGTACAGCGCACACTTCGTCGAAGACCTCGGGCTGGTGGCTGGATACGAGACGGCCTTCGACCACATCAGGTCGGAGGCGCTCGATGAGGACGAGTCTCGCGTGCTCATCCAGCGCAAGGCCATGCTCTGGCGGCGTTAGAGACGAAGACTTCCACAAGGGGCAATGGCGCCCCTTTACCCATTTGGGGAGAAAATGTACACCGACTCGAAGATGGCGGCTTGGCGGAGGAGTAGCTTCTGCAACGGCGCTTCGGCGTGCGTTGAAGTCGCTCCACTCGCGGACGGCAATGTCGCTCTCAAGGACAGCAAGACCGAGGACGGCCCCGTCCTGGTCTTCACGCCCGCCGAATGGGCCGCCTTCACCGCGGGTGTCCGCGATGGTGAGTTCGACCTGGCCGCGCTCGCCGCCAGCGCATAAAGAACGGCCCTGGCTGGTTGCTGGCACAACACACGCAGGGCCGCTCTGACGCTCCAGCTCTTTGACGGGCGGAAGACTTGATCATCATGGCACAGGACCGACCATGATGATCAACCTCTGAATTGCCCTTTCCCTGGCACGGAACGGAAAACACTCAGCCAGCCCACCGACGACCGCCGCCGCAGCGCCGAGCGCGGCAGGACGGCTCGGGTTTCGAGACCCACGAGCGGGACGACGGTCTGACGTCTCCGTGCGCTCGCGAAGCCGTACGCCCGCGGGTCCTTCGGCCGAAGAGGTCATCCACGTTCCGCCGGGCGGCGGCGCCGTACCAGGAAGAGGGAGCAGGTGCCGGCGAGGACGGCCAGGCCCGCGAGGGCGGCGGCGGTCAGCATCGTGGCCGAGCCGGTGCCCTGGTGGGAGATGAACAGGGTGCCCACCGTGGACACCCCGATGACCTGGCCGAGCTGGATCACGGTGAGCAGCGCGCCACTCGCGTCGGCGGCGTGGGCGTCGTCCACCTGGGCGGTCGCGATGTTCGTCACCGCCACCTGCACGCCGAGCCCGGCGCCGATCAGCGCGCTCATCAGCGCGTACGCCACCCCGCCGCCGTCGGCGAGACCGAGGCCGAGATAGGCGGGGGCGGCCACCACGTATCCGAAGGGCACCAGCGTGCGCTGCTGACGGGCGGGCAGGCGGGGCCAGCCGAGCCCGACGACGGCGAAGGCGAGCGCGCAGGGGATCATCATCATGCCCGAGGCCAGCGGCGACAGGTGGAGGTCGTTCTGCAGGTGCAGGGCCGAGGTGAAGAGGAAGGCGCCCCAGGTCGCCGGCCCGAAGAGCAGCACGCCGAGACCTGGCCGCATGCCCGGGGCGCGCAGCACGCCGGCGCTGATCAGGGGCCGCCCGCCGCGGGCGGTCACGCGGCGTTCGACGGCGACGAAGACCCCGAAGACCACGACGCTCAGGCCCATCGAGACCCAGCCCCACGGCGGCCAGCCCAGATCCCGGCCCAGCACGAGCGGCACCACGAGCAGCAGCACCGCGGCCGACAGGCTGATCAGGCCCCATGGGTCGAGCCCGCCCTGGCCGCGCTCGTCGTCGGCGGGCAGCGCCCTGACACCGGCGATCAGTAACAGCGCGCCGATCGGCACCACGACCAGGAACACGACCCGCCAGCCGGCGCCGAACCCCAGCAGGATGCCGCCGAGCGCCTGACCGGCCACGATGCCGCCGCTCACGACCGCGGACCACAGGGCGATCGCCCGGCCCCGGGCCGCGCCGTGGTAGTTGCGCTGGATCAGGGTGAGCACCTGGGGCATCATCAGCGCGGCGCCGGCGCCCTGCCCGAAGCGAAAGCCGATCAGCCAGCCCGTCGAGGCCGCCAGTCCCGCGCCCAGCGTCATGAGGGTGAACAGGGCCAGGCCGCCGAGGAAGGCGTTGCGGTAGCCGAACAGGTCGCCGAGCCTGGCCCCGGTGATCAGCAGGACGGCGTAGACGATGGTGTAGCCGGCCACGATCATCTGCAGCGCGGCGCCGGAGGAGCGCAGGTCGGCCTCGATGGTGGGGGTGGCCACGTTGACGATGTTGACGTTCAGGATCGCCAGGAACTGCCCGACGAGGATCACCGTCAGGAGCAGGCCGCTGGCCCGGGTCCGCTCCGGCGGGATGACCGGAGTGGTGGAAACGGCGATGGCACGCGTCATGACCTCCAGCATGAGGCCAATCTGATACCAGTAACGAGAGCCCATTTATACTGGTACTGGTGCTACCTGGCTAACCGGTTCCGGGTGCCTCCACAGTGGAGTGGTGACCGTGACAGAAGCTCGGCGTTCGGACCTGGCGGCCTTCCTTCGCAGCCGTCGCGAGCGGATCACGCCCGAGATGGTCGATCTGCCGCCCGGCCCGCGCAGGCGCACCCCCGGCCTGCGCCGCGAGGAGGTGGCGCAGCTCGCCGGGGTGGGCGTGACCTGGTACACGTGGCTGGAGCAGGGTCGCCCGATCAACGCCAGCACCCAGGTGCTCGACGCCGTCGCGCGCACGCTCCGCCTCGACCCCGTGGAGCGGCAGCACCTCTACCGGCTGGCGGGCCAGCCGGAGACCGCGCTCACGGCCGACGTGACCCGGGTGACTCCCGAGATGCGGGAGATCCTCGACCGGCTCGACCCCCTGCCCGCCTGCCTGGCCAACAGCCGCTGCGACGTGCTGTCCTGGAACACCGCCTACGGCGCGCTCTTCCCCGAGATCGTCGCGGCCCCGGAGGGCGAGCGCAACACCCTGTGGCAGGGCTGCGTCAACCCCAGGATGTCGGCCACCCTGGCCGACCGCGACCAGGATCTGTCGCGGGCGGTGGCGATCTTCCGGGGCGCCTACAGCCGCCACTCCGACGATCCCGGCTGGCAGGACTTCGTCCGGCGGCTCAGCGCGGAGAGCGCCGAGTTCGCCAGGCTCTGGGCGCGCCAGGACGTGGCCGAGCGCGGGCCGCGGGACAAGAGGTTCAAGCACGAGGCGCTGGGTGAGATCGGCTTCCGCATCACCAGCTTCGACCTGGCGTCGGCGCCCGAGACCCGGCTGGTGATCTACACGCCGCTCGGGGAGGAGAGCCGGGCCGCCGTCGAGTGGCTCATGGCCGCCGGCTAGCAGCCGCACCGCACCGCGCACAAACCGGTCGCACATGGCATGCTCGTGGGCTGAACGTCTGGATCGAGCGGAAGTGCCAACAAGTGAGACTCCCCCGTGCCCTCCTCGCCGTGGCCGTCGCCGGCGCCCTCACCGCGGCCTCCGCGTGCTCCGCGGCCCAGTCGGAGCCACAGAGCCAGGAGGTGGTCGAGAAGCCCACGACCGCCTCGGCCAAGCCGTCGCCCGTGCGCCGGCCGTTCACGATCTCGTTCGGTGGCGACGTGCACTTCGAGGGGATGCTGCGGCCCCGGCTGAACGACCCGCGCACGGCGCTGGGGCCGATCGCGCAGGTCCTGCGCAAGGCCGACCTGTCCATGATCAACCTGGAGACCGCGATCACCACGGGCGGCACTCCGGCACCGGGCAAGCAGTACACCTTCCGGGCGCCGGCCAGCGCGTTCACCGCGCTCAAAGCCGCGGGCGTGGACGTGGTGTCGATGGCCAACAACCACGGCATGGACTACATGGAGACCGGGCTGGCCGACTCGCTGGCGGCCATCAAGCGGTCCAGGTTCCCGGTGGTGGGCATCGGCAAGGACGAGGCCGAGGCGTACAAGCCGTACCGCAAGGTCGTCAACGGCAACCGGGTGTCGATCATCGGGGCGACCCAGGTGCTCGACGCGGAGTTCATCGCCTCGTGGACGGCCGGCGGCGAGAAGGGCGGGCTCGCCTCGGCCAAGAACGAGGACCGCCTGCTGAAGGCGGTGCGCCAGGCGCGCAAGAACTCCGACACCGTGATCGTGCACCTGCACTGGGGCACCGAGATGCAGAAATGCCCCAACCCGGCGCAGCTCTCGCTCGCCCCCAAGCTGGTCAAGGCGGGCGCCGACGTGGTGGTCGGCGGCCACGCGCACATCCTGCTCGGCGCCGGATACCTGGGCAACGCCTACATCAGCTACGGCCTGGGCAACTTCGTCTTCTACAACTCCAACCCCGCCACCACCGGCCGCACCGGCGTGCTGACCCTCACCATCAACGGCCGCAAGGTGCTCAAGGACAGCTGGACCCCCGCCACCATCCAGGGCGGCCTGCCGGTGCCGATGACCGGCTCGGCCCGAACCCAGGCGGTGGCCGACTGGAAGGCGCTGCGTTCCTGCACCGGTCTGGCCTCGCGCCCCTGACCCGCTCTATGTTTGGACGAGTCGTCCAATAGGAGGTCGCGATGCGATGGATCGAATCCGGTGACGTGCGACTGGCGGTCTTCGAGGAAGGCGATCCGGACGATCCCACGATCCTGCTGATCCACGGCTATCCGGACACGCATCGCGTCTGGGACGAGGTGGCCGAGCTGCTGCGCGACCGTTTCCACGTGGTGCGGTACGACGTGCGCGGCGCCGGCGACTCGGGCGCCCCGCGCGACAACGGCCACTACACCCTCGACCACCTGGCGGCCGACCTGGTGGCCGTGCTCGACGCGATCGGCAAGCCCGCCGTGCACCTCGTCGGCCACGACTGGGGCTCGGTGCAGGGCTGGGACGCGGTGGCCAGGCCCGGCCTGCGCGACCGGCTCATCTCCTTCACCGGCTTCGGCGGTCCGGGCGTCGCCCAGACGACGAGCTTCGTCCGGCGTGGCAGGCGGCGCGACGTGGCCGGGCAGCTCGCCAGGTCGTGGTACATCGGCGCGTTCCAGACCCCCTACCTGCCCGAACTGGCCTGGCGCACGGTCATGCCCGGCCTGCTGGAGCGCACCCTGCGGCTCGACGGCGTCCAGCCCCGCCCCGGCCATCCCGCGCCCACGCTGGAGAAGGACGCCGCCAACGGGCTCTGGCTCTACCGGCGCAACATCGGCGACCGGACAGGCGAGGCCGAGCCGGACATCGGCGTGCCGGTCCAGCTGATCGACGCCACCCGCGACCGGTTCGTGTCGCCGGGCCTGGTGGCCTGGCTCGGGCGGGGGGTGCGGAGGTTCTGGCATCGCCGGATCGCCGCCGGGCACTGGGCGCAGCGCAGCCACCCCGCCGTGGTCGCCCGGATGATCGCCGAGTTCGCCGAGCACACCGATGGCGGCCCGGCCGCGAGGAGTCTGCGCGCCGCGCTGGTGGAGGAGGGGCGCCGGGCGTTCCAGGATCGGCTGGTGGTGATCACCGGCGCGGGCAGCGGGATCGGCCGCGCCACCGCGCGGGCCTTCGCGGCGCACGGGGCCGAGGTGGTCTGCGCCGATCTCGACGCCGAGGCGGCGGCGCGCACCGCCGAGGACCTCGCGGGTACGGCGCACGCCGTACGGGTCGACGTGGCCGACGCCGCACAGATGGAGGACTTCGCACGAAATATCCAGACTGAGTACGGCGTGCCGGACATTGTGGTGAACAACGCGGGGATCGCGGTCAGCGGCGGTTTCCTGGACCACTCGGTCGACGACTGGCGCCGGACCATCGACGTCAACCTGTGGGGCGTCGTCCACGGCTGCCGCCTGTTCGCCGCGCAGATGGTCGAGCGCGGAGAGGGCGGTCACATCGTCAACATCGCCTCGCTCGCCGCGTTCGCCCCGTCGAGGCTGCTGCCCGCCTACTCCACCTCCAAGGCGGCGGTGA
The DNA here is from genome assembly GCF_014646355.1 of Nonomuraea cavernae. Lineage (GTDB taxonomy): Bacteria > Actinomycetota > Actinomycetes > Streptosporangiales > Streptosporangiaceae > Nonomuraea > Nonomuraea cavernae. The sequence continues at coordinate 78,018 of NZ_BMNH01000008.1, forward strand.
AGATGCTCAGCGACTGCCTCCGGGCCGAGCTCGCCGGCAAGGGCATCGGGGTGAGCGCGATCTGCCCCGGCTTCGTGTCCACCCGCATCGCCCACAACGCCACGTTCGTCGGCGACGACGACCTGCGTGAGGCCGCCGAACGCGGGCTGGAGCGCCGTGGCTATCCGCCCGAGCGGGTCGCCGCGCACATCCTCCGCGCCGTGCACCGTGACCAGCCCGTCGTCCCGGTCAACGCCGAGGGGAAGATCGGCTACGCGCTGTCCAGGATCTCCCCGGGCGCGATGCGGGGACTGGCCCGGTTGTCCGGTGTTTCTGAGAGAGCGGTCTCCCGGAGAAATAAGCCCATTGACCGGTAACGATCGCCCCGATGGGGGGAGGATGGAATTCGTGCCGTCCCCCCAGATTGACGAAGACTGTTCGCAGCGCCAGCCGTTACGACGGCGGCCCACGCAGCGCCGTAGCGCGCGTCGCGTCGAGCGGATGCTCGACGCCTGCGCCGAGCTTCTCGACGAGATCGGCTACGAAGCGCTCTCGACCACTCGCATCGCGGACCGGGCCGGTGTCGCGATCGGGTCGGTCTACCAGTTCTTTCCCGACAAACGGGCGATCACCCAGGAGCTGACCCGGCGCAACGTCGAGTTGTTCGTCTCCCGGGTCGGCCGCAGGTTCCTCGACGAGGACTACGACGGCTGGTGGGAGGCGGTCGACGCGATCATCGACGAGTACGTCGCGATGCATCGGAGCGTTCCAGGTTTCAAGAGCCTGCACTTCGGCGACGTGGTCGACCTCAACCTGCTCGACTCCGACTCCGACAACAACACGGTGATCGCCGGGCGGCTGCGCGGGCTGCTGCTCCGTGAGTTCGGGCTGGCCGACAGCCATGAGCTCGACGTGGCCGTGCTGGTGGCCGTCGAGGCCGGCGACGCGGTCCTCAAGCTGGCGTTCCGGCGTCTGCCCGAGGGTTCGCCCGAGATCATCGAGGCGGCCAAGCAGCTCATCCGGGGCTTCCTGTCGCGCCAGCTCAAGGCCTGGTCGCCCACTCCCGCCTAGGGCCGACGCGGGTTCGGATCTTCTTTCGCCCTCCCTGGGTTCTTCGTGCATCCGACACCCGCTGTTGCTACCTTTGGCCGCTTTGGTCCGGAAATATCGGGAGGCGGTCTTGATGCGGCGATTGGTGTTGATAGTCGGGTGTTTGGCGGCGGCGGGATGTTCCGTGCTGCCGGGGGCCGGCGCGAAGCAGACCCCGCCCGCGACGGCCACCGGCACCCCGACCCCGGTGGCCGCGCCCGTCACCGCTCAGGAGACCGCCACGATCCTGGCGAACTACGTCAAGCGCAACAACGCCGCCAACAACGTCAGGAGCGACAAACTGCTGGCGGGTTACGAAGGCGGCTCCAGCCTCGCCATCGACAAGGCGGGTTACGCCTCCAGCCGCAGGCTCGGCCGAGGCGGCTACCGGCCGTTCGGCTACGTCAAGCCCACCCACGCCGTGCCTTCCGTCAAGGAGGGCCGCTGGTTCCTGACCACGGCGTACTGGAACCGCGGGAGCGAGACCGCCAAGGAACCGACGTACCTGCTGTTCGCCCGCGACGGAGAGTCCTGGCGGCAGATGTACGCCCCCGACGTCTTGGAGGGCCAGGCCGTGGACGAACTCCCTGAGATCACCATGGACGCCTCGGGAACGGCCACCGAGGTGGCCCAGTCGGACGCCGCCGGGCTGATGATGTCACCCGCCATGTTCGCCAGGAGCTACGCCGCCCACCTGGTCGGCAAGGGCGCGACGAGGTCCAGGAGCCGTTTCGCGGCCGACCGGCTCACCACCGACGCCGCGTCCAGCCGCGTCAGGATGAACCAGTACGCCAAGCTCACCGAGCGCGCCCCCCGGCGACCGGCCATCCCTCCTACGCCCTGCGCACGGCCGACGGCGGAGCGCTCGCCTTCACCACCATCCAACGGACCAGCCGCTATGACGTACGCCAGGGGCCCCGACGCAACTACGTCTTCCAGAAGAACAACGGACTCCTGCCCGGCAAGTACTACACCTACATGAAGGTCACCCGGCTGATCCAGGTCGTCGCGCACATCCCGTCGAAGACCGCCGACCTCGGCCAGGTCAAGGTGATCGGCTCCTACCAGGGCATCATCTCGGGCAGCGGTCGCTAGCCCGACCTGAGCTCGGCCCCCGCGGCGGCCCCTCGCGCCTAACGCGCCTCGGCCAGTGAGTCGACCAGCTGGGGCAGCCAGTCGGACAGCTGCGCGGGCCGGTGGTCCCTGCGGTGGTGCCGGTCCTCGGGTCGCAGCGCCGTGGCCGGCGGCTCGACCGTCGTCGGCGGGGGCACGCAGTGCTCCGGGAACGACACGGAGCCGCCCTCCCGCGCCTCGCGGGCCATCCTGATGTCCAGCCTGGCCTCGACCGCTCGCAACGAGCGCTCCGCCGAGCGGATCGCGTCCAGGCGTGCCGACAGGTAGCCGGCCGTGCCCGGCAGCAGGGCCGACAGGCTCACCACACAGGCGAGCGTGAAGGTCATCGGCTTGGACATGCCCATCGCAGCCCCTCCCGCCCACGCGCGTGTTAGCGGAATATGCCCGTCGAGCAGCAGGGACACGCCGAGCGTGGTCAGTCTTTAACAAACTGTCGCGAAAACTCGTGCCCTATCGGCGATGTGCATTGACCGGGCAAAGCGGCATGGGGCTCGGTAGTCTCACGTTGTGGCGCATGTGACCCGTGAGCACCTTGATCGCCTGCTTGAGCAGGCACTGCTGGCCGACGACCACAGCTCCCTGGCCAGGCGGCTGTACGACGTCGCGCTGAGTTATTCCTCCGGCGATGTCTCCAGAGCGTCCATCCTGGTCCTCGCGGCCGAGGAATGGCGAGCGGCCGGGCAGCCGGCCCGCGCGATGGAGTGCTTCCAGCGCGCGGTGGAGGACGGCGGCGAGTCGAGCATCGACCCGCGCGCCGGCATCGCCGACACGCTGTTCGAGCTCGACAGACCCGCTGAGGCGAGGGAGGTCATCGAGACCATCCGCACCGAGGGCCGGGCGACCCCGGCGACGTCCCACACGATCGCCGAGACCCTGGTCGCCTACGGCGACCTGAAGGCCGGGCTCGAGTGGGCGACGCAGGCCGTGCTGGCCTGCGACGAGGACGACCCCGAGCACCTGGCCCTGTTGCGCACCCGCTATCGCATCAGGGTCGACCTGGGGCTGCCCGAGGACGAGATCGACGCGCTGATCTCCTGAGCGCGGCGCGAAGAGGCCGAGGCCGGCCGGTCGCGGCCCCTTCACCTATGGAGAGCCGTGGGCGGGCGGCGCGGCCCGCACACGGGCGTGGTGGGCGTCGACGCCGGACCGGCGCCCGCCCAGCGGCCATGGTCAGCCGAGGTCGAGATCCTTCAGCAGATCGCCGACGGCGCCGGCCTCGGCCACGTCCGTCCGGGGCAGCCCGGTGGCGGCCACCGCCTCGGGCACCGTGGCGAGGGTCTTCCTCGCGACCCGGCGCGGCAGCCTGTCCACCGGCCGGCGGAAGACCCCGGGCCGGGGGAGGACCACCGGCCGCTCGCCGTCGGTGAGCTCGCCGAAGGACGTCCTGACGGGCAGCGCGGACGGCACCGTCGGAAGCCCGGGAAGGTCGGGCGTCGAGGTCATCGTCGAAACGTCCCGCAGGCCCGCCGGGTTCTGGACTCCGGACGGCAGCGCGGGGCGGCCCGAGGCGACGCCTCCGGCCAGATCGGCCGCGGCCGTGTCGGGCCGGGCCGTCGCCAGGCCGGTCAGGCCGAGCCGCTTGGCCGTCCGCGTGACGACCTCGGACACCTCCTCGCCCTCCTGCCCGGCGAGGTCGTACACCTCGGCGCCGGCCCCCTGGACGCCGGGCAGGCCGTCGCAGAGCGTCGTCGTGGCCGCCGGCAGGTTCGGCGTCGCCGACCGGTGGGCGCAGTCGTCCGCGGCCGCCGGGCTCGCCGCGAACCAGGCCACCCCCGCGGTCAGAGTGGCCACCGCAATGACGCTTCGGATGTTCCGAGATGACACTTCACGTCCCCCTGATCGTTCTCGGTGATCTGACGAACGCTGAAGCTAGCCAGGCGGGCGACGCGCGGCAGGCGGCTTGCCTGAAGGGTGGGCCAGACCTTACCGAGAGGGACGCCGCCTGACCCTCCCGTGAGACGCCGACGCCCGGAGACCGATCGGTCTCCGGGCGTCGGCCGGGTGTGGTCAGGCCCGCTGGATCGTCAGCTCGTCGTCGCCGAGGTCGACCTTGACCCCGTCGCCGTCGGTGACCTCGCCGGACAGCACCGCCTTGGCCAGCTTGTCGCCGATCGCCGACTGGACCAGGCGGCGCAGCGGACGCGCGCCGTACATCGGGTCGTAGCCGGTGAGCGCCAGCCACTCGCGGGCGGCGGGCGTGACGTCCAGCGTCAGCCTGCGGTCGGACAGCCGCTGCGCGAGCCGGTCGACCTGCAGGTCGACGATGCGGGTCAGCTCCTCGGAGCCGAGCGCGTCGAACAGGATGACGTCGTCGAGCCGGTTGAGGAACTCAGGCTTGAAGGAGCCCCGCACCGCGCCCATGACGGCCTCGCGCTTGGCGCCGTTCTCCAGCTTCGGATCGACCAGGAACTGCGAGCCGATGTTGGAGGTGAGGATCAGGATCGTGTTGCGGAAGTCGACCGTACGGCCCTGCCCGTCGGTCAGCCGCCCGTCGTCGAGCACCTGCAGCAGGATGTCGAAGACCTCGGGATGGGCCTTCTCCACCTCGTCGAGCAGCACCACGGTGTAGGGCCGGCGCCGCACCGCCTCGGTGAGCTGGCCGCCCTCCTCGTAGCCCACGTAGCCGGGGGGCGCGCCGACCAGCCGGGCGACGCTGTGCTTCTCGGAGTATTCGCTCATGTCGATGCGGGTCATCGCGCGCTCATCGTCGAACAGGAACTCCGCCAGCGCCTTGGCCAGCTCGGTCTTGCCCACACCGGTGGGGCCGAGGAACAGGAACGAGCCCGTCGGCCGGTCGGGGTCGGAGATGCCCGCGCGGCTCCGTCGTACGGCGTCGGAGACGGCCTGTACGGCCCGCTGCTGCCCGATGAGACGCCTGCCCAGCTCCTCCTCCATGCGGAGCAGCTTGGCCGTCTCAGCCTCCAGCAGACGCCCCGCCGGGATGCCCGTCCAGGACGAGATGACCTCGGCGATGTCGTCGGGGCCGACCTCCTCCTTGACCATGGCGTTGTCGGGCGGCGCGGCCTCGGACGCGGCGCGCAGCGCCTGCTCCAGCCTGGGGACCTCGGCGTACATGAGCTTGGACGCCGTCTCGAAGTCGCCGTCGCGCTGGGCCCGCTCGGCGCCGCTGCGGGCCTCGTCGAGCTGCTTCTTCAGCTCGCCGACCTTGTTCAGGCCGGCCTTCTCGTGCTCCCAGCGGCCGACCAGGGCGTTGAGCTCCTCCTGGCGGTCGGCCAGCTCCTTGCGCAGCCGTTCGAGCCGCTGGACGGAGGCGTCGTCGGTCTCCTTGGACAGCGCCAGCTCCTCCATCTTCATCCGGTCGACGTTGCGCTGGAGCTGGTCGATCTCCACCGGGCGGGAGTCGATCTCCATGCGGAGCCGGGAGGCGGCCTCGTCGACCAGGTCGATGGCCTTGTCGGGGAGGAAGCGGTTGGTGATGTAGCGATCGGACAGGGCGGCGGCGGCGACCAGCGCGCTGTCGGCGATCTGCACCTGGTGGTGGGCCTCGTAGCGGCCCTTCAGCCCGCGCAGGATCGCGATCGTGTCCTCGACGGTGGGCTCGCCCACGTACACCTGCTGGAAGCGGCGCTCCAGCGCGGGATCCTTCTCGATGCGCTCGCGGTACTCGTCGAGCGTCGTCGCGCCGATCATGCGCAGCTCACCGCGGGCCAGCATGGGCTTGAGCATGTTGCCCGCGTCCATCGAGCCCTCGGCGGCGCCCGCGCCCACCACGGTGTGCAGCTCGTCGATGAAGGTGACGATCTGCCCGTTGCTCTCCTTGATCTCGGACAGCACGGCCTTGAGCCGCTCCTCGAACTCACCCCGGTATTTGGCGCCCGCGACCATCGCGCCCAGGTCGAGCGAGATCAGCCGCTTGTTGCGTAGCGACTCGGGCACGTCACCGGCCACGATGCGCTGGGCCAGGCCCTCGACGACGGCGGTCTTGCCGACGCCGGGCTCGCCGATCAGCACCGGGTTGTTCTTGGTGCGCCTCGACAGCACCTGCACGACCCGGCGGATCTCGGAGTCGCGGCCGATGACCGGGTCGAGCTTGCCGCCGCGGGCCCGCTCGGTCAGGTCGACGCCGTACTTCTCCAGCGCCTGGTAGGTGTCCTCGGGGGTCTCGCTGGTGACGCGGGCGTGGCCGCGTACCTTCTCGAACGCGTCGAGCAGCGCCTGCGGGGTCGCCCCCTGCGACTTGAGCAGCTCGGCCGTCTGGCCGCCGTCGGTGGCCAGGCCCACGAGCAGATGCTCGGTGGAGACGTACTCGTCCTCCAGCCGCTTGGCCCGCTGGGCCGCCGTGTTGATCACGGTCAGCAACTGGCGCGAGCTCGACGGCGCGCTCACGGTCGAGCCCTGCGCCTTGGGCAGCGCGGCCAGCTGCTCCTCGGCCTTGGCCCGCAGTGACTTCCAGTCGGCGCCCACGGCTTCCAGCAGGGGCACGGCGGTGCCGCCGGTCTGGGAGAGCAGTGTGCCCAGCAGGTGAACCGGAGCGATCTCCGGGTTGCCCTCGGCGGCGGCGCGCCGCATGGCCCCCGAAAGAGCCTCCTGACTTTTCTGGGTGAGCTTGTAGTCCATCTTCCTAGGCCCCCGGTGGCAGCTCGTATCGGATCAGCGCCCTGACCATCCGCATCTCGGAGCGGAGGCGGTGAACCTCCTCACGCAGCCGCAGCGCCTCGTTCTCGAGCTCGAGAATCCTCTTGATGCCGGCGAGGTTGATGCCCTCCTCCTGGGAGAGCCGCTGCACCTCGCGCAGCTGGAGGATGTCGCGGGTCGAGTAGAGGCGGCCGCGCCCCGCCGTACGGCCCGGGCAGACCAGCCCGAGCCGGTCGTACTGCCGCAGAGTCTGCGGATGCAGGCCCGACAGCTGGGCGGCCACCGAGATCACATAGACAGGAGTGTCGTCTGACAGGTCGAAATAGTTGGCGTCCATCGGCTACTCGCTTCTGGCTCGCAGAATGAGATCGGCCCGCGGGTCGTCACCCGCGGTCGCGGTGTTGAACTCCGACAGGAGCTCACGCGACTTGTCGTCGAGCGTCTTGGGAACGACCACCTCGACACTGGCGAGCAGGTCTCCCTTGGTGCCGTCCTTGTGGGCGACCCCCCTGCCACGCACCCTGAACGTACGGCCGTTGGGCGTGCCCGGCGGAATGCGCAGCGTGACCGGCATCCCCTTGAGGGTCGGCACCTTGATCTCGGCGCCGAGCGCCGCCTCGGTGAACGTCACCGGCACGACGATCGTGAGGTTGTCGCCCATCCGGCCGAACACCGCATGCGGCTTGACGTTGGTCTGGATGTAGAGGTCTCCGGCGGGACCGCCGTTCTCGCCCGGCGCGCCCTTGCCCTTGAGCTTGACCCGCTGGCCGTCGGCCACCCCGGCGGGAATGCGCGCCTGGATGGTGCGGGTGCTCTTGGCCCGGCCACTGCCCTCGCACACGGGGCAGGGGTCGTCGACGAGCAGCCCGCGGCCCTTGCAGTCGCGGCAGGGCTCGGAGAACGCGAAGTTGCCGAGGTTGCGGCTCGCCGCCCCGGTGCCCTCACAGGTCGGGCAGACCCGCGGGGTCGTGCCGGCCTTGGCTCCCGTGCCGGTGCACGCCGCGCAGGCGGCCGAGCTGGTCAGCCGGAGCGACACGGTGCTGCCCTCGACCGCCTCGGTGAACGTCAGCGTGACCTCGGACTCGACGTCCTGGCCGCGACGCGGACGCGTCGTGCCGCTCGTACGCGTCGAGCCGCCGCGGTTGAACAGCCCGCCGAACAGGTCGCCGATGCGGTCTCCCGCACCGTGACCGCCCTGCGGGCCGGCCGTGCCGCCGAACAGGTCACCGAAGTCGAACGGGAACCCGCCACCGCCGGGACGCTGGCCACCGACACCCGACCCGAACAGCGTGCGCGCCTCGTCGTACTCCTTGCGGCGCTTGCTGTCGGACAGGATGTCGTAGGCCTCGGAGACCTCCTTGAACTTGGTCTCCTTGGCCGAGTCGCCCTGATTGGTGTCCGGGTGATACTGCCTGGCCAGCTTCCGGTACGCCTTTTTGATCTCATCGGCGGTGGCGGACTTGGGCACACCAAGGACGGCGTAGTAATCCTTCTCCAGGTAGTCCTTGGTGCTCATCTACAGGGCCCTTCGCTCTTCGTCAGTTGTCGTCGTCTGAGGACGCCGGGGGGGCGTCCTCGGGCTCGGCCACGGCCACCCGCGCCGGGCGCAGCAGCCGGTCACCCATGCGGTAACCCAGCTGCAACACCTCGATCGCGGTGGGCTCGGTCACGTCCGGTGAGTAGCTGTGCATCAGCGCCTCGTGGACGGTCGGGTCGAAGGGGTCGCCCTTCTGGCCGAACGCGGAGAGCCCGAGCTTGGTGAGCGTCGCCTCCAGTGACTCTGCCACCTTCGCGAAGCCCCCGTTGAGCTCACCGTGGTCGCGGGCCCGTCCGATGTCGTCGAGCACCGGAAGGAGCTCCATCAACGCGCCCGCGACGGCCTGCTCGCGGACCGCGATCCGGTCGCGCTCGACCCGCTTGCGGTAGTTGGTGTATTCGGCCTGGAGGCGCTGGAGATCGGCGGTCCGCTCGGTGAGCTGTGCCTTCAGCTCGCCGTCCTGGGCCGTGGCCTCAGGAGCGGCGGGCTGCTCGGCCTTGCCATCTGCGGGCACGCGCACCTTTCCCGTCTCAGGGTCGATCTTGCGGTTGTCGCGGATCACCGGCTCCTCGTGCCCGTTTTCGCGCGGCAGCATCACTTGTCCTTCTTCGCCTGGTCGTCGTCCACGATCTCGGCCTCGACCACGTCGTCGTCGGCCTTGTCCTGGGTCTGCTGGCCCTGCGCGGCGTCCTGCGGAGCGCCCTCGCCGCCCGCGCCCTGGCTCTGGGCGTAGATCGCGGAACCCATCTTCTGGCTGACCGTGGCGAGCTTCTCCGCGGAGGTGCGGATGAGGTCGGTGTCGGTGCCGTCGAGAGCCTTCTTCAGCTCGCCCAGCGCGTCGTTGACCTCGGTCTTGATCTCGCCCGGAACCTTGTCGTCGTTCTCGCGGAGGAACTTCTCCGTCTGGTAGGCGAGCCCGTCTGCGTTGTTGCGGACCTCGGCCTCCTCGCGGCGCTTCTTGTCCTCCTCGGCGTAGGACTCGGCCTCGCGCATCATCCGCTCGATGTCGTCCTTCGGCAGCGCGGAGCCGCCGGTGATCGTCATCGTCTGCTCCTTGCCCGTGCCCAGGTCCTTGGCGGAGACGTTGACGATGCCGTTGGCGTCGATGTCGAAGGTGACCTCGATCTGCGGGATGCCGCGCGGCGCCGGGGCGATGCCGGTCAGCTCGAACGTGGCGAGCTTCTTGTTGTAGGACGCGATCTCGCGCTCGCCCTGGTAGACCTGGATCTGCACCGACGGCTGGTTGTCCTCGGCCGTGGTGAAGACCTCGGAGCGCTTGGTCGGGATCGTCGTGTTGCGCTCGATGATCTTGGTGAAGATGCCGCCCTTGGTCTCGATGCCGAGCGACAGCGGGGTCACGTCGAGCAGCAGGACGTCCTTGACCTCGCCCTTGAGCACGCCGGCCTGCAGCGCGGCGCCGATGGCGACGACCTCGTCGGGGTTGACGCCCTTGTTGGGCTCCTTGCCCCCGGTCAGCTCCTTGACCAGCTCGGTGACGGCGGGCATGCGGGTCGAGCCGCCGACGAGCACCACGTGGGCGATGTCGGAGAGCTTGATGCCGGCGTCCTTGATGACCTGGTGGAACGGGCCCTTGGTCCGCTCGAGCAGGTCGGCCGTCAGCCGCTGGAACTCGGCGCGCGTCAGCTTCTCGTCGAGGTGCAGCGGGCCCTCGGCCGAAGCCGTGATGTAGGGCAGGTTGATGCTGGTCTCGGACTGGCTGGACAGCTCGATCTTGGCCTTCTCCGCCGCCTCACGCAGGCGCTGGAGGGCCATCTTGTCCTTGGACAGGTCGACGCCGTGGGCGTTCTTGAACCGGGTGACCAGCTCGTCGACGACCCGCTGGTCCCAGTCGTCGCCACCGAGGTGGTTGTCGCCGGAGGTGGCCTTGACCTCGACGAAGCCGTGGCCGTCCTCCTGGCCGACGTCGAGCAGGGACACGTCGAAGGTGCCGCCGCCGAGGTCGAAGACCAGGATCGTCTGGTCCTGGTCCTTGTCGAGCCCGTAGGCGAGCGCCGCGGCGGTGGGCTCGTTGATGATGCGGAGCACGTTGAGGCCCGCGATCGTGCCGGCCTCCTTGGTGGCCTGCCGCTGGGAGTCGTTGAAGTACGCCGGAACGGTGATCACCGCGTCGGTGATCTTCTCGCCCAGGTAGGCCTCGGCGTCCTGCTTGAGCTTCTGCAGCACGAAGGCGCTGATCTGCTGAGGGGAGAACTTCTTGCCGTCGATCTCCTGGGACCAGTTGGTGCCCATCTCGCGCTTGACGGAGCGGATGGTCCGGTCCACGTTGGTGACGGCCTGGCGCTTGGCGACCTCGCCGACCAGGACCTCGCCGTTCTTCGCGAAGGCGACCACGGACGGCGTGGTCCGCGAGCCCTGCGCGTTCGCGATGACGGTGGGCTCACCGCCCTCGAGGATCGAGACGACGGAGTTGGTCGTCCCAAGGTCGATACCTACCGCACGTGCCATGAGTACGTCCTTGTAGTCAAAGTTGAGTCGGTCAGACTCAACCTACGAATGCCTGGAAGGTTTGTCAAACGACTTGAGCCTACTCGACTCAAGCTAACTGACGCGCCACGCATTCCCGGCCTCACGCACACGAAACCCCCGGCGACCCCGGCACGGACGCCGTGCCGGGGTCGCCGGGGGTTTCGCCCGGTCAGCTCAGGATCTGCCGCCGTCCACGAGCTTGCGCGCGCCGAGCGGCTTCTTGAGCTTGACGGTCGTGGTCTTCTCGATCGCGATCATGATGCAGGAGACGTCCTTCGCCTGCGGCGCCGTCCCCTCGTACAGGGTGATCGTGACCCGCTTGCGGGTCTCCTTGACCTTCACCCGGTCGAGCACGGTGCAGGGGGCCACACCCGACGTCCAGACCAGCTGGATCTGGCGGCCCTTCGAGACGCGTTTGGCCTTGGTCCAGGGAACCTTGCGGGTGTTGATCGCGTCGCCGATCGGCTTGACCGGCTCGGGGCCCTTGGGGACGGAGGTGGTGGGGGTCGTGGACACGGCCGAGGCCGACACCGGCGTGTCCGGAGCGGAGGCCGAGGTCCGCCCGTCGGACGACGCCGTGCCGCAGCCCGTCGCGAGCACCAGACACCCGGCCAGAAGAGTCGCTGTCATCGTGCGCATACCCATACGACGGACGGGGCCGTCCACAGGTTCATCGGACACACCGAGCGGGCCGTCCACAGGTTCGTCCGACAGACCAGCGGTCGCCGCCCCGGTGAAGTTAGGGTTGGACCCGTGCTCCGTCAGGCCCTGCTGGCCGTCTCCAGAAGCGAGCGCGCCGAGCGCCTCGTGTCCACCTCGCCGCTGACCAAGGACGTGGTCAGGCGCTACGTCGCCGACGACGTCGGCGCGGTCGTGTCCGAGCTGACCCGCGGGGGCCTGCTCGTCTCGGTCGACCACCTGGGCGAGGAGGTGACCGACAGGGCGCAGGCGGAGGGCGCGGTCCACGCCTACCTCGACCTGCTCGGCCGGATACCCGAGGGCGCCGACGTGTCGGTCAAGCTGACCGCGCTGGGCCTGCGGCTGAGCGAGCAGACCGCGCTCGACAACGCGGCCACCATCTGCGAGCGGGCCGCCCTCCGGGGCATCACGGTCACACTCGACGCCGAGGAGCACGACACCATCCCGGGGCTGCACTCCGTGCACGCGATGCTGCGCAAGGAGCACCCGGGCGTGGGCGTCGTGGTGCAGGCCTACCTGCCCGACGCGCACGAGCGCTGCGCGCGGCTCGCCGAGCTCGACGGCGCCCGGGTGCGCCTCTGCAAGGGCGCCTACACCGCGGCGGGGGCCTACACGTCCACGTCCGACATCGACCGCTCGTTCGTACGCTGCCTCAGGGAGCTGATGGCCGGCGCCGCCTACCCGATGGTCGCCACGCACGATCCGCGCCTGGTGGAGATCGCCTCGACGCTGGCCGCGCTCCACGGGCGCGACCCCTCGTCCTACGAGCACCAGATGCTCTACGGCGTACGTCCCGACGAGCAGCGACGGCTGGCGGCGCTGGGCTGCCGGATGCGGGTCTACGTGCCCTACGGCTCCGACTGGTACCCCTACCTCATGCGCCGCCTCGCCGAACGGCCCCGCAACCTGGCCTTCTTCCTGCGGTCGCTGCTGGGCAGGCGTTGAGCGGTCGGTAGGCTGCTGGCGTGATTGCGATTCTGGGCACCGGCAAGATGGGTGAGGCCCTGCTGTCCGGGCTGCTGCGCGCCGGGCTCGCGCCGGGCGACGTCCTGGCCACCACCCGCAGGCCCGAGCGGGCGCAGGCGCTTCGCGAGTCCTACGGCGTGCGCACCGTCACCAACGCCGAGGCCGCCAAGGCCGCCGACACGCTGATCCTGGCCGTCAAGCCGCAGGACATGGCGACGCTGCTGGCCGAGATCGCCCCCTACGTGCCCGCCGACCGCCTGGTGATCACCGCCGCGGCCGGCATCACCACGTCCTTCGTCGAGCAGCGGCTCGGTGTCGAGGTGCCCGTGGTCAGGGTCATGTCCAACACGCCGATCCGCTTCGACGAGGCGATGAGCGTCATCTCGGCGGGCGCCCACGCGGACGAGGAGCACCTCAGGCACACCGAGGACCTGCTCAAGCCGGTCGGCAAGGTGCTGCGCATCCCCGAGTCGCAGCAGGACGCCGCCACCGCCCTGTCGGGCAGCGGCCCCGCCTACTTCTTCTACCTGGTCGAGGCCATGGTCGACGCGGGCATCCTGCTCGGCATGCCGCGAGCCGCCGCGCTCGACATGGTCACCCAGTCCATCGTGGGCGCGGCCGTGATGCTGCGCGACTCGGGCGAGCACCCGGTGATCCTGCGCGAGGCCGTCACCTCGCCCGGCGGCACCACGATCGCGGCCATCGCCGAGCTCGAACGGCACAGTGTGCGCGCCGCCTTCCTGGCCGCCATCGAGGCCGCCCGCGACCGGGGCCGCGAGCTCGCCTCCGGCTGACCCCCGAAAGGGCCGGCAGCACCCGCGCGCAGGGGGGACGGCTCGATCCCGTCATCGCCCTGCGCACCGGGTGACGGCCCATCGTCACGCGTCCCGCCGCCGCATGAGGACGGCCGCCGCGACCAGGGTGACCGCGATCCAGGCCAGGTAGACGCCGAACCCGCTCCACGGGCCCAGCGGATTGCTCTCCACCGGCATCGCGATCTGCAGCCCGGCGTTGGAGGTGAAGTGGTTGTGCACGGCCGTGCCCCACTCGCCGGGCAGGACGTTGGTCAGCTGCGGCAGCACGAGGATGAGGGCGATGGCCGCCACGATCGCGCCGGGCGTGTGCCGTACGAGTGCGCCGAGCGCCAGCCCGAACAGGCCGGACGCCGTCAGGTAGAGGCCGGTGCCGGCGACCGTCCGCAACGTGCCCGGCTCGCCGAGCGCGGGCCCGTCGAGGATCGCCTGCGCGATGAGGAAGGTGGCGACCGAGGAGGCCAGGCAAGCCACCAGCGCCACCACGGTGAAGACGATGATCTTGCCGGACAGCAGCCGCAGCCGCCTGGGCACGGCCATCAGCGAGGTGCGGATGGCGCCGGTCCGATACTCGCTGGAGACGACCAGCACGCCCAGCGTGGCGATGGCCAGCGAGGCGAACGTCACCCCGGCCATGCTGACCCGCGTGGCCTCCGCGTCGTTCACCGGCCCGTCGGCGGAGCCGGCCACCGCGAGCGCCAGCAGGACACCGATGGCCAGCATCAGCAGCGCCGTGCTCGCCAGGGTCCAGACGGTGGAGCGGACCGAGCGCATCTTGGTCCACTCGGAGGCGAGGATCTCCATCATGACGAGAACTCCAGACTGTCCTTGGTGAGCTCCATGTAGGCGGCTTCGAGCGAGGGCTGGACGAAGGTCAGCTCCTCCAGCGGCAGCCCCGCCCGCGCGGTGATCGTGCCGATCTCCAGGGGGGTCATCCCGGTCACGCGCAGGTGCCCGTCGTGCGGCTCCCCGATCTCGATCAGCTTCGCCACCTCGTCCAGGCGGGGCGAGCGCACCCGTACGTAGCCCTGCGAGCTGCGCCCGATGAACTCCGCCACGCCGGTGTCGGCGATCAGCCTGCCGCGGCCGATCACCACCAGGTGGTCGGCGGTCTGCGCCATCTCGCTCATCAGGTGACTGGAGACGAAGACAGTGCGGCCCTCGGCGGCCAGCTCGCGCATGAGCGTGCGGATCCACAGGATGCCCTCGGGGTCGAGCCCGTTGACCGGCTCGTCGAAGAGCAGGATCTCCGGGTCGCCGAGCAGCGCGGCGGCGATCCCGAGGCGCTGCGACATGCCGAGCGAGAAGCCGCCGATCCGCCGTCTCGCCACCTCGCTCAGCCCGACCAGCGCCAGCACCTCCTCGACCCGGCTCGCGGGGATGCCGTTGCTCTGGGCGATGGCCAGCAGGTGGTTGCGGGCGCTCCGGCCGCCGTGCACGGCCCTGGCGTCCAGCAGCGCGCCGACCTTGCGCAACGGGTGTCGCAGCTCCTGGTACGGCAGCCCGTCGACGAGCACCGAGCCGTCCGAGGGCCGGTCGAGGCCGAGGATCATGCGCATGGTGGTGGACTTGCCGGCGCCGTTGGGTCCGAGGAACCCGGTCACCTGGCCGGGTTGGACGTCGAAGGACAGGTCCGACACGGCGACGGTCCGCCCGTAGCGTTTGGTCAGGCTCGTTGCCCGGATCGTGGTCATGACTCCAGCGTGACCGAGGTGGCCGCCGATCTCGTCGTGCCGGAGAACCGTTCCGGCGGCGTGTCCCTGGGACCTTGGTCCTACTCTCCAGGAGTGATCAGGCCCGCCTCGTAGGCGACGATCACGGCCTGTGCCCGGTCCCTCACGTCGATCTTGGCGAACAGGTTGGTCACGTGGTTCTTAACGGTGGACGACGACACGCCCAGTTCGCCGGCGATCTCGCCGTTGGACCTGCCGCGGGCGATCAGCTCCAGGATCTCCCGCTCGCGCTCGGTCAGCGCGGCCAGCCCGGCCGGGGGCGTGGGGGGCGACGACCGGCGCTGCCGCGAGGCGCGGACGAACGTGCCGATCAGGCGGGTGAGCAGGCGGGGCGCGACGGCCGACTCGCCCCGGTGCACCACCCGGACGCCCTCGACCAGCTCCTCCGGCGAGATGTCCTTGGGCAGGAACCCGCCGGCTCCGGCCCGGAGCGCCGCGACCACGTTCTCGTCCAGGTCGAACGTGCTCAGCGCCAGCACCCGGACGGCGGGCAGCTCGGCGGTGATCAGCTCGGTCGCCCGCACTCCGTCGAGGCCGGGCATATGCAGGTCCATCACCACCACGTCGGGTCGCAGCCGTCTGCTCAGCTCGACCGCCTCGGCGCCGTCGCCGGCCTCGCCGACCACGCTCAGGTCAGGCTGGGCGTCGAGCATCAGCCTGAACCCCATACGCACCAGCGCGTGGTCGTCCACCAGCAGAACCGTGATCATGACTGCTCCAGAGGGATGAGGGCGTGCACCCGGAAGCCGCCGCCGGGACGCGGCCCCGTCCGCAACTCTCCGCCGCACAGCGCCACCCGCTCGGCCATGCCGCTGAGCCCGAACCCCGGCGCGCCGCCCGGCGGCACCGCGACCCCGTCGTCGACCACCTCGACCTCGACCGCCGCCTCCTGGTAGGTCAGCAGGACACTGGCCCGCGCGCCCGAGGCGTGCCTGCGGGTGTTGGTCAGCGCCTCCTGGACGATGCGGTAGACGGCGTGGTCGACGGCCGTGGGCAGGGGGGCGACCTCGCCGGTCACGGTCAGGCTGGTGGGCAGCCCGGCCGTCATGGCCTCCTTGACCAGTGCCGACAGCCGGGCGGCGCCGACCCCGGTCGCGGCGTCGGCGTGGTCGCCGTCGTCGGCCCTGAGCACGTGCAGCAGCTGCCGCATCTCGGCCAGCGCCTGGCGGGCCGTCCCCTCGGCGCCGGTCAGGGCCTCGCGGGTGACCTCGTGACCCGGCGGGAGCGTGGCCCGGGCGCCGCCGACCAGGGCGTTGATCACGCTGAGGTGGTGGGCCACGACGTCGTGCAGTTCCCTGGCGATGCGCCGCCGCTCGGCGCGGACCGCGTTGTCGGCCGTCTCCCGCCGCTCCCGTTCCCTGAGCTCGGCACGGACCCTGACGAACTGCCCCAGGCCGACGAACACCAGGACGTAGACCACGGCCGGCACCACCGCTCCCGGCCCCGGGGCGGTCAGCTGGGACGCCGCGCCGTACGCCAGGGCGGCGACCCCAGCGGTGAGCGCCGCCTGCCGGCCCGGGGTGAAGCGGCCCACGCTGTAGAGGGCGATCGCCCCGGGCAGGCTGTTGGACGTGACGACGCCGAAGCCGATGCCGAGGATGTCGAGCGTGATGACGACGGCCGCGACGTGGACCGGCCTGCTCCGCCGTAGGAGCAGGGGGAGCGAGGTGATCATGAAGAGCGCCGCGCCCATGGCGATGTCCAGGTGATCCTGGAGCAGCACCGAGATCATCCCGGCGCACGCGCCGCCGGCCAGCACGACGACCAGCGCGGTGTCGAAGACGCGGGGGCGCATGAGGAAACGCCATGCGGCCGTGACCCGACGCACCAAGCGCATGAGCCGACCCTACGCGGAAAAGCGGCCGGATTTCGCTGAGGTTACCGGCCTTCCCGTGTGGACGGCGGCAGTTGACGCTGCGGTAACGTCGCCCTGTGGGCGAGTGACGGGAGCACGCATGAGTCGGACGGCACGGGTCATCTGGGACGATGCCCTGACCGCGTACAACTTCGGGCCCAGCCATCCGCTCGCTCCCGTCAGGGTGGAGCTGACGATGGCGCTGGCGCGCGAGCTGGGCGTCCTCGACAAGGTCGAGCTGGCCGGCTGCGTGCCCGCGAGCGACGACGAGCTGGCCATGGTGCACAAGCGCGGCTACATCGAGGCGGTCAAGGGGGTCTCCGCGACGGGCGCTCCCGACCTGTCGGCAGGGCTCGGCACCACCGACAACCCGGCGTTCGCCGGGGTGCACGAGGTGTCCGCGTTGATCGCCGGCGCCTCGCTGGCCGCCGCCCGCGCGGTGTGGGAGGGCACGGCCGAGCACGCGGTCAACGTGGCCGGCGGCCTGCACCACGCGATGCCGTCCACGGCCAGTGGCTTCTGCGTCTACAACGATCCGGCGCTGGCCATCGCCTGGCTGCTCGCCCAGGGCGTGAGCCGAGTCGCCTACGTCGACGTCGACGTGCACCACGGCGACGGCGTGCAGGCGATGTTCTACGACGACCCGCGGGTGCTGACGATCAGCCTGCACGAGAGCCCGCGCACGCTGTTCCCCGGCACCGGGTTCCCGTCGGAGACCGGCGCCGACGGCTCGGCGGTCAACGTGGCGCTCCCGGCGGGCTGCGGCGACACGGGCTGGCTGCGGGCCTTCGACGCGGTGGTGCCGCCGCTGCTACGTGAGTTCCGGCCGGAGATCCTGGTGACCCAGCACGGCTGCGACAGCCACGCGCTCGACCCGCTGGCCAACCTGATGCTCAGCCTCGACGCCCAGCGCGCGTCCTACGCCGCGCTGCACCGGCTGGCCCACGAGACGGCGGGCGGGCGCTGGATCGTGACCGGCGGCGGTGGTTACGAGCTCGTCCAGGTGGTGCCGCGGGCCTGGACCCACCTGATCGCCGAGGTCGCCGGACATCCTCTCGACCCGGCCACGCCGACCGGCCAGGCCTGGCGGACCATGGCCAGGGAACGTACGGGCGAGTTGCCGCCGCTGACGATGACCGATGGCCGCAGTCCGGAATTTCGTGACCTTTCCCATGGTTATGACCCTGCGGACCCCATAGACCGTGCGATCATGGCGACCCGGAACGCGGTCTTCCCGTTGCACGGCCTCGACCCGATGCCCTAGCGAGGAAAGCTGTGCTGAGCCGCGACCAACTCCGCGAGCACCTGATCCGAACCCGCATCGCCGGTGAGGTCGCGACCCCCCGGGAGAACAACCTCGACCACTACAGCTCGCTGGCCAACGACGACCCCTACTACATGCTGGGCCTGACCTTCGACCAGCCGTGGTCCTTCCGCGACATCCTCGCCACGATGGCCAAGTCCGCCGGCGTGATCGCCGATCCCGGTCACCGCTGGGGCCAGGACACCATCGACCCGGAGCGGACGATCGACGCGCTAGACGCCATGGCCGACCGCATCGCGGCCGCCCTGTCGCGCGACCAGCCCAAGCTGTTGTTCGCCACCGGCCACCCCACCGGCCTGCTGGCCATCCACCAGCCGCTGGCCAGGTTCGCCGCCGCCCACGGAGCCACGCTGCTGACGCCCGCCGAGGGCTGGGTCTACTCCGGGTCGGGCTACGGCCGCCACCGCCGGATCCGCTACCTCGACGACGTCGCGATGCTCGACGACAAGGGTGGGTTCGTGCACACGCACGACTCGGCCCCGATGGAGCGGATGCTGAGCGAGCTCGGCGACCTGGCGCCCGACCTCGTGATCGCCGACCACGGGTGGGCGGGTGCGGCCGGTGAGGCAGGAGTGCCCACGGTGGGCTTCGCCGACAGCAACGATCCGGGGCTCTTCCTGGGCGAGGCGGAGGGCAAGCTGGACGTCGTCGTCCCGCTCGACGACAACGTGCTACCCCGCTATTACGAGCCACTGACCGACCGTCTGGTCACACGCGTCTCACGAGCCCTTCGCGTCTAATTCGGTCCTCCCGATACCGTCTTTTCGCGCCTGCATTCCAAGAGGCTCGCAGTCCCTTTGCCAACTTTTGATGGGGCCTGGGCGACTCTTATGTGTGACATGTTGGACAGTTCCAACGTGCCGGCGAGGTGCTCGGCCATGCTGCTGGCCAGCGATTTCGTTGGTCCGGCTGACAGGTGGCTCCGCCAACTGAGAAACTAGGGGGTTTGCGCACTCGGAGTCCCGACTTACGCTGACGGCAGTACACGTGCGTGAGCAATGGCACCAGTGGGGATAACCCGGAAACACGTGCGGAAGAGGCGTCCGATGGCTGCAGGCGAAAGACCTCTCAGCGAGGTGAAGTTCCTGACTGTGGCGGAAGTGGCCACGGTCATGCGGGTCTCGAAGATGACCGTGTACCGGCTGGTGCACTCTGGCGAGCTGCCGGCGATCCGAGTAGGCCGGTCGTTCAGGGTGCCTGAGCAGGCGGTCCACGACTATCTCCGGGAGGCCTACATCGAGGCAGGTTGATGCTGGAGTAGCGGCGTGGACCGTACGCCGTGAATACCGTCGCGGGAGAGGTCCGGCCGGCGCGACGCGGCCGGGCTCTCACCCCAAGGGGCGATCTACCACCGATCGCCGGTAGTCTGTGACGCGGTGTGCGCTCGCACATCGTTTTCAGCCTTGCTACCAGTACCTGGGGGTCCCGTGGGCTCTGTGATCAAGAAGCGCCGTAAGCGGATGGCCAAGAAGAAGCACCGCAAGCTGCTCAAGAAGACGCGCATCCAGCGGCGCAACAAGAAGTAACAAGACGCAGCTGTGAGGCGCTGATGACCCACACCGTGCTGGTCACCGGGGTCTCGCGCCACATTGGCGCCCGGGTGGCGAGTGTTCTCGCGGCGGACCCGGACGTCAGCCGCGTCATAGGAGTCGACACCGTGCCGCCGCCCTCGCTGACGCGAGCTGGCGGCGTCTCTCTGGGCCGGACGGAGTTCGTCCGGGTGGATCTCCGCAGCCCCGACATCGCCGAGGTGATCGCGGTCGCGGACATCGACACCGTTGTGCACATGAGCCTGGTGAGCGCCCCGTCCCGGGGCACCGGCCGGGCGGTGATGAAAGAGCACAACGTCATCGGAACCATGCAGCTGCTCGGCGCCTGCCAGCGGTCGGCGACCGTGCGGCGCGTGGTGGTGCGCTCGACCACCGCGGTCTACGGCTCGTCGCCGCGCAACCCGGCGGTGCTCACCGAGGACATGGAGCCGCACGACGGCCCCGTCCACGGCTACGCCAAGGACGCGGCCGAGGTCGAGGGCTACGTGCGCGGTTTCGCGCGCCGGCGTCCCGACGTGGCCGTGTCACTGCTGCGTTTCGCCAACTTCATGGGGCCCGGCGTCGACTCGCCGCTCACCCGCTACTTCACCCAGCCGGTGCTGTCGACCGTGTTCGGCTTCGACCCTCGGCTGCAGTTCGTCCACGAGGACGACGCGGTCGAGGTGTTCCGGCGGATGGCGAAGGAGGACCACCCCGGCACGTTCAACGTGGCCGGTGCCGGCGTGCTGCTCCTGTCGCAGTGCGCGCGCCGGGCCGGGCGGCCGTCGCTGCCGCTGTTCTCGCCGGTCTTCCACGCGCTCGGCGACGTCGTACGCCGGGCGGGGCTGGTCGACTACTCGCCCGAGCAGGTGCGGCTGATGAGCCACGGCCGCGCGGTCGACTCCAGCAGGCTGGAGTCCGAGCTGGGCTGGAAACCCAAGTTCACGACCGGCGCGGCCTTCGACGACTTCCTGCGTTCGCGCGGGCTGCATCCGTTCGGAGGTGCTCGGTGAGTGTTCCCGGCCACGAGGCGCGGGTGATCCCGATCAGCGCGGCGCCCTCCTACGACGAGCCCGACGGGCCCGAGCCCATGGCCAAGGCGCTGGCCTTCCTCCGCAGGCGGATCAGCGGCGACTACGAGGTCGACGAGTTCGGCTACGACGCCGAGCTCACCGACAAGGTGCTGCTGGAGCTGATCCGGCCGATCTACCACCACTGGTTCAGGGTCGAGACGTCCGAGCTGAAGCACGTGCCCGAGGAGGGCGGCGCGCTCATCGCGGCCAATCACTCCGGCACCCTGCCGGTCGACGCGCTGATGATGCAGGTGGCGCTGCACGACGAGGTGGGCCGGCCGCTTCGGCTGCTCGGCGCCGACCTCGTCTACCAGCTTCCCGTCCTCGCCCACCTGGCGCGCAAGAGCGGCCACACTCTGGCCTGCCCCGAGGACGCCGACCGGCTGCTGCGCAAGGGCGAGCTGGTCGGAGTGTTCCCCGAGGGCTTCAAGGGCGTGGGCAAGCCGTTCTCCGAGCGCTACAGGCTGCAGCGGTTCGGCAGGGGCGGGTTCGTGGCGTCGGCCATCCGCGCGGGCGTGCCGATCGTGCCCGCCGCCATCGTGGGAGCCGAGGAGATCTACCCCAAGATCGGCGAACTGCCGTTCCTGGCCAGGCTGCTCGGGCTGCCCTACGTGCCGATCACGCCGTTCTTCCCGCTGCTCGGGCCGCTCGGGCTGGTGCCGCTGCCGTCGAAGTGGCTGATCGAGTTCGGTGAGCCGATCCGCACCGACGGCTACGATCCGTCGGACGCCGACGATCCCATGCTGGTGTTCAACCTCACCGACCACGTCCGCGAGGTCATCCAGCAGATGCTCAGCGAGCTGCGGCTGCGCCGCGGGCACGCGTTCCCGCCCTTCCTCTGAGCCGCTGAGGCGGTTGCCTCTGGTGTGAACCCGTTCGGCGGGCTGTGGCGAGACATGCGTGACCGACTTCCCCACAGAAGGGCGGAGATGATCACACAACCCGCCACCAGGGACGCGGACGCCGACCTCGTCAGCGCCTCCTGGACCCAGCCGGAGGCGTTCGCCGAGCTGTTCGACCGCTACTCCGCCATGCTCTACCGGTACGTCTCCAAGCGGCTCGGCCCCGAGCCCGCCGAGGATCTCGTCGGCGAGACGTTCCTGGTCGCCTTCTCCCGGCGCAGGAGCTACGACCTGGCCTACACCGACGCCCGGCCGTGGCTCTTCGGCATCCTCACCAAGCTCATCTCCCGCCACCACCGCACCGAGGCGGCCCGTTACCGCGCGCTGCTGCGGGCGCCGGTCGACGGGCACGTGGAGTCGCCGGCAGACCGGGTGGCGGCCGGGGTGACCGCGCGGGCCGCGCGCTCCGACCTGGTCAGCGCGCTCGCGGCGCTTCCGGCCAGGGACCGTGACGTGCTCCTGCTGATCGCCTGGGGCGATCTGACGTACGAGGAGGTCGCGCGGGCGCTCGGCATCCCGGTCGGGACCGTGCGCTCCCGCCTCAACAGGGGCAGGCGGAAGGTACGTGCGGCGCTCGGCGACAGCAACCCGATGATCGAGGAGGAGTGACGATGGACGACCTGCGGTTGCTCCGGGATCTCGGCGGAGAGCTGGAACACGAGCCCCCCGCGACGCTCGTGAGGCAGCGTGAGCGCATGCTGAACGCCGGGTCGCGGTTCCGGCCGGCTCGCCGCTGGACGGGCCGATGGGCGGGCTGGTGGGCGGGCCGATGGGCGGGCTGGTGGGCGGCCGGGCTCGTCGCCGTGGCCACCGCCGCCGCGGTCGCGGTGCCGGTCGTGCTGGTCGGTGAACGCCACACGGCCGCGCCTCCGGCGGGCGCGCGCGTCGTGGACGTGTCGGGGGCGCTCAACGTGCTGCTGATCGGCTCGGACACCCGCGAAGGCGCCGGCAACGAGGTGTACGGCCCGCGCGCGGCCAGGGACAAGGTGGGCAAGCGGTCGGACACCATCGTGCTCCTCCACCTGCCCGCCGACAGGAGGCGGGCGACCGCGGTCAGCGTGCCGCGCGACTCGATCGTGCGCATCCCCCGCTGTTCCGGCCGGCCGGCCAGAACCGACCTGATCAACACCGCGTACGACCAGGGCGGGTCCGCCTGCCTCGGCGCGACGCTGGAACAGCTCACCGGTCTGACCATCGACCACTCGGTGGAGGTGGACTTCACCGGGTTCAAGGCCATGGTGGACGCGCTCGGGGGTGTGGAGGTCAGGCTGCCGACGGCCGTGAACGACAAGGCGTCGAAGCTCGTCCTGCCGGCCGGCAAGAGCCTGGTGAACGGAGAGCAGGCCCTCGGCTTCGTCCGGCTGCGGCGCTACGGCGACGGCTCCGACATCCAGCGCGTCAAGCGGCAGCAGCAGCTCATGCTGGCGATGCTGAAGAAGGCGCAGAGTCAGGCGGCCGAGCCCGCCAAGCTCAAGGAGTTTCTCGGCGCGGTGTCCAGGTCCGTACGGACCGATCTGGACCCGCAGTCGATGTACGAGCTGGCCAGGAGCCTGTCGAAGGCCAAGGTGAGCTTCCGCACCGTGCCCTGGACCCGCCATCCCGACGACCGCAACCGGATCCAGTGGGCGCAGCCGGAGGCGAGGCGGCTCTTCGAGAGCCTGAAGTAGCCGCCCGTCGTCCGCGGCGCTGCGCGGCGCGGTGTCACTGGGCCGAGCGGTAGTGCCTGCGCAGCGCCACGCCCGCGGCGACTCCGCCGGCCACGGCGCCCAGACCGGCGGCGATCGGCAGCGCGGTCAGTGTCGCCTTCCGGCCGGTGCGGAAGTCCTTGATCGGCCAGCGCTGCTCCTTGGCGTACTCG
Organism: Nonomuraea cavernae; assembly: GCF_014646355.1. GTDB lineage: Bacteria > Actinomycetota > Actinomycetes > Streptosporangiales > Streptosporangiaceae > Nonomuraea > Nonomuraea cavernae. The sequence goes on from NZ_BMNH01000008.1 coordinate 101,591, forward strand.
CGCAGCTCGCTGTCGGGGTTGATGGCCACCGCGTGGCCCACCAGCGAGAGCATGGGCAGGTCGTTGGCCGAGTCGCTGTAGGCGGTGCAGCGGGTGAGGTCGAGGCCCTCGCGGCGGGCCAGCGCCCGCACAGCCTCGGCCTTGGCCGGACCGTGGAGCAGGTCGCCGACCAGCCGCCCGGTGTAGACGCCGTCGGAGCTCTCGGCCACGGTGCCGAGCGCCCCGGTCAGGCCGAGCCGCTGGGCGATGACCCTGGCCAGCTCGACCGGCGTGGCGGTGACCAGCCAGACCCGCTGGCCCGCGTCGAGGTGGCTCTGCGCGAGGGCTCGGGTGCCGCCCCAGATGCGGTCGGCCATCACCTCGTCGTAGATATCCTCGCCCAGCCGTACGACGTCGTCGACCTTGGCGCCGGCGACGAACGCCAGCGCGGTCTCGCGGGCGACCGCGATGTGGTCGGGATTCTCGTTGCCGCGCAGCCGGAACGCCGCCTGGCCGACGGCGAACTTGAACAGGTCGGACGTGGTGAACATGCCGCGCGTGGCGAGACCCCTGGCGAAGTGGTAGATGGAGGCGCCGCGCATCATCGTGTTGTCGACGTCGAAGAAGGCCGCCGCCTGCAGGTCGGGCTCGGCGGGCGGCGCCGTCACAGCCGCCGCCGCCGCGGCCTCACCGGCGATCTTCGCCTCTGCCTGGTGCCGTCGTCGCATGAGCCGCCACATGTGCGTCAGCTTACCCAGAAGGGGCGACGAGACCTTCGATGTAATCGAGGTATCCCGTGGCCTGGTCCTGGTTGACCTCGTTCAGCTGATCGAGCATCGGCTCGACCATGTCGCGCTGGTCCTTGGCGAAGGAGTCGAGCTTGGAGGAGCGTGGTTCGGCCCGCTTCAGCCTGCTGATGCCCGAGCGTGTCGACTGCTCCATGTCCTTGAGCGTTCTGGAGACCAGCGGCCCCTCGCCCGAGGAGCCGAGGAGCTCGGCGACCTCGGCGGCGCGGTTCCGGGCCGAGTGGAGCTCGCGCTCGGCCCGTTCGACGTCGTCGGTGCTGAGCCGGACCAGCGTGCTCTCCGCGGCGCGCTTGAGCGGGTACAGCGTGTCGCCCGGCACCGCCTGGTAGGTGGCGAAGGCCGACAGCATCATCCCGGCGGCCAGCCCCAGCGTGGCCACCTGGGAGAACCAGGAGATCCGCCGGGGCGGTCGCCGGTGGCCGCGCCGCGCGCCGCGCGGCGTCGGCTCGGCGGGCGGAGGGGCCGTCAGGAGGTCGCGCCGGAGCCGGGCGCGGAAACCGGCCTCCGGCCCGCCGCCCAAGGGGAGCCTCCGCAGCTCCGTGAGGTGATCCACAACCTGTTCGCGCGATCTGCGCGACCTGCCCATGACCGCTCCCTGACGCCCCCGGCTAATGATCCTGACGTGACACATGCCTAACGAAGGGATGCGGTGCGAGGTTACGCGAGGTCGTGACGGAGAGCCCTCGCGAGTGCACGGATCGCACGGAACTGCAGCGCTTTGATGGCTCCACTCTTCTTCCCCATGATCAGTGCCGTCTCCGCCAGCGAGAGTCCGTGCAGGAAACGCAGGACCACGCATTCCTGTTGTTCCGGATTGAGATCCCTGACCGCCCGCAGGACCCGGTCGTTGATGATCGCGGTCACCACCGCGTTCTCCGGGATGTGCGGCCCGTCGAGCGGGACGTCGATCACCTCGCCCGTCGGGATCTCCAACCGGTAGCGCCCGGACTTGAAATGGTCGGTCACCAGGTTGCGCGCGATGGTCACCAGCCAGGCGCCGAAATCGCGGCCCTGCCAGGTGAAGTCGGTGATATGGCGTAACGCCCGCAGGAACGTCTCACTCGTGAGGTCCTCCGCGAGCGGATGGGAGCCCACCCGGAAATAGATGTAGCGATAGACCAGATCCACATAGCGGTCATAGAGCGTGCCAAAAGCCTCCGAGTCGCCGGTCTTGGCATGTAACACCAGCGTACGGAGGTCGTCCGGGATCTCTTCCCGCACAGCAGGCTCGGTCGGCCGGGCGGGGCCAGCGACCGCTGGAGTGAGCAGCCCGGCGAACGGCCACGAGTCAGGCATCCGGTATCCCTACGGGTAAGGGGTGCGGCGTGCTCGAACACTCTAGAAATCAACTGGAAATTCCACAATCCGCTTCCCCGAGGCATGACTTGCCGTAATCGGCGGATAGCGTGTGGACCGCCCCCGTTCCCTCTTCGGCTACCGGCTGGGAGGCATAGTCCGGCAGCATTGGAGTCACCATGGAGATCCTCGTTGCTGTCATCGCCTTCGCCGGTGCCCTCCTGGCCGCGATCGCGGCCGTGGCACTGGGCCGCCGGCTGCGTGACGACCGGGACGGGTGGTTGATCGCCTGGACCGTCGCGGTGGCCGCGCTGGCCGTGTCGCTCGCGGCGATCACGATCGGCCACCTCGTGGGATTCGGGTCGGTCAGCTTCAAGCTCTACCAGCTCACCGGGTCGTTCCTGGCGCCGCTCTGGCTGTCGATCGGCCTCATCCAGCTGCTCGCCGACAAGGTGCCGCCGAAGTTCGCGGGCTGGTTGTTCGGCATCGCCTTAACCATCGTCGTCGGTGTGATCCTGCTGGTCGACCCGGTCCGCAAGAGCGACGAGATGACCAAGGCGCTGCCCACGGCGGCCGGCCACTGGGGGCTCATCCCCGACAAGCTGCTGCTCGGCGCGCACGTCATCATCGCGCTCATCCTGCTGGGCGCCCTGGTGGTCGCGGCGCTGCGGTGGCGCGGCGGCGACGACTACGACACCGACAACCTGCACGCGACGATCGTCGTCGTGCCGTCCGGCCTGGCCCTGCTCGGGGCGATGCGGTTCGCGGTGCCGGGCCTGTTCGCGGCGGCGCTGCTCGTCGTGGTGGCCGCCGCGATCTGGTACTCCGTGCTGCGCCCGCTGGCGCCGTACGAAGACGAGGACGAGGACGACGACGAGGGCCCCTCCCGGCACGGCGAGCGGGCCCAGGGAGCCCACGGAGCCCCGGGAGCGGGCCACCGGGCCGCCGCCCCCGTGTCCCAGCCGCGGCTGGATCCGGTCGTCGCGAACGAGATGCCGCCGGCCGTCCAGCCGCGCAGGTCGTCGGGGCTGGGGGACCTGGTCGCGGAGTACCGAGCGGGCGACCGCGAGATCGACTATGCCGCGCGCATGGCGCCGCCACCACCCGAGTCGGGCCCGTCCACCGGCTTCATCATGAACGGCAGGCACGGCGCGCCCGAATACGGCATGCCGGCGACCGGTGCCACCTATCCCGGGGCCGACATGTTCGCCACGGGCGCCTACACCGCGCAGCCGCAGTCCCCGCAGTCCCCGCAGTCCCCGCTGTCACCGCAGAGCCATCCACAGCCGCAGCCTGTCTCCAGCAGGCCCTCGCCGAGCATCTACGGGATGCTGACCGTCTTCTCGCTCATCGACGGCTCGGGCGAGGCGTTCGACCGGCTGGCCGAGCAGACCGTCGAGGCGGTACGGCGCGGCGAGCCCGACACGCTGATCTACGCCTGCCACTCGGTCAAGTCGGCGCCTCTGCAGCGCATCGTCTACGAGCTCTACCGCGACGAGGTGGCCTACCGCGACCACCAGCGTCAGCCGCACGTCGAGAGGTTCGTCAACGACCGTCAGGCGTTGGTGCTGGCCACCAACATCATCGAGCTCGACGTCAACGCCGCCAAGGTCGTGCCGCTGCCGACCGCGATGTTCTAGGCCACCGCCTCGCGGGGTGCTCGGGTCTCAGGTCCGTTTCGGGTACGGGGTCCGTTCCGGGGACCAGGTCCGTTCCGGGTACTGGGTCCGTTCGGGTACCGGGTCGCTCCGGCCTCAGGGTTCGCGGTCGCCGAGCGCGGCCCGCAGGCGCTCCTCCGAGACCCGCCAGAAGTCGTGCTGGACGCCGTCCACAAGTGTGACGGGAATCATCTCCCAGTATTTCTCGCGCAGTTCGTCGGAGGAGTCGATGTCGACCTCCTCCCACGGCATGCCCAGCTCTGCCGCCACACGGGAGATGATCGCGCGGGCGTCGTCACACAAGTGACAGCCGGGTCTGCTGAGCAAGGTGATGCGATGCATGACTCCTCCGTAGCGCCACACTTTGTGCGTCGGTTCACAAAGGGATTAACCTGAAAGAAGGTTCTACCCCATCGCGGTCTCCGACCGCCCGTTCCTCTGGAGCTCCGGCACGTGAAGAGCCCGTCCCACCCCCGTGACCGCGGCATCCCCGAGGCAACGGTCGCCAGGCTCCCGTTGTACCTGAGGGCGCTGCACGGGATGGCCGAGCGCGGCACCGCGACCGTGAGCTCCGAAGATCTCGCGGTGGCCGCCGGAGTCAACTCCGCCAAGCTCCGCAAGGACCTGTCCCATCTCGGCTCGTACGGTACCCGCGGCGTCGGCTACGACGTCGAGTACCTCGTCTACCAGATCTCCCGTGAGCTCGGTCTGACCCAAGACTGGGCCGTGGCCATCGTCGGAGTCGGTAACCTCGGCCGTGCGCTCGCCAACTACGGCGGGTTCGTCTCCAGGGGTTTTCGGGTGGCCGCGCTCATCGATGCCGACCCCGAGGTGGTGGGCGACGACATTGCGGGGTTGAATGTTGAACACATTGACGAACTGGAAGCCGTGATCCAGCGGCGGGGAGTCTCGATCGTGGTCCTGGCCACTCCGGCGGCGGCAGCGCAGAAAGTCTGCGATCGGGTCGTCGCCGTCGGCGTGACCAGCATCCTGAACTTTGCCCCCGTCGTGCTATCTGTGCCTGAGAGCGTCGATGTCCGTAAAGTCGACCTATCAATCGAACTGCAGATCCTTGCGTTCCATGAGCAACGCAAAGCAGGGGGGCCACTGATGGCCGTGGACAGCCAGTGAGCATTCTGGCGATCGGACTCAGCCACCGGACAGCGCCGGTGGCCATGCTGGAGCGTGTGTCGGTGACCGGCGACGCGCTCGTCAAACTCTTGCACGACGTGCAGCAGGACATCTCGGTGGCGGAGACCATGGTGGTCTCGACCTGCAACAGGGTCGAGATCTACGTCGCGGTCGACCGTTTCCACGCTGCCGTCACCTCGCTCAGCGACCTGTTGAGCGTGCACTCGGGCGTGCCCGGTGACGAGCTGCGGCCGCACCTCTACGTGCACTACGAGGACCAGGCGGTCGAGCACCTGTTCTCCATGGTGTGCGGCCTCGACTCGATGGTGGTGGGCGAGGGGCAGATCCTCGGCCAGGTCCGCAGGGCGCTCAAGCTGGCGCAGAAGCATGGCACGGTCGGCGCCTCGCTCAACGAGCTGGTGCAGTCGGCGCTGCGCGTGGGCAAGCGCGCCCACACCGACACCGGCATCGACCAGGCGGGCGCCTCGCTGGTCAGCGCCGGGCTGGCGCTGGCGGGCGAGCTGCCCGGCCGGCGGGCGCTGGTGGTCGGCGCGGGCTCGATGAGCTCGCTGGCCGCCACCACCCTGGCCCGGGCGGGCGTGACCGACATCGTCGTGGCCAACCGCACCTTCGACCGCGGATTGCGACTCGCCCAGTCGGTCGGCGGCCGGGCGGTCGAGTTCGCCGCGGTTCCCCGAGAGCTGGCGGCGGCCGACCTCGTCATCACCTGCATCGGCGCCGGTCGCCACGTGATCACTCCCGACATGCTGTCCCGCGAGGCGTTCCTCCTCGACCTGGCGCTGCCCCACGACATCGACCCCGACGTACGCACCGTGCCCGGCATCACGCTCGTCGACCTGGAGACGATCCAGGAGTCCGGCATCGGCTCCCACGAGGACGACGCCGTCCAGGCGGTCCGCGAGCTCGTCACCCGCGAGCTCACCGCGTTCCTCGACGCCGGCCGCGCCTCCAGGGTCACCCCGACCGTGGTGGCGCTGCGCGGCAAGGCGGCGGGCGTGGTGGAGGCCGAGCTGGGCCGGTTGCTGATGCGCATGCCCGACCTCGACCGCAAGACCAGAGACGAGGTCACCCAGACCGTGCAGAGAGTCGTCGACAAGCTGCTTCACGAGCCGACCGTGCGTGTCAAACAGCTCGCCACCTCCCCCGGAGGCGATCATTATGCGGAAGCGCTGCGCGAGCTGTTCGACCTGGATCCGAAGATGCCCCGAGCCGTGAGGGAGGTGGAGTTGTGACGTTGCGGTTGGGGACCCGGCGCAGCCTCATGGCCACCACCCAGTCCCAGATGGTCGCCGACGCCTACACCGAGCGCACCGGGCAGGACATCGAGCTGGTCGGCATCACCACCTTCGGTGACGTCAGCAAGGCTCACCTGGCGCAGCTGGGGGGCACCGGCGTGTTCGTCAGCGCGCTGCGCGACAAGCTGTTCGAGGGCGAGATCGACTTCGCCGTCCACTCGCTGAAGGACCTGCCGACCAAGCCCGACCCCAGGGTGACCCTGGCGGCGCTGCCCACCCGCCACGACCACCGCGACGCGCTGGTCGGCCCGCTCGCGTTCGCCGACCTGCCCGCCGGGGCCAAGGTCGGCACCGGCTCCCCGCGCCGGGTCGCGATGCTCCGCGCGCTGCGCCCCGACCTCGAGTACGTCCCGATCCGCGGCAACGCGGACACCCGGATCGGCAAGGTAACCTCAGGTGAGCTCGACGCCGTCGTGCTCGCCGCGGCCGGACTGACCAGGATCGGCCGCACCACCGAGATCGCCCAGATATTCACGGTCGAGGAGCTGACTCCGGCGCCGGGCCAGGGCTCGCTGGCCGTCGAGTGTCTGTCCGGTCGTGACGACCTGATCGATTTTCTCGGTGTGCTCGACGACGCGCGGACCCGCTCCGCGGTGTCGGCCGAGCGCACCATTCTGTCCGCTCTCGAGGCCGGATGTTCGGCGCCCGTGGGTGCGTTCGCCTTCGATGACGGGCAGACTCTCAACCTGACCGCGGTGGTCGTCGCACTCGACGGCCGCCAGGCGGTCCGCAAGTCCGCCGCCGGTTCTCCTTCGGAGGCTGTCGATCTGGCCCGCGTCCTCGCGGCAGAGATGATCGCTGAAGGGGCCGACAGATTGATGGGGGAGCAGTCCCATTGAGCTCCGATAGTCCAACCTCCGGATTCGTCGCCTTCGTGGGCGCGGGCCCGGGCGACCCCAACCTCCTCACGCTTCGCGGCGCCGAACTGCTCGGCAAGGCCGACGTGGTCGTGGTCGACGAGGAGCGCTACGGCGCGCTGCTCCGGCACTGCCGCGCCGGTGTCGAGGTCGTGTCCGGCGACGTGGTCGGCCACGCCAAGCGGGGCCGGCTCGTCGTACGCGTGTCGGAGGGCGACCCCATGTTGTTCTCCTCGATCACCGAGGAGGTCGCGGCATGTGTCGCGGCGGAGGTGGACTTCGAGATCGTGCCGGGCGTGCCGCCCGCGACCGCCGTGCTCGCCTACGCGGGCATCCCGCCCGCGACGTCCGTGCCCGAGTTCAGGGTGGTCGACGCGGCCCAGGACCAGGACTGGTCCTCCCACGCCGGCTGCCCGGGCACGCTGGTGATCTACAACGGCGTCGCCGAGGCCGTGTCGATCGGCAAGGCGCTGATCGCCGGCGGCAAGCCCGACCACACCCCGGTCGCGGTCAGCAGCGGCGGCACCACCACCGAGCAGTACACCGTGGTCTCCACGCTCGGCAGGCTGCAGGCCGACCTCAAGCACGCCGGCTTCACCGAGCCCGCGCTGATCGTGGTCGGTGATGCCGTGGGGCAGCGCGACAAGCTGTCGTGGTTCGAGACCAAGCCGCTGTTCGGCTGGCGGGTGCTGGTGCCGCGCACCAAGGAGCAGTCCAAGAGCCTCACCGAGCAGCTCATCTCCTACGGCGCGGTGCCCGAGGAGGTGCCGACCATCTCCGTCGAGCCGCCGCGCACCCCGCAGCAGATGGACCGCGCGATCAAGGGCCTGGTCACCGGCCGCTACGAGTGGGTGGCGTTCACCAGCGCCAACGCGGTCAAGGCGGTGCGCGAGAAGTTCGAGGAGTACGGCCTCGACGCCCGCGCCTTTGCCGGGCTCAAGGTCGCGGCCGTGGGCGACGCCACGGCGCGGGCCCTGGTCGAGTTCGGGGTCAAGCCCGACCTGCTGCCTTCGGGCGAGCAGTCGTCCGAGGGCCTGGTGGCCGAGTGGCCGCCGTACGACTCGATGCTCGACCCGATCAACCGGGTGCTGCTTCCTCGTGCCGATATTTCCACTGACACCCTGGTAGCCGGGCTCACCGAGCTAGGCTGGGAGTGCGACGACGTCACGGCCTACCGGACCGTACGCGCCGCACCGCCGCCCGCGCCGATCCGCGAGGCGATCAAGGGAGGCGGGTTCGACGCCGTTCTCTTCACCTCATCGTCGACCGTGCGCAACCTGGTGGGCATCGCGGGCAAACCGCACAACGTCACCGTGATCGCTGTCATCGGGCCCCAGACCGCCAACACGGCGGAAGAGTTCGGGCTGCGCGTCGATGTCATGGCCGACAAACCTTCGGCTTCCGCCCTCGCGGCCGCGCTGGCCGAGTACGGTGCGAAGCAGCGGCAGGCGGCCGTGTCCGCCGGCGACACCCCGCGGCGTCCTTCCCAGAACCGAAGAGGAGCCAGGAGGAGAGCCAAGTGAGTGCCGAGTTTCCTGTCGCCCGTCCCCGCAGGCTGCGTCGCAACGCGGCCATGAGGCGGATGGTGGCCGGCACCAGGCCGCATCCCGCAGATCTGATCCTGCCGATGTTCGTCAAGGAGAACATCGACGAGCCCGCCCCGGTCGCCTCGATGCCCGGTGTGTTCCAGCACACCCGCGACTCGCTGCGCAAGGCCGCCCATGAGGCCGCCGAGGCCGGGGTCGGCGGGCTGATACTGTTCGGCATCCCGGCGGTCAAGGACGCGCGCGGCTCGGCGGGCGACGACCCCGACGGCATTCTGCAGGTGGCCCTGCGCGACGTCAGCGCCGAGGTGGGCGACACCCTGGTGGTGATGGCCGACACCTGCCTCGACGAGTTCACCGACCACGGCCACTGCGGCATCCTCACCGACGCGGGCGACGTCGACAACGACGCGACCCTGGAGCGCTACGCGTCCATCGCCGTCGCCCAGGCCCGGGCCGGCTCCCAGATGGTGGCGCCGAGCGGCATGATGGACGGCCAGGTCGGGGCCATCCGCGCCGCCCTCGACGCCGACGGGTTCGCCGATGTGCCGATCCTCGCCTACTCCGCCAAGTACGCCTCCGCCTTCTACGGGCCGTTCCGCGACGCCGCCGAGTGCGCGCCCCGGTTCGGCGACCGCAGCACCCACCAGCAGGACCCGGCCGGGCCGCTGGAGGAGGCGCTGCGCGAGGTGCGACTCGACCTGGCCGAGGGCGCCGACGCGGTCATGGTCAAGCCCGCGCTCGCCTATCTCGACGTCATCAGGCAGTTCCGTGACACGGTGGACGTGCCGGTCGCGGCCTACCAGGTCAGCGGCGAGTACGCGATGATCGAGGCGGCCGCGGCCAACGGCTGGGTCGACCGCGAGCGCATGATCATGGAATCCATCGTCGCGATCAAGCGGGCCGGCGCCGACCTCATCCTGACCTACTGGGCGACCGAGGTGGCGCGCGCCCTCTAACGAGGGGGTTTCCCGTTAACTCCTGGGGCCTGTGCGTTAGAGTGCGATAACAAGTGCTGGTGTGCCCCGCATGCGCTAATGGCCAGGAGCCGGGGCCGCTTCAGGCGCGGTAACTCGACGGGAGACACCATGGTGGGGGTACCACTCGCTCGGCGTACCAGAAAACGGTCTCGCCCGACCCGGATCGACTCCGTGCTGGGCTACGCCGCTCTCGGTTGGCCGGTGGTGCCCGGTGCTCACCCCCTGCGGCACGGCTCCCGCGCGTGTTCCTGTGACCGGCTCGGCTGTCCCGACCCCGGCGCGCATCCCGTCTCGCCCGCCTGGCACGTACAGGCCACGACGGACCCCACGCAGCTGACCCGCTGGTGGCAGCGCGAGCCCGAGGCCAATGTGATCCTGCCCACCGGGCGGGTGTTCGACGTGTTCGACGTACCCCTTCCGACGGGCCTCGCGGCCCTGACCCGCATCGACGCGGACGAAGCGCACTCGGGCCCGGTCGCCGCCAACGGCGACCGGGTCCTGTTCTATGTGGCCACCCGTGGCAATCCCGAGGACGAGGACGAGTGGTGGTCCTGCCAGCTCGACTGCGATCCGGCCACCATCGACGACACACCGGGGCTGCGCTGGCACTGCCGCGACAGCTACGTCCTCGCCCCGCCCTCCACGCTGCCCACCGGCCAGCCCGTCTCCTGGCTGCGCCCGCCCGACGGCCGGCCGCTGCCCGACCCGCTGCGCATCCTGGACGTGCTCGCCGACTAGCGCCTTTCCGGCGGAAGGCGGCACGGCGGTTGCCGACTAATCTGGACGCGTGAGCCGTACAGAGAAGTCCGAGGACCTGTTCGCCCGCGCCCGCGCCATCGTGCCGGGAGGCGTCAACTCACCCGTCCGCGCGTTCGGCGCGGTGGGCGGCACCCCGCGGTTCATGGCCGCCGGTCAGGGGCCCTACATCACCGATGTCGACGGCAACCGCTACGTCGACCTGGTCTGCTCGTGGGGGCCGATGATCCTCGGTCACCGTCATCCCGCGGTCGTCGAGGCCGTCGCCCGGGCGGCGTCCCACGGGTTCGGCTACGGCACGGCCACGCCGGGCGAGGTGGAGCTGGCCGAGGAGATCGTGGGCCGGGTGGCGCCCGTCGAGAAGCTCCGCCTGGTCAGCTCGGGCACCGAGGCGACCATGAGCGCGGTGCGCCTGGCCCGCGGCTTCACCGGCCGATCCAAGATCGTCAAGTTCGCCGGCTGCTACCACGGCCACGTCGACGCGCTGCTCGCCTCGGCCGGGTCCGGGGTGGTGACGTTCGGCCTGCCCGACACCCCCGGTGTGACGGGCGCCTCGGCGGCCGACACGATCGTGCTGCCCTACAACGACGTGGCGGCGGTCGAGGAGGCGTTCGCCTCGGCCGAGGTCGCCTGCGTCATCACCGAGGCGTGCCCGTCCAACATGGGGGTGGTGCCGCCCCGCGACGGCTTCAACGCGCGGCTCCGCGAGCTGTGCACGGCCAACGGAGCGTTGCTGATCGTTGACGAGGTGCTGACGGGCTTCCGGGTCTCGCCCGCCGGTTGGTACGGCCTCGACCCCGTCGACGCCGACCTGGTGACGTTCGGCAAGGTGATGGGCGGGGGGCTGCCGGCGGCGGCCTTCGGCGGGCGGGCCGAGGTGATGGCCCACCTCGCGCCCGAGGGCCCCGTCTACCAGGCGGGCACGCTGTCGGGCAACCCGCTGGCCTGCGCCGCCGGGCTGGCCACGCTGCGCGCGCTCGACGCCGACGCCTACGCCAGGGTGGACGCGGCGGCGCTGGCGGTCGGCCAGGCCGCCTCCGAGGCGCTCGCGGCGGCAGGGGTCCCCCACCGGCTGCAGCGGGCGGGCAACCTGTTCTCGATCTTCTTCACCGAGGACGAGGTGACCGACTTCGCCGGGGCCCAGACGCAGAACACCGCGGCGTTCCGGGCGTTCTTCCACGCGATGCTCGACCAGGGGGTCTACCTGCCGCCGTCGGCCTACGAGGCGTGGTTCCTGTCGGCGTCCCACGACGACGAGGCGCTGACCCGGGTGGCCGAGGCGCTGCCGTCCGCCGCCAAGGCCGCCGCCTCGGTCCGCTGAGCCCTGCCGCGGGTGCCGGCCCACAGCACTCCTGACACGATGAGGGCTCCCGCGACGAGGCTGACCCAGGAGATCGGCTCACCGGTCACCAGGGCCGCCGAGGAGATGCCGAAGACCGGCACCAGCAGCGTGTACGGCGCCACGGTCGAGGCGTCGTACCTGCGGAGCAGCCAGCCCCACACCCCGAACCCACCGAGGGTCGAGACGAAGGCCACGTACCCGAGCGACAGCCAGCCCTCCACCGGGGCGACCAGCGAGGGCGGGCCCTCCACCAGCAACGACATCGCCAGGAGCGGCGGCGCCGACAGGGCGCTCACCCACACCATGAACCGCAGCGAGTCGGGCGGGGCGGCCTTGCGCTGCAGCACGTTGCCGAGCCCCCACGCCGCCGCCGCGGCCACGCACAGGGCGAAGGCGCCCACGGGGCCTGACAGGCCGAAGTCGTAGGCGACCAGGGCCAGGCCGGCGAAGGCGACGGCCAGGCCGGTCACCCGGCGCGCGCCGAGCCGTTCGCCCAGCAGTGTCACCGCGAACAGCGCGGTGAACAGGGCCTGCACCTGCAGGACGAGCGAGGTGAGCCCGGCGGGCATGCCGGCCCGCATGGCGATGAGCAGCAGGCCGAACTGTCCCGCGCCGAGTGTGGCCGCCACCCCCACGACCCACCGCCACGGTACGGGCGGCCGCCCCACGAACAGCAGGGCGGGGAAGGCGGCCAGGGCGAACCTGAATCCCGCGTACTGCAGGGGTTGGAAGTGGCGCAAACCCACTTCCATCACCACGAAGTTAAAGCCCCACACGGCCGCCAGCCCGATGGCCAGCGCCAGGTGACGCGGACTCACGCAGCGCGCGTCTTCTGGCGACGGACGCGGATGTCGCGAGCCTGCTCGGCCAGCGTCTTGAGGTAGGAGACGGAGGAGGACTGCTGCTGCTTCGGCTTAATGTTTCGCATGCATATATTTTCGTCCGCTACAGAGTTGAGGACAAGCGAGACTTTCTACGCTTAACCCTTTAGGCTGGCTTACATGTTGGACCTGAACCGGCTCAAGGCCCTTCACGCCGTGCACGTCTACGGCTCGGTGGGGGCCGCGGCCGACGCGCTCATGGTCACCCCGTCGGCCGTGTCGCAGCAGATCGCCAAGCTGGAGCGTGAGACCGGAGCCCGGCTGATGGAGCGCAACGGCCGCGGTGTCCGGCTCACCGACGCCGCCGGGCTGCTCGCCGAGCACGCCGAGCGCATCCTGGCGCTGGTCGAGACCGCCGAGGCCGACTTCGAGGCACTGCGCGGCCAGGTCGTGGGCCGGCTGAGCGTGGGCGCGTTCCCGACCGCCGCGCGCGGGCTGCTGCCCAGTGCGGTGGCCAGGCTCAAGGAGCGCCATCCCGACCTGCTGCTCCAGCTCGACGAGCGCGAGCCCGAGCGGGTGACGCGCGAGGTGGCCAGGGGCGAGCTCGACCTGGGCGTGGTCCAGGACTGGCTGAACCGGCCGATCGCGCTGCCCGACGGGCTCTCGCGGTCGACGCTGCTCGACGACGTCGCCGACGTCGTGCTGCCCGCGTCGCACCCACTGGCGGGCCGCAAGGAGATCGAGCTGGCCGAGCTGCACGGGGAGCGCTGGATCAGCTCCAGGCCCGGCACCGTCTGCCACGACTGGCTGGTCTTCACGCTGCGCAACGCCGAGCTCGAACCCGAGATCCACTGCAGAGCCGACGAGTATCCCACCCAGATGGCGCTGGTCGCCGCCGGCCTGGGCTGCGCGATCGTGCCGAGGCTGGGGCGCGACTGCGTGCCCGACGGCGTGTGCATCGTGCCCATCCGGCCCAGGCAGTCGCGCCGCATCTACACGATCTGGCGCACCGACGCCGCCCGCCGCCCCGCGATCAGGGCCGCGATCGAGGCGCTCGCCGAGGTCAGCCGCACCCATGAGAACGCCTGGGCGGTCAGCTGAGTCAGTCGCACCCACGAGAACGCCTGGGCGGTCAGCTGGGTCGGCCGCACGAGAGCGCCTGGGCGGTCAGCTGAGCGCGATCGCCACGATCCCGCCGAGGATCACGCCGGCGGCCACCAGCCTGCGCGGCAGGTCGCCCTCGGCCAGCAGCCGGCCGCCGAGCACCACCGCGATCAGCACGCTGACCTCGCGAGCGGGGGCCACCACGCTGACCGGCGCCATCGTGAAGGCGAACAACACCAGCAGGTACGACAGGAAGCTGAGCACGCCCGCGCCCACGACCGGCCACCGGTGCTCACGCCAGGTGGGCAGGATCAGCCCGCGCCTGGCGAACACCACCGGGGCGAGCAGGAGCGCCCGCCCGGCCTCGCCGAGATAGACGAGCATCAGCGGCGCCACCGCGAAGGCGCTCACCACCTGGGAGTCCCAGATCGTGTAGCCCGCGATCAACACGCCCACCATCAGCCCGAACGCCAGGCCCCTGAGGTCGCCCCGGCCACCGCCGCTCATCATGAACACGCCCACCCCGACTAAGACGATCCCCGCCACGCCCACCGGACCGGGGCGCTCGCCCAGCGCCAGCACGGCCACCAGGCTCGCCAGCAGCGGCCCCGTGCCGCGCGCCACCGGGTAGACGACCGACAGATCGCCCTTGCCGTACCCCTTCTGGAGCAGCACGAAGTAGCCGAGGTGGATGATCGTGCTGACGGCGATCACCCCAAGGTCGCCCAGATCGGGCCGGGCGCCCGTGACCAGCAGGAAGCCCGCGAACAGCGGGGCCCAGACGACCGTGGAGGCGACCGCGACCAGCCAGACGAACACCACGCCGTCGGCCCGCGCGGCCCGCTTGCTCAGCACGTTCCACGAGGCGTGGGCCACGGCGGCCACGAAGACGAGAAGGAGAGCCCACGGACTCACGCGGGCGACTCCCTCGGGACACCGCAAGATCTGATCGAGATGACCTTGACTTTACCGTCCGGCCTTGATCCGGACCAGGGTGCCCACCCGCCGCGAGCGGTACGTGAACGGATAGGCTGAGGCACACCATGGCTGAAACCACTGTCGTCCACCTGATGCGTCACGGCGAGGTGCACAACCCCGGCGGCATCCTCTACGGCAGGCTGCCCGGCTACCACCTGTCCGAGACGGGCCGCCTGATGGCCGAGACGGTCGCCAAGGCGGTGGCCGGCCGCGACGTCGTCGCCCTCTACAGCTCGCCGCTGGAACGGGCCCTGGAGACGGCGGCCCCGCTGGCCGCGACGTTCGGGCTCGAACCCGAGGTGGACGACCGGCTGATCGAGGCCGGCAACATGCTCGAAGGCCGCATGGTCGGCCAGGGCCTGGCCATCCTGCGCAACCCCCGCAACTACCGCTACTTCTGGAACCCGATGCGGCCCTCGTGGGGAGAGCCCTATCCGCTGATCATCGAGCGCATGCGGACGATGGTCGACGACGCCCGCAAGGCGGCGCGCGGCCACGAGGCGGTGCTGGTCAGCCACCAGCTGCCGATCTGGACGATCAGGATGGCGGCCGAGGGACGCCGCAGGTTCGTGCACGATCCGAGGCGCAGGCAGTGCGGGCTGGCCAGCCTCACCACGTTCACCTTCGACGGCGACCGCCTGGTCAGCGTCGGCTACAGCGAGCCGGCCGGGTCGCTCAGCCAGGGGCCGACGATCCCCGGGGCCTGACCGCGAGCGGGGAGGGCCCCAGCGTGCCGGGCGTCCGGTTCCGCCGGTAGAGTTGCAAGCTCTACCTCTTGTAGTACAAGGAGATCTTCCCCGTGCGCGCGAAGTCCATCTCCCTCGTCCTCCTGGCAGCGCTCACCGTGAGCGCCGCGGGCTGCGCGGGCAACCAGGGCGGGCAGCCTCAGGCGGGCGACACGCGCTTCGTCGCGGGCGACGGGAAGATGCAGGTGTTCACCGCGACCGACCGTCAGGCGGCGCCCTCGGTCGAGGGCCCGACGCTCGACGGCGGCACCGCTTCGCTGGCCGCCCACAAGGGCAAGGTCGTGGTCCTCAACTTCTGGGCGTCCTGGTGCGGGCCATGCCGGGCCGAGGCGCCGGTGCTCAAGGACGTGGCCGCCAAGACCAAGGGCACCGGGGTCGAGTTCATCGGGGTCGACTTCAAGGACCGCAAGGCCGACGCGCTGGCCTTCGAGCGCACCGAGCAGACCGGCTACCCCAGCATCTTCGACCAGCCGGGCAAGGTGGCGCTGGCCTTCCAGGGCACGGTGCCGCCCGCGGCCATCCCGTCCACCCTGATCATCGACAAGCAGGGCCGCATCGCCGCCAGGGCGCTCGGCGCGGTCCGCTATACCGACCTGATGAACACGGTCACCAAGGTGCGCGATGAGTGACGTCGTGGCCTCCGGCTCGCTGCTGCTGGCCGTGCCCATCGCGGTCCTCGCCGGGGTCGTGTCGTTCCTCTCGCCGTGCGTGCTGCCGCTCGTGCCCGGTTACCTGTCCTATGTGACGGGCATGAGCGCCGACCCCAGGCGGGGCCGGCTGGTGCTCGGCACGACGCTGTTCGTGGCCGGATTCGCGGTCGTGTTCGTGCTCAGCGGGGCGCTGTTCGGCGGGCTCGGCTCGGTGATGCTGGGCAACGCCGAGATCATCACGCGGGTGCTCGGCGTGCTGACCATCCTGCTCGGGCTGGCCTTCCTCGGCGTGCTGCCCGGGCTGATGCGCGACGTGCGCATCCACCGGGTGCCCTCGGCGGGGCTGGCCGGGGCGCCGCTGCTCGGCGTGGTGTTCGGCCTGGGCTGGACCCCGTGCATCGGGCCCACGCTGGCGGTCGTGCTCACGCTCGGGCTCAACGAGGGGAGCGCCTCCAGGGGAGCGCTGCTCGCCGTGGCCTACTCGCTCGGGCTCGGGCTGCCCTTCGTGATCGCCGCCTTCGCCTACAGCAGGGCGTTGCGTACGTTCCGGGCGGTCCGGCGGCACTCCCGCCTGATCACCAGGATCGGCGGCGGGATGATGGTGGCCGTGGGCGTCATGCTCGTGACCGGCCTGTGGGGAGAGATCATCGCGACCATGCAGGGGCTCATCGGCACGTTCAGGCCGGTGATCTGATGAGCGTCGACGAGTTGGAGCGGAAGCAGGCGGCCAAGGGGCCGGTCGGGCTCGGGGGCATGGGCTGGCTGCGCTGGACGTGGCGCACGCTCACCTCGATGAAGACGGCGCTGATCCTGCTCTTCCTGTTCGCTCTGGCGTCGGTGCCCGGCTCGCTGGTGCCGCAGCGCGGGGTCGACCCCGACAAGGTGGCGCAGCTCTACGAGAACGACCCGACGCTGGCCGAGTGGTACGACCGGTTCCAGCTCTTCGACGTCTTCACCTCGGTCTGGTTCGCCGCCATCTACCTGCTGCTGTTCACCTCGCTGATCGGCTGCATCATCCCGCGCACCTCGACCTACCTGCGCGAGCTGCGCCGCCGCCCGCCGGCCGCGCCGCGCAACCTGTCGCGGCTGCCGCACTCGGCCGCCTTCTCCGGCGACCTGACGGTCGAGGAGGCCGCCAGGCGGCTGCGCCGGCGGCGCTTCCGGGTCGACACCGGCGACGGGTGGGTGTCCGCCGAGAAGGGCTACCTGCGCGAGACCGGCAACCTGGTCTTCCACATCTCGCTGCTCGGCCTGCTGGTCGCCGTGGGCTTCGGCTCCCTGTACGGCTACCGCGGCAACGTCCTGGTCGTCGAGGGCGACGGCTTCGCCAACACCGTGGCCGCCTACGACCGGTTCATTCCCGGCAGCCAGGTGTCCGCCGAGTCGCTGGAGCCGTTCGCGTTCCAGTTGACCGACTTCCAGGCCACCTACCAGGTCGAGGGCGAGAAGAAGGGGCAGGAGCTCGACTACTCCGCCTTCCTCCGGGTCAACGACGCGCCCGGGGCGGCCGAGCGGCCCTACGAGCTCAAGGTCAACGAGCCACTGGAGATCAACGGCACGCAGACCTACCTGATCGGTCACGGCTACGCGCCCGTGTTCCGGGTGACCGACGGCAAGGGCGAGGTGGCCTACGAGGGGCCGGTGCCGTGCCTCATCGAGGACAAGCCCACGTACACCTCCGGGTGCGTGGTCAAGGCGCCCGACGCCCAGCCCCAGCAGCTCGGGTTCCTGCTGCGGTTCCTGCCGACGAGCGTCCCGCTGGTCGACGGCTCCTACGCCTCCGCCTTCCCGGGCGCGATCCAGCCGGAGGTGCAGGTCCTCGGGGCCTTCTCCGGCGACCTGGGGATGCGCTCGGGCAAGCCGCAGTCCGTCTACGAGCTCGCGCCGCCCGAGGCCATGAGCAAGCTCACCCCGCTGCTCATGGGCACCGCGGTGCCCAAGCCGCTCGCCGTCGGCCAGTCGGTCGACCTGCCGCAGGGGGCGGGCAAGCTGGAGTTCACCGGCGTCAAGGAGTGGATCACGCTCCAGATCGCCTACGATCCGGGCCGGGTGCCCGCCCTGGTCTTCGCCGCGCTCGCCACCGTCTCCATCGCGCTCTCGCTGACCATCCGGCGCCGCCGGGTCTGGGTGCGGGTCAAGGACGGCACGGTCGAGGTGGGCGGCCTGACCCGCACCGAGGGCTCCGCGGCGGGCTTCGCCGAGGAGTTCGACGACATCGTGAAGGTCCTATCAGCAGGAGACAAGGATGCCCGCTGAGCAGCTAGCCGAGGTGAGCGACCTGTTCGTGGTCGGCGCCATTCTGCTCTACCTCTTTTCCATGATCGCGTTCGCGGCGGAGCTGGCCTTCGGGCGGGTCCGGGCCGACGCGCCCGCCGTGCCCGCGCGGCGGCCCGTCGCCGTGGGGGCGGGCGCCGACGCGGCGCCCGACGAGCCGGTCGAGGCGCCGCCCGGAGACGTCGAGCCGCCGGCCTGGGCCGCCAAGGCCGGTGTCGCGGGTCTGGCGCTCGGCTGGGTGGGCTGGGCGGCCAACCTCGCCGCCATCCTCACCCGCGGCCTGGCCGTGGAGCGGTGGCCGTGGGGCAACATGTACGAGTTCGTCGTCGCGCTCTGCTTCGCCGCGGTGACCGCCTTCCTCGTCACCCAGGTCCGCTACAACGTGCGCTTCCTGGGCTCCTTCGTGATGATCGCGGCGGCGGTGGGGCTCGGCGCCGCCGCCCGGCTGCTCTACACGTCCGCGGGGCCGGTGGTGCCCGCGCTCGACTCCTACTG
This sequence comes from Nonomuraea cavernae, assembly GCF_014646355.1. Lineage (GTDB taxonomy): Bacteria > Actinomycetota > Actinomycetes > Streptosporangiales > Streptosporangiaceae > Nonomuraea > Nonomuraea cavernae. The sequence continues at coordinate 120,324 of NZ_BMNH01000008.1, forward strand.
GGTGGCCATCCACGTCTCGGCGGCCGTGCTGGCCAGCGGCCTGTTCGTGGTGGGCGCGGCGTCCGGGGGCCTCTACCTGGTGCGCGGCGACGGTCCGTCGCGGCTGCCGTCGCGGGCCGACCTGGAGCGGGTGGCCCACCGGGCGATCGTGGTGGCCTTCCCGCTGTGGACGTTCGCCGTCATCACGGGCGCGCTCTGGGCGGACAAGGCGTGGGGGCGCTACTGGGGCTGGGACCCCAAGGAGGTCTGGTCCTTCATCACGTGGGTGGCCTACGCGGCCTACCTGCACGCGCGGGCCACCGGCGGCTGGCGCGGGCGGCCGGCGACGATCATCCAGCTGGTGGCGTTCGCCTGCCTGATGTTCAACCTGATCGGTGTGAACATCTTCCTCTCGGGGCTGCACAGCTACGCCGACCTGTGAGCTGAGGGCCGTACGAACCTGCCGTGAGAGGCCTCCGTGCGAACGGGGGCCTCTTCGGCGTGCGTGCGCTCAGTCGTCGCCGCGCATGCGGCGTTCGAGCTCGCGGAGGAACTCGGGGTCGTCGTCGGGCCCCTTGGGGGGAGCGGCCGGGGGAGCGGAGCCGGCCTGCGGCGAGGACCGCCACTCGGATCGGGGGGTCTGGGGACGGCCGCGAACCAGCCAGAGCAGCCCGCCCGCAATCGGGATCAAAGCCACGATCAGCATCCAGAGTGGCTTTGGTACGTTCCTAACCTCGTCTTCCGGACTGGTGATGACGTCGAAGAGTGAGTAGAGCCAGAAGGCCAGCAGCGCCAGGCCGACAAGGACACCTGCCATGCCCGAACTGTAAGCCATCCGCGACGTGATCGTGTCAGCTGCATGCACCATTTCGGGTGACTAGGGATGATCGGCGTCGTACGGTAGAACACGATTCAGCGGAGTCCGCCTTCCCTCGGGGCAGCCCTTCCCGCCGCCCGGCGGCTCGCGTGGAGAGGTGCGATGGCCTTTTCTAACGACAAGGGCCGCCATCGGCGGGGTCGTTGGTGGCGACGCGGGTCATACCTTTTCTCCCGTCGCAGGGAGGCGCCTCCGGAGGCCGATCGTTCCGTCTGGGTGAAAGACTGGCCGGCCCGCAACGGCGCCGACCACCGCTTCACCGGACAGGAGACCCAGCGCCCGCGTCCCGTCTCGCGTGAGGGCGTCCGGCCGCGCGAGCGCCGCCAGCGCTGGGAGGGCGGCGAGCGGCTGTCCGCGGCCGTGGCCGAACGCCCCCAGTACACCTGGCACGACTTCGAACTGGACGACACACCTCCCCGGGCTCAGCCCAACCGCCCCGACGCGCCTTCGATGGGCGACGGGCTGCGCCACTGCGGCAAGCTGGAGGCGATCCTGCACCGTCAGTGGGACGCGCGCCTCGGCCCCCCTCCGGCCGAGGTCGTACGGGCCGTGGAGAGCCTCGCCAGGCTGCCCGAACGGCTCAAGGAACTCCTGGCCGGCGGGCTCGAAGGGATCTACGTCGGCCCCGGCGGCGTGCCGGACCTCGACGACATGGGCTACCTGCGCGGCGCCCCGCTGCCGTCGGGGCGGGCTTCGTGGGACATCTGCGCGGGCGCGTACGGCGATCGCAAGATCGTGGTGGGCGACCGGCCCTCACCCACGCCGGACGTGATGATGCACGAGGTCGGCCACGCCATCGACGACGTCGACTCGGTCTACGGCGACTGGGTCTCCGACTCGCCCGCCTTCGTGGCACTCTACGAGGAGGTCACGCCGCTGCTGGCCTCGGCCTTCCACCGCCAGGGCGGCGGGCTGGGCCGCAAGGAGTTCTTCGCCGACGCGTTCGCCGCGATCGCCTCGCGCCAGCGGCCGGCACTCGTCGACATGCTCAGGGGCGACACGCGGATGGCCCTGAACGTCATGCTCTTCTTCAACCGGCGCTACGGAATCTAGGTGATCAGCCATGCACGTCATCCGGCTCGCTGACGGGACCCTGCGCGTGCCGCGGAGCCTGACGAGCGAAGACGGGCGGCTCATCGGCAACGCGTACGTGGAGCTCGAACCTGGTGACCCCGAATACGACCAGTGGCTGCCGGAGTCGCTGACGGAGGAGGAGCTGGCCGAGCGGCGGCGGCTGTGGCAGGCCGGCAACGACGAGCTGGAGCAGGAGTTCCTCGCGTTCAAGGCGGAGCAGGAGGAGGCCTAGCGGCTCGGCAGAGGTTCAGCGGTCCCGGGGAGGCGCGGCGGATCGGGGTCGGCGCGGCGCGGGCCGGGCTGGAGGGCGCGTCACAGGCATGGAGAGACGCCAGCCACGATCGGCGGTTGGCGCCCTCCCATGCCGTGCACATTCCTGGACGGCATCCCGTCGCGGTGATCCTGGCTCACAGGATCACCGATGATGACGGAACGTCAGACGCGCGGGGACTCACCTGTTGGCCTGTCGGCCGTAAGAACGTCCTCGCCTCGGAGAAGGGCGTGCACTTCCGACTCGCGGAACCGCCGATGCCCTCCGGGGGTACGGATACTACTGATGCGGCCTGCCGCAGCCCAGCGCGTAACTGTCTTTGGGTCTACCCGGAAGAGGGCGGCAACCTCTCCCGGGGTCAGCAGACGCTCGCTGCTACTCTCCACCAATCTCTCCCCCTCGCATCCCGCTTCCTGCCAGCGGGCGGACAGGTAACTAGTGTGTCGAGCGAAGCCTGATTTATCCGTGGTTTCGACAAAGATCACGGGTTGTTATCAGCTGACTGCCCGATTGTTATATGATAGAGCCTCTTTGGGGCTCTCGTGGGTGTTTCTTTACGAAACTCCCTAACTGGGCACAGTAGCAGCGCGCGCGCCAGATGCGAAGACCGAGCGCACTGCTCGGGCGAGTAACCTCGACGTGTGCGTCCAGTTCTCGTTTACACCGCGTCGCGGATCGCCCTGTTCCTGGTGACCGCGGCTGTCCTCTACCTGGTCGGTCTGCAAAACCCGCTGGTGCTGATCGCAGTGTCTTTCTTGGTCAGCGGCATCGCCAGCTACGTGCTGCTGTCGAAGCAGCGTGACGCCATGAGCGCGCGAATCAGCGGCAAGATCGACCAGCCGAAGCCACAGGGCGACTAGGGCAGGGGGAACATGCCAATCCGGGCATGGTACTCCCCGCCGAGTCTCGTCGTGTCACTACCAACCAGTAGGCCACCGGGGTGGGCAAGAAATGCCTTCACCCCGATCCCACGTGATCGCCCGGGATTCCAGCTGAGCGCCTTTCCGGTACGCGGATGAATGGCGCCAATGCCTTCACGGGGCACCGCTCCCGGCCCGGCGGAGTCACGGCCGCCGGGGTTGTCCAGCCACCGCAGATGACCCCCGACGTAGACCGCGGCCCCCGTCACCGACACCGAATAGAGCGAGTCGCCGCCGGTGTGGTTGATCCACGTCGGCCGGACGCTCTCGCTCCTGGTGAGCGTCTCGAACCTGGCCGCCGTGTCGCACATCCGCTTGCTGCCCAGGGGGCCGCCCGTGGTCACCACGACGAAATACGACCCGTCCGGCGAGACGTCCAGCCCGCGCACGTAGGAGGGGAACTCAGGCTTGCACGCCGTGGCGTAGGTGGTGGTCCGCCAGGGGGCGACCGTGGGTGTGGGCCGGCTGATGTCGATGACCCCGAGCTGATGCCTCGGCTTGTCGTCGAGCGTGGTGAAGCTGCCGTCGACCACCAGCCGGTCGGCCGTGACGGCGAGGGCGTGAACCCTGGTCCTGGGGGTCAGCGGTGAGCCCGGCTTGATGGCGAACATCGGATCGGCCGCGCCCGTCGTGGCGTCGAGCCTGGCCAGCGCCGTCCGCGGCCGGGTGAACTCACCGCCCGCGTACAGCTGCGAACCTCGCCTGGCCAGCGTCGTCACCATGCCGCCCGCGATGCCGGGCTCGAAGGCGGCCACGAGCGAGCCGTCGAGCAGGCGGAGCCGGGCGAGCGCCTTCGCGGGCCAGCCGTTGACCTCGGGGAAGTCGCCGCCCACGTAGACGGTGCCGTCGTCGCCGGCCGCCAGGCCGTACACGGTCCCGTCGACCTGCGGCGCGAAGTCCGGCAGGATGCGGCCGGTGGCCAGGTCGTAGGCGAACAGATTGTCGCGCGTGACCGAGAACGACCGCGAGGAGTCGGCCACCTCGGTGAACGAACCGCCCACGACGACGGTGGTGCCGCCGACCAGGGCGATGCTGTTGACGATGCCGTCGAGCACGTGGGGCGTCGTGTCGACCGGGTCGGCCGACACGACCCGCGAGTGCGCGACGGGAGCGAGGGCGATGAACGCCGCAAGGGCGGCACGGGCAAGCATTCGCCAAGTTCTAGCAGACACAGAGTAGTGGTGTGACTACTTTCGGTTGATTGTCGGGATAGCCCGTAGGCTTGGGCCCATGACGCGCGCTCAATTGGACAAGCAGCCCGACCAGGTCGCCGCGATGTTCGATCGCACGGCCCGGCGCTACGACCTGGTCAATGACGTGATCTCCCTGGGGCAGGTCCGGTTCTGGCGCAAGGCGGTGGCCGCCGCCGTCGACGCGGGGCCCGGTGAGGTCGTCCTCGACCTCGGAGCCGGCACCGGCACGTCCACCGACGCGTTCACCGCCCTGGGCGCGCGCGCGATCGCCTCCGACTTCTCGCTCGGCATGCTCTGCACCGGCGTACGACGCCACGGCGGCAACGCGCTGAGCGGGCAGGGCGTGCCCTTCATCGCCGGTGACGCGATGCGGCTGCCGTTCGCCGACGACAGCTTCGACGCGGTGACGATCTCGGTGGCGCTGCGCAACGTGCACGACACCTCGCAGGCGCTGCGCGAGATGCTCCGCGTGACCAGGCCCGGCGGGCGGCTGGTCATCCTGGAGTTCTCGCACGTGACGGTCCCCATGTTCGACCGCGTCTACCGCGAATACCTGATGCGGCTGCTGCCCAAGGTGGCCCAGGTGTTCGGGTCCAACGACGACTCCTACGAGTACCTCGCCGAGTCGATCAGGGACTGGCCCGACCAGCCGACCCTCGCGCGCACGATCCAGGACGCCGGCTGGCGGCGGGTGGCCTGGCGCAACCTCTCCATGGGCATCGTCGCCGTGCACAGGGGCTTCAAGTCCGCCTGAGCCCCATGGTGAGCGGGTGCGAGCGCCCGTCAGGGCCGAGCACGTGCCAGGTCCGAGCTCGGCGTGTCGAGCTGTATACGGCCCTCCGTCCTTGACGGGGGGCCTACTTTTGTTACCGGACCTGTCCCTGACTGCCACTTTGTGCTCGAAAAGGGTTAGACTGCGGGCCGACCAGTTTGTGAAGAGGTTCACAAAGGAACGAAGGCGCGACACCCCAAGACCTTCGACCCGCGTAGGACAGGACAGTCCAGTGACCGTGCCAACAGCCGAACTCCAAGCGCAGGAGCTCGACGTGAGAGAGCGACCCAGGAGCCGACGCATGGCGAAGCGGGCGCGACCATGAGCACACCTGACGCCGACGTCATCGTCGTCGGCGCCGGTCCCGCCGGCTCGGCGACCGCCTTCTATCTCGCTCGGGCCGGTCTCGACGTGCTGCTCCTGGAGAAGACCAGGTTCCCCCGGGAGAAGGTCTGCGGAGACGGGCTCACCCCCCGGGCGGTCAAGCAGCTGATGAACATGGGCGTCGACATCGACGCTCCCGGCTGGATCAGGAACAAGGGGCTCCGGGTCGTCGGCGGCGGGCTGCGGTTCGAGCTCGACTGGCCGCGGCTGGACCGGTTCCCCGACTTCGGGCTCGTGCGCACCCGTAAGGACTTCGACGAGATCGTCGCGGTCAACGCCGTCAAGAAGGGCGGCGTACGGCTGATGGAGGGCGTCAACGTCACCGCGCCGGTCCTCGACGACCGCAGCGGTCACGTGGTGGGCGTGACCACCAAGGACGGGACGACCTACCGCGGCCGGTTGGTGGTGGCCGCCGACGGCAACAGCACGCGCCTGGCCCTCGGAATGGGGCTGCACAAGCGTGCGGACCGCCCGATGGGCGTGGCCGTACGAACTTACTTCGAGAGCCCGCGCCACGACGACGACTACCTCGAGACGTGGCTGGAGCTGTGGGACGACGACACGCTGCTGCCCGGCTACGGCTGGGTGTTCGGCGTCGGCGACGGCACCGCCAACGTGGGGCTCGGGCTGCTCAACACCAGCGCCCACTTCGGCAACATCGACTACCGCGACCTGCTGAAGCGCTGGTGCAAGGCGATGCCGGCCGAGTGGGGCTTCACCGAGGAGAACATGCGGGGTCCGATCCGCGGCGCCGCGCTCCCGATGGCCTTCAACCGCCAGCCGCACTACACCCGCGGCCTCGTGCTCGTGGGCGACTCGGGCGGGGCGATCAACCCGTTCAACGGCGAGGGCATCGCCTACGCCATGGAGACGGGCGAGATCGCCGCCGAAGTGATCGCGAAGGCGCTCCGTGCGGGCACCCCCGCGGCTCAGGAACGCATCCTGCGGACGTACCCTCAGGTGCTGAAGGATGTTTACGGCGGATATTTCACTCTGGGCAGATGGTTTGTCGAGGCGATCGGAAAGCCCGGTGTGATGAGTTTCGGCACCAGGCACGGGTTGCCCCACCCGAGGCTGATGCGCTTCGCTCTCAAACTCCTTGGTAATCTCACCGACCGGCGGGGCGATGCGTCGGACAGGATCATCAACGCACTCTCGAAGGTCGCGCCACCAGCATGAATCTCAGACTTGCCAGGCAAACGCATAGATCAGGCCGCTCGCCCGCGCGCGCGGCGACTCCGGAGGAGGCGTAGCGATGGACCTTTACGTGCCCATCCTGGTGCTCGCCGTTCTCGCGGGGGGCTTCGCGATCTTCTCGGTCGCCATCGCCCCCTTCACCGGTCCCAAGCGCTGGAACCGCGCCAAGCTTGACGCATACGAATGCGGCATCGAGCCGACGCCCCAGCCGGTCGGTGGCGGACGGTTCCCGCTCAAATACATGGTCACCGCGATGCTGTTCATCGTGTTCGACATCGAGATCATCTTCCTCTACCCCTGGGCCGTCTCCTTCGCGCCGCTGACGAACGACGCCGGCAGCGTGCTCTCGTCGGGCCTCGGGGTGTTCGCGCTGGTGGAGATGCTGCTGTTCATCCTCACCGTGCTCGTCGCGTACGCGTACGTGTGGCGTCGCAAGGGTCTGGACTGGGACTGAAAATGGGACTTGAAGAGAAACTCCCCAGCGGGTTCATCCTCAGCACGGTCGAGCAGGCCGCGGGCTGGGCGCGCAAGAACTCCGTGTGGCCGGCCACGTTCGGTCTCGCCTGCTGCGCCATCGAGCTGATGGCCACCGGCGGCCCCCACTACGACCTCGCGCGCTTCGGCATGGAGCGCGCTTCGGCGTCTCCACGGCAGGCCGACCTGATGATCGTGGCGGGCCGCGTGTCGCAGAAGATGGCGCCCGTGCTGCGGCAGATCTACGACCAGATGGCCGAGCCCAAGTGGGTCATCGCGATGGGCGTGTGCGCCTCCAGCGGCGGCATGTTCAACAACTACGCGATCGTCCAGGGCGTCGACCACGTCGTGCCCGTCGACATCTACCTGCCCGGCTGCCCGCCGCGGCCCGAGATGCTGATCGACGCGATCGTGAAGCTGCACGACAAGATCCAGAACATGAAGTTCGGCGCGCACCGGGCCAAGCAGATCGACGAGCTCGAGCTGCGGGCGCTGCGCACGCTGCCGCTGATCGACCAGGGGGCCGCGAAGTGACCTCGCCAGACAATCTCCCCGAGGTCCCCGAATCCGCCGAGGGGCCCGAGGTCGCCAAGGTGCCCGGCGCGGCCGACGCGCCGGTCGCCCGGCGCGGCATGTTCGGGGCCGCGGACTCCGGCGACACCTCCGGCTACGGCGGCCTCGTCGTGCGCCGGGCGCCGCAGCTGTCGACGCCCCGGCCCTACGGCGGCTACTTCGACGAGCTGGTCGACACCCTGGGCCTCGACGACGCCATCGAGCGCGTCGTCGTCGACCGGGGCGAGCTCACGCTGCACGTCAGGCGCGAGCGCCTGGTCGAGGTCTGCCAGAAGCTCCGCGACGACCCGGCCCTGCGCTTCGAGCTCTCGCTCGGCGTGACCGGCGTCCACTACCCGCACCTGGCGGGGGAGGAGCTGCACGCGGTCATCCACCTCTGCTCGATCACGCACAACCGGCGGGTCCGCGTCGAGGCGAGCTGCCCCGACGCCGACCCGCACATTCCATCGACGGTCGGCGTTTACCCTGGTCACGACTGGCACGAGCGCGAGGCGTACGACTTCTTCGGGATCGTCTTCGACGGTCACCCCGGTCTCACCCGGATCATGATGCCGGACGACTGGGACGGCCACCCGCAGCGCAAGGACTACCCGCTCGGCGGCATCCCGGTCGAGTACCGGGGCGCCACGATCCCCTCGCCCGACCACAGGAGGTCGTACGCGTGAGCGAGCATGTCGAGCGATGTGTTGACGAGCGAAGCGAGGACCACTGATGACCACCGGCTACGACGAGGCCACGGAAGGCAAGGTCTACTCGGTCAACGGGGGCGACTGGGACGAGGTCGTCAGCGGGGTCCGCGACTCCGGCGAGGAACGCCTGGTCGTCAACATGGGCCCGCAGCACCCGTCCACGCACGGCGTGCTGAGGCTGGTGCTGACCCTCGACGGTGAGACGGTCACCGAGGCGCGCAGCGTCATCGGCTACCTGCACACCGGCATCGAGAAGAACATGGAATACCGGACGTGGACCCAGGGCACCACGTTCGTCACCCGGATGGACTACCTGTCGCCGATCTTCAACGAGACGGCCTACTGCCTGGGCGTCGAGCGGCTGCTCGGCATCGAGGACCGGATCCCCGACCGGGCCTCGGCCATCCGCGTGATGATGATGGAGCTCAACCGGATCTCCTCGCACCTGGTCGCGATGGGCACGTTCGGCATGGAGCTGGGCGCGACCACGCCGTTCCTGTTCGGCTACCGCGACCGCGAGATGGTCATGGACCTGTTCGAGTACATCACCGGCCTGCGCATGAACCACGCGTACGTGCGTCCCGGCGGTGTGAGCGTCGACCTGCCCGCGGGCGCGGTCGACAAGGTGGGCGCGTTCCTCAAGGAGATGCCCAAGCGGATCAAGGACATCCGCAAGCTGCTCGACGCGAACCCCGTCTACGTGCGCCGCACCCGTGACGTGGCCTACCTCGACCTGACCGGCTGCATGGCGCTCGGCATCACCGGGCCGATCCTGCGGGCCGCGGGCCTGCCGTGGGACCTGCGCAAGTCGCAGCCCTACTGCGGCTACGAGACCTACGAGTTCGACGTGGCCACCCAGCGCGGCTGCGACGTCTACTCCCGCTATCTCGTGCGCATGCAGGAGATGGAGGAGTCGCTCAAGATCATCGAGCAGGCGCTCGACCGGCTCGCCGGCCCGCTCAAGGGCGACCCGGTGATGATCGAGGACAAGAAGATCGGCTGGCCCGCGCAGCTCGCGCTCGGCCCCGACGGCTTCGGCAACTCGCCCGACCACATCGCGCACATCATGGGCAGCTCCATGGAGGCCCTCATCCACCACTTCAAGCTGGTGACCGAGGGCTTCAGGGTGCCGGCCGGGCAGGTGTACGTGCCGATCGAGTCGCCCAAGGGCGAGCTCGGCGCGCACGTGGTGAGCGACGGCGGCACCCGCCCCTACCGGGTGCACTTCCGCGAGCCGTCCTTCACGAACCTGCAGGCCGTCCCCGCGATGTCCGAGGGCGGCCAGGTCGCCGACGTCATCGCCGCGGTGGCATCTATCGACCCCGTCATGGGAGGTGTGGACAGGTGAGTGAGCGCAGCGAACGAACAATCGGACACAGCACGCTTGCCACGTGTCCGACCGAGGAGGACGCGTGACGTATCCACCGGAAGTCCGGGAGCGTCTCGAGCGGGACGCCAAGGAGATCATCGGCCGCTACCCGAAGGCGCGGTCGGCCCTGCTTCCGCTGCTCCACCTGGTGCAGTCGGAGGACGGCTACGTCTCCGACGCCGGGCAGGAGTTCTGCGCCGAGCTGCTGGGCCTCAGCAAGGCCGAGGTCGTCGGGGTCTCGACGTTCTACACCATGTACAAGCGCAGGCCGGCGGGCGACTACCACGTGGGCGTCTGCATCAACGCGCTCTGCGCGGTCATGGGCGGCGACGAGATCTGGGAAGAGCTGAGCGAGCACGTCGGCGTCGGCCACGAGGAGACCACCCCTGACGGCAAGGTCTCGCTGGAACGCCTCGAATGCAACGCGGCCTGCGACTTCGCGCCGGTCATGATGGTCAACTGGGAGTTCTTCGACAACCAGACCCCCGACTCGGCCAAGCAGCTCGTCGACGACCTGCGCGACGGCAAGGACGTGCGGCCCACGCGCGGCCCCAAGAAGCTGTGCACCTTCAAGGACGCCTCACGAGTGCTCGCCGGGCTGCCCGACGACCTCGCGGGCGACGGGCCCTCGGCCGCGGGCGCCTCGCTGGAGGGCCTCAAGGTCGCCAAGGCCAACGGATGGAAGGCCCCCGAGGCATGAGCACCACCCTGACACCGGTCCTCACCGCCAACTGGGACCAGGCCGACTCCTTCACCATCGACGGCTACGGGCCCTACGAGGCGGCGAAGAAGGCGCTGGGCATGGACCCCGACGCCGTCATCCAGGCCGTCAAGGACTCCGGCCTGCGCGGCCGCGGTGGCGCCGGCTTCCCGACCGGCATGAAGTGGGGCTTCATCCCGCAGGGCGACGGCAAGCCGCACTACCTCGTCGTCAACGCCGACGAGTCGGAGCCGGGCACCTGCAAGGACGTCCCGCTGATGATGGCCAACCCGCACTCGCTGGTCGAGGGCGTCATCATCACGGCCTACGCGATCCGGGCCAACCACGCCTTCATCTACGTGCGCGGCGAGGTGCTGCACGTCATCCGCCGGCTGCACGCGGCCGTGCGGGAGGCGTACGAGAAGGGCTACCTCGGCGCCGACATCTTCGGCTCCGGCTACGACCTCGAACTCGTCGTGCACAGCGGCGCGGGCGCCTACATCTGCGGCGAGGAGACGGCGCTGCTCGACTCGCTGGAGGGATTCAGGGGCCAACCGCGGCTCAAGCCTCCCTTCCCGGCCGTGGCGGGCCTCTACGCCTCGCCCACTGTGGTCAACAACGTCGAGTCCATCGCCAGCGTTCCCTCGATCGTGGCCAACGGCGCCGACTGGTTCGCCGGGATGGGCACCGAGAAGTCCAAGGGCTTCGGCATCTTCTCGCTGAGCGGCCACGTCACCCGGCCCGGCCAGTACGAGGCCCCGCTGGGCATCACGCTCGCCGAGCTGCTCGACATGGCGGGCGGGATCCGCGCCGGACACGAGATCAAGTTCTGGACCCCCGGCGGCTCGTCCACGCCGATCTTCACCGCCGAGCACCTCGACGTGCCGCTCGACTTCGAGGCGGTCGGCGCCAAGGGCTCCATGCTCGGCACCCGCGCCCTGCAGATCTTCGACGAGACCACCTGCGTGGTCCGTACGGTGCTGCGCTGGACCGAGTTCTACGCCCACGAGTCGTGTGGCAAGTGCACGCCGTGCCGCGAGGGCACCTTCTGGCTCAAGCAGGTGCTCAAGCGCCTGGAGAAGGGCCAGGGCACCGAGGAGGACCTGTCCACGATCACCGACATCGCGGACAACATCCTGGGCCGTTCGTTCTGCGCCCTGGGCGACGGCGCGACGAGCCCGATCCACTCCTCGGTGAAGTACTTCCGCGACGAGTACCTGAAGCACTTCGAGGTCGGCGGCTGCCCGTTCGACGCGAAGAAGTCCACTCTCTGGGGTGACCAGTGACGACAACCGCCGTAGAGACCAACCTGGTGACCCTCACCATCGACGGGTTCCAGGTCAGCGTCCCCAAGGGCACCCTGATCATCAGGGCGGCCGAGCTGCTCGGCATCCAGATCCCCAGGTTCTGCGACCACCCGCTGCTCGACCCGGCGGCCAACTGCCGCCAGTGCCTGGTCGACATCCCCGACGCGGGCAACGGCCGGGGCTTCCCCAAGCCGCAGCCGTCGTGCGCGATCGAGGTCGCCGAGGGCATGGTGGTGCAGACCCAGCTGACCTCCCCGGTCGCCGAGAAGGCGCAGCGGGCGGCCATGGAGTTCCTGCTCATCAACCACCCGCTCGACTGCCCGGTCTGCGACAAGGGCGGCGAGTGCCCCCTGCAGAACCAGGCCATGTCCAACGGGCAGGGCGAGTCGAGGTTCCAGGAGCAGAAGCGGACCTTCGCCAAGCCGGTCCCGCTGTCCACCGAGGTGCTGCTCGACCGCGAGCGCTGCGTCCAGTGCGCGCGGTGCATCCGGTTCTCCGACCAGATCGCCGGCGACCCGTTCATCGACTTCTTCGAGCGGGGCGCCAAGGAGCAGGTCGGCATCGCCGACGGCGAGCCGTTCCAGTCCTACTTCTCCGGCAACACGGTGCAGATCTGCCCGGTGGGCGCGCTCACCGGCGCCGCCTACCGGTTCCGGGCCCGCCCGTTCGACCTGGTGTCCACGCCGAGCGCGTGCGAGCACTGCGCCTCCGGTTGCGCGCTGCGCACCGACCACCGGCGCGGCCGGGTCACCCGCCGCCTGGCGGGCAACGACCCGCAGGTCAACGAGGAGTGGAACTGCGACAAGGGCCGCTGGGCGTTCAGCTACGCCACGCAGCCCGACCGCCTGCAGACGCCGCTGGTCCGTGACGAGGAGGGCGTGCTGGTGCCCGCCTCGTGGCCCGAGGCGCTCGACGCCGCCGCCCGGGGGCTCGCCGCCGCCCGTGGCAAGGCCGGCGTGCTGGTCGGTGGCCGCGCCACGGTCGAGGAGGCGTACGGCTACGCCAAGTTCGCCCGGATCGCGCTCGGCAGCAACGACATCGACTTCCGCGCCAGACCGCACTCCGCCGAGGAGGCGCGCTTCCTGGCCCACGAGGTCGCGGGCCGGGGCATCGAGATCTCCTACGCCGACCTGGAGAGCGCGCCCGGCGTGCTGCTCGTCGGGTTCGAGCCCGAGGAGGAGTCGCCGATCGTCTTCCTGCGGCTGCGCAAGGCGTGGATGAAGCGGGGGCTCAAGGTCACCGCGATCGCGCCGTTCGCCACCAACGGGCTGGCCAAGATGGGCGGCACGCTCATCCGCACCGCCCCCGGCGGCGAGGCCGACGCGATCGGCGACCTGGTCGGCACCCTCGCCGAGGGCACGATCGTGCTCGCCGGCGAGCGGCTGGCCACCGTCCCCGGCGCCCTGTCCGCCCTGGTACGACTGAGCGCCGCGTCGGGCGCCCGGCTCGGCTGGGTCCCGCGCAGGGCCGGCGAGCGGGGCGCGATCGAGGCCGGCGCGCTGCCCAACCTGCTGCCGATCGGCCGCCCGGTCGACGACGAGAGCGCCCGGGCCGAGGTGGCCAGGGCGTGGAACGTGAGCTCGCTGCCCGCCACGCCGGGCCTCGACACCGCGGGCATCCTCGCCGCGGCCCGTGAGGGCGAGCTCGACGCGCTGGTGGTGGCCGGGGTCGATCCCTTCGACCTGGCCGATCCCGCCGCCGCGCTCGACGCGCTGGAGCGCACGCCGTTCATCGTCAGCCTGGAGATCCGGGCCAGCGCCGTCACCGACCGCGCCGACGTGGTCCTGCCGGTCGCCTCCGTCCAGGAGAAGGGCGGCACGTTCGTCAACTGGGAGGGCCGCGGACGCTCGTTCGAGGCGCCGTTCAAGGTGCCGGGCCTGCAGAGCGAGCTCGCCGCGCTCGGCGCCATCGCCGACCGGATGGACGTCCACCTGGGCCTGCCGGACGCCGCGGCCGCGCGGCGCGAGCTGAGCGCGCTCGGCGCGTGGCGCGGCACCCGGGTCACGGCGCCCAGCGCCGCCACCCGCTCCCAGGCCGCGCCCGCCCAGGGCGAGGCGCTGCTGGCCAGCTGGCACCTGCTGCTCGACGACGGCCGCCTGCAGGACGGCGAGCCGTACCTCGCGGGCACCGCTCGCCCCGCCGAGGCGCTGATCTCGGCGGTCACGGCGGCGGAGATCGGCGTCGCCGACGGTGACAAGGTCGTCGTCGGCGGGCCGGGACCCAACCCCGTCACGCTGCCCGTCCGGATCGCCGACCTGCCCGATCGGGTGGTCTGGGTGCCGTCCAACTCCGGCGGCTGCTCGGTCACCCGTGACCTCGGCGCGGTGGCCGGCGACATCGTCACGATCGGGAGCGCTTCATGATCCACGTTCTCGCGGCCGATCCGACCCTTGCCGACTTCGGCAAGGATCCGCTCTGGATCACCATCATCAAGGCCGTGCTGCTCTTCGTCTTCCTGATGCTGGGCATCCTGTTCGGCGTCTGGTTCGAGCGCAAGCTGATCGCGCGGATGCAGAACCGCTACGGCCCCAACCGGGCCGGCACGTTCGGTCTGCTGCAATCGGTCGCCGACGGCATCAAGATGGGCCTCAAGGAGGACCTCTTCCCGCGGACCGTCGACAAGGTGCTCTACCTGATGGCGCCCGTCATCATGGTGATCCCGGCCTTCCTGGCCTTCTCCATCATCCCGATGGGGCCGATGGTCAACCTGTTCGGCGTCGAGACGCCGCTGCAGCTGGTCGACCTCCCGGTGGCCGTGCTGTTCATGCTGGCCATGGGCGCCATCTCGGTCTACGGCGTGGTGCTGGCCGGCTGGTCGTCCCGCTCGCCGTACGCGCTGCTGGGCGGGCTGCGGTCGGCGGCCCAGGTGGTCTCGTACGAGATCGCGATGGGTCTGTCGTTCGTCGGCGTCTTCCTGTTCGCCGGGACGCTGTCCACCTCGGAGATCGTCGCGGCGCAGGAGCCGACCTGGTTCGCGGTGCTGCTGATCCCGTCATTCCTCATCTACGTGATCTGCATGTTCGGCGAGGCCGCGCGCATCCCGTTCGACCTGCCCGAGGGCGAGGGCGAGCTGGTCGGCGGGTTCCAGACCGAATACTCCTCGTCGCTGAAGTTCGCCGTGATCATGATGGGCGAATACCTGCACACGTTCGTCGCCTCCGGAATCGCGGTCACGCTCTTCCTCGGCGGCTGGCGGGCCCCCTGGCCGATCTCGATGTGGGACGGCGCCAACGAGGGCTGGCTGCCCTTCCTATGGTTCTTCATCAAGTTCGTGCTGACCTTCTGCTTCATCGTGTGGGTGCGCGCGTCCCTGCCACGGGTGCGGTACGACCAGCTCATGGCCCTCGGCTGGAAGGTGCTCATCCCGCTCAACCTGGCCTGGATCCTGCTCGTCGCCGCCGTCCGGACCGTGATGTACGTCTACGGCGGCCGGTTCGAAGGAGACATCTACGTGGTCGCCGGCATCGGCGTGGCCATCCTGTTCGGCGCGATCGCGATCTGGCTCAGGTTCGACACGGTCAACCAGCGGCGCAGGGAAGCGAGGAAGGCCGAGGTCGAGGCCGAGTTCGAGGAGCTGTCCAACGAGCCGACGGCAGGTGGCTTCCCTGTGCCGCCGCTCGATCTGCCGCACTACCACGGGGTGCAGCACAAGGAGATTCCCAGTGGGACTAACTGATTTCCTGAACCCCGTCAAAGGCTTCGGGGTCACCTTCCACACGATGTTCAAGAAGCCCGTCACGGTCAACTACCCGGAGGAGAAGAGGCCGACGGCCCCGCGCTTCCACGGGCGACACCAGCTCAACCGCTGGCCGGACGGGCTGGAGAAGTGCGTCGGCTGCGAGTTGTGCGCCTGGGCGTGTCCCGCCGACGCGATCTTCGTGGAGGGTGCCGACAACACCGACGAGGAGCGCTTCTCGCCGGGCGAGCGCTACGGCCGCACCTACCAGATCAACTATCTGCGGTGCATCCTCTGCGGCCTCTGCATCGAGGCGTGCCCGACCCGGGCGCTCACGATGACCAACGAGTACGAACTCGCCGACAGCAACCGCGAGGGCCTCATCTACACCAAGGAGATGCTCCTCGCCCCGCTGACGCAGGGCATGGAGCAGCCTCCGCACCCCATGCGGCTCGGCGAGACCGAAGAGGACTACTACCGGCTGGGACGGACCAATGGGTGAGGCCATCACGTTCTGGGTGCTCGCCGTCGTGTCGGTCGGCGCCGCGCTCGGCATGGTCTTCAACCGGAAGGCCGTCTACTCCGCGCTGATGCTCGGCACCGTGATGCTCTGCCTGGCGGTCATGTACGCCGTGCAGGACGCGCCCTTCCTGGCCGCGGTGCAGATCATCGTCTACACCGGCGCCGTCATGATGCTCTTCCTGTTCGTGCTCATGCTGGTCGGCGTCGACTCCACCGACTCGCTCGTCGAGACCCTGAAGGGCCAGCGCTTCTGGGCCGCGATCGCCGGGCTCGGCTTCGCGGCGCTGATCGTGCTCGCCGTGGGCAACGTGGTGTTCGCCGAGCCGGCCGGGCTCGCCGCGGCCACGGCGCAGGGCGGCTACATCCGCTCGATCGCGTTGCTGCTCTTCACCAAGTACGTGTTCGCGTTCGAGGTCACCTCGGCGCTGCTGATCACCGCCGCGCTCGGCGCGATGGTGCTGGCGCACCGCGAGCGGCTGACCGAGAAGGTCACCCAGAAGGACCTCTCGCGCGCCCGGTTCCTCAGCGACCAGCCGTCGCCGCTGCCCGGCCCCGGCACGTACGCCAGCGGCAACGCCATCGACATGCCGGCCCGGCTGCCCGACGGCACGGTGGCGGAGACCTCCGTCAACCGCTACATCGCCCGCTTCGACGTCGAGCAGGGCCACCTTCCGGAGGACCCCGCGCTGGCCGAGGCCATCAAGCACTCGGCTGAGGAGGAGTCCAAGTGACCACCCAATACCTCATCCTGTCGGGCCTGCTGTTCGCCATCGGCGCGATGGGCGTGCTGATCCGGCGCAACGCGATCGTGGTGTTCATGTGCGTCGAGCTCATGCTCAACGCCTGCAACCTCGCGTTCGTCACGTTCGCCCGGCAGGTCGGCAATCTTGAGGGCCAGATCATCGCGTTCTTCGTGATGGTGGTGGCAGCGGCCGAGGTCGTGGTAGGCCTGGCCATCATCGTGACGATCTTCCGAACCCGCAGGTCGGCGTCCGTGGACGACGCCAACCTGCTGAAGTACTAAGAGGTGACTGGTGGAATCTCCTGTTGAGATCGTCCAGCACACCGCTGGTGGCGTGATCGGGCTCTCCTGGCTCATGATCGTGCTTCCCCTGCTGGGCGCGGCGATCCTGCTCGTCCTCGGGCGGAAGACCAACCGGTGGGGCCATCTGCTGGGCGTGGCCATGTCCCTCGCCTCGTTCGTCGTGGCGGTGCTGGGGTTCTTCGCGCTGATCGGCCTGCCGGACGACCAGCGTCGGCAAGCCGTACATCTGTATGAGTTCATTCCCGGCATGGTCGACATGGGGTTGCTCATCGACCCGCTGTCGATCAGCTTCGCGCTGCTGATCACCGGTGTCGGATCGCTGATCCACATCTACTCGATCGGCTACATGGCGCATGACCCCGACCGGCGCAGGTTCTTCGCGTACCTCAACCTGTTCGTCGCCGCGATGCTCCTGCTGGTGCTGTCCGACAACTATGTCGGGCTGTTCATCGGCTGGGAGGGCGTCGGCCTGGCCTCCTACCTGCTGATCGGGTTCTGGCAGTTCAAGCCGTCGGCCGCGGTCGCCGCCAAGAAGGCGTTCATCGTCAACCGGGTCGGCGACTTCGGGCTGCTGGTCGGCATGTTCATCATCTGGACCTCGTTCGGCACCCTCGCCTTCGGCGACCTGGGCGCCAAGGTCAACGGCGTCCAGGACGGCACCACGCTGGCCATCGGCCTGCTGCTGCTCCTCGGCGCGTGCGGCAAGTCGGCCCAGCTGCCGCTGCAGTCCTGGCTGCTCGACGCGATGGAGGGCCCGACCCCGGTCTCCGCCCTCATCCACGCCGCGACCATGGTCACCGCCGGCGTCTACCTGGTGGTCCGCTCGGGCGCGTTCTTCTTCCCCGAGGGCTCGACTGCGGCGCTCGCCGTCGCCATCGTCGGCGCGGCCACGCTGCTCGCCGGTGCGATCATCGGTTGCGCCAAGGACGACATCAAGAAGGGCCTGGCCGGCTCGACGATGTCGCAGATCGGCTACATGATGCTCGGCGCGGGTCTCGGCCCGGCGGGCTACGCCTTCGCGATCGGTCACCTGATCACGCACGGCTTCTTCAAGGCCGACATGTTCCTCGGCGCCGGCTCGGTCATGCACGGCATGAACGACGAGGTGAACATGCGCAAGTACGGCGGTCTCCGCAAGTACATGCCGATCACCTTCGTCACCTTCATCGTCGGCTACCTGGCGATCATCGGCTTCCCGCTGCTGTCCGGCTACTTCACCAAGGACGGCATCATCGAGACCGCCGTTCACCACCAGCCGGTCCTCGGCTGGCTGGCCGTGGCGGGCGCCGGCATCACCGGCTTCTACATGTCGCGCATGATCTTCATGACGTTCTTCGGTGAGAAGCGCTGGGACGCCGACGCGCACCCGCACGAGTCGCCGGCCGTCATGACGGTGCCGCTGATCATCCTGTCGATCGGCTCGATCTTCCTGGGCGGCTACCTGATCCTGAGCAACACGCTCATGAAGTTCCTGGCCCCCGCGGTCGGACGGCCCACGGACCTGCCGGTGTTCCACTTCGCCAGCGTTCCCGGCCTCGCCACGCTCGCGCTGGTGGCCGTCGGCGCGGGCTTCGCCTGGTTCAGGTACGGCCGGGCCGAGGTGCCCGTCGTGGCGCCGCGCGGCTCGTTCGTCACCACGTTCGCCCGGCGTGACCTGTACGGCGACGCGCTCAACGAATCGCTGTTCATGCGCCCCGGCCAGTGGCTGACCCGGATCGCGGTGTTCTTCGACAACCGCGGCATCGACGGGGTGGTCAACGGGCTGGCGGCGGGCATCGGCGGGACCTCGGGCCGGCTGCGGCGGCTCCAGACGGGCTTCGCCAGAACGTACGCGTTGTCCATCCTGATCGGCGCCGCCCTGCTGACAGGCGCCCTGCTCCTCGTTGGGAACATCTGATGTCGTCACTCTGGCTCCCGATCCTCATGGTGGTGCCCGTGCTGGGCGCCATCGTGGTGGCGCTGCTTCCCAAGGGGAGCGACAAGCTGGCCAAGCAGGTCACGCTGGCGGTGTCGCTGGTCGTCCTGGTGCTGACGCTCGTCATGGCGTTCCAGTTCCCGTCGGCGAGCGGTGACCGGTTCAAGTTCGAGGCGGTCTACGACTGGATCCCGAGCTTCGGGGTGCACTTCGGAGTCGGCGTCGACGGCATCGCGCTCGTCCTGATCGCGCTGTCGGCGGTGCTGGTGCCGATCGTGGTGCTCGCCTCGTGGCACGACGCCGACGGGGTCCGGACCGCCGACGGCACGCTGATCACGCCGAAGCGGTCGGTCAAGACGTACTTCTCGCTGCTGCTCGTCCTGGAAGCGATGATGATCGGCGTCTTCGCGGCGACCGACGTCTTCCTCTTCTACGTGTTCTTCGAAGCCATGCTGATCCCGATGTACTTCATGATCGGGTCGTACGGCGGCGCCCAGCGGTCCTACGCGGCCGTGAAGTTCCTGCTCTACTCCCTGTTCGGCGGCCTGCTCATGCTGGTCGCGGTGATCGGGCTGTACGTGGTCGCGGGCAAGGGCACGTTCATGTTCCCCGAGCTCGTCGGGGTCATCCAGGACCCGGCCACGCAGAAGTGGCTGTTCGCCGGATTCTTCATCGCCTTCGCCATCAAGGCGCCGCTCTGGCCGGTGCACACCTGGCTGCCCGACGCGGCCGCGCAGGCCCCGGCCGGCGCAGCCGTGCTGCTCGTGGGCGTGCTCGACAAGGTGGGCACGTTCGGGATGCTCCGCTTCTGCCTGGAGTTGTTCCCCGACGCGGCCAAGGCGTTCACGATGCCGATCGTGGTGCTGGCGGTCATCAGCATCATCTACGGCGCGATCGTGGCCATCGGGCAGAGCGACATGAAGCGCTTGATCGCCTACACGTCGATCTCCCACTTCGGGTTCATCGTGCTGGGCGTGTTCGCCATGTCGCAGGTCGCCCAGGCGGGCGCCGCCCTCTACATGGTCAACCACGGCTTCGCCACCGGCGCGCTCTTCCTGGCCGCCGGGTTCCTCATCTCCAGGCGCGGCTCGCCGCACATCGCCGACTACGGAGGCGTCCAGAAGGTCGCCCCGCTGCTGGCGGGATTCTTCCTGGTCGCCGGCCTGGCCGGACTGTCGCTGCCGGGGCTCTCGTCCTTCGTCAGCGAGTTCATGGTGATGATCGGCGCCTACTCCAGCACGGCCTTCGGTTCGGGCGCGCTGAGTGTGGCCGCCGGCATCTCGGCGCTGGCCGTGATCCTGGCCGCCGTCTACATCCTGTGGATGGTGCAGCGCACCCTGAACGGGCCGACCGCCGAGCCGGTCAAGGCGTTCAAGGACCTCAACGTGCGTGAGATCCTCGTGCTGGCGCCGCTGGTCGCGCTGATCATCGGTTTCGGGTTCTACCCCAAGCCCCTGCTCGACGTGATCAACCCCACGGTGACCCAGACGCTGGTCAACGTACAAGTGGACAACCCGGCTATCGCTGAGAAGGGAGCCGGCCAGTGAACGGAGCCATCGAGGCGCCGACGATCGAGTACGGCCTGCTGGCGCCGCTGCTGCTGGTCTTCGGCGCGGCCGTGATCGGTGTGCTCGTGGAGGCGTTCGCGCCCCGCTACCTGCGCAAGTCGATCCACGTGCCGCTCACGCTGCTCTCCCTCGCCGGCGGGTTCGCGCTGGTGCTCGTACAGGCGTTGCGGGGCAGCCTGCCCACCACGCCGGCCGCCATGGGCGCGGTCGCCGTCGACGGGCCGTCGCTGTTCATCTGGGGCGTCATCCTCGTCCTGTCGTTCGTGTGCGTGCTGCTGATCAACGACGAGGGTCACTTCGTCGCCTCGGCCGCGGCCGTGCCGGGCAGCGCCGACGAGGAGGAGGCCGAGACCGCCGGCGGCGGGCACACCGAGGTCTACCCGCTGGTGCTGTTCGCGGTCGGCGGCATGATGCTCTTCCCCGCCGCCCACGACCTGCTGACGATGTTCGTCGGCCTTGAGGTCATGTCGCTGCCGCTGTACCTCCTGTGCGGCCTGGCCCGCCGTCGCCGCCTGCTCTCGCAGGAGGCGTCGATGAAGTACTTCCTGCTCGGCGCGTTCTCCTCGGCGTTCTTCCTGTACGGCATGGCCATGATCTACGGCTACGCCGGCACGGTGTCGCTGCCCGGCATCAACCAGGCGCTGTCCAGCGGGGTGCTGCTCGATCCGCTGCTGCTGATCGGGATGGCGCTGCTCGGCGTGGGCCTGCTGTTCAAGATCGG
This sequence comes from Nonomuraea cavernae, assembly GCF_014646355.1. Taxonomy (GTDB): domain Bacteria; phylum Actinomycetota; class Actinomycetes; order Streptosporangiales; family Streptosporangiaceae; genus Nonomuraea; species Nonomuraea cavernae. The sequence continues at coordinate 141,550 of NZ_BMNH01000008.1, forward strand.
TGCCGCGCCCTTCCAGGCGTGGAAGCCGGACGTCTACCAGGGCGCCCCGACTCCCATCACCGCGCTCATGGCCTCCGGCACGCTGGTCGCCGCCGTAGGCGCGCTGCTGCGGGTGTTCTGGGTGGGTCTGGGCAACCTCGACTGGGACTGGCGCCCGGTCATGTGGGGCGTCGCGGCCCTGACCATGCTGGTCGGCTCGATCCTGGCGATCACGCAGACCGACATCAAGCGGATGCTCGCCTACTCGTCGATCGCGCACGCGGGCTTCCTGCTCATCGGCGTCATGGCCACGTTCGACAGCCCGGCCGGCAACGCGGGCTCGCTCTCGGCGATCCTGTTCTACCTGGTGGTCTACGGCTTCACCACCGTGGGCGCGTTCGCCGTGGTGACGATCGTCCGTGATCCCGGCGGCGAGGCGTGGCACCTGTCGCGCTGGGCCGGGCTGGGCAAGCGGTCGCCGCTGCTGGCCGGCACCTTCGCCTTCTTCCTGCTGGCCTTCGCCGGCATCCCGTTGACGAGCGGTTTCTTCGGAAAGTACGCCGTGTTCACGGCGGCGCTCGGCAGCGGCGCCGAGGTGGGCGACTCGCTGGGCGGCTGGATGGTCGGCCTGGTCGTGCTGGGTGTGGTCGCCTCGGCGGTCGCCGCGTTCTTCTACGTCCGGGTCATCGTGCTGATGTTCTTCAGCGACGCGGCGGCGGACGGTCCGTCGATCGCGGTGCCGAGTACGGGGACCGTGGCCGTCATCTCGGTCGCGATGCTGGTTACGGTAGGAGTGGGGCTCTTCCCGCAGCCCGTGCTCGACCTCGCAAACCAGGCGGCATCCGGCCTGTTCATTAGATAAGGGGACTACGTATGTCTGCGCCTCCCGTTGTTGACCTTCCCATTGAGGATGCGCGGTTGGCGCAGGACGTGGCCCAGGGGCTGGCCGCGGTCGAGAAGCTGCTGCGGTCGTCGGTGGAGACCGAGGACGTCTTCGTCACGGAGGCGTCCAAGCATCTCATCGAGGCCGGTGGCAAGCGGTTCCGCACGCTGATGGTGCTGCTGGCCGCGCAGTTCGGCGACGCCTCGGCGCCGGGGGTCGTGACCGGCGCCGTGGTCATCGAGCTGACCCATCTCGGGTCGCTCTACCACGACGACGTCATGGACGAGGCTCCGGTGCGCCGGGGCTCGCCGTCGGCCAACGCCCGGTGGGACAACACCGTGGCCATCCTCACCGGCGACTACCTGTTCGCCCAGGCCTCCGACCTGCTGGCCGACCTCGGGCCGGAGCTGATCCGCATCCAGGCCCAGACGTTCTCCCGCCTCGTGCAGGGGCAGATCCGCGAGACCGTGGGGCCGCGCGACGACGAGGACCCGGTGGCCCACTACATCAGCGTGCTGGCCGACAAGACCGGCTCGCTGATCGCCGCCTCGGGGCGGTTCGGCGCGCTGCTGTCCGGGGCTCCGGCCGACGTGGAGGAGCGGCTCAGCCGGGCGTGCGAGGCGATCGGCGTGGCCTGGCAGCTCGGTGACGACCTGCTCGACGTGGCGTCCTCCTCCCGGCAGTCGGGCAAGACGCCCGGCACCGACCTGCGCGAGGGCATCCGCACACTCCCCGTCCTGTACGTGCTCGGCTCGGACCCGGAGTCTCGGCTGGGGCGGCTGCTGTCGGGGCCGGTGGGCGAGGAGGACGTCGAGGAGGCGCTGACGCTGCTGCGCGCGCATCCGGCGATGGAGAAGGCCAGGGCCGAGCTGACCGCCTGGGTGGATCGGGCCCGGCATGACATCTCCGGCCTTCCCGACATCCCCGCCAAGACCGCATTTTTGACGCTATGTGACTACGTGGTCGAGCGTTCGGGCTGACCGCCGGGTCCGCGCGGTGGCGCGAGCCGTACGGATGCTGTCGTACGTGAAGATCGCCAGGGCCAGCCAGACGATCGAGAAGCCGACCCAGCGGCTGGCCGGCATCGTCTCCTTCACGACCAGCACCCCGCACAGGAACTGCAGCACCGGCGCGATGTACTGAAGCAACCCGAGCGTGCTGAGCGGCACCCTGATCGCGGACGCGGTGAAGCACAGCAGCGGGACCGCGGTGATCACGCCCGCGCCCACGAGGAGCAGCGCGTGTCCCGCCCCCAGGTGCCCGAACGTCGCCTGCCCCGCGCTCTCCAGATAGATCAGGTAGCCGAGGGCGGGCGCCAGCAGCACCAGCGTCTCGACGGTGAGACTCTCGGCCGCCCCCACGTTCGCGTGCTTCTTGACCAGCCCGTACACGCCGAAGCTGACGGCCAGCGTGAGCGCGATCCACGGCAACCGCCCGTAGTCGACCGTGAGCACCACCACGGCCAGCGCGCCGAACCCCACCGCCGTCCACTGCAACGGCCGCAGCCGCTCCCGCAGCAGGACCACCCCGAACAGCACGCTGACCAGGGGGTTGATGAAGTATCCGAGCGCGGTTTCCACCACGTGACCGCTGTTGACCGCGTAGATGTAGACGCCCCAGTTGGCGGTGACGATCGCCGCCGCCAGCGCCAGCAACCCGAGCTTCTTCGGTTGCCGGATCATCGTCCTGAACCACGACCAGTGCCTTAGCACGGCCAGCACCGCGATGACCGTTATCAGGGACCAGGTGATCCGGTGGGCCAGGATCTCGACGGCCCCGGAGGGCTTGAGCAGCGGCCAGTACAAGGGGAAAAGTCCCCACATGGTGTAGGCGGCGATCCCGAACAGAACGCCTCGCCGGAGGTCAGGCATGTAGCCCATAGTCGGGCATTACCATGCTTAAACACAAACGTGTATCGCTATACGGGATTATGTAGCCTCTCTAAAATGTTGCGGCCTATGTATGGTGAACAGAGGCTATGGAGGTGGCACCATGGGGTGGCTGTTCGGCGGCAACAAGACATCGATGGTCCGGCCCGAGGACGCCCTGCCTGGGCGAGAGACGGCCATGCCGGTCCCGGCGCGGCACGCGGTCCTCGACGCTCCGCTCGCTCCGCCGTACCCCTCGGGAGTCGAGATCGCCGACTTCGGGCTGGGCTGCTTCTGGGGAGCCGAGCGGAAGTTCTGGCAGACGCCCGGGGTCGTGACCACGGCCGTGGGCTACCAGGGGGGCTACACGCCCAACCCGACGTACGAAGAGGTCTGCAGCGGCCAGACCGGCCACGCCGAGGTGGTGCGGGTCGTCTTCGACCCGTCGAAGATCTCGTACGAGGAGCTCCTCAAGGTCTTCTGGGAGTCGCACGACCCCACGCAGGGCATGCGCCAGGGCAACGACGTCGGCACCCAGTACCGGTCGGCCATCTACTTCCACTCGCCGGAGCAGGAGAAGGCGGCCACGACGTCGCGGGCGGCGTACCAGTCGGTCCTCAAGGAGGCCGGCTACGGCGACATCTCCACGGAGATCGCCCCCGCCGGCCCGTTCCACTTCGCCGAGGATTATCACCAGCAGTATTTGTACAAAGTGCCCAATGGGTACTGCGGCATAGGCGGCACCGGGGTCTCCTGCCCCGTGGGCATCGTGTCGGCAGGCGACTAGATCAGTCCTTCGAGTGGAATCTGACCCTGTTGGCGGGGAGGGCCAGGCCTCGAAGTCGCGGTCGAGCCCTCTACCTGGCGCGGCACCTGAACCCGGGACCAGACAGGCCTAAACGCCCGCTAAGCGGTACATCACCCGCGAGCTCTACCGCATCCATCTGTGGACGCCGATGAGCAGCGCCAGGGAGCGGGCCAAGGCCCAGCGGCGCGGCATGGCGAGCCAGCGGCGGTGGGGCCAGTTCGCGACCGAGCCGACGGTGAGCCGGGCCGAGCAGGCGGCGCAGGAGGCGCTGGCGGGCCGGACGCACACCGACTGGGTGCGTGACCAGATCCCCGAGCGCGCAGAGGCGGCCCGGCGCCGCACCGGCGAGCAGCCGCCGGTCCAGGTCCGCACCACCTGGGCCTCCGTTGGCGCCGTTCGTCACGGTTGCCGCGGCGAGGTTCAGGGACAATACACCATCGACACACCCAGCACCGACTGGTTCTGGTGCGGTCTACACATGACTGTGCCGATTGGGTGGGAGATCTTCGGCCGCACGCCATGCCGGAGAGCGGCCCAGGGCGGCTACCAGGAGATCCCCGGGCGAGGCATTCGGTGGTACGTCAACGGGAGGGGCATAGGTGCTGCCTGCTCCCCGTAGCGGTCCATCCACCGGTAGGGCCTGCGCCACTGGCAAGGCGACGGCCACCAAGGCAGCGGGCAGGTCAGGAGCGACGGCGATGGCCTTACTGATGTCCCAATGGTGGACGAGCATGTCGGCGAGGTGGACCCACAGGATCTCCTGGCCGAGATATCGCTTCTGGTACTTCGGAACATACACCTCTTGGTCCAGCATGCCTGGCTGCCCGAACGCCGCCTTCCAACGGGCGATGGCCTGCGCGAAGGCGCTGCGGGGATCTGCGTCCAAGATCAGAGGGGCGCCGAGGATGGTTGAAGAGACGGCCTCGTGCTCACGGTTCATGTGATCGATGAGGTCTGCCACGTTCCAGCCTGCACAGGGGGTGGTGGCGGAGAGTTGAGACGCGGAAATTGTCGTGATCAGCGAGCTGAGGTGGTTCAGGGCAGCGGCGTCGAGGGCGCGGAGGTCCATGCCGGCATTTTAGCGAACGACCGTTCGCTAGTCGATAGCGAACGATCGTGCGGTATTCCTGCGACGTGAGTCCCTGCCGTTCGAACGCAGAAACTGCCGCCGCACGCACACGGATCGTGGAGGCCGCCGTGTTCATCAGACGCCTTTGAGGAGACCCCCGCCTTCAGGCAGGGAAGGAATCGGGATCTGCCCGGCCCGCATAGCCCGGCCGGCATCCACCATGATCTCCACCGCATCCCGGTACGCGCGCGGCAACATCGCCGCCCTCATGCCCGGCCGTAACGGCGGCACCGTCACCACACCAAGCACCGGCGGCCCTACCGGAACCCCGCCGACCGCGTCGACGTCCCCGCCTGCGCTCCCAGCCGTCACGGGCTCCTGGATCAACTCGGCCGCCTCGCCCAGGATCTCCTCCACCGTCTCCCGCGTGATCACCAGCCGTGACAACCGATCGTGCTCGTCCTCCAGCTGTGACTCCAAGGCGGCGATCTGCTCGCGGACCTCCTCGATCCGCTGCCGGGGCACAGCCTCACGCCGTGCCAGCTCCTCCAGCAACGAGCCCACCGTCAGCACCGCCTGACACAAAAGCCCAGCTCAGGTGCTCACTGAGAAAGAGCTACACCCAAAGGCGATAACGATGCTTAACCGTTGATGTGCCACCGAGTCGGTCATAGAAGCCGATTGCCTGACTGTTCCAGTGCGGGGTCTGCCACTGCAGTTCGTCGGCGTCAAGTGTGCGGGCCAGATCTACGATGCGTTCCATGAGGGAACCACCCAGGCCTGCACCCCGATGAGACTCCACCACGTACAGGCAGTCCAGATGCGCAAAAAGGCGCCCGCGCCAGGTTCGGGCGAGCCCCCTCGGCAGCGCCTGAAACTTTTGCCGGCTCGGATCGAGGTGAATCGCCCCGAGTTTGGTGGACACTGAGTGGGCGTTTAGGCCTGTCTGGTCCCGGGTTCAGGTGCCGCGCCAGGTGGAGGTGTTGTCGCCGGCGAGGCGGCGGCTCATGAGGTCGATCATGGCGATGTGGATCATGGCTTCGGAGCGGCTGGGCAGCGCCTCGTAGTCGCGGTGCTCGACGCTTTGGAGGCGGCAGGCCTCGTCGAAGCGGTCGCTGCCCTTCGAGCCGGCTGAAGTCCTCCCAAGCTGGTCCTGTAGCGCGAAGTGACGCGCCACCACCTTTTCAAGGCGCCGAGTGGGTACTGCGGGCCTAAGAGCCGTTTCTTGGAACAGGGGCTGCCCGGCTTGGACGTCATCGCGCTCGTGACGCGAACCGCAGCCCTTCGGCCGGCCGTGCTCGCAGACGGGACGCGTCCGGCGTGGACGGCATGGGAGCGTCCGGCCGGAGTGCTCGCGGTGGGCGTGGACGGCACCGAAGGATGGGGCGGTGAAGGTGACGAACGCGCGGGGATGCTGGCTGACCTCCTCCGGAACGCCCTTGCCGCCGCGTAGGCCAGTGATGATCAGGTGGTACGTGTCGTCCTTGTAGACCGCCGAGCAGGCTGGGCACCTGGAGGCGCGCCGGTTGCCGCAGGCTGTGAGTAGGAAGCCAGTCGGCTCGTCGACGGTCCGGTAGACGTCGAGGACTTCGCCCGTCCGGCTGTCCAGCGTGTACCTCTCGCCGTGCAGCCGGATCGGTTGGGCGCAGCCGCATGCCGCGGCAACAAACAGTGGTGTTCCTGTGACATCAGATTGTCTTCTGATATACGGTGAGAAGGTGAGTACGAGTCATGCGGACGCGGTCACGTTCTCTGATTTGTCTAGGAACCCCCGTGCCGTCGCAGAGCGTGCGGTACGCCTAGGGCGTGTGCGTGTAACCCATCGTGACGCTGCCGATTTCTACCTGACTGCGGCAGACCGTGAGGAGGAGCGCGATCGGACGCTGGCCACTGCGTCCCGGCTATTCCTTGCCCTGATCAAGCATGCCCCCACTGCGCGTGCGTTGGTTCTGGCCATGCCGGACGTCTTTCCCTGGGTGCGTCACCTTTCCCCGGATGAGCTTCGCGCCTTCACCTTGGAACTGGTTGAGGCGCTCTCCGATGCGGCCGAGCTGGATGTCGATGCCACTACCCAAGACGTCATAGCGGGCTGGCGGGCCACTGCCAGAATCAAGGCAGATCCTGCGCAATACGCCGAGGCTCGTAAGGCCACGAGCGGTGACTTCGGGCCGGTTCAGGTCTCCGCGTGAGCCCGAAGCGTGGAGACCGGGTGACGGTGCCGCCTCCTGATGACCAATGGGATGTTCGATTCGGTACCAGCGAGGCTGTGCGGGGTTGGGAAGAGCTGTGCCGCCACGCCTTGGCCAATACACGGCGATGCTTCGAGTGCCTGCGGATTGATCCTCGCATCAGCGCGGGTCATGATCGGCAACATCGTCTACGTGGTGACCTTGCGACTCATCGTCACAACGGCAAGGAGCTGGAGCAGCGGCGGCCGTGTGCGCTACGTCATTGATGACGACAGTCGTACTGTCTGGGTGATCTACGCCTCACCTCGACACCCAAAGGACACTGAGTAAGCGGTTTTGCTGCGTGAAGCCGAGTGCTAGCACCAGCAATATCTGTGGAAGAACCCGAACGGATACTGCGGAATCGGCGGCACCGTGGTTTCCTGTCCGGCGGGCGTTGCTCCCGCTGGTGACTGAGCAGGGCTGTCTTCGTCAGGTCTATGCGCGATGCGTGATCCGCAGGACGTGGGTGAGGGCGTCGACCGCGGCCGGGTAAGTGTGCTCGCTCGGTGTTCCGTAGCCCACGATGATGCCCTGCGGGTGGTCTCCGGGGGCATGCCAGCGATCGCCCAAGTGCCCCACGCCCACTTCGTCGGCTGTTGCGGTGTGGAGCACCTGCTGCTCGGTGGGCCCTCCTGCCGGCAAGCTGATCAGGACGTGCAGGCCGGCGGCGATCCCGTGGACGGAGAAACCGGTCGGCAGGCGTCCCGGCTGAGCCTGGAGGCGGGACAGCAGCAGGTCGCGCCAGCGTTGGTAGCGCGCCGGTCCGGCTCGACCCCTACGGTCCGGCTCCTGGGTGATCAAGTCATCGTTACGTCGAACCTCAAGGACTCCCCGCGACCCTCACATCCTTCGGTGCAGTTTGCCTGCCCTGTCCCGCAGGTAGCGCTGTTCGGGGAGGCTCGTGGTGCGGCGGGCCGCCAGCCGGTAGTTCTCTCGCGCGGCGGCGTACTCGCCGGCCAGCTCCTGCAGGTGGGCGCGTACGGCGTGGAGGCGGTGGTGATGGGCGATCCGGGGGTCGCCGTCCAGGCTTTCCAGCAGTTCGAGCCCGGCGTGGGGCCCTCGGGTCATCGCGACCGCGACGGCGTGATTGAGCGTGACCATCGGGTTGGGCGCGATCCGAGTGAGGATTCCGTACAGGATGCGGATCTGTTCCCAGTCGGTGTCCCCGGCTCGCGGCGCCTGGACGTGCAGCGCGGCGATGGCCGCCTGGAGCTGGTAAGGGCCGAGAGGTGAGGCGGACATGGCCCCGGTGACCAGCGCGGTGCCCTCCTCGATCATGGCGGTGTCCCATCGGCCGCGGTCCTGCTCGGCCAGTGGCACGAGGTCGTCGTCCGGGCCGGTGCGCGCCGCGCGGCGGGCGTCGGTGAGCAGCATCAGCGACAGCAGCCCGGCCACCTCGCCGTCATCCGGCAAGGACCGGTGCGCCATCCGGGTGAGCCGGATCGCCTCCGCGGTGAGCTCGCCCCGGTGCAGGTCGGGTCCGGAGCTGGCGGTGTAGCCCTCGTTGAAGATCAGGTAGAGCACGTGCAGGACGGCGTCCAGCCGGTCGGCCCACTCCTGGGCCGACGGCATGGCGAACGACGCGCCGACGGCTCTGATCCGTTGCTTGGCGCGGCTGATCCGCGGCGCCATGGTGGCCTCCGGCACCAGGAAGGCCCGCGCCACCTCGGCGGCGCTGAGGCCGCCGACGGCGCGCAGGGTGAGCGCCACCTGAGAGGCGGGCGTCAGCGCCGGGTGGCAGCACAGGAACAGCAGCGCGAGGGCGTCGTCCTGGTCGCCCGGCCGCTCGTCGCCGGGCGCCGGCGCGAGGCCGGCGTGCGGTGTCTCGCGCGCCGCCGCGGTGACCTCCCGGCGGCGGCGGGCCTGCTCGCTGCGGACCTGGTCGACCAGGCGGCGGGAGGCGACGGTCACCAGCCAGGACTGCGGGCTTCGCGGGACGCCCTCGGCGGGCCACTGCGTCGCCGCCGCGAGCAACGCCTCCTGCACGGCGTCCTCGCACTCCTCGAACCCGCCGTACCGGCGCAGGAGCACGCCGAGGACCTGCGGCACCAGTTCGCGCAGCAGATCCTCGAGACGTTCGGTCGTGCTCACATCTCCATACCGGCCGAGTCCATCAGCGGTCGTATCTCCACGCCGCCGAGACCGCCCGCTATCAGGGTGGCCAGCTCCACGGCGCGCGCCCGGCTCTCACAGTCCACCACGTACTGGCCGACGACCTGATCGGAGGTCTGGAGGTACGGGCCCTCGGTCACCGTCACCACGCCGTCCCGAGCCCGTGCGACCGCGCTGATGGACGGATCGGCGAACGCGTGGGCACTGATCAGCTCTCCCGCCTGCCCGGCCGCGGCCAGGAACTCCGCATGGTCGAACCCCTCTCCCGGCAGGTCGGCCGCGGGCAGGTAGAGATTGAGCAGGAACTTCACCGTGTGCTCAGCCGTCCGCCGTGCCCGCGTAGATCACCGGTCGCACCTCGATGCCCAGGCCCTCGACGCCGGCGTCCGGGATGAGCGCGGCCAGCTCCAGGGCGCGCTCCCGGCTGTCGCACTCCACCAGGTAGTAGCCGCCGAGGTACTCCTTGGCCTCAAGGTAGGGCCCGTCCGTCACCGCCGCTACGCCGCCCCGGACCTTGACCACAGCGCTCTGCGAGGGGTCGGCCAGCGCGACGGTGCTGATCATCTCCCCGGACCTCTTGATGGTCTCCATGAACGGGCCGTGGCCGTTCATCACCTCGTTGCGCTCCTCGTCGGTCAGCGCGTCCCAGATCTGCGGGTTGGCATGCATGATCAACATGAACTTCACTAGTCGTCTCCTTCGACGGCCGGATGGCGCTCCTGAAGGCGCCGTTCTCCCTGAGGTCGGAGCCGGTGCCGCATTCTTGCGGCGCCGGACCGTACGAGTCTCCGACCGTTCGCACCGCCCGCGACGTGCGCCGGGGATCCATATTGACTTTAATCGTTTCTAATGAAAGTTTGTTTATCTGGTCAAAAGGTCGGGTGCGCCGGAGGCGGGTATGCGCGTCGTGCTGCTGGAGGTCGCTCGTACGGGTGCGACGTTACTGCTCGGCCTGTTCGCCGGCGGGCTCGTGTTCACCGTGCTGGCCCCATCGCTACGTTCCCTGCCCGGATCCGCGTACGTGCGCTACTGGCAGGCGCTCAACACCGACTACCGCCGCGCCATGCCGGTGCTCCTGCTCACCTGCCTCGTCCTGCTCCTGGCGACCTGTGTCGCGTCCTACCCGCGCGGCCGACTCGGCTTCTGGCTCGTGGTCGCCGCCACGCTGCTCCTGGTGGCCACGATCGCGCTCACCCTGACCGCGTTGGATCCGCTCAACCAGTTGGCCGACTCCTGGGACGCCGATCGGCCGCCGGCCGGTTGGGCGGACGTCCGCCTGCGCTGGTGGACGCTGCATCTGGTCCGTACGGCGATGGCGACCCTGGGCTTCGTCGCGCTCCTGATCGCCCAGGTGGTCGACAGGGCGGGAGGCTAGGCAAGGCGCTCTCCGATGCCGTCGGCGTCGAATGCGGGAGGTCATCACCGGTTGGCGGGCACCTGCTCGAACCAAGACCGACCCTGAGCAGTACGCCCAGGCTCGCCAGGCCACAAGCGGTGACTCCAGGCGGGCCGGGCCCCATCAACCGTTCGGTGGATGTCGAAGGAGTCGCCTGCCGATGATTCTTTGAGCATGACAGCCATCGAGATGGACGGCCTCCGGAAAAGCTACAAAGGCGGCAACGCGGTAGACGGCGTTTCCCTGAAGGTGGAGCGAGGGGAGATCTTCGGGATCGCCGGACCCAACGGAGCAGGGAAGACCACGATCGTGGAGTGCGCGTCGGGGTTGCGACGGCGAGACGGCGGCACCCTGCGCGTGCTGGGTCTGGACCCGCAGAGCGACCGGCGCGAGCTGCTGCAGCGCATCGGCGTCCAACTGCAGGAGGCGGCCCTGCCTGACGCGATCAAGGTCGATGAGGCGTTACGGATGTATGCCTCCCTCTACACCAAGCCCGCCGACTGGCGAGAACTCATGGGCGAGTGGGGGCTGACGGACAAGAGACGTGCCAGCTTCGCGAGCCTGTCCGGCGGCTGGAAGCAGCGGTTGTTCATCGCGCTGGCCCTGGTCGGCAACCCGGAACTCGTCTTCCTCGACGAGCTCACCACGGGCCTGGATCCCTCTGCTCGCCGTACGACCTGGGGCCTGATCCGCGAGATGCGCGAGCGCGGGATCACCGTCGTGCTGGTCACCCATTTCATGGACGAGGCGGAGGCACTGTGCGACCGCATCGCGATCATCGACCGGGGCCGAGTCATCGCCGAGGGCAGCCCGCGCGAGCTGATCACGCAGGGACGATCCGATTCGCTGGAGGACGCGTACTTCGCGCTGACCGGAAGGGGAACGGCATGAACGGCATCACGAACGTCATCGCCGTCGAGCTGAAGCTGATCATGCGTGATCCGATGTCGGCGTTCTTCGCCCTGGCCTTCCCGTTGATCATGCTGTGGGTCAAGTTGCGCACCGGCAAACCGCTGCCGGGCGGGTTGCCGGCCGTCGACGCCACCGTGCCGATGCTGAGCGTCTTCGTCATCGGTCTCGCCGCGCTGGTCATCCTCCCCGCCACACTCGCCGGGTACAGAGAACGCCGGGTGCTGAAGCGGCTGCGCGCCACCCCTGCCTCACCCACCCTGCTGTTCGGCGCCCAGTGGGTGGCTCACATGCTGCTGGCCGCGCTCGGGACGATGCTGTTGATCGTCGTAGGGCTGATCGGCTACGGGCTCACGGCGCCGGCGAACGTGGGGGGAGTTCTCCTGGCGTGGACACTCGGTGCGCTGAGCCTCAGCTCCATCGGCCTCCTCGTCGGCGGGCTCGTTCCCAGTGGTCGCGCCGCGACGGTGGTCGGGCTCGGCCTCTTCTTTCCGATGGGCTTCCTCTCCGGCGCGATCATCCCCCGCGAGACCATGTCCGAGTCGATGCGGGCCATCGGCGACCTGACCCCCATGGCCCCCGCGGTCCGGGCGATCCGCGACGGCTGGGTCGGCGATGCGATGTCCCCGGTTACCCTGGGCCTCATGGCCGCGATCTTCGTCGTCGCCGGCGGCGTCGCCGTCAGGGCGTTTCGGTGGTAGCCACCGATGACCCTGCCGCCTCGCGCTGGGATCGTGTCCGGCCCGTCCTGCCGTACCTCTTCATCCTGCTTCCGGCGGTCTTCGCGTTGGTGCGGGACTGGAGGCCGGAGGTGCCGGCCCTGGTGTTGGCCGCCGGCGTCTGGCACTGGTTCATGGTCACCTCGCGTCCTGGCCGGATCGAGAGGCCGGTGATGCTGATCGCTTACTTCATCGTGATGCTCGCCGTCATCGGGACGCTGATCAGAATCGACACGCTGTTCACGGTGACGGCCGTGGCGATGTTCATCCAGTCCTTCACCCTGATCTCCGGTTGGTGGGCGTACGCGGGGGTGGTCGCGACGGCCGGTGTGCTGGTCGTCGCTCGCCCTGAGCAAGGGCGGACCCCGAGCCAGATGCTCTTCTCCTTCCTCGTCGCGCTGCTGGTCGCCTCCGCGATCGGCCTGGTCGGCCAGGCCATCCGCGATCAGAACGAGAACCGCAAGGTGATGATCACGCAGTTGCGGGAGGCCGGCGCCAAGCTGGCCGCGCTCGCGGAGGAGAACGCGAACCTGCAGGCCCAGCTACTGACGAGCGCTCGTGAGGCCGGCGTGCTCGAGGAGCGGCAGCGCATGGCCAGGGAGATCCACGACACCATCGCGCAGGGCCTGACCGGCATCCTCACCCAGCTCGAAGCCGCCGACGACGCGATCGATGACACCCCAGCCGTCCGCTCGCGACTGAGGACGGTGCGCACCCTGGCCAGGGAGAGCCTGAACGAAGCCCGACGATCGGTTCAGGCGCTGCGTCCGGCGCCGCTGGACGAGGCCCAGCTCGCCACCGCCCTGCACGGCATCGCCGCGAGCTGGTCGCGGACTTCCGGCTTACCCGCCTCCGTGTCGGTCACGGGCGACCCCCGGCCGCTGCACGGGGAGGTGGAGATCACCTTGCTGCGGGTGGCGCAGGAGGCGCTGACCAACGTCGGCAAGCACGCCTCGGCCACCCGGGTCGGCCTCACCCTGTCGTACATGGAGGATGTCGTGGCGTTGGACGTCCGTGATGACGGGGCGGGCTTCGCTCTTGGGGCGAACCCGTCGAACGCGGGCGGCTTCGGGCTCGTCGCGATGCGTCAGCGGGTGATCCGGCTGGCCGGCGACTTCGAGATCGAGACCGCCCCCGGCCAGGGAACGGGAATCTCCGCCACCATTCCAGCCATCCCGGCCGACTCGGATTCGGGATCGTCCGACCACTCCTGAAACGTGTGGTGAGATATGCCGATTCGTATGATCATCGTGGATGACCACCCAGTCGTCCGGGACGGGCTGCGTGGGATCTTCGCCGACGACGACGCCTTCGAGGTCGTCGGCGAGGCGGCTGACGGGCCGGAGGCACTCGTGGTGGCCCTGCGGACCGATCCCGATGTCGTGCTCATGGACCTGCGGATGCCGAAGATGAGCGGGGCGGAGGTCATCCGCCGACTCCGCGAACAGACGCCTGGCATCCATGTGCTGGTCCTGACCACGTTCGACAACGACGCCGACGTCCTGCCCGCGATCGAGCAGGGCGCCACCGGCTATCTGCTCAAGGACACCCCGCGCGCCGACCTGCGCCGCGCCGTGCGGGCGGCGGCTCGCGGTGAGACGGTGCTGTCCCCCTCCGTAGCCGGCGCGCTGGCGCACCGGGCGCGCACGTCCGAACAGCGCACGTCCGAACAGCGCACGTCCGAACAGCGGACACTGAGCCGCCGCGAACTCGAGGTGCTCGGGCTCGTCGCCCGTGGCGCGACCAATCGGGAGGTCGCCGCGAAACTGTTCATCACCGAGGCGACGGTGAAGACGCATCTGGTGCACCTCTTCGCCAAACTCGAGGTGAACGATCGGGCGGCCGCGGTCGCGGCGGCTTATGAGACCGGCCTGCTCAAGCCGAGCGCCGATGTTCGCATGGGGGACAGCGGTTGAACAACTGTCGCGATCTTCGCGGCGGCGGTGTCGGCAGGGATGGCCTCTCGACCCGACGGCACGGTGACCGCTCGCGATCTCACGCGTCGCCGGGAGTCGCGAGCCCCCGGAGGGTCACTCCGTGATGAGACCGGCCTCATGGGCGAGGATGGCCGCCTGCACCCGGTTCCTGAGGTCGAGGCGGGTGAGAATCGCGCTGACGTGGCCCTTGATCGTGCCCTCGACCAGGCCCAGCCGGTTGGCGATCTGGGTGTTGGACAGTCCGGCGCCGAGCAGGGTCAGAACATCGCGTTCCCGGTCGGTCAGTGCCTTCACCTTGGCGCGGGCCGCCGTGGCGCGGCTGAGTCCGGTGGACCGGAGTTCGCTGATCACCCGCGCTGCCATCTTCGGGGCGAGGTAGGCGCCGCCACCGGCGACCGCATGGACGCCCGCGATCAGTTCACGCGGATCGCCGGACTTGAGGAGGAAGCCGCGAATGCCGTCGTCGAGTGCCCGAGCCAGGTAGGCATCGTCACCGAAGGTGGTGAGGATGGCCACGGCGATCGCCGGCGCCGCGCGGATGATCTCGGCGCCGGCGGCCAGGCCGTCGAGGCGGGGCATGCGGATGTCGAGCAGGGCGACGTCGGGCCGGTACGCGAGCGCGAGTTCGATGGCTTCCCGCCCGTCGCCGGCTTCGGCGATCACCTCGATATCCGGGTCGGTGGTGAGAATGGCACGCACCCCGGCCCGGATCATCACGTCATCGTCGGCCAGCAGGACCCGGATCACGACGCACCCGTGTGCGGGAGCGTGGCCACGATCTCGAACTCGTGGTCCCGTGGCCCGGCTTGGAGGGTTCCGCCGACGAGCCGCACCTGCTCGCGTAGTCCCACCAGGCCGGTGCGTCCTCCGGTGCCCCGCCGCGCGTCCGGTGGCAGACCGTTGGTGATGGTGACCACCGTGGTGTCGTCCTCGGTCGCCAGTCGCACTCGCACCGCAGCCCCCGCCGCATGCTTCGCGGCGTTGGTCAGCGCCTCCTGGACGACGTGGTGGGCGGCCCGGCCGATCATCGGCGGGAGGCGCCGTACGCCGTGCCACTCCAGGGAGGCCGCCAAGCCGGACCGCACGGCCCGGTCGACGAGGTCGTCGATGCGATCCTCCGAGACCGGGTGCAGGGGCGAGGGCTCGCCGTCGCGCATCAAGGTGAGGATCTCGGCCAGCCGTTCGGTCGCCAGCCCGGCGTCGGCTCGCAGCCGCGCGACCGCCGCCCGATGGCGCTCACTGAGCTCGGGAGCCATCTCAAGCGCTCCGGCCCGCAGCGCCAGCAGGCTCAGCTCGTGCCCGAGCGTGTCGTGCATGTCGCGGGCGATGCGGTTCCGCTCCTGCAGGCGGGCACGCTCGGTGGCCATGGCGGCCGCCTCGGTCTGCTGACGGATGGACCGGCCCAGCACCCACGGCAGGACCACCGTCAGGACGAGCAGCAACCCGGCGCTCCACACGTCACCCGTGATCAGGCCGAGCGGGACGTACAGCGTCGCCCCCACCGCGAACACCACCAGTGCGGGAGCCGATCGGGGCATCCGCCGGCCGGCCAGGAGGCTGATCACGAAGATCGCTCCACCGACCGCGGCGCTCCACACAGGTACGGCGTCGCGCATGCCCAGCGCCGTCGCGATGCTGGTGGCCGCGCACACCCCCAGCGAGATCACCGGGTAGGTCCCGAGCAGTGCCACGGCCGCGATCGGCGCCAGCAGGGCACCCGCCCACGCCCATGGCGGCAACTCGGCGTAGGACAGCGCGATGACGATCAGCAGTGCCGCCAGCACGGTCAGTGCCCACGGCGGGGCGGGTGACCTCGCCGACCAGCCGCGAGCGTGATCCATCACGGCACTGACCCTATCTTGGGGCGATTTGAGCGAATACGTCCCGTGTGACCGGGCTGTCGGCCGACCGGCGTAGGTGGGCAAGAGCGACAACTCGGGTGATCAGCACGCTGACGTTCATCAGTGCCGCGACCGCGGCCCAGGTGACCAGCGCCACCGAGTAGTAACAGAGCTGCACGAAGGTGAGGTCCCGCCCGCCGCCGACGATCCCGCCGAGCAGGTCCGGCAGGACGGTCAGGAGGGCGAGGGGGATGAGCCGGGGCAGCAGCCGCAGGACGAGCCGCCAGGAGGGCCGGCCGGTGAGTCGTTCTGCCCACGCCCGCGTCCGGCGCAGGTTGCGGACCCCGAGGAACACGCTCAGCAGGGTGAGGCCGGCCAGCGTCAGGTCGACGATCAGCCGCACCGGGACGCCGGGCGACGGCTCGCCGCCGGTCACGAGGGTGGCCAGCTCGTCCGCCAGTGATCCGATGCCCTCGTTGACCAGGCCGATGCCGCTGTTGCCGATGACCGCGATGCCGTAGCCGCCGGGGAGCAGCAGCTGTTCGGCGGTGTAGGTGAACCAGACGCCGCTGTGGCGCACGCGTCCCTTCTGGTCGACGTTCCAGCCCATCCCGTACGTCCACCGCTGGTCCGAGGAGGTGTGCATGGCCGCGATGCTCGAGGCCGACACCGGCTGCGTGCCGTTCGCGGCCCGGCCCGCGTTGCTGTGCACGATCAGCCACTTCGCCAGGTCCGCGGCGGTGGTGACCACGCCGTCGGAACCGTTGACGAACCGTTTCGGCTCGGTGACGGGAATCGGCACTCCGTAGGCGTAAACGAATCCCTTGCGCACGTCACGCGGCAGGTCGCGGGGGGTCTGGTCGATCGTGACGGTCGCGCGCATGCCGATCGGCTCGAACACGTGACGCCGCAGATAGTCCGCGAACGGCTCGCCCGCGACGGCCTCCACGAGCCGGGCGGCGAGATGATAGTTCGTGTTGGTGTAGGAGTACTTCGTGCCGGGATCGACGGCCAGCGTAGCGTCGTGGGCTCGCGTCATGGCGCCCGCCAGCGAGTCCGGCTGCGGCAGGCTCTTCTCCGGAAGTGTGCTGTCGGTGATGCCGGAGGTCTGGTTCAGCAGGTCGCGTACCGTGATCTGCTCGCCCCGAGAGTCGCTGATCCGGAAGTCGGGCAGGTAGTCGCGCACCGGCGCGTCCAGCGTCACCTTCCGCGCCTCGACCAACTGCATCACAGCGAGTGCGGTGAACGACTTGCTGACCGACGCCGCCGGCATCGGCGTCGTCGCGGTCACCGCGGCACCGGACGAATCCTTGCCGTATCCACCCGTGTACAGCACCTGGTCACCCTTGCTGATCGCCACGGCGATGCCCGGATAGCCCGCGTTGCGGGCGAAGTCGGACACCACCCGCTGGATCGTCGCCTCGTCCGGTTCTCCCTTCGCGGATGCCGGGCCCGGCACCGCCAGAATCACCAGACCGGCGACCACCGCGGTCGCCGCCCGCCCCACACCCCGCCACCGGTTCTTGCCCTGCCACTTCTTGCTCTGCCACACAACGTGCTCCGATCGTCTCGTTGACGTCGGCAACGCTAGATATCGCGAAACCCCAGGACAGGACCCGAACGACAGGGACCACCCCTGACTTTCGTCAGGCCCTGAACCAAGAGGACCGTCGGTTCGTGCTGCACAGGACGCGGGCGCGGTGCCGGCCGTCAGATCGTGATGACGACCTTTCCCCGGGCGCGCCCTTCTTCCTGGTACCTGACGGCCGCCGGAACGTCCTCGAAGGGGTAGGTCCGGTCGATGACCGGAGTGACCTTCCCGGTCTCGATGAGCTCGGTCAGCGTCAGCAGGTTGCGCTTGTTCTCCGTGCACCGGACGACGTCCGCCCGGACTATCCGCTGGGACACGAACGGCGACGCCGCGAGCGTCGAGAACATGCGGCCGACGGGCCGCAGCCAGCGGCCGGCCTGTCCGCCGACGATGACGTGGGTCCCCTTGGGGGTCAGCGCCCGCCGGCAGGCCGCCCCTGGGTGGTTGCCCGCGTTGTCCAGCAGGAGATCGTAGCGCCGGCCGTTCCGGGTGAAGTCCTCCCGGGTGTAGTCGATGACCTCGTGCGCCCCGATCGATCGGGCCAGGTCCAGGTTCCGCGTGCTGCAGACGCCGGTGACCTGCGCGCCGAAGGCCCGGGCGAGTTGCACGGCGAACGTGCCCACGCCACCCGAGGCGCCGTTGACGAGGACCTTCTGTCCTGGCTGGACTCGTCCCTGGTCGCGCAGGGCCAGCAGGGCGGTGTTGGCCGCCATGGGCACGGCCGCCGCCTGCTCGTACGTCAGGTTCTTCGGCTTCGGCGCCAGCTCGTCCTCCCGTACGCAGACGTACTGGCTGAAACCGCCCTGCTTGGGCATGGCGAACACCTCGTCGCCGGGGCGGAACTCCGTCACGTTCCGGCCGACCGCCTCGACCACTCCGGCCACGTCGGCACCCAGGATGTCGATCTTCGGCTTGCGTAGCCCGAGGCCGCCCATCAGGCGCGCGACGTACGGTTCTCCCCTCATGAAGTGCCAGTCGTACGGCTGGACGGAGGTGGCGCGCACCTGGACCAGCACCTCGTCGTCGGTGGGCACGGGCGTGTCGACGTCGGTGAGTTCGAGGACGTCGGGTGAGCCGTACGAGCGTAGGACGAACGCCTTCATCGCATACTCCTCAGCTACTGCGGGGAAGTTCAGCGTAGAAGCCGGACACCAGGGCGTTCATCAGCCGAAAGTACGCCCAATTGGCGGACGATCGGCCAGGTCACGGCTACACCCGATTGGTCTCGTACGCCCACATGGCGATCTCGACGCGGTTGCGGGCCCCGAGCTTGGCCATCAGGCTGGCGATGTGCGACTTGACGGTGCTGAGGGAGATGTGAAACTCGTCGGCGATCTCGCTGTTGGTCCGTCCGCGCGCCACGGTGGCCAGGATCTGCTCCTCCCGGTCGGTGAGCGCCTCGCCGGGGCGCGCCGGCGGTGAGGCGCGCCCGGTGCGGGCGAAGGCGCCGAGCAGCCGGGCGGTGATGCTCGGGGCGATGAGCGCGTCGCCGTCGGCGGCGGCGTGGACGGCCTGGGAGAGCAGCTCGGCGCCCGCGTTCTTGAGCAGGAACCCCCGGGCACCGGCTCTCAGCGCGGCGTAGACGTAGTCGTCGAGGTCGAACGTGGTGATGACGACGACGGCGAGGGGGTCATCGACGTCCGGCCCGGCGAGGGAACGGGTGGCCTCGATGCCGTCGAGACCGGGCATGCGAATGTCGAACAGGCACACGTCAGGGCGAAGGCGCCGGGCGAGCTCGACGGCTCGACGCCCGTCGGCGGCCTGGCCGACGACCTCGATGTCCGGCTGGGCGTCGAGGATCATCGCGAGCCCGGTGCGGACGATCTCCTGGTCGTCGGCGACGAGCACCCGGATGCTCATGTCACCGACCCGGTTCGGGGGAGCACGGCGGTCACGGTCCAGCCTCGATTCGGGCCGGGGCCGGCTTCGCAGGTGCCGCCCAGCAGGTCAGCGCGTTCGCTCATGCCGATGAGCCCGTATCCCTTCGACGTGGTCGGACGTACGAGGCCGCCGTCGTCGCTCACCCGCAGGCGCACCGAGGTGTCGTCGGCGGCGACGCGAACCTTGATGCGGCTGGCCTGGCGGGCGTGCCGTCGGGCGTTGGTGACCGACTCCTGGGCGATGCGGTAGATCGCGGCCTCGACCGACGGGGGGAGGTCACCGAGGTCGCCCGAGATCTCCACGTCGACGGGCGGGCCGGAGTGGTCTCGGCCGGCGAGCTGTTCGAGGTCGGTGATGCGACGGCCGGGCGCCAGCTCCGCGGGCCGGTCCAGGCGCAGGACCCGGACCAGGGCGCGCATCTCGTCGAGGGCGCGTGCCGCCTCGGCCTCGATCATGTGGAGTGCCTCGGTCGCCGCGCCGGGCCGCGACGCCGACGTGGCGATGCCGGCCTGTGCCCGGATCGCCATCGCCGAGACGTGATGGGCGACGGTGTCGTGCAGGTCGCGGGCCAGCTGTTCGCGTTCGAGCAGCTTGATCTGGTCGAGCTCGCGCATTCTGGCCCGGGCTCGGTAGCGGAGCGTTCCGCCCAGGGCGAGGGCCGAGAACGTGACGGCGAACGCGGCGACCATGTCGCCGGGGGCGAGGCGACCCAAGAACAGCGAGAAGGAGACCGCCACGAGCATGATCGTCAAGCCGGTCACGATCTCGCGTCCCGATCCCCACCGGCACAACGAGTAGAACAGGACCAGGACGTACGCCATCGTGTACGTGTCCATGGCGTCGCCGTCCATCAACAGTGGAGCCAGGCTGGTGGCGACAAAGACGATCATGACCATCAGGAGCGGCCTGGTGCGGCGCCACAGCAGTGTCGGCACCAGCCCGACGGTGACGGTCACCGAGACGACCCGCCACGGAAGGTCGGCCCGCAGCACGCCTTCGAGCACCGCGACCGCCGCGAGCACCCCCACGAGTGCCCAGTCCCGCCACACCCGCCGTGGCGGATCGGGTGGGCGCGGCTCGTCCCACACCGAGCGAAAAAGGGCGAGCACGGAAAACATGGTACGTCCGCGAGGCTCGGCCCGGGAGCGGCCGAAGTCTCGCCATTTCTGGATCAAACGTGAAGATGACGGCTAATCTGCTGATTTATGATCTTCGGTCCAGACTCCGTTCTGGCGGGGCGCTACCGGCTGCGCGGGCCTCTCGGATCCGGGGGCATGGGCAGGGTCTGGCTGGCCCACGACGAGCTCCTTGAGCGGGACGTGGCGGTCAAGGAAGTCACGCTGCCCGCGGGGCTGGACGCCGCCGAACGGGCGGAGGCCTATGAGCGAGTCCTGCGCGAGGCGCGGACCGCCGCCCGGGTGCGGCACCCAGGGGTCGTCGCCCTGCACGACGTGATCTCCGAGGACGGCAGACCGTGGCTGGTCATGGAGGTCCTGTACGGCAGGTCGCTGAAGGAGGCGGTCGAGGAGGAAGGGCCGCTGCCCGTCGGGCGGGTCGCGGCGATCGGCGGCGAGGTGCTCGCCGCGCTGGCCTTCGTGCACGAGGCCGGGGTGCTGCACCGGGACGTGAAACCGGCCAACATCTTCCTCCACGAGGATGGCCGGGCCGTCCTCACCGACTTCGGCATCGCCACGATCGAGGGCCAGGTGACGATCACCGCCGAAGGGGTGCTGGTCGGATCGCCCGGCTACATGGCGCCGGAACGCCTGCACGGCGAGCCTGACGGGCCGGCGTCGGACCTGTGGTCGCTGGGCGCCACGCTCTACTCCGCCGTCGAGGGCGTGCCACCGTACTCGGGTGACATGCCGACGGCGGTGCTCGCGGCGGTGCTGACCGAGCAGCGGCGCCCGCCGGTGCTGTCGGGGCCGCTGGCCCCCGTGCTGATGGGCCTGCTGGAGCGGCGTCCGGAAGACAGGCCGGATGCCGCCACGGCCGGCGCGATGCTGGCGGAGATCGCCACAGCGGACGGGCCGGCCCGCCCCGGCGTGAGGAAGGAGGCCGCGCCCGGTGACACTGAGCCCGCGAGGGGTGGCGCGATCGAGGTCACGCGTGGTGAGGCCCGCGCCCGGGTCGCGCGTCATGGCACGGTGGCCGGTGGCCGGCGCCGGCTCCTGACCGCCGCAGCGGTCCGTCGCCGGGGCGGGGCGGGGCCTGGGGTGCTGCTCGTGGGGACCGTGATCGCCAGTGCGCTGGCGGCCACCGCGGGCTTCTCGTTCGGCGCGCCGGGCACGGCGGCCTCGCCCGCCGCCGCCACTCAGCCGCCGGCCGACCCGAACGACCAACCGGGCAGGTTCGGGATCCCCGTCAGACTGTGCGAGCTGCTCACTCCCGAGCAGGTACGACAGTTGCTCCCGAAGGTCGCCGATCCAGCCGGAAAGTCGAGCGGCAACAGCTGTTCGTGGACCGCGAGAGGGCCAGGGCATCGCTTCAAGAAGGGGGACGCGATGCCCGCGGGTTCCGACACCGTCCTGCGCTTCAGGAAGGCGACCGTCCTGCCCGAGGGATCCGGGGTGTCGGTGGACATCATGGGCGGCGAGCCGTGGGGCGGGAGCCCGAACAAGGCCCACCGGACCTTTGTCGGTGAGCGGTCCAAGTATGCGGACACCAGCTCGTGGGTGCTCATGGAATGGCCGCAGATCGGCATGAAAAGGACCACGGCTCGGACGTCGATCGCCACGCCGGTCACCGGGGTGGGTGAGGAGGCGTTCCTCGTGCACACCAACGACCGCTGGATGGGCGGCCGGGTGGGGACCGACGTGACCTTCAGGACCTCCAACCTGGTCCTCAGGGTGAGCTATTTCAACATCAACGAGGCCGACGACGCCGAACTGATCGAGCGGCGGGCACGGACCGCGGCTCAGTGGATCGTGGTCGCTCTCAACCGCGGGGGATGAGCCGATGACACACGACGGGGGATGAGCCGATGACACGAAGGAGAGGTGTCGCCGTCTCCAGAACCGTGGCCGTTCTGGCGGTGGTGTTCCTGATCGGGGTGGGCGCGGCCGTCGCCGTGCTCTACGGTCGGCTGCCCGCCGCCGCCGCTCCCGGCCGCACTTTTCCTCCTCCTGAGGCGCCGGTCACGGCCGAGCCGGTTTCCGGGCCCTTCACCGAACTTCCGTACGCCTGTGGCCTGCTCACGAAGTCGCAGTTCGGCGAGCTGGTCCACGAACCGTTCAGCCGGCGCGACGGGCGCGGCGGGTGTGAGTGGGACTCCCTCGACGACCCGGCGAACCCCCGGGACGGCTTGGCGCTCAGGTTGCGGCTGCTGCCGAACGAGGCACGCGCCAGGGAGTACTTCCAGGCGCTGCGAACGGACGCGGAGGAACCGCCGCTCGTCGCCGGGCTCGGTGACGAGGCGTACGCGGCGCGCGGCGACATGAGCAGCGCGTTGCCGGGGTTCGGCCGGCGCATGGTCGTCCGGCTCGGAAACCTGATCGCCGAGATCGACTACAGAAGGTACGGCGCCACCGCCGACCGTGACGGGCGGCTGGAACGCGGTGCCCGGCAGGCCGCCACCTGGGCGGTCCAGGCACTGAGGCGGCTGAGGTGAGTCCCGTGACGGAGCAGCGCGTACTGGGCGGACGCTACCGGCTGGTCGCCCGGTTGGGCGGCACCGACGTCTGGCGGGCCCGTGACGAGTCGCTGCGCAGGGACGTCGCGGTCACCCAGGTGGCGGGGAGGTCCGCGGCGGACCTGGCGGCGGGTTTCGCCGCGGCGGGCGAGGCGGTGCGGGGCCGCGCGATCGCTCTCACCGCCGTCCACGACCTCGTGGTCGACGGGGACACGCCATGGCTGGTGATGCGGCTCGACCCGCGAGGCAGGCGGACCCGGGCGCTCGCGGTGGCAGCCGTCTGCGCGGCCGCCGTCGCCGTGACGGCCACGACGCTCGCCGTCGCCACCGCGCGGCCCCCGCACTTCAGCACGCCGCCTCAGGCCTGCGACCTGCTCACCGTCGAGGACCTGCGGACGCTGGTCGCGCAGGCCCAGAAGACGGCCCGCGCGTCTTCCCCTCCCGACCCGGCGATGAACCAATGTCAGATCACCTCAGGGGACGCCGCGATCGGGGCGGCCCAGCGGCCCACCATGACGGTCTGGGTCACATGGCGCGGGGACGACGAGGACAAGGCCGGCTCGGACCTGGCCGACCGGCGGCAGAACGCGGAGAACGTCCGCAAGAAGTACCTTCCCGAGGGTCCCGCCGACCGGCACCTGATGCCCGTGTCCGGTCTCGCTGACGAGGCGTTCTACCTCGGTGGCGTGACGGAGAGCGGCCTGTTCGTCTCCATGGTCGGCTACCGCTACGGCGCCGTCGTGGTCGACGTCCACTACCTTCGGCTGAACGGCACGCGGGAGGAGGCCGGCCCGATGAAGGAGCGTCTGGTCGAGCTGGCCCATCGGAGCCTGGAGGGCCTGGAGCGGTGAACGACAGGTACCGGCTGCACGTCCCGCTCGGGGCGTACGGGATGGGCACCGCCTGGCTGGCCTACGACGAACTGCTCGCCCGCGACGTGCTGGCGCAGGAGTTGCCCGTCCCCGCCGGAACCGATCCGGCCGAGTGGCGGGAGCACGTGATCGAGCGGATCGGCGCCGTCGACGCCATCAGGAACGCCCCGGTCGCCGTGGTGCACGACCTGGTCACGGCCGACGACGACCGGCTGTGGACCATCACCGGCCTCGAAGACGGCACCAGCCTGGCTCAGGTGCTCGCCGACCAGAGGCGGCTGCCCGTCGAGCAGGTGGCCGCGCTCGGGCTGGAAGCGCTGGCCGCCCTCACCGCGGCCCACCGGCGGGGCCTCGTGCACGGCGCCGTCACTCCGGCCACCGTGGTGATCAACGGTGACGGCCGGGTCAAGCTCGCGGGGTTCGGCGGTGGCGGCCGGACCGGGGCTTTCGTCGGCGTCCCGGGCTTCACCGCGCCCGAGTGTCTGACGGGCCCGCCCGTCCCGGCCTCGGACCTGTGGTCGCTGGGGGCCACTCTGTACGCCGCGGTCGAGGGCGTGCCCCCGTACCGGCGGGCGACCGCGCTGGCCACCACGAGTACGACGCTCACCGGGCGGCCGCGCGAGCCGGCGCACGCGGGCCCGCTCGCCCCACTGCTGGAAGCGCTGCTCGGGAAGGACCCGCTGACGAGGCCCCGTCCCCGGACGATCAGCAGCCGGTTGCGCCGGATCGCCGCGGGCCGGCCGGTCCGCGAACCGTTGGTCGTCCCCAG
Organism: Nonomuraea cavernae; assembly: GCF_014646355.1. Classification (GTDB taxonomy): domain Bacteria; phylum Actinomycetota; class Actinomycetes; order Streptosporangiales; family Streptosporangiaceae; genus Nonomuraea; species Nonomuraea cavernae. The sequence continues at coordinate 166,046 of NZ_BMNH01000008.1, forward strand.
GAGCGTCGTCGCCGCCGTGGTCGCCTGCTCCGTCGTGCTGGCCTGCGGAGCCGGGGTGCTCGGCGCCCGGGTGAAGGCGGGGGCCGACGCGGAGCGGGCCGCGAACTCCCGGGGCAGCTTCGTACGGGTGCCGGTCGCCTGCGGCTTGCTCACCGACGCCCAGTTCGCCGCCCTCGTCCCCGCGCCGACCATCGACGACGAGGAAACGACCGGCCCGAATCCCGCCGTGTGTCGTGGGGACACGGCCCTGGGGGCGGGCGTTCCGGAAGGGCTGAAGCGCAGAGTCAAGCTCGTGCTCCAGCACCACCCGCCCGCCGAACTGGCCGGCAGTCGCGAGCTCTTCAGGAGGGAGAGCGAGGACGCCCGGACGCGAGTGGGAGGCACAGGTCACCGCCCGCTGCCCGGCCTGGGTGACGAGGCGTACACCTACCAGCTCCGTGACAGCGACCGGCTCTCCCAGGTGGTCATGGTGCGGGTGAGCAACGTGGTGGCCGAGATCGTCTACTCCGGTCGGATCAAGGACGATCCGGAGGGCCGCCTCGCGGCCGGTGGGCTGCGTGCCGCCCGGTGGGTCGCGGACGCGCTCGCCAGGCGAGCATGACCGAGCGCCTGCTGGCCGGCCGCTATCGGCTCGTCCGGCTGCTCGGAGCAGGCGGGATGGGCGCCGTGTGGCAGGCCAGGGACGAGTTGCTCGATCGCGAGGTGGCGGTCAAGGAGGTGCGCCCGAAGGGCGCCGTGTCCGCGGACCGGCTGGCTGAGCTGCGCGAGCGCGCCCTGCGCGAGGCCCGCGCCGCCGCGCGGCTCCGGCACCCGGCGATCGTCACCGTCCACGACGTGCTGGAGGAGGAGGGCCTGCCGTGGATCGTCATGGATTTGATCGCGGGCCGTTCTCTGGAGGAGGTGGTGCGTGCCGAGGGGCGGCTGCCGCCCGCCCGGGTCGCCGCGATCGGGGCGCGGGTGCTCGACGCGCTCACCCAGGCGCATCGGCGGGGGATCCTGCACCGCGACGTCAAACCGGCCAACATCATGATCGGGCCGGACGGGAAGGCGCTGCTCACGGACTTCGGCATCGCGGCGTTCGTCGGCGACCTGGGGCTGACCTCGCCGGGCGCCCTGGTCGGCTCGCCCGGATACATCGCGCCCGAACGGCTGCTGGGCGAGGATGACGGGCCCGAGGCGGACCTGTGGTCGCTGGGTGCCACGCTGTACGCGGCGGCGGAGGGGCAGGCACCTTTCCACCGGGACACGCCGATGGCGGTGCTCGCCGCGGTGCTCACTCAGCCGCCACGCGAACCGTCCTTCACCGGGCCGCTCGCCGGCTTGTTGCTCGGGTCGCTGGCCAGGGATCCCGCCGACCGCCCAGACGCCGACCGGCTCCGGCGGGATCTCGGCAGGATCGCCGACGGCCTGCCGGTCGACGCCGCCAGGCCCGAACCACCCACCCCGGCGCCCGAGGTGGACCTACCGGAGACCAGGCCGGACGGGTCTGCGGACGGAGAGCGGACGAGCGGTCGGCGGCGGGCCGCCGTGGCGGCCGGCGCGGTGGTGCTGGCCGGGACGGTCGCGGTGAGCGTGGTGGCGTCACGTGAGCAGCCGGGGGCGACGCCGCCGGCCGCGTCTTCGCCGGCGACTCTCGAACCATGTGGGCTGCTGACCCTTGGCCAGGTGGAGACCCTCCTACCGGCCCCGCGCCAGCCGACCCCCTCGGCTGGAGGGTGCGCGTGGTCGGCGGACGCCGGTGATCTCACCGTGACGGTCGAGACCTTCCCGCCGCGGCAGGGCAGGACCGGGCCGGAGACGGCGCGGGAGATCTACACAGCCCGCCGGGAGACCGACATGTCCCGGGCGCGGTCCGGCGGTCTGCTCGGACCCGAGCCGGGAGACCTGCCGCCGAGAGACGTGGCCGGCCTCGGGGACGAGGCCTTCGCCGTCGAAGGTGTCGGTCTGCTCGACAACGCCACCAGCACCGTCGTGTTCAGGGTCGGTGACCGGCTGGTGAAGCTCCACTACTCGAAGACCTTCGCCAAGGGCGGGACCCCCACCGTGACCGAGGCGCATCAGGAGGGTGTGCTGTCGGTCGCCCGCCTGGTCGTCGACGCGCTCCGGCGCTGACCGGTCGTCCGGTGGAGCCCGCTGAGACCGGAACTCCGTTCGTCTGTCGTGCCTCACGAAGATCAGATAGAAAACCAGCATGGCCAGGTCTCCAGCACGCTTCGTTCAGTGGGTGGCAGCGAACATCGATGCCGTCATGGCGGTGATTCTCGCGTTAGGCATAGGCATGATCGGGATTCTTCCCGAAGAGGTGCTCGGAGGGCCGGAGGACTCCTCTCAGCTCATCAGCGCCGCCGGCCTGCTGGCGCTGGGAATCGTCGCGACCGTGATACTCCGTCACCAACTCCGCGTGGATCGACGGTTCGATCATCTAGAAAGTCTCGTCGAAGAAGTCGCGCCCCGCAAAAGCACCTCGATCGCAAGTGACGACGAAAGCCTTGAGGTGCGCTTCAAAGACCTGGCGCTCCGCCTGGAAGGCACTTTCGCCGAACTCGCGGATCTCGAAGCGGCCATGCACGCACGTGCCGCCGTGGCCAGACGACTCGCGGCCGAAGCTGAAACGAACCGGCTGGAGGCCGAGTCAAGCAGGGAAGCCGCGCAGTTGCGCAAGGAAGAAGCCGACGCCTTCGACCGCCTTCTCGGAACCAAGATCGACGCCGTCGCGGAGAAGGTGGATCAACGGGGGAGGAGAACTCAGCGACGATACATGTTGGCAGGCGTGGCCTTCGGGTTGGCCGCCTCCGTGATCCTGGACGTGGTCAAGGCTCAGCTGGGTAGCTGAAGGCGCCGCGACCTTTCCGGTCGGCTCAACTCGCCCAAAGCCACCTTGCTCCTATGATGTCGATCATGCGTTTATCTCCCCTTCTTGCAGGTTGCGTAGCTTTCTTGCTTTTACTCTCCGGTACGGCCCACGCGACCGCCTACCCCATCAAAGATCGCGTACTGACCCATAACAAGCTGTATCGCAGCGGCAAGCTCGCACCGAGAGCGTGTCCTGAGCGGGAGATCAAGGCGAACGACGTGCCTTCCGCCAAGAGGTATCTGACCTCGGTGCTGAACTGCCTCAACACCTCCTGGGCGGCCCATTCGAAGCGGGCGGGGCTGCCCTTCGCCAAGGCCAGGATCGGCTTCATCACCAAACCGCGGCGCTACTGCGGAGGCTCCTGGGGGAAGGCCGCGGCGATCTACTGCGGCGCGGAGCGGCGCTTCCTCGTCCTGCTGGATGACGACACGCTCTCCAACCCCTGGGACCTGTTCAACTTCCAGATCGTCACCCACGAGTACGGGCACCACGTGCAGCACCTCACCCGGATGGCGCGCGCGTTCGACTACTACCCGTACAAGGGCAAGAAGGAGCTGAACGAGCAGATCCGGCGCAACGAGTTGCAGGCCGAGTGCCTGGGTGGCGTCTTCATGCGCAGCTTCTGGGACTCGCTGGACCGGACGCGGGACGACTGGGACGAGCTGCTCGACATCACGCGCGAAAGCGGCGACGAGTGGACCAAAGCCCGCGACCACGGGAAGGGCCGCAACATCGCCGCCTGGCTCGACAAGGGCTTCCGCGCCGGGTCGCCGGCGGCGTGCAACACCTGGACGGCCCCGTCGTCCAAGGTCTCCTGATCCAAGGTGTCCCGATCCAGAGGGTCCTGATCCAGGGTGTCCCGATCCAGGGTGTCCCGATCCGCGGTGGACGAAGAACGGCGGGCCTGAGCCGAGCCTGGCCTGGTGCGCGGCATCAGCGGAGGTCGGCCCAGGAGTGGGGTGAGGGCGGACCGGCCGGCATGGTGGGCGCGAACTGGACGGGCAGCGACTCCAGCGCGCGGATCCAGATCGAGCGGCGCCACCGCAGGTCCGCCGGCTCCACCTCCAGGCGCACGTCCGGCAGGCGGTCCAGAAGCACCTCCACCGCGGTCTTGGCGATGATCTCGCCCAGCTCCGGGCCGGGGAAGGGGCAGCCGTACTCGCCGTGGCTGAAGGCCATGTGCGCGCGGTTCGGCCCGGAGAACGTGGACGCGGCCGGCTGGACCTGGGGGTCGGCGTTGGCCGCGGCGAGGCTGAGCACCAGCAGGTCGCCCCGGCGGATGCGGTGCCCGGCCAGCTCACAGTCCTGTACGGCGTAGCGGGCGGGTGTGTTCTGCATCGGCGGGTCCTTCCACAGGACCTGGTTCAGCGCCTCGGAGACGCTGCTGCGCCCGCCCTGGAGGTCCATCTGGAACTGGTCGTCGACCAGCATGAGGCGCAGCGTGTTGCCGATCCAGTTGGAGCTGGTGCCGTGGGAGGCCATCACCAGCGCCATCGCGTCCTGGACGATCTCGTCGTCGGTGAGCCGCGCGGAGTGCGCCAGCAGGATCGACATGAGGTCGCGGCCGGGCTGGGCGCGCTTGCTCTCCATGAGCCGCGCCATGCGCCCGACGATGGGCCCGAGCATCGCGTGGGCGTCCTCGCCGCCGTCCATCACGATCTTGATCTCCTCGGCCATTTCGGGCGCCTCGCTCTCGGACATGCCGAAGAGCCGGGCGACGACCTGGGCCGGGATGCGGTAGGCGTACTGGGAGATCAGGTCGGCCCGGCCGTCGCCCGCGAAGGCGTCGATCACCAGGTCGGCGATCCTCTCGCAGACGAGGGTCAGCTCGGTGCGGTCTATCGCGTCCAGCGCGTCGCCGAGGGCGCCGCCGCGCCGCATCCGCTCCGCGCCCTCGGTGAACACCATCGTCGGCGACCAGCTCACGTACATGCGCAACGGCCAGTCCGGCGGCACGATCTCGCGCAGGTTCCAGCGCCTCGGGTCGCGGCCGAACAACTGCGGCTGGCTGGTGACGTGGTGCAGCTCGCGGTAGCCGACCACGAGCCAGGCCGGGACGTCGCCGTCGAGAAGGACGGGGACGACGGGCCCGTACGCGCGGCGCAGCTGCTCGTAGAGGGGACCGGGGTCGTCGTACGTCTCCGGCTCGTACAGGCGTGCCGCGTCGGTGTGGTCGGGGTATCCGTCCAACAGGCCCCCGCTGTGCGGGGAGGACCCGGCGGAGTCGGCGGAGTCGGCGGGCGAGGCGGGGAGCTTGGTCACGGAGTGCTCTCTCGGACGGGCGACAGGTCGTGCATGCGGGCGAGGTGTTCCACGAGCGTGATCAGCACGGTCTTGCACGAGGACCGCTCCCGCGCGTCGCAGTCGACGATCGGGACCTCGGGCGACAACGCCAGCGCGTCGCGCACCGAGCTCAGGGCGGGCCCGTCGGCGAAGCGGTTGACGGCGACCACGAACGGCATCCGGTGGTGCTCCAGCCGGTCGATGGAGTAGAACGACTCCTCCAGGCGGCGGGTGTCGACCATGACGACCGCGCCGAGGCTGCCGGCGAACAACTGGTCCCATACGAACCAGAACCGTTGCTGGCCGGGCGCGCCGAACAGGTACAGCACCATGCTGGAGTTGAGCGTGATCCGGCCGAAGTCGAAGGCGACCGTGGTCGTGGCCTTGGTACGCACCCGGCTCGCGTCGTCGATGCCCACGCTGGCCTGGGTCATGACCTCCTCGGTGCTCAGCGGCTGGATCTCGCTCACCGAGCCGACCATGGTCGTCTTGCCGACGCCGAACCCGCCGACGATCACGATCTTGAGGGCGTCGACGGCGGTCTCGCGCAGTGGCGCCCGCACGCCGGCCGCAGGCTGGTCAGAGGTCGTGGAGGGCAATGAGCACCTGCTTCAGGAGTTCGGGATCCGGTTGTCCGGCCTGCGTGGCGGCCGACGGATGGCGGACGGTGATGCGGCCGGTGTCGAGCAGGTCGCGCAGCAGGATCTTCACCACGCTGACGGGCAGCCGCAGCTCGGCGGAGATCTCCACGACCGCCGTCGGCCGCCGGGTCATCCGCAGGATCTTGACGTGCTCGGACTGCATGCCGGGAGTCGGGCGGCATTCGCTCACGACCAGGGAGACGGAGTCGAAGGCCGTCTCGTCGGCGCGGGTGCGCCCGCCGGTGACCGTGTAGAGCCGGTCCGGGTCCTCCTGGTCGATGGCCCGCCTCGTCATGGGCGCTCGCCGCTGGTCTCCGCCTGGCGTGGCGCGGCCGTGAGGTAGACGCCGATCTGCTCCACCAGCTCGTTCATGTTGTGCGCGATCAGCCCGACCTCGCCGTCCTCCTCGGCGACCACCGCCAGATGGGCGCCCGCCCCGGCCGGCACGATGAGCAGCAGCCCTCCGGCGAACTCGACCATCGCCTGCCCCGCCCCGATGCTGTCGCCGAACTCGGCCGAGGCGCTCAGCGACAGGCTCTGGATCCCGGCGGCCAGGGCGGCGAGCTGGTCGGCGCCGTCGCGCTCCAGGCCGGTGGTGTAGCACATCTTGAGGCCGTCCCTGGTCAGCACCAGCACGTGCCTGATCCCCGGGGTCTTGGTTCTGAGGTTCTCCAGCAGCCAGTCAAGGTTGCGATCGGTACTGCGCGAAGCGTCGATAGTGCTCATCGAAACGACGGGGCGCCCTCCGGCGCGGGCGCCGGCGTGACCGCCCCTGCCTCCTATCTGTGATCGATAAGTTCCGGTAGCCGCGGGTGGGCGTCAGTCGTCGCCCGGGCCCGGGGAAGAGCCGCGCCCGCGCGCCCCCGCCTGGCGGAAGGCGGCGAACCTCGCCGCCGAGTCACGCCCTTCCCGTACGGGCCCCGCGATCCGCGCCTGTCGGCCCTTGGTGGCCTCGGCCAGTGTCTGACCCCGTCGCCGCCTCGGCAGGAGGCCGTCGTCGTCCTCGGCCGGTCCTTCCTGGGCGGGGATGGCCACGGCGGCCACGGAGGCCGGCACGGCGGGGCGGGCCGGCTCGATCGCGGGTGGGGCGGTGTCCTGCCTGGGCTGGGTGATCAGCAGGCGGGGGATCAGCACGACGACTCCGGTGCCGCCTCGGGCCGACGGCCGGAAGCTGACCGTCAGACCGTACTTGTCGACCAGGCGACCGACGACCGCGAGGCCCAGCCGGGTGCCGGACAGCGTCCGCAGGTCGAGCGGCTCGCTCACGAGCCTGGTGGCGTGGTGCCGCTCGCGCGGGCGCATGCCGAGGCCGCTGTCCTCGATGGTGATCACGACACCGGCGTCCTCCTCGTCCACGTACACGTGAACCTCGGAGCCGTGCGCCGAGAACGCGGCGGCGTTGTCCATCAGCTCGGCCAGCGCGTGCATCACGCCCTCGGCCGCGTATCCGGCCACGGCGACGGTGCTGGTGGAGTGCAGGCGGATGCGCCGGTAGGCGCCGACGCGGCCCATCGCGCCCCGCAGGACGCTCTCCATCACGATCGGCCGGGTCCACCGGCGGCCGGAGCGACCGCCGCTCAGCAGGGCGACGTTGTCCGCCAGCCGGCTCATCTGGGCGATGCGGTGGTCGAGCTCCAGCAGGTCGGCGAAGACCTCCTCCTGGTCGCCGTACAGCTCCTCCAGCTCGCGCAGCCGGGCGAGCAGGCTGGTGGCCTGGGCCTGTACGCGGGCCGCGGCGCCGGCGCAGGCCGCCATGACCGCGGCGCCCCTGCGCTCGCCCTCGTCGAGCCGGCGTGCCGTCTCGGCCAGCAGCTCGCGCAGCGGGGTGTGCACCGGCTGGCGCACCTCGGCCAGGGCGGCGGTCGCCGACAGCCGGTCGGCCTGGATCCGCTTGACCAGGTCGGGCAGCGTCTCACCGGTCACCCGGGAGATCTCGGACTCCATGGCCGAGCGGGACGCCTGGGCCATGGTGCGCTCGCGTTCGAGCACGTCGAGCTCGTGCCCGATGGCTTTGAGCAGGCTGGGCAACGCGCCGTCCTGAGGCTGGACGACGCGGGTAAGGGCGTCGGAGACCGAGACCCCTCCGCGCACCTGACGTCCCAGCGCGGGCAGCGACTCCTCGGTCAGCTGCAGCACCTCGCGCTCCAGCCGGGCCAGCCGCGCGGCGATCGACCTGGCCTGCTCGCGTGAGCGGCGCCCGGCGGCCGCGTAGTGGACGACGGCCGCGGTGGTGCCGGCGAGCAGCGCGGCCGAGACGCCACCGACCAACGCCATCACGCCTTTGGCCTCGGCGGTGACGGAGGACACCGCCCACAGCCACACACAGGCCATGATGATCAAGGTGCCGAGAAAGGCGATGACCGCCAGCTCCCTCGGCGAAAGCCTTCGCTGTGTCCGGCGGGGTGCTTCTGCTGGCATCGGCGGTCCTTGGGGGCGTGGCGGCGAGGCATGGCCGAGCCGCGTCGAACCTGCTCCCCTCGCGCGACAGGTCGGTTGCGTGGCCGCTTCGCGACGGAGCGCAAGGGAACAGGCGCACACGCTAGCACCACGCGCACAGCCAAGAACAGACAAGCACCTTCAAATCATGCGTTGCCCCTTTAACGCACAAAGAGTCAACACATGGGTCGATTTGGCCTGGCCAGGTGGGCTGGTGATCAAGGTGGAGTTCCGGTGGCCTCAACGATCGGCCAAAGGGGTACAGACCGCCTGTTCGCCTACGATGGCGGGACAATCCGCGACTATAAGCTGATCGCATGACGAGACCGCCGCTGCCGCCGTTCACCTTCGAGACCGCCACCCGGAAAGTGCGACTGGCGGAGGACGCGTGGAACACCCGCGACCCCGAGAAGGTGGCCCAGGCCTACACGATCGACTCCGCCTGGCGGAATCGCGCGGAGTTCGTCAACGGGCGCGACGAGATCGTCGCGTTCCTCACCCGCAAGTGGGCGCGAGAGCTGGAGTATCGGCTCGTCAAGGAGCTCTGGGCGTTCCAGGAGAACCGGATCGCCGTGCGTTTCGCGTACGAGTGTCACGACGATTCCGGCAACTGGTTCCGTTCCTACGGCAACGAGAACTGGGAGTTCGACGGCGAGGGGTTGATGAAGCTGAGGTACGCCTCCATCAACGACCTGCCGATCCGGGAGTCGGAGCGCAGGTATCACTGGCCGCTGGGCCGCCGCCCGGACGACCACCCGGGGCTGAGCGACCTCGGGTTGTGAACATCCCCGGGCGCATACCCCGGGGCGCACCCCGGGATCCGCACCCCGGGATCCGCACCCCGGGATGCGGATCCCGGGGTGCGGACCTCACACCCCTGCTGCGGCCATCAGCTCGTCAGGGTCCGCGATCACGTTGTCACGCCAGCCGGGCCCGATGTGCCGCAGCTCCACGCCCTCGCTCTCACGGCCGAGGACGAGGCCGAGGACACGCTGCGGGGTCAGCGGGATCTGTGACACCGGCCGCCCGATGGCGTCGGCCACCGCGCAGGAGACCGCCGCGGCCACGTTGAGGATGGGCACCTCGCCGGCGCCCTTGACCCCGAGCGGGCCGAACGACGGAGCTCCCTCGTACATGTCGAGCTGGACGGGTACGACGTCACCGGACAGCGGCATGCGGTAGGTCTCGAACCCGGTCTGGCGCACCTTCCCCCGCGCGTCGATGGTGATCTCCTCGTGCAGCGCGTAGCCCAGGCCCTGGACGACGCCGCCCTGCACCTGGCCGCGGACGGCCCTCGGGTTGATGGCCCGGCCCACGTCCTGGACGACGCGGTAGGCCAGCACCTCCACGTGGCCGGTGTCCGGGTCGACGGCCACGTCGCACTCGTGCACGGCGAAGACGGGCAGGTCCAGCGCGCCGATCATGTGCCCGGCCGCGCAGCCGGACATCGGTTGCACCCCGATGCCGGTGAACGAGCCGGAGCCGGAGATCGGCCCGGACACCTGCTGCGCCCGCTCGGCCACCTCGCGCAGGGTGATCCGTGCCGACGGCACTCCGTTGACGGCCACGTGGCCGTCGGTGAGGACCAGGTCATCGGGTGACGCTTCCAGCATCTCGGCGGCGAGGTCGAAGACCTTCCGGCGCACCTCGTCGCAGGCCGCGACGCCGGCCGCGCCCAGGGAGACGGTCGTCCGGCCGCCGCCGACGCCGCCGTCGTACCCGGCCGCGTCGGTGTCGGCGGCCCGGACCGTGACGTCCTCCGGTCGCAGGCCCAGCGAATCGGCGACGAGCTGCGGGATCGCCTGCATGGTCGATCCGGAGCCGATCTCGACGCCGGCGGTGACCAGGGTCGCCGTGCCGTCGGGGTTGAGGTTGACGGTGGCGGCGGAGGGGCCGACGAAGATGAACCAGGTGCCGACGGTGGTCGCCGTCCCGTAGAGGCGGCCGTCGTCGGCCCGTTCCACCGGGGCGGCGGAGTCGCGCAGCGCGACCATCCGGTCGATCATCGGGGCCAGCACGTCGCCCTCGAAGACCTGCCCGGTGGATCCGAGGTCGCCGTCGCCGAGCACGTTGCGCCGCCTGAACTCCACCCGGTCCATGCCGATGGCGGCGCAGATCTCGTCCGTGTGCCGTTCGAGGGCGGCGGTGCAGTAGGTGCCGTTGCAGGCGCGGAAGGCGCCGTTGGGGGGCGTGTTGGTGTAGACGGCCCGGCTCACCAGGCGCACCGCGCCGAGCCGGTAGTTTCCGCCGAGCGTGTGGGCGGTCATGCTGGTCAGGAACGGCTGCTCGCCGCCGTAGGCGCCGCAGTCCATCAGGACGACGGCCTCCCGGGCGACGATCTCGCCCGACTCGGTGACGGCCGACCGGATCCGGATCTCCGCGTTCTCCCGGCACAGGGCCGTCTGCATCTCCTCCTGACGGCTGTTGACCAGCTTGACCGGCCGCCCCGCGGCCCGGGCGAGCAGCGCGGCGAACGGTTCGAGGCTCACCTCGAACTTCATGCCGAACCCGCCGCCCACCGGCGGGACCACCACGCGGACGTCGGCCTCGCGCACCCCGAGGAGGCGGGCGGTGGAGTTGCGGACCGACCAGGGCACCTGGGTGGACGTCTGGATGACGAACCGGCCGTTCTCGTAGCCGGCCACGCACGCCCGGGGTTCGAGCGGGGCCTGGTTCTGCCGGCCGGCCACGAACTCCGTCTCGACGATCCGCACGTCGTCGCGGGCGAAGGCGGCGTCGGTGTCGCCGCGCACCACGGTGGCCTCCCAGCCGATGTTGCGGCCCCGCCGGCCGCCCTCGACGAGCACGTCGTAGTCTTCCCAGCCCGGATGGAGGTCGCGGGCGTCGTCGGCCAGGGCCTGCGCCATGGTGACCAGAGGGGTGTACTCCTCGACCTCGACCACGATCGCCGAGGCCGCCGCGCGGGCCTGGTCGAGGGTCTCCGCCGCGACCGCCGCGACGGGCTCGCCCAGGTAGCGGATCTGGTCGACGGCGAACAGCGGGTGGTCGGCGATGGTGATGCCGTAGCGGCCGGGGGCGTCGGCCGCCGACACCACGGCCCGCACCCCGGGCATGCGGCGGGCGGGCTCCAGGTCGATCGACACGATGCGGCCCGCCGGGACCTCCGAGCGGCACAACGCCGCGTGCAGCAGCCCGCCTTCGGCCGCGTCGACCGTGAACACCGTCCGGCCGCGCAGTTTGTCCTCGGCGTCGCGGCGGGGCAGGTCCGCTCCGATGACGTCGCTCATGACGCGTCCTCCTCCACTGCCGCGCCGGCGGCTCGGGCCGCAGTGAGAGCGGCGTCCACGATGCGCTCGTATCCGGTGCACCGGCAGATGTTGCCGACCAGGGCCTCGTGGACGTCACGCCGCTCGGGGCTCGGGTTGGTCTCCAGCAGCGCGGTCAGCGACATCAGCATCCCGGGGAAGCACATGCCGCACTGCACCGCGTCGTTGTCCTTCATCGCCTGCTGCAGCGGGGACAGCGCGCCGGCCGGGTCGGCGAGGGACTCGACGGTGCGGACCGACCTGCCCTCCGCCAGGCCCACCGGCACCAGGCAGGAGGCCACCGCGTCGTCGTCGACGAACACCGTGCAGGATCCGCAGAACCCCTCGCCGCACGCCGCCTTCGTGCCGCGCAGATGCAGCTCCTCGCGGAGCACGCCGGACAGCGGGGTCATCGGGTCGGCGTGCACCCGGCGCGGCTCTCCGTTGACGAACAACTCGGTCACGTCCTGTCCCTTCCGTGCGACTCCAGCGCTCGTACGGCACGGCCGACGACCGTCGGCAGCACCTGCAGTCGGTACCAGCCGTCCGCCTCCACCGAGGTGCGCGGGGTGAAGGCTCCGGCGAGCTCGCGGGCCGTACGGACCGCTTCGTCCGCGTCGAGCGGCCGGCCGGTCATCGCGGCCGCCAGCTCGGGCCACAGCCGGGCCACGGGCTCGACCGAGCCCACGGCGACGGTGGCCGACTCGACCACGCCCGCGTCGTCGAGCGTCGCCGCGACGCTGACGATGGCGACCGGGTAGTCGCCCGCGCGCCGCAGCGTGAGGCGGGCGTGCGCGGAGACGACCGGCGCGAGCGGCACCGACACGTGGGCCAGCACGGTCCCGGGCGGCAGGTTGTCACGGCCGGCCAGGAACCCGCTGAGCGGCGTGGTCGTGATGCCCGCCGGGCCCGCCAGCACCACCCTGGCCGACAGGCTGAGCAGCGCGGGCGCCAGGTCGGCCGCCGCGAAGTCGCGGGCGCAGAGGTTGCCGCCGACCGTGGCCTGACGCCTGACGGACGGGTTGGCCGAAGTCGCCGCGGCCTGCCGGAGCGCCTCCAGCGCCGGGTGGCCGGCCAGCGCCTGGGCGAGCCGCGCGTGGGTGACGGCGGCGCCGATCGTGAGGGTGGCGCCGTCGTCGTCGATCCGCCGTAGCTCCTCGATCCGGGCCAGCGAGACGTACTCGCGGTGGAACGGCTCGCCACGTGAAGGACTTCTCATGATCCAGGTGGCGCCCGCGATGGGAGCGGCGTCGGGGCCGGCCACCGCCAGTCGTTCGACGGCGTCGTCCAGCGAGGTCGGCTGGTACAGGCTGGGCGCGGTCGGAACCGTCATCGAGAACCTCCTTGTCTGGTGGCCGACGGCCCCCGCCGTCCCTCGGCGGAACGGCGGGGCCGGGTCAGGTGGCTGCGCCGAGGGCCTGGCGCAGCTTCAGCTCCCGGTCGGCCGAGTCGGCGCGGGCCCGCAACGCCTCGTCGAGGGTCACGGCGACGAACCGGGTACGGGTGCCGGGGGAGCACTGCGCCACCAGGTTGAGGTCGGCGCTGATCACGCTGGCCACCATGGCGTAGCCGCCGCCGGAGACCGCGTCGCGGTGCAGGATGATCGGCTCGACGCCGCCGGGCACCTGGATCGAACCGACCGGGTAACCGGCGTCCACGATGTTGGACGGGTCGGACCCCGCGCCGAACGGCTGGACGCGTTCCTCCCACTCCAGGACGGGACCGGAGTAGCGGAAGCCGGTGCGGTCGGCGACCGGGGTCAGCGTCCACTCCGATTCCAGCAGGCAGCTGCGCCCGGCGTCGGTCAGCCGGTAGTCGTACAGGCCGAGGACCACCCGCAGCTCGACGTCGCGGCTGTAGACGGGCCTGAGCGTCTCGGGCACGACCTGGCCCGGCACGCCGCCGGAGGGCCGGCCGACCGGCACGACGTCGCCCTTCTTGAGGTTGCGGCCCTGGAAGCCGCCGAACCCGCCGAGCGCGTACGTCGACCGGCTGCCCAGCACCACGGGCACGTCGAACCCGCCGGCGACGGCGATGTAGATGCGCGCCCCCGCCCGCAGGAAGCCGAAGGTCAGCTGGTCTCCGGCCGCGACGGCGAAGGACTCCCACTGCGGCGCGGGCTCGCCGTTGAGCATCACCGGCATGTCGGCGCCGGTGACGGCCACCACCGTCGGCTCGTCGAAGCGCAGCACCGGACCCATGTACGGCGACTCGATGACCGCCGCGTCGAGCGGGTTGCCCACGAGCAGGTTGGCCGCGGCGGCGGCGCGCAGGTCGGCCGCGCCGGACGGCGGGATGCCCACGTTGTAGTAGCCGGGACGGCCGCGGTCCTGGATGCTGGAGGCCAGCCCCGGTTCGAGGATCTCAACTGGCATAGAGCGCCTCCAGAAGTTCGGTGTTGTAGCCGTCGGGGTCGGCCAGGAAGCGATCGAGGTCGAAGGTCACCGGGCGCTGCCGATAGCGGTAGGTGCCCGCCTCGACCTCGGCCCGGATGGCCTCGTACTCAGCCTGGTCGACGGCGCGGAACTTGACGATGTCACCGGGCCGGAAGAAGATCATGAATTCGCTGAAGTCGGCGAGCCGCTGCTCCGGGTCGAAGATCGGCACCGGGGTGACGCCGAACATCTGGTAGCCGCCGGCCCCGCGGACCGAGTAGATGCAGGCGAAGCAGCCGCCGTGGCCCACGGTCAGCGCCGGGGTGTCGGTGCGCGGCCGCAGATACTTGGGCAGCTCCAGCTGCCGCTCCTGCGGGACCATCTGGAACAGGAACGGCAGCCCGGCCACGAAGCCGACCATCGACGTGATCCACGGCGAGCCGGAGTGGGCGTCGATGAACGCCTGCACCGAGTCGAGGTCGTTCTCGACGGCCGCGAACTCCAGATCGTTGCCCTCGGGCCGCTGGTGCCGGTCGCGGAAGCGGGCGCCCGTCTCGTTGGTGAACGGGTCGTCGTACCAGACGGGGACCTCGAAGATGCGGGTCTCCACGCTGCGGGAGGGGGAGCCGGCGACCTTCTCCTCGGCCGCCCGCACCGTCGCCTCCAGCTCGGCCGGTGGCACGACGTCGGGGTCGAACCTGATCAGCAGGGAGGCGTTGGCCGGGCAGATGTCCACGATGCCCGGGATGCGGTCCTCGCTGAGGATCTTCGACACGGCCATGGCGGTGAAGTTGACCTCAAGGCTCATGGCCTCGGCGAACTGGACGACGAGATGCTCGTCGCCGCCCCAGGAGTAGCGGCTCTGGCCTGTTCTGCGCGCGATGTTCTGTGTCATGCGTTCCCGCCACTCTTGTTACGGCCGGCCATCCACCCTTCGAGGAAGGTGGTGTGGTAGCGGCCTTCGCGGAATTCCTCGATGTCGATCACGCTGCGCATGAAGCCCGCGGTGGTGACGACACCTTCCACCTCGACCTCGTCCAGGGTGCGCGCCATGCGGGCGATCGCGGACGCGCGGGTGTCGGACCAGACCACGATCTTGGCGAGCAGGGAGTCGTAGAACGGGCTCACCTCGCCGCCGGGTTCGAAGCCCGAGTCGATGCGGACGAACGGGCCGCCCGGCATCCGCATCGCCGAGAGCACGCCGGGGCTCGGCATGAAGGAGAACTCCGGGTTCTCGGCGTTGAGCCGCACCTCGATGGCGTGGCCGCGGAACTCGACGTCGGACTGGGCGAACGACAGGGGCGCCCCGGAGGCCACGGTCAGCTGCTCGCGGACCAGGTCGCGGCCGGTCACCATCTCCGTCACCGGATGCTCCACCTGGATGCGGGTGTTCATCTCGATGAAGTAGAACTCCTCGGTCGCCGGGTCGTAGAGGAACTCGACCGTGCCGGCGCCGGTGTAGGCCGCCACCTTGGCGAGCGCGACGGCCGCGTCGGTCATGGCGTTGCGCACGTTCTCCGGCAGGCCGGGCGCGCCCGCCTCCTCCAGCACCTTCTGGCGGCGCCGCTGCATCGAGCATTCGCGCTCGCCGAGGTGGACGAAGTTCTCGCCGTCGCCGAACACCTGCACCTCGATGTGCCTGGCGTGCTCGACGAACCGCTCGATGTAGACGAGCCCGCTGCCGAACGCCGCCTGGGCCTCGGCCTGGGCGACCGGCAGCGCCTCGGCGAGCTCGGCCGCGTCGGCCACGACCCGGATGCCGCGGCCACCGCCCCCGGCGGCGGCCTTGATCGCCACCGGGTAGCCCGCCCGCTCAGCCGCCGCGAGGGCCTCCGGCAGGCCGTCGACCGGCCCGGCCGAACCCGGGACGGTCGGCACGCCGGCCTCGTCGGCGGCGGACCGCGCCCGCGCCTTGTCGCCCATCAGCCGGATCGTCCTGGCCGACGGCCCGACGAAGGTGACCCTCGCGTCGGCGACCTTCTGCGCGAACTCGGCCCGCTCCGACAGGAACCCGTAGCCGGGGTGCACCGCGTCGGCGCCCAGGTCGACGGCCGCCGTGACGATCGCGTCCATGTCGAGATAGCTGCGGGAGGCCGCCGGCGGGCCGATGAGCACCCGCTCGTCGGCCATCCGGACGTGCAGCGCCTCCTGGTCGGCCTCGCTGTAGACGGCCACCGTGCTGATCCCGAGCTCCCGGGCCGCACGGATGATCCGTACCGCGATCTCCCCACGGTTGGCGACCAGCAACTTGCGCACCAAGATCAACCCTTCTCGATGGTGAGGATGCCGTCGCCGGGGCCGATGATGCTCTCGTTCTCGGCGTGGATCCGCGTCACCGTGCCGCTCGCACCGGCCTTGACCTCGGCGAACTGCTTCATGACCTCGACCAGTCCGACGGTGGTGTCGGCGCTCACCACGGAGCCCACCTCGACGAACGGCTCCTTGTCGGGAGCGGGGCGGGTGTAGAAGACTCCGGGCAGCGGAGACTGCACAACGTGCTCAGACATGCGAGACCTTTCCAGAAGTCGAATCCTGCGAATCGATGACGGCCCTGATGGCGGTGGCCACTGCCACAGCGTTGGGCGTGTCCGAATGGACGCAGACCGTGTCGAACCTCATCGGGATGCGTTCGCCCGTGGCGGCGATGGCGACCCCTTCATCGAGGGCGACCGTCATCCGCTCCACTGCCCGCTCCACCGGCGTGGCATGCGGGCGCCTGGCGATGATCAGTCCGCCGTCGGCCGAGTACTCGAGGTCGACGTAGAACTCGGCGAGGAACGGCACCCCGCGGGCGGCGCTGACCCGCTCGTGCGCGGTGCCCGCCATGCCGAAGACCGGCACCCCGTACATCACGGCGACGTCGCAGACGGCGTCCATCAGCGCCTCGTCGCGGGCGACCATCCCGTACAGCGAGCCGTGCGGCTTGATGTGGTCGAGCGCGACGCCCGCCGCGTCGAGGAAGCCCTTGAGCGCGCCGACCTGGTAGAGAACGATGTCGCGCACCTCGTCGGGGTACAGCTTCATCTCGCGGCGGCCGAAGCCGACCGGATCGGGCAGGCCCGGGTGCGCGCCGACGGAGACACCGGCGGCGGCGGCCTTGGTGACGGTCTCGCGGATGCCGCTCGGATCACCCGCGTGGAACCCGCACGCGACGTTCGCGGTGTCGACGAGGTCGAGCAGCGCGTCGTCGTTGCCGAAGGAGTGGATCCCGTAGGACTCACCCATGTCGGAGTTGAGAGTGACCTTCATGTTCACACCTTTCCGGCGTACACCGCGGAGGCGAGCCGCGTGCGGAGCCGGTCAGCGACGACGGCCAGAGCCAGCACGACGCCGGTGACGATCATTTGGTAGTAGGAGTTGATCTGCGCCAGGTTCATGCCGTTGGCGACGATCCCAATGAACACCGCGCCCAGGACCGCGTCGAGCACGCGGCCCGCGCCGCCGCGCAGGCTCACGCCTCCGATGACGGCCGCGGCGATCGTCTGCAGCGGCAGCGACGCGCCGATGTTCGCCTCGCCGGTCTCGAGGCGGGCCGTGAGCAGCACGGCACCGACGGCCGCCAGCGCGCCGGCCGTCACGTACGCCAGGATCAGGGTGCGGAACTCGTTGACTCCCGACAGCCGGGCCGCGCGCGGGCTGGACCCGACCGAGTAGATGTGGCGTCCGGGCCGCGTCAGGGTGAGCAGCACCCAGAGCACCACCGCGGCCAGCAGCGCCAGCCAGATGGAGATGCCTATCCCGAAGACGCTGCCGTAGCCCAGCCAGTCGCTGAACTCCATGGGCAGCCCGGAGACCGGCACGCCCGAGGTGAGCATCAGCGCGAGGCCCGAGAACACCGAGGCGGTCGCCAGCGTCATGATGAAGGGATTGATGTTCAGGCTGGCCACGCCCAGGCCGTTGAGGAGCCCACAGGCCATGCCCACGAGCACGCCCACCACGATCCCGATCACCACGGCGCTCAGCGGTGAGCCCGTCTGGGACGACATGGCCATCGCCGTGGACACCGAGACCAGCGCGGTGATGGCGCCGATCGACAGGTCGAAGCCACCGGCCAGCAGCACCACGAACTGGCCGAGGGTGGCGATGATGATGTACGAGTTCTGCCTGAGCGCCGAGTGGATGTTGTCCACGGTCAGGAAGTTGTCCGACATCAACGAGAAGGTGATCAACGCGATGACCACCAGGATCGGCAGCACGCCGATCCTGACGAAGATCCGGGCGGCGTACGAGATCACAGATCCCCGAGGCCGCGCGGTGACTTCGACCTCACTCTGGAGGGTCATGCGATCTCCTTCGCCGGTTCGTCCCAATGCATCATGTGACGCAGGATCGTCTGTTCGTTGATGTCGTCCTGCCGGAGCTCGGCGGTGATCGTCCCGTGCGCGAAGACGTACACGCGATGGCACAGGTGCAGGATCTCCGGCAGCTCGGAGGAGATGACCAGCACGGCGTTGCCCTGCCGGGCCAGCTCCACGATCTGGTCGTAGATCGTCACCCGGGCCCCGACGTCCACCCCGACCGTCGGCTCGTCCAGCAGGTACGTGCTGCAGTCTCCGAGCAGCGCCCGCCCGAGCAGGCCCTTCTGCTGGTTGCCGCCGGAGTAGCTGTCGGCCGTCCGCTCGGGGTCGGGTGGGCTCAGCTTCATCCGGCGCAGCATGTCGCCGGCCACGGCGCTTTCCCGGCCGGGACGCAGCACCGGGCCGCTGGAGATCGAGCCCCGGTGCAGCCAGGGCAGCGTGACCGTCTCGCGCAGCGGCCGGTTCAGCAACAGCCCCTCGGTCTTGCGGTCGCTGGGCAGGTAGACGACGCCGGCCTTCATCACCCGGGCCGGTCGGGCCCTGGTGAGATCGGCGCCGTCGATGGTCAGCGTGCCGGAGTCGACCCGTTCCAGGCCGAAGCAGGCGCGGGCCGCGGTGGACTTGCCCGAGCCCATGAGCCCGGCGAACCCCACGATCTCCCCGGCGCGCAGCTCGAAGGTCGCGTTCCGTACGGCGCCGTCGAAGGTGGACAGGTCACGGGCGGCCAGGACGACCCGGGTGCCCGGCTCGGGCAGCTCCGGGTAGAGGTCCTCCACCACGCGGCCGGTCATCAAATTGATCAGCTCGTCGTCGGGCGTGCCGCCCGGGACGGTGGTGATCAGCTTGCCGTCCCGCAGCACGGTCACCCGGTTCGCGAGACGCCGGATCTCCGCCATCCGATGGGTGATGTAGACGATGCCGATGCCCCGGCCGCGCGCCTCCTCCACGAGGCTGAAGAGCCGCTCCGACTCCTCCTCGGTCAGCGACGCGGTCGGCTCGTCGAGGATGAGGACGCTGAGTTCGGGCCGGAACGCCTTGGCGATCTCGACCATCTGCTGCTCGGCCCGGCTCAGCGTCTCCACCAGCCGGTCCGGCGAGATGTGGAAGTCGAACTCGTCCAGGCGCTCCTGGGCCAGCCTGCGGACCCGGCGCCGGTTGATGAGGCCGAAGCGGCCGGGCTCGGCGCCCATGACCAGGTTCTCGGCCACGGTCATCGTGGGCATCAGCGAGAACTCCTGGAAGACCGCGCTGATGCCCAGCCCGCGGGCGGCCGCGACGCCCGCGAGGTGAACGGGACGCCCGTTGACCTCGATCGTCCCGCCATCCGGGTGCTGGGCACCCGAGATGATCGAGATGAGGGTGGACTTGCCGGCGCCGTTCTCTCCGAAGAGCACGTGCACCTCGCCCTTGCGAAGCTCGAAGTCCACCCCGTCCAGCGCGGTCACGCCGGGGTACTTCTTCGTGAGCCCGCGGACCCGGAGCACGACCTTGTGGTCAGGATCGGTCATGAGACAACTTTCTGGTCATGGACGGGCGTCAGGTGGGGTCGGGTCAGCTGCCGGCCTTGACGGTGAACGTGGGGGACCAGCCGTCGGGGGCCAGCGTGGTCGCCACGTCGAAGTCGCCGAGCGTGTCCTTGGTCACCATGACCAGCTCGGGGCCGACGTGCTTCATGAACTCCTTCTTCTCCAGCGCCCGGATGGCCTGGTCGATGGCGATCCGGCCCTGCAGCGCCGTGCTGTCGCTCGGAGCGGCCTGTACGGTGCCGCGCTGGATGCCGGTGTAGGTGCCAGGGGTGAAGTAGTAGCCCGCGACGCGGATCTTGTCGCTGAGGCTGCGGTCGCGCAGGATCGGCCCGGCGGCCTCGGCGGTCACGGCGGTCCCGATGATGTAGTCGATGTCCGGGTGTGCGGCGAGCACATCCTCGATCAGCCGGCTCTGTGCATCCTTACCGGTGTCGCCCCACTTGGTGTCGACGACCTCCACCTTGCTGTCCTTGAGGGCGGCCTTGAAGCCCTCCTCGCCGGCCTCGGCCCAGCCCGCGCCGCTCGGCCCGGGGAACCAGGCGACCTTGACGGCCTCGCCCTTGGAGTCCTCGATCAGCCACTTCGCGGTGATGTCGGCCAGGTCGTTGAACGAGACGAGCGACTTGGCGGTGACCTTGTCACTGGACATGCCGTTGACGACGTCGATCACCGGCTTGCCGGCGGCCGCCAGGCGGTCCACCGTCTTGTTCAGCCCGTCGTAGGAGATGGCGCCGATGACCAGGGCGTCCGCGCTCTGGGCGCAGTCCTCGATCTGCTGGGTCTGCTTGTCCAGGTTCTCGTAGCCGCCCGCCTCGACCATCGTCATGTTGACGCCGGACTCGCGCGCCTGCTCGGCCACGCCGTAGTTGAGGCCGAGCCAGTAGGCGTCCTTCATGTGGGGGACCGACACGCAGATGTTCCAGGGCTTCTCGGCCTTGTCCAGCGGGGTGTACTCGCCCTTGCTGCGCTCGCTGTCCATGGCCAGGTCGGCCCAGATGTCGACCTTGGCCGGGGCCCAGCTCTTGCCGGCGGCGGCGCTCGCGGGGGTGTCGCCTCCGGACTCGGTGGTGGAGGCCGAGCCGCAGGCGGTCAACGCCAGGAGCGCGGCGGCGGAGGTCGCCAGAACGGCGGGATAACGGAAGTGCACGAATGCTCCCTGTGTTTCGTTCCACGCCGGGAACTTCGCAGGTAGATGGGTGTTTGCAGTCAACATGGCGGTCGGTTTCAGCGTCTACGGGCGTGAGGGCCAAGGCTGGCGAGCTTGTATCGTGCAAGTGCACAGAGATTCGGTCAGCCCGAAAGGTCGGCACGTTCATGGCCCTAACGCTCAGCCAGCTCCTCGCCGAGTCCGTGCTCGAGCTGACCCTCGTCACACCCAGCAGTCCCGAGCTGCTGCAACGCCCTGTACGGTGGGTCGCGTCGACCGAGCTGGTCGACCCCACGCCGTTCCTGCGCGGCGGCGAGCTGCTGCTGACCACCGGCGCCTTCATCGACGCGGACGACCACGACGCGTGGCAGGCCTTCATCCAGCGGCTCAAGGCGGCCCGGGTCCCGGCGGTCGGCCTCGGGCACGGGCTGACCCACCACGACATTCCACGCGCGCTGGTCGAGTGCGCCACCGCGGCGGACCTGCCGCTGCTCGCCGTCCCCTACAGCGTGCCCTTCGTACGGATCAGCGAGTTCGTCGCCGACGCCATCATCGCCGACCGGTTCAAGGACCTGGGCCGGGCCTCCAACCTGGCCGCCGACCTGGCCAAGCTCGTCTCCACCGGCGCGCCCCTCGCCGCCCTGCTCAGAAAGATCGCCGAGGAGATCGACGGCGAGGCGGCCATCATCGACATCGACGGAAACGTGATGTCGAGCTGGCCGATGCACCACGAGCTGCGCACCGACCTGGTGCTGGAGGGGCTGGCGACCAACGGCACGACCGGCTACTTCGCCGTGCCTCTCGACCAGGCCGGGGCGCACGACCACATCCTGGTCGGCCGGTCCGAGATGACCGTCGAGACCGTGCGGATGGCCATGCACTCCGCGGCCACGTTGATCGCCATCGACCTGACGCGCAGGCTCCAGGAGGAGTCGTCGAGCGCCACGCGGATGGCCGCGGTGCTGTCCGGCCTGACCGACTGGACCACGCCCACGGCGACCCTGGTCAGGGCGCTGCGCGTCGCGGGCTTCGACAGCGACGCCCCCACCGTGGTGCTCGTGGCCCACCCCAACCCCGCCTTCTCCGCCGGCTACTCGCTGCGGCTGCGGCTGGCCGTGGAGCAGGTGCTGCCCGTCGTACGCTCGGTGCGCAGCGGCGACATGCTGGTGCTGCTCGCCCAGGGCGGCGCCGGCGACCCGACGGGCCAGGTCCTGGAGGTCCTGCGCCGGGAGATGCCCAGCCGGCGGATCGTCGTGGCCGGGCCGGCCCGCGACGCCGAGGAGATCCGCATGGTCCTCGCCTCCGCGCGGGCCATGATCACACCGGAGCAGGCGACGCCGGTGCGCGCCCGCGCCTTCGACCTGGCCTCGATCGTGGCGGCGGCCGCCGGCCGGGGCGGGCAGCACGCCGCCCGCGAGGTCCTGCAGCCGCTGATCGACCACGACGCCAGGACCGGCGGCGAGCTGCTCCACACCCTGCGGACCTACCTGCGGCTCGACGCCCGGCAACACCTGACGGCCAAGGCTCTCCACCTGCACCGCAACACGCTGAGATACCGGCTCGCGCAGATCGGCAAGCTGCTCGACGCCGACCTCGACAGCCTCGACACGCTGCTGATCTGCAATCTCGCCAGCCGGATGTACGACGCCGCCAACGGCTGAACCGTGCCGGGCGGCCGTCCCCTCGAACCGCGACCTCGGGCTGTCCGGCCGTCCCCTCGAACCGCGACCTCGGGCTGTCCGGCCGTCCCCTCGAACCGCGAGCTCGGGCTGTCCGGCCGCCCCCCGAGCTGCCGTCAGCCGTCGCCTTCGCCGCGCGCGGCGAGCGCCTCGCCCAGCTCGTCGGCATGGCGCAGGGTACGCACCAGGAACGGCACGGTGAACGCGATGACCGACCGCTCCGCGCCCCGCGCCTTGGCGGCCTCACGGACCTCGGCCGCGATGGTGGACAGGGCCGCCACCGACTGGAGGGTGAGCCCGACGAGCAGGCCGAGCCGGTCGGGACGCACCCCGAACCTGCTCAGCGGACGCAGGCCGCGCTCCACCGCCGAGACCACGTCCTCGACCCGAGTGGTGATCGTGAACAGGTTGGCGGCGGCCAGCGCGGCCACGATCCGCAGGCACATCACGATCGCGGGAACGGGCCCGAGCAGCCACCACTGCAGGGCGAGCACGAACACCACCAGGATCGCGAGCATGCGGAGCACCTGGAGGCAGCGTCGCGGCGAGACCCGGGCCACCGCGTAGCCGAGGGCGACGGCCGCGCAGATCGCGGCCAGCCACACCGGCGAACCCACCAGGAACACCGCCCCGGCCAGCACGAACAGGACGAGGAACTTCCAGCCCGCCGGTGTCCGGTGCAGCGGGGTCGAGCCGGGTTCGTACCAGCCGCCGACGTTCACGTGACGAGCTTGCGGTAGTGACGCAGCGCAGGTTCGGGCGTGTCGTCGGCCACGACCTGTCCCGCGTCGAGCACGATCACCCGGTCGAAGCCGCCGAGCAGGTCGAGATCGTGGGTGACCAGCACCACCTGCTGCTCCAGCCCGGCCAGCAGGTCCACGAACCGGCGCTTGTTGCGCAGGTCGAGCAGCGTCGTCGGCTCGTCGCACACCAGCACGGCGGGCTCCAGCACCAGCATCGCGCACAGGGCGAGCAACTGCTTCTGGCCGCCGGAGAGCTGGTGGGCGGGGTGGTCGGCGTAGCCGGCCAGGCCGTGCTGCGCGAGCACCTCGGCCGCGCGCTCGGCGCGCTCCTTGGCCGGCAGCCCGCTGCGCCGCAGCGAGAACGCGACGTCCTCGCCGGCCGTCGGCATCACGATCTGGCTGTCGGGGTTGGTGAAGACGAACCCGACACGCCGGCGGACCTCCCGGCCGTCGCGGCTCGGATCGAGCCCGTCGACCAGCACCCGGCCGGTGGCGGGCTGCACCAGGCCGTTGATCATGCGGGCCAGGGTGGACTTGCCGGAGCCGTTGGCCCCGACGAACGCCACCCGCCGCTCCGGCAGGCGCAGGTCGACGCCGGAGAGCACCACCCGGTCGCCGTAGTGGTGCCCGACGCCCTCGAACTCGATCACCGCGCTGCCTCCCACATCGTCGCCACGCCCACGCCCCCGCCCGCCGAGAGGGCGGCCAGGCCGGAGCCGGCGCGGCCGGTTCGTACCAGTGTCGCGAACAGCCGCACCACGAGCACGGCGCCCGAGGCTCCCCAGGGATGGCCCAGGGCGATCGCGCCGCCGTCGGGACCGGCCAGCTGCTCGTCGATCCCGGCGCCGTCGAGACAGGCCAGCGTCTGGCCGGCGAACGCCTCGTTGAACTCGACGACGTCAGGAACCCGGTCGAGCACGGCCTTCATCGCCGGCACCGCGCCCAGCCCGAGCCGGTTGGGATCGACGGCCCTGGTCGCCGAGGCGACGAGCCGCAGGCCGGGCAGGCCCAGCCGGCGGCGGACCGTCTCGCTGACCAGCAACACGGCGGCGGCGCCGTCGCTGATGCCGCACGAGTTGGCCGCCGTTGCGGTGCCGCCGGGCGTGAAAGCGGGCCGGAAGCGGGCCAGCCGCTCGGCCGTGAAACCGGGGCGCGGCCGCTCGTCGCGGTCGGCGGTGCCGATCGGGACCAGCTCGGCGGCGAAGCGGCCGGACCGCTGGGCCTCGACCGCCCTGGCATGGCTCCGGGCGGCGAAGGCGTCCTGCCGCTGCCGGGAGATCCCGGCCTCGGCCGCCACCAGGTCTGCGGCCGGGCCCATGTCCGGGTCACCGATCTCGGCGGGAGCGAACGGCGCCCGCGTGTAGCACCGGGGCGTCTCGCCGGGCGAGTGCGGCCGCCACGCGCGGTAGGGCGCGGTGGAGGCGCTCTCGACGCCCCCGGCAAGGTACGCCTCGCCCTCGCCGGCCCGGATCAGCGCCGCGGCCAGGGTGATCGCGGCCAGGCCGCTCGCGCACTGCCGGTCGACGGTCATCCCGGGCACGCTCTCGTCCAGCCCGGCGCGCAGGGCGGCGACGCGGGCCGGGTTGCCGCCGGGCCCGAACACGTTGCCCAGGACGACGTCGTCGACGGTGTCGAGGGCGGCGTCGTCGAGCACGGCCCGCAGCACGGGGGCGGCCAGCTCGTCGGCGCCGAACGCGCGCAGCGCGCCCCCCGCGTTGCCGATCGGAGTGCGCCGGGCCGCCACGACGACCGGTGTCCGGTCCTCACGCATCGCGGACCTCACTCATCGCGCCGGCCTGTTCGTCGCAGGGGCTGACCGCATCGGCTCGGCTGACCGGGCTGGTCATGTTCGTCGGCTCGGCTGGGCTGATCGCGGTCGTCGCGTTCATCGGATCGGTTCGGCTGACCGGGGTGGTCTCGTTCATCCGATCGGCTCGGCTGATCGCGGTGGTCGCGTTCATCGGATCGGTTCGGCTGACCGGGGTGGTCTCGTTCATCCGATCGGCTCGGCTGATCGCGGTGGTCGCGTTCATCGGATCGGCTCCGCGGCGAGGGTGCCGTCGCGCAGTTGCTCGGCGACCGTGGCACGGGCGGGCTTCCCGGACGCGGTGCGCGGCAGCGCCGTCGTCACCAGCCACCGGCGGGGCCGCTTGCCGGGTTCGAGGTTGGCCGACGCGGCGTGCCGCAGCTCGCGCAGCGTGGGCCGGCCGCCGGAGGTCGCCTCGACGACGGCGGTCACGATGGAGCCGAGAGTCGGGTGCGGGGTGCCGGTGACGAGCACGTCCGTGACGTACGGGACGCCGCGCAGCACGCCCTCGACCTCCTCGGCGGAGACCAGCTTGCCGCCGCTCGACAGGGTCGCCCCGAGCCTGCCCAGCACCACCAGGGCGCCGGTGTCGTCGAGCTCCACCCGGTCGCCCACGGTGGACCAGCCGGTCACCGGCCACGGGACGCCGTCGCGGAGGTAGCCGTCGAACGCGAGCGGCGAGCGTACCCAGAGGACGCCGTCGCGGACGTCGAGCCGCACACCGGAGACCGGCCGCAGCCCGCCCTCGCCGCGCCGGACCGCGATCAGCGAGTGCTCGGCGGAGCCGTAGTAGTCGACCAGCTCGACCCCCGGCAGCAGCCGCGAGAAGCGGGCCCGCGCGCCGGGGTCGAGGTGGGCGCCGCCGCAGACGACCGTCCGCAGGGCGCAGCCGGCCCGCAGGTCGGGCCGCCGGTCGAGGACGTCGAGCAGCGCGGACAGCATCGCCGGGACCAGGTGGACGGTGGCGGCCTCGCGCGCCGCCTCGGCCGCGGCCTCCGGCGCCCAGCGCGGCAGCGACCGGACCTCGTGGCCGCACCACAGCGCGTGCAGCGTGCCGAACAGGAACAGCGACGAGCTCAGCGGCCCCGGGATCAGCACGGGCCCCGGCAGCCGGCCGAGCGCCTCGAAGCTGCGCAGCCACGATCCGCGCGTGCGCATGAGGACCTTCGGCCGGGCGCTGCTGCCCGAGGTCGTCGGCAGGTAGAAGATCGTGGCGTCGCCGCCGACCGGTGAGACGCCACCCGCGCCGCGGGTGCCGCGATCGGCTCTCGGAACGCCGTCGGCCACGGGCGGGGCGGCGCCGGTGACCACGAGGTGCGGGCTCGCGTCGGCCAGCACCGCCTCGCGCTCCCGGGGGGTCCATGACGGCTCGACGACCAGGGTCGCCGCGCCGAGCAGGTCGGCGCCGAGTAGCCAGGCCGGCACGCCGGGCGCGTCCACGGCGATCCGCGACCCCTCCGCGACGCCGCGCGCGGCCAGCCACCGGGCGGCACCGTGCGCCCGCGCCAGCAGACCGGCCGGTACGGCTCCGTCGCCGAGGATCGGCGGTGTCGCGAGCGTCATGACGTGGGCGTCGTCCTGCCCGTCGGCCTGCTCGGCAGGGCGCGGTGCACGACGGCGGCGATCAGCGAGACGACGACCACCTTGGCCAGGTCACCCGGCACGTAGATCATCGACTGCACCGCGGCGGCCGGCAGGTCACCGGTGTAGAAGCCGAGCCAGGGGATGCCGATCAGGTAGCTGGCGAGCAGCCCGGCCAGGTTGGCGGCCAGCAGCAACGGCAGCCGGGGCCGGGTCGAGCGCGACACGATCAGCCCGGCGACGAACGCCGACAGGATCCAGCCCAGCAGGAAACCGCCGCTCGGGCCGACGAACGGGGCGATGCCGCCCCGGCCGCCCGACAGCAGCGGCAGGCCGAGGGCGACCAGCCCCAGGAACAGCACGACGGAGGCGGTGCCCCGCCGGGCGCCGAGGATGCTGCCCGCGAGCAGCGGCCCGGCGTTCTGCAGCACGATGGGGACACCGGAGCCGCCGACGTAGACGCCCGGGAAGATGCCCAGCACCGCGATGAAGGCGGCGAAGACGACCGTACGGGCGAGGTCGGCGGCGGGCAGGGGGGAGCGGGGTCGAGACACAGCAGTCACGATATCTCCCGGTCTGAAATGCCTGGGCGGTGACCGGCGGAGCGATCGGCCCCCTCGCTGACCTGCGATGACGCCGAGACAAGAACGAGACAAAAAGATCTTGAAAAAGATTCGGTCGATTTGTCGAAGCGCCGCGATCCCGTTCGAAGCGTAGTCAAAGGGCCGAGAACAGCCCCGGACTCACAAGGAGAAGGTCATGAGCCAGCAGCTGACGGAGACCTGCGACCCCCAGACGAGCGTCACCAGGTCGCTGCTCGGCTACGGGGTCATCGCCGGGCCGGTGTACGTGGCGGTGTCGCTCGTCCAGGCGCTGACCAGGGAGGGCTTCGACGTCACCCGCCACGCCTGGAGCCTGCTCGCCAACGGCGACCTCGGCTGGATCCATGTCACCAACTTCCTGGTCGTCGCCGCGGCCACCCTCGCCGCCGCCGTCGGGCTGGGCCGGACCCTCACCTCGGGGCCGGGAGCGACCT
Source organism: Nonomuraea cavernae (assembly GCF_014646355.1). Lineage (GTDB taxonomy): Bacteria > Actinomycetota > Actinomycetes > Streptosporangiales > Streptosporangiaceae > Nonomuraea > Nonomuraea cavernae. The sequence continues at coordinate 193,718 of NZ_BMNH01000008.1, forward strand.
GGGTGCCCCGGCTGATCGGGGTCTACGGGGTGGGCCTGATCGCGTCGGGGATCTTCCGGGCGGACCCCGCGATGGGTTTCCCGGCCGGGACACCGGAGGGGCCGGGTGTCGTGTCACTGCACGGGACGCTGCACTTCGTCGCCGGAGCGGTCGGGTTCGTCTGCCTGACCGTGGCCTGCCTCATCGTCGCCCGCCGGTTCGCCGGCGAGGGGCGCAGGGGATGGGCCGTCTACTCCGGCGTCACCGGGGCGTTCTTCCTGCTGTCCTTCGCCGCCGTCGCGACCGGTGGCGGGGCGTCCTGGGCGACCCTGACCTTCGTCGCGGGGGTCGTGGCCATCTGGGGCTGGCTCTCGGCCCTGTCGCTGCACCTCTACCGGCGGGCCACGCCCCGGCGCGGCTGAACCGTCCGGATTCGTTAGAGAAAATCACACAGAAGAGAAAGAGGAACCTGCCATGCGATACGTGATGATGGTCCGCGTCACCTCCACCCCCGCCACCCCGCCGCCCGCCGACCTGATGGAGGCCATCGCCAAGCTCGGCGAGGAGGCCACCAAGGCCGGCGTGCTGCTGGACAACGCCGGGCTGGCCCCGAGCTCCGAAGGAGCCAGGGTGGAGCTCACCGGAGGCAAGCTGAACGTCACCGACGGCCCGTTCGCCGAGGCGAAGGAGCTGATCAGCTACGCCCTCTACCAGCTCGGGTCCAAGGAGGAGGCGGTCGAGTGGGCCTCGCGCTTCATGAAGGTGCACCGTGACCACTGGGCGGGCTGGGAGGGCGAGGTCGACATCCACCGCGTGTTCGGCCCCGAGGACTTCGCCGCCCCCGCCTGACCCTCACGGCGGCCCGTCGGCCCGATCTCGCATGACGGCGCCCCCGGTCTCGGTCCGTTCGGACCTCGGCCGGGGGCGCCGTCATGGTCGGACATGGTTGGATCTGTGCCCATGACGACAGGGGATTCGCGGCGGGCGATCGAGGCGGTCTGGCGAATCGAGTCGGCACGGGTGATCGCCGGGCTCGCCCGGATGGTGCGCGACGTCGGCATCGCCGAGGAGCTGGCGCAGGACGCCCTGGTCGCGGCCCTGGAGCAGTGGCCGGTGTCGGGGGTTCCCGACAATCCGGGCGCGTGGCTCATGCTCACCGCCAAGCACCGGGCGATCGACCTGCTGCGTCGCCGTACCCGCTATGAGCAGAAGCTGCAGGAGGTCGGCCACGACCAGGAGCTCCGTCAGGAGTCGGCCGTGGACGAGGTGGACGACGCCCTCGACGACCCGATCGGCGACGACGTGCTGCGGCTGTTCTTCACGGCCTGCCACCCGGTGCTCCCCACCGAGGCGCGGGTCGCGCTGACCCTGCGCCTGCTCGGCGGCCTGACCACGGAGGAGATCGCGCGGGCGTTCCTCGTCCCCGAGCCGACCCTCGGGCAGCGGATCTCCCGAGCCAAGCGCACCCTGGCCGAGAAGCGGGTGCGGATCGAGCTGCCCCCGCCGGACGAGCTGGCCGACCGGCTCTCCTCGGTGCTGGAGGTCATCTACCTGATCTTCAACGAGGGCTACTCGGCGACCGCGGGCGACGACTGGATGCGCCTGTCGCTCTGCGAGGAGGCGCTGCGCGCGGGCCGGATCCTGGCCGGGCTCATGCCGGGGGAGGCCGAGGTGCACGGGCTCGTCGCGCTGATGGAGATCCAGGCGTCCCGCACCCGCGCCCGCACCGGCCCCGGCGGCGAGGCGATCCTCCTGCTCGACCAGGATCGGCGGCTGTGGGACCGGCTGCTCATCCGCCGCGGGCTGGAGGCGCTCGGCCGCGCGGAGGCGCTCGGCGCCATCGGCCCGTACGGCCTGCAGGCCGCGATCGCCGCCTGCCACGCCCGCGCGGCCTCGGCCGACGACACCGACTGGGAGCGGATGGCCGCCCTCTACCGGGTGCTGGCCCACCTCACCCCGTCGCCGGTCGTGGAGCTGAACCGGGCGGTCGCCGTGGGCATGGCCTACGGACCGGCGCGCGGGCTGGAGATCGTGGACGGCCTGGTCGCCGAGCGCGCGCTCCGGCACTATCCGCAGCTGCCGGCCGTACGCGGGGATCTGCTGGCCAAGCTGGGACGGCCCGGCGAGGCGCGTGAGGAGTTCGCCCGCGCCGCCGAGCTGACCCGCAACGAACGCGAGCGCGCCCTGTTCCTCGGCCGGGCGGCGGATCTCGACGGGGAGGCCGGTCAGTCCTCGTCGGCGGGCAGCGCGAACATCCGCACGTAGAGGGGCCGCGCGTCCGGCGGCGCGTCCTCGGGCCGGTGGCTGTACTTCATCAGCAGCTCGATGTACGCCTCGTAGAAGTCGTGGAACTCCGCCTTGGTCATCCGGCCGAGCCCGCGTGACCCCTTGGCCCAGTCGGGATCACGCCGGTAGGCCTCCGGGAAGCGCCTGAACAGCTCGAGATCCTCCTCCATGCCGAGCCGGTGGAACTCCGCGAGCACGGGACGGTCCTCGGGGGCGAGCTGGTCGGGGGTGGGCAACCGCAGGTCCCTCGGGCCGGCCTTGCGCCACCAGCGCTCCCTGCCGGTCGAGCGCTCGGGGATCTCCTCGATGAAGCCGTATTTCTCCAGCTGGCGCAGGTGGTAGCTGGTCGTGCCGGTCTTGGCGCCGAGCAGCTCGCCGAGCGTGGTCGAGGTCGCCTCGCCGTGCACGCTGAGATGGTGCAGCATCCGGCGGCGCATGGGATGGGCCAGAGCCTTGAGCCGGGCCGGGTCGTCGAGCAACAACCGGTCGTCATCCTTCATGAGGAGCAGCGTAGTACCACAGGATGATATCTGCAGATGAACCTCTGCCGAGAAGTCTCTGCATAGTACCTTCGGCAATATGAGACGAATCCTCCCGGCTGTGGCCATCGCCGCATGCCTGCTCACGGGACCGGCGACGGCGGCGACGACCGCCTCGCCCGCCTCGGCCACCGCGTCCGCCCCCACCTCCGCGTCCGCCCCCACCTCCGCGTCCGCCCCCACCTCCGCCGCTGTGCCCGCCTCCGCCGCCTCGTCTGCCTTCGCCCCCGCGCCCCCCGCTGTGGCCACCTCTGGCGTGACCAGCGCCGCCGACGCACCCGCTTCTGAGGCCGTTCCGCCCGATCTCACGGCGACCGAGGTGAGTTTCCGCGGTGGCGGCGGCCTCGTTCTGCATGGCACGGTCCTCTCACCCGTCACGGAGGGCGGTGCGGGAGGCGTGCAGGAGGACGCCGCGAGGACCGCCACGGGCATGGCGGCGGCGAAGACCGGTGCCCGGCCGGGCCTCGTCCTGGTGCACGGGTCCGGCACGGGCACCCCGCGCGGCAAACTGATGACCGAGGCCGTCGAGTTCGCGCGCAGGGGCCTTTCGGTGCTCGTCTACGACAAGCGCTCCGAGGGCTACTCGCTCACGGGGCGGTCCTACTCGACCCTCGCCGACGACGCGCTCGGCGCCGTGGCCACGCTGCGCTCCCAGCCGGGCGTCGACCCGGCGAAGGTCGGCATCTGGGGGTTCAGCGAGGGCGGCTGGGTGGCCCCGATCGCGGCCTCCCGATCGGCGGACATCGCGTTCGTCGTGCTCGTCGGCGCCAACAGTCAGTCGCCGCTGCGCCAGCAGACCTGGGCCGTGGCGGCCGGGCTGCGCAAGGCCGGAGTGTCGGGGCCACTCGTCGACCGGGCCGAGCGCAACCTCTACCGGGTGATCGCAGACGGCGGCCTGTTCCCCGAGCCCTACTACGACCCGGAGCCGACCATCGCCGCACTGGGCCGGCCGGTGCTCGCCATCTGGGGAGTCCACGACCTGCTCACCCCGCCGAAGGAGAGCCCGCCGGGGTTCGTCTCGGCCCTGGAGGAGAGCGGTAACCGGCACTACACGATCCGCTTCTTCGCCGGCGCCGACCACGCCGCTCACCTGACCCCCGACGGTGGCGTCACCCGGCTGCCCGAGCTGGCTCCCGGCTACGCCGACCTGGTGGGCGGCTGGATCGGCGAGGTCACGGCCGGACGGCCCCCGGTGGCTCAGACGTCCGGCCCCGCTCCCGTGCAGGACTCCCTGACCGTCGCCGTCGATCCGCCGGCCTGGTGGGAGTCGGCGCCGACGCAGGTCGTGGCGCTGGTGCTGTTCGTCGTGGGTTTCGCGGCCTACCCGGTGGTCGCGCTGGTGCGCCGGCTGCGCGGCCGCTCGCTCGCGCCGGTGACGAGAGCCGCGCGGCTGGTCAGCGCCGGCGGCCTGACGGTGGTGCTCGGCGCGTTCTGCTACCTGTTCTACCTGGTGATGACCGGTGGCAAGCTGGCCGCTCCCGGGCCCGTGCTGGCCGGTCGCCCGCTCGTCTGGCTGGCCCTGCAGGCCCTCTCCGTGGTCTGCGTGGTCGCCGCCGTGCTCACGGTACGGGCCTGGCGCCGCGCCCGTGGCTCCGTGCCGCGCGGGGAGAGGGTGCGCCTCGGGCTGCTGCTCACCGGTGGGCTGGCGTTCGTACCCTGGGCCCTCTACTGGGGCCTGCTGCTCCCTTGACGGGGGCAGCGGAGAATCGTTCTCGTACGTTCCGGAAGCCTGGAGCGGTTGAAGGCGTGAGCGGTCAGCGGTCGAACCAGCGTCCGGTGGCCGGGACGAGCGTCAGGACGACGACGGCCGCCGGGCACACCGTGGCGCCGATCAGGCCGCCGACGCTGAGTCCGGGGTCGACCGCCTGGACCACCACCAGGCCCATCGCGATGACGATCTCCAGGGCGACGGTGGCCCAGCGGACCCGCCTCAGCCGTGAGTGCCAGCGGCCTGCCAGCCGGCCCAGCAGCACGATGAACGCGACGCCGATCGCGAAGTAGAGGATCGGGGCGAGCTCGAAGAGCCCGCCCGTGATGATGGCGAACCCGTAGAGGGAGAAGCCGACCACGGCGAAGGCCACCTGCAGCGTCATGACGAACCTGGCGCTCGTGGCGGCGAACGGCATGCGCGCCGCCTCGGTGACCTCCGTCATGTGATCATCATGCCCGGGATGTCATCGTGAGGAAAGTCGCATACCGGACATTTGTCGTGATCGTCGCGGTCATGTTCGCCCGCAACTGGGCCGGCCGGTCGGCGACGATGGTGTCACAGTCGCCGGGATCGGCAACAGAAACTTCACCGTGATCGTTCCTCTCGTGAAACGGGTTCGAGGCACCGACGAACGGCCGATGGCGGGACGGAGAAGTGGACAGCGAGCATTCTGCGCCGGATATTGGGTCAAATATCACTACTACAGAAGGATTTTCATGGATGTACGCCTGGACCACCTCGTCTGCTGGGTATCGGACCAGCTCCGCGCGCTCGACTTCTACGAGCGGGTGATCGGGTTGCCAGGCGTGCGGGCCGACGAGTTCCGGGCCGGGAAGGCGCCGTTCCCCAGCGTACGGATCACCGACGAGACCATCCTCGACCTCATGCGCCAGGGCGCCGCGGGACAGGTCGACGAGGGCACCGGCGTCAAGGGCAGCGCGGGCCACCCGGTCAACCACTTCTGCCTGGCGGTCGGCCAGGCCGACTTCGAAGCCCTCAGGGCCCGGCTGGAGCGTCACGGCGTGCCCGTCACGGGCACCGGCGCCGGCTCGTTCGGCGCCCAGGGCATCTCTCCAGAGGTGATCTACTTCCCCGACCCCGACGACAACGTGATCGAGGTCCGCTACTACGCCTGATCCCCACCTGTGGATTGTCGGTGGTCTTTGCTACACAGAGCCCATGGGTGTGAGCGTCGACGATTTCCTCAAGCTGCTGGACGAGTTGCCCGAGGTGCGCACGAGTCATGGCGGTGACTGGCTGAGCATCAAGGTGCGGGGCAAGGGGTTCGGCTACCTGTGGGAGCAGACCGAGACCGTCGGGCTCAAGGCGACGATCGAGGAGCAGCTCGCGCTGGTGGCCGAGCGGCCCGACGTGTTCGAGGTGCAGTTCACCGCCGGGCGGTTCGGGTGGGTGGTGGTCCGGCTCGACCGCATCGACCGCGACGAGCTGTTCGAGCTGGTCGCCGAGGCATGGTGTCTGACCGCGCCCAAGCAGTTGGTGGCCGCCTTTGAGGCAAAACACCATATAGGGGGATAATCTTCCATTAATGCTGCATACGACCATCGAGTTGCGCCAGTGGCGCGACGACGACACGCCCGCCGTCCTGGCCGCCTTCCAGGAGCCCGACATGCGCGCGCAGGCGCCCTGGCCCGTCGTCACCCTGAGAGACGCGATGGGCTGGATCGCCGCCTGGTCGGGCGTGGGTCACGCGTTCGCCGTGACGCTCGACGGCCAGGTGGTCGGCAACGTCGCGGTGACGGACATCGACGTGCACGAGACCGGCTGGGTGTCCTACTGGACGACTCCCGAGGCCAGGGGGCGCGGGGTCGCCGCCGCGGCCACGGCCCAGCTCGCGCGCTGGGCGTTCCGCGAGCGGGGCCTGTTCCGGCTGGAGCTCGGTCACCGCACCAACAACCCGGCCTCGTGCCGGGTGGCGACCAAGGCCGGGTTCCGCCCCGAGGGCATCGAGCGGGCCAAGCTCAGCCACGACGGCGTTCGCTACGACGTCGAACGCCACGCCCGCCTCGCCACCGACCGCCCCTGACCCTCTCTGCGGCCGGGCCGAGGTGGTCAGGGGGTCGCAGGCTGATCTACGCTCGGAGGGTGGACAGCGAGAGCCTGGCCGCGGCCGGCCTGCTGGCGGCCCTGAGCCGGGCCGCCGGCCTCCTCGCCGAGTTACAACACCCGTTCGTGCGGAGCGAGCCGTTCTCCTACTTCGTCCCCCCGGCCGGCGCCCGCACCGGCATCGCGTTCACCCTCCCCGACGGCCGCGAGCTCTGCTTCGCCGTCTCGATCGTCGTCTCCGAAGGGGCCTTCCACGTGGACGGCTCGGTCGCCGCCGAGGGTGAGGCGCTCCTCGAACTACCGCGCAAGACCACCCCGGACATCCGCGAAGGCCTGGCCGTGCTCGACGACTACACCGGCGAGCTGATGGCCCCGGCGGGGCGGCTCATCGATGAACAACTCGACAACATTGTCTGATTGTCAGACAATGTCGGAATGAAGAACGGACCTCTCGCTGTCGTCGGCGCCTCCGTGCTGTGGGGGACGGCCGGCACGGCGGGATTGCTCGTCTCCGCCGACTCGGTCGCGCTGGCCGCCGCCCGGCTGGTCATCGGCGGTTTCGCGCTCGCGTTGTTCGCCGGTCGCGGCGTCCGGCGGGCGGTGACCCCCGGCCTGCTGCTCGCCGCCGCCGCGGTCGCCGCCTACCAGCTCTGCTTCTTCGCCGCGGTCGGCCGCACCGGCGTCGCCATCGGCACGGTCGTCGCCATCGGCAGCGGGCCGGTGTTCACCGGCCTGCTCGCCTGGCTGCTGCACGGCGAGCGACCGAGCCGCCGCTGGGCGCTCGCCACCTCGGTGGCGATCTGCGGCTGCGCGGCCCTGATCGTCGGAGGCGGCGCGGAGACGGGCGGGCAACTCGTCTCAGGCGTGCTGCTGGCGTTGGCGGGCGGACTGCTCTACGCCTTCTACGCGGTCAGCGCGGCCCGTGCGATCGGGGGTGGCGCGCCCTCCAACGCGGTGATGGGCGTGCTGTTCGGTGGCGCCGCCGTGATCATGCTGCCAGTCCTGCTGATGACGGGAGTCGACTGGATGGCCGAGCCGCGCGGCCTTCTCGCCGTCCTCTACCTCGGTCTCGGCACGACCGCCCTGTCCTACTTCCTGTACGGCCGGGGCCTGCGCAGCACCCCGGTGGCCACGGCCGCCACGCTCGCGCTGGCCGAACCCGCGGTCGCCGCCCTGCTCGGCCTGGTCGTGCTGGGCGAGCGGCTGGGCCTCGTCTCGGTCACCGGGCTGGTGCTCCTGGCGATCAGCCTCGTGGCGGTCGCCGTACCGGCAAGGACCGTCACACCGGGAAAGGCGCCCGTAGCGGGAAAGGCGCCCGTACCAGGAAAGGCCGTAGCGGGAAAGGCCGTAGCGGGAAAGGCCGTAGCGGGAAAGGTCGTGGCGGGAAAGGCGGCTCTGGCGGCGAGTGCGCCCGCGCCGGGAGGGGGCGCCGTGCCCGGGAGGGCTGCGGTGACGGGTACGGCGGTCGTACCGGAAGACAGCTAGAGTCACGGTCGTGACGCTGCCCCTTCGTCCCGTCTCCGCCGTCGGCGCGCTCGCCGACGCGCTGCGCCGCAGGGTTCTGTCCGGCGAGATCGAGCCGGGCAGGCCGCTGCCCGAGCAGGAGATCGCCGCCGCCTACGGCGTGGCCAGGCCGACGGTCCGCGAGGCGCTGGCCGCGCTCGTCCACGAGGGCCTGCTGCGACGCGAGCGCAACCGCAGCGCCTACGTCCCCGAGGTGACGCTCACCGACCTGGCGGATCTGATGTACGTGCGCCGGCCGCTGGAGGACCTGATGGCCGAGGCGGTGGCCGGCCGGCGGGTGCCCGAGGCGGAGGCGGCGCTGGCCCGGATGGACGCGCTGCCCGCCGCGGCGCCGTGGGCCGACTCGGTGGCCGAGCACATGGCGCTGCACCAGGCGTTGATCGAGGCGGTGGGCAGCCCTCGGCTGGAGCGGCTCTACGGCGCGCTGCACGCGGAGACCCGGCTCGGCCTGGTCCGGTTGCGCGAGGTCTACGAGGACAGGGAGGTGCTCGTACGCGAGCATCGAGAGCTGCTCGACGCGATCGCCGAGGGTCCCGCCGAGGCGGCACGGGCGGCGGTCGCCGCTCACCTCGGTCACGGGTGGGGCGGAGAGCGGCACCCATAATCGCGAACCCTTGCGGGACCACCCCAGAACTCGCAAGAATCGCGGCCATGCACGGCAATCCGATGCCGGACTCCTACGTGTACGTCACGGAAGAGGGCGTCACCCGTCACTACGCGGACGGAAGCGTTGAAGCACTCGCGTGGGAGGACGTCGTCGAGGTCCGTGTGGTGACCGAGGACGGGGCGGACGTCCTCTACATCCTGCTCGACCGTGACGGCGAGGGCTGTGTGGTGCCGCGGTCGGCCACCGACGCGACGTTCCTCGCCCGGCTGCGTTACCTGCCCGACTTCGATCTCGAACGGTTCGTTGTCGCGGCCGAATCGGCACACGACGGGGTGGTGGTCGTCTGGCGCAGCCCGGATCCGCCGTCCACACTCCCTGACCTGGAATATGACTGAAGCAGGCGTTCGTCCGGTTCGGGCAAGCTTTTCTGCGTAATATTTATAATTTCGAGACTTTCTGCACTGTGGCGTTCTCGCGTCCTTGGCGAGCGACCACAATGTCATCCCCGCGTCTAGAGTCTTTCTTCCGGTAAATGTGGCCGGTTGTGGACGTGCAGGTGTATTTCACCTGAATAGTGGCCATCTATAGAATGATCTCGCTGTCACGGCAGTTCGCAGTAAGGACGTCGACCGCCTACTTAGCGACGTCTGGTGCGCATGGGGTGGGGACTGGCACGGCGAGGGAGCATGGGGATTGTCTTCGAAGAGGCCCGTGCCGAAGCACGCCGGTTATCCGGGGTCACGGTCTGGTCTCAACGGTACGTACGCATGGTCGTGGTGGGAGACATACTCTGCGGCCTTCTGGGATTGGGAGGGGTGGTCGTCGCCCGGCAGTTGCTGGGCTATATCGCACCGTGGGAAATAGTGCTTTCCGCCTCGATTGCAGCGGTTTGGCCGTTAGTGGTGCGATTGACCGGTGGATACGATGTTCGTTCACTGGGCGAAGGGGCGGAGGAATACCGCAGCATTCTGCGCGGGGTGGCCATGCTGGCCTCCTCGGTCGCCATCATCGCCTACGCGACGCAGACGCCCGTCGCCCGCGGCATCGTGATGATCGGCATTCCGCTCGCCGGCCTGGCCAATCTGATCTTCAGATACGCCATGCGCAAACACCTGCACCGCCAGCGCTACGACGGCGTCTGCATGCGACGCGTGGTCGTCGTCGGTCACTGGGTGAGCGTGCTGGAACTGCACCGGTCGTTCAGCCGTAAGCCGCATCACGGAATGAAGATCGTCGCCGCCTGTGTTCCGACGCCGAACCAGGCGACGTTGCCCAGCCAGTTCGACGGCTTCCCGGTGATGGGCGACTTCTCCAACGTGCACGAGGTCGTGCGGTCGGTCGACGCCGACACCGTCGCCGTGCTGTCGTGCCCCGAGTTCGACGGGACGGCCCTTCGCCGACTGGCCTGGCGGCTTGAGGAGGCGGGCACCGACCTCTATGTCGCCTCCGCGCTGATGGAGGTGGCCGGGCCGCGCATCAACATCCGGCCGGTGGCCGGGCTGCCGCTCCTGCACGTGGCCCATCCGGACCTCAACGGCGCGCGGCAGGCCATCAAGGCGGTCTTCGACCGGATCGTGGCCCTCGTGAGCATGCTGACGCTGGTGCCGGTGCTGTTCGCGGTGTTCGTCGCGATCCGGTTCACCAGCCGTGGGCCCGCGCTGTTCAGGCAGACGCGGGTCGGCAAGGACGGCAGGGAGTTCGTCATCTACAAGTTCCGCACGATGGTGCAGGACGCCGAGCGCTCGCGATGCGAGTTGGCCGGCCTGGACGAGGGCAACGGCGTGCTGTTCAAAATTCGGAACGATCCAAGGATCACCAGGATCGGCGCCATGCTCCGGCGCTACTCGGTCGACGAGTTGCCCCAGCTGCTGAACGTCCTGCGCGGCGACATGTCGCTGGTCGGGCCACGGCCGCCGCTGCCGGAGGAGGTCCAGAAGTACGGCGACGACGTGCGCAGGCGGCTGCTGGTGAAGCCGGGCATCACCGGCCTGTGGCAGGTGAGCGGCCGATCCGATCTGAGCTGGGAGGAGTCGGTGCGACTGGACCTGCGCTACGTCGAGAACTGGTCGCTCATCCTGGATCTGCAGATCCTGTGGAAGACCTGGTCGACGGTGCTGCGCGGCACCGGCGCCTACTGATCACCCGCTGCGCTCCTCGGCCAGCGCGTCGAGCAGGTCGGGCACCTCCGGGTGTCCGGCCGCGTCGAGCTTCCTGGCGAAGAAGGCGTCGCTCGCCACGAGGAGGTCGCGATGCCCGGCGGTGATGGTCTGCGGGTGCTTCGAGCGGGGCGTCCACCTGATGAAGCGCTTGCTGTCGTTGCGGACCAGCTCGGGCGGAAGCGTGTTCAGCGCCATGCTCGCGACGAAGCACTCGTCGGGAATGGGCGCGTGACGCAGGTAGCGCAACAGCCGGTCGGAGAGCGGGGTCGCCTCCAGCATGCCGTCGACCGCGTCCCCGGACAGGTTGAACCACATGTCCCCCACGTAGAGCCGCACTCCGTCGCGGTAGGGATGGCGGCGGGCGACGGGCAGCGGCACCGAGCGAGCGCTGAACGGCAGCCGCCGCCGGTGGAGGTAGCGCCGTCGCGTCAGCTCCTGCCACGGATGGACGTCGTCGGCGGGGTCGCCGTCGGCCCGGAAGTGACGGAGATAGGCGTGGGCCGGCGTGACGGCCAGCTCGTTCTCGATGTCGCGCATGGTGCGGATCGGATAGTCCTGGCCTGACACCAGCAGGGCCCACGACAGGTCGGGAACGTTCGCGCGCACCCAGCCGAGCGCCCGCCACTGCGCCCGTACGAGCGAGAGCCGGCCCCAGCGGCACGGCTCCGGGTCGGGGATCACCGCGACGTCGGAGGACGGCCGCAGGGTCAGCGGCTCCCCGGTCGGGTCGTGGTGGACCACGGCGAGCGTGTTGGCGCCCGTGGTGACGCGCCGGACGAGCCGCGCGACCTGGGCGGGGTCGCGGTGCGACAGGATGATCACGGCGACGGTACCGCTCATGGACCGGACCGCTCCTTTCGGCGGAGGGCGGGAGCGCGACGGCCGGCGGGTGTACGGCGGCCGGTACGGCGGTTGGCGTAGGCGCGGCCGAAGAGACCGGTCATCCGCCGCCAGAGGTTCGCCAGGATGGCGCCGGAATCCTCGGGCAGCCGGCAGTCGCCGAGGTCGCACGGGCTCTTGGCCGAGTAGCCGGGATCGGTGGCCATGGCCCGCCACGCGGCCAGCGAATCAGGGGTGCCGGCGACGTCGAAGTCGCAGGCGGGCGCGGCGCCGCCCAGGTTGCGCGCGTCCCAGGACAGCAGCGCGCGATACTGCTCGTAGCCCGGGCCGAGGAACATTTTCCTGGCCGCGTTCAGCCACTCCGCCCGGCGGCCGGGGCGTTCGGGGTCCTCGACCGAGCCCCACTCCAGCAGCATCAGGCCCTTGTCCGGATGCAGCGCGCCGAAGCGCCGTTGTCCTTCGACCACCTCGGCCGGCTCCGCCCAGCGGCCCTTCGGGTTGTCGCAGGTGTAGCCGTTGTAGGAGTCGGCCGCGATGTGGTCGACGTACGCGTCGCCCGGATAGAACAGGCTCGCCGCCGTTCGGTCCGTGCGGTCGAAGGCGACAGAGGTGACGGTCCACACGTAACGCGCGTTCGTCACGCCCCGCGCGCGCTGGACGTCGACGACCTTGCGCCAGGCGTCGACGAAGTCGGCGCCCTCGCCCATCGCCCGGGAGCCCTTGGCCTCGGGTTCGTGGCTGAAGGTGAAGTAGACGATCGCGCCGAAGTCCTTGATCTGCGAAGCCTGCCGGACCAGGTCCTGGTAGAGCGGGTCCCCGGGGCGGGAGTCGGCGATGTCGCGCCAGCGGATCGGGCTGCCGTCGCCGCGCCGCGACTTCACCGACACGAAGACCGTGTGCCCGGTATCGCGCGCCCAGATCTCGTCGGCGTCGAAGAGCGTCCAGTCCCACCTCTTGAAGACGCGGACGCCGGCCAGCGGCACGCCGGTCTCACTCTCGCGCCGCTCGATCTCCGCGCGGCTCTGCCCGACCGCGCCGAGCATGAGCCTGCGTTCGCCCACCGGTACGGCGCAGGCCCCCGGCACGACGACGGCCACGGCCATCAGGACGACGACTCCGGCGCTCCGCACGACGGCCTCCTAGGGTGTGTCGTCCAGGAGAAGCAGCAGATGCCGTTCTCCGGCCGCGGCGGTCAGGGCCCTCTCGGGCCGGTCGTTGTCCAGGACCACGACGGGTCCCGGCTGGCTGCGCGGCACCCGGTCACCCGAGCCCAGCTGCCCCTTGCCGTTGGCCCCCCAGGTGCGCACCGTCCCGTCGTCGAGGATCGCCGCTCCGTACGCCTCTCCCGCGTAGACCTGGTGGACGCCTCGGAGGACCTCGCCGTTGGTGCCCACCATCTGCGCCGGCGTCGTCCGGAGCTCGGTCGTGCCGTCGCCGAGCTGTCCGGCCGTGTTGTTGCCCCAGGCCACGACGGTCCGGTCGCGCAGGATCGCGAAGTTGTGCTTCTCGGCCGCGGCCATCGAGATGACCCCCGAGAGGGCCGCCCTGCCGCCCGGCCCGGAGACCATCGCGGGCACGAGCCTGGTCTCCGTGTCGCCCGACCCGAGCTGGCCCATGTCGTTGTAGCCCCAGGAGACCAGGTGACCGTCCTGCAGCAGGGCGAGCCCGTGCTGGCCGCCCATGGCGATGGCCGTGACTCCCGTGAGCCGGTCGGCGCCGTCGACCCCGCGCACGGGCACCGGCAGGGACCGGCTCTTCGTGGTGCCGTCGCCCAGCATGCCGTAGTTGTTGGCGCCCCAGGCCACGACCGAGCCGTCCTTGAGCAGCGCCAGCTCGGTGCGGCCGTCCGCGGAGACGGCGGTGACGTCCTTCAGCGGCCCGTCGCCGTCCTGGTTCTTCACGGTCGTCGGGGTGAGCGGCGCGTCGCGCGTGCCGATGCCGCGTTGTCCCGCGTCGCCCTTGCCCCAGGTGACCACGGTCCCGTCGGACAGCAGCGCCATGGAGAAGTCGCTGTTGGCGGAGACGGCGACCGCGCCGCTCAGCCGTCCGGCCCCGCCGTCGGCGGCCCGGACGGGCACCGGCCGGTCGCTGGAGGTGGTCGTGCCGTCGCCGAGCTGGCCCAGGTCGTTGGCGCCCCAGGCCACGACGGACCCGTCGCTGGTCACCGCGATCGAGTGCCGGCCACCGGCCGCCAGGGCCACGACGTCGTCCAGCGTCTTTCGGCCGTCGATCCCGGTGACCTTGTCCAGGCCGGAGGAGATCTCGGCCGATTCGCGGCCCAGTTGCCCGTCGGCGTTCCAGCCCGCCGTCCAGACCCCTCCCGCCGTTCTCGGCGTGGCCCGGTCGCCGCCGGCGGGCGGCGTCGGCACGACCGCCCGCTCCGTCGCGTGCGGCGATCCGCAGGCGCCGGCGAGGGCCGCGCACAGCGCCAGGCCGAGGAGGACGCGTCGGCCGGCCATGGCTCAGCCCTCCCTGACGCAGGCGAACAGGTGCCGGGCGTAGTTGCCGGCGTAGGGAGGGACCGCGTCCACGTCCGGGCCGAGATCCACGATCCTGGTGAAGGACGTGTTGGACCGGAGGAACTCCGCGATCGTGGCCGGGTTCCAGCCGGCCAGCGATTCGTGGAACCACGCCTCGTTGTCCTGACCGGTGTCGAGGAACAGGACCTCCCCCGTCACCTTGTCGAGGAGCTTGACCAGCTGCTCGGGCCCGACCGACGCCCTGCCCAGGATGAAGTGGTGCAGCAGGCTGAAGCAGGACACGACGTCCCAGGTGCGGTCGGTGTCGCGCAGCACGTCGACCGCGTCCCCGGTGCGGACCGCGCCGTCGGGCAGGCCGTACACCGCCTTGCCCAGGGGCACGGCCAGCGGATCCCGCTCGATGCCGTGCGCCTCGAAGCCCAGCTCGCCCATCCGCGAGACGAACCAGCCGTAGCAACTCGCCACGTCGAGGTAGCCGCGTCCCCGTCCTTCCCCGGCGAACGCGCGCATCTTCTCCAGCCGGTCGGTGCAGGCCCGCACGGTCGGCCAGCCACCCGCGAGCTCGGGGGCGGAGATCGGCTGGTACAGCTCCCGGGTGCCGTCGAGCCAGCTCATCCTGCGCAGGTGGTCCTGCAGGGGCGTGGTGACGGGCAGCTTCTTGACGACGACGGAAGCGGTCGGCTCGCCCCGCACCACCGCGCTGGCCAGCCGGTGGTGGCCGTCGAGGATCTGGTAGTGGTCGGACCAGCGGATGGGCGCCACCAGCACCGGATCGTCCGGCCTGCTCTGGAACGTCCGGGCGGGTTGCGGTGTCGCGTCTCCGGCGTGCCGCAGCAGGTAGGAGCGGGCCGTCTCCAGGATGCCGGCGTCGTCGCGCGCGCCGAAGTAGTGGCCGCCGCTGCCGATGGCCCGCCTCGCGAGCGCGCCGTACGGGGAGTCGAGGATCGCCTCGTCGGCCGGATCGCCCCCGGCGGCCTCGGCCAGCCGCAGCAGCGCGACGTGCGGCCCTTCGGCGATGGGGGTCGAGCACCACAGCAGGTCGCCGACGGCCCCGCTGAAGTCGGCGCCCGACATGCCGTTCTGCGCGCCGAGCAGCAACCGGTCCAGCGGCACCTCGACCATCTCGCGCTGCCGCAGGAAGGCGGTGGACAGCCCGGTCCGTACCCGGTGCGGCAAGGGGATGGCCCGCGCGGCCGACACGAGGCGCTCCTGCGCCCCGGGGTCGGCCAGCCTGCGTAACACGGCCCGGGAGCGCCGCCGCAGGGCGCGAAGTCGGCTGAGGGACGGCATCAGATCTCCTTGACGGTGGACAGCGCGGAAGCCTCGCGCACGCGCCGGGGCAGCAGGGCCGACAGGGCGGTGAGAGCGACGTGGCCGCGGATCTTCCAGAGCAGCGCGACATAGACCACGACGGACAGCGCGATGGCGGCGTACCAGAGAGCCGGGGCCGAGGTGGCGCCGCGCACCGCGAGCAGGGGCACGGCGAAGCACAGCGAGGTCGCCGCCACGGCCCACCCCAGGCCCGGGCTGAACGGCGTCATCCTCATGGACAGGCGTACCTGCGCGTAGGAGAGCACGTTGCGCGCCACGACCGCGGCGGCGCGGGCCAGCGCGGCGCCGGTCAGCCCCCACGAGGGGATGAGCAGCGCGCCGAGACCGATCTGGACGGCGAGCGAGGCCATCGTGTACGTGAGGCTCAGCCCGCTGCGCCCGCTCATCAGCAGCATCGTGTCGACCGGGCCGGCCGCGGTCGCGACCAGCATGGCGACCGACAGGATGATCACCGTCACCTCGCCGGCCGACCTGTACTCGGCGCCGAAGACCAGCAGGTAGGCCGGCGCCGCGACCGCGGTGACCAGGTAGACCGGCCAGGCCAGCAGCACCGACCAGATCGTCGTCACCCTGAACGTCTCGCGCACCTGCGGCCAGTCCTCCAGCGCGAGCTGGCGGCTGACGATCGGCTGCATGACCTGCTGCACGGCCTGGCTGCTGAGCTGCCCGAACACCACGAACCTGGTGGCCGCGGTGTAGACGGCGGCGTCCAGTGGAGAGCTCAACGCGGCGATCATCACGATGTCGACCCGCTGGAACGCGGTCTGGCACACCCGGGAGACCGCCCGGAACGAGGTGAACCGCCAGAACTCGCCGGCGATCTCCCGCACCGGCGGCGACTCGCCGGTCGCCCGGCGGTGCAGCCGGCCGTACACGACGGCGGCGGCCACCAGCGAGGGCAGGTACGGCAGCGCCCACATCAGCCCCAGCAGGCTCGGATCGGTGGTGAACCGGGAGACCACCAGGATGCCGGCGATCTGGCCCAGCGGGCGGCCGATGCGGTCGATGATCACGGTGGGCCGCATCCGCCCGTGCCCGCGGGTGGCGGAGAGCAGGACGTTGCCGACGGCCGAGATCGGCAGGAAGACCGCCAGCAGCCGGAGCATGGCCACGGTCTCGGCCGCCCGGTCCGCGGCGATCAGGTCGCCGATCCAGGGAGCGACGGCGAACATGACGGCCGCCGTCACGACCGAGACGACCAGCACCGGGACCAGGGCCACCATGACGGTTCTGGCCGCGCTCCTGGAGCGCTCCAGCGCCAGGTGGCGCGGCACCCACAGGCCGAGCCCCACGTCCGTGCCGAGCTCGCCGACGGCGCCCAGGATGATGAAGACCGACGAGGCGGCGAAGAACGCGCCCGTGACGTCCAGGGGGTAGGCCGCCGCGACCACCACGACCAGCGCGAACTGCGCCACGCCGGTCACGGCCGCGCCCACCAGGTTGAGCGAGCCACCGCGCGCGAGCGCCGAGAGGTTGCCGCCGGCGGTCCCCGTCATCGAGCGTTGCCGGTCTTCGCGGGCAGGTTGTCCGAGACGACGTTGTCCGAGACGACGGGGAAGGTGACCGTGGCGGAGGTCGCGTCGTCGGCCACCTCGTGCGCGGGTGGCGGCTGCGCCGCGAAGCCGTCGTCGCGTTCGTCGCGTTCGTCGCGTTCGTCGAGGGAGACGTAGCCGGGGGCCTCGTTCTTCGGCGTGACGGGCGCCTGGCGGGTGCCTCTCGGAAGCGGGGGGCTCATCGGCCGCTCGGCGGTCAGCGCCCGCCCGGCCGCCCTGACCGCCTTGCGCGTGGGCGGTCTGACGACCACCGCGCCGATGACCTCGATGTCGGACTGGTGCGCGAGGAGGTAGGCGTCGAGCAGGTCGCGCCTCCTGGTCGTCTTCGCCGTCACGACGATCACGGCGTAGTCGGCGACCATGCACACCGCCCGGCCGTCGGGGTCGCTGAGCGCCGGGCCGTTGAGCAGCAGGAAGTCGGCCTGCTGGCGGAGCCGCCCGACGGTCTTCATCAGCAGGCGGCCGGGCAGGCGGTCGCCCGCCCGCGCGAGGTCGGTGCCCTGCGGCAGCACGCTCAGCTGGTCGTCGTAGGGCGCCAGCATGTCCTTCGGCTCGCCGGCCCGGTCGAGGACCTCGCGCAGCCCCTTGGCCTCGGTCATCCCGAACAGGGCCGACGCGCTGGGCACGGCGCTGTGGTTGGCGTCGATCAGGATCGTCCGGCCGCCGGTGTTGGCCAGGCCGACGCCGAGTTGGGCGGCCACCCGCGCCGACTCGTCGCGCGTTGAGACGCCCGCGACCAGGATCGCCGAGCGCGGG
The DNA here is from genome assembly GCF_014646355.1 of Nonomuraea cavernae. Classification (GTDB taxonomy): domain Bacteria; phylum Actinomycetota; class Actinomycetes; order Streptosporangiales; family Streptosporangiaceae; genus Nonomuraea; species Nonomuraea cavernae. The sequence goes on from NZ_BMNH01000008.1 coordinate 211,548, forward strand.
CGGCTCATCCGGGTGATGACGGCCGTGCGCAGGCCCCGGTTGGCCTGGCCGGTGATCGTCGCCGCGTCGAGCAGCGCGGCCGGGTGCGGCGGTCCGTCGAACACGGCCAGCACCGGGACCCCCATCGCGCCGACCGCGGCCGCGTCGCGCAGCCGGTCGGTGGCGCGCTCGCGCGCCATGGCCGCCAGCAGTCCGAGCACGAGACCCGCGAGCAGGCCGCCGGCGCCGTAGAGCCCGATGACGGACGTCAGTGACTCCGAGGAGGTGGACGCCGAGGAGATGACCTGCCCCGGCGAGACCGGGGTGCTGGCCAGGTCGTTGGACTGCTCGTCGAGGACCGCCATCTGGTTGCTCAGTTGCGTGATGCGGTGGGAGAGGTAGTTGCGCCGGGCGGAGGTGAGGGACCGGGACGCGAGCTCGGAGGTCGCCTTCTGGAGGCTGGTGTCGACTTTCTTGGCCTGCTCGGCGAGCTCGGCGAGCTTGTCGTCGAGGATGACTTCGGACCGTTCCCGGCGGAAGGCGAGGTAGGTGGTGGCGAAGGCGGCCGCGCCCTTGCGGGCCTCTTCGGGGTCGCCGGCGGCGAACGAGATCTCCAGCGTCTGGGTGTTGGTCGGGACCTGGACGCTGACGTTGCGGCGCAGCGTGGCGTGGTCGGGGGCGGCGAGCTGGGTGGCGACCCGGGCGACCACGACGTCGGCGGTGACGAGCTGGGTCTCGCTGGCGAGGTTGATCAGGTCGTCGCCGCGCCCTTCGGGGGAGTAGGGGTTGCCGGTCAGCGGGATGATCAGAACGGTCGCCGACGAGACGTGGGTCTGCGGAAGGACGTAGCCGGCGGCGGCGCCCGCGAGGGCGCCCAGCAGGGTGACGGCGATGATGACCAGTTTGTGATGGAGCAGAGCCCCCAGAAAAAGCCTGGACCGTATGGGGGAAATCTGGTCGTCCGCCATCCCCGCCCCCCTTTGCGCGTCCCCAGGCAATGTCGGCACGAAGTTTACCGGAATATGGCCAATGTTCTACTGTGAGCTGAACCTAATCCGGATGTGCGACAAAGCGGGCGGCCGTGGCGGAAGAGCGAAAAGTCTTGCTGGTCGCGTCGAGCGGGGGGCATCTGGCACAGCTGGCCTCCCTTGAGCCGTGGTGGCGAAAATGGCACCGGACCTGGGTGACCTTCGACACCGACGACGCTCGATCGCGGCTGAGGGGCGAGAACGTCGTCTGGGGGCACCACCCCACGACGCGCAATCTGCCCAACCTCGTACGCAATTTTCGGCTGGCCATAAAGCTGCTCCGCCGGGACCGGCCCGCCCTCATCGTCTCGACGGGCGCCGGGGTGGCCTTTCCGTTTTTTCTAATTGCGAAGTTTGTGCGGATTCCAACGGTTTATATCGAGGTGTACGACCGGCTCGACAGCGCCACGCTCACCGGTCGCCTCTGCTCGCCGCTGACCACGCTCTTCCTCGTGCAATGGGAAGAGCAGCTGCGCTTCTACCCGCGTGCGCGAGTGATCGGAGGCCTGCTGTGAGGCGGACGGTCTTCGTCTCGGTGGGCACCGACCACCATGACTTCTCCCGGCTCGTCGGCTGGGCCGACACCTGGGCCGCCGCCCATCGCGACGAGGCGCGCTGCGTCGTCCAGCACGGCACGTCCCGCCCGCCCCGGCACGCCGAGGGGCACGCCTACCTGGAGCACGAGGAGGTCGACCGGCTCATGGCCGAGGCCGCCGTCATCGTGTCGCACGGCGGCCCCACCACGATCGCGGAGGCCAGGCGGCGAGGTGTCAAGCCCATCGTCGTGCCGCGCTCGCCCGTCCTCAACGAGCACGTCGACGACCACCAGCAGCTCTTCTGCGCGCGGCTCGCCGCCTCCGGGCTGATCGCGGTGGCCGGCAGCGAGTCCGAGCTGGGCGCGCTGGTGTCCAGGGCACTCACGCACCGGGCGGAGTTCGCGGCCGAGCACGCCGCCGGCTCCGTCGCGCAGGCAGTCGAACGCTTCGAGGGCTATGTGAACGACCTCTTGAAAGACCGCCGTTAGATTCCCCGCCCAGATTCCCGCCCAGATCCCTCGCCTAGATCCCCCGGCCGAAGGAGTGGGCCGTGCGGAGCAGGAACTCCGGCCGGACCAGGCCGGCGCACATGAGGAAGACGAGGTAGGAGCGCGGCTGACGCCAGTTGCTGCGGAACGTCCGCCACGCCAGGCGGCGGGCGTCGCGCCTGGCCCCCATCGCCGCCAGCGCGAAGGCCTGCCGGCCCATCAGCTTGGCGGCGGCGCGGGGGTCGGCCCGCAGCACGGGATGCTTGCCGGCGAGGTACTCGAGCCCGTCGACGACCATCCGCCAGTCGCGCTGGAAGAAGGACTGCGACCCCCACAGGACGCGTACCAGGGGCTTTCGCACCGCCACGATCGGCCCGGTCGCGGCGGCCCGCAGCATCCAGTCGTAGTCCTCGCCATAGCTGCCCGGAATGTCCTCGTCCACCGGCCCGACGCGGTGCAGGAAGGCGTCCCTGGTCACCAGCACGGTCGACGGATGCGCCTCCATCACCCGGCGTCGGGCCAGCTCGGTCACGGTCAACGCCGTCTCGTCGGCGATCCGTTCCGTCTCCTTGCCGTCGAACAGCACCACGATCCCGCAGACCGCGACCTCGGCGCCGCGTTCGGCGAGCAGGTCGGCCTGGGCGCGGAGCTTGCCGGGCAGCCACACGTCGTCGTCGTCGCAGAAGGCCAGCAAGGTCCCGCTGGACGCGAGCGCCCCGGTGTTGCGCGCTCCCGCCAGGCCGGGGGTCCGGTCGTTGGAGATCACGATCACGCGACGGTGCTCGTCGTCCCGGGCCAGGCCGGGATCCGGCTCGGCCCGGTCGTAGACGACGACGCATTCGATCGGCCCCGGATAGTCCTGGGCGAGGATCGCGTCAAGGGCCTGAGCGAGAAGAGCCGGCCGGTCGCGGGTCGCGACGATCACCGAGACGGGCGGACAGGTCGGGCTCGGGCTCTGGCTCATGCCGTACGGCTCCTTCGGATGGTGCGGGGACTCTGCCGCGACGGTCGCGGAGCATGCCCATGACGACGCCGGCGAGCAGGCCCAGCGCGGCGTACGAGGCCACCGGCACCTCGTTGTTGTCGCGGTCGGGACGCCTGGGCACCGAGGCGGCCCTGACGACCTCGCCGGTGGTCTCGCTCTGCCGCTGGATTCTGGACACCTGGCGTTCGAGCTCGTTGATCTGCCGGATCATCGAGGCCCGCCGGGTGCGGGACGCCGCGTCCCGGCGCACGCTGCCCTTCGACAACGTGTCCAGCCGGACCTCCACGACGCCGATGCGCGACTGCAGGGCTTCGAGCTGGCGCTGGCGGATCCCGGCCACGATCTGCCGCCGCAGGCTCAGGTAGGAGTCGGTCGCCACGATCACGGCGGCGAGGGCCCGCTCGGGATCGCGGTCGCGCACCTGTACGGTGATCAGCCGGCTGTTGGCGGGCACGCTGATCGTGATCGCCTCGGCGGCGCCCTGGCGGTTCACGCCGAGCGCGGCGGCCACCCGGTCCATCACCGGGCTCGACCGCAGCAACTGGGCCTCGGTGTCGATGGTGACGTCGCGTGGCAGCCGCTGATCCGGCTTGCGCTCCAGGCCGGGATGGACGGGCGTGGCCGGCGCGAACACCTGGGTGGAGGCCGTGTAGGTCGGGGGCGTCAGCATGCCCTGGATCAGCCCCGCGCCGGTGCCGGCCGCCACGAGCAGCACGATCGTGATCAGGTGCCGGCGGACGAAGGCGGCGTAGCCGGCCAGGGTGGGGTCGGGGTTCAGCGCCGCCACGGCGGCACCACCCCGAGCAGCCGGGCCAGCCGCTCGTCGTAGGGCAGGAAGTGGGCGTCGAGGTCGCGGCGGACCGACTCGGGCATCGGGGAGCGGGGCCGCGCGTTGTCGCGTCCCAGGGTGGCGGGGCGCCAGCTCGGCAGCCCGAGGAACGCCAGGATGCGGTCGTACTCCCGCTCGAAGCCGGCGAACAGGTCCTCCGCGAAGAGCACGTGCACCCGGTCGCGACCGAAGAGGGTGAAAAGCCGGTCGAGCTGGTCGGCGTAGTGGCCGCGGTCGACGTAGGAGTGGTGGCGGTGGCTGTGGCTGACGTAGCCGGGGTCCGCCTCGATCCGGGCGAGCTCGCCGTCGAGCCGCTGGGGTTCGAGCTCCAGCGCCCGCTCGAACGGCTCGGTCTCGAAGCCTCGGGCCAGCTCGTGCATGTGGGCGGAGTAGGCACGTTCCACCGGGTCGCGCAGCACGACCAGGAGCCGCACCCCCGGGAGGTCCTTGGCGATCCGGCCGGGGGCGAGCGGGTGGTGCATGTAGTAGCCGGCGGACTCGCCCGTCACGGGCGGCGCGGACGCGCGCCGGGTCGCCAGCGCGCGCACCGGGAAGTGGCCCCGATACCAGTGCCTGCCGCGGGGATAGTTGACGTCGAAGTAGTGGACCCCCTTGTGGAACAGCGGCGGGACCACGGCGGGATGGGCCGTCAGCGCGCGCCAGAGCGAGGTGGTGCCCCCTCGCTGGGTGCCCACGAGCAGGAAGCCGGGGAGCATGCGGGCTCGGCTGGTCGCCAGGCCCACCTGGCGGGTCACGGACCGTCCGATCTGCTTGACGAACGGCGGCGCGGACCGGCGCGAGAGCATCTCGTCCCCTTTCAGCTGGTGGTCGTGTGGCGGTCGAGCAGATCGAGGAGGGCGTCGGCCTGCGCCCGCAGCGGGGCGCCGATGCTGCCCCTGCTGGCCACGAGGTAGCGCGCGCACAGCTCGGCCAGATAGAGGCTCAGCGTCGTCGAGGCCGCCGGGCCCTTCAGGCCGAACGGCGCCAGCACGGACGGCGTGTCGCCGGACCACACCCGCTGGACGGTCCAGGAGGTGGTGGGCCCGATCTGCTGGAGCGCGTAGTGCAGGGCGTCGAATCCCACGGGCACGGCCTGGGCGAATCTCTCCCAGTCCCACAGGTGCAGCACGTCGCGTTGCCAGGCCATGTTCCACGGGGTCCAGTCGCCGTGCCAGGCGCCGTAGGACAGCCGGACGCCGCCGTGCCGTTCGCCGAGCCGGTCGAGCACGGCGGCCAGCCGGGAGGCGGCCTCGCCGTCGGGCAGCAGGTCCGGCGTCGCCGTGAGACCGTTCCAGAACGGGCTGCCGGCCAGCTCCGCGGTGGTGGCGGTGATCGAGGCCAGCTCCGCCATCGCTCCCACGGGCATCTCGTCGCGGGGCCGCCACCGGCGCACGCCGCTCGACAACACCGACATCACCAGGGCGTCGACCGTGCCCCACGACTCGTACGCGATCAGCTGGGGGGTCCTGATCCCGCGCGGCGGGCAGGCCGACAGGGTGCGGAGCGCGTCGGCCTCGGCGGCGATCAGCGCGCGGGCGACGTCGGTGTCACCGATCTTGACGAACGCCAGCGACCGGCCCGACGGGGTCAGCGCCTGCAGGACCGGTTTACGGTTGGCGCGTTCGTTCCCGATCGTCACGCTGACCACGACGGGCTGCCCCAGCAGGTCGCTCAGCCGGTCCTGCACGGAGGGCCCGTCAGCGGGGCCGACGCGGACCCGGTCGGGCAGGAGGCGCTGCGGAAGGCCGGTGCGCAGCGCGAGCGACAGCAGGCCGCGGCCGAGGCGCGCACGCGGGCCGAGGTCGTGGCTGAAACGGCGGAGCGCGGCGCCGGCCGCCCGGGGAGCGCCGAGCGGCAGCAGGATCCGCGCCTCGCGCGCGTTGGGCAGGAACACCAGCTGCCCGCCGCGGCGGTGTACGTGGCTCACGTCGCTGCCCGGCCACAGGCGGGAGACGGTCTCGGTCCAGGCGCCGGCCGTCATCGGACCTCCGTGCCGGATCGCTCCCGGCGCCACATCAGGGCCAGGGCGATCATGACGGTGTAGAGGGGGGCGTCCAGCAGGTCGTAGATCAGCAGGAACACCGCGAAGCTCAGCAGCACGCAGCACCCCGCGATGCTGACGCGGTCGGGATCTCGCCAGTGCGTGGCGAAGCGTCTGACGAGGAAGCCGAGGAAGCACGCGGCCCCGACGAAACCGTGCGCGAAGATCAGGTACCACAGGCTGCCCTGCGTGCCGAGCGGCGGCACGCCACAGCCCTTGCAGCCGGGACGCTCACCGCCTCCCACGGACGCGAAGCTGCCCTGCAGGTCACGGGTGGAGCCGAATCCCACGACGGGTGAGCCGATCGCGGCGCTCTCCGTCGTCACCACGTAGAGCTGCCCGCGCCGGTCGTTGCTGTGCGGGGTGTCGAGCCGCTGCTGGAACAGCGCCTTGAGCGGTGAGCCGGTGACCAGCAGCAACAGGGCGACGGCCCCGCCCACGGCGAATCGGAGGGCCCACCGGTTGCCCTTGTGGACGTAGCGGAGCGTCAGGTACGCCGCGGCGAGCCCCAGCACCGCCCACAGCCCCCTGTTGAGCGAGTAGATCACCGGGAACAGGGAGAGCAGCAGGCCCGAGACCAGCAGCACCCGCCGCCAGCGTGGCTTCCGGCCGGTGTTGGCCAGGAGGAAGAACGGCAGGTAGAGCGCCAGGTTGGCGCCCCACGAATTCGCGTAGGCGAAGGGCGCGATGGGCCGCGACTCCTCGTAACCGAGGAATGTGGTCAAAGTGGCAGCTTTAGGATGAATAAGGCTGGAAATAAGGTCGTTCCGGGTCAGGCTTTTGGGCAGCACCAATTCCAGGAGCGACGGAAACTCCAGGTGCGGCGCCAGAATGCCCACCAGCCCGCCCACCACCGTCACCACGAACATGAAGCCCAGCAGCCTGATCACCCGCGCCCTCGGGAGCTCCTCCTCGGTGAGGTTTCCCACGTACAGCAGCACGACGGTGATCGCGAGGTACCACCCGCAGCGGTAGCCGAAGACGAGCAGCCTGCTCAGCTCGCCCCCGGGCACGCCGTAAGGCGCGTCGGCGAACAGCGTCAGGCCGCCGATCAGCATCCAGACCAGGAAGAACAGCCACAGCGCGAAGCCGCGGGGGGCGCGCACCACCGGACGGCGCCGGAGCGCGACGGCCATCGGGACGGCCATGATCAGGAAGATGAACGTGCTGAGCCCGGTGACCCACCAGAGGGGGAAGCCGAGGAAGATCACGCTCAGCGGCCAGCCGGGACGGAGCCGGGGAGGACTGCGCCGCGACGCGAGGGCGAGCGGTCCGGAGGCCGGAAGCGGGCCACCTACCGCAATGTCCGCCATTTGTGACATGTCCCTCGAAGTGCGCGTTGTTGGTGATGGGCCGCGTCCATAGTGAGGGCATCCGTCCCGAGGTGCAAGAGGGCAGTGATCGTCGTTCCGGTAGGGAAAAGGTGGCAAAAATTGCCTCATGCCACAGAGCTTGGAACGTGTCATACTTTGCCAGCGATCGGGGCGTTGGGACGTTTTCCGAGGCCTGAGGAGGGCCGATGGGGGGAAATGGCCGTTTAGCGCGGATTTGTGCCGTGGCTTTGGCCGGAATTCTTGTCGTTTGCGGGGGACCCGCGCTGGCTGTGCAGTACCCCCAGGACAGGGTGGTCTCCGCCAACCCGGTCGACTGGACGCCCCACGTCCTGGACGGCCAGGTCAACGCCGTGGTGCAGATCGGCAACCGGGTCTTCGTCGGGGGCAGCTTCACCCAGGTGCGCGAGTTCGACAGCGCCACCGTACAGACGCGTAACCGGCTCTTCGCCTTCAACGCCACGACCGGGCGCCTGGACACGGCCTTCGTGCCCAACATGAACAACGAGGTCAGGACCCTGCTCCCGGCCCCGGGCGGGCAGTCCATCTACGCGGGCGGCTCCTTCAGCACGGTCAACGGCGCCACCAACCGCATCCTGACCAGGCTCAACACCACGACCGGGCAGGCACTGCCGGGCTTCGTGCCCAACTTCAGCGCCCGCGTGCTCGACCTGCGCCTGGCCGGCGGCCGCCTCTACGTCGGCGGCGCCTTCGCCACCGTCAACGGCCAGCAGCAGGCCGCCCTGGCCACGATCGACCCCGACACCGGCGCCTTCGACCCGTACGTCGGCCTCCAGTTCGCCGGGACCCAGAACGGCGGCACGACGCAGATCCTGAAGATGGACGTCACGCCGGACGAGACGAGGCTCGTGGCGGTGGGCAACTTCGCCACCGTCGGCGGCCAGAACCGCAGGCAGCTCGTCCAGTTCGATCTGACCGGCCCAAGCGCCACGCTCGCCGACTGGGACACCACGCGCTACACGGCCACCTGTTCCAGCTCGTTCAACACCTACATGCGCGACGTCGACTACTCGCCGGACGGCCGCTTCTTCGTGGTCACCACCACGGGCGCCTACTCCGGCGGGCCGCCGAGGCTCTGCGACACCCACGCCCGCTGGGAGACCTACGCGACCGGCGCGAACCTCAACCCGACGTGGATCAACTACACCGGCGGCGACACCAGCTACGCGGTGGCCGTCACCCCCCAGGCCGTGTACGTCGGCGGCCACTTCCGCTGGGCCAACAACCCCTTCCGCGGCGACGCGGCGGGGCAGGGCGCGGTGCCGAGAGCCGGCATCGCCGCGCTCGACCCGGTGAGCGGCATCCCGCTGACCTGGAACCCGGGACGCACGCTGGGCGTCGGCGTCTTCGACCTCACGGCCACCCCGACCGGCCTGTGGCTCGGCAGCGACACCGACCGGGTCAACGGCGAGTTCCACGCCCGGCTGGCGATGTTCCCGCTGGCCGGTGGCACGATCGTGCTGCCACCTTCGGCGGGCGCGCTGCCCGGCGACGTCTACCAGGCGGGAGCCGGCGGCACCGACGCCGTGCAGCGGCGTTCCTACGACGGCGCCACGGCCGGCCCCGTCCAGCCGGTGGACGGCGGCGGCGTCGCCTGGTCGGGCGCCAGGGGCACGGTCATGCTGAGCGGCCGGCTCTACACCGCCTGGTCGGACGGCAAGCTCTACAGGCGCACCTTCGACGGCACCGCGTTCGGGGCGCCGAGCGAGGTCAACCTCTACGGGCTGACCGACTTCGCCACCGACATGCAGAACATGACCGGCATGTTCTACCACGCGGGCCGGCTCTACTTCACCCGCACCGGCCAGAGCTCGCTCTACTACCGGGGCTTCTCACCGGAGAGCGACATCGTCGGGGCGCAGCGCACGACCGCCACCGGCAACATCACCGGGCTCAACTTCTCGCGGGTCGGCGGCATGTTCCTGGCCGGCGACAAGCTCTACCTCAGCGACAGCGTCGACGGCCGGCTCCTGCGCGCCGACTTCGCGGGCGGCCTGCCCGTGGCGGGCACGGTGGTGGCCGTCAGCGGTCCCGCGATCGACGGCGTCGACTGGCGGCAGAGAGGGCTGTTCCTGTACGCCGCGGCGGGCGCCACCGAGCCCAACAGGCCACCGGTGGCCGCGCTCACCACCTCGTGCGCCGACCTGTCGTGCACGGTGCGCAACACCGGCTCCGCCGATCCCGACGGCACGATCGTCGCCACGACCTGGAACTTCGGCGACGGCACGACGGCCACCGGCGCGCTGGCCGCCCACACCTTCCCGGGAAGCGGCACGTACCCGATCTCGGTGACCGTGACGGACGACCGAGGGGGCACCGCGACCGCGACGGCCACCGTCACGGTGCAGGGCGCCAACCAGGCGCCCACCGCCGACTTCGCGGTGATGTGCACCGAGCTGGCCTGCACCTTCGACGGCAGCCCGTCGTCGGATCCCGACGGCTCCATCACCGGCTACGCCTGGGACTTCGGCGACGCGTCGGGCGGCACCGGGCAGTCCTCCTCGCACACCTACGGCGCGCCCGGCACCTACCCGGTGAAGCTCACCGTGACCGACAACTCCGGCGCCGCGCACACGGTCACCAAGAACATCTCGGTGGTCCAGAACACCGGCGAGATCCAGTTCGTCGGCATGGCGAGGACGAGCGGCAACCAGCAGACGCACGCCCTCACCGTCCCCGCCGCCGTGGCCGGAGGCGACGGCCTGCTGCTCTTCCTCACCGTCAACACCACCGTCACGATGCCGGATCCGGCGGGCGTGACCGGCTGGACGGTCGTGGGCACCCGCGACAACGGCGGCGTGCTCACCAAGGTGTGGAAGAAGGTGGCCGCGCCCGAGGACGGCGGCGACCCGCTCTCCGTCACCCTCTCCGGACTCGCGAAGGGCGACCTCACCCTGGTCGCCTACCGGGGCACCGGCAACCAGGTGGTCGCCGCCCACGAGTCGGTCAACGAGACCGTCACGCGGGCGGAGCACACCACGCCCGCCGTCGCCGTCACGACGCCCGGCAGCTGGGTCGTGTCCTACTGGGGCGAGAAGTCGTCGGCCACCACGACGCTCGCCCCGCCCGCCGGTGAGACGGTCAGGTCCGCGCAGAGCGGCACCGGAAACGGCAGGATCACCAGCCTGCTCACCGACAGCGGAGCGCAGGTGGCGACGGGCACCAGATCGGGCCTGACCGCGACCGCCGACTCCGCGAGCCTCAGAGCCACCATGTGGAGCCTCGTCATCGCTCCATAAGGCGGAATCGCATCGGATGCCCCCCTGACCGCCGGTCACGGGGGCATCCGATGCCGCAAGCACGGGGGATCACGTTCAATTCAGCTCCAAGGAGGGTCCCGATGGGGGGACGCAAACGCGGCCTCGCCGTGGGCGGCGCGTTCTTGTGCGCGCTCGTCATGGTGTGGAGCGGTCCAGTCAACGCGGTGCAGGCACCACATGACAAGATCGTGTCAGACAACCCGGTCAACTACACCCCGCACGTGCTCGACGGGTTCGTCAACGCCGTCGTCCAGATCGGGAACAAGGTCTATGTCGGCGGTGAGTTCACCCAGGTCCAGGAGGACGACAGCCCCACCGTCCTGACCCGCAACAGCCTCTTCGCGTTCGATCCGGTCACCGGAGCGATCGACACCACGTTCACGCCGAGCGTGGACGGCGAGGTCAGAGCCCTCCTGCCCGCTCCGGACGGCGCGTCCGTCTACGTGGGAGGCGCGTTCGGGCAGGTGAACGGCATCACCAACCGCCGCCTCACCCGGCTCAGCACCACCGACGGCACCGCGCTGCCGGGCTTCACGCCGTCGGTCGACGCCCGCGTCAACGACCTGCGCCTGGCGAACGGCCGGCTCTACGTCGCGGGCGCGTTCACCACCGTGGACGGCCAGCCCCAGGCGGCGCTCGCCACGCTGAACCCGGCCACCGGGGCCCGCGACGCCTACTACGACCTCGCCGTCTCCGGCACCCACGACGGCGGCACCACCGCCGTGCTGAAGATGGACGTCACCCCCGACGAGACCCGCCTGGTCGCCGTCGGCAACTTCACCACGGTCGGCGGTCAGGCGCGGCGCCAGATCGTCCAGGTCGACCTCACCGGCCCGGCGGCGGCCCTGGCCAACTGGCAGACCACCCGCTTCGCCGACGCCTGCTCCAGCGCCTTCGACAGCTACATGCGCGACGTCGACTACTCGCCGGACGGCCGCTTCTTCGTGGTCACCACCACGGGGGCGTACTCGGGCGGCCCGCCGAGGCTGTGCGACACCCAGACCCGATGGGAGACGTACGCCACGGGCACCGGCCAGAACCCGACCTGGGCCAACTACACCGGCGGCGACACCACGTACGCGGTCGGCGTCACCTCCAAGGCGGTCTACATCGGCGGCCACTTCCGCTGGCTGAACAACCCCTTCGCCGCTGACAACGCCGGCCCCGGATCCGTCAGCCGGGAGGGCATCGCCGCGCTCGACCCGCGCACCGGCCTGCCGTTCACCTGGAACCCGGGCCGGACCCTGGGAGTCGGCGTGTTCGACCTGACCGCCACCCCGCAGGGGCTCTGGGTCGGCAGCGACACCGACCGCATCGGCAACTGGGAGTATCACGGCCGCCTGGCCCTCTTCCCGCACACCGGCGGGGCCACGGTGACCCGGCCGTTCCAGGGCGAGCTGCCCGGCACCCTGTACCAGGCGGGCCTCGGCTCCATCGTCGTCAACGACAACGTCCAGCAGCGGAGCTACGACGGCACCACGCTGGGCGCGGTGACGTCCGTGCCCAACGGCGGCCTCGACTGGTCCAGCTCCCGCGGCGCCTTCATGCTCAGCGGGCAGCTCTACACCGGCTGGTCCGACGGCAAGCTCTACAAGCGGACGTTCGACGGGACCACCTTCGGCACCGCGGCCGAGGTCAACCTCAACGGCCTGACCGATTTCGGGTCGGACCTGCAGAACGCCACCGCGATGTTCTACGCGGGCGGGCGGATCTACTTCACCCGCAGCGGCCAGTCCTCGCTCTACTACCGCTGGTTCAACACCGAGAGCGAGATCGTCGGAGCCCAGCGCTTCACCGCCAGCTCGAACGTCTCCGGCATCGACTTCAGCCGGGTCGGCGGGATGTTCCTGTCGGGCGGCAAGCTGTACTTCACCGACCGCCTGTCCAACAACTTCCGCCGGATCGACTTCGCCAACGGCGCGCCGGTGGCGGGCACCGCGGTGACGCTCAGCAGCTCCGGCGAATGGCGTCAGCGCGGCCTGTTCCTGTACTCGCCCACGGGGGCGACGGCGCCCAACGCCACCCCCACGGCGGCGCTCCAGGTGTCGTGCACCGACCTCGCCTGCACCGCCCGCAACACCGGATCGCTGGACCCCGACGGCACCCTGGTGGCCACGGCGTGGGACTTCGGTGACGGCAACACCGGCACCGGCGCGGTCGCCCCGCACACCTACGCCGCACCCGGCACCTACCCGGTCACCGTGACCGTGACCGACGAGCAGGGAGCCACGGCCACCGCCACGCAGAACGTCACCGTCCTCGGCGCGAACCAGCCGCCGACGGCCGACTTCGCGGCCACCTGCACCGCCCTGGCCTGCGACTTCGACGCCAGCCTCGCCTCCGACCCGGACGGTTCCATCGTCTCCTACGCCTGGGAGTACGGAGACTCCGCCACCGGGACTGGCCAGTCGGCCTCGCACACCTACGCCGCGGCCGGCTCGTACGACGTGAAGCTGACCGTGACCGACGACAGGGGCGGCACGCACGCGGTGACGAAGACCTTCACCGTGGCCCCGGCCTCGGCGAACATCCAGTACGTCGGCCAGGCGGCGGTCAACGGCAACCAGGTGACCCACACCGTCACGGTGCCGGCCGGCGTCGCGGGCGGCGACGGGATGCTGCTGTTCATGACCGTCAACAGCTCCGGCGTGACGATCCCCGACCCGACCGGCGTGACGGGGTGGACCCTCGTCGACACCAAGGACAACGGGGGAGTCGTCACCAAGGTGTGGAAGAAGGTGGCCTCACCCGAGGACGGCGGCGATCCACTGTCGGTCACGCTGTCGGCGCAGTCCAAGGCGGATCTGACCCTCGTCGCCTACCGCGGCGTGTCGGCGAACGTCCTGCAGGGGCACGCGGGCGTCATCGAGACGGTCACCCAGGCCGCCCACACCACTCCGTCCATCGGGGTGCCCGGCTCGGCGAGCTGGGTCGTGTCCTACTGGGGCGAGAAGTCCTCGGCCACCACGGCCTGGACCGCGCCGGCGGGGGAGACCGTGCGCTCCACCCTGGTCGGCACCGGATCGGGGCGGGTGGCCAGCCTGGTGACCGACGGCAACGCGCCGGCCGCCTCGGGCGCCCACGCCGGTCTCACCGCCACGGCCGACTCCGCGAGCCTGCGCGCCACCATGTGGAGCCTGGTCCTGGAGCCCACCCCGTGAACCGGCCGACCGTGAACCGGCCGATGTGACCGGCTGATCGAACACGAACGGGCCGCCTCTCCGGCGGCCCGTTCCGCGTTCCCGGGTCGCGTTCCGGGTCGCTTTCCCTTGGGGCGCTTTCCCCGGGTCTCGTTCCCGGGTCGCGTTCGCCGGATCGTGTCAGCCGGCGAGGCCGTGGCCGTCCGTGCCGGACCGCCTGGCGCAGACCGGGCAGTTGGTCCGCCGGTCGCGCCGATGGTGGCAGCGGCCGCGTCGCGCGTGGCCGTGGCCCGAGGCCGGCGCCACGACCAGCGCGGGGTCGCTGCTCAGGATCGCCAGCTGCAACCGGCGCAGCTCCGGTGAGGGCTCCAGGCCCAGCTCGCTACTGAGGATCCGCCGGCCGTCCTGATAGACCTCCAGGGCCTCCGCCTGGCGGCCGGTCGCGTACAGGGCGATCATGAGCTGGCCGCGGAACCGCTCCTGGAGCGGATACTCCCTGACCAGGACCGTCAGCTCGCCGATGAGACCCGCGTGCCGGCGCAGCCGGAGGTCGGCGTCGACGCGGTCGGCCAGCGCGGCGAGGCGCTCCTCTTCCAGCCGGGTGGCGTGCAGCCGCAGCAGCGGGATGTCGTGCAGGCCGGACAGGGCCGGCCCGCGCCAGTTGTCGAGACCGGCCCGGAGCAGGTCGCTGCCCTTGGCGAGGTCCTTCGCGCCGAGGGCTCGGCGTCCCCGGCGGACGAGCGCCTCGAACCTCCAGGCGTCGACGGCGTCGCCGGGCAGGCGCATGAGGTAGCCCGTCGACTCGTGCGTGATCGGCACTCCCGCTCCGAGGGTCTGCCTGAGGCGGTGGATCTGGAGCCGGAGGCGTCCGGCGCCCGCCTCACCCGCGTCGGTCCCCCAGAGGGCGTCGACGAGGGCGTCACTGCCCGCCACCGTGCCCCGGTGGCAGAGCAGCATGGCGAGCAGGCTGCGCTGTTTGATCGATCGAAGGGGTAATTGATCGTTCCCATCCCGCACTTCCAGCGCACCCAGAATGCCGAATTGCATGGGTCTCCCCCCGTGCGTGTCAGCTTATTACGACCCAAGGAAGGATATTGGGTCCGATCGTCTTGTGAAACGTTGACCGGGAAATCGCGATGAAACCGTCGAGAAACTGTCGGTAATCAGAATCGAGGCTTGGCCGGTGACATATCCGCTGGCTGTATTCCGCTTTCGCGGCCGGGAAGTCAGGTGGGATGAAAATGAGTAACATTCAGCGAATCGGATTCGCGCGACCCCGCAACTGGGCGGTCGTGGCCGGGTCGGCACTGGCGATGTGCGGCCTTTTCACGGCCAATTCCCAGGCGGCCGTGACCACGGCCGCGGACGAGCCCGGCAAGGCGCACGCCTTCCCGATCAAGGCGCCGGTGGCGCGTCCGAAGGTGGACAAGCTCGGCCCGCTCCCCACGATGACGGGCACCGTGCCCGTGCAGCGGTCCACGACGGTCGCCCGCACCAGCGCCGCGCTCACCGCCGCCGCCAACGACCGGGTGGGGCTGCGCGCCCTGGTCGTCGCCGTGGACGAGGACGACTGGGGCGTCGCGACCTGGAAGTCCGTGCTCGACCGCGTGGGCGCGGCGTACGACGTGCTCTACACCCGCACCCAACCGCTCACCGCGCAGAGCCTGCTCCAGGGCGACGGCACCGGCCGCTACAACGCGATCCTGCTGACCAACAACTCGCTGCTGCACCCCGACGGCGACGGCGGTTTCGTCAGCGGGCTCGACACCGCAGAATGGAACGTTCTATGGGCCTACGAGCGTGACTTCGGGGTGCGCCAGGCCTCCCTCTACACCGCGTACGGGACCTTCCCCGAGGACTACTGCCTGCGCGCGGGCAGCGAAGGGGGCGTCGGTGACACCCCGATCAGCACCCAGCTGACCACGGCCGGCGCGGGCGTCTTCGACTACCTCAAGTCGGGCGTCAACGTGCCGATCTCGCTGTCCTACGTCTACCGCGGCACCATCGCCGCGGGCTGCTCGGCCGACCCCGTCATCACCGCGGGCGGCGACGTGCTGGGCGTGCGCAGCACCTCGACCGACGGCCGCGAGCGGATGGCCCTCACCTTCACCTCCAACCAGTACCTGCCGCAGGCCGACCTGCTCACCTACGGCCTGTTCCGCTGGGCCACCCGGGGTCTCTTCTTGGGCGAGCAGCGCCACTACCTCAACGCCGACGTGGACGACTGGTTCAGCTACACCGACCACCTGAAGGCCGACGGCACCCTCGACACCGACCCGGGCTTCCGGCTGACCAGGTCGGACGCGGTCGCTTTCTACAACCGGCAGAACAGCTTCCGCTCGGCCAACTCGCTGGCCTCCGCCTTCAAGCTGAACATCGCCTACAACGGCGAGGGCGCCGAGCTGCTCTCCCTGCCGACGTGCCTGCTCAACCTGCCCGTCCTCGACGGGCTGACCTCCTACTCGCGCTGCCGCGCCTCGTCCTTCACCTGGATCAACCACACGTTCTCGCACCCGAAGATGAACTCGACGGACTACGGGACCAACTACTCCGAGATCCTGGCCAACCGCACCAGGGCCGGGCTCCTCGGGCTGAGTGTGGACCCGAAGGTCCTCAAGACCGGCGAATACTCCGGCCTCGGCGTCTACCACCCCGACCCTGACAACGACATCGACCCGCCCACCGACCACGGGCTGGCCGCCTCCAACCCCGAGCTGCTGCGCGCGGCCAAGGACCTCGGCGTGAAGTACCTGCACGGCAACATGTCCTTCAACAGCCACAAGCCGTCGTGCTTCAACTGCGGCATCTACCACCCGCTGGAGCCCGCCGTCATGGTGGTGCCCGACTGGCCCACCAACATCGCCTACCACACGACGACGCCGGACGAGGAGACGCTCTTCTACAACTCCTACTACGGGCCGTCGGGCAAGTTCCCCTACTGGCCGGCCAACCAGACCTACGCGCAGATCATCGGGCACGAGAGTGACGTGGCGATGCAGCACGTCATGTCCGGCTCGGTCTACACGCACACCTTCCACCAGGGCAACGCGCGCGACTACGGCTCGGGCAAGAGCCTCGTCTTCGACTGGCTGGAGGCCGTGGCGGCCAAGTACAACTCCTACTACAAGGTGCCGCTGCTCACCCCAAACTGGGGCACCCTGGCCGAATACACCGAGAACCGCACCAAGCACTTCGCCGGCCTCGGCAACGTGAACGCCGTCTACGACCGCGTGGCCGACACGGTCACCTTCACCTCCACCGCCGCCACCACCGTCTTCGCCACCAACGCCGCGGTCGCCGGCGCGACGGCGTACGGCACCGACACCGTCGGCCAGGTCACGCTGGCCGCGGGCACCCCTGTCACCGTCGCCGCGAGCGTTCGCCCGTGAAGGTGACGTTCGTCTCGGAGGGCACCTACCCTTTCGCGATGGGCGGGGTGAGCGTCTGGATGGACCAGCTCATCCGGGGTATGCCCGCCTACCGGTGGGACGTGGTCACGATGACCGTGGACGGCGCCGAACGGCCCGTCTGGGACCTGCCGGACAATCTCGACCAGGTCATCTCCATGCCGTTGTGGAAGACCGACTACCGGCGCTCCCCGCGGGCGCCGGGCCCGGCCTTCGAGCAGGCGTACGAACGTTTCCTCCACATGGTGCTGACCCCGGCCGTCATGGGCGCGGGCAGCGCGGAGTTCCTGGAGGTGCTGGAGGCGCTCTTCAGGTACGCCCACGCGGGCGGTGACCTGGCCGGCGCGCTCACCACCAACGAGTCGCTGACCCAGCTCATGGACTCGTGGTACTGGAACAGGACAGACGGGATCAACCTGGCCGACGCGATCACCGCCGGCCATCTCATGGGTCACATGCTGCGTCCGCTGGCCGAGCCGCCGCTGCGCACCGACCTGACCCATGTGGCGATGAACGGCCTGAGCATGCTCGTCGCGATGGTCGCCAAATGGCAGTACGGGACCCCCATCGTGCTGTCCGAGCACGGCGTCTACCTGAGGGAGAGATACCTGCAGTACGTCAACGAGCCGGTCTCGCACGCGGTCCGGGTGCTCCTGCTCAGCTTCTTCCGGAGGCTGGCGGGAGCCTCGTACGTCGCGGCCGACCGCATCGCGCCCCACTCCTCGTACAACAAACGCTGGCAGATCCACAACGGCGCCGATCCCGACCGGATCCGCATCATGTACAACGGCGTCGACCCCTACGACTTCCCGCTGGCCGAGACGGAGCCCGAGACGCCGACCCTGGTCTTCATGGGCCGGGTGGACCCGCTGAAGGACCTGCACACGCTGATCCGGGCGTTCGCCATCGTCCGGGACAAGATCCCGGACGCCCGGCTGAGCATCTTCGGCGGCGTGCCCTTCGGCAACGAGTCCTACAAGGAGAGCTGCGCCGCGCTCGTCGCCGAGCTGGGGCTGCAGGACTCCGCCATCTTCGAGGGCCGGGTGTCCAGCCCGGTCGACGCCTACCACGCGGGCCACGTGGTGATGCTCACCAGCATCTCCGAGGGCTTCCCCTACACCGTGGTCGAGGCCATGGCCTGCGGCCGGCCGGTGGTGTGCACCAACGTCGGCGGGGTCGCCGAGGCGGTGGCCGACGCCGGTTTCGTGGTGCCGCCCCGTGACCACGTGGCCGTCGCCGACGCCGCGGTCCGCCTGCTGAAGGACGCCGCCCTGCGCCGCAGGCTGGGGGCGATCGCCCGGGGCCGGGTGCTCGACCGCTTCACGTTGCGGCAGTCGCTGGACGACTACCGCGGCGTCTACGAGGAGCTCATCCCGGTCGGCGGCGGCCCGGAGGCCCACGGATGACGACCCTCGCGCCCGATGAGGGCGCGGCCCGCCTCGACGAGCTGATCCAACCTCTGGGCACGCGCGTCTTCAGGGCCGTCGAACCCCTGCAGATGGCCGCCATCCTGGAGTCCGAAGGTCTCAACGACAAGATCGCCCGCGAGAGGTACGGCCATCCCGACGTGTTCTCGCTGGCCGAGGCGGCCTATGGGCGCGTCGCGCTCATGGAGCCGCCCCGGCCGCCCGCCGCGCCGGTGCTCCGGCAGGCCCGTCCGGCCGCGCAGATGGCGCACGGGCTGCTGTACGCGCTGCCCGCCGCCCTGCTGCCCGCCGCCTCGGGGCTCGTGGGCCCGCAGTGGCTGATGCCGGGGCTGGTCCTGACCACGGGGATCGGCTGGGTGATCGGCAGCGCCGCCGCGCAGATCGCCTACTCGCTGATCGGCCGCGGCTTCCCGCGCTCGGCCGGGCGGATGCTGCGGGCCGGGCTGGTGCTGGGCGTGAGCGCGGCGGTGCTCACGGCGACGGTGATCGCGGTGGTCAGGGACGGCCCGGTGTCGCTCGTCGCCCTCTGCGTGACGCAGATGGCGTTCCAGATCGCCTCCGGCATCCTGCTGTTCTACCGGCGCGAGGCGTGGCTCGCCATCATGATGCTGCCCGCCGTGCTCGCCGGGGTCGGCTACGTCGCCGTCGGCGAGGGCCCGGCCGGTCTCATGGCGGTCTGCCTGGGCGTGGTCTGCGTCGCCGGCCTCGTGGGGGCGGCCATCCTGCTGACCCTGAGGGAGGGCGTCGCCGCCGACCCGCCCGCGAGCGAACCCCGGCTGCGGACGCTGCTCCGGGCCAACCTCGGCGGCCTGCTCCCGTCGTTCGTCTTCAGCCTGCTGAGCGCGCTCTTCCTGCTCCAGGCCGAGGCCCGTTACGTCCTCGACCGGACCGACCTCGCCATCGCCGGCGCCGGGCTGGTCTTCGGCATGGGCGTGCTCGAATACCGGGCGCACCGCTTCCAGGACGAGGCCAGGACCCTGATCCGCGAGGTCTGCTACCCGGCCGAGTTCACCGAGCTGACCCGTGGACTGCTCGCCAGAGGGCTGCTGATCTGCCTGTCCGTGCTGTCCACGCTCGCCCTGCTGCCGCTCACGTTCCTGTACGCCACCGACGCGCTGTCGTACGGGGCCGCGGTCATGGCCGCCGCCCACGTCACCGTCGGCGGCTCCTACTTCGTCGCCTTCCTGCTGGCCAGCCAGGGGAAGGTGGCGCACCTGTGCCTGGCGCAGGGCCTGGCCCTCGCCGTTCATCCGGGTGGCCGCTGGCTGCTGCCCGACCCGCACTCCGCCCTGGCCGACGTGACGCTCTTCCTCACGGCCGGGCTCGTCTTCTTCACGGTGCTGCTCGTCCTCATGGCCCGGAGTCTCAGGGACGTCCAGCGGTATCGCTGACCCCGCAGAAGGGAACCGCAATGCACGTCGTCATTCTGGCCGGTGGCAAGGGTGTTCGCCTGCGTCCGTACACGTCGGCCCTGCCCAAACCGCTGGTGCCCATCGGCGAGGAGTACGCGATCCTCGACATCATCCTGCGGCAGCTCACCTCGCAGGGGTTCACCGACGCGACGCTCGCGGTGGGGCATCTCAGCCCGCTCATCCGCGCGTTCGTCGGCGACGGCTCCCGCTGGGGCCTGACGGTGGACTACACGGAGGAGGTCAAGCCACTGTCCACCATCGGCCCGCTGTTCCCGATCAGGGACCGGCTGCCCGACGACTTCCTGGTGATGAACGGCGACGTCCTCACCACGCTCAACTACGCCGAGCTGCTGACCCGGCACACCGGCTCGGGCATGCCGCTCACGGTCGCCACCTCGCCGCGCGTCGTGAAGATCGACTTCGGGGTGCTCGAAGCGCAGGGCGGGCGGATCGTCGGCTTCAAGGAGAAGCCCCTGCTCAGCTACCTGGTGAGCATGGGGGTCTACGCCCTGTCGCGCGAGACGATCGCGCACTACCAGGACGGCCTGCCGTTCGGCTTCGACGAGCTGGTGCTCGACCTGCTCGCGAAGGACACCCCGCCGGGCATCTACGAGTTCGACGGCTACTGGCTCGACATCGGGCGGCCCGACGACTACGACGAGGCCAACGCCCGGTTCGACGAGATCCGGCCGCAGCTGCTGCCGTCACCGGAGCGGGTGCGATGACCGGCGTCGTGCTGTTCGGCGCCACGGGGTTCCTGGGCCGCCAGGTGAAGGACCGGCTGGCGGCGGACTCCCGGGTGACCCAGCTGCTGTGTCCCGGCAGGGCCCGGCTCGACCTGCTCACGGCGTCGGTGGCCGACGTGGCCGACCTGCTGGCGGCGGCCCGGCCCTCGGTGGTGCTCAACTGCGTGGGCCGGCTGTCGGGCGGATACGACGAGCTGGTGCGCGGCAACGCCGGGGTCACCGCGCTCCTCATCGAGGCGATGGCCCAGGTGACGCCGAAGGCCAGGTTCGTCCGCCTGGGATCCGCCGCCGAGTACGGCCCGGCGCGGCCGGACCACTCGCTGCGCGAGCAGGACGCGGTGTGCCCGGTCAGCGCCTACGGCGTCAGCCACCTGGCCGGCACGCTCCTGGTCGAGCAGGCCGCCGCCGAGGGCAGGCTCGACGGCGCCTCGCTGCGGATCTTCAATCCCATCGGCCCCGGCATCAGCGGCGAGAGCGTGCTGGGCCGGGCCCGGACGCTCCTCGACCGGGCGGTCACGGACGGGCTCGATCGCATCGACCTGGGCCCGCTCGGCGCCTACCGCGACTTCGTGGACGTGCGTGACGTGGCCGAGGCGGTGGTGAGCGCGGGCTTCGCCGGCGAGCTGACCGAACGGGTCTTCAACGTCGGCAGCGGCGTCGCGGTCGCGGTCCGCGACGTGGTGGCGCTGCTGGCCCAGGAGTCGGGGTTCGCGGGCGAGGTGCGGGAGAGCGCGCGGGGGTCGGCCCGGTCCCAAGCCGTCGACTGGAGCCGGGCCGACATCGGCCGGGCCCGGCAGGTGCTGGGCTGGCAGCCCCGGTTCCAGCTCGGCGACTCGGTCAAGGCGATGGTGTGAGGGGAGCAGGGGTGCGTTCCTTCCTGCACGCGGGGGTCGCGATGGCCACGCTGGCGTCCTGCGCGTCCTGCGCCACCGGCTCGCCGGCCGCCGGTCCGCGGGGGCTGGGCGAGATCTCCACGTTCACGTACGTCCTGGAGAAGTACCCGAAGGGCCGGCTGGACGAGCTGGCACGCGCGCCGCACCAGCTGGCCATCATCGATCTCTCCCGCGACGGCACGGTCAAGGGCTACTTCACCCGCGAGGAGATCGCCCGCCTGCGGGGCAGCGGCAAGAAGGTGCTCGCGTACTTCGAGATCGGCTCGATCGAGGAGTTCAGGACCGAGTATCGCCCGCTGCGTGACCGGCACGCCGACCTGCTGCTCAACGTCTGGAAGGACTGGCCGGACGAGCACTTCGTGAAGTACTGGGACCCGCGCTGGTGGGACCAGGTCGTCAGGCCGAGGGTCGACCAGGCGCTGCGGGCCGGCTTCGACGGGGTCTATCTCGACACCCCGCTGGCCTACGAGGAGATCGACCTGGCCCGGGTGCCGGGCCGGACCCGGGACCGCCTGGCCCGCGACATGGTCGACCTGATCGTCCGGATCAGCGCGTACGCCAAGCGGAGCCGCCCCGGCTTCGCCGTCCTCCCGCAGAACTCCCCGGAGCTCCGGCACCACCCCGGATACACCCGGGCGATCGACGGCATCGGCATGGAGGAGCTGTTCTTCAAGGCGACGGACGATCCCTGCGACGAGGAATGGTGCGGCGAGAATCTCGCCAACGCCATGGCTCTGCGCCGGCAAGGGAAAGTGGTGCTCGCGACCGACTACGCGAGTTCGGCGGCGAATGTCATGAATGCCTGTTCCCGTTATCGAAAACTCGGCATAGCGGGAAATGTCACCACAGTTGCCCTTGATCGCATCAGCCCGCCCTGTAGGTAAAACTAGCCAGAAAGGAGCCAGAAATGCCGAAAAAAGTCGGCATTGTCGGCATGGGTTATGTGGGTCTGACGCTGGCCGCCGCCCTCGGGCGGCGCGGCTACACCGTCCACGGTGTGGACGCCAACCCCAGCGTGGTCGAGGCCCTGTCCAACGGCCGGATCCATGTGTTCGAGCCGGGAGTGGAGGAGGCCTTCGAGGAGTTCCTCGGCACCTCGATCCACATCTCCGACCGGCTGCCCGCCGCGCCGCTGGACGCGGTCGTCCTGTCAGTCTCGACCCCCGTCGACCTGTCCACGGGCGTGCCCCAGCTGGACAACCTCGCCGCGGCGGCCGAGCAGGTGGCCGAGGTGTGCGGCCCGGAGACCCTGGTCGTGGTCCGCAGCACGGTGCCGATCGGCACCAGCCGCGCGATCGTGCTGCCCGTGCTCACCGCCCGCTGGGGCCGGGCGCGGCTGGTCATGGCGCCCGAGCGGACCATCCAGGGGCAGGCGCTCCGCGAGCTCGTCGAGCTGCCCCAGGTCATCGGCGGGCTCGACGAGGACAGCCTGCGGGCCGGCGTCGAGCTGTTCGAGGGGCTCGCCGACCAGATCGTGCCCGTCTCCAGCCTGGAGACGGCCGAGATGGTCAAGCTCTCCAACAACTGCCACACCGACCTGATCTACGCCTTCGGCAACGAGCTGGCGCTCATCGCCGAGCAGAACGGGCTCGACCCGCTGGAGGTCATCCGGGCCACCAACCTCGACTATCCCCGGCCCGACCTGGCCAAGCCCGGCTACGTCGGCGGCGGCTGCCTGTCGAAGGACCCGTACATCATGCTGGCCAGCGCGGGCCCGACGCACCGGCCGTACCTGGTGGGTCAGGCCCGGTCGCTGAACGAGCGGCTGCCCGCGCACGTCGCCGAGCGCGTCGTGGAGCTGGTCGGCGAGGCGTTCGGCCGCACCGAGGGCATCAGGCTGTCGGTGCTCGGCTGGGCCTACAAGGGCTGGCCCGCCACCGACGACATGCGCGGCACGCCGATCGCCGACATGATGCCGGTCTTCACCGCCGCCGGCCTGACCGTCCAGGGACACGATCCCCTGGTCGCGGACGAGGTCATCCGTGCATACGGCGGCGAGCCCGTCAGCCTGGACAAGGCGTTCGCCACGGCCGACGCCATGATCATCATCAATGACCACCCCGACTACCGGGGCATCGAGGTCGAGGCCAGGCTCGCCTCCTGCGGCCTGCGCGTGCTCTTCGACTCGTGGCGCATCCTCGACGAGGACGCGGTGGTCCGGCACGGCGTCCGCTACGCCGGCATCGGTTATCTGGCGAAGGAGCGCGCGTCATGAGAGTCCTCCTGCTGGGCGGGGCCGGGTTCATCGGGCTGCACCTCGCCCGCCGGCTGCTCGCCGACGGACACGAGGTCACCGTCGTCGACGACTTCTCCCGCGGCCGCCGCGACCCCGCGCTGGCCGAGCTCGCCGCGCAGGCCGACGTGAGATCGGCAGACCTGACCGACCCGGCGTCCTACGCGGCCATCGAGCGGGGCTGGGACCAGATCTACCTGCTCGCCGCGGTCGTCGGCGTGCGGAACGTCGAGTCCGACCCGGCCAGGGTCATCCGGGTCAACACGCTCGCGCTGATGCACCTGCTCGACTGGCTCGGCCCGGACGACCGGCTGTTCTTCGCCTCCACCAGCGAGGTGTACGCGGGCGGGGTCAGCGCGGGCACGGTGCCCGTCCCCACCCCGGAGAGCGTGCCGCTGATGATCGAGGACGTGGGCTCCGCGCGCTTCACCTACGCCGTCAGCAAGCTGCTCGGCGAGGCGGCGGTCCTGCACACCGCCCGCGCCAAGGGGTTCACCGCCGTCATCGGCCGCTTCCACAACATCTACGGCCCACGGATGGGCGCCGACCACGTCATCCCCGAGCTGGCGCTGCGGGCCACCCGCGGCGAGAACCCCTTCACCCTGTACGGCTCGGAGCAGAGCAGGGCCTTCTGCTACGTCGACGACGCCACCGAGGCGATGGTCCGGCTCATGGCCACCCCGGCGGCCTCGGGGCGGATCGTGCACATCGGCGACGACTCCGAGGAGACCAACATCGGCGACCTGGCCAAGCTCGTCCTGCGCGTCGCGGGCGCCGACCCCGCCATCCGCGAGGTGCCCGCCCCCAAGGGCTCGGTCGCGCGCCGCTGCCCCGACCTCACCCTGCTCCGCGAGCTCACCGGGTACGAACCCCGCGTCTCCCTGGAGGAAGGGGTTCGCCGGACCTTCGAGTGGTATCGGGAGTCGTGGACGGCATGACCCAGCCCATCGCGTTCTACTACGGAGCGGGGGAGCTGGAGCGGCTCTCCCAGTTCGACAAGGTCGTCCTGCAGGCCGACTTCTACCCCAGGCACGAGCTCGACCTGCTGGGCGAGAGAGGAGTCCAGACGCTGGGCTACCTCTCACTGTCGGAGGACGTCGGGCCGCCCGCGCCGTGGCACCGCCCCGAGCGCAACCCCGACTGGGGCGGCGCGTTCGTGCACGTGGACGACCCTCGGTGGGTGGCGCACGTGGTGGACCAGGCGACGTCGGCCATCGCGGCCGGCTTCGACGGCCTGTTCCTCGACACGCTCAACCTGGAGC
The DNA here is from genome assembly GCF_014646355.1 of Nonomuraea cavernae. Lineage (GTDB taxonomy): Bacteria > Actinomycetota > Actinomycetes > Streptosporangiales > Streptosporangiaceae > Nonomuraea > Nonomuraea cavernae. The sequence continues at coordinate 236,566 of NZ_BMNH01000008.1, forward strand.
AGACCTACCCCGAGGACCTGCCGCACCTGCTCACCCTGATCGCGGCGATCAGGGAGGAGGCCCGGCCCGCGTACCTCCTGGCCAACCGGGGGTTCGGGCTGCTGCCGAAGCTCGCCGACCTGGTGGACGGCGTCCTGTTCGAGTCGTTCTCGGCTCGCTGGGTCGACACCGAGAGCTACGCGCCCTGGCCCGACGACGTCCTGGAGGCGCACGCGTCGGTGGCCGAGCGCCTGCTGGAGCTCGACGTCGACCTCTACGCGCTGGACTACGCCGACAGCGACGAGCTGACCGACTTCGCCCAGCGGCGGGCGCGGGAGTTCGGCATGCTCTGCTTCGTCAGCGACCGGGTGCTGTCACGCATCTGACCTCGGCCGCGTGCCGCCGCTTGAGGGCGGCGGCACGCGTCGCGACCGGTGTGTCAGCCGATGCGCCAGGTGTCGCCGCCCATGAGCAGCCCGCCGAGGTCGCCTGGCCCCTTCTGGGCCACGGCCTCGTCCAGCTGCTCGGCCATCAGCACGTCGTACGCGGGTCGGTCGACCTGTCGGAAGATGCCGATCGGCACGTGCTCGAAGGACGGCTCGTCCAGCCGCGACAGCGCGAACGCCAGCGACGGGTCGGGGCGGTGCGCGTCGTGCACCAGGATGCGGTCGTCGGCGGCCTCGGCCCTCGGGACCACCTCGATGCCGCCGCCCGCCGCGCGTACGACCGCCTTGGTCGCGGACGCGATCGGCTGCCCGTGCTCCAGGCGCAGCGTGATCTCGTCGCGGACCTCGGGGTCCTTGAGCGGCTCGAAGGCGTTGTCGTTGAAGATGTTGCAGTTCTGGTAGATCTCCACCAGCGAGGTGCCGCGGTGGGCGGTCGCCTCGCGCAGCACCGACTGCAGGTGCTTGCGGTCGGAGTCGAGCGTCCTGGCGACGAACGAGGCCTCGGCGCCGAGAGCCAGCGAGATCGGGTTGAACGGCTTGTCCAGCGACCCCATCGGCGTCGACTTGGTGATCTTGCCGACCTCGGAGGTGGGAGAGTACTGGCCCTTGGTCAGGCCGTAGATCCTGTTGTTGAACAGCAGAATGTTCAGGTTGACGTTGCGGCGCAGCGCGTGGATCAGGTGGTTGCCGCCGATCGACAACGCGTCGCCGTCACCCGTGATCACCCAGACCGACAGGTCGGGCCGGCTGGCCGCGAGCCCGGTCGCGATCGCCGGCGCGCGGCCGTGGATCGAGTGGAAGCCGTAGGTGTTGAGGTAGTAGGGGAAGCGCGACGAGCAGCCGATGCCCGAGACGAACACGATGTTCTCGCGCCGCAGCCCCAGCTCGGGCAGGAAGCTCTGCACCGCGGCCAGGATCGCGTAGTCGCCGCAACCGGGGCACCAGCGCACCTCCTGGTCGGACTTGAAGTCCTTCAGGGTCTGCTTGGCGTCGGTCTTGGGGATGAGCGTCAGGCCCTTCCCGTTTACCAGCTCAGTCACTGTCGATCACGTCCTGGATCACTCCGGCCAGCTCCTCGGCCTTGAACGGCAGGCCGCGCACCCGGTTGTAGCTGATGATGTCGACGAGGTAGCGCGCCCGCAGCAGCAGCGCCAGCTGGCCGAGGTTGATCTCGGGCAGCAGCACCTTGTCGTAGTGGCGCAGCACGTCACCGGTGTTGGCGGGGAGCGGGTTGAGGTGGCGCAGATGCGCCTGCGCGATCTTGCCGCCGCTCTTCCTGATGCGCCGCACGGCCGCCGCGATCGGGCCGTAGGTGGACCCCCAGCCGAGGACGAGCACGCGGGCGTCGCCGTCGGGGTCGTCGACGTCCAGCTCGGGCACGTCGATCCCGTTGATCTTGGCCGCGCGGGTCCTGACCATCAGGTCGTGGTTGTTGGGATCGTAGGAGATGTTGCCCGTGCCGTCGGCCTTCTCGATGCCGCCGATCCGGTGCTCCAGACCCGCGGTGCCCGGGATCGCCCAGGGGCGGGCGAGGGTGTCGGGGTCGCGCTTGAACGGCAGGAACTCGCCGTCCGCGCCGTTGGGGGCGGTGGTGAACTCCTGCGAGATGTCCGGCAGCTCGGAGACGTCGGGCAGCCGCCATGGCTCCGAACCGTTGGCCAGGTAGCCGTCCGAGAGCAGCATGACCGGAGTGCGGTACTTGACGGCGATCCGGGCCGCCTCGATGGCCGCGTCGAAGCAGTCGCTGGGCGACATCGGCGCCACGACCGGCACGGGCGACTCGCCGTTGCGGCCGAACAGGGCCATCAGCAGGTCGGTCTGCTCGGTCTTGGTCGGCATGCCGGTGCTCGGGCCGGCCCGCTGCACGTCGACCACGATCAGCGGCAGCTCGGTGGTGACCGCCAGGCCGACGGTCTCGGCCTTGAGCGCCACCCCGGGACCCGACGTCGTGGTGACGCCGAGCGCCCCGCCGAACGCCGCGCCCAGCGCCGCGCCGACGCCCGCGATCTCGTCCTCCGCCTGGAAGGTGCGGATGCCGAACTCCTTGTGCCGCGACAGCTCGTGCAGGATGTCGCTGGCCGGGGTGATCGGGTAGGAGCCGAGGAACAACGGCAGCTTCGACTGCACCGAGGCCGCGATCAGCCCGTAGGCCAGCGCCTGGTTGCCGGAGATGTTGCGGTAGACGCCCGGGGTCAGCCTGGCGGGCTTGACCTCGTACGACACCGAGAACGACTCGGTGGTCTCGCCGTAGTTCCAGCCGGCCTGGAAGGCGGCGATGTTGGCCTTGGCGATCTCGGGCTTCTTGGCGAACTTCTGCTCAAGGAAGGAGATCGTGTGCTCGGTCGGCCGGTGGTAGAGCCAGGAGAGCAGGCCGAGGGCGAACATGTTCTTGGACCGCTCGGCGTCCTTCTTGGACAGGTCGAAGCCCTCAAGGGCCCTGACCGTCAGCGACGTCAGCGGCACCGCGTGGACGCGCCACTCGCTCAGCGAGTCGTCGTCGAGCGGGCTGGCGGCGTAGCCGACCTTCTGCAGGTTGCGCTTGGTGAACTCGTCGGTGTTGGCGATGATGTCGGCGCCGCGCGGCAGGTCACCGAGGTTGGCCTTGAGCGCGGCGGGGTTCATCGCGACGAGCACGTTGGGGGCGTCGCCGGGAGTGAGGATGTCGTGGTCGGCGAAGTGAAGCTGGAAACTCGACACGCCTGGCAGGGTGCCTGCGGGCGCGCGGATCTCGGCTGGGAAGTTGGGTAGCGTCGACAGGTCGTTGCCGAATTCGGCCGTGCCAGCGGTGAAGCGGTCGCCGGTGAGTTGCATGCCGTCGCCGGAGTCTCCGGCGAACCTGATGATCACCCGGTCGAGTTGCTGGACCTGCTTAGTCACAGCTCAGTCCTCCTCGACGCGCCAGGATGCGGTCGCTGTGGCGCGTAGTCAGTTTCCATGCTAGATCCTCGCGAGGGTCAACACGTTTCCCTCGCCGCAAATGCGGGTAAACGTGGTGGGCGTTCAGGGGGTAGCGGGAGATCCGTAGGCGTGACACAGCCCGGCGGCGAGTCTGCACAGGTCTACGTGCAGGCGGGCGAAGAGGACGGTACGGGTCACGATCGCCAACTATACGTCCCTCTATACCGTGGGCTGAGTCAGGGTTGCCTACCCATGCTCCGCGCGTCGGACGGATACAGCCGTCCTGCCTCCATCCCCGCGAAGCCGTACAGCTCAGGAACGGTGACGAAGACGTAACCCTTCCCGCGGAGCTGTCGGAGGATGTCCGAAATCGCCTCGACGGACGCGTGATGAGTCTCACGCAGCAGGATGATCGCGCCGTTCCGCGCGTTCTCGACGGCGCGCGCGGTGATCGCCTCCGAGCCCTCTCCGGCCCTGCCGGAGAGGTCGACGTCGGAGCCGACGAGCGTGAGCCCCATCTTCCGCGCCGCGTCCAGCAGGTCCTCGCTCACCGCCCCGTACGGCGGGCGCGCCAGCTTGGGCGTCTGGCCGATGGCGGCTGTCAGCGTCTCCTGGGTACGCGCCAGCGAGTCGTCGATCTTGCTGGTGGGCAGCTTCGACAGGTCCCGATGCGACCAGCTGTGGTTGCCCACCAGATGCCCCTCGTCCCGGATGCGGCGCAGCAGGCCCGGTTCGGCCGCGGCGTTGGCGCCGACCGCGAAGAACGTCGCCCGCGCGTCCCCCTCGCGCAGCGCGTCGAGCAGCCGGGCCGTGCCGGGGCCCGGTCCGTCGCTGAAGGTGAGCGCCAGGCACTTGACCTTCGCGCAGTCCACCGTGCCCGCCTTGGAGCTGGCGGCGTCGGGCACGGGCGCCGGGTTCGTACCCGATGGCGGCACGACCTCCGCCGCCTCCAGGGGCCGGCGCCCCCGCTCCCGCGCGCTGCCCTGCGCCGCGCGGCCCGTCTCCGACAGCAGCGGCTCGGCCTGCCTCGCGGGTACGGCCACCGCCAGCCGTCCCAGAGAGCAGGGCCCGAGCTGACAGTCGTCGAACTCCACCACGAGATCGCCGGACCGGTTGAACGTCAGCGAGTCGAACACCCCGTCCTCGGTCGCCAGCCGGCCCAGGCTCACGTCGGCGCCCCGGTCCGTCAGCCCGTTCTTGACCAGCCCGGTCAGTGTGCCGACGGCGTCCTTGCCGGAGAGCAGGCCGGGGGAGCCGATGGTCCGGCGGCTCTGGCGGTCGTACCAGAGGGTTCTGGTGGAGTAGGTCCAGCCGTCGCCGAGGTGGCGGCCGGCGCGCAGCCGTACCCCGATGATCCGGGCGGAGGCGGCGGTGAGCTGCCAGTCGACGTTCAGCTCGGGACGGTCGGAGCCGGTCGCGGCGTCCGGACCGGCGTCCCCGGTGTCCTCGCGGAAGTCCCGCACCAGGCGGTCGGCCTCCTCACGCAGCGCCTCGTTGAGCCGGGGGGTGTCCTTCAGGTGGGGGTAGCTGACGTACACGTGCTCGTCGCCGGTGGGGGCCAGCGTCCTGCTGCTCAGCCCGGAGACCTCGGCGGGCTCGACAAAATCGATCATGGTCGGCTCTGCCGGGACGAGGACGTCCCGCTCGGGGGAGGCGGGGACCAGCCCGCAGCCCGCCGCGGACACGGCCACCAACGCGATTCCTCCGAAGAATCGCATTTTGTGCATGCGTGACACAGTATGACCACATAAGCCCCTTTTACCCCTCCTTGAGGTTATGAGGCCAGAGGCTTTGACTGGGTTACGATCCTGATATGGACGGCTATTTCGGGTCCTACCTTCTGGTCGCCGCGCTGTTCGCGATCGGGGTGATCATCGTGGCCGGAGCCCTGCTGATCAACCGCCTGCTCCGCCCCACCAGGCCCACGCCCGAGAAGCTGACCAGCTACGAGTGCGGCGTCGATCCCGTGGGCGACGGCTGGGCGCAGTCCCAGGTCCGCTACTACGTCTTCACCTACCTCTACGTGATCTTCGCCGTCGACGCGGTCTTCCTCTTCCCCTGGGCCACGGTCTTCGACGCCCCCGGGTACGGGCTGACGACGCTGGTCGAGATGTTCGTCTTCCTCGGCGTCATCGCGCTCGGCATCCTCTACGCCTGGCGCAAACGCGTGCTGAGCTGGACCTGAATCCAGGTTTCCGCGTTCGGCGGCGCACCCTTTGTGAGTGGGCTGGGCGCGGCCCGGCGAGAGGTCTCCTTTGCCTGACCAGCATTCCGAGCAAGAATGGGCAGTATGGCAGCAACGGATCTCCCGATGCCCACGGTCGGGCCTGGCTCACGGCTGGCGCCCAAGCCCATGCGCTTCATCCTCAACTGGGGGCGGCGCTACTCCCTGTGGGTGTTCAACTTCGGGCTGGCCTGCTGCGCCATCGAGTTCATCGCGACCTCGACGAGCCGGCACGACTTCATCAGGTTCGGGGTGATCCCGTTCGCCAACGGGCCCCGGCAGGCCGATCTGATGATCGTCTCGGGCACGGTCACCGACAAGATGGCCCCCGCCGTCAAGCGGCTCTACGAGCAGATGCCCGACCCCAAGTACGTGATCTCGTTCGGGGCCTGCTCCAACACCGGCGGCCCCTACTGGGACTCCTACTGCGTGACCAACGGCGTCGACCAGATCATCCCCGTCGACGTCTACGTGCCCGGCTGCCCGCCCAGACCCGAGGCGCTGCTCTACGGGATCATGAAGCTCCAGGAGAAGATCGCCGGCGAGAAGCTCGAAGACCGCTACCTCTGGTCACGCGCCCACGGGGAGGAGGCGTGAGCCTCGCCGAGCGGGCCCAGATCTCCGAGTCCTACGGCGAGACCACGGCCGACGTCGCGGCCGACGACTGGATCGGCGTCCTGACCGAGCTCCGCGACTCCGGCTACACCTTCTTCGACTGGCTGACCGGGGTCGACGACCCGCCCGAGGGCTTCGTCGTCGTCGCGCACCTCTACGACCCGGTCGGCTGCCGGCGGCTGCTGGTGCGCACCCGGATCCCGCGCTCCGACGCGCGCCTGTCCTCCGCCGTGGGCGTCTTCCGGGGCGCCGACTGGCACGAGCGCGAGACGTACGAGATGTTCGGTGTGACCTTCGACGGCCACCCCCACCTGGTGTCGCTGCTGCTGCCCGACGGGTTCGAGGGCCACCCGCTGCGCAAGGACTTCATCCTCGCCGCCCGCGTGGCCAAGGCGTGGCCCGGCGCCAAGGAGCCGGGCGAGTCGGGGCACGGGGCGCCCAGCCGCCGCAAGACGCTCCCGCCCGGAGTCCCGGCCGACTGGGGGCCGCCCGATGCTTGACGTGCTGCTCACCTGGGGGTCGCCCGATGCTTGAGGTGCTGCTCGACTGGGGGCCATCCGATGCTTGAGGTGCTGCTCACCTTCGCCGTCATCCTCGTCGTCTTCCTGGTGCTGCCGCTGATCATCGGCCAGGTCGAGCACAAGACGATGGCCCACATGCAGTCGCGCCTCGGGCCGATGTACGCCGGTGGGTTCCACGGCTGGGCGCAGCTGATCGCCGACGGGGTGAAGTTCGCGCAGAAGGAGGACATCATCCCGGCCGCCGCCGACCGGCGCATCTTCATGATCGCCCCTGGGGTGGCGCTGGTGCCCTACCTCGTCGTGATGATCGCCATCCCCCTCGACGACGGGTTGGTCGGCGTCGACCTCGACCTCGGCCTGTTCTTCGTGCTCGCGGTGATGGGCGTCGGCGTGCTCGGCTCGATCATCGCCGGGTGGGCCTCGGCCAACAAGTACTCCCTGCTCGGCGGTATGCGATCGGCCGCCCAGCTGATGTCGTACGAGCTGCCGCTGGTGCTGGCCGCCTCCTCGGTGGCGATGGCCGCGGGCACCCTGTCCCTGCCCGGCATCGTCGAGGCGTGGCAGTGGTGGTGGCTGCCCTGGCAGGCGATCGGCGCGGTGGTGTTCTTCATGGCCGGGCTGGCGGAGTTGCGCCGGCCGCCGTTCGACATGCCGATCGCCGAGTCCGAGATCATCATGGGCCCGATGACCGAATACACCGGCATGCGGTTCGCCCTGTTCATGCTCTCCGAGTACGTCGGCATCGTCGTGCTGTCGTTCCTGACCACCGTGCTGTTCCTCGGCGGCTGGCACGGGCCGCTGCTGCCCGGCTGGCTGTGGACCCTGGCCAAGGTGTTCCTGCTGGCCTTCGTGGTGATCTGGCTACGGGTGACCTTCCCGCGGCTGCGCGAAGACCAGCTGCAGAAGCTCGCCTGGGCCGTGCTGGTGCCCCTGGCCCTCGTCCAGCTCGCGCTCACCGGCGTGGTGAAGGTCGTGATCTGAGCCGCCCTTCCGTGATAGGGAGATAAGGGGCCTTTTCGGGGATGTGATCTTCTTGAACGCTTGGCTGCGGCCGATCGAGGGAGCGACCAAGACCGCACTGTTCTGGGACGGGCAGACACTCACGGCCACGGACGAGGCGGCGGACACCGCGATCCGGGTGAAACCGGCCGCGCTCCACCGCTACTCCTACGTTCAGGAGCACACCGACACGCCGAACGAAACCATCGGCGGTCTGGCGGCTCTCGACGAGGACGGACTCGTCCTCCTCGACCTGCCCGGTCCCTGGGACCACCTGCCCACGAAGGCCTTCGCCGCCGCAGCGGGCCTCCACCTCACGAACGTCCACCACGACGCGCCAGCGAAAGCCCGGGTGCTGCTCGCCGCGCGTGCCCCCGGCTGGCGCCGCCTGCACGGCCGCCGCCCGTCGTTCCTCAGCCGACGCCGATGGCGCGGCCTGGTGGCCATCTGCGCCGGCGTCGTCGGGCTGGTCGTGATGGCCTACCTCGCCGTGAACGGTGCCTGGATGGTCTGGCGCGGCCTCTCCTTCGTGGGCCGGATCGTGCTCGACCTGGTGGACGCCAGGTTGCTGATGATCGCCTTCAGCCCGGCGCTCCTGGTGCTACGGCCCGTCATGGCCCGCTTACAGCGGCGGCGGAGCCGGACCGGTGCCCTGTTGGCGCAGGTCGGCGGGCCGTACCTGACAGTCAAGTCCGGCAAGCTGCGAATCGAACGCGGCAAGGAGGCGATCATCAAATTCCGCATCGGCCCCCGCCGCTCAGAAGCCTCCACCCTTCTCCTCTACCACTACACCCCGACCCCCCTCAGACCACCCGCACACCCGACACCGACCGAGAGCACCGCCCGCCCGGCCACCTCGGACGGGAGATCGGCATCTGGGTCGGCTGTCGGCCCACCGGCCGTCTCGGATCGGGGATCGGCGGCTGCGTCGGTTTCGGCTGTCGGCCCGCCGGCTATCTCGGATCGGGGATCGGCGGCTGCGTCGGTTTCGGCTGTCGGCCCGCCGGCTATCTCGGACCGGGGACGGGCAGCTGCGTCGGCTGCCGCCGAGCCGGCCATGTCGGATCGGGGATCGGCGCCTGCGCCGGCTTCGACTGGCGCTCAGCCGATCGCCTCGGGCCCGCGACCGGCACCCAAGCCGGCGGAGACCGCCGCTCAGCCGGTCACGCCGAATTTCGGGACGCCACCTTCCGCTGAGCCGGGATCTGTGCTGTCACCTGCTGCCGTGGGGGATGGCTCCGGCCCGCCTGCTGCCGTGGGGGATGGCTCCGGCCCGCCTGCGGCGGCGGTGTCGGCCCCATCCGCCGTGGGCCTTTTCGTCCTGAGCGCGACCGGGCAGCCGCTCCTTCACCTTCCGGGCCCGTGGGACGCCGGCATGGCCCAGAGATTCGCTGAGCGACAGCATCTGCGGCTGGCCGTACACCGAGTGTCGCGCGAGGAGTATCTCAACCTGGCCCGGACGTGCCGAGACGCGATCCCCTGACCGGCGGTCCAGCGCCTTTCGCGCCGCGCGGGCCTTCAGGCGCCGCTGGAAGGGAAGCCCGGGGACTGGCGTCAGGGTCTGTCCGGAGCCTTCTCGTCAGATCCTGCCGTCGCCCGGTCGACGGTGCCAGGCGCAGAAGACGCCGCACGATATCGTCGCCCAGGCGGCCAGCACCAGGAACGGCATCGCGTGCTGGTGATCCCCGAAGTACACGGCCGTGTGCTGGGCGTTCACCGAAGCGCCCGGCGGAAGCCATCGCCCGACCGCCCCGAACGCCGACGGCAGCAGCGGCCACGACACCGCCCCACCCGACGACGGGTTACCGATGAGCACCATCACTCCCCACGTGGGCACGATCGCCCACCGGCCGATGAGCGAGTTGAACATCGTGAACACCATCCGGAGGTGAACATGGTCAACGCCAGGATCAGCCACGACTCCGCGAACGGCAGAGCCAGCGCCCCGAGCAGCCAGTCCACCGTCGCCGCGATCGCGAACCCGCCCAGCATCGAGCAGGCGGCGATGAACGCGATCAGCTCGGCCCGGTTCAGGGCCTTGGCGTGCACGCTGAGCTGTATCGCGCCGATGAACCCCATGATCACCGCTGCCAGTGAGATGTAGAACAGCGCCAGCCCCCGTGGGTCGCCTGGCTGTAGCGGCTTGAGATCAGTCACCATGACATGCACTCCGATGTGCGCGCCGACCTTCGGCGCCGCCTTCGCCACCAGCTCGGCCATGGACGCCCCCGCCGCGCCCACCACGTGCACCACCGCCTGGGGCCCGCGGTTGGCCTGACGAGGCCCGTTGGCCTGACCAGGCCCGGGGACCTGACAGGGACATGAGGCGGCAGGCCGACTCGACAGCACTGGACGAGATCGTTTCGCATGTGCCGAACGGTCGCGTTCGGTAATCGTCAGTGCACGATGGCCAGCATCACGTCCGAGGCGGAGGGCCGGTCGAGGGGACTCTTCCGGAGACAGGAGCCCGCGATGCCCCGAAGGCCAGGCGGTAAAGGGGATAAGTCCGGATGGACGGTCAACACACGGTTGAACACGGCGGGCACCGAATCCTCGCCGAACGGCGGCCGCCCCGTCGCCGCGAACATCATCGTCACCGCCCAGCTGAACACGTCGGAGGCGGGCCCCACCTGCTCCCCGGTCAGTTGCTCGGGCGACATGTAGGGCGGCGTGCCGACCATCTTCCCGGACGTCATCGTCACCTGGTCGAGCGCCCGCGCGATGCCGAAGTCGATCACGCGCGGCCCGTCGTGGCCGATGAGCACGTTGCTCGGCTTGAAGTCGCGGTGCACGATCCCCGCCTTGTGGATGGCGGCCAGCGCCCCGGCTGTGGACAACGCCAACCGGGTCAGGCTGTCCTCGTCGCGCGGACCGTGGCGGCGTACGAGTTGCTCGAGTGAGGGGCCGTCGACGTACTCGCTGACGATGTACGCGTGCCGGCCGGTGATGCTCACGTCGAGCAGGCGGGCTGTGGAAAACGTCGCCACCCTGCGCGCGGCGTCGACCTCCCTCGCGAACCTCATCCGGGCCGTCTCGTCGACCAGGTCGTGCAGGACCTTCACCGCGACCTGCACCCCGTTGGGGGCCATCGCGAGGTAGACGGCGCCCTGCCCGCCGCGCCCGAGCGAACGGAGCACGCGATAGTGCCCGATCCATTCGGGCTCGCCGGGCCGCAGATGGGTGCTGGGGGAAGTGGTGCGCTGGTGCAGGTCGGTGTGTGGGTATCCCGGCCCGGCATGGTGAACCGGATGTGGATGGACGGGCCGCCCGTGCCGGGCCCTGGCCATGGCCGGCACCAGGATGCCCGAATGGATGACACCGCCCAGCCAGCATGCCATGAGCGCCACCGAGATCAGTGTGGACATCGGCTCCGGGATGTCGTCGAACTCGGGGTAGGCCATCACCGCGATGAGGAACGAGCCCACGCAGACGGTGTAGGCCGCGGTCGCGAGCACCAGCCACACGCTGCGCAGCCAGTAGGCGGCGAACCCGATCGTGAACGGGGTCGTCAGGCCGCACGTGAACAGCGGCAGGACCGCCCACCCCACGGCGGCGGTCCACGCCAGAGCGCTGGGGCCGCGCGGATGGGTGTTCGACATGGCGGCAGGTTATCGTCCCGTACTTGCACATATCGGTTGTGGACCAATGTTGTGGATAACCCCCGGCCAGCCTGTGGATAGCTGTGGAAAACCTGGGGATAAGGTGCCCTGCTCATTCACGTGCGCGGCCAAGTGCGCCATGATGTTGATTATGGGACGGATACCGGGAGTCGGACTTGCAAAGGGGCTGTCCATCACCCTCCGCCACATGCTGCGCAAATCCGTCACCCAGCAGTATCCCGAGGTCAAGCCCGCTCTCCCGCCTCGCAGCCGCGGGGTGATCGCCCTGGTTGAGGAGAATTGCACCTCTTGCATGCTGTGTGCGCGAGAGTGCCCCGACTGGTGCATCTACATCGATTCCCACAAGGAGACGATCCCGGCTCCCGAGGGCGGCCGCCCGCGCCAGCGCAACGTCCTCGACCGCTTCGCCATCGACTTCGCCCTGTGCATGTATTGCGGGATCTGCATTGAGGTGTGCCCGTTCGACGCGCTGTTCTGGTCCCCCGAGTTCGAGTACGCCGAGGGCGACATCCGTAACCTTCTACACGAGAAGGACCGGCTCGCGACCTGGGTGCTCACCGTCCCACCGCCTCCTGCCCACGACCCCGGCGCCGAGCCGCCCAAGGAGCTCACAGCGGCCCCTCGCCGCCCGGGCGCCCCTTCAACTCGTCCCACGCCGTCCCGCCGCCCTCGCGACGACACTCGCGCCACACCGGCCCCCGACGCTCCCGCCACACCCGCCCAAGGCCGCCCCGCCACGACGGCCGCTCCCGAGGGCGCCTCGTCCACGCCCGCTCCCTCTGAGCCCGTGACCCTGGGCACTCCGCCCCCTGAAACCGCACTTCCGGAGACCGTACCCTCCGGGGCCGTCCCGGAGGAAGCGCGCCCGTCCGACGTGCCCCCTTCCGGGTCCGGGCCGGAGAAAGCGGTGCCGACTTCGGACACCGCGGCGACGAGCGAGCCGTCTGGCGCCGGATCGCCCCGTACTCAGCCCACGGAGCCTTCCCAGAGCGGTCCGTCATCCACAGGCGAGCCGTCCGAGGAAGAGTTGTCCACAGCTTCGGGCGGGCCGGGCCCGGAAGCCGACTCGAAGGGGCAGACTGCAGGCCCGAGGCCGCGCAGGCGCCGGATGGCCGACCCTCGATCCATCCGCCCTCCCGGGCGGCTCGCCCCTGACGGGACAAAGGAGTCCGAGGAGGATTCGTGACCGAGGAGGTGCCCTCCTACTTGTCACCCACTGGGCAGGAAGTCGTCTTCCTGCTGATGGGTGCGGTGGCGGTCGGATCGGCGCTGCTCGTTGTCACGACCCGCCAGCTCGTGCACGCCGCCCTGTGGCTGGTCGTCTCCTTCGGCGCGCTGGCCGGCTGCTACCTCGTTCTGACCGCCGAGTTCGTCGCCTGGGTCCAGGTGCTCATCTACGTGGGCGCCGTCGTGGTCCTGATGCTGTTCGGCATCATGCTGACCCGCGCTCCGATCGGTCGCTCCGCCGACCTCGACAGCGGCAACCGGGTGGTGGCCGCGGGGGTGGCCCTCGCGACGGCGGCCATCCTGGTCACCGTGGTGATCGACGGCTTCCGCACCGCCTACACGCCGCTGACACCCGGTGCGGGTTCGGCGAGCGAGCTCGGCGCGAGCGTGTTCAGCACATGGGTGCTGCCCTTCGAGGCCCTGTCCGTGCTGCTCCTGGCCGCTCTGATCGGCGCCATCGTGCTGTCCCGTACGGACATCCCCGGCGGTCCCCCTGCCGACCCGCCCGACCCGCCCGACACCTCGACGTCCTCGCAGGGAGATCCGGCCGATCAGTCAGGGAGCTCGCCATCTGACCGCAGCGGGGGGCATTAGTGCACATCGTCTACCCGGCGGTCATCTCCGCGCTCCTCTTCTCCGTCGGTGTCTATGGCGTCCTCGCGCGCCGCAACACGATTCTCGTGCTCATGTCGGTCGAGCTGATGCTCAATGCCGTCAACCTCAACCTGGTCGCGTTCGACGTGTGGTTGCGCGACCGGCTGCACAGCGGTCAGGTGCTCACGCTGTTCGTCATCGTCATCGCGGCCGCCGAGGTGGGCGTGGGCCTCGCGATCGTCCTCGCCCTCTACCGCAACCGCAGGACCGTCGACCTCGATCAGCTCCGGGAGCTGGCCGAGCCCGCCCAGCCCCTACCCGCCGCCACCGAGGCGACCGGACAATGGGCTCCCGGCGATCGCTCGCCTGATCCCGGCAAGCTCACGCCCGCTCCACCGAATGTGACCGAGTCCGGCGACCGTCCGCCCACCCCCGGATCTCGAAACGTCGCCATGGGCGAGGCAGCTCCGTCGGGCAACGGACGTGAAGACCAGCGGTCCGCCAAGCGAGGTGGCAAGCCGTGACGACGTTCCCGCTGCTGGCCGTGCTCCTGCCTTTCGCCGCGGCCTTCGCCGGCCTCCTCCTCTCGCGCCGCCCACGCCTCCGGGCTCCTGACACGCCCGAGACGCGGGCAGCCGCGGCCCGCGGCAGGGCCGGGTGGTTCGCGATCATCCCGACCGCCGCGTCCGCCGTGCTGGCGATCTGGCTGGCCTGGGGGCCCGGGTTCGCTTTCATCGAGGGAGCCTCGCCGGGGGAGCCCGTGGGGCGCACCTACGGCACGATCGTCACCGGTGGCATCCCGATCTCGCTGACCCTCCAGGCCGGCGACCTGTCCGCCATCCTCGGCGTCCTGGTGACGCTCGTGGCGCTGGCCGTACAGATCTACTCCGTCGGCTACCTCCACGACGACCCGCGTTACCCGTCCTACAGCAGCTTCATCAGCCTGTTCACCAGCGCGATGCTGCTCGTCGTCTATGCCGGCGACCTCCTGGTCCTCTACGTGGGCTGGGAGATCATGGGCCTCTGCTCCTACCTGCTGATCGGGCACTGGTGGGAAGACCGGGCCAATTCGCGAGCCGCCGTCAAGGCGTTCCTGGTGACGAGGCTGGGTGACGTCGGCTTCCTGTTCGGCATCTTCGTGCTCGGTGTCTCGGCGGGCAGCTTCCGCATCGACGACGTGCTGGCCGAAGTGCCCGAGATGTCCACGGGCACGCTGGTGGCCGCCACGATGCTGCTGCTCGCCGGAGTGGCGGGCAAGAGCGCGCAGGTGCCGTTGCACACCTGGTTGCCCGATGCCATGGCCGGTCCGACGCCGATCAGCGCGCTGATCCACGCGGCCACCATGGTCGCCGCCGGGATCTTCATCGTGGCCAGGCTTTTTCCCGCCTTCCTGGCCGCTCGCCCGACGCTCGACGTGCTCGCGATCATCGCCGCCCTCGGCATGCTCGGCGCCGCCCTGGCCGCGCTCGCTCAGGACGATCTGAAACGCGTGCTCGCCTACTCCACGGTCAGCCAGCTCGCCTACATGGCCGGAGGGCTCGCGGCGGGGTCCGACAGCGCCGCGATCTTCCATCTGCTCACCCACGGCGCGTTCAAGGCTCTGCTGTTCCTCTGCGCGGGCGCCGTGATCCACCACATCGGCTCCAACCTGATGAGCCAGATGGGCGGGCTCCGGCGCACGCTGCCGATCACGTTCGTGACCATGACGGTGGGCTTCGCCGCTCTCATGGGCCTCCCACCGGCCAGCGGGTTCTTCAGCAAGGACGCACTCCTGCTCACGATGGAACGCGCGCTGACCGGTGGCCGCCTCACGGACGCCGCCGCCCTGCTCCTGTACGGCTGCGCGCTCGCCACCGTCGCCGTCACCGGCGCCTACGCCACCAGAGCCTGGCTGCGCACGTTCTTCGGAGAGGCAAGGGCGGTCGCGCTGCCCGAGCCCCAACCCGGCACGGCCCACGTGGTCGACGTCCGCGAGGCGCCGAGGACGATGCTGGTGCCCATCGTGCTGCTGGCTGTCCCCGCTCTGCTGCTCGGGTTCGCCGGAGGGCCGCACCTCGACCTGGAAGTGGCCGCCCTCAGCGTCGTGCTCGCACTGCTCGGCGGCGGGGTCGTCTACGCGTTCTGGCGCAGCGATCCGGTGGCCGACCCGTCGCGCCTGCTCGGCCCGTTCCTGGTGCCGTGTGAGCGGGCGTTCTACGTCGACAGCCTGTACACCGCCGCGTTCGTCCGCCCGTTGCAGACCATGGCCAGGCTCGTGGTCCGGACCGACGACCGGGTGGTGGACGGAGCGGTGCGCGGTTCGGGACGCACCGCCCAGCGTCTGTCCGGGATGCTGCGGCTGCTCCAGAACGGCAATGTCCAGCTCTACGTGACCGGCCTGCTGGCCGGTGTCCTGTTGATCGTAGTGGGGGCGGTGGTGTTCGCATGATGGGCTGGCTTCCCGTCGCGCTGCTCGCCGTCCCGCTGCTCGGCGCTCTGCTGCTCCTGATCTCGCCGGCTCTGCTCCGGCCGGTGTTGCGCGGCTACGGGCTCGTCTTCTCGGGCGTGACGCTGGCGCTGGCGGTGACGCTGGCGGCGACGTTCGACTACACCCAGGCGGCCCGGCCGCAGCTCACCGTCGACCAGCCCTGGATTCCCGGCCTCGGTCTGCGGTTCCATCTGGGTGTCGACGGCATCTCACTGCCGCTGGTCGTGCTGACGGCTCTGCTGACGTTCCTCTGTTTCGTCTACCTGAGCTGGGGTGACGCGCGCGCCCCAGGCCAGCTTCTGACGCCTGCCACCGGCAGGCCGAGAGCGCTGGTGTTCACGCTGCTCGTCCTCGAAGTCGGCATGATCGGCACGTTCCTGGCCCTCGACCTGCTGCTGTTCTTCGTGTTCTTCGAGGTCGTGCTGATCCCGATGTACTTCCTGATCGCCATCTGGGGAGGCAGAGGCCGCCGGAGCGCGGCGATCAAGTTCATCCTCTACACGCTGCTCGGCTCGGTCGTGATGCTGCTCGGCCTGCTGCTCATCTGGGCCCAGACCGGCACCCTGGACATCGTCGCCCTGAGCCAGGCGCACGGCGCGGGCATGTCGAGGGGAGTGCAGGTCCTCGCCTTCGCGGCGGTCGGGATCGGCCTGGCGGTCAAGACGCCCATGTGGCCCCTGCACACGTGGCTGCCCGACGCGCACACGGAGGCTCCGACCGTCGGCTCTGTGCTGCTGGCCGGGGTGCTGCTGAAGATGGGCACGTACGGCTTCGCCAGGATCGCCATCCCCGTCCTGCCCGAGGGAGCGGTGGTGATCGCGCCGTGGCTGGGCGCCCTGGCGGTGGTCGGCATCGTCTACGGCTCCCTGGCCTGTCTGGCCCAGCGCGACCTCAAACGGATGATCGCCTACTCCTCCGTGGGACACATGGGCTTCGTGCTGCTCGGGTTCGCCACGCTGACCACCGTGGGCGTCAACGGCGCCCTGTTCGCCAACGTCGCCCACGGCCTGATCACCGGCCTGCTGTTCTTCCTCGCCGGCGCGATCAAGGAACGGTACGGCACCGCCGACATGCCCTCGCTGGGCGGCGGCATGCTGGCCACGCTGCCGCACCTGGGAGCGGTCCTGACGTTCGCCGCGATCGCCTCGCTCGGCATCCCCGGGCTGGCCGGGTTCTGGGGAGAGATGCTGGCCCTCCTCGGCGCCTTCCAGCCGGCCGAGGTGTTGCCGCGCGAGTTGTTCCTCGTCTTCATGGCGATCGGCGGGCTCGGGGCTGTGCTGACGGCGGCGTACTTCCTCGTCATGCTGTCGCGCGTGACCCACGGCCTCCCGGCCCGGCCGGCGCTCAGCCTGACCGCGACGCACTCTGCCCCAGGCGGGGCGGGTGCGGGCCCGGAGGAGACGGGCTCCGGAGCGGCGGAGTCCCGGCCCGAGGCGTTGGCCGCCGGGGCGGCGGAGTCGGAGCCGGAGGGGGGCCGTCGGCCGGCCGAGGTGACCGAGACGGGGTCGCCCGCTCCCAAGGCAGGGGCGATGCGCGACATCAGGGGTTACGAGCTGGTCGCCTGGGTGCCGTTGATCGTGCTGATCCTGCTGTTCGGCCTCTGGCCCAAACTGCTTCTCTCGCTCACCACACCGGCGGTGCAGACCCTGCTGGGAGTCCTGTCATGATCCAGCAGATCCACTACTTCGTGATCGCTCCGCCTCTGGTGCTGGCGCTCGCGGCCGGGCTCGTGCTGCTGCTCGACGCCTTTCTGCCCGCCGGTCGGCGCACCATGGCCGGGCTGGGGCTGGTCAGCCTCGCCGGGGTGTTCATCGCGCTGGGGTTCGTCGTGGCGCAGGCCGCCCAGGGCGGGCGGACCCTGGCCACGTTCTGCGTCCCGGACGCTCTCGCGAGGGCCACGGGCGGTTCCGGACCGGCAGGGAGCCAGGAAGGAGCGGGCGGCACGGGGTTGTGCTCGTTCGTGGCCGACCGGTTCACCCTGATCTTCGCCGGTCTGGTGCTGGTGGCCGCCGTGGTGGTCGTGCTGATGTCGATGACCGAGCTGGCCGGCGGCGGCATCCCGGTCGGCGAGTGGTACTTCCTCCTGCTGTGCACGCTGGTCGGCGCCGTGACGCTGCCGGCCTCCCGTGACCTGATCATGCTCGTGGTGGCCCTCGAACTCGTGTCGCTCCCGGTCTTCGCTCTCACGGCGCTGAAACGCTACGACGGCCGCTCGTCGGAGGCCGCGATCAAGTTGTTCCTGGTCTCGGTCGTGTCAACGGCGATCATGCTGTTCGGGGTGTCGCTGCTCTACGGCGTCGCGGGCTCGGTCCACCTGTCGCGGATCGGCGCCGTCCTCAGCGGCGCGAGCCCGCCGCCCGCGACGTTCGCGCCCACCCTGGAGGCCGCCCACGGCTTGCCCGCGGTCGTGACGGTCGGCGTCGTGCTGGTCGCCGCGGGATTCGGATTCAAGATCGCCGCCGTGCCGTTCCACGCCTGGGCGCCCGACGTCTACCAGGGCGCGCCCATCCCGGTCGCCGCGCTGCTGTCGGTGATCTCCAAGGCGGCCGGGTTCGCGGGGCTCATCCTGCTGCTGGTCACCGCCCTGGCCGGGCAGGCCGCCACCTGGGCACCGATCATCGCGATCCTCGCGGCGCTCACCATGACGGCGGGCAACCTGCTGGCCATGCGCCAGCGCTCCGCTGTACGCCTGCTGGCCTGGTCCTCGGTCGCGCAGTCGGGCTACATCCTGGCCCCGATCGCGGTGGCGTCCCGGCCAGGGGCGTCGGGCGATGCCCTGCTGTCCGGTGCGGTCGGCGCCTCCGTCGCCTACCTCGTCATCTACGCCGCGATGAACCTGGGCGCGTTCGCCGTGGTCATGACCGTCTCCAGGACGGCGACCCGCAATGAGCTCGACGACTACCAAGGGCTCGCCTTCCGCAGCCCGATGGCGGGGCTCGCGCTGGCGTTCTGCCTCATCTGCCTGGCCGGGCTCCCCCCAGGACTGGCCGGTCTCTTCGCCAAGATCGTGGTCTTCCGTGAGCTCGTTGACGGCGGCTCCGGCTGGCTGGCCGTGGTCATGGCGGTCAACACGGTGATCGGGCTCTACTACTACGTGGTCTGGGCAGGCAGGATCTTCACTCCCACGCCCCCCGTCACCGCCGCCCGGCGGCCGTTCCCCGCCACCTGGGTGGCCGCCGGGCTGGCGGTCGCGCTGGCTGTGGTGTTCTCCGTCGCTCCCCAACTCGTTCTCGACCTGGCCACGGCTCCAGGGTGATCGGCGGCGGCGATCCGTCGACGGGAGCAGCCGGGGAACGTTGTACCGGGGGGTGGTCGTTGGACCAGGTGAACCCGGACCATGAAGGGGGGAACCTTGCACCACAACGGTCTGCGTACCGCCATCCTGCTGGGCGGCCTGTCAGCGCTGATCCTCGCGTTGGGCGCCTGGTTGGGCGGCAGCACCGGCCTGCAGATCGCTTTCGTGCTGGCCGTGGCGAGCAACGGCTTCGCGTACTTCTTCTCGGATCGGATCGCGCTGTCCGCCATGCGGGCCCGCCCGGTGAGCGAGGTCGAGCAGCCCACCCTCTACCGCATCGTGCGCGACCTCTCCACCCAGGCCCGTCAGCCGATGCCGCGCCTGTACATCTCGCCGACCATCCAGCCCAACGCGTTCGCCACCGGCCGCAGCCCGCGCCAGGCCGCCGTCTGTGTGACTTACGGGCTGACGCAGTTGCTGGACGAGCGGGAGCTGCGCGGGGTGATCGGGCACGAGCTGTCCCACGTGTACAACCGCGACATCCTCATCTCGTCCGTGGCCGGTGCGCTGGCCACGATGATCACCTGGCTCAGCTATGTGGCCGTCTTCTTCGGCGGCTCCGACGATGACGAGGGCCCCGGTTTCCTCGGCGCGCTGCTCATGATGGTGCTCGGACCGGTCGCGGCCGGCATGGTCCAGATGGCGATCTCCCGTACGAGGGAATACCAGGCCGACGAGTCGGGCGCCATGCTGACCGGTGACCCGCTGGCGCTGGCCTCGGCACTGCGCAAGATCGAGATGGGCGCCCGCCGGCTGCCCCTCCCCGAGAACAGCCGCCTGACCTCCGCCTCCCACATGATGATCGCCAACCCGTTCAGCGGCTCGGGCTTCGGCCGGCTGTTCTCGTCGCACCCGCCCACGTCGGAGCGGGTCGCCCGGCTCGAGCGCATGGCCGGCTACCGCCGCTAGAGGTCACGTCGCGACCGAGATGACCACCCGCCGGGTCGTCGCTGTCGTCCGCCTTGGTGTTCGGCACGACCGGCATGGTCTCGCCGTACCCCGTGACCGTGAGCAGGGATCTTCCCGATGCCGCCCTTGGCGGCCAGCCAGTCGGCGAGGTGCTGGCGATCTGTGCGGCTGTCGTTCCTCGCCCCCGCCGGCGACCGGGCGCGCAGGTGTGAGCCCGCACGAGGTGAGCATGGTGATCAATAAGATCGTGACTGCGATACGCATATCAGGCCTCTGGGCAGAATCCATCGGTGGGGTCTCGATGCCAGGAGAATCACCTTCAGAACCCGCATAGCCGCTGAGCCTGCACCAGAATCACGTGCATGAGACGATCTCCACGACTCAGCGCGGCCGAGCGCAGACTATGGGACGCCTTTCCCACGGGCGAGTTCGTGGAGTTCGCTCCGGTCAAGAGCTCCGTGGGCCGTCCGGCAGGGGCGAACGCGCCGACGGACGGCGACACCTGGGGCCCCGAGCGCACCGTACGAGCTCAAGTGATCACATCTCTGCTGCTCGGCGCCCGCGACCCGGAGGCCGGTGCGGTCCCCGCGATCCGGTTGCGCGGCGCCCGGATCACAGGTCCGCTCACGATCCTGGGCGGCAACGTGGAGCACGAGCTCGTGCTCAGCGGCTGCCACCTGGACGAACCCGTACAACTCACCGGCACGATGACCCGTACGATCAGGTTGACCGACTGCTCGTTACCCGGGTTCAGCGGCGGCGGGATGCGGGTGGCCGGGCACCTCAGCCTGTCCGGCTCGAACATCACCGGCACCGTCCGCATCGCCCGCGCCCAGTTCGAGAGTGGGCTCTGGCTGACCGGCACCAAGGTGACCGGCGACGACGAGTGGGCCCTGTACGCCGGTTCGATGGTGGTCGAGGCCGGGGCGAACATGAAGAACGCCGACTTCACCGGCGGTGTCCGCCTGGTCGGCGCCCGGCTCAACGGAGATCTCATCTTCGAGGGCGCGACCCTCCGCAATCCCGGCAAGAACGCGCTCACCGCCGACAACATGGTCGTCGAGGACACCATGCAGTGCACCCGCGGCTTCACCGCGCTGGGTTGCCTGCGGCTGCGCGGCGCCCGGATCGGCAGCACGTTCGAGCTCAGAGGCGTCGTACGCAGCCCCGACACCTCGTACGCGGTGCATGCCAGCCACATGGAGGCCCGCGAGTTCCACCTCGCACCGGCCGAACCCATCGAAGGCGTGGTCAGCCTGGCCCACTCACGTTTCGGCACTTTGCAAGATGATCCGGACACCTGGCCCGACAAGCTCCGACTGAACGGCCTGACCTACGACCGGCTGCGCGGCAGCGGGGTCGCCCGCCGGATCGGCTGGGCCGGTCGTGACCCGGAAGGCTTCCGCCCGCAGCCGTACGAGCAACTGGCCGCCTGGTATCTCCGCGACGGCAACGACGCGCTCGCCCGTCGCGCTCAGCTCGCCAAGCTCCGCGCCAGACGGCGCACGCAGGGCCGCGGCAGGCGGCTGTGGGGCTGGCTGCTGGACGCCACCGTCGGCTACGGGTATCGCCCCTGGCTGGCCGGCGTGTGGTTCGGGATCCTGCTGCTGACCGGCACCGCAGCGTTCGCGCTCAACCCGCCACGCGCGCTGAAGCCAGACGAAAGCCCCGTTTTCGACTCCTTCGCCTACACCTTCGACCTGCTTCTCCCGCTGCCCGCGTTCGGACAGCGAGAGTTGTTCGACCCGGCGGGATGGACGCAGGGGCTCGCGTACGGGCTGGTCGTCTCGGGCTGGATCCTGGCCACGGCCCTGATCGCCGGTGCTACGCGGGTGCTCCGTCCCCAGTGATCTTGCGGAGGATGGACGAGATGTCCTCCGGGAAGAAGGTCTCGGCGGACGCGTCCAGCTCCTCGGCACTCCACCAACGGTGCTCGATGGTGGTCGCCTTCTCGATCTCCTCCATGTGCTCGAACGAGATCTCCACCTGACCGACCCGGACCGCGAAGAACGTCTGGTCCTGGACGATCGCGTACTGGTCGAAGAAGAACTCGATCGTGCTCGTGCCGTACGGGCCGGTGAGCTCGCCGGCGTCGGCGCGTATCCCGACCTCTTCGTGCAACTCGCGGGCGGCGGCCTCCCGGAGCGTCTCGCCTTCCTCCAGCGCTCCGCCGATCGTGAACCAGTAGCGCCTGCCGGGATCGGCGGGATCGAACCCATACAGCAGCAGGACACGTCCATGGTCGTCGATGGGCAGCGCGCGTGCCGTGAACCTGCGTAGAGGGATCTTCGTCACACGGCGAGCTTACGTATTCCGCCGGAGCTGTGGTAGGCGCCCAACTCGCCGCCGGCGCAGACCTCAAGCAGCTGTACGCCAGCCCCAGCCGCCCGAGCCGGTCGCGCCCAGGCCGACCAGGTGGCTACCCGGATCGCCCAGGTCTGGCGCGTTTCATCACCGAGTGATTCCCGGAGCACACCAACGCCGCGAACGGTGTAGATGATTCCCCCTGGCGGAAGGGCTCTCATCACCTTGTGGGCGGCCATCCGGGGCGATGTCGCACTTTTTCATTAGATCGTTCTCGCTCGGTACCCGTGCTCGGCCGGGCGGGGCTGATCCCCATCTGCCGAACCTGTCTCAGCCGATCACCGGATAGACGCTCGACCCGAGGTTGCCACCGGGCCATGGGCCGATCGCCATGGAGCTGTTGACCACTGACGGTGCGACTCCTGGTTGGGTCTCCCGGTCCGCTCCGGTCCTGCCATCGAGGACGACGGGCCCGTTGTCGGTCCTTCCGTAAACGACCCCGTGCCAGGCGCCGGTCACGAAGGGAACCAGCCGCCCGCCGCCCTTCGTGATCGACCACAGCCACGAGCCGGTCTGCGCGTCGAGCGCGCCGACCCAGTCACTGCCCGAGCAGACTGCGGTGGCCTGCTCGTCGTACAGGCAGTTCAACACACGCGGGGGTGCTTTCCCGGGCTTCTCCTCGGTGACGGTCACCGCCCGTCCCGTCGCGATCTCCACGACCTCGACGTACAGTTTCCCGGCCGGGTCGGTGTGTCCCCGGACGACTGCCTTGGACGGGCCGGCCGCGAATACCTGGACCAAGTAGGCGTCGCGGGGCGACGCCCATCGTTGCCGCCCGGTTCGCGCGTCGATCCCACGGACCCGCACCCTTGGCGTCGGCCCGCTTCCGGGCTGCTGGCCCGTGACCACACCCGCCCCCACGGCTCGGGCCTCGAAGCCGCGCATGCTCCACCGCACCTTGCGGCTACTCAGATCCAGCGCGTACGTGTCGCCGCGCCGAGCCGACAGAGACGGGTCCACGATCCGAAGAACTCCCACCCCGCCGGTCACGCCCGCGAACGAGACCTCGACGTCGCTCGGACCGCGCATCCCGGTCCACCCCTTGATGGGGATCTCGGTGCGCCAGTCGATCTGCCCGTTCTCCGGGTCGATCGACACGACCTCGACCAGCGGACGGCCCGGGGTAGTGCCCTGTCCCGGGGCCTCGACGAGGAACGGAGCGAGCACCGTCGGCCGGCCTCGGATGGACGTGAGCGTCGGCAGCGCGATCACCGTGCCGAGTTTCGGCTGCGGGTAGGTCGGTTTGATCACCTCCCGCACCGTATTGGTGCGGGTGTCGACCAGGCGGATCTCCTCCCGGGAGGACGCGGTTGGATTGCTTCCATGGATCGGAACGACCGCCGTGGTGCCGTGCAGCAGCACCTCACCCGCGGGTGTGGAGACTTCCAGCGGCGCGACGGCGGCGGCGTCGAAGCGGGTGGGCGGGTCGATGGATTTGAGGTCGACCGGTGGCCTCGACGTGAACCGGATGCCGGGGTCCAGCGGTTGGATCGGCGTGGACATACACCCGCCAACCGCCACCAGTAGCACGATTCCCGTGATTAATCGCATCGCATCCCCATGGCGGCATTCATCTTCGACGACGCAGCAAGCTACCGGCTCGCATCCACCTTGACCAGCACGCCGTGGGAGAGCTCCGGCGGCAAGACGGCCGCACCGCGCCCCTGGCCACCGACAGGCGGCACCGCCCGGATGATCCGCTCGGCGGACAGGCTGAGCACGATGGCGATGATCGATCGACGCTCACCACGTACCTGAGGGAGGCGATGATCAATCGACGGTCACGCTCACCACGTACCTGAGGGAGTGGCCCGAGGCACCGGAGAAGACGCATGCCCTCGTGGACAGCGCCCTCGGCCGTGTGCCCCGGATGTGCCCTCCGCGCTCCTCGTACAGTAAAACGCCAGGTCATAGCCGTGAAGCAGGACCTTGCTAGCGGTAGTTGACAAACTGCAGGGCGATGTCGAGATCCTTGCCCTTGAGCAGGGAGATCACGTCCTGAAGGTCGTCCTTCTTCTTCGAGCTGACCCGGAGCTCCTCGCCCTGGATCTGAGCCTTGATGCCCTTGGGCCCCTCGTCGCGGATCAGCTTGGAGATCTTCTTGGCGTTCTCCTGGTCGATGCCCTCCTTGAGGCTCACCAGCATCCGGTATTCCTTGCCGGACAGCTTGGGCTCACCCGCGTCGAGGATCTTCAGGGAGAGGCCCCGCTTGACCACCTTCTCCTTGAAGACGTCCAGCGCGGCCTCAGCCCGCTCCTCGCTGTTCGCCTTGATCTCGATGTTCTCCTGACCGGACCAGCTGATGCTCGCCCCGGTGCCCTTGAAGTCGAAGCGGTGTCCGATCTCCTTGACCGTCTGGTTCAGCGCGTTGTCGACCTCCTGGCGGTCGATCTTGCTGACGATGTCGAAAGATGAATCGGCCAAAGCGCACATCCTCTCAGCTGCGAACGCATGTATGTGGTGCCCGGCTCCAGGTCTCGCGGACCACGAACGCGTCCCCGTGAACACGAACCCCAGCAAACGAGCCTAGCCAGCATCGCGCCAACGTGCAGGACGGCAGGCCCTTGCTCGCCTCTGTGCGTAGGCAGATGATCGCGTACGAGCTCGCCCGCGGGGCCGCCGCTGGCTCGGCCTCGACGGAGGACGACCCGTGGGACGACATCCTGCCCGGGGACGAGGACTACGTTGACTGATCGGCCCACCGAGATTGCGGCGGGCTGGTGGCCGCTCTGCGAGTTCCTCGGCGCGCCGATGTCGGACGAGTCGTTCCCGCAGGTCAACGATGCTGCGGGATCCTGGAGTGACGCCCCGGTCGCGGTCGTGTCGCTGCTGTCCCGGCGGAGCGGGTGACCAAGATCCGGCGCGGGACAAACCGGTGTCACGTACACCTCGGAAGTCCGCTATTCTTCTGTCTGTCGCCACGAGAGTGGATGACGAGGCAGGTTGCCCGAGTGGCCAAAGGGAGCGGTCTGTAAAACCGTCGGCTCAGCCTACGCAAGTTCGAACCTTGCACCTGCCACACGCAGTCAGCGCAGCTCAGAGGCCCTACGGGGCCTCTTCTGCGTTTCAGGGGGTACGCAGCCGTGGGCAGCCCTGAGCGGCCGTTTGTCGCTGGTCCCGGAATATACCCGGAATGGATCATGGCGTGTTTCCCCTGGTCGGCGCCCATGATCCGGAACGGTCACGGCAAATACGCGGCCAAGCGGAAGGGCCCCGGAGATGATCCGGAGCCCTGTGGTTCTGCCAGGCAAGGGTTCACGCGATCAGAGCGTCTTGGATTCGCTGGTTCACCATGTCCTGCTGGCCGTCGATGCACTTGGCGTAGACGCGGAGCAGGACGTCCACGCCGTGACCGGCCCGCGCGGCCACCTCGGGGGCTGGGACGCCGCCGTTGAGCCAGAGTGAGACCGCCGCGTGCCTCAGGTCGTACGGTCGCCGAGCCAGGGGAGAGGCGACCTGGGCCGGAGTGAGCGCGAGTGTCCGGGCTTCCTGCCAGACCTCCGTGTAGGCCGTTGAGGCGACCACGCCGCCGCGCTCACTGCGGAAGAGCCGACCGTCTTCACCCACGCCGAACTCTGCGATGTGTTGCCGAAGGATCTTGACGAGTTCGGGCGGGACCGGGACCACTCGGATGTCGTCAGCTCCGCGATGCTTGAGCCCGCGTTGTTCATGGGCGTCTCCAGTGTCGGTCCATTGTCTGTTGACCTCGGGGCGGGACACGTCGAGGGTGAGCCGCCCCCAGCCCTTCGAAGGGAGATGGCAGTCGTCCAGGCGCAGGCTCACCGTCTCAGCGGGCCGGAGGGCAGCGAAGTACATGCAGGCGAACAGGGCCATGAGGCGTTGTCCTCGCCCCCGCCGGCCCTTCCCGCGCTTGCCGACGTAGGTCACCGCGGTCAGCAGTTCGCGAGCCTGGCGAGGGTTCACGACCACGCGAGGGTCTACGGTCTCGGTTGTCTTGGGAGGCGACCACTTCATCCGATGGAGCGGGTTGGACGGCAGTTCCTCCAGTTCCACCGCGTACTCCAGCACATGATGAAGGACGGCCCGCTTCCGCTTGACCGTGTTGGCACCCGCCTTGGTGCCGTCGAGGCACAAGGCCAGGGCGTCGAGCGCGGGACGTAGCACCTTGGTCTCGTTCAGATCTTGCACGCTGAGCGAGGCGGACTCCATCCAACGGAGGGCCTTTGTCATGTCCGGTGGTGCCGGTGGTCGTCGGTCCTCCGGAAACAAGGCGTACTTCCGGAGGGCGCGACGGAGGGTCTGTGCATCGGGTCGGCCTGGAGTCTCCTTGGTCAGAGCCGGGAGCACCGTGGCGAGGGCGTCGGACATGCTGTCCCGGCTCTTGGAAGCCGCGTGAGGCCACTTCATCTCGATGTAGGCCCTGACGAAGTCGAAGACCGTGCGTGCCTCTTTCGCCTTGACCATGGAGACGGGAAGGCCGGTCTCGATGTCGAACGGCTCTCCGTTCTTGGCAGCTTGCCTGAGGTCGGAGAGCCAGTTCTTGGCCTGCGCGGACTTCTCGTAGGTCTTGGACTTCTCGTGGCCGGCCACGGTCCAGCGCACCGTGTACGAGATCGTCTTGCCGGACTTTGCCGCCGATTTGTTCGGGCGGATCTCCCAGAACTTCACGTGGTACGAGGTGGTCATGCCGCGCTCCGGAGGGATTCGAGCCAGCGTTCGAGGTCGCTGCGGTAGATGCGGAGTTCACCGTTCGGGAGACGAATGCCTTCCGGTGCCTTGCCGATCTCGCGCCAGCGGTAAAAGGTGCGGCGGGAGACGCCGCCGAGTTCGTCGAGGACCTGGGGGACCGTGAGGAGCTCGTCCTTCTGCCTCATGCCGCCCTCCCGATGTGGCCGATTGCCGGAGGATCTTGACCCTCTGCTTGGGCTTGGAGTTGCTCCATGTGGGCGCGCCATCGTTGGCGTTCGGCGACCGAGCGCAAGAGGCGCATGGCCAGGGGTGCGACGTTGGCGTCTCCGGCCGGGACGGGCTTCCAGAGGTAGCGGTGTGGGTCGGGTGTCTCGTCACGCTGGCCGAGCGCTTCCAGGACCCAGGTACGACGGTCTTGCCGGTGTTCGGCGAGAGTCTTGTTGGACCACTTGCGCGAGACCAGAACGCGACGGCCCCCGTAGCCAAGGTGGTCGGGCTTGTGAGCCTTGCTGCGGCAGCGGCCCGGAGCCATGCCGGGCTTGGCGCCCTTGGGCTGGACGCCGTAGCGGAGCCAGTTCGGGCACGCCGGGGAGCACGGCTCCAAGCGCAGGGCCTCGACCATCCGGGCGGCGTGCTCACGCTGGGCGGGGTTGTCGGTGTCGAGGGTGTCGCCGAGGCTCTTGGTCAGGTACTTGGACAGGTAGCGGATGCACTGGTCAGCGTCGGGAGTTCCGGCGAGCACACCTTTGACGTCCACCTGGTCGCCAAAGCGGATCACATGCAGGGGCTTGGCGTGCTCGTCGGCGTCGAGCTGGTCGAGCGCCTGGTCCCAGGTGGGCAGGACCTCGCCGGTTGCCGGGTCGAGGTAGCCGGCCCCGTCCTGCCACACGGGCAGGTGATCGTCGGCGAAGCGGACTTCATCGACCTGCGGCCACCACACCTGGTGATAGGTGGCCGCCGCGATCTGCTTGACCTCCGCACGAGGAAGAGTCCCGCGGATCGCCATGTGCAGATGCGGCGCGAACCTCTTCTGAGGCTCGACCGTGGCGAAGTACTGCACGTCGTAGCCCGCGACCCGGCGCAGGTTCTGCACGAACCGATCGACGAGCTTGGAGAAGTGCAACGCGTCCCGAGCAGCCCGCGCATAGTCGTAGGTGTCGGGGTCGAGCGGGACGCCGTCACGCACCTTGCCGTACGAGGGCAGGGTGAGCGTGACGAACAGCGACGGCCGGTAGACCTTCCCATCGGAGGAGGCGAAGGTCCGCCCGAGCGTGGTCGGCGTCATCCTGCGCTTGGGCAGGTTCGCCGCGTCCTGCCGTCGCCTGGTCGAACGGGTCCGCTTGGGGACGGTCCGGCCGAGGACGCTGCCGCGCATGCCCGCCTCGTTGATCTCGGCATCGACGCCCTCGATCGCGGCATCCCAGTCGGCGGTGTCCTCGCCGAGCGCGGCAACCTCATCGCGCCGGGCCTGGAGGTCGGCGCGGAACTTAACGAGCCACCGCTGATCGTCGTTGGCCTCGTCGGGCGTGATGGCGGGTTCGTGGTCGAGGTGCCAGCCTTCCCGGCACTGCGCCTTGCGGAGCTGGCGGTTGCGCTTGGCGCAGGACGAGCACTTGGCGTCCAAGGTCGCCCCGCACGGCACGTCCACGACTTCCCAGCGGCCGGTGTGGGTGTCCAGGCGCTTGAGCGCGATGGGCCGGATGCACACGCCGTACTGCTTGGCGACCTCCACGGCCACCTCACGGGCCAGCGGCATGGCCTGCCGCACGGCACGGGGCAGGTCAGCCATGGTCCCTCCCTTCGTCCTCCGTCAGGTCGGCGCAGAGCCGGAACAGGCCGTTGTACGGGTGCTTGAGCGTCCTGGGGTAGCGCAGCGCGAAGACACGCACCCGAGGAAGGCCGTGATGGGTGAGCAGGACCATGAGGGGACGGCCCGCGACGAGTTCGAGTTCTTCGGCCGTGCCGTGGAAGCAGACCTTCATCAGGCGGCGTCCTTTCCGGCGGCGAAGGTGGCGGCCATGTCGCGGATGTCGGTGTCGCAGACGTAGGCGGCGCGAACCCTGATCGGGTCGGGCGAGGCTTCCAGCCGGACGAAGCCGACACCGGCCCCCAGCTCGGGAACGGGCGAGATGTGATCGGCCAGGGCCCCGCGTTGGCGTGCGCCGTCGCCGAGGACCATGTCCACCTGCTCGGACTCGTCCAGCCGCAGGGCGATCTTGTCGGGGAACAGGTTGCGGATGTTCATGACCTCCTTGCGCGGGTCCTGGAGTGCGGCCATGACGCCGATACCGACCGCACGCCCTTGGGTGGTGAGCGTCGCGAGCGCGGCGGAGATGCGTTGCTTGAGTTGGCGGTCGGCCTGGTAGGCGGTCAGGAACGCCACCTCGTCGACCACCACCAGGACGAACGGGTCCTCCACAGTGGGGGTGTGGGAGCGCTGGAGACCGGCGAAGCGAGCCGCGCGCTTCTGCATGACCGTGACGGCCTGCTCCAGCAGGTCGGCGCAATCCTCCGGCGTGGCCGCGTACCGGTCGCCGAACAGGGCGCGGCCGAAGGACAGCTCCATCAGCTTGGGATCGAGCGCCCAGATCTCCACCAGGCCCGCCCGCACGGCCGGAAGGAGTCCGCGGATCGTGGACCAGATAACCGAGCCCTTGCCGGCCCCGGTGGCGCCCGCGACCAGGACGTGAGTGCCGTGCACCTTGAGCAGCCAAGGCCGCCCGTCCTCCTGTTTACCGACCTCGACCGGCCCCACGGTCGGCGTCTCGGGCAGCGGAAGCGCCGCCAAGGGCACGGCCAGCGGATCGGTTCTCGGGAAGGTAAGCATCAGGTGACCGCCCTTCGTGAGCGTCACCCGGCATGAAGCAGCGCCGAAGCCCTGGGCGAGGTGGTCGAGGCGGTCGGCCCAGTCCTTGAGCGACTGTCCCTTGAGCATGCGCACGGTCACCAGGTCGGCCCAGGCCGTACAGGTGACCTTGCCGAGGCGCGGTAGGTAGTCGCGGCCCCACAGGTGCCGCCCGAGACCGGAGACGATCATGACGGGTTGCCAGTGTCGCCGGTAGATCCAGGTCAGCCGCCACCAGGCGAGCAGCCGCAGGGCCACCAGCCGCGTGAAGCTCTGCCGGTCGGTGATGGCCCAGGCGAGGAGTCCGGTCGGGACGGGCGTGAGGAGCAAGAGCGCGGTCCGCCAGCCGCAGGCCAGCGTGAGCGCGCCCGGAGTGATCGTGATGAGCGTGGCGACAGGGTGCCGCCAGACGAGCCGGACGCAACCGGTAAGGACGCGCCAGGTGAAAATGATCAGGGTCAGGATGGCGGGAGTCTGAACGACGGCCGGGCGGAAGACGACGGCCGTGTCGGGCGTGGTGGTGACGAGGTTACGAGCCTCGTCCCCAGGCAGCCGCTTGAACATATCCTTGGAACCTCTCGTGAGTGAGATCAGGGAGAACCAGGGGCCGCCGGAAGTTGCCTCTTCTGGCGGCCCCGCCTTGCGTGTCAGGCCGCCGTCTGGCCGGTGGCCGGCTGCTGGGCGTGCAGGCGCTCGCAGTCGGCGAGGTACTGAGCGGCGGCCTTGTAGATCTCGCGAGCGGTGGCGAGATCTCCGTCGGTCACCGGGCCGAGGCCGGTGGTGGAGAAGGAGACCTGAGCCTCCGACGCGCTGAACGTCAGATAGGGGCGACGCTGGTCGATCACGCTGGCGCGTATCCAGATGTCGCTGGTGTGGAAGGAGACGTCCAGGCGTGGCGCCTTGGCCTGAGCCATGGTGAGCGTGACGTAGGTGTACGGGTCGTGGTTCACGCCGCCGTCTCCTTGGTGGCCGGAGTCTGCTTGGTGCGCGGCGGGCGCATCCCCACGGCACGGATGGAGTAGGCCAGCCGCCCGCTCTGGGAGACGTACGGCGTGACGGTCATCCCGACGAACTCCACGGGAGTGATCGGCACACCGGCCACGCCCGGCGGCGGGACGGGTTCGGCCGAGGACAGGAGCTTGACCGCGACCGTCTTCTGTGACGCCTTCACGGTCGGGTCGCCGTCCATCACCGGGACCTGCCAGACCGGCTCACCGGTCGTCTTGTCCTTGGCGTAGACGGTCCTGCCGTTGGCCGAGGCGTCGAAGTCCTTGACCTGCTCGACCTGCCCCACGAGGTAGCAGCCGTGCGGGAAGACCTGGTCGAAGCCGATCGGGATAGGTCCCTGGATTGCCATGGTGTTCCTCTCGTCTGCGGCGACGAGCCCTTTGTTCGCTCGTCCACTTGTCCGCATGAGTTGAGAGTAAGCCCTCTCCACTCGTCCGCACAAGTGGTTGAGCCGGAGTGGCGCGGAAAGAATTACCGGACCTTGTAGACGTCCTCAAGCTCATGCAGGCTGCCAGGCAGCACAAGGCTCATGGCCAGCAGCGCAGCCCCCGCAGGGTCATGCACGATCGCCGTCACACCGAGCACCGGATTGGACGAACCCAGCAACTCGGCCTCGTCCTTGGTCGGCTTTCGAGCAGACAGCCGCTCGGTGATGCGATCGAACCGCAGATGCTTGACCGCCTGGAGATGCCGCCGGATACCTCCACGCAGCGGCTCGGGCTTGTCCAGGTCGGTGCCCACCGCGATCTCCAGCGGTATCCACACGGTTTCCACCGACGACACGAGACCGGCCTGACGAGCCACCCGCCTACGAACGATCACCGGCGTACGCTCTGCGACCCCGAGCAGTTTCGCGACATGCCGAGGCGCCGGAACACGCGTCACCTCAACGAGACTGTCTGCGGTCTCCCCTTGCTCCGCAGCCGACAGGCCAGGCCGTACGGTCTCGGCCTCGCTCTCCGGCCGGCCCTTCACGAACGACCCGCGCCCGTGCTCGCGCTCGATCCACCCTTGCATGGCCAATGTCTGTAGCGCCCGGACCACCGTGGTGCGCCCCACAGCCAACTCACGGACCAACTGCGTCTCGGACGGCAGCATGTCACCCGGCGCGTACTCGCCCGACTCGATCCGCTCCTGAATCACCCGCATGACCTGGGCATACTTCGGAGGGGCGAAGTCCATGCTCATAGTTGGCCGTCCGTTCACTCTTGCGCTTGTCCGCATAAGCACAGTACCGGCCGAGCCAAGTCTTGTCAGGCCAGGATTAGGAACGCATACGGCTGGCCAGCACCCGAACGCACTCCTCGCAGGCGCTCGCGAGAGTAGGCACGAACGGCACATGCCAATCGTCGATCATGATGAGCCGGATCGCCTCGCCACACAGCGCCTTTGACGTTCCACGCACTACCGCGTGCTGCACGATCAAGGAATTACGCCGAACTGTTTCCAGGCTGCACCTTACGCGAAGCCCGTTCATTCGTCGGCCTCGTCTACGAAAGCAGCGATCATCAACGAATACGACTGCCTCCTTCGCAGATCCGAATAATGCATGGAGATCCGGTGTGCAGCCCGTACCGGTTCAATCGCCGGATGCCACGCATAAATGACACGGCGGCGTTCCACGTTCCACCCGGTTCGCCACCAGAAGCGCTGGCCGTCGCACCACACGACCACGCCGACCCACACCGACACGAGCGCGAGCCCGTAACCGTGGTGCACATCGGCGACCACCCCATGCCGCTCCAAGGCCTGCCGAAGCATTTCAGCGGCATGATACGGATTGATCCTGATCACCATGGGGGCGCTCATCCGGCCACCCGCTCGAACCGCACCGAGCCCGCCGGGTCGAGGTGCGCCCGGAAGACCACGCACCGAGACGCCTCGTCCGGCACCGCCCCAGGACCGTAGACGCTGTGCGTGATCCGGCCCCGAACGGACGCGCCCACCGGCATGCCGCGCATCGCCGTGCGCAGCCCATCCATCGCCGTGGCCTGGAACGGGCTCGACCCGCACGCCCCCAGCTCCTCACCGTTCCCGGCGCTGACCCGGACCTCCCACTCGAACACCTCGCCTTCCGAACAGGCCCGCTCAGGCCCGTCGCAACGAAGGCACTCGGTGACGGCGGACGAGGCCATGCCGAGCACGACCGCCGCCGCATTCCCGCGCCGAGTGACGATCTTCCATCCCCGCCCGTCGCATTCTGTGCACCTGACTGGAGTTGTCATGCGGCAGAGCATGATCTGGCCAACCGTTTATACATATCCCACGGTTATATGTAGCCAAGGCATATAGAGTCCGCAGCAAAGCAGTGCACCACCTCGGAGCCAAAGTCCGGAGGTTCACATGCGCCCGAGCGCTTTCGATCGCGTCGAAATACCAGACGCCATCTGGGATCGCGACGAAAGCCGGGAAATCCTCAAGAAACGCGACATCGCCGGACTATTCCGGCTCGCTGTCAAATACGCCGGAGCAAGTCAAGTCCGGATCGGAACAGCAACCGGCCTCTCCCAACCTCGCGTCAACAAGATCCTCAACGGCACCGCCGGCCCCATCCAAGAACTGGCCGTATTCGAGCGCATAGCCACCGGCCTCGCCCTGCCCGACCACGCCCGCATGCTCCTCGGCCTCGCCCCACTCGACATCGCATCACCCACAGGCGACTCGGGCGACGAGCACCAGGAGCAGACCGACGAACTCACCGCCCGCCTGGACGCCGCCGCAGCCGTCGACGACACCATGGTCATGATCCTGCGAACGGACACCAACAACCTCCGCCTCCAGGACCGCCGACTCGGCAGCATCGCCATCGCCGACAAGATGCACGCCCAGATGGCCCAGATCGAACGCGCCCACCGCCACGCCATACGGCCACGCATCCGAACCCAGCTCGCCCATCTCATTGCCGAAACAGCGTCACTGGCCGGATGGCAGGCCATCAACACCGTCGCCCTCAACGACGCCTGGAACCACTACGAACACGCCAAAGCCGCCGCCTGCGAAGCCGACGACCCCGCCGTCCTCGCGTACGTCTCCGGTGAGCAGGCATACGTCCTCATGGACCTGGGCCGCCCCGCCGAGGCAGCAGAGCTGCTTCAGTACATCCACGCCACCCACCGCGACCACGTTCCGGCCCGCCTCAGAACATGGCTCGCATCAGCCCAAGCGGAAGCCGCAGCCGTCCTTGGCCATGAGGCCGCTTGTCGCCGTGCCCTCGATCAAGCCGCCGCAGTGTTGCCGGAAGGCGACAGCGATCCGGACATGCCCTACCTGTCCATCAACATCCACCACTTCACCCGCTGGCGCGGAAGCTGCCTGCTGCGCTTCGGCGACCCCGGTACCGTCGAGGATCTTCGTTCCTCACTCGCCGGAATGGACGGCACCTACAACCGCGCCGAAGCAGGCGTGCGCTGCGACCTCGGTCACGCACTCCTCGCGGCCGGCGACCCCGAAGCAGCCCAGCCCCACATCCACCGCGCCAAGCAACTGGCCACCATGACCGGGTCCCGCCGCCAACGGCGCCGCATCGAAGAACTCTCGCAGGCGGTCAACCACGCCCTTGGCCGTTGAGCCGCTCCCGAGCCTGAAGCAGCCCGATCAACGTCCCCGACGTCCAGATGTCACCGCGGGCAATCATGGCGGGGATCTCCGCCATCGGAACCCACTCGATCCGGTCGGCCTCCACCTCACCCTCCGGCTTGCCCACCAGCTCGGCACCACGCGCCAGGAACAGAATGTGCTCGGAGTCGACCATGCCGGCCATCGGCTGATAGCTCACCAGGCGCTCGACCTGCTTCGGCCGATACCCGGTCTCCTCCTCCACCTCCCGGACCGCCGTCGCCATGGGATCCTCACCGGCTTCAATCAGCCCGCCGGGAAGCTCCCACCCCCACCGATCGAACACGAACCGATGCCGCCACATCAGCAACACCCGATCCTGCTCATCCACGACCACAGCGATAGCAGCACGATCCAGATGCACCACATGATGCTCGAACCGCTCCCCACCCGGAATCTCCACATCGGCTATCGCCAGCCGGATCCACCGGTCGTCGTAGACCAGCCGTTCGCCGTGCACCGTCCAGCGCGTCAGCTCAGCGTCATCAGCCACACCGCGAAGCTACCGGCCCACAACCCCGACGTACACGCACTTCCAAGTGACAGCCGAGATCATTGCCGAATAACTCCTATGAAGATCAAGGCGGCGGCGCGGCGCGCCGCCGCACCCGGCCCTCTGCCGCCCGACGCCCGGGCATGCGGCCTGGGGGCCGGTCCCGGGCGTCGGCGGCCCGGGCCGTCCACCGACCTGCGCACACGCCGTTGACGAACGAATTCGGCCGATCCCAGCAGCGCGCCACCATCACTCGCCAGCACGTCGCAATATGCCCGAGATGAGGGCATATCTCTTAGTAACCACTGGGGAAGCACCGGTTGAGCTGTCCGTGCCTATGTAAGCGTTTGGTGCCGAATGGCCGAGAGTCTGCTCGGAGGCTTTTGGCCCATTGTCGGGTTGAATGTCCCACCTAGAAGGCAGGCGCGTCGGGGTCCGCTTGAGCCGGTTTCAATCAATGCCTCTTGCGGGTCGAATTGTCGGTCGCATCGGGTAGCCTCCATCTGAAGTAGCTGACGAGTGAAAGGTTCAAGATCATGACCGAAGTCGATCTAGATGAACTCCTCGAAGAGGTAGCCGACTCTGTGTCAACGGAACTCTCCTGCAAGCCTGAGGTGATTGACGTTGGACACGATCTCGATCTCGCCAAACTGCCGATCGTTGCTCGAAAGTGGCACCGTTTGAGCGACGGCGTCGCAGTGGTAGCTGACCTTAAAGGGTCAACGCAGATGGGGATCAAAAAACATTCCGCATCCACGGCCAGCATCTACGAGGCGTCGACCGGAAATGTGGTTAGGATTCTGAATGAATTCGATGCTGACTACATTGCCATTCAAGGTGATGGCGCCTTCGGGATGTTCTGGGGGGACAATCGGCGCGAGCGGGCGATCTGTGCGGGCATCACTATCAAGACATTCAGCCAGTGGACGCTTACGCCGAAACTGGAAAAGAAGTGGGATACTTTGCCTGCCACGGGACTCAAGGTAGGCATCGCTAGTAGTGCGCTGTTGGTGAAAAAAGTTGGCGTACCCAGGAGTATCTACCAGGAGCCTGTATGGGCAGGAAAGGCCGTCAATTACGCTGCAAAGGCTGCACAGCAAGTGGATCGCCATGAAATGCTGGTAACTGGGTCCATTTGGGCAAAGCTACTCAACAATGACTACTTGGCGTTTTCGTGTCCATGTGGAGATGGCCCCAGCCCCACGATTTGGGATGATGTAACAATTGAAAAGATCCCAGAGGGGCAGGTTGACCGAGAGGGCAAGCGGCTATCGTCCACGTGGTGCGCTATCCACGGTGCCGAATTCTGTGCCGCCATACTCGCCGGTAAGAAGCGAAGAGATGATACTGCCGGCTTGAGGGCGGCAGCTAATCGGGTGGAAATGACCAAATCGCTTCGCTGGAAGGCGCACGAAGCGTACGAACAGAAGCGGAACTTGTCGCAACTGTACCGATAGATTTTCGAAGCAAGTGATTTCTATATAGAGTCAATTAACCGGATCAGCGCGCTTGCTGCAAGCATCACCAGGCTTGTTAGGAGGAGTATGATTGCCCGCGCTCCCCAAATGTATTTTTGGTGAGCGACTCGGGAATTAGCCCACCCTTGGCGAGCTATTTCTCCGACTAGAGCTTCCACGTCTTTCGTCAAAGCGACAAGAGAAGCCGCGTATCCATCGGCAGTAGTATGAGCGCGGGCAATGTGCTGGAAATAGAGCAAACTTGTTGGTGGTTCCTTGCCTCGGAGGCGTGGCCATATTGCAAAGCTGGCACAGAACCCTGCACCCAGAGCGAGTACGCCACATATAGCCGATGCGGTTAAGAAGTACCATGGCGTAGATGTCGCGTCTTTTACAAGATTAAAGAGTGCTACCCCAACAGCCGCAGTTCCTGCAATTGTGGCCGCTGCTTTTGTCTCGGCATGCTTGATCCAGTCGACAATTAGGCTCAGCGCTTTCCATGCCTGATCTGCGCTCGGTGGCGGATCGACCGGCGCTTCGATAAGCGGCAACTTACTACGCTGAGCAAAAAACTTGCGCCATGCCAAGGCATTCCCGTTCTAATCGGTGGCAGTTCCGAAGTGGCAGTGGTACATCTTACCGGTTTATGCCTCCGTTGGTGAAGCGCGGTTGCGGCACCGGGCGCCCTCCTCGTCGCCCGATTGTCCCGGTCAACCCCATCGAGTCAAGGGCGCCTGCGGCATCGCTTCGCGATCAGCTTCGCTGACCCTTGACACGTCGGCTCTGCCCTAGGCCGTGTTTCATAAGGCGCGGAGCCATTGGTTGATGGCGGCGATGGTGAGTGTGGCCTCGTAGCGGACGGCGAGCTTGTCATAGCGGGTGGCCATGCCACGGTTTTGTTTGAGCTGGTTGATGCCGCATTC
>NZ_BMNH01000009.1:0-73153 GCF_014646355.1 Nonomuraea cavernae
TCAAATCCTCCCAGCCCCCCAGACCCGTGTCAAATTGACCCGAACCAGTCTGACCAGCAGAAATCGAACACCACCCCGTTCCCAGGGCAACCCCTCTAACTTACTCCAGCACTCGCCCCGTGTCAACCGGGCTGGTCGCGGACATGATGATCCGCTCACTGGTCAGGCTAGGAAGGTGGCCCTCGGCAGGACCGACGATCACGTCGTCCTCGCGGGCTTGGTGAACTCTATGCAGAGCCTCGGGAACCGTCAAATCAATGGATTGCCCGTTCCAGACAGGTGTTCTCGACCCGGCCAGGGTAGGTAGAGGCCGTGCTCGATCAACCCGTGCCCAGAGCGGTCATCGTCCTGCTGGGGATCGCCGCCGCGGTGATCGTCCTGTTCGGGATGCGCGAGGTGTCGTCCATTCTCGGCCCGATCATCCTGGCTCTCGTGCTGGTCATCGCCGTCGCGCCGGTGCGTGACTGGCTGGGCCGCCTTGGCGCTCCCACCTGGCTCCAGGTGGCGGTGCCGTTCCTGATCGTGTTGCTCGTGCTGCTGGCCATGGTCGCGGTGCTGACGATCTCGGCCGTGCAACTCGCCTCTCTGCTCCCGACGTACACCGATCAGTTTCAGCAGTTGCTGATCGACGCCCGGGACTTCGCCACCAGCCATGGCATCAGCAACGAGCAGATCAACAAGTCCCTGGAGACGCTCGACCCCAGCCGGATCCTGGGGATCGCGCAGACCCTGTTGTCGAGCACGCTGGGCGTGGTGTCCAGTCTCTTCCTGATCGTGGTGCTGCTGCTCGCGATGTGCCTGGACGCGCCCTCGACGTCCAGGATCCTGTCGACCGGCCAAGGCAGGAAGCCGCAGCTGGTGACCGCGCTCGCCACGTTCGCGCACAAGACGCGGCGCTATCTGATCGTCTCCACGATCTTCGGTCTGATCTGCTCAGCGCTGGACGTGGTGGCCCTGTCGTTTCTGAACGTGCCGCTGCCGCTGCTCTGGGGTGTCCTCGCCCTGATCACCAACTACATCCCCAACATCGGCTTCGTTCTCGGACTCATCCCGCCCGCGATGCTCGCCCTGCTCGACCACGGCCCCAAGCAGATGCTGCTGGTGATCGCCGCGTACGTCATCATCAATGTCGTGATCCAGTCGTTCATCCAGCCGAAGTTCCTCGGTGACGCGGTGGGGCTGTCGACCACGATGACGTTCATCTCACTGATCGTCTGGGCGTTCGTCCTCGGCCCGCTCGGCGCTCTGCTGGCGATCCCGCTGAGCCTGCTCACCCGCGCGTTGCTGATCGACAGCGACCCCCGCGCGAAGTGGGCGGCCGCTCTCATATCCGGCGGCCCGCCCGCGGACGCTAGGCCGTCAGACGGCGCGGCGACACCCCACTCAGCCTCCTGACCTCGTGAGACAGGTGCGCCTGATCGGTGTAACCCGAGATCAACGCCACCTCGGTGAGAGGGACCCCGGATCGGGCGAGCCGCAGAGCACGCTGGAACCGGACGATCCGCTGCAACGTCTTCGGTGAGTAGCCGAAGCCGGCCACGCTCCGGCGATGGAGCTGCCGCTCGCTGTAGCCGAGCCGCCGGGCGACCTCGTGGACCGGCGACCCCGAGCGCAGCGCGGCCACGATGGCCGGAGCCGCCGGGTCGGATGGTGAGGTCTGCCGGAGCCGGACGGTGATCGCCGCCCGCATGGCACGCAGACGTTCCTCCGGGATCTCCGCCGCGAGCTCGGGGAACGCGTCGAGGTCGGCCAGGGGGACCCGCTGGTCGCGCAGCCAGTGGACCGGCACACCGAACACCTCGCCGGCGGCGCCCGGCTTGAAGCGGATGCCGCTGAACGTGTCTCCCGCGCGCATCGAGGTGGGCATCGGGCCGGTGTCGGGGCCGGCCACGAAGGGCCCGTCAGGCCCCCAGATGAGGTCGACGCATCCGTCGGGAACCACCAGCTGGGTCATGTCGGTCTCGGCGACCTGGTGCCACTCACAGGCGACGCGCTCGGCGAGCCACGGCGCGGGTGGCCGTTCCTCGTACATGCCTCCACGCTATGCGAGCCCACCGACAGAACCGCGGCGGGCCCGCTCAGCCTGACAGGCGGCCGTAGTCGCGCAAGGTCTTCAGCCGCTCCACCGTCACGTGGCCGCCCCACTCGTGCTCGACCAGCGGGGTCCACATCGGCCAGTTGCCGGTCCAGCCGCCCTCCGGGGACTGGGTGGCCAGGAGCGCGTCCAGGTGCCGGTCCAGGGTCTCGGCCTCGAACAGCGGCAGCCGGAGCGGCGACGGCGCGAAGTCCAGCGGGAAGTGCGCATCGCCGGGGGTGTCGGGGTCGAACGCCACGGTCGCCAGGATGGCGTCGCGGAGCCTGCCGAACTCCGCCTCGGCCCGGCCGCGGTCCGGGACCCGGTCCAGGAACGCGACGATCGCCCGCGCCTCGTACGGGCTGGTCTGGCGCACGTTCGCGATGGCCGTCCAGCAGAACTCGGTCGCGGGGCCGAGCCACGGGTGGACGATGCCGTGCTCGTGCAGCAGCCCCGCGATCGAGGCGGTCGGGATCAGGTTGCCCGGCGGGTCGTCGGCGGTCTCCCACCAGGGGGCTCGGAGGGTGTCGCGCACGCTGGGCAGCACGAACGGCACGCCGCCGTCGTCAGCGGTCACCGACCGCAGGTAGTCGCAGGCCGCCGGCACCATGGGGTCGGAGAAGGCGTCGAGCTCGTCCAGGATCCAGAACGCCATCTCGACCGGCTCGGGCTGGCTGCCGACGCCGCGCAGGTCGGGTTCGAGGGCGTTGCCGAACCCGCCGTCGGAGTTCTGGTAGCAGCGCAGCGCGGCCAGCACCCGCTCCCGTGACCCGCCGGCGAACAGCGCCTCGAATCGGAGCCTGTCGAGCAGCCGCCCGTGCGCCTGCAGGTATCTCTCGGCTCGGTCTCGTGTGTCCATGGCCGCGAAGGTAGCCGACGAGGGGCGGAGATCTCTTGTCGGAATCGGACACGCGGCTCGCCGTCGAGAGGGTCTGTCCGGAGAGTTCGGCGCCGCCTCGTTCGCTGGGCGCCGGTCCAGGCGATGTCGCGAGGGCCGCGGTTTAATGCGTTGCCCGGTGTCCTCGCCGCTGCCTAGCCTGTCCGGCATGTACCACCATCAAATGACCTACTTCATGCGTCTGCGGCACAGCCGGGCTCTGGCCCGCTAGCGGACGCGTTCAAGAGG
Organism: Nonomuraea cavernae; assembly: GCF_014646355.1. Lineage (GTDB taxonomy): Bacteria > Actinomycetota > Actinomycetes > Streptosporangiales > Streptosporangiaceae > Nonomuraea > Nonomuraea cavernae. Next base: position 3,201 of record NZ_BMNH01000009.1, read on the forward strand.
TAAGGCGTCCGCAGGCGCGCCCAGGGCCCTTCGAGAGCTCCATTCATCTCGAGGACCCGGAAGGGCAGCTGTGGCGCAGAATTTCGCGCACGGAAACTATTCGCACACCCAGGGCAAGGCCGCCAGGAACAGCGGCGCCCGCACATCCCGTGATCAAGCCAGGCGCGTCCTGTCGCAGAACTTCCTGGTCGACGGGCGGGCCCTGGACCTGGTGGTCAAGGCGGCGGCCCCGGACGGGCTGGTGCTCGAGCCAGGTTCGGGTGAGGGCGCGCTGACCAGGGCGCTGGCCGAGGCCGGAGCGCGGGTCGTCGGCTACGAGATCGACCCGAGACTGGCCGGACGGCTCGCCTCACAGACCCGCGACGATCCCCGGATCGACGTGGTCAGGGGCGATTTCGCGGCCGCCCGGCCACCGCGTGAGCCGTTCGCGGTGGTCGGCAACATCCCCTACTCGGCGACGTCGAAGATCGTGCGCTGGTGTCTGCGGGCTCCGGCGCTCACCTCGGCGACGCTGGTGACGCAGGTGGAGTACGCCCGCAAGCGCACCGGCGACTACGGCCGCTGGAGCCTGGTGACGGTGGAGTCGTGGCCGTGGTTCGACTGGCGGCTGGGCGACCGGATCGGCAGGGAGAGCTTCCGGCCGGTGCCGTCGGTCGACTCGGCGATCCTGCGGATCGAGCGCCGCCCGGAGCCGCTGGTCGGCTCGCGCCGTGACTACCAGCGGCTGGTCGAGCTGGGGTTCGGCGGGGTGGGCGGGTCGCTGCGCGCCTCGCTCAGGACCAGGTACGAGGGAGTGGACGCGGCCCTGGCCGCCGCCGGCATCGCTCGCGGGGCCGTGGTGGGCCACGTCCATCCCGACCAGTGGCTCGTCCTGTCGGACCGGCTACTTCGCTGACGGCTCGGGCGTCTGGACGGGCGGGGCGAGGCGTGGGGCCGCCGGATCGCGGCGGCCCCACGGCATGGCCAGCACCAGCAACGGCAGCAGCACGATCGACGCGCGGGACCAGTCGGCGTGCAGCGCCCACCAGGTATCGGTGTCGAACTGCGTCATGTAGATGTAGCCGTACGCCGCCCAGAACGAGACGCCGATGATCGCCGGCCAGGCGAACCTGGTGGGCCGGGCGATCAGGAACGGCATGAACCACAGGAGGTACTGGGCGCCGAGCCGTGGGGTGACGACCATGAAGACCAGCAGGATGGCCGTGGTCATGTCGATCGGGTCGGCGCGCCGCCAGATCAGCACCACGGCTATGACGCAGAGGTAGATGAGGTTGGTGCCGAACGACGCCAGGTCGGCCCGCAAGGCCCAGTCGCCGCCGGTGAAGTGGGGAGTCCAGCCCCATTCGCCGACGATCGGCCGGATGTCGCGGATGGTGTCGATGACGTCGGGGATCTGGTCGATCCGGGTGCCCGCGAAGATCGGCAGCGTGGCCAGGAAGAACAGGGGCACCAGGCCGGTGGTGAAGAGCGCCACGATCCTGGACCGCAGGTGTGGCAGGAGCAGCAGCATGCCGGGGATCAGCCAGATCGGCCAGCTCTTCGCGCACAGGGCCAGGCCCATGAGCAGACCGGCCAGCGCGGCGCGCTTCAGGTCGGCCCGGTCGGTGGGGCCGGGCAGCAGGGCCCGGTGCAGCATGCCGCCGGGGCCGACCACCCGGTGCAGCGCGGTGCGCCAGCCGTAGGCCGCCATGCCCCGCCGCACCTTGGCGACGACGTCGGTCGTGACGCCGACGCGGTCGGGTGAGCCGGGGCCGCGCGCCACCACGAAGGCGGCCACGCCGAAGACCAGCGCGACGGGCTCGACCTGGCCGTGGATGGAGGCGACGAGCAGGGCGAGCGGGTTGAGGGCGTACTGCAGGGCGCGCAGTGACGCCTTGGGGCCGCCGGCCAGTTTGGCCACCAGCGGGATCAGCAGGATGTCGGCGACCACGGTGACCAGCCGGCCGGCGTATTCCCAGGGGATGCCGAACCAGAGCAGGATCCCGTAGACGTAGGGGATCGTCGGCAGGAAGTGCCAGCCGCCCTCGCTGGCCAGCACGGGGTCCTCGCCGTTGAGCACGGCCTCGCCCGCCGGCCGGAAGCTCTCGACGAAGTCGACGGGCTGCCAGGAGTCGTTGGCCGCGGTGAACAGCAACAACACGCGTACGGCCACCCCCACCAGGATGGCGACGAGGAGAGGTGGTCTCCAGTCGCGCCACTGGGCAATCAGGGCGAATACGACTCCGGCAACGAGGACAATCCCCGTGAGAACTGCGTAATCCATGGCGGGACTAGCCTGCCGTACTCCTCTGGATGCTGCGACTTCGCCTGGTGATTCTTATCCCCGACATGGCGGGTCGTACCGCGATAGACCATCACCCTCTGTGCTGAACTTTTCCCATGGGGGGATCGCACGTCAACCAGGCACTGGTCAGGCTCTATTTCGAGGTGAAAGTCGGGCTACGCGACCCGGTCGCCGCCTGGGCGAAACTCACAGGAAACTCGCAGTTGTACCAGCGGGCTCGCGGGGAACGCCGGGTCCCGCTCGACGACGGCACGGCGGCCGAGCTGACCGCCGCCGCGATCGTGCACACGGCCGCCGAGCACGGCGCCGACCGGGTGGCGGCGCTGGCCACGTCGCCGCTGGCCGGGCTGGTCGGTGACCTCGGCGGCGCGGTGCTCACCGAGCAGCCGAGCGCCCCGCTGCAGATGCTGGGGCGGGACTTCAGCGGGCCGAAGGCCGACGACTGGGCGCGCGCCGCGCACGTGATGCTGTGGGGCGAGAACAACCGGCTCTCCCGCACGCCCGACACGCCCTGGGTGATCGCGGGGCGCTACAAGGGCCAGAAGGTGGTCGCGATCGGCCCGCATCCGACGCGGTTGTCCGACGAGACGCTGGTGGTGCGGCCCGGTACGGACGGCGCGCTGGCGATGGCCATGGGCCACGTGCTGCTCAAGGAGTTCTTCCTGGACCGGCCGGCGTTCGCCTCGCACGCGATGCGGCGCACCGACCTGCCGTTGCTGGTGCGGCTGCGCGAGCGCGGCGGCGGCTTCGTGGCCGACGGCGTGGTGGGGCGGCCCGCGGAGCGGCTGAGCGTGTACGGCGGCGACGCGGTCGAGGTGCTGCTGCCCCGCTTCGACGACGGCCCTGGGGTGCTTAACCGGGGCGTGCCGGTGGTGCGCGACGGCGAACACCTGGCCACGACGGTGTACGACCTGCTGCTCGCGGCGTACGGGGTGGTCCGCGACGGGCTTCCCGGCTGCTGGCCCGGCGACTACGACGACCGGCGCGAGCCGTACACGCCGGCCTGGCAGGAGGCGCTGACGGGGGTGCCGGCCGGGCGCACGATCAAGGCGGCGCGGGAGCTGGGGGCCACCGCCGAGCAGACCGGCGGGCGATGCGTGATCGTGCCCGGACGGCTGGAGACGGCGCACGCCGACACCGCCTACCGGGCGATGCTGGCGCTGCTGGTGCTGACCGGCTGCGGGAACGGCTGGGCGCAGCCGGGCGGCGGGACCGGCGTGCCGCTGGTGCCGTACCTGTGCCTGCACGCGGGCGGCGAGGACGAGGCGAACGTGGGCCGGCTGTGCTGGCCGCTGGCCGACGGGGTGCTCAGCGGGCGCACGCCGCGGTCGGTGCTGCTGGAGGCGGTGCGCGACGGGCTGCCGATGGCGCCCTCGCCGCGGGTGCTGGCGATCCCCCGGCCGATCTATCCGATGCCGCCCGAGGTCGAGCTGCTGATCGGCCCGGACGACCTGTGCGATCTGGCCCCGCCGGACGCCCGGCTGGTGGCCGACGCGGTGGCCAAGCTGGCGGTGGACCACGTGGAGTGCGCCCCGGCGGAGACCGGCGGGCCGTCCGCCGAGGCGCTGCCCGCCGAGAGGCGGATGCGGCTGCTGGTGGATCACGCGTGGACGCACGAGTACGGGGAGGCCCTGCCGACGTACCGGCCGCCGGGCCCGGGCCTCCCCGTCAAACCGACTCAGCTGGTCGTGCTGAGGTAGTCCGCGCGGTCATCGTCCGGCTAGAAGCCGGCGGTGATCCTGGTGAACTCCCACTCGCCCTGGGAGATGCCGCTGCAGTTGGAGACCACGCCCCCGCCGGGGCAGGAGCGGTCGCGGTTGACGGACCAGTAGGCGAGCCTGGTCAGGCCTCTGGCCTTGGCCCAGTCCCTGATCTGGGTCCAGGTGGCCGGGGTGGTCAGCTCCTGCTGGTCGGACAGGCCGTTCATGCCGGAGATGCCCATCCGGGCGTACGCCTGGGCGTCCGTCCAGCCGAAGGCGTTCTTCAGGGCGTTCTTCAGGCCCTCCGAGGCGTTGACGGTGTCCTGGTAGATGTTGGAGCTGCCGAAGTCGAACGGCATGATCGTGTAGTTGTCGATCGGCACGCCGAGCGCCTTCGACTGGTTGATCAGCCGGATGCCGTGCGCGTTGGGGCCGCTCGTGGTGGTGCCGAAGGTGACGACGACCTTCACGTTCGGGTTGTTCTGCTTGACGATCTTGAGGCCGTTGAGGATGCGGTCCTGGACGGTGTAGTTCTCGAACTCGTCGGTGTTCTCGATGTCGAAGTCGACCACGGCGGGGCCGACGGCGTTGATGACCTGCTGGACGGCGCCGGCGAAGGCCGCCGGAGTGGCGCAGTTGGGGCCGAGCTTGTTGCCCTGCCAGCCGCCGAACGAGATCTGCACGCTGCCGCCCGCGTTCTTGATCGCGGAGATGGCCTGCGCGTCGGCGCCGCCGGTCAGCGGTCGCTGGCCGTCCCAGGCGGGGGTGCAGCCGCCGCTGGACAGGATGAACGCCATGGTGAACGACTTCACGCCGGTCGCGCTCATCACGCTCGCGGGCGCGGGCGGGTTGCCCCAGCCCATGTAGAGGTAGGGCGCGCCGGGCATCTTGTCGCCTCCGCCGCCCGTGCACCCGCTGGTCGTGCCGGTCACCTGCCCGCTGGCCGCCGACTCGCCCGCCGAGTTGTACGCCCTGACGGTGTAGGTGTGCGTGGTGCAGGTGCCCAGTGAGCCGATCGACGCCGAGGTGCCGGTGACGGTGGCCCGCACGGTGCCGCCCTCGTAGACGCGGTAGCCGGTGACGGTGCCCGACGAGCCGCCCCACGACAGGGAGATCGAGCTGTTGGTGGTGCCCGTCACGGTGGGAGTGCCGGGTGTGGAGGGGACACCGGGGTTCTGGCCGCCGCTGACGACCTTCCACAGGGCGGGCACGTTGGGCGGCTCCCAGCCGGGCTGGGAGGTGTGGCTCTGGACGCACTCGTAGTCGACGCCGTTGTAGGTGACGCGGGTGCCGGCCGTGTAGGAGGTCCAGGCCTGCCACTGGGGCGCGGCGAAGACCACCGCGCTGTGCGCGACCGGTGCGCCGGTGACGAGTCCGGCTCCGATCATGGCCAGGGCGGCGGCCAAGGCGAGGAACATGCGACGAAATCTCATGGCATTCCCTGGGGGGTGCGGGGTCCGGGATGATGGCGTGCCGCACGGCCCGCGCCGGGGGGTGAGAACGCGGGCCGTGCCGGCCCGCTTCCCGGGGAGCGGGCCGTCCGAGGGCAGCCGGTGGGCTTTTCTTTAGGAAAGTTTCCTAAGAGTTGTTGCGATGGTAGCCCTGACAGCGAATCCTGACAAGACCCAAACAGACGCCAGGAGGCCGCCCGCCGGATGCGGCGGACGGCCTCCTTCGTCGTTTCGTCGTGCGGAAGGGATCTACTGGGTGATGCGCACGTCGTCGACGCCCGCCTCCACCAGGGAGGCGCCCGACGCGTCGGCGGCGTCGATCAGGATGCGGATCGTCTGACCCGCGTAGGCGCTCAGGCTCGCCGTGGCCACGCTCCAGGCGCCGTTGCGGTTGGACGCCGCCCCGGCCTGCTGGAACACGGTCGTCGTGGTGTTGCCCACCACCCTGACCCTGAGGTAGTCGGCGCTGGAGGAGTTGGAGCCGTGCGCGAGATACCACGACAGCGACAGGCTCGGCGACCCTCCGGCGGGCAGCGTGATGGGCGGCGACTGGATCGAGGTGACGCCGCCGTCGATGTCGTACGTCCCGGCCGAGGAGCCCGCCAGGCGGCCCGTCACCAGGTCGTTGCTGCCGCTGACCGTGGTGCCGAGCTGCTTGGCCCCGGAAGAGGTGGTCGCCTCGGGGTCACCGCGCTCCCACTGCCCGGAGGTCGCGGTGTCGGTGCCGCTCGGGTTGACGGTCCAGCCTGTGGCGGTCTCGAAGGTGTCGGAGTAGACGGTCACGGGCGGGGTGCCGGTGCCGCAGTACTGCGACTCCTTGCCGATGATCCGGTAGACGCAGTCGGAGTATTCGAGGAAGCGGAGCACGGCCTCCCTGTTGCGCGTGGTCTGCGGGGCGATCTGCTCGTCGGGCGGGTAGAAGCCCGGACTGGCGCCCACCGGGTACATCTCGAACGTGAAGCTGAAGATCTTGTACGCGCCCCACAGCCAGTCGTCGATGGTGCCGTCGGTGATGTAGAGGTCGCTGGCCTGCTCGGGCGTGTAGTTGTTGGTCGACGCCATGTTCTGGCCCAGGGTGGCGTGCGCGTCCCGGTCGTCCTGGGTCAGGCCCGGCGCGGTGTCGTTGAACGTGTAGCCGTACGGCCACAGGATCAGCTCGCTGTAGGTGTGCCAGTCGATGTGCGACTTGAGCTGCTGGACGCCGCCGACCACCCGGCCGCGCACCCAGTTGGCCACGGCCTTGACCTCGGGCGCCGACTCGGCCGACGCGCCGCGGTAGGTCTCGCTCGACGTCGACCCCGAGGAGCCGCCGCAGCAGCCCCAGTTGTAGGCCCAGTTGCGGTTGAGGTCGGTGCCGACCGCGGACGAGCCGCTGTTGGGCTGGCGGTTCTTGCGCCAGGAGCGGTAGCTGCCGGTGGCGATGTCGTACTCGCCGCCGTCGGGGTTGAGGTCCGGCATGATCCAGATCTCCCGGCTGTTGACCAGGTTGGTGATCCGGGTGTCGGTGCCGTAGTTGTCGGCCAGCAGGTGCATGATGTACAGCGCCATCTCGACCGTGAGGTGCTCGCGGGCGTGCTGGTGCGCCGTGAAGAGGACCTCGGGCTCCGCCTCGTCGGTGCCCACGTTGTCGCTGATCTTGACGCCGATCAGCTGCCTGCCCTCGTACGACGTGCCGTACACGAACTTGCTCGCGATGGAGGGACGGGCGGCGACGAGCGCGTTGATGTTCGCCGTCATCTCCGCGTAGTTGTGGTAGGCCGAGTCCGCCGGCGGGAAGTCAAAGGTCCCGACACCGGACGGGGGTAACGGGCGCGGCACCTCCGAGACCCGGTAGCCGAGCTTCTTGATCGCGGAGACCTCGGCTTCCGTGGCGGTGACGAGGACCGAGCCCTGCGCCACCTCGTCGATCGCGGCGCCCGTCGCGGCCACGGCGCTGCGTTGCTGGGCGTTGGCCGGCCCCTCCACCCGATACGACTTGTTCGGCGGTGGTTCGGCAGAGGCTCCCGCCCCGGTGATGCCGGTCAGGCTGATCAGCCCCAGGACGGCCAGCAGGATGACCCATCGATGTCGCACCCTGTCCTCCTCAGGCACGTGGGCTAGATGTTGACACGTGCCTGAACCGAGAGTGAGGACCTTCCTGGTGCCGGGAAAGACCCAATTCTCCCCTCGGTCTTCCTGTCCAGGTCGGGACCTTTCGTCCGATTTAGCCCCAGGCCGGAACCACGGATTTCCGGACGACCAAGGTCGCGGTCATCGGCTCCCGGGAGAGCGGCGGGCAGGCGCTCCCGGCTATCGTGACTTGTCATCACTTCTCCGGGAGCTACCAGCATGTTCTTCGGTATCACCGACGTCTGGACGTACATCGCCGGCGCGTTCTTCATCATCCTGCTGCCGGGCCCGAATTCGGTGTACGTGCTCAGCCTCGCCGCGCAGCAGGGCGTCCGCCAGGGCTACCGGGCCGCCGCGGGCGTGTTCGTCGGTGACACCGTGCTCATGGCGCTCGCCGCGGCGGGGGCGGCCTCGCTGCTGCGGTCGAACCCGGTGCTGTTCACGATCGTGAAGTACGCGGGCGCCGGGTATCTGGCGTGGATCGGCTTCCAGATGATCCGCGGCGCCTGGCGGGCGTGGCGCGCCGAGCCGCCGGCCGGCGAGACCTCCGGGCCGCCGGTCGTCTCCCGGCATCCGCGGCCGTTCCGCAAGGCGCTCACGATCAGTCTGCTCAATCCGAAGGCGATCCTGTTCTTCGTCTCGTTCTTCATCCAGTTCGTCGACCCGGGCTACGCCACGCCGGCGCTGTCGTTCCTCATCCTGGGGGCGATCATCCAGATCTTCAGCGCTCTCTACCTGACGGCTCTGATCTTCGGCGGCACCTTCCTGGCCCGCCAGTTCCGCTCGCGCCGCCGCCTGAGCGCCGGGCTCACCTCGGGGGTGGGCGCGGTGTTCCTCGGCTTCGGGGCCAAGCTCGCCACCACGTCGCTGAGCTGAGCCGGAGCCGCGGGTCGCGGAGGCCAAGGATCGCCCGGTGCGGAAGTCGTACGGGATGTGTGGTGATTTGTCCGGGTATACCGACTCTGTTGGAGCGTGCCGAAAGAGACAGTGGCCCCGCGATCCGTCAGGTACGGTAAGCCAGCGGTGCACCGCCACCCGCGCCGGGGTGACCTTGAGGTAACCCCGAGCGGTCCATCCGGCAAGCCTGGTCCTCCGAAGCCCGGGTAGTCGCCGGTCATCGACCTATCTGCGGAGTAGCCTTGAACCATTCCCCGGTGACCCTGCCACGCCTCAGCACGCTCGCGCGTCAGGCGATCCCTCGGCTGCTCGAAGGAGTGGTGGCGCCGCTCGCCGTCTTCTACGCGGCCCTCGCGGTGCTGGGGCTCACCGGCGCGCTGATCGCGGCCGTCTCCTGGGTCTACCTGGGGGTGGCGTGGCGGCTGATCAGAGGAATCCGGGTGCCGGCCACGATGATCCTGGCCGCGATCGCGATCACCGCCCGGGCGGCCGTGGGGTTCTGGACCGGGAGCTGGGTGGTCTACTTCATCCAGCCCGAGCTCGGCACGATCTGCATCAGCATGGCCTTCCTGGCCTCGGTGCGGCTGAACCGGCCGCTCGTGCAGAAGCTCACGCTCGACTACATCCACCTGCCCTCGGCCGTGCTCCGGCACGAGCGGGTGCGCAGGTTCTTCGCCAGGATCACGCTGCTGTGGGCGTTCGTGCTGCTGGCCAACTCGACGGTGAGCATCTGGCTGGCTCTGCACCAGTCGCTCGGCACCTTCATGCTGCTGCGGACGTCGGCCGTGGCCGTGATCAGCGGGCTGGCGATCACCTTCTCGATCTTCGCCTTCAAGCGGCTGCTGCGCCGCCTGCACGTGGCCCACGCCTGAGCGCTTCACCGGCCGCGCGTCTCCTCCATCACGCGTCTCCTCCGCGCGTCTCCTCTGCCGTCTCCTCTGCGCGGTGGAGGTAGGGCACAATCCCCCGCCACGGTAGGGCCAGCCCCACCGCGAATGCGGATACGTGCACTCCTGTGCTCGGCCTGTCCGTCCGGTTTGATCGAACATGTCACCGGCGGTCGAGGTGCGGACCCTGACGAGGTTCTGGGGGTGCGATCAGCGGGATTCCCCGGGGTCACAGGGTGCGAGCCCTGATCCCTCTCGGGGATGGCTCCGCGTTCGACCGGGGGTGTCCCCGATGTCGTACGGCATCGCGCGCCTACAGGCTGTGCAGTGCGCCCCCAACGATCGGAGTTCCCTCTTATGTCGCACGCCGTCCTGGACCTGGTCCAGCAGGCGATGTCGTCGCCCTGGCTGTACGTGGCGTTGTTCGCGCTGGCCCTGCTCGACGGGTTCTTTCCGATCGTGCCCGCCGAGACGGCCGTGATCACCGCCGGGGTGTTCGCCGCCTCCGGGGAGACGAACCTGGCGCTGGTGATGCTCGTGTCCGCCCTCGGCGCGTTCGCGGGTGACCACGTCTCCTATCTGATCGGCGACAGGTCGGCGGGCAGGCTGCGCGAGCGCGGGCCGTTCGTCTGGGCGCGGAACACGCTGGCCGTACGGGGCGGGCAGATCCTCGTGGTGGCCCGCTACATCCCGGGCGGGCGCACCGCCACCACCATGACCATGGGCGCCGTGCGGTATCCGCTGCGCTCGTTCACCTTCTTCGACGCGATCGCCGCCTCCTCGTGGGCGGTGTACTCCGGCCTGATCGGGTTCTTCGGCGGGATGGCCTTCGAGAACGACCCCCTCAAGGGGCTGCTGCTCGGCCTCGGTGTCGCGCTGTCCGTCACGGGGGTCGTCGAGGCCGTGCGCTGGATCCGGCGGCGACGCGGCGCCACGCAGGCTTCTCCTGAGCGCCTCCCAGCGGACACGTCCATTTGACCCCGCCCGGGCACCATCCAGCTGAGAGGAGTCGGAATGACCGCGCTGGCCGCGCTGATCGCACTGGTCGGATCGCTGTTCTTCGCGCTCGGGGCCGCCCTGCAGCAGCACGAGGCGGCCGGCACCACGGCGGGGCTGCGTGCGCTGCTGCGCAGGCCGCGCTGGCTGGTCGGGGGGGCGTCCATCCTGGCCGGCGGCGGCCTGCACATCGTCGCTCTCGGGCTGGGCCCGCTGACCGTCGTGCAGCCCATGGGCGTGGCCAGCCTCCTCTTCGCGCTGCCCATCGCTGCCGCGCTGCACGACCGCAGGCCCTCGCGCGGTGAGCTGGCCGCGGCCGGCGTGGTGGCGGCCGGGCTGATCGGCCTGGTGCTGCTGGTGCCGGAGTCGGACGGGCCGACCCACCTCGCTCCGGCGGGGGTGGTCACGCTGCTGGCCGTCTCCGGCGCCGCGGCGGTGCTGCTGTGGGCGGGCTCGAAGGTCGCCTCGGCTACCGGCCGGGCCGCGCTGCTCGCCACCGGCTCGGGCGTGCTGTACGGCGCCACCGCCACGCTCGTGCGGGTGCTGGTGGACGGCACCTGGAACTGGTGGTACCTGCTGGCCCTGCCGGTGCCCGCGCTGCTGGCGCTGGCGATGCTGCAGCGGGCCTACGCCGTCGGCCACTTCGGCGTCTCGTTCGCCTCGCTGCAGATCGCCGACCCGCTCACCGCGGTCGCGTTCGGCGCGCTGCTGCTCGGCGAGCCGCTGCCGACGGGGGTCGTCCCGATCGCCGCCGCGGCGCTGGCCGCGGCGGGGACCGTCGCGCTGGCCAGGACCACCCCGCTGGAGGCTCGCCACTGACCTGCCCCGCCCGCCCCCGATCCCCTTCCTGACCGCGTCCCGGCCCTTCGGCCGACGCCCCCGAACTTGGAGTCCTCCCCATGGCCATGCCGCTGCACAGCACCGTCGCCGACGTCCCGGACCTCGCGCCCGTCCCCTCGCGTCCGCGCCGGGTGCTGATCTCCACCGACACCTACCCGCCCGACGTGAACGGCGCCGCCTACTTCACCCACCGCCTGGCCACGGGCCTGGCCGGCCGGGGCAACGAGGTGCACGTCATCTGCCAGTCGGACGAGGGACCCGCTGCCGCCGAGGTGGTCGAAGGCGTGATCGTGCACCGGCTGCGCTCGGCGCCGCTGCTCGTCCACCCCACCATGCGGGTCGCGGTCCCGGCCCGGCTGGACCGCCTGGTCTCGGCCATCGCCCCCGACGTGCTGCACGCCCAGGGCCACTTCGTGGTCGGCCGGGCCGCCATCGCCGCCGCCCGGCGGCGCGGGGTGCCGGTGGTGGCGACCAACCACTTCATGCCGGACAACCTCTTCCAGTTCGGCCACATCCCCGACCGGCTGAGGGCACGGGCCGGCCGGCTGGCCTGGCGCGACTTCAACCGGATCTTCAGCCGCGCGGACCGTGTCACCACGCCCACGCCGCTGGCCGCCGAACTGCTCCGCCACCAGGGCTTCACCCGCGAGGTGGAGCCGGTCTCGTGCGGCATCGACCTGGCCAGGTTCCGCCCGCACGCCGAGCCCAAGGCGTGGGCGCGCAAGCTGTTCGGGCTGCCCGACCGTCCCACCGTGCTGTTCGTCGGCCGCCTCGACGAGGAGAAGCGCCTCACGGAGCTGCTGCGGGCGCTGCCGTACGTGCTCAACGACACCGACGCCCAGGTCGCGATCGTCGGGCAGGGCAGTCAGCGGGCCGAACTGGAACGACTGGCCACGCGGATCGGGATCGGCGAGCGGGTGTCCTTCCTCGGTTTCGTGGCCGACGAGAACATGCCCCAGGCGTTCGCCGCCGCCGACGTCTTCGCCATGCCGGGCGTGGCCGAGCTGCAGAGCATCGCCACCCTGGAGGCGATGGCCAGCGGCCTGCCGGTGGTCGCGGCCGACGCGATGGCGCTGCCGCACCTGGTGGACGGCAACGGCTATCTGTTCGAGCCCGGCGACGTGATGGGGCTGGCCGGCCACCTCACCGCCATCCTGACCGACGACGAGCTGCGCGCCCGTCTCGGCCGGGCCAGCCGCGAGCTCGCCCTGACGCACGACCACCAGACCTCTCTCGCCCGGTTCGAGCGGATCTACGATGAGGTGACGCGATGACCCCCAGAAGCACCGGCTGGGCCACCGTACTCAGCGCCCTGGCCGCCGTGGCCTGCCTCACCTACACGGAGGTGACGCTGCCCGGGCAGACGCTGATCAGCGATTACGCCCTCCTTCCCGGTGGCATGGTCCCCGTGCTGATCGGCATGCTGGCCCTCGCGGCCGCCTGCCTGTTCCTCGCCTACGGCTTGGCGGCCCGTGAGCCCGCCCGCACCGCCGCCACGCGGGTGCTGCTGCTGGCCACCGCCGCGGGTCTGATGCTGAGCGCGCTCTTCCCCACCGACCCCGCCTTCTCGGAGGTCAACTCGCTGGGCGGCGAGATCCACCGGTGGTCGGCCGCCGTCGTCTTCACCGCGCTGCCCGTCGCCGGGTGGACCCTGGCCAGGGCGCGCGAGGTCATGCCGCGCTGGAACCTGGTCAGGGCCGTCAGCCTGACGTCCGCGCTGACGCTGGCCGCCTATCTGGCCGCGCATCCGGCCTCGTTCGTCTCGTCCCTGATCAACGGCGGCGCCTACTACGGGCTGCTCGAACGCGGACTCGTGCTGGCGGAGATCGGGCTGATCGTGGTCATGGCGCTGACCTCCGCGCGGGCCCGCCCGGCCGCCCCCGTCGCCGCCGCGCCCGAGCGCCGGACCGAGCGGTCTGAACGTTCTCTCGCCGCCTGACATGCTTCGACGGGGGACGAAGGGATTCCGTCCTAGCGTGGGCCACATGGTCATCACACGTCACGACGAGGCCGTCGCGGTCCTCTCCGACCCCCGTTACGTGCCGCCGCCCGTGCGGCGGGGGGCGGCGCCGTACACGCTGGGCTGGCTGCGGGAGCGGGTCTCCAGGTTCAGCAGCGGGCAGGTGCACGCGGAACGGCGGCGGACGCTGGCCGAACGGCTGGCCGCGATCGACCCGGCCGCGCTGCGACGGGCCGCCCGTGACGCGACCGTGGCGCGCGGCGGATCCTGGGAGGGGGTTCCCACGGCCGTGCTCGGCGCGGCGCTCGGGGCTTCCGTCCCCGTGCCGCTGGTCGAGGCGGTGGCGGCCGGCTACCTGTCCGGCGAGGAGAGCCCTGACGCGGACGCCGCGGTCACCTCGCTGCTCTCCCTCCTGACCGGCGACCGCCTCAGCGCCGGCCACCACACCACCGACCACCCCGTCACCTGCGTCCTCGGCGCAGGCCGCCTCAGCGCCGAGGACGCAGGTCAGGACCACGGCGGTGGGGACGGCGACGTTGGGAACGGGGACGTTGGGAACGGGGACTTTGGGGACGCGGTTGCCGTGCTGACGCTCCTGCTCCAGGCGCACGCCGCCACGGAGGGCCTGATCCGCAACGCCCTGGCCCACGCCTCCGCCGGAAACCGCGCGACCGGTCACCCTGGTGGAGATCACCGGCACCAGGAGTCCGCTTCCGGGCCGACGGACCGGGGCGTCGATGGGCTGCTGCACGAGACGTTGCGGCACGATCCTCCGCTCCAGGTCACGCGCAGGATCGACCGGGTGACCGGGGACGAGGTGGTGATCGACCTGGTGGCCGCGAACCGGGATCCCGGGGTGTTCGCCGATCCCGGGCGGTTCGACGGCTCGCGGGGGCCGACGCCGCATCTGACGTTCGGCGCCGGGGTGCGGCCCTGCCCTGGCTCGGCGCACGCCTTCGCACTGGCGGCCGGGGTGCTCGACGCCCGACTGGGGGCCGGGGCTGATACAGCCGGGTTGGATGCGGCGGGGATCGATGCGACCAGGATCGATGCGGCCGGGATCGATGCGACCGGGATCGGTGGATCGGAATCAATGCGGCCGGGATCGGTGCGGTCGGGTTCGAGGGATCGGTGATGGTGTGAGATTTCGTGATCTGCATCGGCCAGGCGACCCGTTGCTGCTGCCCAACGCCTGGGACTACGGCTCGGCGGCGATGCTGGCGGCCCACGGGTTCGCGGCGATCGGGACCACGAGTCTCGGCGTGGCCGCCGCGCACGGCAAGCCCGACGCGGCGGGCGCCACGAAGGCCGAGACGATCGAGCTGGCCGGAAAACTCACGGGCCTCGGCGTGCCGATCACCGTGGACGTCGAGGGCGGCTTCAGCGACGACCCGGCCGAGGTGTCCGATCTGGTCGCGGCGCTGGCCGCGCTGGGTGTGGCGGGCGTCAACCTGGAGGACGGCCGTCCCGACGGGACGTTGCGCCCGATCGAGACGCAGCGCGAGATCATCGAGGCCGCGCTGGGCCACGGCGTGTTCGTCAACGCCCGCACGGACACGTGCTGGCTGGGGACCGGCGACACGCGGGAGCGGGTGAGCGCGTACGGGCACGCCGACGGCGTCTTCGTGCCCGGTCTGACCGAGCTGAAGGAGATCGCCGGGGTGGTGGAGAGCACGTCGCTGCCGGTCAACGTGCTGTACCAGCCGGATGGGCCGACGCTGGCGGAGCTGGCCGGGGCCGGGGTGGCCAGGGTGAGCACCGGGTCGCTGTTGTACCGGGCCTCGCTGCGGGGCGCGCTGACCGCCGTGCTCGCCGTACGGGGTGGGGATGCGCCACCGATACCGACCTATGGCGAGATCGCCGCGATCCTGCCTCAGCCACGATAATCGGGGCATGCGCTTCGAAATCCTTGGCCCGGCCAAGGTCGTGGGCGACGACGGAGCGCCGGTCTCGCTCGGCGGCCCTCGGGTGCGCGGACTGCTCACCCTGCTGGCGCTCGACGC
This sequence comes from Nonomuraea cavernae, assembly GCF_014646355.1. Classification (GTDB taxonomy): domain Bacteria; phylum Actinomycetota; class Actinomycetes; order Streptosporangiales; family Streptosporangiaceae; genus Nonomuraea; species Nonomuraea cavernae. The sequence continues at coordinate 18,328 of NZ_BMNH01000009.1, forward strand.
GGGGCGCGTCGTCGGCGCCGAGCACCTCGTCGACCACCTGTACGGCGAGCGGCCGCCCGAGGGCGTGGCCAACGCGCTGCAGTCGCAGGTGTCGCGGCTGCGCCGGGCACTGGGCCGGGACCGGATCGAGTTCCACCCGGCGGGCTACCGGCTGGCGGCCGACCCGGAGGACGTCGACGCGCGGCGGTTCGAACGGCTGGCCGGCGAGGGCCGGCGAGCGCTGGCCGCGGGCGACGCCCGGCAGGCGGCCAGGCTGCTGCGCGAAGCGCTGGAGCTGTGGCGCGGCCGTCCGCTGGCCGACGTCCCGCGTGCCGAGGCGGCCGCGGCGGGGCTGGCGGAGCTGCGGCTGGCGGCCGTCGAGGACCGCGTCCAGGCCGAGCTGGAGCTGGGGCGCCATCGCGAGCTGGCTGCCGAGCTGCGGCAGCTGACCGCCGCCCACCCGCTGCGCGAGCGGCTGCACGCTCAGTTGATGCGCGCCCTCTACGGCAGCGGCCGCCAGGCCGAGGCGCTGGCCGTCTACCAGGAGGCCAGGCGTCTGCTGGGCGAGGAGCTGGGCGTCGAGCCGGGCGCCGAGCTGTCGGCCGCCCAGCTGGCGGTGCTCAGGGCCGAACCGGCGCTGGGCCCCGCGGCCGGCGTGTCCAGACAGGGCGTGCGCGCGCAGCTCACCAGCTTCGTGGGTCGCTCCGAGGAGCTGAGCCAGGTCGGCACCCGCCTGCGCGCGAACAGGCTGGTCACGCTGATCGGCACGGGCGGCGCCGGCAAGACGCGGCTGGCCATGGAGACGGCCGAGCGGGCCGGCGGCGACGTGTGCGTGGTGGAGCTGGCGCCGGTGACCGACGGGGCGGACGTGCCGAAGGCGGCGCTGGCCGCGCTCGACCTGCACGACGCGCTGCTCTCGGGACCGGAGCGGCCGATGGTCGATCCGGTCGCGCGCCTGACGGCCGCGCTCGCCGGCCGGGAGCTGCTGCTGGTCCTGGACAACTGCGAGCACCTCGTCGCCGCCGTCGCCGAGCTGGCCGACCGGTTGCTGGCCGCCTGCCCGGGGCTGCGGGTGCTGGCCACCAGCCGCGAGGCGCTCGGCATCACCGGCGAGTCGATCCTGCCGGTGGCGCCGCTGCGGTTGCCGCCGTCCGGCGCCCCGAACCCGCTCGACTACCCGGCCGTGCGGTTGTTCGCCGATCGGGCCGCCGCGGTGCGTCCGGGGTTCGTGGTCGGCGAGGACGACTTGGCGCGGGTGGTGAGCGTCTGCCGGGCGCTCGACGGGCTGCCGCTGGCCATCGAGCTGGCCGCGGCCCGGCTGCGCACGCTGTCCGTGGCCGACGTGGCCGACCGGCTGGACGACAGGTTCCGGCTGCTGGCCCGTGGCAGCCGCACCGCGCTCCCCCGTCACCAGACGCTGCGGGCGGTCGTGGCGTGGAGCTGGGACCTGCTCGACGAGAGCGAGCAGCTGCTGGCCGCCCGGCTGACCGTGTTCGTCAACGGCGCGACGCCCGCCGCGGCGGAGCGGGTCTGCGGGCTGCCGGAGGAGACCCTGTTCGCGCTGGCGGAGAAGTCGCTGGTCGAGGTGGTCGACGGCCGCTACCGGATGCTGGAGACGATCCGCGCCTACTGCGCCGAACGGCTGGCCGAGGCGGGCGAGACCGAGGCGATGCGCGAGGCTCACGCCGTCCACTACGCGGAGCTGGTGGCCGAGGCCGATCCTCACCTGCGCCGGAGCGAGCAGCTGGAGTGGCTGGCCCTGCTCGACGACGAGAGCGACGACATGATCGCGGCCGTGCGGTGGGCGGCGCAGTCGGGCCGCGGCGAGCTCGGCCTGCGGCTGCTGGCCAACGCCGCCTGCTACTGGTGGATGCGGGGACACCGGCAGGCCAGTGCCCGTCTGGCCCACGAGCTGCTGGCCACGATGCCGCTCGGCGCCCCCGACGGTCTGGAGGAGGAGTACACGCTGTCCGTGCTGGTCGCCGCCTGGAGCGGCGAGCCGGACGACGCGCTGCGCGGCCCGCTGGACGGCCTGCGGCATTCCTTTGTCTCGGACTACATGCCCGCGAAGTTGGAGTTTCTGACGATGATGCGGTCGATGTTCACCGGGCCGCCCGGTGACGTCGATGTCGTGCTGGCGCTGCTCAAGAGCTCGAGCGGGTCCCTGCCACCGTGGCAGCGGGCGCTGACCACGTGCGGAGTGGCCTTCATGCTGCAGGATGCCGGCGAGCCCGAGGAGGCCAGAGCCGAGTTCGAGCGGGCGCTGGCCATCTTCAGGGAGCTCGGCGAGCGGTGGGGCATCACGCTGGTGCTGGCGGGGCTCGGTGACCTGGCCTTCGAGCAGGGCGATCACGCCACCGCGCACGCTCTGGCCGAGCAGACGCTGCAGGTGTCGCGGGAGCTCGGCTCGCTGCCGGACATGGCGGAGAGCCTGTGCCGTGGCGCCGACGCGGTGAGCCGCATGGGTGACCTGGCGGCCGCGCGGGCCGGCTACCTGCGGGCCGCGGAGCTGTCGCGACGGGCAGGCTCGGGCGACACGATGGCGTGGGCGCAGCTGGGGTTAGGAGAGGTGGCGATGCTCCACGGTGAGGTCGACCAGGCGCGTGCCTGCCTGGCGCAGGCCGAGGACGCCTGTCCCGACGGCTGGTACAGCATGCACACCATCCGCGAGCGCATCCGCGACGGGCGGGAGGCGCTCGCCCGGCTCGTCAGCGAACGGTAGGCGATCGGTCAGCGGCCTCGCCGATGGTGGCGGCATGAAGAACAAATGGGCCAGCCTGGTCATCGTCTGCCTGGCCACGCTGCTGCTCTCCCTCGATCTGACCGTCCTGCACCTCGCGCTGCCGATGCTGGTGGGCGACCTCGGCGCCAGCGCCACGCAGCTGCTCTGGATCGGCGACGTGTACGGCTTCGCGGTCGCGGGCCTGCTCATCACGATGGGCAACCTCGGCGACCGGATCGGCCGCAAGCGCCTGCTGCTCATCGGCGCGGCCGCGTTCAGCGCCGCCTCGGTGGTGACCGCGTACGCCCCGAGCCCCGAGCTGCTCATCGCCGCCCGGGTGCTGCTGGGCGTCGCCGGCGCGATGATCATGCCGTCGACCCTGTCGATCCTGCGCAACGTCTTCACCGATCCCGGCGAACGGACGGCCGCGATCGGCATCTGGAGCGGGATGAACGCCGCCGGGTTCGCCATGGGCCCGGTCGTCGGCGGCCTGTTGCTCGACCGCTTCTGGTGGGGTTCGGTCTTCCTGATCAACCTGCCGATCATGGCTCTGGTCCTGGTCGGCGGCATCCTGGTGCTGCCGGAGTCGCGCAACCCCGACGCGGGCCGCATCGACCTGCCGAGCGTGGCGCTCTCCTTCACCGGCGTCGTGGCGGTCATCTACGCGATCAAGGAGGCCGCGCACGACGGGCTGGGGCGGGGCGACGTGCAGGTGGCGGGCGTGCTGGGCGTGGCCTGCCTGGCGTACTTCCTGTGGCGGCAGACCCGGCTCGCCGATCCGCTCATCGACGTGCGGCTCTTCCGGCGCAGGGCGTTCAGCGCGTCGATCGGCACCAACCTGCTGGCGATCTTCACGATGATGGCCATGTCGCTGATCTTCGCGTGGTACTTCCAGCTGGTGCTCGGCTGGTCGCCGCTGCAGGCCGGGCTCGCGGGCCTGCCGGGCGGCCTCAGCGGGGCGGTCGGCGGGTTCGTGGCGGCCAAGCTGATCCACTTTCTCGGCCGGAACGGCGTCGTGGCGCTCGGCCTGACCATGAACGCCGGCTCGTTCCTCTGGTACAGCACCCTCGGGCTGGAGGTCGACTATCTCGTCCTGCTCATCCCCATGATCATCGGCGGTATGGGGATCGGCTTCGCCTTCACCGTCAACAACGACAACGTCCTCGCCACGGTGCCGAAGGAGCGCGCGGGCGCGGCCGCCGCGGTGTCGGAGACCTCGTTCGAGCTGGGCGGCTCGCTCGGCATCGCGATCCTGGGCACGGTGCTGAACAGCACCTACAGCGCCGGTCTGCGGCTGCCGGCCGATGTCCCCGGCGAGGCGGCGCGGGAGTCCATCGCCGGGGCGATGCACGTGGCCGCGAGTCTGCCTCCCGAGCAGGGCGCGCGGCTCATCCACGCGGCACGGGTGGCGTTCGTCGAGGGAGTGCACGTCACCGGGCTCAGCGCGGCGGCGATGCTGGTCGTGGTGGCGGTGCTCGCGTTCGTCGGGCTGCGCGGCGTGCCCAAGGTCATCCCGGAAGAGGTGCCGGCTCGGGCGCGTTCGTGACGGCGCGCGGCGCGGCCCGCAGGCTGCGCCGCCGGGCCAGCACCAGCAGCGCCGCCAGGCCGGTGAGCAGGGGCGGCACCACGAAGGCCAGGGACGGCCCGAACCGGTCGACCAGTTGCCCGGCGACCGAGGCGCCGGTGGCGATGCCCAGGCCGATGGCGCCGCCCAGCCAGGTGAACGACTCGGTGCGGACCTCGTCGGGGACGAGGCCGTCGATGATGGTGTAGCCGGTGATCACCACGGGCGCGATGATCAGGCCGGCCAGCGCGGCCGTGCCGTACAGGAGGGGGATGGTCCCGGCGACGGTGAGGGTGCTGGTGGCCGCCGCGAGCAGGGCGAGGCCCGCCGCGAGCCTGGCCGTGGCGGAGACGCGCCAGCGGATGGCGCCGTACAGCAGGCCGCCGAGCACGCTGGCGCCCGAGAAGGTGCCGTAGATCGCGCCCGCCGAGGCGGGCGCGCCGAGCCCGGCGGTCAGCGAGGTGACGCCCACCTGGAGGCTGCCGAAGACCGAGCCCATCGCCAGGAAGGCGGTCGCCAGCGGCGTCACGCCGGGCAGCCGCAGCACTCCCCCCGCCGAGCCGGCGCGGACCGGCATCGGCTCGGGCCTGCCGGTCCGGACGCCCGCGAAGACGGCGGTGCCCACGACGACCAGCACCAGGGCCACGAGCAGGGCGACGACCGGCGAGTATCCGGTGGACAGCAGCACCAGCAGCACCGGGGCCAGGGTGAACATCAGCTCATCGGTGATGGACTCGACCGCGAAGGCGGTGTTCAGCCGGGCCGTGCCGCCCAGCCGGTGCGCCCAGCGGGCTCTGACCATCGCCCCCACCTGCGGTACCGAGGCTCCGGCCAGGGCGGCGGTGACCACGAGCAGCGGGGTGGGCGCCTGGGCCGTGGCGAGCGCCAGCAGGGCGCCGAGGGCGAGGCCGTGCAGCACGAGTTGCGGCACCAGCAGTCTGGCCTGGCCGTGCCGGTCGGCCAGGCGTCCGGTGCGCGGGCCGACGATCGCCTGCGACACCGCGGCCGCCGCGGAGGCCACGCCGGCCGCGCCGTAGGAGCCGGTGGCCCACTCCACCAGCAGCAGGATGCCGAGCTGCAGCATCGCGAACGGCAGTCGCGCCACGAGCGCGGGCAGCAGGAAGCGCCACGCGCCGGGGGTGGCCAGCACGTTCAGGTAGGACTTCAAGGGTCTCCGTCCAGGTCAAGACGGAGCCTTCCCGGAGGAGCGCACCCGTCAGGTGGGCTTCGACCGGGGTGATACCGACACAGGTCGGCCGCCGAGCGGTCTATCAATGCGTTCAAGCCATCAAACGCGACAAACACCGATCTTATTGCAGAAAACGACCAGCCAGATCAAGGCCGGCCGTCGCACCCCCCGGCGCGGTCAGAGGTGCTCGCGCAGGAAGCCGGCGGTCGCCTCGACCGCCTGGGTGACGTACGGCTCCGCGTCGTAGAGGTCGATGTGCCGCTTGGCGTCGATCCAGACGATCCGCTTCGGCTCGTCCAGCCGCCGGTACGCCTCCTCGGCGCCCTCCGGGGAGCAGAACCGGTCGATCACGCCGTGCACGATCAGCGCCGGTCTGGGTGACAGGAAGTCGGCGCCCATCATGTTGTCCACGGTGATCAGCTCGCGCAGGCTGGCGCGGGTGACCTCGTTCGCCCAGTGCGGGGAGGCGCCGCGCTCGGTGCCGTAGTAGGAGTACGGCTCGTCGCCCGGCATGGCGGCCTCCCCCTCCGCGGCCACGGCGGGGAGGTACTCGACCGGGCCGCCCCGGTCCTGGCGCTCCAGCACCTCGCCAAGATCGGCCAGCGCGGCCTGGTAGTCCATGCCGGACCGCATCGTGTAGGGGTTGTTGTAGGCGCCGGCGATGCCGGCGAACACCTTCACCCGAGGCTCGAAAGCCGCGAACTTCAGGGCGTATCCGCCGCCCAGGCAGATCCCGACGACCCCGATCCGCTCCCCGTCGGCCTCCGGCCGCGACCGCAGGAACGACACCGCGGCCCGCAGGTCGTGCAGCTTGCCCTGCGGATCCTCGTGCCGCCGCGGCTCGCCGCCCGACTCGCCCCAGTTGCGATGGTCGAAGGCCAGCGTGACGTAACCCTCCCTGGTCAGCCGCTCGGCGTACAGCCCGCAGACCTGGTCACGCACTCCCGTGAACGGCCCGGTGAAGACCAGCGCCGGGTGCGGCCCCGCGCCCTGGGGCAGGCGCAGGTCGCCGGCCAGCGTGACCCCGCCGGCCTCGAAGTCGATTCTCATGCCATCAGTCTGAGGGGCGCGGCGGCCGGGCGTGCCCCGGCCGCCGTGCCCGTCAGGAGTCGAACCCCAGCCCCATCCGGTCGAGCGTGCGCAGCCAGAGGTTGCGCCGGCCCTGGTGCCGATCGGCCTGCGCGATCGACCAGCGGGTGAACTGGATCACCCCGGACCGCACCGGCTCCGGCGGGAACGGGACCGGCTTCTCCTTCACCATGCGCAGCTCGGTGCGCTCCGTGCGCTCACCCGCGAGCAGGTCGAGCATCACGTTGGCGCCGAACCGGGTGGCGCCCACCCCCATGCCGGTGTAGCCGACCGCGTAGGCGAGGCGCCCACCGTGCGCCTGGCCGTAGAAGGCGCTGAACCGGCTGCAGGTGTCGATCACACCGCCCCAGCGGTGCGTGAAACGCACCTCCGCCAGCTGCGGGAACGTGGTGGCGAAGTGCTCGGCCAGCTTGACGAAGGTCTCGTCGCGCTGGTCGTACTCGGGCTTGACCAGGCCGCCGTTGTAGTAGACGGCGTCGTAGCCGCCCCACAGCACGCGGTTGTCGTCGGTCAGCCGGTAGTAGTGGAACTGGTTGGCCGCGTCGCCGACGCCCTGCCGGTTGCGCCAGCCCACCTCGTCGAGCTGCCCCTGCGACAGCGGCTCCGTCATCAGGGCGTAGTCGTACACCGGCACCACGAAGTGCTTGAGCCGGCGCAGCAGCGGCGGGAACACGCCGGTGGCCAGGGCGACCCGGCGGCCGGTGGTCACGCCGTGCGGGGTGCGCAGGCTGATCGTCGTGCCGTCGTCGGTCATCGAGCGGACCGGGCTGCGCTCGTAGACCCGGACGCCGAGCCGCAGGCACACCTCGCGCAGCCCCCACGCCAGGCGGGCCGGGTCGACCATGGCGCAGCCGTCGCGATCCCAGAACCCGCCGAGGTAGGTCGGCGAGTCGATCTCGGCCCGGATCTGGTCGCGGTCCAGCGGCACGTGGCCAAGACCCAGCTCGGAGGCGACGTCGAGGTGCTCGCGCTGCGCCTCCAGCTGCCAGGGCTCGGTGGCGACGTTGAGCTCGCCGGTGCGCTCGAACGAGCAGTCGACGCCGTAGCGCTGGAGGGTCCGCTCGATCTCGTCGAGGTTCTCGACACCCATGCGTTCGAGCCGGTCGATCTCGTCCGGCCAGCGCTCCAGCCCGTTCGGCAGGCCGTGCGTGAGGGTCGCCATGCAGAACCCGCCGTTGCGGCCGGAGGCCGCCCAGCCGATGCGGCGTCCTTCGAGCAGGACGACGTCCTGCGAGGGGTCACGTTCCTTGGCCATCAGGGCGGTCCACAGCCCCGAGAAGCCTCCGCCGACGACGACCAGGTCGGCGTCGGTGTCGCCGTCGAGCCGCGGTCGCGGCTCGGGCCTGGCCGGACTGTCCAGCCAGTACGGCTTGCGCTCCGCGTCAGCAAGAGCCTTCAGCGGATCCACAAATCCCACTTCCCTACGAAATATATGATCTTAAAATTGCGGGATCTTCTCAGAATGGTGATCACGCGCGGGTTCCCCCCGCCGAGCTCCGATCTCGCCTCCCTGTTCTTTGCCGGAGAATCCGTCCGTGCCGGAAAGCTGTTTCCGTGCCGGAGAACGCCGATCCCCCCGCCATCGCGAGGGGATCACGACGCATGGTCTCAGGTGCGGCGGCGCGCCGCGACCGCGTTGCCGATCGCGATGAGCACGCCCAAGCCGAAGATCAGCGTGCCCATGACGTTGACCTGTGGCGGGATGCCCGTCTTCACCGACCCGACGATCCACAGCGGGAAGGTGAGGGTCGAGCCGTTGACGAAGCTGGTGACCACGTAGTCGTCGATCGACAGCGCAAACGCCAGCATCGCGCCGGCGAGCACGCCGGGCAGGATGGCCGGCAGCGTGACCTGCCTGAACGTCCCCCACGTGGTCGCCCCGAGGTCCCGGGCCGCCTCCTCCATCGACGGGTCGAGCGTGACGACCCGCGCCCGCACGGTGACCGTGACGAAGGAGAGCGAGAACAGCACGTGCGCGATCGTGATGGTGATGGCGTCACGCGGCAGGTTGGCCGAGACGAACAGCGACAGCAGCGACGCGCCCATGACCAGTTCGGGCGTGGAGATGGCGGCGAAGACCAGGAAGTTGGTCGCCCCCTGCCCCCGGAAGCGGTGCCTGCCGAGCGCCAGCCCCAGCATGGTGCCGATCACGACGGTGATGACGGTGCTGATCAGCGCGATGTAGATCGAGTTGCGCAGCGCCGTGGTCAGGTCGGAGATCTCGAAGAGCTGCTGGTACCACTTGAGGGTGAACCCGTGCCAGCTGGTGTTGGACTTGCTCGGCGTGTCGTTGAAGCCGAACATGATCATGACCGCGATCGGCGACGACAGCCAGAGGATCACCAGCCAGGTGTAGACGTGCAGCAACCGGTCGCCGAGCCTGCCGCCCCTGCTCCTCATCGGGCCGCCGCCTCAAGGACGTTCTCGGTGCCGAGCGCCTTGGCGTAGACGAAGATGCCCACCAGCAGCATGGCCATGAGAGTGAACGACAGCGCCGAGGCCGTCGGGTAGTCGAGGTTGGTCAGGTACTCGGTCTGGATGATGTTGCCGATCATGGTGTTGCCCGTGCCGCCGAGCACCTGGGCGTTGACCGGGTCGGCCGTGGCGGGCACGAACGTCATCAGCACTCCGGCGAACACCCCCGGCAACGACAGCGGGAGCACCACCCGGCGGAAGGCCGCCGCCCGTGAGGCGTACAGGTCCTGGGCGGCCTCCACGGTCCGCGGATCGACCCGCTCCAGCGAGACGTAGATCGGCAGGATCATGAACGGCAGCCAGTTGTAGGTCAGCCCGGCGACCACGGCGAACGTGGTGGCCAGCACGTGGAAGCCGGCGGGCAGCAGGCCCCAGCTCTTCAGCGTGCCGAGCAGGATCCCGTCGTCGGACAGCAGGAAGCCCCACGAGATGGTCCGCAGCACGAACGACACGAAGAACGGCAGCAGCAGCAGGAACAGGTAGACCGACTTGCGGCGGCCGCCCTTGAAGGCGATCCAGTAGGCCACCGGATAGCCGATCAGCAGCATCGCCACCGTCGCGAGCGCGCCGTACCCGAGCGAGCGGAAGAGCTGCGGGCTGTACGTGCTCAGCGCGTCGGCGTAGTTGGAGAAGCTGAACGTCATCGCGAAGCCGTCGATGGCGTTGCCGGTCTGCAGCGACACCGAGGCCATCGCGGCCAGCGGCACCACCAGGAAGATCGACAGCCACATCCAGCTCGGCAGTGCCAGGAGGTAGGGGGTCAGGCGCCGCATCGGCTAGGCCTGCGTGATCGACTGGAAGATCGGGTTGAAGATCTGCTCCTGCGCCGTGGTGAGCGTGGTGTAGCTGCGCAGCTTGGCGTAGTCGGCCTCGGTCGGGAACACCAGGGGGCTGGCGACCAGGGCCTCCAGATCCTTCTTGTCCTTGCCCTCGGCCGTCGCGGCCTTCTCCTTGAGCAGGTCCTGCACCGCCGGGACCGGAGAGACGAACTGGACGTACTCATCGAGTTCGGCGGCGACGGCCGGCTGGTAGAGGTAGTCCATGAGGATGAGCGCGTCGAGGGGGTTGGCGGCGCCCTTGGGGATGAGCATGTTGTCGGTCCAGATCGTGCCGCCCTCCTGGGGCACCACGAACCTGACCGGCTCACCGGCGAGCTGGCGCTGGAAGACGTCGCCCGACCAGGCCATGGTCAGCCAGACGTCGCCCTTGGAAACGGCATCAATGTACGATTGATCGTAATATTTCCGCACGATTCCGTTGTCGCGCTGGGCCTTGAGCTTCTCCCCGGCCTTCCGCCAGTCGGCCTCGGTGGACTTCTCCGGGTCGATGCCGAGGGCGAACATCCCGAAGTTGGCGATCTCCTGGGCATCGGCCATCATGCCGACCCGGCCCTTGTACTTCGGATCGAAGAGGGCCTCGATGCTGGTGATGTCGTCCTTGACGTACTTGGTGTTGTACGCGATGCCGGTTATGCCGGACATGTAGGGAAGCGTGTAGGTGTTGCCCGGGTCGTACGACCGCTCCTTGTACTTGGCGCCCGCGTGGGCCGCGAAGTTGGGCAGCTGCGAGTGGTCGAGCGCCGTGGCGTAGCCCAGCTCGAACATGTGCTGGAGCTGGACGCCGTTGGTCATCACGACGATGTCGTAGCCCAGCGACTGCCCGGCCCGGAGCACCGGGTCGACCTTGCCGAAGAACTCCGCGTTCTCGTTGACGACCTCCTTGTACTCGTAGGAGATCCCGGTGGCCTTGGCGAAGGCCTCCAGCGGAGCCTTGTCCCCGGGCATGTACTCCGGCCAGTTGGCGAAAACCACCTTGCCGTGCTTGGTCTGCTTCGACCAGAAGTCCTTGACCGCGTCGGCCTTGGGCGGCGCCGCCTTCTGGCCCTGGACGCCACAGGCGGCCAGGGCGAGGGCCGCGGCCGACAGGCCGGCGATCCGGAACGCCTCACGACGAGTACGGGGCTGGGTGACGCCCCTGAGCAGGGCGGGGTTGTGCAGAGGGTCCATGAGGTGCTGTCAACTTCCTATCGCGTATGAGTGCCGCGCCTGCCACGACAGCCAGACGGAGTCGCCTCGCTCCGCGGTGGTCGTCGAGTCGTGCGCGTTCTGCTGGAACACCGTGACCTCGGCCCCGTCGGCGAGACTCACGGCGTAGCTGTTGTAGGTCCCCAGGTAGACCACCTCGGCCACGGTCCCCGGCACGGCGCTCACGTCGCCGCCGGGCTTGTCGGTGGAGATGGTGATCTTCTCCGGCCGTACGGTCACCGTGACCGGGCCGTCCCGGTCCGGCACCAGGACCTTGCCCCCGCCGAGCTCCAGCGTGCCGCCGGACGCGGTGCCGGCCAGCAGGTTGGAGGTACCGATGAAACCCGCGACGAACGCCGTGGCCGGGCGCTCGTAGATCTCGCGGGGTCCGGCGAGCTGCTCGACCAGACCGTCGTTCATGACGGCGATCCGGTCGCTCATCGTCAGCGCCTCGCTCTGGTCGTGCGTGACGTACACGAAGGTGATGCCGACCTCGCGCTGGATCCGCTTCAGCTCGATCTGCATCGCCTGGCGGAGCTTGAGGTCGAGCGCGCCGAGCGGCTCGTCGAGCAGGAGCGCCCGCGGCCGGTTGACCAGGGCGCGGGCCAGCGCGACCCGCTGCTGCTGGCCGCCCGACATCTCGCGGGGCCGGCGCTTCTCCCGGCCGGCCAGGTCGACGATCTCCAGCATCTCGCCGACCCGCTGCTTGATCTCGGCCTGCGGCGTCTTGCGCTGCTTGAGGCCGAACGCCACGTTGTCCCAGACGCTCATGTGCGGGAACAGCGCATAGGACTGGAAGACCATGTTGACGTCGCGCTTGTTCGGCGGCACGTTCGTGACGTCCTGGCCGTGCAGCCGCACCACGCCCTTCGAGGGCTCCTCGAAGCCCGCGATCATCCGCATGGTCGTGGTCTTGCCGCACCCGGACGGGCCGAGGAGGGAGAAGAACTCCCCCTCGGCGATGTCCAGCGTGATGCCCTTCACCGCCTGGACGACCTCACCGTGCGAGAGGTACTCCTTGACGACGCCCTCGAGCGCGATCGCATTCAGTTCGGTCATCCCAGGAACTGTCCTTCGCTATTCGCCGATGTAGTGCATGACGTGCTTGACCCGGGTGTAGTCATGCAGACCGAACACCGAGAGGTCCTTGCCGTAGCCCGAGTGCTTGAATCCGCCGTGCGGCATCTCCGAGACGAACGGGATGTGCGTGTTGACCCAGACGACGCCGAAGTCGAGCCGGTTGGACATCCGCATGGCCCGGCCGTGGTCGGCGGTCCAGACCGAGCCGCTCAGGCCGTACTTGACGTCGTTGGCCTTGGCCAGCGCGTCGGCCTCGTCGGTGAACGTCTGGACGGTGATGACGGGGCCGAAGACCTCGTTCTGCACCATCTCGTCGTCCTGCCTGAGGCCGTCGACGACGGTGGGGGCGAAGAAGTAGCCCTTGTCGCCGACCCGGTGACCGCCGGTGAGCACCTTGGCGTGCGCCGGGGCCCGGTCGATGAAGCCCTGGACCCTGGTCAGCTGGTGCTCGTTGTTGAGCGGGCCGTACAGGGCGTCCTCGTTGGACAGGTCGCCGGTGACGGTGCCGGCGGCGGCCTCGGTGAGCGCGGCGACGAACTCGTCGTGGACGCTCTCCTGCACCAGCACGCGGCAGGCGGCGGTGCAGTCCTGGCCGGCGTTGTAGAGACCGGCCGTGGCGATGTCCGCCGCGGCCTTGCCCAGGTCCTTGACGTCCTCGAAGACCACGACGGGCGCCTTGCCGCCGAGCTCCAGGTGGACCCGCTTGAGGTCGTCGGCGGCGCTCTTGGCGACCGACATGCCCGCGCCGACCGAGCCGGTGATCGCCACCATCGCGGCCGTCGGGTGGCTCACGACCAGCGCGCCGGTCTCGCGGTCGCCGGTGACGACGTTGAAGACGCCCGCCGGCAGCACGCTGCCGACGATCTCGGCCAGCTTGAGCGTGGACGCCGGGGTGGTGTCGGACGGCTTGAGCACGATCGTGTTGCCCGCGGCCAGGGCCGGGGCGATCTTCCAGACCGCCATCATCATCGGGTAGTTCCACGGCGTGACCTGGCCGATCACGCCGACCGGCTCGTGCCGGATGACGCTGGTGTGCTCGGCGAGGAACTCACCGGCCGTCGGTCCCTCCAGCGTGCGCGCGGCGCCGGCGAAGAAGCGGAAGTGGTCGGCGGCGACGGGGGTCTCGTCCTCGGCCATCCGGGCGCGCGGCTTGCCGGTGTTGAGGCACTCGGCCTCGTTGATCTCGTCGGCCCGCGCGTCGATCGCGTCGGCGACCTTGAGCAGCAGGCCGGCTCGCTCACCCGGGGTGGTCCGTCCCCATGACTCGAACGCGGCGGCCGCGGCGGCGTAGGCGGCGTCGATGTCCTCGGCGCCCGAGATCGGGGCCTGGAGGTAGGCCTCGCCGGTGCAGGGATCGACGATGTCGGAGTATCGGCCGCTCTTGGCGTCCACGAACCCACCGTTGACGAAGTTCTGCAGACGGGTGGTCATGCGCCCTCCTTCATCGGTCGCATGACCGAGGTGCTGTATCTATCGATGACCTCGGCAAGCTCGGTCATGGATGACCTCCTCGTGAGGTGGCTGAGTTGTGGCGACTCTGACAGAGTGTTTGCATCTAGACAAGGGATTTCGTGGTGAATATACCAAATTGCTACGAAATCGCTTGACAGACTGTTGAGAGCTGACAGCATGTCGCACCAGGACGGCAATGCAGCGGGAACCTTCCCGTAATGCGGGACCGCTAGGAGGAGCCACGATGTCGACGCCGCCGCGCGTACGCCGAAAGAGCGATGCGGTCCCCGGACCGGCGTTCGTGCTCGACGAGCTGTCCAAGGCGATCATCGAGCAACTCCAGATCGACGGGCGCATGCCGTACGCGGCGATCGGCAAGGCCGTCGGCCTCTCCGAAGCGGCGGTCCGGCAGCGGGTCCAGCGGTTACAGGACGCCGGCGTCATGCAGATCGTCGCCGTCACCGACCCGCTCACCCTCGGCTTCCCCCGCCAGGCGATGATCGGCGTCACCTGCGAGGGCAACCTGGAGACGGTGGCCGACGAGCTGGCCGCCATCGACGAGATCGACTACGTCGTGCTCACGGCCGGCTCCTTCGACCTGATCGTCGAGGTGGTCTGCGAGGGTGACCGGCATCTGCTGGAGATCCTCAGCAAGATCCGCGACATTCCCGCCGTACGGGCGACCGAGTCGTTCGTCTACCTGAAGCTGCGCAAGCAGACCTATTCCTGGGGCACCCGCTGAGCCTGGCCCGTCACCCGGGCCACCGCGCGCACGGGCGCGCCGTCGGCGCCGCCGAGCCTGATCGGCAGCATCGACACCTCCACCGACAGGCCGTCCGCCCGCGCGCGGAGCAGCCGGTCGAGGCCGGTCAGGTTCTCGGCGATGACGGCGTGGGCGCCGCACAGCACGCGGTGCGCCGGAAAGTCCGCCGCCGGCGTGGGATCGACGCTCAGCGCGTCGATCCCCACGGTCCGCACCCCCCTCTCCACCAGGAGCGCGGCCGCCTCCTCGGTCAGGTACGGGTGCGCCAGGTAGGCGTCGGTGCCCCAGTGCGCCGACCAGCCGGTGGCCACCAGCACGATCGAGGCGGTCAGGCCGCGCCAGTTCCAGCCGTGCGTGAACCAGTAGCGCCCGCCCCGCTGGCGGCGGTTGAACACCTGCAGCGCGTCGGGGTCGTACCAGCCCCTGCGGGTCACGTAGCCGAGCATCATGATCACCATCCAGGGGGCGGTGCAGGTGATGATCAGCGTCGCGAACGTCGAGATGCTCTGCGTGAGGTTGGCGGCGAAGCGGCCGACGAAGATGAACACGATCGACAGCGTGCCGACGAACACCGTGGCCCGCACCCGGGTGAAGCTCGCGAAGACACTGGAGAAGTCGAGGCCGGTGCCGTACAGGGAGGTGGTGCCGGTCGACATGCCGCCGATCAGCGCGATCAGGCAGACGGGCACGAAATACCAGGTCGGAGCGATGGCCAGCAGGCCGCCGACGTAGTTGGGGGCGGCCGGGTCCATGTGCTCGGCGGACTTGGCGACGATGATCGAGGCGGTGGACAGGCCGAAGAGGAACGGCAGGAAGGTGGCGATCTGCGACAGGAACGCCGCCGCCACCGACGAGGCCGCCGCCGCGCTCCACATCCACCCCAACACGCTGGCCTACCGGCTGCGCCGCTTCAGCATCCTGACGGGCCGCGACCTGACCTCCAGCGCCGCCTTCGCCGAGGTCTGGCTGGCCATCCAGGCCGCCCGCCAACTCGGCCTGCACGACCAGTGACCACGGGTCCTCACGCTCAGTCCGAGAGCTGGACGGTGGCGATCTCCCAGGGGCGCAGGGGCAGGCGGAGGACGCCGTCCGTGACCGGGATCGGGTCGCCGGGGCGGCCGCGGAGGTCGGCGTGGCGGGCCTGGGCGAAAACGCCCTCGACGACCGCCTCGGTGCCGGAGCCGGTCAGGGCCACGACCCGGAGCTCCTGCCACCCGTCGCGGTTCCGGAGCGAGGTCATGACGACTCCGTCGCCCGTCACCGACAGGCCCGCCGCCGCCGGGGGCAGGCCGAGTGACGGCGCGCCCAGGCCGGGGACCGGCAGCAGGTCGTGCCGGAAGGTCTCCGCCGCCGGCGGCACGGCCTCCCAGCTCCCGTCGTACGGCATGAGCGCCAGGGTGACCGAGCGCGGGCCCCGGGACTGCGCGGCCGGGGTCGGCAGCTGGGGGCCGGCCGGTTCGGGACGCAGGGCGTGGCGGTTGCGCGACAGGTAGCCGACCGAGCGCAGCAGGGTGAGGGCCAGCTCGCCGCCCTCGTCCACCAGCTCGTACTCGGTGACGTGCTCCAGCAGGGCGGCCACTCCCCCGGCGGCCACCCACGAGGAGGCCGGGAAGGTGGGCAGCGGCTCCTCGCCGCACCCGCCCTCGGCGGTCAGGCCGCGGGTGACGACGGCGAACTGTCCCTCGGCGTGCGAGGCGGTCGCCGGGGAGGGCAACGGCACGTGCAGCCGGACCCGGTGGTCGGAGCAGCGGTTGTCGAACTCGACGCGCAGCCGCACGTACGGCTCGCCCGCCCGCAGCTCGATCCGGGTGTCGACGACGGTCCGCTCGGTCTCCTCGGTCCGCGAGGGAGCGGGGATCTCGGGGGTGCCCTCGATCCCGGCGCCGGCGGCCGGCCAGTGGTAGACCCGCCGGACGTCGAGCGCGGCCAGCAGCGGGCCGGAGCAGACCGTGGTGACCTCGACCGACTCGGGGTCCGAGACGATCAGGTCCTCGGCCGGGGGCGCGTGGTTGTAGCTGTCGCCGACGTCGCCGCCGTCGACGATCCGGCCGGCGCCGGTGAGGGTCACGCCGCCGGTTCCGGTCAGCGCGAGGGTGCCGTCGGCGGCCACCTCGACCCGGAGCAGCCCGTTGTCGAGCACCCGTCCCTCGGCGCGGACCCCGGCCATGGTCGCCGCCGTGCCGGAGGCGCTCTGTCCGTGCACCGTCTCGTACGGCGCCGGGCGGACGCTCGTGTGGCCGAGGGGAGGCACCTCGACGAGGGCCGCCACCGTGCGGCGCGGCTCGGCGAGGATGCGCACGCGGGTCACCCCGTCGAGCGCGCCCCGGAGCTGGGCCACGTTGAACGGGACGGACGACTCGCGCGCGACCGTGAAGGTCAGCACTCCGTCGTCGACCGCCCAGCCGGTGATGTGCCGGCCGTACAGTTCGGTGCCGTGGACGAAGGTGAGCGCCGTCGCCGGGTCCATCTCCTCGTCCAGCAGCAGGGTCGGCGCGTACTCCAGCGGCTGGACGGGCACGGCCGCGCCCGACGGGTCCACCAGCGGGTCGTCGCCCGCCACGTCCACGCACACGACCCCGCGCCGGGTGGCGGGCGTGGGGTTGACGATCAGCACGCCGTCCGACGGCACGGCGGCGGCCAGTCTGGCGGTCACCATGTCGCGCACGGCCTGTCCGAGGTGTTCGGCCTCGGCGATGCGGGCGGCCACCTGCTGGGCGGTCTCGTCCACGCCGCAGCCGGTGACGGAGTCGTGGCCGCTGGCGTCGACCAGGCGCCACCAGGCCATGTCGAGGAAGCGTCCCGGCCAGTCGCCGCCCCAGAGCGTGGCCAGCGGCTCGGCGTAGCGCTCGACCATCCGCTCGGCCCGGCCCATGGCCTGCTTGACGTGGGCGCGCACGGAGATGACACCGGGCAGGATGTTGGCCCGGGCGTGGGAGCGCAGCTCGCCCGTCACCCGCGGCAGCCCGTCCACGTCGTCCGAATATGAGCCGATATATCCGGCCAAGGTGTCCATCCGGGCGCCCATCGCGGCCACCATGGCGGGCAGTCCGCGCACCGGCGCCGAGTGGTCGGTGCCGTACATCGCCAGCAGCGGCCCGTCCGGCCCGTGCCATTCGCGCATCCGGTGGGTGAACTCGGCGGCCCGCTCGGCCAGGTGCGCGGGGTCCTCGAACAGGTGGGCCCCGTTGCCGTAGCCGCCGAGCGGCAGATAGCGCGTCCGCAGGGCCGTGCCGTCGGGCGCGACCCAGGCGAAGACGTCGGTCACCACGGACGACGGCACTCCCCGGTAGACGCAGGCGTGCGGCAGCCCGGCCCGCCGCAGGATCTGCGGCATCTGCGCCGTGTGGCCGAACATATCCGGCAGGTAGCCCACCGGCATGGCCCCGCCGAGCTTGTCGGCCCGGTCCATGCCGAGCTCCAGGTTGCGCACGATGTTCTCGCCGGAGCAGAGGAACTCATCGAGCAGGATCTGCCACGGCCCGACGGCGAGCCGCCCCGACTCGACCAGCGCGGCGACGC
Organism: Nonomuraea cavernae; assembly: GCF_014646355.1. GTDB lineage: Bacteria > Actinomycetota > Actinomycetes > Streptosporangiales > Streptosporangiaceae > Nonomuraea > Nonomuraea cavernae. Next base: position 36,184 of record NZ_BMNH01000009.1, read on the forward strand.
GGTCGCGGTGCTCCGGCCGCACCTCCAGGTAGTCGTCGACGCAGGCGAGCTGCCCGTCGAGGGTGAAGTGGTAGTCGGGCTCGTGCTCCATCGTGTCGAGCACCTCGTCCATCAGCGCGACCAGCCGCAGCCGGAAGCGCTGGAACGGCTCGTACCACTCACGGTCCCAGTGGGTGTGCGGGACGACGACGATCTCGGCGGCGCGCTCCATGCTCACGCTGCCTCCCCTCCGATCGGCAGACCATGGTGTACGGCGTAGCGGGCGGCGACGCGCTGGGCCGTGACGATGTCCTCCAGCCCGCCGGCCGCGCCGGTGAGCGGCGGCTTGCCGTCGTTGACGTACGCGTGGAAGGCGGCCAGCTGCACCTCGAACGCCTCGGTGACGTCGCGCCACTCGGTACGGCTCTCCCCCTGGGACACCATGGTCAGCGTGGTGGGCGCGTTCATCAGGTAGGGCGTGGGGAAGACGAGCTCCAGCGAGCCGCGGTCGTGGTGGACGGTCACGGTCTCGCGGTAGGCGGGGTAGTCCTCCAGGTAGTGCCACCGGATCGCGAACCTGCCGGCCACGGGCAGCGGGCCGGAGATCTCGATGGAGCCGGGGGCGGGGCCCCACGTCTCGACGTGGGAGATCTCCTCCGGTGACCCGGTGAATCGCCGCAGGAGCGACAGGTCGTGGCAGATCGAGCCGAGCGCCACCCCGTACAGGGCGCGCACGGAGTCCGGGGCCTGCTCGCCGAGAGCCCGCGACACCAGGTCGTCCTCGGCGGCGCGCAACGAGGCCAGCAGCTCGGGATCCACGTCGCGGGCCCGGGTCAGGTTGGCGAACGCCAGTTGCGACTCGCCGCTCGGGTGCAGCACGCTCACCTCGACCGACCTGATCACGGCCGCGCCGCCCAGCTCGGCCAGCAGCTCCTCGGCCCGGCGGACGGCCGGGTCGTACTGCTTCATGTAGCCGACCATCAGCCGCCCCTCGGGCAGCGCCGCCACCTCGGCCCGGGTCAGCGCCAGCGGCTTCTCGCACAGCACGGCGTAGCCGGCGGTCAGCGCCTGCCGCACCGCCTCACCGTGCGAGCCGGACGCGAGCATGACCACGGCCTCGAACCCGCCGTCGGCCAGCATCCGGTCGAGAGCGGTGTAGCGGCCGGGAGCGCCCAGGCGGTCTCCGACGGCGCCGGCGAGCGTCGCCGACAGGTCGCAGACGGCCGTCACCTCGAACAGGTCGCGTCGCCTCGACAGCAGGGGCACGTAGACCGCCTGCGCGACGGCGCCGCATCCGACCAGCGCGATCTTCACAGCCCGCTCCTCCAGCGTGGTGTCATAGTCCCAGCTCTCTCAGCTTCTCGCGGTTGGCGACCTGGTCGGCGATGTTCTGTTCGACCGAGCGGCGGCCGGGCAGCGTGTCCTGCTCGACGATGACCCAGCCCTGGTAGCCGATCTCGTCCAGCGCGCGGACCACGCCCGGCAGGTCCAGCTCGCCCTCGCCGAGGGAGGCGAAGCCGCCGCGTCCCATCAGCTCGCGCAGGTCCACTCCGTCGGCGAGCGCCTGGGCGAGGATGCTCCGGTCGCCGTCCTTGATGTGCACGTGGCCGATCCGGCTCGCCCAGTCGCGCAGCGCGGTCACCGGGTCGCCGCCGGCGACCAGCAGGTGACCGGTGTCGAGGCAGAGCGGCACGTCGGTCAGCTCCAGCAGCCGTTCGACCTCGTCCGGCGTCTCGACGTAGGTGCCGAGATGGTGGTGGAAGGCGGGCTCGAAGCCGCGCTCGCGGCAGCGGTCGGCCGCCTCCTGGACGCGGGCGGCGTAACCCGCCCACTCGCCGGCCTCCAGCCCGGGAGCGTTCCCGCCGGGCCGGGCGAACCGCGCGGGCGAGCCCGAGCAGCCGAGCGTCGGCCGCGGCGCCAGGTGCTCGGGGGCGGCGGGGGCCGCGGCGAAGACGTCGAGCGTCGCGTCGAGCGTGGGCAGCCTCTCCCTGAACGCGCCGGGGTCGTGGTAGGGCAGGTCGGCCCAGCCGCCGGCCAGCAGCAGCCCGTCGAGCCGCTCGACCAGCGCGTCACCGGTGCCCAGGTAGCCGACGGGGCCCAGGTCGATGCCCGCGTAGCCGGCGTCGGCGATGGCGCGCACCATCTCGTCGGCGGTCAGCGGCGGCGGCCCGTCGCTCAGCTCGAACACCCCGAAACTCACCGGAGCGTTGGCGACACTCGTCACGCGCACAGCGCCATCACCTCGTTCTCGTAGGTTTCCAGACGGTGCCGGCCCGGCCCGGCGGGCACCAGCACCCGGTCTCCCCGGATCACCTGGCGGGCGCCGCCGGGGCGGACCAGGACCAGGCCGTCGGCGTCCAGGGCGAGCAGTTCGTCGCCCAGCCGGAGCAGCAGCGGCTCACCGGGGCCCGCCGAGATCGCGGTGCGTCCGGCGGAGACGGCGTCGAAGACCAGACCGGGGTCGGCGGCCAGCACCCAGGTGGTGGGCGAGCCGGGCAGGCCGTCGGAGCCCGGCCGGTGAAAGTCGCTGGCGCCGATCGCCACCAGGTCGTCGTGCCAGGCGTCGGCCCAGGCCAGCGGCGCGCCCCAGCGCCGGTCCCACCAGCCGGAGTGCCAGACCTCGGCGATGCGGGGACGTTCGGTCACCGGCTGCAGCCAGGCGCAGTCGGCGCCCAGCGGGTGGTTGATGGAGACGAGACCGCCCGCGCGAGCCGCGTGCCGCACCCACGAGTCGGCGGGCTGCCGGAAGTCGACCCAGCCGACGTCGCCGAACACGTTGGCGTGGCCGCGGTCGGTGGTGACCTCCTGGCCGGGCAGCAGCGTGATGCCCCGGTCGATCTCGGTCAGTTCGGGGTGGTGGCTGACGGTGTTGTGGTCGGTGACGGCCAGGAAGTCCAGGCCGCGGCCCCTGGCCAGCGCGGCGAGCTCGGAGACGGTCAGTGAGCCGTCGCTGTGCAGGGTGTGCGCGTGGAAGTCGCCGGCGTACCAGCGCAGGCCGTCGAGGTCGGGGATGTCGCGGCGCGGCGGGCGCTCCCCGGCCGGCGGCTCCTCGGTGGCCGGGCGCGGCGGTGGGGCGGAGGCGGTGACGATCTCCAGCGTGTAGTCGAGCCCCTGCGGCGGCACCCGGTGCAGCCGCAGCCAGACCTGCCAGGTGCCCTCCCGCACCGGCCCCGGCAGGTAGCCCGGCGTGGCCCAGTCGGCGGTGATCGTGTATGCGTCGCGGGCGCCGCCCGACCAGCCGCGGAACCCCTCGGGGTCGCCGCATCCGAGGTCGAGCACGCCCGCCGACCGGTCGTAGCGCAGCCGTACGGTGACGGCCTCGGCGCCGGCGGGCACCTCGAAGGGCACCTCCCGCAGGATCCGCTCCAGCCGGTCGTCCAGGCTCCAGGTCCCCCGGATCACGTTCACGCCGACACCAGCTCACCGTCGCGGTAGACGAGGGCGCGGTCGCGCCGGGGCGCGGCGAAGCCCTCGTCGCCGACCGCCGGCTCGTCGCCCTCGGGCACGACGGCCTGCACGGCCACGTCGTTGACCTCCAGCGTCACCAAGTGGGACGCGCCCAGGTTCTCCACGATCGACACCCTCCCTCCCAGGGAGCCTTCGGCGGGCTCGGCCGAGTAGGTGGTGTACTCGGGCCGCACGCCGTACACCAGGCGCTCGCCCTCGGTCAGCAGCCCCTCGGCCGACACCGGGACGGGCACCTTGCACCCGGCCACTTCCAGAGTGTCACCGCGGACGGCGGCGTCCAGCAGGTTCATGGGCGTGGATCCGATGAAGGCGGCGACGAACGTGTTGGCGGGCCGCTGGAACACCTCGGCGGGCGTGCCGATCTGCCGGATGTGACCGGCCTCCATGATGGCCATCCGGTCGGCCATGGCCAGCGCCTCGGCCTGGTCGTGCGTGACGAACACGGTGGTGACGCCCAGCTCGCGCTGGAGCTTCTTCAGGAACGTACGGGCCTCCAGCCGGAGCCGGGCGTCGAGGTTGGACAGCGGCTCGTCGAACAGGAAAGCCTGCGCCTGCGTCGCCATGACGCGGGCGAGCGCGACCCGCTGCTGCTGACCGCCGGAGAGCTGGCCGGGACGCCGGTCCATCAGCTGGTCGAGGCCGAGCCGGGCCCCGACCTCGGCGGCCTTCCGCTGCCGCTCGGCCTTGCCGACCTTCTTGATGCGCAGCGGGTAGGCGATGTTGTCGGTGACGTTCATGTGCGGGAACAGCGCGTAGTCCTGGAAGACCATCGCGACGTCCCGCGCCCCCGGCTGGATCCCGGTGACATCGCGCTCGCCGATGACGACCGAGCCGCCGGTGGCGGTCTCCAGCCCGGCGAGCGTGCGCAGCAGGGTCGTCTTGCCGCACCCGGAGGGGCCGAGCAGGGCGAAGAACTCCCCGTCGGGGATGACCAGGTCGAGCGAGTCGAGCGCTTTCACGCCACCGGGGTAGACCTTGGTCAGGCCTCGCAGTTCGATTGCCGCCATTACCGCTTGATCCCTCCGTGGAACCGGAAGCCGTACTTCTTGCTGACGAACAGGTACATGAGCACCACGGGGACCGAGTACAGCAGGCCGAAGGTGGACAACACCTTGAGGTTGGCCTGACCGCCCTCGGTGTAGAGGGTGTACATGATCACCGCGGCGGGCTGCTTCTCGACGTCGCTGAGCAGCAGGAAGGGCATCAGGAAGTTGCCCCACACGTTGGCGATGGTCCAGACCGCGATCGTCGCCAGGCCGGGCCGCACCAGGGGGACGACCACGTGGCGAACGATCTGCAGCGGTGAGGCGCCGAAGACCCGGGCCGACTCCTCGTACGACTTCGGCGTGGAGTCCATGAAGTCCTTGATCATGAAGATCGCGGCAGGCAGCAGGCCGCCGCTCAGGATCAGGATCAGCCCGGTCTGCGAGTCGATCAGGCCCAGCTCGATGGCGAGCTGGAAGAGCGGCACCATCGCGGCCGTGCCGGTGATGATCGAGGAGAGCAGCAGCAGCGCGTAGAGCAGGGCGTCGCGCCCCGGCAGCCGTACCCGGCTGAGCGCGTACGCGGCCAGCGCCGACAGCACCACGACGAGCACGGCGGTCCCGACCGCCAGCACCAGCGAGTTGACCAGCGACCAGAGCGCGTACGGATGGTCGATGATCATCTGGAAGTTCTCGGAGGTGAAGTCCGGCATCCGGACCTCGTACGTCGGGTCCGAGGTGAACGGCGCGGTGGCCAGCCACAGCAGCGGGATCGTGAAGAAGGCCAGCAGCACCGCGATCAGGGTGTAGAAGCCGATCCGGCCCGCGACGAACCGTGTCATTTCTTGCTCCTGAGCAGCCGCAGGTAGAACACCGCCACGACCAGGTTGATCAGCAGGATGATCGTGGAGATCGCGGCGCCGTAGCCGAGGTCGCCGCCCTGGAGCGCGACCTTGTAGACGTGCACGGCCAGCACCTCGGACTTGCCGTCGGGGCCGCCCGCGGTCAGCAGGAAGGGGCTGAAGTCGTTGAACGTCCACAGGCTGATCAGCAGCAGATTGGTCAGGATGTGCCCTCTGATGTGCGGGAACACCACGTCACGGAGTTGCTGCCAGCCGGAGGCCCCGGCCAGGCGGGCGCTCTCCAGGTGCGAGGGCGGCACGTTCCCGAGCGCGGCGCCGTACAACATCATCGAGAACGCGGTGCCGCGCCAGGTGTTGAAGATGATGATCGACAGCATCGGGTGGTCGAGCAGCCACGGGAAGCCCGGGATGCCGAGCAGCGCGTTGAGCGTGCCGCTGTCGCGGTCGAGCAGGGCCACCCACAGGAACGCCACGACGGCGCCGGGCAGGATCCAGGCCAGGATGACCAGGCCCTCGACCACGCTCTTCAGCGTCCCGCGCCGGTCGCGCAGCATCCAGGCGATCGAGAAGCCGAGCACGACCTGCCCGATGACCGCCGAGCCCAGCACGAACTGGAAGGTCAGCCAGGTGGAGTCCCAGAAGGCGGGGTCGCTGATCGCCTTGATGAAGTTGTCCGCCCCGACGATCTTCGGGTTGACCGCCTCGACGCCGGTGAGCCGGTAGTTCATCAGCCCCAGGTAGATGACCCAGAGGGCGGGGAACACGAGGAACACCGTGATGAGCGCCAGCGCGGGCGCCACGAAGGCGCCCGCCCGCAGGCGGCCCAGGCCCGCCGCGTCCACGCTGTAGCGGCGGGCAGGGGCGTCGTCGCGCGCCTCAGGAGGCGATGTTGCCTGCGCCACCGACGATTCCTTCGAGCTTCCGCTGGTAGTCGGCGGCGGCCTCGTCCGGCGTCTTTCCGCTGACCACGGCGGCCGTCGCCTCCTGGAGGGCCGCCGACACCTGCGGGTAGACGGCCACCGGCGGACGGAAGGCCGTCAGCGGCAGCACCTCGTCCGAGATGTACGTCAGCAGCGGCTGACCGGCCAGGATCTCCTTGTTGACGTCGGTGCGCGGGGTGATGCGCACGTTGCCGTCCTTGGTCTCCTCCTTCAGCGCCTCCGGCGAGAGGGTGAAGGCGAGCAGTTCGAAGGCTTCCTTCGGATGCTTGCTGTTGGGGTTGACGGTGCGCAGCGCGCCGCCCGACATGCTGACGAAGTCCTGGCCGCGCACTCCCTTGCCGGGCTCCATGGCCGGGATCTTGGTGTAACCGACGACCTCGTCGCGGTCGGCCATCTTGGCCACGCCGTCGGTGGGGTTGACGACGCCACGCCAGAAGTAGTCGCCCTCCATCAGGATGCCGATCTTGCCCTCGGCGAACTGCTGGAACGACTTGTCGCGGCCCTTGGCCTCCTGCTGGAGCTTGGGGTCGCCGAGGCCGCCCCCGTAGATCTTCTGGTAGAGGCCGAGCGCGTCCTTGAGCGGCTGCGCGGCCCCGATCCACTTGCTGTCGCGCTGGAGCTCGCCGCCCGCGCCCGCGAGCAGCGGCAGCACGCCCTGCATCGAGGTGGCCTCGCCCATCGCGGTGCCCGCGTTGATCTGGATCGGCACCGGAACGCCGGACGACTTGAGCTTGGCGCCCGCGTCGAGCACCTCCTGCCAGCTCTTCGGCTGCCAGTCGGCCGGCAGCCCGGCCTTGCCGAACAGGGTCTTGTTGAAGTAGAGGACCCGGCCGTCCGTGCCGACCGGCAGGGCGTACTTCTTGTCGTTGTAGGTGGCGAGCCCCTGGACTGCCTCGGGGATCTGCGCCCAGCCGTCCCAGCTCTCGGCCTCGGGGCCGACCACGTCGGCCAGCGGCTTGATGTAGCCCGCCTCGGCGAACTCACCGGCCCAGATGCCGTCGATGTCGATCACGTCCGCGCCCTTGCCTGACTTCAGGTCCAGGGAGAGCTTGGTCTTGTACTGCTCGTCGTCGACGCCGCTGGGAACGAACTTGACCGTGACGTCCTTGCCCTTGGCCTTCTGGGCCTCCACGAACTTGGGGATCACCCAGTCGGCGAGATGGCCGGCCGACCTGGCGTTCTTGCCGCCCGCGATGGCGTTCTGGGCGATCGTCAGCTCGATCGTGTCGCCGCTGCCGGACGACTCGCCGCAGGCGACGAGCCCTAACCCCGATATGGCCAGCGCGGCGACGACAGCCACCGGCCTTTTATGCAATCCCATTCAAACCCTCCGAGACGTCCGAAAAGGCAGGAGTTCAGCCAATATGTCATGACATGCGGATGACGTAAAGGTCTGGCTAAATATCGGGAGTGTTATTCCATGCTGTGACTCGGCGACCGGCGGTCGCGGACGGTCCGGACACCATGCGAAATGTACGGACCCGACCTGCAGCTTTGCTTGCCGTCGGTTCCGGGACGCTTCGTAACATAGCGGACATCCGTATGTCATGACAATATGCCATAGTGTGCACGAAGGCTCCGTCCCTGGAGGTGCGTTGTTCGACTTGATCACGATCGGCCGCTGCGGCGTCGACATCTACCCGTTGCAGACGGGAGTAGGCCTGGCCCATGTCGAGACCTTCGGCAAGTTCCTCGGCGGCAGCCCGACGAACGTCGCGGTGGCGGCCGCACGGCACGGGGCGCGTGCCGCGGTGATCACCGCCGTGGGAGCCGATCCCTTCGGTGAGTGGATACGGCAGGCGATCCGGGGATTCGGCGTGGACGACTCCTTCGTGGCCACGATCGAGGGACCGCCGACTCCGGTGACCTTCTGTGAGATCTTCCCGCCCGACCACTTCCCGATCTACTTCTACCGCGGCGAGCATCCCCCCGACCTGCGCGTCACCGCCGGCTCCCTCGATCTCGGCGCGATCAGCGAGGCCCGGGTGTTCTGGTTCACCGGCACCGGCCTGAGCCAGGAGCCCAGCCGCTCGGCCCACACCGCCGCCCTGGAGGCCCGCGCCTCGGGCTGGACGGTGTTCGACCTCGACTACCGGCCGATGCTCTGGGAGTCGCCCGAGGCCGCCCGCCAGGCCGTGCGCCACGCCCTGCCCTACGCCAACGTGGCCGTCGGCAACCTCGACGAGGTGGAGATCGCCGTGGGCGTCCGAGAGCCGGAGGCCGCCGCCCAGGCGCTGCTCGACGCCGGCATGGAGGTGGCCGTCGTCAAGATGGGCCCCGACGGCGTGCTGGCCCGCGGCAAGGACGAGCACGTCGTGGTGGAGCCCGTCGCCGTGGAGGTGGTCAACGGGCTGGGCGCGGGCGACGCGTTCGGCGGCGCGCTCTGCCACGGGCTGCTCAGCGGATGGCCGCTGGAGCGGGTCGTACGGTTCGCCAACGCGGCGGGCGCGCACGTCGCCGCCCGCCTGGCCTGCGCCGAGGCCATGCCGACCACGGACGAGGTGCTGGCCCTGCTATGAGTGACATCACGCTGCCCAGAACGTCCCCGTACGAGCGGCTCACCGACATCCGCGCGACGCGACCGGAGGAGATCGCGCTCGCCGCCGCCAGGAGGCCGCGGCGCGGCCTGCCGGGCGCGGGCGAGCGGTTGCTGATCATCGCGGCCGACCATCCCGCGCGGGCCGCGCTCGGCGTGCGCGACCGGCCGCTCGCCATGGCCAGCCGCACCGATCTGCTGGACCGGCTGCGGCTGGCGCTGTCGCGGCCGGGCGTCGACGGGATCCTCGCCTCACCCGACGTGATGGAGGACCTGCTGCTGCTCGGCGCGCTCGACGGCAAGCTGGCCTTCGGCTCGATGAACCGCGGCGGCCTGATGGGCTCCGTCTTCGAGCTGGACGACCGGTTCACCGGCTTCGACGCGGCCTCGATCGACGCGATGGGCCTCGACGGCGGCAAGATGCTCTGCCGTATCGACCCGGGCGACCCGGCCACCGTCGCGACGCTCGAATCGTGCGCCCACGCGGTGACGAGTCTGGCCCGCAGGCGGCTCACGGCCATGGTGGAGCCGTTCTGGTCGCTGCGTTCCGACACCGGCGTCCTGCGCAACGACCTGTCGCCCGAGGCGGTCATCAAGTCGATCAGCGTCGCGCAGGCGCTCGGCGTCACCTCGGCCTACACCTGGCTCAAGATCCCGGCCGTCGCGGAGATGGAGCGCGTCATGGCCGCGACCACGCTGCCCGCGCTGCTGCTCGGCGGCGACCCGCCTGACATCGACGCCGCCTACGCCGACTGGGGCCGCGCGCTGCGCCTGCCCGGCGTGCGCGGGCTCGTGGTCGGCCGCGCCCTGCTCTACCCTGCGGACGACGACGTCGCGGCGGTGGTGGACGGCGCCGCCGCCCTGGTGCGGGAGGCGCGCTCGTGACCATAGTGGAGATGCCATGACCTACCTTCAGTACGGCGAGACCGCCCGCGGACCGTGGTCGGTGGAGATCACCCCGGCCGTGGCGGGCTGGACCTATGCGGGGCTCCGGGTCGCCGACCTCGACGGCGATCCGGTGTCGTTCGACACCGGCGAGGAGGAGACGCTGGTCCTCCCGCTGTCCGGCTCGTGCACGGTGACCTGCTCGGCGGCGGGCGAACCGGACGTGAGCTGGGAGCTGGCCGGGCGGGCGTCGGTGTTCGACGGCCCCTCAGATTTCGCCTATATCCCGATTTCTACGCAGGTGACGGTGACCGGCCGGGGACGGATCGCCTTCCCGTCGGCCCGGGCCACCCGCCGGTCGGCACCCCGCCACGTGCCCGCCTCCGAGGTGCCCGTGGAGATCCGGGGCGCCGGCCAGGCCACCCGCCAGGTGAACAACTTCTGCGCCCCCGGCGTCTTCGCGTGCGACAAGCTCATGGCCGTCGAGGTGCTCACCCCCGGCGGCAACTGGTCCTCCTATCCCCCGCACAAGCACGACACCCCGCACGACGGCGAGGCCGTGCTGGAGGAGATCTACTACTTCGAGGTCGACCGCCAGGGCCAGGGCTACCAACGCGTCTACACCTCCGAGCGGGGCCACATCGACACCCTCGCCGAGGTCTCCTCCGGTGACGTGGTGCTGGTGCCGTACGGCTATCACGGCCCCTCGATGGCCGCGCCCGGCTACGACCTCTACTACCTGAACGTCCTGGCCGGCCCCGCCGAGGAGCGGTCGATGGCGTTCTGCGACGACCCCCGCCACACCTGGATCCGTTCCTCGTGGGAGGGCCAGGAGATCGACCCCAGAGTTCCGTTCGGGAGGGCCCGATGACCCGGTTGACCGTCGCCCAGGCCGTGGTGCGCTTCCTGGCCGAGCAGTGGACCGAGCGCGACGGCGCCGAGCGCCGGTTCTTCGGCGGCTGTTTCGGCATCTTCGGCCACGGCAACGTGGCCGGGCTCGGCCAGGCACTCGCCACCTCGACCGCCGACCTGCCCTACCACCTGAGCCGCAACGAGCAGGCCATGGTGCACAGCGCCGCCGGCTACGCGCGGGCCGCCAACCGGCTGTCCACCCTGGCCTGCACCACCTCGATCGGCCCCGGCGCGACCAACATGGTGACCGGCGCGGCCGGCGCGACGATCAACCGGCTGCCGGTGCTGCTGCTGCCCGGCGACATCTTCGCCACCCGCGTGGCCAACCCCGTGCTCCAGGAGCTGGAGGACCCCCGCTCCTACGACGTCTCGGTCAACGACTGCCTCAAGCCGGTCTCCCGCTACTGGGACCGGATCAACCGGCCTGAGCAACTGCCGTCCGCGCTGCTGGCCGCCATGCGGGTGCTCACCGACCCGGCCGAGACGGGCGCGGTGACGCTGGCGCTGCCCCAGGACGTCCAGGCCGAGGCGTACGACTGGCCGGAGGAGCTGTTCGCGCGACGCGTGTGGCACATCCCCCGCCCCGGCCCCGAGCGGGCCGCGCTGGCGCGGGCGGCCGAGCTGGTCAGATCGGCCGCCCGGCCGCTCGTCGTGGCCGGCGGCGGCGTGATCTACAGCGAGGCCGCCGAGCAGCTGCGGATCTTCGCCGAGACCCACGGCGTGCCCGTGGCCGAGACCCAGGCGGGCAAGGGCGCGCTCCCCCACGGGCACCCGCTCGCCATGGGGGCCGTGGGCGCCACCGGCACCACCGCCGCCAACGCGCTCGCCCGCCAGGCCGACCTGGTCATCGGAGTCGGCACCCGCTACAGCGACTTCACCACCGCCTCCCATTCGCTGTTCGCGCCCGGCGCCCGCTTCGTCAACCTCAACATCACCGGCTTCGACGCGGCCAAGCTGTCGGGCCTGCAGCTCGTGGCCGACGCCAGGGAGGGCCTGGCCGAGCTGTCCGGGGCGTGCGCGGGCTGGGCCACCTCCGGCGCCTACCGGTCCGAGGCCGCCGAGCTGAGCCGCGCCTGGGACACCACGGTCGACGCCGCCTACGCCCTGGACGGCTCGCCGCTGCCGCAGTCGGCCGTGATCGGCGCCGTCAACGCGGCCGCCGGCGACGACGGGGTGGTAGTCTGCGCCGCCGGCTCCATGCCGGGCGACCTGCACAAACTCTGGCGGCCGAGCGGTCCGGGCGCCTACCACGTCGAGTACGGCTACTCGTGCATGGGCTACGAGATCGCCGGCGGGCTCGGGGTCAAGCTGGCGGCGCCCGAGCGCGAGGTGTTCGTCATGGTGGGCGACGGCTCCTACCTGATGATGGCCCAGGAGCTCGTCACCGCCGTCTCCGAGGGCGTCAAGCTGGTCGTGGTCCTCGTCGACAACTCCGGCTTCGCCTCGATCGGCCGCCTGTCCGAGAGCGTCGGCGCCGAACGCCTGGGCACGTCCTACGGTTTCCGCGGCACCGGCCGCTACGACGGCGGGCCGCTGCCGGTGGACCTGGCGGCCAACGCCGCGAGCCTCGGCGCGACCGTGCTGCGTCCCGACTCGCTGGCCGAGCTCCGCAAGGCGCTCGACACGGCGCGCGCGGCCAGGGAGACCACGGTGGTCTACGTCCGGGCCGATCCCACCCTCGACACCCCGTCGTCGGAGGCATGGTGGGACGTCCCCGTGGCGGAGGTCTCCACCACACCGGCCGGCCAGGACGCCCGCACGGCGTACGAGTCGGCCAAGCAAGGACAGCACCGCCGCCTCACACCGCCCTGACCTAGGGCTTTCCAGCGGCTCGGTGGTTGCCGGAGATCGTCAAGGGGAACGCCTCCCTCCGGGCTCAGGGGGGAGGCGGCGATGAAGCCGTGGCGCGCGCTCGGCTGGATCGCGATCATCGCGGTGGCGATCTACTGCGTGGTCCATCTGCAGACCGTGATCATGTCGATCATCATCGGGGTGTTCTTCACCGCTCTGCTGCTGCCCCCCGCGCGGTGGCTGCGCAGGCGCGGCCTGGGTAGGGGGCTGGCCACCACGGCGGTCTTCGTCGGCGGGCTGCTGCTCGCCGCGGCGCTGATCGCGCTGCTCGTCCCGCCCACCGTCAGCGGGATCAGCGAGATGAGCGACAGCCTCGGCAAGGCGCTGCGGGAGTTGCGGGGCATCGGCGCCCGGCTCGGCATCGACACCGAGCACCTGGCCGCGCAGGCCGGCGACTATGTGTCCAAGCGAGGGCAGCAGATCACCACCACCGCGCTGACCGGCGCGCGGACCGTAGGCGAGATCGTCATCGGCAGCGTGCTGGCCCTCATCCTGGCGATCTACTTCGTGCACGGCGGCGACCGGCTCTTCCAGTGGCTGCTGGAGCTGATGCCGGTCTCGTCCCGGGGACGGATCCGGGCCACCGGTGAGCTGATCTTCGACGTGGTCGGCCGCTACATCCGCGGCGTGGCCCTGGTGGGCCTGGTCGACGGGTTCTTCATCGGGCTGGCCCTGTGGATCCTGGGCGTGCCGATCGCGCTGCCGCTCGCGGTGCTGACGTTCGTGGGCGCGTTCCTGCCGGTCGTGGGCGCGTTCCTGGCGGGGTTGCTGGCCGCGGTGGTGGCCTTCGTGGCCAAAGGCTGGCTGATCGCGCTGATCGTCGTCGCGGTGACCCTGCTGGTGCAGCAGATCGAGGGGCACGTGCTGGCGCCCCAGATCTACGGGCGGGCCCTCGACCTGCCCGGTGCGGTGATCCTCGTGGCCATCGCCGTGGGCAGCCTCCTCGCCGGGATCACCGGGGCGTTCCTGGCCGCGCCCGTCGCCTCGGTGATCGTCGCCCTGCTCAGGAACCGCGACATCCTGGGAGGCGGAGCTCTCGCGCCGGCTCGTGCCTGATCGGCATGCGGTCCAGCTCGGCCGGAACGCACCGCCGGGCCCCCAGCAGGTGGTCAGGATCGGGTCACCTCGGGAAGATCAGCGGGTCCGACGGGTCGCACGGAGATCGCCACAGGTCCAGTATGGACATCATGCGATGGGTGACTTTCGACTGTTTCGGCACGCTGGTCGACTGGCGGCACGGCATCTGGACCAGCGCCGACCTGATCGCGCCCGGCCATGGGCGCCGGCTGCTCGACGCCTACGGCAGGCACGAGCGCGAGGTGCAGGCCGAGTCACCCGGGCTGCGCTACCGCGAGGTGCTGGCCGAGTCGCTGCGCCGGGCCTGCGCCGAGGAGCAGGTGCCGCTCGCCCCCGACGACGCCTCGGTGCTGGCCGCCACGCTCCCCTACTGGCCGGTCTTCCCGGACGTCGGCGACGAGCTCACCGCGCTGCGCGAGGCCGGCTGGCGGCTGGCCCTGCTCACCAACTGCGACCGCGACCTGATCGGCGAGACGCAGCGGCGGCTGCCGGTGCGGTTCGACGCGGTGGTGACCGCCGAGGACGCCGGCGCCTACAAGCCGTCGCACGCCCACTTCGACACCTTCAGCCGCTCGTACGAGCCCGAACGGTGGGTGCACGTGGCCCAGAGCTTCACCCATGACCTGGTGCCCGCCCACCGGCTGGGCATCGACCGCGTCTGGATCAACCGCCTCGGCGAGCACCCCGAGGACCCGTCGATCCTCCAGGAGGTCCGCCCCGACCTGCGCGGCCTCGCGGAGCTCGTGGAGGTCATCGCCGCCTCAGCCTGACACGCGGACGTCATCGCCGCGTCCGGCCAGACACGGACGTCATCGTCGCAGCCTCAGCCTGAGCCTGACACGCGGACGCCGTCGTCGCGTCCGGCCTGACCCGTCGGGCGAAGCGGGTCAGCCGCGCTGCTCGAGGACGTCGGCGATGCCGGCCAGGAACGTGTCCACGTCGGCGATCAGGTAGCCCGACCTCAGCAGCACCGTCGAGAACTTCGCCTCACGCACCTCCTTGGCCGTCACCGGGTAGTCGGTGGTGCCGCGCAGCGTGGCCACGATCCGGTCAAGGAAGGCGTCGACCTCGTCCTCGTTGTAGCCGGTGCCCATCCGGCCGGGCCGAAATCCCACTCGTTCGACCCGCGCCGCCTGGGTCTCGAACCACTGCTCGCGCAGCATCTCACCGGTCGGCTCGGTCATGGCCAGCCGTACGGGGCTCCTGGCCTTCGTCTCCAAGGCCACCACGAACGCCTCCAGCGCGAAGTCGACCGCGGTCTCCTGGTAGCCGCCGCGCTTCGCGCGGAACGTCGCATGGCGCACGTCGTCGGCGGTCACGGGTTCGACGTCGCGTGATCCCCTGCCCAGAGTCGCCTCGATCCGCTCGATGAGGGCATCGACGTCGACCGGGTCATAGCCTGAACGCATACCCATGACGCGCGGAAAGCGATTCAAGCCCACTCCTCCTGAGTTGTGCGGGGGTCCGTCTCTATTGTGGGGCTCTTTTATCACGACAAACCGAGTCGCCTTATACCGTTACAGCACCACGCGGCCGTCCAAGGTGTCATTTCGCTACCAAAGACGTGAACGTTACGTCATCTAAGGCGTCCACGCCCGTCTCCCACCGGGTGAGCCGGTCGAGCCGGTCGGCGTCAACGGCGTGGGCAAGTCCACCTCTGTCGGGGTCACCAGGCCCCACCTCGGGCACGGTCACAGATCGGCCGCCCGTGGTGGCGTCGCGCCTGACCGCCGCCCGGCGTGCCGGCCATGGCCTCGTACGGGCTCGCGGTGCTGGCCGGCCTTGCTTGGTACGGCCTTGCTTGGTACGGCCTCCCGCGTCGTACCCGGCCCTTACCTCAGGCGCCGTCGATCACTCGGCCGCGGCGAGCTGACCTCAGCCGCCGTCGATCACTCGGCCGCGGCGAGCTGGCCGCAGGCACCGTCGATCACTCGGCCGCGGCGAGCTGGCCGCAGGCACCGTCGATCACTCGGCCGCGGCGAGCTGGCCGCAGGCGCCGTCGATCTCGCGGCCCCGGGTGTCGCGGACCGTGACGGGGACGCCGTGGAACTGCAGCCGGCGCACGAACGCGCGCTCGTCCTCCGGCCGGGAGGCGGTCCACTTGGAGCCCGGAGTGGGGTTGAGGGGGATCAGGTTGACGTGCACCAGTTTGTTCTTGACCAGCTTGCCGAGCAGGTCGGCCCGCCATTCCTGGTCGTTGATGTCCTTGATCAGGGCGTACTCGATCGAGACCCGCCGCTTGGTCCTGGCCGCGTAGTCCCAGGCCGCGCCGAGGACCTCGGACACCTTCCAGCGCGTGTTGACGGGCACCAGCGTGTCGCGCAGCTCGTCGTCGGGCGCGTGCAGCGACAGCGCGAGCGTCACCGGCAGGCCCTCGTCGGCGAGCTTGCCGATCGCCGGGACCAGGCCGACCGTGGAGACCGTGACGCCGCGGGCGGAGATGCCGAGCCCGTCGGGGGCCGGCTCCACCAGACGGCGCACCGCGCCGATCACCTGCTTGTAGTTGGCCAGCGGCTCGCCCATGCCCATGAAGACCACGTTGTTGACCCGGCCCGGCCCGCCGGGCACCTCGCCGGCCGCCAGCGCGCGGGCGCCCGAGACCACCTGCTCGACGATCTCGGCGGTGGACATGTTGCGGGTCAGCCCGGCCTGGCCGGTGGCGCAGAAGGGGCAGTTCATGCCGCAGCCCGCCTGCGACGACACGCACATCGTGGCCCGGTCGGGGTAGCGCATGAGCACCGACTCGACCAACGCTCCGTCGAACAGCCGCCACAGCGTCTTGCGGGTGGTGCCGCCGTCGGTGGTGAGCTCCTTGACCGGCGTGAGCAGCTCGGGAAGCAACGCGGCGAGCTTGTCACGGGAGGCGGCCGGCAGGTCGGTCATCGCCCCCACGTCGGTGGTCAGACGCTCGAAGTAGTGGCGGGACAGCTGGTCGGCGCGGAACGCCTTCTCGCCCAGCTCCGTGACCGCGACGCGGCGGTCGGCCATGGACAGGTCGGCCAGGTGCCGGGCCGGCTTGGCCCTGCGCGGCGCGACGAAGGTGAGCTGGCCTGGCTGCTGGGACACGGGACTGCCTTCTGCTCGGGGTTACGCACCAGCGTAGTGAACGCTGGGGCCGGAAGTGTCATCGGGAACCTCCGAGGAGACCCGCGCGTTCAGGCGGGGGAGGGGTCGGACCCTGCGGAGCAGGGCAGGGCCAAGCGATGCGCCGCCGGGCGGATCGCCGTCGAAACGCCGCGCGACACCGCGCGGTTCGGTACCGTCTTCGACGGTGGCGACACCCAAGCCACCGGACGAACGATCGGAATCACCCTCGCCGCAGGGCTTGCGGAGAGGTGAAACGCCTGTGGAGCCGGTGTAAGACCTCAACGAGAGTCCTCTCTCGGGCGGGCGACCGGCGGTGAAGCAGGAAGCCCGACCGGCGACGGTCGGAATCCCGGTTCTTCCGAGCCGGGAGGATGTCAATCCATCACGGAGCTCCCGGTGACGATCTGGCTCGCACGAGGGTCGCCCACGGCTCTACAGTCAACGTGTATGGCGATTTTCCGGTCCGCGTCTGGCGAGGGGCAGACCGAGGTCGTCCTCACCGCCGGCAACCCCTACGGTAGCCGGATGCTCGTGGTCGAGCGCGACGAGGACGCCTCGGTGGCCTACCTGTGCGCGCCCGACGGCACCGTGCACGGGGCCGTGTGGCTGGCCAACCACCGCCCCGCTCCCCCGGTCATCGATCTGGCCAGGATCAATTCGGGCCGTCCGCCGCTCATGCCGAGGACCGGCACCACGCACCCCGAGGGCCGCCGCCCGCTCGGCCGGCTGGCCGCGCTCTGGTTCGAGGAAGGCGACGGCGTCGCCGTCTACGAGGAAGACGAACTGCTGGCGGTGATCCCGGGCTGGGCCGACATGAGCAGGGGCATGCCCGGCTACGCGCGCGACGCCGTGGGCGAGTCGCCGTTCGCGTGGGCGCTGTCCGAGGCGCTCGAAGGGCTCGCGCCGCGCATCTCCAACGCCCGGTCCTACTGGCGCTGGCGGCACGGCGACGGCGCGTGGCCGTCGTTCCAGCAGTTCGTCATGGGACACCTCGACCGGGTGCTCGGGCCGGCGGACCGCTACTGGGACGCGAGCGGCGAGCGGCTGCCGACCGTCGGCATCACCGAACGCCCACCGCGTGAGGGCCGCGACTTCACCGTGCTGTCCACGGTCGGCATGAGCTGCCAGCGGATGCCCACGGTCGAGCAGTGGCTCGACAAGCCCGGCGCGTACGCCCGGATCGAGCTGGCCGTGGCCACCCGTCAAGACCCGCGCGACGCGGCGCTGCTGCTGGTGTGGTTGTCGCAGTATCCCTGGCACTCGGTCACCTGGCTCGGCCACGGGCACACCGCGAAGTGGTATCACGAGCCGTCCACGTTCCCGTTGGGGCCGGGATACTCGGGGGTGCTCATGCTGGCTGACCCCTCCGACATGCCGGACATGTCAGGGTTCGGGTTCGGGGGTGAGGCCGTACGGTGGCTGTGGCTCTCGCCCGTCACGGCCGAGGAGCTAGAAGAACAACGCCATTAGCAGCCAGACCGGCACGAGCGTGGTCACCAGCGAGTCGAGCCGGTCCATCAGCCCGCCGTGGCCGGGCAGGATCGAGCCCAGATCCTTGATGTCGAGATCGCGCTTGATCATCGACTCGATCAGGTCGCCCACGGTCGCCAGCAGCGCGGCGAGCGCGCCGATCAGCGCACCCTGCCAGATCTCGCCGCCCATCAGCCACACGACCAGCCAGGCGCCGACGGCCGTGCTCGCGACGACCGAACCGGCGAGCCCCTCCCAGGTCTTCTTCGGGCTGATCACCGAAAGCTTGTGCCTGCCGAACAGCACACCCGCGATGTAACCGCCGATGTCGCTGGCGACGGTGACCGCGATGAAGACGATGACCCGGTCACGGCCGTCGTCGGGTGCCAGCAGCAACCCCACGAACCCCGCCAGCAACGCCGGATACACCAGGATGAACACCGACGCCGAAGCGTCACGAACGTAACCGCTGGTGCCGTCACCGAACATCCGCCAGATCAGCGTCACGAACACGAACACCACGAACGTGCCGAGCAGCCAGACCGGGCCACCCCAGTAGGCGCCGGCCTCCATGGCCGCCAGCCCGGCCAGCACGGCCGGCGCCGGCACCCGGATGCCACGGGTGGCGAACGCCCGGGTCAGCTCCAGCACCCCGATGCCCACGGCCACCACGACCACCAGGAGAAACAACTCCTTGATCGTGTAGAGCGGGCCGATGACCAGTGCGCCCAGCACCACGCCCACCGCGATCGCGGCGGGCAGGTTGCGCCCGGCGCGGCTGCCGCCGTCAGGGCTGCCGCCGGCCGTACGTTCTTCCACAGTCTCTCCATATGCCACGGCCCCCGCCATCAGGCGAGGGCCGTGCGGCGGGCCGCTCAGACCTCGAGCAGCTCGGCTTCCTTGTGCTTCAGCAGCTCGTCGATCTTGGCGACGTGCTTCTGGGTGATGTCGTCGAGCTCCTTCTCCGCGCGCCGGATCTCGTCCTCGCCCGCGTCGCCATCCTTGATCATCTTGTCGAGGATCTCCTTGGCGGTGCGGCGGATGTTGCGCACGGACACCTTCGCGTGCTCGCCCTTGTTCCTGGCGACCTTGATGTACTCCTTGCGCCGCTCCTCCGAGAGCTCGGGGAACGACACCCGGATCACCGCGCCGTCGTTGCCCGGGTTGACGCCCAGGTCGGAGTCGCGGATCGCCTTCTCGATCGCGGCCATCGAGCTCTTGTCGTAAGGCTGGATGATGACCATGCGGGCCTCGGGCACGTGGAACGAGGCCAACTGCTGGATCGGGGTCGGCGAACCGTAGTAGTCGGCATTGATCTTGTTGAACATGGAGGGGGTGACTCGGCCCGTGCGAATGGCCGCGAAGTCCTCCTTCGCGACCGACACGGCCTTGTCCATCTTGTCCTCGGCTTCGAGGAGGGTTTCGTCGATCACAGCGGCTCCCTGTCTACTGGCTGGCGATCGGGCTCGCTCCCTATTTGCCTGCGGGGCTCACCAGCGTGCCGATTTTCTCACCGCGCACCGCACGCAGGATGTTGCCCTCACCCATCAGGTCGAATACGACGATCGGCAGGTCGTTGTCCTTGCACAGGCTGATCGCGGTGGCGTCCATGACCTGCAGGTCGCGGATCAGCACCTCGCCGTAGTCGAGGTGGTCGAACCGCACCGCGTCGGGATTCTTGCGCGGATCGGAGTCGTACACGCCGTCCACCTGGGTGCCCTTGAGCAGCGCCTCGGCACCGATCTCCAGGGCCCGCTGGGACGCGGCCGTGTCGGTGGAGAAGAACGGCGAACCGAGCCCCGCGCCGAAGATGACCACACGGCCCTTCTCCAGGTGCCTGATCGCCCGGCGAGGCAGGAACGGCTCAGCCACCTGCTGCATCGTGATGGCGGTCTGGACCCTGGTCTCGACGCCACGCCTCTCCAGAAAGTCCTGCAAGGCCAGGCAGTTGATGACCGTGCCCAGCATGCCCATGTAGTCGGCACGGGCCCGGTCGATGCCCTGTTCTGACAACGCGGCGCCGCGGAACATGTTGCCCCCGCCGACCACGACGGCGACCTGCACGCCCTCACGCACCGCCTCGGCGATCGAGTCGGCCAGATGATCGACCACCAACGGGTCGATCCCCAGCGGCTCGCCACCGGCGAATGCCTCACCCGACAGCTTCAGCATCACTCTTTTCCACCGCAGGGGACTCTGCGGTGGGTTCGAGTGTGAAGAAGCCGCCGACGTGGCCGGCTCCTGATTCTCCTGCACGGCAGCGGCCTCCTTCTTAGGCGGTGTGTTGGGCTGGAAGCTTGCTCAAGCCTAAGCCTGACCGACCTTGAAGCGGACGAAGGCCTGGACCTCGACGCCGTTCTCGGCGGCGTACTTGCCCACGGTCTTCTTGTTGTCCTTGACGAAAGCCTGCTGGACCAGGGTGAAGTCCTTGTACCAGCCGTTGACCCGGCCCTCGACGATCTTGCCGATGGCGGCCTCGGGCTTGCCTTCCTCGCGGGTCATCTCCTCGAAGAGCTTGCGCTCCTTCTCGACGACGTCGGCGGGGACGGCCTCGGGCTTGAGGTACTGCGGGGCCATCGCCGCGGCGTGCTGCGCGATGTCCTTGGCCACCTCGGCGTTGGGCTTGTCGAGCTGCACGAGCACGCCGACGGCCGGCGGCAGCGCCGGGTCGGTGCGGTGCATGTAGGCGCCGACGTAGCCGCCCTCGAGCACCGCGAAGCGGCGGATCTCGATCTTCTCGCCCAGCGCGGCGTTGGCGATGTCGAGGTGCTCCTTGACGGTCTTGCCGTCGAAGGAGGAGTCGAGCAGCGTCGGCACGTCGGCCGGCTTGGTGGCCAGCACGTGCGCGACGACCTGCCCGGCCAGCTCCTGGAAACGCTCGCCCTTCGCCACGAAGTCGGTCTCGCAGTTGAGCTCGAGCAGCGCCGCGGCGGAGTCACCGTCCTGCTTGAGCGCGACCAGGCCGTTGGAGGCCGTGCGCGCCTCGCGCTTGCCCACGTCCTTGGCGCCCTTGAGACGCAGCAGCTCGATGGCGCGGTCGAAGTCGCCGCTGGACTCCTCGAGTGCCTTCTTGCAGTCCATCATGCCGGCAGCGGTGATCTCGCGAAGCCGCTTGACGTCGGCCATGTTCACGGAAGCCATGCTTTTTCCTTGTGGGATTTCGTCGTGGATCGGGTGGGCACCGGGATCCGGCGCCCACCCTCGGTTGAAACGGCCGGCGCTTTCCGTACGGGGAGCCTCGGCCTGCTCGGGCCGACTGCCCCGAGCCTGTGGCCGCCGGCCCGAACCCGCGCCTCAGACCCTCACCAGGGCCGGAACGCGGAGCGGGCGCGGCGGTTTACGCTCGGCCCGAACCCGTCAGGCCTGCTGCTCGGTCTCACCCTCGGCCTTCGGCGCCTCAGCGGGAGCCTCAGCCGGCGCCTCAGCCGGGGCCTCGTCACTGATGACCTCGACCACCGGAGCGGCCTCGGAAGCGGTCGTCTCGGCGGCCGCGCGCTCGCCCGTGCCCTGCTCGATGAGCTCGCGCTCCCACTCGGCCAGCGGCTCGGCGGCGGCGGGCTTCTCGTCACCGCGGGCGGCGCCCGAGCGGGCCATCAGGCCGGCGGCGACACCGTCGGCGACGACCCTGGTCAGCAGGCCGACGGCGCGGATGGCGTCGTCGTTGCCCGGGATCGGGTAGTCGACCTCGTCGGGGTCGCAGTTGGTGTCAAGGATCGCGACGACCGGGATGCCAAGCTTCTTGGCCTCACTGATCGCGATGTGCTCCTTCTTGGTGTCGACGATCCACACGGCGCTGGGCACGCGGCCCATGTCGCGGATGCCGCCGAGCGTGCGCTCCAGCTTGTCCTTCTCACGCCGGCGCATGAGGAGCTCCTTCTTGGTGAGCCCCGAGGCGGCGACGTTGTCGAAGTCGAGCTCCTCGAGCTCCTTCAGACGCTGGAGCCTCTTGTGCACGGTGGAGAAGTTGGTGAGCATGCCACCCAGCCAGCGCTGGTTGACGTACGGCATGCCGACGCGGGCCGCCTGCTCCGAGATCGCTTCCTGGGCCTGCTTCTTCGTGCCGATGAACAGGATCGTGCCGCCGTGGGCGACGGTCTCCTTGACGAAGTCGTAGGCGCGGTCGATGTAGGACAGCGACTTCTGCAGGTCGATGATGTAGATGCCGTTGCGCTCGGTGAAGATGAAGCGCTTCATCTTCGGGTTCCAGCGCCGAGTCTGGTGGCCGAAGTGAACGCCGCTCTCGAGCAGCTGTCGCATGGTGACGACGGGGGCCATGTGCTGGTCCTCCAGGTCTGGGCGCCCTGCGGGCGCGATTCTCGGTTGTGTCGCGGCAGCCGTCGCTGCCGCCCTGATGCCCCGAACCGCTCCAGCCGGGCCATGGCCCGGACCGAAGGGGCGGTCCACCACGGGGCATGCGAAGTCGGCCTGTGGTCACAGGCCATCGAAAAGTCTACCTCCCACGCCGCCCCGACCTGACCGCCTCCGTCCGGCCGGCCTCTCCCGCCTTGTTCGGACGGCCTTGTTCGGACGGCCTTGTTCGGACGGCCCGCTTGAGGCACGGGTCCCGGCCGGGCACTCGGGCTCAACCGGCGTCGTGATCCTCGGTGGGCAGGCCCGGCGCGATCCTCTCCGCGCGGGGAAAGAGGTTGACCTGGGCCTCGGCGATCCTGGCTCCGCTCGGTGCGGCTTCCTCGCTGCGGTGACGGGCGACGTACGGCTGGAGCAGCTTCTCGATCTGCTCGTTGAGCCACGCCATCTCAGTGGCGTCGACTCTCAGGAGGGTGCGATTGAAGCGGATCACGTCGCGCCACTCCTTCGGCTCCCGGTCATGACCGGCCAGGACACGCCGCACCTCCTCCTCGGCCTCCCTGCGGACCGCCTGGATGAGCAGGCCCTTGGCCTCACGCACCTCCGGCTGGTCGTCGGACAGCATCCCGATCACGAGCGGCTTGTCCGTGGACTTCCACAGCCGCTCCCTGCCGTCCCCACGAGCCGGGGCGTCCTCCACGAAGCCGTACTTGGCGAGCATGCGCAGGTGATAGCTGGCCGCGCTGGGAGTGATGCCCGCGATCTCGGCGACCTCCGTGGCCGTGGCGCTTCCGCCCGCGTTGAGCTTGTTCAGGATCGCCAGCCTCGCGGGGTGCGCCAGAGCCCGCATGGCCTTGGGGTCGCTGAGGCTCTCCCTTTCCCGCGTCATGCGCCCAAGGTACTCGTTGTCGGACGTGAAACATTGCCTTCACAACTCTGAAGGATTACTTTCACATCTATGAAGCGCCCCCTTCGCGACCGCCGCCCATCTCCAGCTCCGGCCGACGCCTCCGTCTCCACATCCATCAGCGACTCCGCGGCACCTCTCCGCAAGCAGCGCGACTACCGCCTGCTCTGGACCGCCCGGACCATCTCCTTCACCGGGACGGAGGTGTCGAAGCTGGCCATCCCCCTCACCGCCGTCACGCTCCTGACGGCGTCCCCGTCGGAGATGGGAGTGCTCACCGCCGCCGCCTTCGTACCGGCCCTGCTGTTCGGTCTGCAGTCCGGCGCCATCGCGGACCGGCTCATCCGGCATCGCCCGCTCATGATCGCCTGCGAGCTGATTTCGTGTGCCGCGGCCCTGGCCGTACCGCTGGCCTGGCTCTTCGGCGTGTTGAACATCCTCTGGCTGGTCGTCGTCGCTCTGGTCATCGGCACGGCCGGCGTGCTCTTCCGGGCCGCGAACTTTCCACATGTCGCCTCGGTCGTCGCCCCCCACCAGCGGACCGAGGCCATGGCCGGTCTCCAGGCGTCGTACTCCGTCGCGTCGGTCGGCGGCCCGGGCCTGGCCGGTCTGCTCGTCCAGGTCCTCACGGCGCCGATCGCCGTACTGGCCGAGGCGCTGTCGTTCCTCACGTCGGCACTGCTGCTGCGCTCCATCCGCACCCCGGAACAGAACGAGCCCGCCCCCTCGCGCGGCATGTGGCGGGACGTGGTCGAAGGGCTCCACACCAGCGCCACGCATCCCGTCCTGCGTGCGGTGCTCGGCGCAGGCGTGACGATCAACTTCTTCGCCATGACCTACACGGCCGTCTACATGCTTTACATGATCAACACACTGGAGATCCCCAAGGGCCTGATCGGTGTCCTCATCGCACTGAGCGGCCTCGGTGGCCTGCTCGGCGCCTGGATCACCACCCGCATGGCCAAGAAGTACGGCGAGAACCGCGTGCTCCTCTTCTCCGTCCTGTTCTTCCCGATCGAGATCCTCGCGGTCGGTCTGCTCACCGGCCCGCTCTGGTGGAAGCTGGCCGCGCTCGCCATCACGGGCTTCGTCACGGGCGGCATCGTGGTCGCCTTCGCCACCTGCATGGGGGCGATCGTTCTGCGCGAGACCTCCCCCGAGCTCCGTGGCCGCGTCAACGCCACCATGACGTTCGCCGTGCAGGGGGTGCTGGCCCTCGGTGGTCTGACCGGCGGCCTGCTGGCCGAGCTCGCCGGAATCCGTCCCGTCATTCTCGTCTCCGCTGTCGGCATCGCCCTCAGCACGATCTGGATCTGGGCCTCTCCTCTGCGCCCACGCCACGCGCCTCCACCGGCCTCGCTGCCGACGACCTGACCCCGCTCGGTCCAGCACCGTACCCGCCCCCTGCCGACGCCACGATGCGGCCACTTGTCCACAGGCTCACCATCTGGCACACCCTTGTCCACAGAATGTCGTTCACCCCGCTCAGCCCCCTTGCCCCCTCTGCAAACTCCCGCCATGGCCACATCCCAGCCGTCCGCCTCTCTGCCTTCGCACCCTCCAGCGAGGCGGCACCCGCGCCTCGTGCCGTCGGCAACCAGAGCGCTCACGATCGTCGTCCTCGCCGCAGGCGCGTGCCTCGTCTGCACGAGACCAGCCACAGCGGGCTCCGCGGGCATGATCGAGCCCATCGAGGCGCGGTCTCCGGCGCCCACTCGCGCCACAGCCGCCGACTCCGGCCGCCCGGTCTGGCGCTGGCCCCTGGACGGCAAACCCCGCCTCCTGCGCCGCTTCACCCCGCCTCCAGCACCCTGGCTGGCTGGTCATCGAGGCATCGACCTGGTCGCCCCACCCGCCACCCCGGTCCTGGCCACAGGTGCGGGCACGGTCCGCTACGCGGGCTCCCTCGCAGGCCGGGGCGTGGTGTCCATAGACCACTCCGGTGGCCTGCGCACCACCTACCTTCCGGTCGACGCCGCAGTGCTGCCTGGCCAGCGAGTCGCCCCAGGAGACCGGCTGGGCGTCGTCGAGGACTCATCGGGCCACTGCCAGGAATCCTGCCTGCACTGGGGGCTGCTGCGCCCGCCGCGCTACCTTGATCCGCTCCTTCTCCTGGGGCAGGCCCACGTCCGCCTTCTCCCCTTCTGGGACACGCCGGTCCCTGAGCAGCGCCTCCCCAAGCCGTCGCCCACCGCGCTGACGACAGGCGCCGCCCCATCAGCACCCCCATCCGGCAACGCCCGTACCCTCATACAGCCGGCCCGCCTTCACCTCCAGGCGGCAGCCTCACTCCCACGCTCAACCCCAGCCCCATACCGAGAGCCGACAAGAGCGCCGGCCCCCACTCCAACGCCATTCCAAGAGCCAACCCCCGCACCGGCCCGAACGCCAGCAGCCTCGGCACCAGCACCAGCACCAGCACCGGTCTCGGCATCGGCATCGGCATCGGCATCGGAGAGTGTCATTCTTCGCTCCACGCCGGCTCTCATATCGGCATCCGAACGGCCCATGGCGCCCGTCTCGGTCTTCCCTACGCGTTCTCCGGCCGAGCGGGTTCACCACTTCCTGCCACTGTCCACGACGACAACGCCGGCGATCCCCGCCCTCGGGATCGCCGTGTTCCTCGGAAACCTGCTCCTGATCACACTCCTATGCCTGCACCGCCGGAGCCGAAGGAGCAGGCCGAGTCCAGCACGCGGCCAGCACCGAAAGGCTCCCCGAAGGCGGCCGCCCCCGAAGCGCGCCCGCCCCCGATCACACCGTTCCGCCTGAGCCTTTCCGCCCAGCGCTCCGAGCGCCACAGGGGGAGGTCCCGCAGACCGGCGTAGCCTCGCGCCCGCTCAGCCCTGTTCGCCCGCGTAGGCGAGGCATGGCGAGATCGTCGATCCACCACTCGACGGGACGCGACCCTGCCGCGTCCGACGCGGAGGGACACCTCTGGGTGGAGAGTGGGTACACCAGAGTCTTCATCGCGAGCTGGGCCCTATCGACGACACGTGAAACCTGACCCCCAGGCGCCTTAGAACCCGAGCGTCGATAGGGGGTCAGGATCCGAGCGTCGTTGACAGGCCCGATCATGCCCGCCCACACCCTGATCTGCGGTAGCGAAGGCCCTACCGGCAGCCGCTACGCGGCCGTAGCGTGTCCCGAACCCGCAGCCCGGTGCGAAAGAGCAGGCCCCATCCCGGAAGCCCACGCTTACACGAAATGTGCGCCAGGACCCAGATTCATCAGCCGAGCATCACAGCCAAGCGCAGAGATGGCGACATCGATCCATGTTCCGAGAGCCGGATGCCTGAAGCGACCACCGCGGATCACAGGCTGCGTTCACGCTCTGGGATGGGCCTGCCGGTAGGCGGCTCGGAGCCGCTCGATCGAGACGTGTGTATAGATCTGCGTGGTGTTGAGCGAGGCGTGTCCCAGCAGTTCCTGAACACTCCGCAGATCGGCGCCGCCCTCCAGCAGATGGGTCGCCGCAGTGTGGCGCAACCCGTGCGGCCCCATGTCCGGCATGCCTTCAACCTGCCTCAGCCGCGCATGCACCACCCGTCGCACCGTGCCCGCGTCGATCCGTCCACCCCTCACCCCGAGGAACAACGCCGCCCCTGAACCCGTCCGTATCCACAACGGGCGCCCGTGCACGCACCACCTGTCCAGCGCACGCAGAGCAGGCAACCCGAACGGCACAGACCTTTCCTGACGTCCCTTGCCCATGACCCGGATGACGTGCCGATCCCGGTCCACATCGTCGACGTCGAGCGCGCACAGCTCGCTCACCCGCACGCCCGTCGCGTACAGCAATTCCAGGATCGCCTGGTCCCTCAGTTCCTTGGGCTCCCCGGTCATCGGCACGTCAAGCGCGGCTTGAGCCTGTTCCTGATCCAGCACCGCGGGCAACGGCCGAGGAGCCTTGGCGCTCCCCAGCAACAGTCCAGGATCGTCGGGCAGCCAGCCCCGGCGGTGACAGTAGGCGGTGAATGTGCGGGCGCAGGCCGTTCTCCGCGCCAGCGTCGCCCTCGCCTTGCCCTCGGCGTGCTGCTCCGCCAGCCATTCACGCAGAGCCCCGATGTCCATGCCTTCAAGCCGCCCATCCAGGTGGTCGATCAAGGCGGCGACATCCGAGAGATAGGCGCGCACCGTGTGCGGCGAAAGATCTCGCTCGAACCGCAGGTAGCGTTCGAACTCGGCCACCACCTCAGCCGTGTCCAGCTGCCCCTCGTCCACGGGTTCCTCCCCTCAACTCAGTCCGGGACGCACCCGGCTACCCGCTTCACCTCAATGCCTACAACCTGGAGAGGCGGGAGCAATGATCAAAACCTGTGGATCTGCCGGAAGGGGGTTCCTTTCCCGGATCATCCGATGATGGTTTCGAGAAAAGGCCAACGTTGGCGCGGCGGTCGGGAAGGCTACACCTGTGCCGTTTACCGTAGTGCCCGAGTTGCCCACGGACGACCACCACAGCTCGGCTGCCCCTGCCTCGCCCTCGTTGATCGACCAGAGCGTCCGTGATGGCGCCCGTTAGATGCTCGCTGCGGCCTTGCAGGCCGAGGTTTCGACACCTACCTCGCTGCCTTCGCCAATGAGCGCGACGAGCATGGCCGCCGCCTGGTCGTGCGCAACGGCTCCACCGGCCGCGGGGGATCCTCACCGTCGCCGGCGCGATCAAGGTGAAAGCTCCACGCGTCAACGGCAAGCGCATGGACGAGGCCGCCGGCGAGCGCCGGCGGTTCCCTCGGCGATCCTGCCCGCCTGGCCGGCATCGGACCAAGGTGACCAAGGGCCCGGGTTCCCGTGCCGCCGGGCTGGCCATGGCCTTCAAACTGATCGAATCCGCCCAAGCGCGCTGGCGCGCGGTGAACGCACCCCACCTGGTCGCCCTCGTCCGCGGCAGAGCAGTCTTCACCAACGGAAAACTCCTGGAACGCCCCGACGACCTAGCAGCCTGACCACCCCTCGACCACAGGAGCACACGGTGAGCCGCATCATCGACAAGATCGCCTGGATCCACCTGGACAACGGCAAGATCCTCAGCACCCGGTCACGAGGCAAGAACGCCTACTACATCCCCGGCGGCAAACGCGAACCCGGCGAGACCGACCTCGACACCCTCATCCGCGAGATCGACGAGGAACTCTCGATCACCATCATCCCCGCCACCGCCACACACGTGGGGACCTACCAGGCCCAAGCACACGGCCACGCCGAGGGCATCACCGTGCAGATGACCTGCTACGCCGCCGACCACCACGGAGTACCGACGCCCAGCAGCGAGATCGAAGAAGTCACCTGGCTGAGCTACGCCGACCGCGACCGCGTGTCCCCAGTCGACCAGATCATCTTCGATCACCTCCACCAGACCGGACAACTTCACTGACTCACCAACACTCAAACCGATCCAGAGGCATTGACTGTCGCTCGGAGGCGGTCCGCCCGCGCGGAACCCACGATGACCGGACGAGCAACACATAGTGCCTGCCGGCAGCATCTGATCGGAGGCAGGACCGTACTCAGGCACGACCTCATGGCCAGACACAGGACGGTACCCAAGCACGAACCCGTCGCCATGCACTGGGCCTCAGGCACGACCTCATGGCCAAGCACCGGACCGCACCCAAGCACGAATCCCTCACCAAGCGCTGGACCTCAGGCACGACCTCATGGCCAGTTACCGGACCGTATGCAGGCACGCCCCCATGCCCAAGTACCGGACCGTATGCAGGCACAACCCCATGGCCAAGCACAGGACCGTGGTCGCACCAACCCATGACCAGGCGCGTGCCCGGGAGACACCCGGGGCACGCGCCTGTGACCTGGTCAGACCGAGGAGGTGGCCGGAACCTTCAACGCCTCACGCAGGAACTGCAGCTGGTGCCGGAGCAGCCCCTCCACGGCCGCTTCCGCAGTCGGCATGTGGGTGGCCCCGGACAACGGCAGCACCTGGTGCGGACGACCGGCGGCGAGGAGAGCGGCCGACATCCGGAGCGTGTGCGCGGCCACCACGTTGTCGTCGGCCAAGCCGTGCACCAGCAGCAACGGACGGCGCAGCCGGGCCGCGTCGCCGATCGGCGAGGAGTGCTCGTAGTTCTCCGGCTCCTCGTCCGGGTGACCGAGGAACCGCTCCTTCCAGTGGGTGTCGTACAGTCGCTGGTCGCTCGGTGCCGCGCCCGACACCCCGGCGTGGAACACCTCTGGCATCCGCAGCACCGCTGCCGCGGCCAGAGTGCCGCCGTAGCTCCACCCGCGGATGCCCACCCGACCCAGGTCGAGGTCGGGGCAGTGCCCGGCGGCGGCGCGCAAGGCCGCCACCTGGTCTTCCAGCGGTGCGGTGAGGGTGTCACGATGGACGGCCTTCTCCCAGGCGGGACCGCGTCCCGGAGTGCCGCGCCCATCGGCGATCACCACCGCGAAGCCCGCTTCGGCGAACCACTGCGCCTCGCACTGCCACCAGTGCCGGGCCCGGATCGCCAGCAGCATGCCCGGCCCGGCGTACGGAGCCATCAGCACCGGCAGCGGATCACCACCGGGCCGGTGCCAGGACGGCAGCACCAGTGCCGTGCGGATCTCTCGCTCGCCCGCGCGCAGCCAGGTGACGCGTGGTAGCAGCAGCGGCTCCGCACCCAGCGACGCGATCTCCCTGAACCGGCGCCCGCTCCGCGACCCTCCAGCTGCGTGATCAGCCTGGGTAGGCGAGGCGGTGGTGCGGGCATCAGACGGCCCGACTCGCGACACGCGGAAGGCATGACCATCCTCGGTGTGAGAGGCGATCAACAAGGTGTCACCCGCGCGGTGGCCGGTGTGCAGGCCCGGGCCGTCGCTCAAGCGGACCGGCCCGTGCTCCGGGTCGTAGGCCCACAGGTGGCTCTCGGTGGGCTCGTCGTTGGCGGTGAAGAGCACGGACTCGCCTGCCACGTCGAGGACTTCACGAATCTGCAGCCCCTCGGGGGTGACCGGTCGGCCGGCCACCAGCAGGCGCCGCGTGTCGTCGAGGTCGGTGGTGTGCACGAGCGCGCCGGACGCCGTCCGCGCGGGGGTGCCCGCGATCAGCTCGACCCAGGCGGGGTCGCGCTGCTCATGCAGGAGGGTCGTCTCACCGGTGTCCGGATCGGCCGCCAGCACCAGCAGGGTGCGCTGGTCGCGGCTCTGGACGCTGACGAGTGGACCGTGCGCGTCCCAGCCTGCGGTGGCCACGTACTCGTACGCCTTCCGATCCCAGTCGAGCGCCACGGCTCGCCCGTCGAGGCCGAGCACGTGCAGCGAAACGTCGGCGTTGGCGGTGCCGGCGGCCGGGTAGGCGATCTCGCGGGGTGGCCGGGACGGGTTGGCCGGATCTGCGATCCACCACCGCTGCACGGGCGTCGTGTCGACCCGGGCGGCCAGCAGCCGGGTGCCGTCGGGGGACCACCAGTGGCCGCGCATGCGGCCCATGGACTCGGCCGCCACGTGCTCGGCGAGCCCCCAGACCACCTCCGCATTGTCCGGTGAGGCCAGCAGTCGATCGCCGCCATCGGCAAGCTCCACGACGTGCAGGGCACCGCCTGTCACGTAAGCGACCCGGCTTCCTGTGGGGTCGGGACGAGGGTCGATGACCGGCCCTGCCGTGGGCACCAGCCGCGGGTCGCCTCCTGCCGTGTCCACCGCCCACAACCGGCCGTCCATGGCGAAGAAGGCGGTGCGCATCTCGGCGTCGGTGGCGTAGGCGACGACGCCCGTCGCCCGCTCGCGTGCTCGTTCCCTGCGGATCCTCTCCTCCTCGGGCACCGTCCCGGCCACACCGAGCTTCTCCGGGGCGACGAGCAGCAACTCCTGGTCGCCCTCCAGCAACCACAGGCAGCTCGTACGATCCTCGCCTCCGCGTGTGCGGAGGAAGAGCACTCGCCGGCCGTCGGGAGACAGGGTGAAGGCGCGCGGAACGCCGAGGGAGAACCGCTGAGTGCGAGCGATCTGTCGGGGAAAATCATTGATGTCCATAAGTGGACCCTGCACCAGTCGACCACCAGACTTTTCTGAATATTCGACGAGAACCGTCATACGCCCGACACGAGCACATCAGCGCCCTCTGCCTTGGAACCCTCGCCGGATCAGCACAGCGTCGGGAGCCACGGACGGGCATGGGGGGCGACTGTCGGTAAGCGAGCTGGCGACCAGCTGAACTCCGAGGCGAACCCGGATGGAGCGGACCAAGGCCCTTGATTCGACGCATCCACCGGCAATGTCAACCACACCTGAACACATTTTATCATGATCCTCACCGCTCTCCGCGTCACCATCCGCCGCATGACCACCTCTGCTCACGCCTCCGGAGAGCTGATCGGGAAGAGCGCCACCTCGCCAAAGGCGTCGGCGCCTGACGAGTCGACCGGATCCGGCAGGGTGTCGGCCTTCCGATAGGCCGTGGGCACCGCTCGGCGAAGACGCCAGCCCTTTTCCACGCGTTCGATGTAACCGGCAGCCGCCAGGCCCCCGAGCGAGCTCAGGGTGGTGTCCAGCGAGAGACCGGCGGCCAGCGCGATCGAGGCAGGACCTGCTCCACCACGGCTGGGAATGGCGTCGAGAACCTTGCGGGTGGCCTCGTTGAGCCTGTCGCGCGGGACCGCGGGACAGCGGGGATGCGGGGCGAGGTCACCGCCGATCACACCCACCAGGTCGATCATCTCCTCGGGAGTGGTGACACAGGTGGCCTTGCGTTCGCGGAGCAACCGGTGGCAGCCTGCGGACGTCTCGGAGGTGACAGGCCCGGGGACGGCGGCCAGATGGCGGTTCAGCGTGAGGGCGTGGGAGGCCGTGTTGAGGGCGCCGCTGCGCAGCGCCGCCTCCACGACGACCGTGCCTCGTGACAGGGCGGCGATCAGGCGGTTGCGGATGAGGAAGCGGGCACGGGTGGGATGGACCCCCGGAGGGCATTCGCTGATGATCACCCCCTGCTCGCGGACCGCGGCGAACAGCGAGTGATGCGCGCTCGGGTAGACGATGTCAACACCGCAGGCGAGCACCACCACCGTGGGGGATTCGGAGGCCAGGGCGCCTCGGTGAGCCGCGCCGTCGATGCCGAACGCGCCGCCCGAGACCACGGTCCATCCCGCCTCGCCGAGACCGACACCGAACTCCGCGGCCACATGCGCGCCGTACGGGCTCGCGGCCCTGGCGCCGACCACGGACACGGATCGCAGGCAGGAGAAGCGCAGGTCGGCCGAGCCATGGAGCCACAATCCGAGGGGACGCCCGGCGCCCAACTGGTCGAGCTGGGTCGGCCACTCGGGGCTCCCCGGCACGATGAGCCTGGCTCCCGCCCGCTCTCCGGCGGCGAGATCGGCCGCGGGGTCGGCCGCCGTAAGGCGGGCCTGCCAGACGCCGAGCCGTTGGCCGAGGTCGGGGGAACGTTCCTGTCGTCCCTCGTCGGCGACGAAGTCGGCCGGGAGCGCCCCGGCGGCGATCGCCTCGACGGCGCCGGCCGCGCCGCGGCATGCCACGAGGCGGCCCATGGTCGTGTCACCGACGTCGGCGGCTCGCATGAGAGCGGCCCTGGCTTCGATCTCGGCGCCGCTCATCGCGGCTCTCCGAAGAACAGGGGACACGGGACTGTGACGATCATGTGTTCGTTCCCAACCAGAGGGCGAGGGCGGTCGAGGTCTCGTCCTGCCGAGGCTGGTCGTGGCCGGCCAGATCGGCGAGGGTCCAGGCGACTCTGAGCACGCGGTCGAGCCCGCGAGCGCTGAGGGCGCCCGAGTCGAGGCAGGCCGTCAGCGGTCTCATCGCCTGGGTGGACGGGCGGAGGTCCGCGTGGAGGGCGGCGGACGGGATCTCCGCGTTAGTACGCCAGGGAGTGGCGGACAGTCGTTTGGCGGCGCGCTCCCTGGCCATGAGGACCCGCAGGGCAACGGTCTCGCTCGACTCGACGAACTGGCGGTCGGCCATCAGCTCGCGCCTGGACGAGCGGGCCACGGTGACCTTCATGTCGATGCGGTCGAGGAGGGGCCCGGAGAGCCTGCCCAGATAACGGCGCCTCACGGTCGGCGTGCAGCGGCAGCCCTCGCTCTGGTCCTGGGGCTGGGCGCATGGACAGGGATTGGCGGCCAGCACCAGCATGAACCTGGCCGGGAACGTGACGGAGCCGGCCACCCGCGACACCGTCACCCGTCCGGACTCCAGCGGCTGGCGAAGCGAGTCGAGCACATGCCTCGGACACTCGGGCGCCTCGTCCATGAAGAGGACGCCCCTGTGCGCCAGGGACACCGCGCCCGGCCGCACGACGCCGCTGCCACCGCCGATGATGGCCGCGGCCGTGGCCGTGTGGTGCGGGGCGACGAAGGGCGGCCTGCTCATCATGGGGCTGTCGGGCGGGAGGATGCCCGCGACGGAGTGGATGGCCGTCACCTCCAGCGCGTGGTCGAGGTCGAGGTCGGGCAGGAGGGTCGGCAGGCGTTCGGCCAGCAGGGTCTTGCCCGTGCCCGGTGGCCCGACCATCCAGAGGTTGTGGCCTCCGGCGGCGCAGATCTCGAGCGAGCGCCGCGCCACCGGCTGGCCGACCACGTCGGACAGGTCGAGCGCGGGACGGATGATCGACGGCGACGGCTCCCTGGGCTGGGAGGCTTCGAGGTCGGGCGGCTCGTCGCCCGTGCGCAGCCACTCCACGAGCTGACGCAGGTCGGCCATGGGCACCACCGTCACCCCTGGCACCAGTGCCGCCTCCGCCGCGTTGGCCGACGGGATCACCACGGTGATGTCACCCTGCTCGGCCGCGCTGAGCACCGACGGGAGCACGCCGCGAACGGGCCTGAGCCGCCCGTCGAGACCGAGCTCGCCCAGGAAGAACGGCTCGGCGATGCGGTCGGCCGGGACCACGCCCGCGGCCCCCAGAATGGCGATCGCGATGGCGAGTGCGAAGGGCAAGATAAAGCTTAGTTAGCCGATCGCGAGGAGCCGAAATGACCGCCACCCCCCACACCAACACCGACGTCATCTTGGTGGCGCTCGCCAAGCTCCTCGGCACCCGGACCGACATCCGGGACGCGTTCCTCGCCGACCAGACGCCCGCGATCCGCGAGCAGTACTGGGCGGACGTCACCGAGGCGCAGACCCGCATCGGCCTCTGAAAGCGGGAAGGCCCGGTGGTTGCACACCGGGCCCTCCCTAGTCCCATCACCTGATCACCCAGGGAGAGACCTGTGTCCAACCCAACCACACCCGAGCGCGACACACAGCCCTCGGTGTACATCCGGGAGCACGCCGAGAAGGCCGGCCGCGAGGCCGCCGATCTGTACATCATGCGGTGGCAGAGCGAGATGCGCGCCCACGCCACCGAGGACGCCGCGAGGAAGGCCGGTGAGCCCCTGCCCGCCGCGTGGGTCAGCGAGGACCCGTGCCCGGCGTGGTGCATCGCGTCGGACTCCCACGTCACCAGCGACGACCCGGCCGACCGCGTCCACTTCGGCCACAGCGAGCGCGTGCCGTTGCTGACGATGGAGGCGGTCCCCGTCTCGTACCCGACGCGGTTCGCGCCGCAGGAGCTGTCCGTCAGCCTCGACCGGAACTACCGGGAGAAGGAGCCGCGCGTCACGCTCGGCGTCAACGACACGACGCACGCGGCGGCCACGCTCGACGAGGCGCAGAAGATCGCCGAAACCATCCTCGACCTGGTCCGGCAGGCGCGCGGCGGGTGGAAGCCGGTCGTGCTGCCGTTCAGCCACGACGGCCAGTGCCCGGACGTGGCCTGCGTCGAGTGCTACCCCATCGCCGGGGAGTCGGCGTGATCCGTTTCCTGACCGCGGCCGTGGTGATCCTCCTCGCGGGGGTCGCCGCGGTCGTGTCCTACAGGCACGCCTACGAGGTCGTCATCGCCAACGGCGAGTCCGGGTTCACCGCGGTCTTGGTGCCGCTCACGATCGACGGGCTTATCTTCGCGTCGTCCATGGTCCTGCTCGACGCTGCCCGCCGCGACCTGCCCGCGCCCAAGCTGGCGTACTTCACACTCGCTCTCGGCATCCTCGCCACCCTGGCGGCGAACGTCATGCACGGGTGGGCTCACGGGCCGGTCGGTGCGATCGTCGCCGCGTGGCCGGCCGTCGCGCTGGTGCTCAGCTACGAACTCTTGATGGGGCTGATCCGGCGGGCAGCTCCGGTTTACTCAAGTAAACCGGTCGAGGTACACGAGCCCGTTGTACCTGCGCAGGTCACGCCGCTTCCCGACGCCGGGAAGCGGGACGTCGAGGCTGTCGACGACGCCCCGGTGGTCGACGTCGAGGTACAGCCCGATCTTGTACCTGAGCCCGACGTGGACGCGCCTTACCGGCCGGTGGCGGTGGCTCACTTCCTCGCCGAGGTGGTCGAGGGTGAGCCGCCGACCGTCCGCACGATCAAGGACCGGCTCAACGTCGGCACCGACCGCGCCCGGCGGCTGCAGGCGTACCTCGGCGGGCTCGTGGAGGTGACCCGGTGATGGCGACCGACACGTTCCAGCGTCCGCAGACCTCGCCCGACTTCTGGCGCAAGCGGCCCGGCCGTGCCCGCCACATGCTGCACGCCCTACGGCAGGGCAAGTACGGGCGACGCACTCTCAAGTTCACGTACCGGACCGTGGCCGCGCCCGTCGCCGGAACCTCCCGGATGGCGGCCACCGCGTGGAAGTGGGTCCGGGCCGACGACTACGCGGGCACCGACGATCTCGTGTTCCGGGAGTCGGTCCGTACCCGGCGGCGTCGTACGGCGTGGATGCTGGGCGCCGGCTACCTCGCGTCGACGGCGGCCGGTGTGGCGCTGTGGAGTCCGGCCACGCCGCTGCTCACGCTCGGCGCCCTGGCCACGGTCGGCACGGCCGTCGAGGTGCGCAAGCGGATCAGCGACCGGCCGATGCCGTTCAAGCTGCCCGGCGGCAAGGGCCGGACGCCCGCCGAGGGCGTGGTCGTGCGGGCGGCGATCGATGCGAAGCTCGGCCGCGCCGAGGGCATGAAGCTCGCGTCTCCGGTGCTGACGGAGGACGCCGGTTGGTCGACGGTGCTGCAACTGCCGCCCGGTCAGCGTGCCCGTCACGCGCTCGGCAAAGAGGCCGACTTCGCTTCGGCGCTCGGCGTCGGTGAGAGTCAGGTGGTGTTCGACCTGGTCGACGAGCACGCGGGCAGGCTGGCCGTGTACGTCGCCAAGTCCGATCCCTTCCTGAAGGTGTACGCCTCGCCGCTGCTTGGCCGTACCGAACCCATGGACTTCTGGCAGGGCGTGCCGGCCGGAGTGAACGGCCGCGGCCAGCCTGAGCGGCTGCGCCTGGTCGACGCGTCGCTTCTGGTCGCGGGTGAGCCAAGGGCGGGCAAGTCCGCCGCGGTGAACGGGATCATCGGCGTTGCGGCGCTCGCGGTCACGCCGAAGATCCACTTGTGGGACGGGAAGGGCGCCGGGGATCACCGGCCGTGGCGCCGGATCGCGCACACGGCGGAGAAGCGCAACGCCAAGGGGCTGCTCGAGCATCTGTTGCGCATGCAAGGCCAGATGGAGAGGGTGTTCGACCTGCTCGACGAGGCGGGCGGCTCGACCAAACTCAACCCTGAGTTGTGCCGTCAGTTCGGCGTGGACGTCGAGCTGACCATCGTGGACGAGACGCGTTACTACGTCACGTCGCAGTGGGGCAAAGAGATCGTCGAGGCGATGGTCGACATCGCCTCGCGCGGCCCGGCGGCCGGTGTGCTGCTCGTGCTCGCCACTCAGCGGATGACCAAGGA